>NZ_JACVCV010000009.1 GCF_017811155.1 Lunatimonas salinarum | reverse complement strand
TGAAGATCTCAGGGCTAACGCCCCTGGGTGGCTGTTGGGAATATGCGGATTCTACTAAGATGACAGGGCTACGCCACTGTGGATTGATCGTAGGCTCTGCTACAGGTATTTTTGATTCCTTCCCGCAATGAGGGAGACGATCTCATCCCCTCTTTTTTCTTTGCGTCTTTGCGCCTTTGCGTGAACCCCTTCTGCCGGAAAGACCGGAACGGTAAAGATTTCAAAATAACCGAGAGGCGAAAAACTTTCTAAATCCTCCTTTATATTCCTACCTCACAGCGCTCCCCGGCAAGTAGCCGCTTGATCTCCTCAGGGTCACGGTTTTTCTTGATTTCTTTTTGGTAGGCGGCGTGTTCCTGTTTGAACTTCTTCCGGTAAATAGCCTCCACAAAGCGCCTGATATCCGTTTTGGTTTCCAACTTTAGCGGAGGCACCGTAGTTGGCTTGTCGTCCTCTCCCTTGGCCACCATTGTAAAGTATGAGGTGTTGGTGTGCTTCACCAGCCCGGTTTTTACGTTTTCGGAAATAACCTTGATCCCAATGATCATGGAGCTGTTTCCCACATAGTTGACCGACGCCATCAGGGATACCAGTTCACCCACCTCCACGGGCTGCAAAAAGTCCACCGTGTCCACCGAAACGGTCACACAATAGGCCCCGCTGTGTTTGCTGGCGGTGGCATAGGCTACCTTGTCCATCAGGGACAGTAAAATTCCTCCGTGGATCTTTCCCCCAAAGTTGGCATAAGAAGGGATCATTAACTCCGTAATCGTCACCCGCGAGAAGCTGGAGGGTCGGGCATCTAGTTGTTCCATACTTTCAAATAACGGATAATTTGCGCAATTTTACCCGCATCAAACCTCCAAAACCGATGAAATCGAGCATGACGTAGCCGACACACACTGGAACGACTATCAAACATGCGAGATTCCATCCCGATAAACCGGGACAAGTTGTGACCGCTGAAAAACAATTATAGACACATGAAAAAACTACTGCTTGCTTTTTTGCTTTTCGGCGTTACGCTCTCCGCTTCGGCGCAAACCTCCGACGAAGAAGCGCTCCAGGCCTTGATTCAGGATTCGTTTGACCATATCTGGTCTGAATTGGACGCAGAAAAAATCCCCGATTACTACCTACCTGACTTCCTCTTGCTGGAGCATGGCGAGGTGTGGGACAACGCCTTTATCGCCACCTATTTTGAGGGGGCCAGGACCAGGCCTCAACGGCCTATCCGCACCAACCGCTTTGAATTTATCCGTACGGATGTCCAGGGGGACATGGCGTGGATTGCCTATCACAACTACGCAGACTTTGTCCTCGAAGGACAGGAAACCCGTAAGGCCTACTGGCTGGAAAGTGCCTTGGCCCTAAAGACACCGCAGGGATGGAAACTGAAAATGCTGCACTCTACCCGGGGAAAAATAGACTAGTTGCCTCAGTCTTTTTTTCTCCACTCCATCACCACGTAGTCAAGTCCACCTTTTGTAAAAACCTCCGGGGTACATGCCAATCCGAATTTTTCATAAAATGCCGCCTTGGACCTCCGTGCATTGCACCAAATTCTTACATAGCCTTCCTCCCTTAAGCCACTAAGTACATGGTGCAACAGAAGGGATCCATAGCCATTCCCCTGATGGGCTTTCAGCGTAGCAAACTTGCGGAACTGCGCCTGCTTTCCATTCGTAAAGACCGAAACCACCGACATCACCGTACCATCAAGAAATAAACCCCAGTGGCTACCTTCGCGGTCATCATCTAACCGAACGTAGTCTAGGTCACGGTCCGGCCACATCACCTGATGGCGTATAGACCATACCAAATCCAAGTTAACGGATCCTATGCGTACGTTTTTAGGTAATTTTTTGCTTATTTGCATCTGGCAAAAATAACCAACCGGGCGCAAAATGGGTTTTTTACCTCCCTTCATCTTTCAGTTATTTCTACTACTTACCGCTTCCTTCCCCTCTGCGACGGTCCCCTTGGGCGGAAATGCCTATCAGACCTCGGGCACTATGCTGGAGCCTGTATCAGGGGAGGGGATCAGCAGTTGGAGTCATATCGATACCGAATACGCCATTTACTTTTACTTGGACAAGGGCGTAAAGGTGACGATGGCGCTCAATGCGCAGCCCCAGCAGGCCAGGGCCATCCTTGCCGCCCGGATAGGAGATAAGGAACAGGAATTCACACTTAAGCCAGGACAAACCTCTGTAGACTTGGGTACCTGGGATCTTGGACCGGGTTATCAGTGCCTACACTTGACGGCAGTGGACAGGGAAGGCTCGCACTATGGGCACTTTACCGATCTGCTCATCACAACACAGGAGGAGGTTTCCATACACTATGTAAAAGACAATGAGCAAAACCGATACTATTGGGGGAGAAGGGGTCCATCGGTTCACCTCAGGTATGAGGTGCCGGAAAACCGCTCCTTCAAATGGTTTTACAGCGAGATGACCGTGCCGGAAGGCCAAGATCCGATTGGATCCTATTTTATGGCCAACGGATTTGGAGAGGGTTATTTCGGAATTCAAGTCAACTCCCCTACCGAAAGGCGTATCCTGTTTTCCGTTTGGAGCCCCTACCAGACGGACAATCCCAACGAAATCCCGGAAGACGAGCGCATCCGTATGGTTCGCAAAGGCATAGACGTGTACACAGGGGAATTTGGCAACGAAGGCTCGGGAGGGCAAAGTTACCTGAGGTACCCTTGGAAGGCGGGCGTAACCTACCGCTTTCTCAATTCGGTGGAGCCCGACGGAAAAGGCAATACGGTCTACACGGCCTATTTCTACGACCCGGAAATCGAAGAGTGGTTGTTGATAGCCTCTTTTTCCAGACCCAAAACAGACACCTGGTACAGTCGCCCCCATTCCTTTCTCGAAAACTTCAATCCGCTGTATGGACACGTCGGACGGAAGGTTTTATACCAAAACCAATGGATTGGCGATGAGCATGGCAACTGGCACCCCATCGGCACAGCTACCTTTACGGGAGACGATATCGCGCGGAGAGCCTACCGCCTGGATTTTGCCGGCGGTGCAGAAGGTCAGCGCTTCTTCTTACAAAATGGAGGTTTTTTTCACCCCCATACAGAAATCGGCACCGCACATACCATCCCCCTCCCACTAAATAATCCTCAGGTTTCCATGGAAGCCTTACCCTAAGAATCCAATCATATCCAAAAAGTTATGCAAAAATTCTGCTTCATTTCCCTTCTCATCTTAATCGGTCTAGCCTTTCCATGCCTTGCGCAGCAACAGCCCCCAAATATTGTATTGGTGTACATAGACGATATGGGGTACGGCGACCTAAGCATCACCGGAGCCAACGGTTTCCATACACCCCACTTTGACAGGATGCTACAGGAAGGCGCTTTCTTTTCCCAGTACTATTCACCACAAGCGGTATGTACTGCCTCTAGGGCGGGCATGATGACGGGTACCTATCCCAACCGGATCGGCATGTCCGGGGCATTGGACCACAGCGCGCAGATCGGAATGCATCCAGAAGAGGAAACCATCGCCGACATCCTCAAAGAACGGGGTTATGCCACAGCAGCCTATGGTAAGTGGCACTTAGGACACCACCCGGAGTTTCTTCCAACCCGACAAGGCTTCGATGAATTCTACGGCATCCCCTATTCCAATGACATGTGGCCTAACCACCCCACCAATAAAAATTATTACCCCGAGCTTCCGATGATTGCCGACGAGACCGTGGTGGAGCTCAACCCGGATCAAACCCAGTTTACCACGGTGTTTACAGAAAAGAGCTTGGCCTTTATGGATAAAAACAGGGACAAACCCTTCTTTATCTACCTGGCGCACCCCATGCCCCATGTGCCTTTGTTCGTTTCAGATAAGTTTAAGGGCAAATCCCAACAGGGACTCTACGGAGACGTGATCATGGAGCTGGACTGGAGCATCGGGCAGCTCCGCCAAAAAATTGCCGAACTCGGCTTGGAAGAAAACACCCTATTGATCGTGACCTCAGACAACGGCCCCTGGATCAACTACGGCAATCACGCAGGCAGTACCGGAGGCTTACGGGAAGGAAAGGGGACTTCCTTTGAGGGAGGACAGCGCGTACCCTGCCTGATGGTTTGGAAAGGCGTGGTACCGGAAGGATTGGTGATTAATAAATTAGCCTCATCCATTGATCTATTACCCACCATTGCCTCCCTCACCGGAGCCAAGCTGCCCCAAAAGAGAATAGACGGTGTAGATATTTCGGCGCTTGTAAAAGGAGACCTCTCCCAAACGCCCCGCGATCACTTTCTCTTCTACTACCGAAGAAATAATCTGGAAGCCATCCGCATGGGGGATTGGAAACTTGTACTGCCACACCAAGGTCGAACCTATGAGGGATTCTCGCCCGGCAAAGACGGCCGGCCGGGTACGGTTTACGAAAACTACTTTTTTGAGGGAGGGCTGTACGATCTTAGGAGAGATCCCGGAGAGCGGTACAATGTACGTGCGGATCATCCGGAAATAGAAGCGGAAATCCTAAAGATCGCCGCTGCCGCGCGGGAAGATCTGGGAGACGATCTCAGCGGACATTCGGGAGCTAACCGCCGGGAACCTGGTAGGCGAAACAACTAGATCCAATTAGAAAAAAAAAGCGCTCGGCTTGTTTACCTGAGCGCTTTTTTTATGGTCAGTTCGACTTTTCAAGATATGCTTCGATCTGCTCCATGCTTACCGCCAAGGGCTTAGGGTATTTTTTCACCCAGGCTCGAAACTCGTTTTTGATTGCCTCGTTCCACTGCCCATGGATTTCGCCGGATGGGTATTTGCCCTGCTGTAGCAGGACGCGTTCAAATTCGTCCCGTAAACCCACCAGTTCGGAACTGATCACCAGTTCCTCCACGAGGTAGGCCGGGATAAACACGGTGCCATAATCGTTGGCAAATACTACGTCGCCGGGGAATACGGTCACCTCACCAATGCGTATGGGAGCATTGATGGACGTAGGCGTCATATCGCGGATATAGGAAGGGTCGTGCCCTTTGATCCAGGCGTTGAAGCCATCGGTTTCTTTGAGTTCCTGCATATCCCTTACGGAGCCGTAGAAAACCACGCCCTTGCCGGTTTTGCCATAGATGGCATTTCCGAGGCTGGAACCGATAAGGGTGCCGTCTTTTACTTTGCCATACCCGTCTGCCACGTAGATATCACCGGGAGTCAGGATATCAATGGGCCAGATATTGATACCGCCGCGCTGGGAACGGCCCTCGTCCTTCCCCCAGGCCCTTACCAAGCTGTCCAAATCAGGTCGGGCAGGCATAAATTGGGCCGTCACTGCGCGGCCTACCATGGTTTCGCCCGGCTTGAGGATAATCCAGTCCTTTTCGACTTGGTTTCGAAAGCCTTTACGCATTAAAAATCCCCAGATCTGTTCCAGTGTGGCGCTTTCCAGCCGCTCCAACATAAAATCCGGTACGTGGGGTCGGCCATCGTCAAATCGTTCTCCCTTCCATTGGGAGGTTAGGGCGATCACTTGTTCCTTGGTTTGGCCTACTTGCTGGGCGTGTACGTAAATGGAAACGCCTATAAATAGTAAACAGGCTGATAGATGCTTTAACATAGGTTATCGGGTTTATACCAAAATTTAACATGGTTTATTTTCAAAAATAAGCAATTTGCCGAATGCTTGTACCCATTTTGTGGTAGAAAAAGGTCTTTAAGTTTGCCTCCTAAACAATCGACTACTCAAAAAAAGATTAATCCTTTCAAAAAAAAAGTGTTAAATCACTCGATTAATGAATAAATTATATATTTAATTTGATTTGTATATTTTTTCGATTAACTAAGGACGAATCACGAGAATGCAAAAAAAATTTAGCACGAAAAAAATTTTATATATTACACTATATTTAAAATTAAATTGATTCTAAAAGGATTGTACTGATATATTATTGATTTTAAGTAGGAAGAAATTAGCTATTTACCATATCTAAATGAAACAAGTTAAATAATGTATATTTTTTAAATTTCGAATAGTAGATCCGGTAACATATCTTCTTTGGTAAAAACGCTGAAACGAGGCAACTTGTTTTAAATTAGTCTTAGGTTTGTTAATAATTTATAAATTTTTTCGTAAAGTTACAGTTTAAAATAGCTTTTGTTAGCTAAGTAGTTTAACACGCTAAACCGTATAGCCTATGAGTGATCCCCTTACTTAAAATTACTACGGCCAGAGCCGTGAATTATCAAAACAAATTACATTTATCCAATCAAAATTACCGTTCATACTCGAACATTTAGCACAACTAACTTATGAATAATGAAAAAAATCTACGCCTAATCAATCTGGCGAAAGGGATCGGTCGGTTCCTTTTGGTTCCAGGATTGATCATGACGGCTTGGGGACAGCCCGCAATCGGTGCGGTAGCACCGGCAGACGCTGCAATGACCGAAGCCTTAGAAGCAGACATTACCGTAAAGGGTACGGTATCAGACGACAAAGGCGAACCGCTACCCGGTGTCACCATCACCGTGCAAGGAAGAAATACCGGTACAGTTACGGACATCGATGGGGGATATTCGATCACGGCTCCCGATGACGCCACGTTGGTATTTTCATTTATTGGTTTCAAGACGCAAAATATTGCAATTGGAAACCGGTCTACCATTAACATTACCATGACAGAAGATATCGGTGCATTGGACGAGTTTGTGGTGACTTCTTTTGGTGTGGCCCGTGAGCAGCGTGCGTTGGGATATGCCACTACCACCATCAGCTCAGACGAACTGATAAAAGTAGGTACGCCAAACATCGCTACTGCACTTTATGGTAAAGCACCTGGTGTACGTATCCAAGCGGGTGCAGGTGGGGCGACCTCTGCGGTAAATATCACAGTAAGGGGTATCAACTCCATTACAGGCAGCAGTCAACCATTGATTATTCTGGATGGGGTACCCATTCGAAACGAAGAAGTAACCAATAATAACTACTGGGGTGATCAGCGTCTTAGGGGCAATGGCCTTTTGGACATCAACCCGGAAGATATCGATAACATCTCCATTCTAAAAGGCGCCTCTGCCGCGGCCTTGTATGGATCAGAAGCGGTTAATGGTGTCGTATTGATCACCACCAAGAAGGGCAGCTCAGGTCAGAAGGGGTTCTCTGTAGACTTCAATGCCAACTACTCCGTAGATCAGATAGCGTATATGCCAAGATATCAAAATGTTCGTGGACCGGGTGCACCCAGGCACGTATTTAACCTTGGCCAAAATGAAGAGGGCTTTGTCACCTACGACGACGGTACCACCGGCGTACCTGCTACCAACCTAAACTTCGGTACGCCCTTTGACGGCCGGCCAGTAAGAACGTGGGACGGAAATATCAGGCCTTATAATGCGCAGGTGGATAACTATGCACAGCTATTCAACAATCCTGTCAACTCGCAGGTAAACGTAGCCATCTCCAACTCTACCGATGTGGCAGACTTCAGGCTTTCACTTACCCGTCAGGATAACGAGGGGCTCAGCTTGAATTCGAAAAACAACAAAAACATCATGAACCTGAACTCCACCTTCCGGGTTTCCAAAAAGGTGCGCACAGACTTGATGGTCAACTTTATCAATCAGAATACAGCAAACCGTCCGTATTCAATAGACCGACTGATCAACAACTTTACCGGTATGATGACCCGTTTTGATAATGGTGCATGGTATCTAGATAAGTATCAGACAAGTAGAGGTTATCGCTTTGTAACCGGAAACGGTCAAAGTTTAACCCCTGATGAAAATATCCGTCTGAACGGTTTTCAGGGAGATATCGCTGACTACATGTGGCGGGTTAATAAACATCAAGCTTCCGAAATCAGTAACCGCGTAATCAGTAGTTTGACGAATACAATTGAAATCACCGATGAGTTATCTCTTCGCGCAAGGGTTTCTACGGACTTTACTTATCGGAACTCTGAAAACAGAAATGCTACAGAGCGACCATTGGCATTTGGTCCCTCTGGAGGATTTAGCATGTCAAACGAAACCTTTAATATCCTTTACGGTGATGTTTTGTTAACTTATCGGAAAGACCTTTCTGAAGACATGACCTTCTCCGCTATGGCAGGCTATACCGCCAATAAAGAATCGTTAAGCGCTGTGAGCAGGGGGACCAACGGTGGTTTGAGTACCGAAAACCTATTTGATATCATTGCTTCGGTAAATATTCCCAATAACGGTTCATCTAGGAGGTCACGGGTAATTGATGCAACATTGGGTACCGTAAATTTTGATTATAAAGGCATCTGGTACATAGAGGGCACCGTTCGTAGGGATAGAACCTCTACCATGAACCCCAACAACAATACGTTTGTCTATCCTTCCGTAAATTCAAGTTTTATGATTTCGGATGCGTTTGAACTACCTCAACTGATCGACTTTATGAAGCTTCGTGGTTCTTGGGGTATTGTGGGTAACTATCCGGACATATACAGGGCAAACATTGCCTACAATCAGAACACCTTGGGTGTGCAGCGTCCAGGTGGAGGTTCCGTACTCTTTACCAATATTCCTTGGAGCTTTGGAAACGACGGTATCCGTCCCGAGCAAAAGTACGAGTTTGAGTTTGGGCTCGAAACCAGGATGTTCGGTGGACGTTTGAACTTGGAAGTAAACTACTACAATGCTCAGATCCGAGACCAGATATTACCATTAACGCTACCAGCTACCTCAGGAGCAGGAAGTGTCCTTGCCAATATCGGTACGATGCGCAACAAGGGAGTAGAGTTGTCTTTGAATGGGCAGATCTTTCAAAACTCTACTTTCCAGTGGGGTGCCGGATTGAACATTGCTAGAAACATGAACATCATCGAGCAATTGGCCAATAATGCTACCGAACTCCTGCACGCTGACTACGATGGAAATGCCGCTCAACTTCGTTCCGTAGTGGGACGTCCCATGGGTGACTTCTATGCCCGTCCGGTAGAAACCGATGCGAATGGAAACAAAATCGTTCAGCCAAATGGTCTGTATAAAATTGATCCAAACAACTGGATTCAAGTGGGTAACGCCATGCCAAAAGCTATCGGTGGAGTGTTCAATAATTTGAGCTACAAAAACTTTACATTGGATGTATTGGCAGATTTCCAAATCGGCGGTCACGTAATGCCTACCGGTATCAATTGGATGATCTCGAGAGGCCTGACTGAGGCAAGCTTGAACAACATGAATACCGAACGAGGTGGACTGTCTTATTATGTGAATGCAAATGGACAAGGCGTGCAGGTGCAAACCGGTGCAGCGGCTGGCCCTAACGGCGAAACGGTATACAATGACGGTATGCTGATGGATGGTGTCACCGCAGATGGCAACGCCAACACCAATGTAATTTCACAAGCATTATACTATCAGCGTACGTACAACTGGGGAGGTCCACAGTATAGCCAAGCCAGATATGAGTTGTATATCCAGGAAAATACCTATCTGAAAATGAGAGAACTGTCTCTTGGATACAATATCCCCGCCAGCATTACCTCTAAGCTAGGTGCCAGAAGTATAAACGTATCTGCTTTCGGAAGAAACCTTTTCTTCTTCTACCGAAACATCAAGGACCTTGATCCAGAAGTGCTAACGGGAGGATCTCGATGGACACAAACCCTTACCAGTGCAGGTACCAACCCGGCCACCCGATCCGTTGGGTTGATGCTTAGGGCAAAATTCTAAGCCAGTTTTCACCAGAAAATACGAATATCATGAATATGAAACATATCGCATGGGCATTATTGCTGATTGGGTTTACAGTCAGTTGCCAAATTTCAGATTTCGAGGAAAGTTACGTTAACCCCGCAACGGTTGCGGAAACCTCCATTGAAAAGCAATACACGGGATTTGTCATAGCTAACAGAAACTTTGTGCTTCCCAGCTATAACAATTACTTCATCAGCCTTCGAATTACGGCGAACCGCTTTACCCATTCCATAGGCTGGGTAAATGGCGAAAACCAGTATGTACCCGGTTCTGCGGCCATCAATGACCGTTGGAACAATTATTACCAATTCTTGGCCCAATATCGGGAATTGGAGAAAGTCTATAATGGCCTCAGCGCGCAGCAGCAAACCGACTACCGGCTTTACATGATTACTGCAGCTACCTACCTGTACGATCATACCCAGAAAATCGTTGATTTGCACGGGGATATTCCTTGGTCCAAGGCTGGCATGCTAAGTACTAATGGCGGAAATTTCGGGATTTCCTATCCCGAATACGACACGGCAGAATCCATCTACACCAAGATGTTGGATGACTTGGCAGGTTTTGCGGATGAGCTTCGCACACTGAATGTAAACCCCGGTATCAAAGTTGGTTTCGATACCCAAGATTTGATTAATAGAGGGGATATCGATCAGTGGCTACGGTATATCAATTCCCTGCGTATCCGTATGCTGACTAGGGTGAGCGGAACATCCACCTTCGGTGCCCGGGCTAATACAGAGATCGCTGCCATATTGTCCAATCCAGGAAGCTACCCAATCGTATCCAGCAATGAATACAACATCAATTTCCGAATTCATACCCTCGGAACCTTGATCGGCGCTACTTCTTTCCAAAGTGGTTTGGAAGACTGGAACGGGAACATCGCGGGTAAATACATGCTTGATCACATGCTTGAAAATGGTGACCCGAGGTTGACTTACCTTTTTGAACCTGGAATCGAAGCAGAAGGTACGTTTATCTCCATGGATCCACTGGAAAACCAAAGCGTTCAGACGGAGTTGGTGGCTACCAATACATTGGCGATCTACAACCGATCTACCACCAGTAGAAACCAGTATTTCCCAGGGGTTTTGATAAACTCTGCTCAGGTACACTTGATGCTTGCAGAGTACTTCACCAAGCAAAACCAAAATGCACAGGCAAAAAGCCATTATGAAACTGCAATCAGGGAATCACTTGGGTACTATCAAGATCTGAGAAGCCTCTCTAACAACGCCATATCTCCGGATCCTGCCATGGTAGACGAAACACACGTGGCTGCCTACCTTGTGGCCCCTGAGGTTGCATGGGATGCAGCAGCTAGCACAGATGCCCGTATGCAATTAATCGCACGCCAAAAATGGTTGCACTTCAACGTGATTCAGCCATTTGAAAACTGGGCTGAAATGCGTCGGGTAGATGTACTCAATCTACCATTTTGGGAAGATCAGTCCAATCAGCAGCGCTTCCCACCTGCACGTTGGATCTATCCGGATTCCGAGCAAACTTACAACCCGGAAAATTATGCCAGGGTACAGCCAACGGATAACCTGACCACCAGAATTTTCTGGGACGTAGACTAATTCGTTTAGATGACAAGCAAGTTAAAAGGGGGGCCAATAGGAGCCCCCTTTTTCTTTTAGCAATGAATCAGCCGTTTGCGTAGAAAAAATGCCAACGTGGAACAAATAGGAATATTTAACCCCTCATTTTCCCCTAGAATTCCAAACAACACTGTACCTCCTTTACCGCTTCCGCCCTATCAGCAGGCTCGAAAATCTACCTCCTCCTGCTAATACAACAGCCCAAATAACCATAGAGGCACGCTCCGATTGCTCCCCCCTTTGATATCAAGTGCCAAAAAGGATTGGGGGATTCCTTGGAGCTGATCGGTGGTCTTGGAAGCGCCGCCTACCTCAAATACATACGCATCATCGACCATAAAGTCCCCAAACTTCGGCGCCGTCACCGAATGGACAGCACTCAGTTGATTGAGGAAAAAGGTTTCACGGACACTGCCTATATTTGCCATGGTTGGCGAAAAGAGATAAATAAAGTTAGGGTTTTGCATATAAATCTTCTCTGGCTTCTGAAGGTAGCTTATTCCTTTGGTTGACGATCGTAACAGTAGGAGAATCTGCGCCTGATCCAGTATATCAAGCAACCTTAACACCGTGTTCCGAGGGGTTTCCAGCTTTAAGGCCAATTTCTGGATGTTGGGGATAAACGGGACACTTTCGCTCAACACGAAAAGCAGCTTTTTCAGTGTACGGGTGGTGGAATGTTGCAGTTCCTCAAATGGCGCAATATCCGTATCTATGACCAATTGGATGGTCTCCTGTAATTTTTGGTGGTAATCATTTTTTGATTCCAAAAAGTAAGGGAAATAGCCATATCTCAGGTAATTCGGGAAATCTGTATCAAAATTAAAGGTATCCAACAGCTCAGGACCCAATACGTGATGTTTGTTTAAAACCTCTTCCAAACGAAGGGTTGGCAGATCAATATTCTTCTGAAAGTTAAGGTATTCCCTAAAAGACAAACCATGTAGCCGATAGACCGATGCTCTTCTGGATAGGTCGGCCTTTCCCTTTGAAACATCGAGAATAGAAGATCCTGTCGCAACTACCTGAATATCTTCATAATCATCATATAGCTGCTTGAGATCTTTTGACCACCACCCGTATCGGTGAACCTCATCCAATAGAAAAACACGGTATCCAAGCTCATAGAGAGATGCCACAGATTCCACCAATCGGTGTGTTTCGAAATAAAAATCATCAAGACTTACGTAAATGCCCTTTCGCTGAATAGAAGAAAGATACTGCAATAGAAGGGTTGTTTTGCCCGACCCTCTATAGCCAAGTAGAATTATCAGCTTTTGGTCCCAATCAATTTTTTCATATAAGTACCGCCTTTTTCTCTCTTTAACAGATCTGGCTTTACGCTCGGATTTTCTAATCAGACCTTCCATGAAATAGTTACTTTAAAAAGCAAATATATATAATAGTTTTTACAAAAAGCATTTTGATCAAATAGTTTTTGAGGAAAGCAAAATTATTGGACACTTAAAGCAAAGGGGTTATAGTCAATATGAAGGAGATGAGTTTGTAAACGGCAATAGTGAGTCTGAATAAAAGGTCTCCGTTGGAGTCCGTTAGCAAGATAGGTTTAGGTCAGGGCTGCCATTTGAAAGACAAAGTTAGTCTCTAAATTGCAAAACTTCCGCCATTGCAAATGGCCCAAAGTAAGTTGTAGCTTTTCCAATAGGACGAAATAGAAGGTTGAAGTTACAAACTTCACCCAGGGTGGTATATCTATAGCAAAAAAAGGATCTCTGTCGCACCCTTGGTGCTTGCAGGGATTGGGATGACCTAATAGCATAGCCCTAACAGGCCATGCTACTGATTGCCGCACCGTTGGTGCTTTATTCGAGGTAGCTGCATCCTACATAAGCTTGTAAACAATGTCAGTGCCCATCGCACCATTCTTACCAAGTTTATTATCAGCACCAAAGGTGCAACATCATTAGCCTTGGGCATCGCCCAAGGAAGAACGCGAATACGCCACCCAAGCGCCAAAGGCGCGGCATCCTTTGCAATGGAAAATCAGTAGTGGGCAGCACTGCCAAGCGAAGCCCATAGGTATTATCTAAGACCTCTTAAGAGCTGCATACCATCCTACCTGTATACTATTTAAACAATTCCATCATGCCAATGATAAATCAATTATCTTTCGCACTTTATCATAACATTTTTTATTCTCATTTATATTTTTTATCTTAACTGTTATTAACTAATTATCCAAGAATAAAATGAAAAAATTTATTCTCCTATCTCTTACCATTCTCGTTATTTTCCAATTTGGATGTGTTTCTGAGGATGAACAACCAATTCAGGAAATCGAAAATACAGCGTTCTTCAGACCCTCAGGCAAATTGGCTTTCACATACAGCCATAGAAATGCCCATGAATATTTAAGTGTTGCGGAGCACCTGTATGATTCGGAAGGTGCTAAGGCTAAAACAATACTGAATAATGAACTTTTGGGACGAACAATAGCAACATACTATGTTTACAATGAACTGGACAGTCTTCATTGGGAGAGGAGGTATAACATTACCGGTGACCAACGAGTTTTCAATCTTGCCTACGAACGGGTCTTTGACCCCCAAAACCGGCCAATAGAACTCCGTGCTCACCTAGCGGATGATACCGAGAGATGGGTATACCGAAACCATTTCGACGATAACAACAGGTTGGTAAATAGAGAAATGCCTAACGGGGAGCGTGAGGTATATACTTATCTGGACAACGGCAGGATAGCCACCATAAGGATACAATACAACAACAGCGACCTTTCCATTGGACACCTATACCGCTACGATGACAAAAACCGCCTGATCGCAAAGGAATACTTTGTCATCCGGGGTGACAGCATCCCCGAAAGCGGGGAGGGAAACATCGAGGAGTTTGATTATGATGAGCAGAACCGACTGGTGGAGAGTAGATATTACGATCCAAATTTTGGGTTTGTGTTACAGGGCAGGATTACGTATGAATACTATTGATTTATCTTCTCAAGCAAAAAAAGGCTGCCTGTGTCTTCGAAGATACAAGCAGCCTTTTTTTAGTATAACGCAAAGTTGCCCAGGAAATAGGATCTTCAGGGATTCTATCAAAAGAAACGCATAAGGCAAGAAACTCCCGAATTAAAATGGTGATTTGTCATCTGGTCTACAGTTATCCCACTGTGCGGTACCGCAAGGACCTCTATGAATTAAACAGACGGCCGAGATATTAGTGGGATAGATTGTCGCACCTTTGGTACTTGCGGGGATTGGGATGAACTATTGGCATAGCCCTAACAGGCCATGCTACTGATTGCCGCACCGTTGGTGCTTTAGTGAAGGTGGCCGCATGATTCCATGGCCCTGTTGGCTATTTTAGTACCCCTCGCACCCTTGGTACCAAGTTTATTATCAGCACCAAAGGTGCAACATCATTAGCCTTGGGCAACGCCGAAGGAAGAACGCGAATACGCCACCCAAGCGCCAAAGGCGCGGCATCCTCTGCAATGGAAAATCAGTAGGGCGCAGCACTGCCAAGCGAAGCCCATAGGTATTTTCCAAGACCCTTTACGAGCTGCATACCATCCTACCTGTATACTATTTAAACAATTCCACCGTGCCAATGACAAATTAATTATCATTTGAATTTTTTCATAACATTTTTTATTTTAGTTTATATTTTTTAATTTAACAGTTATTGTCTAGCTGTTCAAGAATAAAATGAAAAAATTTATTCTCCTATCTCTCACCATACTCGTTATTTTTCAATTTGGATGTGTCACCGATGACCAACCGATTGAGGTAATAGAGGAATCAGAGAATGAACTATTTTATACGCCAGAGGGAAAGCTTGCTTTCTCCTATGTTTATGGTGGAACAAGCAGTACGGAAAGCGGCAAAACCGAATACCTGTATGACAGTGATTCCCGGCTAACCAAATTGCTTTCAGAAACCCACGTTATTGGCCAGGTTTTTAATTCAGCCACCAGATATGAATATAACGAACTTGACTGCCTGGTGTGGGATAAGAAATACAACTTAATAGACGAGGAGCCGGTTTTCAATATTGCCTACGAACGTATCTTTGATCCTGAAACCAGGCAGACAGAAGTTCGGGCCCATCGTGCGGATGGTACCGAGAGATGGGTATACCGAAACCTTTTTGACGATCGGCATAGGCTGGTAAAAAGGGAAATGCAGGGAGGGGAATGGGAAGTCTATACCTATATGGCCGACGGAAAAACTGCTACCATGCGGCAGCAGTTTACCAACAGCGACCTTTCCATTGGACACCTATACCGCTACGATGATAACCACCGCCTGATCGCAAAGGAATACTTTGTCATCCGGGGTGCCAGCATCCCGGAAAGTGGCGAGGGAAATATTGAGGAGTTTGATTATGATGAGCAAAACCGACTGGTGGAGAGTAGATATTACGATCCAAATTTTGGGTTTGTGCTGCAGGGAAGGATTACATATGAATACTATTGATGTATCTTCTCACGCAAAAAAAGCCGGCCTGTGTCTCCAAAAATGCAGGCCGACTTTTTCTGTTAGGATACAGCAGTGGAATTTTGAATTTACCGTCCAAAACTCAGACAATGACTTTCCTACAAAACTCCAAACACCGCTGTACCTCTTTAACAGCATCCGACCCTTCGGGAACCTGGTATTCCAGCTCAATAGAAGCCGGAAACCTGTACTTATTTGCCCGCATGGCCTGGAAAATTGCGGGTAGAGGAGTGTCTCCTTCGCCCCAAGCCAGATTTCCCTTTCCGTTGGCGGGTGTCTGACGGTCTTTGATGTGCATGCTGTAGATGCGTTTGTGGTGCTTGGCGATTAGCTCCATCATATCGGCATGCCCTGCTGCCACGTAATGGCCAGCGTCAAAATTCAGCCCGTTTCGCGCACTTTGTGCCAATGCAGTGTCCCAAAAGGTAAACGTCTGCTGCTCGTGGCCGTGATATCCCACGGACATTTTATATTGCTCGCCCAACCTGCCCAACCGCTGTGTGTGGGCATCATTTGAAGGATGCTCCAGGGTAACATGGGATGCACCCAGTGCTTTGGCTGCCTTCATTCCATAGGCAATGTCCGCATCTGAATTATTCTGTCCAAAGGCACTTGGCTTAAACGCATAGATACTGACACCAGCATCCTTGTACAGTTTGCGCAACTGCTCAAACTTGCGGTAATCCACCTTTTCCCGCCACTCAGATACCACCTTCGCATAGGCTTCGGCTTCCTGTTGCATTTCTTGGAGTTCCTTGGTCTCGTCCGCCGTCAATGTTTCGCCTCTCCGCTGCTTCCCACCCAGCTGCCCCATACGCGTGCGGTTTATCGTAGATGATGGCAAACCGGCAAAGGACTCCGCCGGGCCACCCATCAGCTCTATGGCACTGATGCCGG
The DNA here is from genome assembly GCF_017811155.1 of Lunatimonas salinarum. GTDB lineage: Bacteria > Bacteroidota > Bacteroidia > Cytophagales > Cyclobacteriaceae > Lunatimonas > Lunatimonas salinarum. Next base: position 220,443 of record NZ_JACVCV010000009.1, on the reverse strand, counting down.
AGTCGGTTACATACTTGAGCGTGGCCTCTGCACTTTGGTCAGGCATAGACCGATAGGAATAGGTGATGCAACCAATCTGTACGCCGTTGATGCGGGAATTGGGTTTGTTGTAATGGGAGATGATAGCGGGTGCACTTTGCAGCCAGGTAGGTGCTAGCGCCAATCCGGCACCCCCTATGGCTGACTTTAGCAAAAAAGATCTTCTTGAATTCATAACCGTTGCGTTGAGTGTATGGGAAAGATAGCCATCCTGCAGGAAATTTGGGTAAACTTATCGGAATTTCCCAACAAAAAAAGGCCACCCAAACGGGCGGCCCTTCCTGTGGTAGTTAGAAATCCTTTTATTTCTTGTACACCAGATCAAAACGATCCAGGTGCATTACTTTGGTCCAAGCCTTTACGAAGTCCTGTACAAAACGCTCTGAATTATCAGACTGAGCGTATACCTCGGCAAGTGCGCGAAGCTCGGAGTTTGATCCGAAGATCAGATCTGCCCTGGTAGCTGTATACTTCAGCGCGCCACTTTTGCGATCCCGTCCCTCAAATGCCTCGCCAGAGCTGTCTGTTGGCTTCCAAACGGTAGCCATGTCCAACAGGTTTACAAAGAAATCGTTGGTCAGCTGGTCTTTCTTGTCGGTGAATATACCGTGCTTCGAACCGTCATAGTTGGTGTCGAGTGCTCTCATACCGCCTACCAATACGGTCATTTCCGGAGCGGTCAACGTCAGCAACTGCGCCTTGTCTACCAGTAGTTCTTCGGTAGAAATGGTATATTTGGTCTTCAGGTAATTGCGGAATCCATCAGCCATGGGCTCCAGCAGTTCAAAGGAAGCTACGTCTGTCTGCTCAGCGGTGGCGTCCATGCGTCCGGGAATAAAGGGCACGTTGACCTGATGCCCTGCATTGGCAGCAGCTTTCTCTACACCCACGTTACCGGCCAAGACAATCAGGTCGGCAAGGGAAACCTTGGTTGCTCCGGCATTGGCATTGAAGTCGCTTTGGATTTTTTCAAGTGTGGACAATACCTTGTTCAATTGAGTCGGATTATTGACTTCCCAGTTACGTTGAGGTGCCAATCTTATTCTGGCGCCGTTCGCTCCGCCTCTACGGTCTGAACCTCGGTAGGTAGAGGCAGAAGCCCAAGCGGTAGATACCAACTCGGAAATGCTCAAACCGGAACCGGATATGGCCGCCTTCAACTTATCAACATCCTGCGCATTCACCAACGGATGGTTTACCGCAGGGATAGGATCCTGCCACAGTAGATCCACGGTAGGTGCCTCAGGACCCAAGTACGTGGTCTTTGGTCCCATATCCCGGTGGGTCAGTTTAAACCAAGCCTTGGCAAAGGCCTCGTCAAAGGCCTCCGGATTTTCGTAGAAATGACGGGAGATCTTCTCGTATACTGGATCATATCTCATGGACAAATCCGTAGTCAACATGGTAGGCTTATGCTTCTTTTCCGAATCAAACGCATCGGGATACAATACTTCCGGATTTTTGGCAACCCACTGATGTGCACCTGCGGGACTCTTAGTCAGTTCCCACTCATGCTCGAACAAGCTTTTGAAAAATCCCTGACTCCACTCATTAGGAGTAAGCGTCCAGATCACCTCGAGACCGGAAGTGATGGCGTCGGGTCCTTTACCAGATTTGTAGGTACTGGTCCATCCGAGACCTTGCTCCTCGATTGCGGCAGCTTCCGGCTCAGGGCCTACGTGGCTGGCAGGTCCCGCACCGTGGGTCTTGCCCAGCGTATGTCCACCCGCAATCAGCGCCACCGTTTCTTCATCGTTCATGCCCATACGGCCGAAGGTCTCACGGATATCATGTGCAGCCAAAACAGGGTCGGGATTACCGTTAGGCCCTTCGGGATTCACGTAGATCAGCCCCATTTGTACTGCCGCCAGCGGATTTTCCAATTCGCGATCGCCAGAATAACGCTCATCGGCAAGCCATTCTTTTTCTTTACCCCAGTATACATCCAACTCTGGTTCCCAGACGTCTTCCCTACCCCCGGCAAACCCAAAGGTCTTGAATCCGGTAGATTCCAATGCCACGTTTCCAGTCAGGACCATCAGATCCGCCCAAGAAATTTGGTTGCCATATTTTTGTTTGATGGGCCAAAGGAGTCTCCTTGCCTTATCCAAATTGGCGTTATCCGGCCAACTGTTCAACGGCGCAAAACGCTGCTGACCCGCACGGGAACCGCCACGGCCGTCACCGGTGCGATAGGTACCAGCACTGTGCCAAGCCATACGGATAAAAAGCCCTCCATAATGTCCATAATCTGCCGGCCACCAATCCTGAGACTCGGTCATTAGCGTTCGAATATCGTTTTTTAAGGCTTCATAATCCAGCTTTTTGAATTCCTCGATGTAGTTAAAATCAGCTCCCAATGGATTGGACACCGGATTGTTTTGGCGCAGAATACTTAGGTTTAACTGATTGGGCCACCACTCTACGTTTCCGGTAGCTTTGGCGGCACTGGGGCTCTTTTTCTTCGTTGCACCGGACCAACCGTCTACTGCTGGCCTTTCTTGGGCTAGCACCGTCCATACCGATCCGCTTAGTATGGCCAATAATAAAATTAACTTCCGCATATAGTGTATAGTTGTTGATTTAGACGAAATGAACACCCAAATATAGCATCTATTGAACAATACTTTCGATTGATATTTTCTATAGTTCATTGACTGACTAAATTCTTAGAGGCCTGGCATAACCTTAAAACACTGTCAATGTATTGTTTATACCTAAAAACATCGACACAAAAAGTGCCAATAGATCCGAGTAATTTACCGAGGTTAGTGGACACACCATTGCCTTACCTAGACTTCCACCTATTTCGAGCCTTCGGGAAATAAAGGAATCCCCTTCCACCGAGCTCCGCATGGAACCACCTGATGATAGCAGCAGGTGATGTAAGCAGGTTGCCTTACGAGAACAAAGCGGGTCCTTGCCATTTGCCACTTGCATAATTTCACCTATGTTTGTAAGTGCGTTGATCTTGACTACTCTCAGGCCAGCTCACCGTAAGCTGAGTCAGTTTAGGGCCTAATTCGGCGATTAGTTATACTTACTATACCCCTCGTCAATCATAAACCAGACTACTATGTTTGATAGCCCGGATTACCCTCTGCACCTAGAGGAATCATTGTTTGACCAATGGCTGGAGCGAGGCAGGAGCAGCCCCATTCCCTATGCCTACCTGCTCGTTGTTTGGGATGAACTGGATCGTAGGTACCTGCCCATTTATACCCAATCCAGGTCTGAAATGAATCAGTTTGCCCGGTTTGGTGCTTCTCCAGATCAAAGAAGCATGGTGGCCGCCTATGATTTGTATTCGGAATCCAGAATCCTGTAGGTAGCTAATACCGCCATTTTTTTCACCCTTCCTTCAAATCTCTTGTTGATATTCCTGCCTTCTTTTGAAAAATCAAGTAACTTAATGGTGAAAACCAAACAAACCTACCGAATGAAAACCCATACAGTAAAAGCTTTTGGTGCGGATTCGTCAGAGGCACCGCTAAAACAGCTTACCATTCACCGGAGAACGCCCCAACCATCCGATGTGGCAATTGAAATCCTTTATTGCGGGGTCTGCCATTCGGATCTCCACACCGTGCGCAATGACTGGGGAGGTACTATCTATCCAACCGTTCCCGGCCACGAAATTGTCGGAAAAGTAACGCAGGTAGGCAGTGCTGTAACCAAATTCAGGGTAGGTGACACGGTAGGTGTGGGATGTATGGTAGATAGCTGTAGAACCTGCGATAGCTGCCAACAGGACTTAGAGCAATATTGCCTCAATGGATTCACTGGTACCTATAACGGAGAGGAAAAATACCTGAGTACCCCAACCTATGGCGGGTATGCAGAACGAATCGTGGTCGATGAGCATTTTGTACTAAAGGTTCCCGGTAACCTGGATGTCGCGGCCGTCGCGCCATTGCTCTGTGCAGGTATCACCACCTGGTCACCTCTTCGGCATTGGAAGGTACAGGAAGGCAGTCGTGTCGCCGTCATTGGATTGGGAGGATTGGGACATATGGCCATCAAGCTGGCCAAGGGATTGGGCGCATCGGTGACACTCTTTTCCCGGTCTGAGGGAAAAATAGAAGATGCCCGGAAATTGGGCGCTGATGAAATAATTATTTCCACAGACGCTGCACAGATGAAATCCGTAAAAGGAAAGTTTGACCTGATCATCGATACCGTGCCCTATATTCATGACATCAATCCCTATGTGGGCGCCTTGAAGATCAACGGTACGCTGGTTTTGGTAGGCTACTTGGGGAAACTGGACCCGTTTCTAAATTCGGTTCCCATGGTGATGGGTCGAAAATCCGTGGCGGGATCTGTGATCGGCGGCATCGCGGAAACCCAGGAGATGCTTGACTTCTGCGGCAAGCATAACATCGTGTCAGACATCGAATTGATCAATATGCAGGACATCAACACCGCCTACGAGCGAATGCTCAAAAGCGATGTGAAATACCGCTTTGTGGTTGACATGGCTTCATTGAGGTGAATTGGCAGGCAAAAACCGAAAATGAACCCGTTTGGCTGACCAATACTAACGTCTAGATAGGATGCAAAATGTGAATTCACCCAAGATTGATTGGACGAAGGATAGAGCGCCTCTGATTCCTTCGTTGTTGGGATGCAAGTGCCCGGTATGCACCCGGGGGCCAATGTTCAGATCCAGTGCTTTCAATATGCATCAATTCAACGAACTGAATAAGCACTGTCCGGTTTGCGGATACGACTTTATGCCGGAGCCGGGGTTTTACCAAATTTCCCTGTTTATTACGTATGCGTTTGGGGTGGCTCTATTTGTTTTTTTTGGGGTATTGACCTACCTGATCTTCGATGAACCCGCCCTCTGGCATTACTACCTGATGATCTTTATACCCGCCCTCTTATCCACTCCTTGGAGCGTCAGGTATTCCAAAGCGCTTATGCTCTATGCGTTTGTATGGAAGGCCAAGGCCTGAAAGTACTTCGAAAGGTAGCTACACCAGCCTTGTTACTAAAATCCTAAAAAAATGACTTGCTCAATTTCCAGAACATTCCATTGAATATGAAGAAGACGCTATTTCGATTCCTAAACCTTCCGCTGCTTCTCCTCTTTGGCATGCTCTCCAACCCACTCCCTAGGTTGTTTGCGCAGACCGACGACTGGCGCAACCTCCAAAATGGTGACATCATTCCCGATAAGACGTACAGCGACCAACCATACGTGCTAAAAACCGACGACGGCGCGTGGCTTTGCGTGATGACTACCGGCCTGGGCCATGAGGGCGACCGGGGACAACACATCATCAGTCAGCGAAGTCTCGACAGGGGCAAAACCTGGGAAACGATGGTTGAGATAGAACCTAGCGATGGTCCGGAAGCCTCTTACTCGGTGCTGTTGAAGGCTCCCTCCGGCCGGATTTTTGTTTTTTACAACCACAATACGGACAATGTTCGGGAAATCAAAGGGGATAGTCCACCCTATAGAGACGGCATTGTGCGGCGGGTGGACAGTCAGGGGTACTTCGTGTTCAAATATTCAGACGACCACGGCAAAACTTGGTCAAAAGATAGGATCACCATACCCGTAAGGGAGTTTGAGATCGACAGGAACAATGTGTATGGCGGTGCGATTCGTTTCTTTTGGAACGTTGGTAAGGCGTTTTCGCACCAAGGGAGCGCCTTTGTGCCGCTTACCAAGGTGGGCGGATTTGGTGAGGGTTTTTTCACTTCCAACGAGGGGGTACTGCTGCAGAGCGAAAACCTCTTTGCGGTGGAGGATCCAAGGGATGCGGTTTGGCGTACGCTGCCGGATGGAGACATCGGCCTACGGACGCCTGCCGGTGGGGGGCCAATCGCTGGTGAGCATAGTTATTCCATCTTGAGCGATGGAAGTTTTTTTGTGGTGTACAGGTCCCTGGATGGACACCCGGTACACAGCTACAGCCGGGATGGGGGCAGGACTTGGGATGCACCCCAATACATGAAGTTTGCAAACGGAAGGCTGATGAAGAACCCGAGGGCGGCCAACTTTGCCTGGAAGGCCGAAAATGGCAAGTATGTGTACTGGTTTCACAACCATGGAGGAAAGTTTATCCGAGAACATCCAAATCCCGCCGCAATCGGCTACAACGACCGGAACCCGGTATGGGTATTGGGAGGCACTGAAGTCGACACGGAGAAGGGAAAAGTCATTCGTTGGTCACAGCCTGAGGTATTGCTGTATGATGATGACCCCCTGATCCGGATCAGCTATCCGGATTTAATAGAAGATGAGGGGAACTATTATATCACGGAAACCCAAAAGGACATTGCCCGTTTGCACGAAATCGACCCTAAATTCTTGGATATACTTTGGAGGCAGCTTGACAACCCATCCAATACCGAACAAGGCCAGACCTTAAACTGGCGTTATGAGGGCGGTGGATTTCCCCAGGTGGTTCCCGCTCCGAGCATGCCCACGTTTCGTTCACGAGATCCCAAAACCTTTGATTTTAGGGGTGTAAATGTCAGGTCTGGGTTTACGGTAGAGTTGGGCTTCACGCTCGCTAGCCTTGAGGGAGGCCAGGTATTGCTGGATGCACGGGACTTATCCGGCAGAGGCTGGTGGGTTGGCATTTCCGAAAGGGGTACGTTGGAGATTCAGATGAACGATGGCCAAACACGTGCGGTATGGGACTGCGATCCGGGGATGCTGAAAATCGGTAAAGAGCACGTAGCCAGCATTATAGTGGACGGAGGGCCCAAGATCATCTCATTTGTGGTGGATGGTGTGTTCAATGACGGCGGCGATGAGCGACAGTTTGGTTGGGGTAGATTTAGCCCCAATTTCAAGAGTCCGCAGGGATCTTCCGAACTACAGATCGGCACCAAGCTGAACGGTGAAGTGACCCATGTACGTGTTTTCAACCGATCCCTGCTCGTGACCGAAGCGATCGCAAATCAGCAGCACCTGGAGAAGGAATAAGGTACCGCCTTTATAGGAGTATATGAGGTGGTCAGTTCGTCTGGAAAGGAGCGGAATCAGTTAACGGATTGTCTAAAAGACGGTATTCCCGCTGTACTGAGGTCTGCGATATCGCCTCTTTTGAAGCAGGTTTTTAGGAGCTTATTCAGGTTTTTTGGCTCAATACCTTATCTTTAGACTTAAATCGTTTTTTCCGACTTTTCATCATGTACAAAAGGAGCCTTTCCGAGCGGGATATTTGCACCAAGTTTATCACACCTGCATTGAAAAAAGCCGGTTGGGATATCCAAAAGCAGGTTCGTGAAGAGGTCTTTTTTACCGACGGGCGAATCATCGTCCAAGGCTCATTGCACACCCGAGGTAAAAGAAAGCGTGCAGATTACATTCTGTACTACAAAAAGAACCTTCCAATAGCCATCGTCGAAGCGAAAGACAATAAAAAAGGGGTCGGTTCGGGCATGCAGCAGGCCTTGGAATACTCCGAAATCCTTCAGCTTCCCTTTGTCTTTACTTCCAACGGAGACTCTTTTGTATTCCACGACAAGACCAATCTGGAAGTAAGGGAAAGAGAATTGACGATGGAGGAATTTCCTTCCCCGGAGGAGCTTTGGGAAAAGTATTTGAAGCACAAAGGAATTGAGACACACCAGGCAAGAGAGGTAGTGGAGCAGGATTATTACACGGATGATTCGGGGATGAATCTGCGGTATTACCAAGCTAATGCGGTCAATCGTGCGATTGAAGCCATTGCCAAAGGTCAAAATCGGATTCTTCTGGTCATGGCGACCGGTACAGGCAAAACCTACACGGCTTTCAACCTGATTTGGAGACTTTGGAAAGCAGGGATCAAAAAGCGGATTCTATTTCTTGCTGACCGGAATGCACTTCCCACCCAGACGAAAAACGGAGATTTTTCACCTTTCGGAAATGATATCATGCACATCATCAAAAACCGAAAGATTGACAAGTCCTACCAAATCTATTTCGCGCTTTACCAAGGCCTTACCAGCAACGAGGAGGAGAAAAACGCCTACAAGGAATTTAGCAGGGACTTTTTTGATCTGATCGTCGTGGATGAGTGCCATAGAGGTTCAGCTTCCGAAGTCTCTGCTTGGAGAGAAATCTTGGACTATTTCGAAGGGGCTACCCAAATCGGCATGACAGCTACTCCAAAAGAAACCAAGGATATTTCCAACATGGATTACTATGGAGAGCCGGTCTACACCTATTCCCTGAAGCAGGGAATCATGGATGGGTTTTTGGCACCTTACAAAGTGGTCCGCATTACGACCAATCTGGACGAGGGCTGGAGACCCACTTCAGGGATGCTCGATAAATTCGGCCACTAGATCAAGGACAGGATTTATAACCTGAAAGACTATGACCGAAAAATGGTCATTGATCAGCGGACCCAGCTGGTAGCGGAAAAGATCACCGAATTCCTCCAAGCTACGGACCGATTTGCCAAGACGATTGTCTTTTGCATCGATATCGAGCATGCCCAACGCATGCGCCAAGCCCTGATCAATGCCAATGCCGATTTGGTTTCCCAATATCCTCAGTATGTGGTCAAGATCACTGGAGACGATGAGGTAGGCAAACGGGAACTGGACAATTTTACCGACGTGGAAGAGCGTTTCCCTGTGATTGCTACCACCTCCAAAATGCTGACCACGGGGATCGATACCAAAATGGTCAAGCTGATCGTGCTGGAAGCAAATATCGGCTCCATGACCGAATTCAAGCAGATCGTCGGCAGAGGAACCCGTATCCGCGAAACAGAAGGAAAGCTTTTTTTCACCATCATGGATTTCAGAAAAGCCACCAAGCTTTTTGCCGATCCGGATCTTGATGGAGAGCCCGTGCAGATCTATGAACCGGGAATGGAGGATTCTCCTGTACCACCAGAAGAGGAGGGATATGAAGAGGAGGACGATGGAAGAACCGTAGGGGAACCGGAACAGCCTGGATTGGAAACCCCTCCACCAGATATCAGCATTGACGAAGGTGATCCCGATACCGAGCCGAGAAAGTACTATGTCAATGAGGTCATTGTGACCGTGATCAATGAGCGCGTTCAATACTTCGGAGCTGACGGAAGACTGATTACCGAATCACTCAAGGACTACACCCGAAAGAACATCGATCAGAGTTTCGGTTCACTCGATGAGTTTATACAGCGCTGGACAGCTGCTGAGAAAAAAGAATTGCTTCTCGCCGAACTAGCCGAGCAAGGGATTCTCTTGGAAGCCCTGCGGGAAGAGGTGGGAAAGGAATTGGACGATTTTGACCTGATCTGCCATGTGGCATTTGATCAGCCTGCGCTGACCAGAAAGGAACGCGCTGAGCAAGTCCAAAAGCGGAATTACTTTGCCAAATACGGGGAAAAAGCCCAAGCAGTACTTAACGCACTTTTGGATAAGTATGAGCAAGAGGGTATTACTACCATCGAGCAGGGTTCGGTACTGAAAGTACAACCGCTGAATCAATTGGGTTCACCCGTAGAACTGGTACGTGCTTTCGGAAAAGGGAAGGATTTTGAGGAGGCGATTAAAGAATTGGAGAAGGAAATTTATCAGATAGCATAAACAAATCTTTATGATAAGATGAGTACCTATTCACAGATTTATATCCAGGTTGTCATGGCCGTGAAGGGTCGGAATAGTTTGATTTCTCCATCGTGGGAGGAGGAATTATACAAATACATTACGGGAATAATTACCAACAAGGGGCAAAAATTGATCGCAATTAATGGGATGCGGGACCACATTCATATTTTGATAGGTATGAAGCCTTCGTGTTGTCTTTCGGACCTAGTACGAGAGATAAAGAAGTCTTCCAATGCCTTTGTCAAAGAAAACGCATTTTCAAAATTCAAATTTGAGTGGCAAGAGGGTTACGGAGCCTTTTCGTATTCGCATTCTGCCTTGGACAATATTATTGCATACATTCAAAATCAAAAGGAACACCATAAGAGAAAGACCTTTAGACAAGAGTATATTGGGTTTTTAAAAAAATTTCAAATCGAATACGATGAAAAATATTTATTTGAATGGATTGATGATTAGTTAACCCGACCTCGAAGAGGTTACATGTTTACAGCTATCATCATCGTAGCTAGCCACATACGACCCCAGTCGGGGTCGAACCCAGTCCTAGACGCATTTCATGCTATAAACATGTGATCCTATTAGGATCGAGAGCCAACCAAAAATTTAACAAAAGCGAAAATATAACACAAAAACCGGATCTCGAAGAGGTCCAATGTTTATAGCAAGAATTCATCGATTAGATAATACGACCCCGTCGGGGTCGCACTACCTACCGCTACATTTGATTCTATAAACATGTGATCCCTCCGGGATCAAAACCGATAGGGAAGATAGACCTCGAAGAGGTCGTATGTTTATAGCAAATAGATATCAGACGGATATTGCTGACCTCGGAGAGGTCATATGATTATAGCAAGAATTCATCGATTAGGTAATACGACCCCTACGGGGTCGCACCCTTCGTCATCAGATTTGAGCTATAAACATATGATCCCGTTGGGATCAACATAAATGGAATACTAAAAATGACCTTGGAGAGGTCGTATGTTTTTAGATATGAAAATGATATTAGAATTTATGCGACCCCGTCGGGTTCGTACCTGATGGAACCAAAATGTTGCTATAAACATTCGATCCCTTTGGGATCAACATAAATGGAATACTAAAAATGACCTTGGAGAGGTCGTATGTTTATAGGAAAACCGATAATAAACGTGTGGATACGACCCCGACGGGGTCGAACCTTCCCAGACAATTGATCTATAAACATTCGATCTCTTTGGGATCACCCAACGAATTATAAGAAATTAAACAACATAAATGACCACAATCACCACCAATATCAAAGGCATCCGCGACATTATGCGGAAAGACACGGGAGTCGACGGCGATGCGCAACGCATCTCGCAAATGGTCTGGATGCTCTTTATGAAGATTTTTTCGGACAAGGAAGAAGAATGGGAAATCACCATTAATGGCTACCGAAGCCCGATTCCGGACCGATTCAAATGGCAAAACTGGGCAGCCAACGAGGAAGGCCTCACCGGTGATGCCCTGATGGATTTTATCAACAATGAGCTCTTTCCGGCCCTGAAGGAACTGGACATCAGCATCAGTCCTCAGGCCAAAATCATCCGCTCGGTCTTTGAGGATACCTACAACTACATGAAAAACGGAACGCTCTTCCGTCAGGTGATCAATCAAATCAACCGAATCGACTTCAACAGCAGCAAAGACCGTCACCTCTTCAACGACCTCTACGAAACCATCCTCAAGGAATTGCAGTCTGCGGGTTCCTCGGGGGAGTACTACACCCCGCGTGCAGTGACCCAATTCATGGTCGATATCGTCAATCCCCAACTCAAGGAGACGGTCCTCGACCCGGCTTGCGGTACGGGCGGGTTCCTGACCTGCGCCATCGACCACAAGAAGCAACTCGTCCAAAACGACCAAGACGAGCGTGATCTCCAATCCACTATCCGCGGAATCGAGAAAAAGCCTCTACCCCACTTACTTTGTACCACTAATCTCATGCTGCATGGCTTCGATGTACCAGCAGTGCGAAGAGACAATCTCCTCAGTAAGCCCTATGCCGACTGGGGGGCGAGTGACAAGGTGGACATTATCCTGACCAACCCGCCCTTCGGTGGGGTAGAAGAGGACGGGACGGAGACCAATTTCCCTCAGAAGTTTCGCACCAAGGAAACCGCCGATCTATTTTTGGCCCTGATTATCCGCCTGCTAAAGGATGGAGGAAGATGCGCCGTGGTCCTGCCGGATGGTACGCTCTTCGGTGAAGGGGTGAAAACCCGTATCAAGGAAGAACTGATGGAGCGCTGCAACCTGCACACCATCGTGCGCCTGCCCAATGGCGTCTTCAATCCCTACACGGGCATCAAGACCAACTTGCTCTTTTTCGAAAAAGGAAGGCCGACTCAGGATATCTGGTACTTCGAGCATCCTTATCCAGATGGAGTCAAGAGCTACAACAAAGGCAAACCCATCCATATCAAGGAATTCGACCTGGAAAAAGCCTGGTGGAATGACCGTGAAAACGAAGCCCACAGCAAGTATGCCTGGAAGGTGTCAGCGAAAGAAATCGCCGCTCGTGGCTTCAACCTCGATATCAAAAATCCCCATCAGGAAGCCGATGACCTCGACAGTCCCGAAGTCCTGCTGAAAAAGTACCAAGCCACCGAAAAGAAGATCTCCGCCATTCAGGAGGAGATTATCAAAGTTCTAACCGAAGCCTTAAGATAAACCGTCATTGCGAGCGCAGCGAAGCAATCTCATCCTTGGAAAAGACTGCTTCGTCGTGCCTCCTCGCAATGACGCACACGGATATTATGCAACTAATGGAACATTTTAAGGAACTGACCCAGCATCCCAAAAATGCGGAAGAACTCAAAGGCCTAATCCTGCAACTGGCTGTACAAGGGAAACTTACCCAAAAATGGAGGGAGGAAAATCCGGATGTGGAACCTGCTTCGGTTTTGTTGAAAAAGTTGGAGCTTGAAAAAAATCGCCTTATCAAAGAGGGTAAAATTAGAAAAGAGCAACCCTTGGGGGTTATTGGTGAAGATGAACTCAATTCTTCAATTCCAGATTCATGGGCCGTAACTAGACTTGGGGAAATTGGAGATTGGGGTGCTGGAGCGACACCGTCCCGATCTCGATCAGATTTCTATGGAGGTACTATTAATTGGTTCAAATCTGGAGAATTGAACAATGCGATTATTGACTATAATTCTGAGGAAACAATAAATGAGTTAGCACTTAAAAACTCCTCAATACGATTAAATAAAGTTGGCGATGTGTTGATCGCTATGTACGGTGCAACAATTGGAGAAACAGGAATTTTAGCGGTTGAAGGGACAACAAATCAAGCGGTCTGTGCATGTACACCGCTTTCCTGTATTTCGAATGTTTACCTACATCTTCTGTTAAAAGCTCTAAAAGGGAAATTTATTAATCAAGGCGAAGGAGGGGCTCAGCCAAATATTTCTAGGGTTAAAATAAGAAATCAAGTTTTTGCACTCCCTCCCCTAGCCGAGCAAAAAGCCATAGTCGAGGTCGTTAATCAACTCTTTGCCGAGGTGGAGCAACTGGAAGGTCTGACCAAGGAGCGAATTCAGCTAAAGTCCGACTTTGTGACTTCGGCACTAAATCAGCTGACCCAAGCCTCCGAACAGGAAGTAGCAAGCCAATGGGAGTTTCTGAAAAGTCAGTTTGGTACCTTCTTTACCGAAAAAGCCAATATCAAAAAGCTCCGAGAAGCCATCCTCCAATTGGCTGTACAGGGGAAATTGACACATCATTGGCAAGCTGCTAGAAGACTGAGCGGAGTCGAAGTCGAACCCGCTTCTGTACTTTTGGAAAAAATCAAAGCCGAGAAAGAGCAGCTGATCAAAGCCGGAAAAATCAAAAAGGAAAAGCCGCTTCCTGCTATTTCAGAAGATGAGATTCCTTATGATTTGCCGGATGGGTGGGTTTGGTGTAGGCTTGGCGAAATCATTAAAGAAAAACCAAGAAATGGATATTCCCCAAAAGGTGTTGATTTTCCAACAAAAACAAAATCCTTAAAATTAGGAGCGACAACAAAAGGGTACTTTAAATCAAATGAAGTAAAGTATATCGACGAAGAAATTCCATTGGATTCCTATTTGTGGTTAAAACCCAATGACATTTTAATTCAAAGAAGTAATTCTCTTGAATATGTCGGAGTAAGTGCAATTTATAATGGTAAAGAAAATGATTTTGTTTATCCAGATTTAATGATGAAGATTCAAGCATGCACTCCAATTGTTACAACTTATTTACATATTACATTAAGTAGTAACTTTACTAGGGCTTACTTTAGAGAAAATGCTTCTGGCACATCCGGGAATATGCCAAAAATCAATCAGGGAATTGTAGCAAACACATTAACTCCAATTACTAATGCTGTGGAACAAAAAGCCATTGTAGAAAAAGTCAATGGCTTGATGGCCTTATGCGATCAGCTCGAACATGAAATAGAAACCCATCAAATCACCCAAGAGGTTTGGATGCAGTGTTGTTTGAGGGAGGTGGTTTAGATAAACCAAATGGTAAACAAAACAGACCACGAAGGGGACATAGGTTTATAGGAAGGAATGCGATAGAGGGGTACGACCCCATCGGGGTCGAATAAAACCTGTTATTTCGATATTCTATAAACATATCATCCCGTTGGGATGAAGAAATCAATACAAACCGCTGAATGGCATCTCATCAAAGGTCTGTCCATTGAGTTCACGGCCAGCATTCTTTTTGTTTTCGCCTTCTCGCTGTTTGAAGAAGAAGGCGGCATTGGCATTGTTCCTGAATATTCAAGACCCAGAATGGGTCACATATTTAAAGACCGGGAAGCAGGAAGGTAGGGTACGACCCCATCGGGGTCGAGTGGAATCGTTTCATTTTATTTTCTATAAACATGTCATCCCGTTGGGATGAATAGATCAATACAAATCATTGATAGGCATCTCATCGAAAGTCTGCCCATTGAGTTCTAGGTCAGCTTTCTTTTTTTTTCACCCCGCTGCCTGAAGAAAAAGGGAATTTTGGCTGCTTGGCGTTGTTCTTGGGTAGCCAAGACCCAGAATGGGTCATATGTCTATAGAAAAATCAACCCGCCGAAAAGGGTACGACCCCATCGGGGTCGAAGAGATCTAGCGATAATGATTTTCTATAACCATGTTATCCCTTCGGGATGGTGCAATTCATCCAACGTAGCGTATATCTTATAGTTGTGGCACAAATTTTCCCATAGTATGCCACCTCTGCTTAATTTTCCACCAAAGTGATTATTTCGTAGGAAAAACGAAGATATAACCGACCCATAATCGGTCAAATGTTTATAGAATGGGAGGCGCGATTGAAGGGTACGACCCCATCGGCGTCGAATAAAACCAGCGATACTGATTTTCTAAAAACATGTCATCCCTTCGGCTATCATCCCGTTGGGATGAAGAAATCAATACAAACCGCTGAATGTCATCTCATCAAAGGTCTGCCCATTGAGTTCTCTACCGGATTTCTTTTTGCTTTTACCACCCACTGTTTGAAAAAAACATGCCATCAAAAAATGGGGTTCTTCCTTTTTTAAACCCTTAAATCTTAATCCCTAAGAAGCTCCCGGATAGTGGCTATGGGGAGAAACATTCTATCAGAACTGTTTAATTTGATGAAGCCAAATTTCGGATAATAATTGACCGCCGATTCATCAATGGGGTCCACGAATACTCCTGCAATCCCCAATACTTCCGCAACCTTTATAATTTCGCCAAACGCTTCCACCAACAAATAATCCCCAAGTTTCCGGCCTTGGTATTTCTTATCTATCGCTAGCCTGCCAATTACTGCTAATGGGATATCTGAATACCTAGGAAGTTTCATTGATTCCTTTTCCGGAATTTCCTCTTTGGGAATTGACCCTGAAGAAAGGGTAAAATACCCGACGACCTCTCCGTCTTCACCCTCCAAGATGTAGCAAACAGCCACATCTTTTTCCGCATCCTGTTTAGCGATCTTCGCCAAATAATCATTTAAGGCTTGCTTTCCGCAATCAAACTCCTTCTTTTTGTGAGTCTTCTTTAACTTGCAAATCCTCATTTTTCTGTTCGCTTTGTACTTTTAAATAGTTCAAACGAGCCTGTTTCAAGCGGGCATTGGGGCTAGGTGGATTCTGCAACGCTTGAAAAAAAATTCGCTTATCCTCTTCATTCTTAAGTAGTTGACGTTCTGACATCAAAAGGCTTTTTGATTCTTTGGAAACACAATGCACGATAAACTCAGTCAGATTCTTAAACCCGCTAATCACCGAAGCTCTTCTAAAGAGCTCCTTTTGTTCTGTGCTAATACGAAGATCAATTCTGTCATTCACTTGCGTTGCCATATCTGATGACTTTAACGATTAACTTGATTTCTAATGGTATTTGCTTCCTGGATCTTAATTTCTTGTTTTCCTTTTTCTCGTACACACTAACATCCTATTAGCAAGACAAATGTACGGATATTTTCCGTACAAATAAATTTCGCCATCGTTTTATGAAGGTCTGTAAGGGCTCTCTAAATCCTATTTGACTAGCTTGCTCGATTTTCAATCCCCTTTTGTGATAGTTACTCTCAATACAGTAGATGCTAGATAAACCTTTCCAATTCCACATCAGGAATCTCATCATAAGTCCGCCCATTGAATTCTAGGTCAGCTTTCTTTTTGTTTTTTTCTCCCACAGTTTGAAGAAAATGGCGACCTGGGCTGCCTGGCATTGCTCCTGAATATCCATGACCCAGAATGGGTCACATGTTTATAGAAAGGCAGGCGAGATGAAAAGGTTCGACCCCAACGGGGTCGAATAAACGCCGCGCCCTACGGATCCATAACCATGTAATCCCTTTGGGATGGGTGCAAATTGGGCAATATCCTGGAAGATATGCCTATGTTTCGGGAAAATGCATTTTTTAATCTTGGGACTCCTCCTTTCGGTGCCTATTTAGCTAATTTCCTTCCTACAAACGATTTACCTTCGACCATCTCCTCAAAAATCCTTATCTTTCCTACCAAACCCAATAGACCATGCGTACCTTCATAGCTTTCGTTTTTCTACTGCATTTTGCCGTTTCTGGGATCTCGCAGACCAGGCAGAATCCGGTTATGCACCTTTTTCCGGAAGGTACCCGGCTGCATGGGAATATTCCCTATCTGGACGACACGCTCTCCAAGCACCTGCTCGATATTTACCTCCCTCCAACCGCCAAAGGGAAGGTGCCCTTGGTGATCTGGGTTCACGGGGGAGGCTGGCTGAGCAACGATAAGTATGCCGATATGGGCTACATGAAGGCAACCGTAGTGGCGATTATCAACCAAGGCTATGCACTGGCGTCCATCGACTACCGGTTTAGCACCCAAGCCGTGTTTCCTGCGCAGATGGTGGATTGCAATGCAGCCGTCAGTTACCTCTTCGACCAGGCTGATCGATTCGGTTTTGATGTGGATAGGGTGGCCCTAATGGGGTTTTCGGCCGGTGGGCATCTAGCGGCTATGGTTGGCCTGGCCAACAACCAAAGGATCCGAGAATTTTTTCACGATCGGCAAAGCAGGGAGTTTGGTTTTAAGGGGGTGGTTAATTTCTACGGCCCGGCCGACCTGACCCTCTTTCCGGAGGCGGACGATGCCCGCTCTCCCGAAGGACTGTTGATCGGTGCCGCACCCTTGGACCGACCGGACCTGGCCAAAGCGGCCAGTCCCGTTACGTACGTAGACGCCGAAGACCCACCCTTTTTGTTAATTCATGGAGAAAAAGATGACCTGGTATCTTCCTGTCATTCCCGGCTGCTGGCTTCGTGGCTGTCGATAAGTGGCGTTCAGCAGGAATTGATCTTGGTGCCGGGAGCTCCCCACTTTGGGCCTATGTTTGATACGGATGCGATCCGAAGTCGGGTAATGGCCTTTCTGGCGGAAATATTTATCTAAACCCTTACGCCCCATTAATCGATTAAAGGCGCACTGCTCCGCATCTACTTAAGACTACCCTGCATCATGTACGCCGTAATATGCGCGAGCTCCTCTGCGTCGAGGTTCATCGCCTGTGGGGTTGGCATCAGACTGTGACGTAACTGCCTTCTGCCGGCTACCTCTGATGCAGGTAGCGTATATTGCCTACCCGTATGCTCCATTACCGTGATCACCGGACCCGCCGACTGTAAAATACCATATAGCATGGCACCGTTTTTAAGTTTTACCAAAAAGGCCTCTGAGCCAAAGGCAATGGCATCGTCAGGGTCTAGCACGGACTGGATGAAGGATTGCCGATCCAGCTTCAGGTGAATCTCGCTTAGATTTGGACCTATCTCACTGGCTGAGGAGCCAAAAGCATGGCACATTCCACAGTGCCGTACGGCCGCCACCCTGCCCATTTCTACATCGGCGGCCACATCAAGCACCGACTCAAGGCTCAGGGTATCCAAATCCGCCAGTGGAAAAAACCGGCTCATTAGGCTCTGCACTGCCGGTACGTTGTCCTGATGAACCCGCTCGCGCACGGCTTCCACCAACGAAACCCCTAAGCGGTTATCCATGGCCAACCAAAGCAAATGAAGGCGCCCTTGGGACGTTCCTGCCAATTGCTCGGCCGCCGTGAGCCTATCTGTTACGGATTGGAGGGTATCCGATGCCAACTCTGCCAGCTTTAGTAGCGTCTCTTCCCCGGGTGGCAGCAAAGACGCCGGAGGGCTCCAATCTGCCAAAAGTGCCTCCCATTCGTTTGTTTTTCGGAATTGCATCCACCAGATGCTTTCACGGTAATAGGGTGATGAAGGATCGTCGGCAAGCGCACGCATGAGATCCACCGACTGCTTACTGGGAATAAAAGCCAACGTGGTCAACGCCCGGCTTGCCTCCGAAGGGGACAGATTGCCCTCTTGTATCCTTCTTGTAATGTGCGGCACCACAGAAACTGGATGCAATTCAAATGCCAGTTGCTCCATAGCAGCGGACCAGTTCAAGGGGTCTGGATTGTCCTTGGATTCGTACCAACGTTCCCAAAAGGCTGCTTCATTGCCCCTCAGTCCTATTCCCAAAGAATGCAAGAACCAAGGATCTTCACCAGTATGTGCCTCCGCAAGCTGCATGTATAGTTCAGCCGACTCGGAAAATGGCAGATGACGCAGGGCGATAGCGGCTTCTCGATAAAGAGCGATGTTTCCGGAACCGAGCACCTGCCTGGCTAGGGTAAGGGGATCCACTCCATTGCTACGAAGCGCCCGAAACGCTGCTACCGCCAACTCGGTATTTGCATGTGTTAAATAAGGCTTCACCAATGCACTGCCCGCTTCACCCAACGACGCCAACAAAAAGACCGCTCTCGCCTGCACAAAGGGGTTGGGATCCTCCAAAAGGGCCTGAACAGCCGGAATCACACTTTCTCCCGCTTCCCGTAGTTTTTCCATTGCTTGGGCACGCACATGCAAGGCCGGACTGCGCAGGGCTTCCACCTGCCCGGCAGTGGAGCTGAGATCGTAGGTTGGACGTTGGAGTTTTTTGCCTTTTGGGGCAATGCGGTAAATCTTGCCATAGCCCTCTTTGTCCATCATGCGGTGCCCACCTACAATGGGGTCGTACCAATCCGCCACATAAAGAGCCCCGTCTGTGCCCACCACCACGTCGCTGGGCCTGAACCATTTGCGGTCGTCGTCCTCCACCTCGTGCCAGATGTAGCCGGTATTGTCACGGTCTACAGAGGAAATAAAAGCCTCCCGCTGATCCAAACTGTATCCGGCACCTATTGCCTTGGGATGGTATCCGAAGATAATGTTACGCCCGGCATCCGCCGCAAGTAAAAGTCCCCGGTAATGCTCGCCCAATTCATCCCCTTCAATGCGTACCACTCCAGTCGGCGATCCCGCTCCGTAGATATCCCCCGCAGGCAACACGCCTGGATCATACTGATGCCAATGGGCCAAGGGCACTGTTTGTCCTGGGCGCCGGTCTGCCTGCCAGGTACGATCTCCCGTAGCACTGAAAAAGCCGGCATTGCTGCCTTCCATCAGCCAGGTGGTGCGGCAAGATGCCGTCTGATCGTCGTTATCGCTCTGCCACATGTTGCCAAACGAATCTACCGCCACCTCATAGGCGTTGCGGTAGTTGTGCGACATCACCTCCAGGCCCGTTCCGTCCGGATTCACCCGAACGATCAGCCCTCCGGTATATATATTCCCATCGTTACTAACCAAGTTGGGTTTGTTTTCCTCTGGGTAAGGCGTAAACTCGTTGTACACACTGCCTGCCCGAACGGTGACTCCATCCCGGTCAGTAACCTCATGCGGCCCCTTATTGCCTGCTATAAAGTACCATTTCCCATCAGGGCCCAACACCCCGGCATGCAGCCCATGATCATGATCCCGTCCTCCAAAACCAGTCAGAAAAACCTCCTTTCGGTCAGGCACATCATCGCCATCCTCGTCGGTGTAGATGATGATAGAGGGAGAACAGGAAACCACCACCTGATTGCCCACGACGGCAATGCCCAACGGAGCACGCAGGTCTTCATCCTGGATAAATACCTTGGATTTGTCCGCTTTCCCATCCCCATTGGTATCTTCCAAAATGACAATCCTATCGCCCGCCTCGTGTACCATGTGCGCATCTGCATTTCGAAAATCCCGGTAATTCACCGCCTCCGTGAGCCAAATGCGGCCGTGCATATCCACGTCGAGGTTGGTCGGATTGAAAAACTGCGGAGACGAAGCCCAGACGCTTACTTCTAAATCATCCGGAACGTAAAGCAGCGGTGCTGCCTCCTCTTTGGTACTACAGGAAAATGCACCCAATATAAGCAGGAGATAACAGGGATAGGATTTTGAAAATAGCATGGAGTTCAAATTAGGCGTTCATCAACTGCGCAAGAAACCGGCGGTTTTCGATATAAGCGGGAAACATCTGTCCACCCGAGGGAACTGCTCCCTCAATGACGAGCCAATCCCGGTAACCAATGTCCTTTAGGGTATCCCGGACACGTTGGAAATCAACTTTGCCCTGACCGAGCAGCTGTCCGTTTTCCTTCATGTGTATCTCGCAAATATATTCTGTCCCGAGCAGCTTCATCTCCCTGTAAATATCATACCCCATCTCAGTGGCATTGGCGACGTCGTAATATACCCGCACGTGGCTGGATCCGACGCCCTCGATGATTTCCAAATGTTCCTCCGCGCTAAGCCAGGATTCTATGGCTAAGTAAATACCCTGTTTTTCTGCCTTTGGCGCAACTTCCCGCAATTTGCGGATCACCTCGGCCTTGCCCGCAGGGTCGTTGCGGAGATCGCCGTGGTGAAAAAATGCCAACAGGATCACCTTGCAGCCAAGAACTTGGGCCACGTCTATGCAGTCGTGTACCCACTCTTGGGTAATGGATTCCGATTTGTAGGGGACATTGTTAAGCTCGCCGATGGCCATGCTGCCGATTCGCACCCCGCTGCTACGGGACGCGGCCAGGAACTCCTGCTGAATTTGGGGCTGCCGAAGATGCATGTTGTTCTTGGCGGTACCCAAACTGACCTGTATCCCGTCCAACCCGAGCTCTTTGGCTAGCCGAAAGGCATCCGGATCGCTGGTTTTTCCGATAGACCAATCACAAGCACCGATGGGATAGACAAATGAACTGGAAGGCATCGCATTCATGTAGTGAAAGGAAGCAAGGGAACCGGCACCTGCCAAAAGCAGGCCATTTCGGATGAAATCACGTCGGTTGAGGTTATTCATGGTTAGCTTAGGGTAAATGAGACTTTAAGATAGGAAAACTTTGCCAAATCGGCACCTGCTCCAATAAATAAACCTATTTGGAAAAAAAGACGCTATGAAAAAGCCAAAAGCACCCCGCCAAATATCCGCAGCAGGCCAACCGCGGTCCTTTGGGGCAGGCAAAAGATCAATTCAGAAAGTAAACCATGCCAAACGTAAAGATAAATCTTCCCTCCCGTTGGCTCCAATATTTAAGTTGGGGGTTCAGCGCCAATCTATTATCAAAACCAAGCAGACCGCCAAAACCTAGGATGGGGCCTTGTGTATTGGCCCTAATCAGTCCGGATCCAGGACGATTTAGCAGACTCCAAGCGTTTGAAAAGCCGGCCATTCCATACCACTTTAACGCCCCTTCGGTAAAATAATACCTGGTATCTAAATTCAGGTTTCTTGCGTGGCCAAATTCAGGAAAAAAGTGGGTATAATTGGGTACAATGGAAAGCTTGTCCAAAAAAACGTATTCAGCTCCTGCATTCAGTCCAAAAAAAAGCTGCGGCCAAGTGCCAAACTCCCCGCCAAAATGCAGGCGGAAATCCCCTTTTTCCTGTGCGTCTACAACCCCCAGAAACAGTGAAAACAACCCTACGAATACCGTCTTTCTCATTTGATTGTCCTCTCTTTCATTGTCGGTAAACCTTCTTCATTGGTGGCTGCGCCCCATTCAGAACTCCTTTTACATCATCTGATTTTGGCTATGCTGCTCAATGAGCGAATCATTGTTGTTGGTTCTTGCCCCAAGGCTAGCTTGGGGCAAAGTTACAGCAAGGGTCTGAACTGCTGCAAAAACCGAATATCATTTTCAGTAAATAGGCGCAGGTCGTTAATTTGGTATTTCAGCATGGCAATTCGCTCTATGCCCATGCCAAAGGCAAACCCGGTAAACTCCTCCGAGTCTATCCCGCAGTTCTCCAATACATTGGGGTCCACCATACCCGATCCGCCGATTTCTACCCATCCGCTATGCTTGCAGATGTTACACCCCTTACCCCCACAAATGAGACAGGAAATGTCAATTTCTGCGCTGGGCTCTGTAAAGGGAAAGAAAGAAGGGCGAAACCGTACTTTGGTTTCCTTGCCAAACATTTCTTTGGCAAAGTGGTAAAGGGTCTGCTTGAGATCGGCAAAGCTGACATTTCTGTCCACGTATAATCCCTCCACCTGGTGAAAGATGCAGTGGGCGCGGGCGGAGATGGCTTCATTGCGGAAGACCCGGCCGGGAGATAGTGTACGAATGGGCGGTCTTTCCTTTTCCATCACCCGAACCTGTACAGAGGAGGTGTGCGTGCGCAGGGCGATATCCGGGTTCTTCTCAATGAAGAAGGTGTCTTGCATCTCGCGGGCCGGATGATTTTCGGGGAAATTCAAGGCTGTAAAGTTATGCCAGTCGTCTTCGATCTCTGGCCCTTCCGAAAGATTGAATCCGATACGTTCAAATATCTCAACGATCCGCTGCCTGGTGGCTGTAAGCGGATGAATACCCCCTACGGGAAGATTGGACGGGGGGAGTGTCAAGTCCAACTGTGTACCACCTTGCTTCTGCTTTCCTTTGCCAACCGACTCGATCAGTTCTTGAAACTTCTCCTCCGCAAGCTGTTTGACCTCATTGACCACCTGACCAAATTCCCGCTTCCGGTCGTTTCCAAGGTCACGCATCTGGGCAAAAAGCTCCCCTACCACGCTCCTCTTACTAATAAAGCGCATACGGTATTTTTCCAGTTCATCGGTCGTGCTGGCTTTGGCGGCAGCTATTTCTGCTTTGATCTGCTCAATCTTTTCTTTGTGCATAGCCCTGTCGGAAATTTAGGTAGTGCAAAGCTAAAAAAAATTTTGGGAGGGCCTTCCACTTTAACCGGAGTACTTTTTACATCAGAACCTTTGTACTACTCCTCTTCTTCCTTTCGGGGGATTTTGGGTTGGGAAATACCCGAACTTCCCATTAATCCGGAGAAGGTGGCCTTCCATAGGTAGTTGAAAATAAACTTACTTGTATCCCGCCGTTGGTAGATGTTGGAGCTTACCAGCCGGCTGAATAACTTCCTTGGATTATTACTGCGGAGCGCTAGTGCATTTACCACAAAGGTGAGTACACCCTTACGGCCCCGGGCCACTTCCAAAGTCCGTTCGTCGAGAAGCCGCACTTTCAGGTCATTGTATCGTAGTGTCATCTCACCAATCGCCCGGTGCTTATCAGCCGCAAAATGCCATTCCCCGCCACGAATCAGACCCGATTCTACGGTAACAAAAGCGTTTGTTTCCAAGATGGAATGAATCGCAGAAAGCTCGAATTCACCTATAGATGCTTCCAAATTTACCGGATACGGGTCTTCAAATCCAAGGAGTAGGTTCACGTTTAGCCTTGCTGCATGATTCAGCATCATGGTCGCATCTAACCGCATGGTTTCCCTGTCAACGCTTTCTGCGCCCAATCGGAAAGGTCGGAGCGAGGCATCCATCTCGGTAAAGGAAATGCGACCGGGAATCATGCCGTTTTCCGGAAATTCCTCGTAGGTAACTGCGGCGTTTTCTATCAAAATTTCATCCACATTCACATAGGCCTTGATATCCTGCATAAGCTGCTGAGGCATTTTTCGGAACACATTTTCGGCACGAGGAACCCGCTTATCCCGAAAAATAAAGGCGGTAGGGCTGTTTATGCGCAAGGAAGATGCGGTTACTTGTTGGCTTTCGATAAAAGCTGGTACATCAATTCCCTCAAAAATCAACTGCGCTATCTGAACCTCGGCGACATCCACCTGTGATCCAACCTTTCGGGCGTAGTGATACCTTCCTATCCGCGGCATCAAAGACACACCTTCCATGGTAAGCTGATCTCCACGCAGTAAAATCCGTTCAATAAATACGGTATTGAGGCTATCAGGAAGCTTGATCTCATAATCGGTAAGTTCAAACCGGTAATCCTTACGCAGAAGAAATTGCGGGTTGATCGCCATAGGTTGGGTAAAGTCAAAGCTCAATTCGCTTAACATTAGACCGATATTTTTAAGCCCGTTGATTTCCTCCTGATTTGATTTCTCCCGGATACTCAGTTGTCCGTTCTCCATTTCAAAGGAGGCGATATTGAGGGATTGCAGCACCGCTTGTTGGATTTTCTCCTTCTCTTCCTCCGGTTTAAGTATGGCTATTTCGTCCTTATCCAAATAAACAGACACTTCGGGATTGGTCAATAACAACCGAGTGATATCGAGATCACCGGTCTGCTGAAATGTCCGGAGGGATTTGGTGGTTATACTTGCCTGCGGCACGGTAGCCTCGATCACAGGTTGGCCCTTTTCGGTGTCAAAGCGCTTGGGGATGATATGAAGGTTATCTACTATGATAAGTTCCTTATCCACGTCCAGTTCTATATTCGAAAACTTGACGGTGTGCACACTATCCTTCAGAGCCACCGAAAAATCGTCCACCTCCAAGGCCATATTCCTGAACAATGCAGCGATGTCACCATAGGCGAGCTTGGCAGAGTCTAGCATAAAATCGGACAGGGAGAGGCTGATACCTGTTTTGATCAGTTCGATGTCTTCGTCTTCTTCGTTATAGGAGACTTTAAGCTGGGCATTTTGAGCACTGATTTCACCTATCTGCACGGCGTCAATGGTTTTTGGTAGGCGCCGATCCCTTCTCGAAACACCAGCGACATCGTCTTCTTCTACCCTCCGATTGATGGACAATTTCACATCGGCATCCAACAGCCGCAATCGGTCGAGTTTCAGGCGATTTTCAAACAAAAACTCCTCAAAATCCACCCCGCCAAAACTCATGTCGGGAACGGTCGCAGAAATACTCACCTTGCCATCCAGCTTTCGCTGGGGCAAAAGCCGTACATTGAAAGTCGATATTTCTTCTTTGGCAGAATTGAAAGCAATGCGGTCCGCCACCACCTGATACCGGCCATCCGCGATGTTAAAAACGTAATTGTTCAAACCTATATCCACCTCATCTGCAAAGAGAAAGCCAGATTCTGACAGCGCTACGTTTTCATCCAAGTAGAACTTCTTAATCGTGACGGAAATATCGTTCTCAGCAAAAGACTGAAAAGCTTCGTTGACGAAGTTATCGTATGTAAAGGATCCCTCCGTCAAGGTGAGAGAGTCTATACTTACCTCGGTGAAGTAATTGGAAAGCAGGTCATATAAGTCGGTACGTTCCATTCCTCCACCCGAGTCATCTTCGTCCTCTTGCCTCTGAATAAACCGGGTCCACTTGATAGTCGGAGAAGGAATATCGATGTGCTTTATGTTTAGTAATTCCTCAAAGTAAGCGGTAGTAATATCCACCCCGTGTGCTGTGAATCGCGGTATGTCTACGTCCAATACGGTGGTACGACCATAACGCTCCAGCAGGCCTGAAACATCCTCTTGGGTAGAGGGCCGCAGCCGAAACCCCTCCATATCTAACAGCTCGTTTTCGGTATCGATCAATATTCGGTCCGCAGAAAAAAGATGCAGGTTGTCTGAAAGCTTTAAGGCATAATCTTCTATCTCTAGCCTCAGGTGCTCGGCATAGAAAAGCTTGTTGTCTAGGTCGGCGTCTACCTTGTCATCCAACTGAAAATTTCGAAGTAGTAGATCGATCTTGCCAAAAGAAAGACTATCCTGACGCACCCGCAAATGATTGTCCATGACCAATTGCCCCTCGGTGATTTCCAGATTTTGCACATATATCGCCCGAAGGTACTCACTGACTAGGCCCCGCAGCGAAGTAGTTCCCGACTGCTGTCCTCCTTCCTTTCCTTTAAGGTCTCTAAAGACAACCTTCGGAGAGGTAATCCGCAAATCCTCGACATCCACCACGTTTTCGTTGTACACCTTCTTCAAATTTGCATTGCTGAAATTTAGAAAGGGAACGGCTATTTCAAATAGTGGTATATCGGGATCCTCCCCCTCCTCGAGCTCAGGCATAATCCGAATGCGCTCCATCGACACCTTATCCTCCAAGGAGCTGA
This sequence comes from Lunatimonas salinarum, assembly GCF_017811155.1. Lineage (GTDB taxonomy): Bacteria > Bacteroidota > Bacteroidia > Cytophagales > Cyclobacteriaceae > Lunatimonas > Lunatimonas salinarum. Next base: position 194,128 of record NZ_JACVCV010000009.1, on the reverse strand, counting down.
TCCTTACATTTTCCCCATTTACCCAATGAATCCCATCTGCCAACGCCAGGCGGACTTGGGAAATATTCAATTCCGCTTCATCGGCATAAAAAAACTGATTCTGCCTGCGGGATTCTTCCGGACCGATATACACCTGCATCATTCGAAAAAAAATCTCCTCTGCTTCGATGCGATTTTTTGTTGGGTCCTGTATACCCTGCTGCAAAAAATAGCCCGACTGAATATTCAAATTTTCTACTGAAATAGAAGAGAGGATATCCTGAATCAGATTGTATAGGTTTACTTCGATGTTCAAATCGTCCCTCTCCGAAAACCCCCTATCAGTGTGCAGTATAAAATGTGGCTCCACCAGCAGGAGATTGCCAATGTTCACATCCGAGGAATAAAAGATCTGGTCAATATCCGCATCTTTCAATTCCAAATTGTCTAAACCAATCTCATAATAGACCGTAGCCTCCCGTTCACGGTCAGGAATGATGCGCATTTTCTCCACCATTATGGCCTTGTTGAGGGAAGAAACCTGCACCATTGACGCGGAAACGCGGTGGATACTATCTGCCAAAAGCATTTCAAAGTTACTCAGGTTCAACTCAAATCCCTCGGCATTGAATGGTATGGGTTGGTTCACCTGGGCAAGTTGGAGATTTCTTATATACAAGCTGGTATGATCCGCCGTGATGGATTTTTGACTAATAAAATTCACCAACAACAGATCGGCATCGTCAATATATAACTCCCTTATCAGGATATCTTTTAGGTTTTCGCCAAATGAACGCTGAATTTCGAGCTCCAATTGCCTCAGCGGAGAAACGTCCACGGAATCTGCCCTTTGTCCCGCTGCACTTGGCTGCTTAAAACGCACCATGGGCTCCTTGAGTCTGATCTGCCCAATAGTCAGAATCTTTTCTCGGAAGCGAAAACCCAGTCCCTTTACACTGACTTCGGATGCCTCGACCTTGTATACGGTTGCGTGAATTTGCTCAAAAAGGGTACTATCTACCGGGCTTAGCGAAAACCCCGTCAAAAATACGCCCCTTTCCAGTAGCGATACCCTAAAACCATCAAAATCCACCCGGTATTTGCCGCCGGATACTTCATCCACCTGCCGCTGCACGTAGCCTCTCAATAAGCGGTCTGAACCGAAATAGAACACCGCTTGAGCTACTGACACGAAGACAAACAAAAAAAGAAGCACCCTAAGAAGTACCTTTACTCCCCTATTTACACGTATTTTTTCTTCGGTAGCTTCACTCATACTTTATTCTTACAAACACAAAATTAAATTAATATAATTCAAAAAATAACTGATCCGGCCCAAAGGCAAAAAAAAAGAAACGTTTATTTGGAAATCTTTCATTTCCTAATTAAACGTTTCTTCGGTACAATTTCGTATGTCGCTGTAGGAGAAGGACTCGAACCTCCACGGAGCTGTTAGGCAACACATTGAGCTCGATGTGTGCTTTATCCAGTACACCAGATAAATCTGGATCCTCCACCCCCGAGACAGGAGGGCTTGTCTGCCAATTTCAACATCCTACAGTGTAGTGTTTGACAACAGTCAGCTTGTTTGCTTTTGTTGCAACAAATCTAATAAAACCATCGTTTCAAGAAAATTAATTGATCAAAAAAGATGTTTTTTTACATTATTTTTAAAAAGGTGGGCTTTTACATACTCATTAAGCAAAACCACATAAAGTATGGCTAGGATTTTTATTAATTTCCTAAAGCCTAATTAGGGCATTTGGTTGACATATTCTTCCCATTTATGGATTACGTCTTCCATATCCTGCGGCAGAGGCGTCTCAAAATACATTTTTTTGCCACTAATAGGGTGTACAAAACCCAAGGACTTTGCGTGAAGAGCCTGCCGGGGAAGTATCTTGAAGCAGTTTTGTACAAAGGTTTTGTATTTGGAAAACTGGGTGCCTTTCCGGATTTTATCTCCGCCATACGCCGCATCGTTGAAGAGGGGATGGCCGGCATATTTCATATGGATGCGGATCTGATGGGTACGGCCCGTTTCCAAGCGACAGGAAAGCAAACTCACATACCGAAGCCGCTTGAGCACTTGCCAATGAGTGACGGCGCGCTTTCCGTAGGTTCCTTCGGGAAACGCGTCCATCACCTTGCGATCCTTGGCACTGCGGCCAATGGGCACATCGACGGTTCCCTGATCCTCTACGGGTTCTCCCCATGCGAGGGCCAAGTAGGTACGTTCTATACTGTGCACAAAAAATTGCTCTGCGAGGTGGGTCATGGCTTTTTCAGATTTGGCGACCACTAGCAGGCCGCTGGTATCTTTGTCTATTCGGTGTACCAAGCCCGGCCTTCCAGAATTTCCCGGCAGCTCGGGTAGTTGATTGAAATAATACGCCAAGCCATTGACCAATGTACCGGTCCAATTACCATGCGCAGGATGGACCACCATCCCCGCTGGCTTGTTTACCACCAAGAGGTGATCGTCTTCGTATATAATATCCAAGGGAATGGGCTCCGGAACCACATCGGTGGGACGGGGAGTCTTGGCAAGCCAATAAGTAATCAGGTCTCCAGGTTTTACCTTATAGTTTGACTTGACTGCAAGTCCATTCACCCTGACCACGTCGTTTTCGATCGCTTGCTGTACCTTACTTCGACTAAAATTGGCCGTCTTATCCGTCAAAAAGCGGTCGATACGCACCATCTCTTGTCCCTTATCCACCCTCAGCTCAAAGTGGCTAACTTCGGAATCGTCCTCCTCTGAATAATCATCTTCACCTTGCAAATCTGTTACCATCTCGCAAATCTAAACCATACATGGGTAGAAAATCCTACTTTTGGTGATTAAATCACGGAGTATGTTCCCTCATCCTTTAACAGCTCCCCTGCAACGGGTAGTCCTTCCGATCTTAGAAACCAAAAAAGTTGATTGGTTTGTCAAACGCCTAGACTTGGTTCACCCGCTGCTTTCGGGAAACAAATATTACAAGTTAAAATACAACATGCTGCATGCCCAAAGAGAAGGCACTAAGCGCTTGCTTACCTTTGGGGGGGCCTTTTCAAACCATATCTACAGTGCTGCGGCGGCGGCGCATTTGGCTAAAATGGAGATCATAGGGTGTATCCGTGGGGAAATAAGCACCCCGCTCAACCCAACACTGCAAGCTGCTAGCGACATGGGCATGATTCTTTTCCCCATGGAGCGCAACACCTACCGAAATAAATCAAGCCCTCAGGTAATTGAGATGCTACGGGAGCAATTCGGCAATTGCTACCTAATCCCCGAAGGGGGTACCAACAGCCTTGCAATCAGGGGCTGTCAAGAAATATTGGACGAATCTGACCGTGCCTTCGATACGATATGTACCTCGCTGGGCACCGGAGGAACCATGGCGGGGATACTTGCATCAGCCAACGCTCATCAGCATATTCTGGGATTTTCGGCTCTGAAAGGAGACTTTGTCCAAACAGATTTCGAAGAATTGCTACGGAACCATTCACTCAATCCTGCGGCTGACTGGGAAATCTTTACCCATTACCACTGTGGGGGCTATGCCAAGCACAGTGCCGCATTGTTAGAATTGATGCGGAGTTTTTTCAGAACAACGGGGATACCGCTAGACCCTATCTACACCGGCAAGATGGTCATGGGTATCTTAGACCTACTGGAAAAGGACTATTTTCGTCCTGGCAGCCGCTTGCTTATGATCCACTCCGGCGGACTACAAGGGAACAAGGGCTTTGAATGGCGATGGAAACAAGCGCTCTATCCCGAATAGACAATGAAAAAAATAGGCCATCCCAAAACGCTTTGAGGTGGCCTAGGCAATTCGACTAAGTTGTGTACAGTGGAAACTAAACAGCCTTGGAGGTTTCTACGTTGTCCAAAATGGCGTGGTAATCCAAGTTTTCCCACTTTTGAGCGATAAAGGGATCTCTCATAACTTTATCCAATACCGCTTCCTGCAATTTTCCTACTGCGTAGGCTTCCGAATACTTGATGTCTGTGAAAGTAACCATGCTGTATAGAGGTACCCATTCGTAAGGGAACAGCTCGTGTAGCTTGGCTTCAATTTTCTTTCGGATAAGAAATCGTGGATCCGCAACACGGTCACACATCTCCCGAAAGTTATCCATGGCAAGCTTGCAAATGGCATCCGTGTCCGGCTTCCGGTTCTTCTGGAATTTTTCGAACACAAGATCCCAAGAGAATGTCCCATACTTCTCAATCAATCCGTCCAAAATAAAACAATCTTCGAAACCACTATTCATCCCTTGTCCGTAAAATGGCACAATCGCATGTGCGGCATCACCTATCAGCAGGCAGTGGTTGACTGTCCAAGGGTAACACTCGATATTGATCAGCGCCGACGTTTGGTTATTGCAAAAGTCTGTTAGCAAGGTAGGCATTAACTGGTACGCATCGTTAAAATACGTCTTGAAAAAGACCTCCACATCCTGTTTGTCCCTAAGTTTATCGAAGGACACCTTTTCGTCTTCAAAGGGGAGAAACAGGGTACAGGTAAAGGATTTGTCTTTATTGGGCAGGGCAATCAGCATGAAATTTCCCCTAGGCCAAATATGAAGCGCATTGGGGTCCATCGCATAGGCCCCGTCCGTGGTAGGGGGAATGCTTAATTCTTTGTAGCCGTGGCTAATGTATTCCTGACGATAATTAAAACGCATTTGCTTCTGCATGGCACTTCGCAAAGAAGAATACGCTCCGTCAGCACCTATAATCACCGAGCTTTCACCTGCTTTAGCCTTTCCATCAGGGATCGAAAAATAAACCTTATTCTCAGCTACATCTACGTGTTCTACTTTGTGCTCAAAGTGCATTTCAACGCCAGCCTTCTCCGCCTCATCCAACAGCACGCTGTTCAGGATATTCCTGGAAATGGAGTAAATGGCCTCGTTCTGCTTACCGTAGGGTTGAAAATAGGTGGTCCCATGTTCATCGTGTATTCTCCTGCCGTACATCGGGATGGTATGGGCCTCCACTTTTTCTTTTAGACCTGCTTTTTCGAGGGCTTTCCAGCCCCGATGGCTAATAGCCATGTTAATAGACCTACCTTCTGTGTTGGATACTTGGGTACGCCAATCCGCCCTCTTATCATATATGTGTACGTCCAGGCCTCTCTTTTTTAGGTAAACACCCATTAGAGATCCAATTAATCCTGCACCCAGGATACTGATATGTTGACTCATGAGATGGTAATTTCGTGAATGGTGTGGTAGTGTATCTGTTAGCATTTGCTCAATCGGAGGCGGCAAGCGCACGATCCAAAGCAACTGCAAATTTATAAATGTCTTCGTAACTATTATACAAAGGGGCGGGCGCAATTCGGATAACATTTGGATTTCTCCAATCGCAAACTATTCCAGATGCCGAAATCTTGTCATAGAGCCCCTTTCCTCCTTTGTGAACGAACACCGATAATTGCGCTCCTCGGGAGGCAGGATCTTTGGGGGTGATCACTTCTAGGATGTTTTTACCGTTGGTCACTTGATGTAATAAAAACTCCAAATACCCGGTTAATTGTTCACTTTTTTTGGTTAAATTTTCTAAACCGGCCTCTAAGAACAAATCCAGTGACGCTTGAAGTGCGGCGAGCCCTAAAACGTTGTCATTTGACAGCAACCATCCGTCCGCTCCCGGCATGGGTTTAAAGCCCTTTTTCATTTCAAAACGCGTCAATTCGTCGTATCCCCACCAGCCTGCAAATCGGGGCAAGTCAAACGACTTTGCGTGACGTTGATGTACAAACACTCCGGATACATTGCCAGGACCGGAATTCAAATACTTATAGCTGCACCAGGTAGCGAAATCTACCCCCCAATCATGTAAGGAAAGGGGTACATTGCCTACGGCATGGGCCAGATCAAAACCCACAGGAATACCCTTTTGGCGGGCCGCTGCTGCGATATGTCGCATATCGAAACGCTGACCAGTGTAATATTGTACTCCTGACATCACCACAAGTGCCAGTTCGGAGGAATGTCGGTCTAACGCATCCAAAATGTCGCTAGTCTCCAGGATGTGCTCACCGGGCCTTGGGGCGACCTCCAAGATGGCGTCATGTGGGTCATATCCATGAAACCTAGTCTGAGATTCGAAAATGTATTGGTCGGAAGGAAATGCCCCTGATTCGGTTAGAATTTTATACCTGCCAGGCTGCGGCCGATAAAAAGAAACCATGAGCAGATGAAGGTTTGTACTCAGCTGATTCATGGCAACCACTTCCTCTTCGCAGGCTCCCAAAAGGGAAGCCAAAGTATGTTTGGATCGTTTGCGGTAATATACCCAGGGATTTTCCCCCTGAAAGTGTCCCTCCACTCCAAGGTGAGCCCATGTGTCGAGCTCTTTTTGGATGTATTCTCCCACCTGCTTGGGCTGCAACCCAAGCGAATTTCCACACAGGTAAACCACCGGCTTGCCGTTTTGCTCGGGAATAAAAAAACAATCCCTAAATCCCCTTAACGGATCTTGCCCATCCATTTGCAACGCAAAAGACTCGGCGTACTGAAAGGCTTTTAAAGACATGTAGTCAGGGTATGGGCTTTTTTCTAATGGTGGTCGTGCAGGACAAATATAAGGAGAAGTGCCGATTGAAATACGGCCTGCTCCGATTTTATCGGCTGCTTGCTCGATGATCTTCGACAGATTTATGACCACCTTACCAAAACAAACCAGCGAGAAACGGTTGCAGTACGGTGTGGCCTAATCTCCGGTCTCTTAGCTAATTTAGGCTAGGGTCCGACTTGATTACTTCCTCTTTTAGTGATTTGGAAGCCAATACCAACGCTTGGATAAACACGGCTATCACAATTAATACCGCCACCTCCATATACGAATGCAGGATAGTTGAACTGTTGATGCGGTTAATCTCGCGGATTTGACTCTCGGCCTCTGCGAGTTGGATATCAGAAAGGGCTTCCAACAATCCTATTGTTTCTTTCGCTGATATCCTTACCTGAATCAAGTTACCCTGGGCCGATGCCTGTTCCATATCGGCATAAAGTGCTGTCAGCGCATCGAAATCCACCGACTCCAGATCAGTAAAGGTTGTCTGCAAAAAGTCTTCGTGGATCCCGCGTACCTGTCGAAGCCGTTCATCCACTGCCTGCCTTTTCTCCCGGACACTGACACCGACTTCATCAATTGCTTCGATGATCTGATGGGAATGGTTTAGGTAATGAAAGATACAGCCTTCCGCAATCAATCGATCGTCATAAATGGAATGGATGGCCTTATTGACTTTCAGCGTGTTTTCACGTTCTGAAAAATTATTCATAAGCACCAACATGAGCACCAAAGCCAAGCACGTCGCCGCCATCATTTTATTTTTGATACTATAAACCCACTTCATCTCTTTTCTGGTTTTCCTAGCCACCAAATTCCCTTTTGCATAGTAGGTTTTTCATCTGATTCGGCTACTTCCGACAGGTAGTTTTGCCTAAGACTAACTAACACACTATCTGATGGCATAATGTAATCTATTTGGTTCGAATTCCGAAAAAGCCAACGTAGGATTATACACGGATCCGTATTCCACTCGGGTACGCTTCCCCTGCCATCCCTTGCAGCAGGGGACTAGGCTACAAAAGCCCTATTGTGCCAAAAATAACGGGCGGTGCGACGCTTTTCCGCTGAGCATGTCACTGAAAAATCACCTGTGAAATTTCCCTTTTCCATACTAATACACTGATTTCTGTAAATATAGCCAATAAATTAGATATGCAAGCGACACCTGTCAAAAGCTTCACTTAGTCATCACCGTGCCACACGAACTACAGGTGGTATGCGCCGCATCACTCCAAAATCGCTCCATGATGGGAGGCAGCTGACTGACGATATCGGTTACCACCTGATATTCTTCGTACAGTTTTTGGCCGCATTGCTCGCAATGCCAGATAAATCCATCTTTCTCTCCGGGTCTACGATACCGCTCAAATACCAAACCTATGGTATTCGCCGGCCTTCTTGGACTATGAGGTACCCTAGCTGGCAGCAGAAACATCTCGCCTTCTTTAATCACGACGTCCTTCACCTCTCCTTCGTCTACGACCTTCAACGTAATATCTCCCTCTACTTGGTAAAAAAACTCTTCGCCTTCGTTGTAGTGGAAGTCCTTGCGGGAGTTTGGCCCTCCGACTACCATGACGATGAAGTCATCATTTCCCTTGTACATGACTTGGTTTCCAATGGGTGGTTTCAGAAGGTGTCTATTTGTTTCTATCCACTTGGAGAAATTAATCGGTTGGGAAATGGCCATAACTGTCAGGATATTGCTCTCGAAAGATGCGTGTGAAAACAATCGATTTAATAGCCCTAAAAGTAGGCATAAAACACCTTCTCGCAAAAAGTCCCCGAAGAATTCCATAGAAAGACGGTGCAAAATGGGCTATCTAACCCAAAAGTGCATAAATGCCCAATCTATCGCTACCTTTGCCATTTCCAACTTGCAGTGTTTCGATCATGTCTTCACACCATTTCGTCCGAGAGAATCAAGAACCCGCTCTTTTTATACTTGCCGTGGATAGCTTGCACGCAGAGGTGATCGGCGAGTTGCTGGAGTGGGTACCTACAGTGGTCGCCACACTAGAGGTTCTGGAAAATCTGGCCTCTCAAGGCATCAAAATTGATGCGCTAGTTACTCAGACTCCATTAGACCAGCCCTTCGCTGAAATCGCCGATGCCCAGTTTCCCCTAACAGTGATCAATTTGGAGGGAAGAAGTCAATTGGTCTCGGGGCTCGAATACCTGATCCAATCCGGCCAAAAAGCCGTCAACATAATCGGCTACGACCACCGGGAGACTCCGCTCCTTGAGCCCTTTCTTCCGCAACTGGATTTGGTGATTTTTGATGGTCCGCTTCGGTACTTTCCGGTAAAAGATCCCGCATTTAAAAAATGGATGCCTGGAGGCAGTATCCAACTGCATGGACAGGAGAACAGCTTTGTGGAAGTCGGAACGGAACGGGAAAATACGGTGCATCAAATCCAGCATGCTACTTTTGTGGAAACCGAAGAGGGGACTATCCACTTCAAAAGCACGGGGATATTTTGGGTGGGGGAGTTTTTCGGTAGCAATTTACAGGGCTAATTGGGCCATCACCATGCGGTCTTTCCCCTGCATATCCCTTTTTAGGACCACATTCACAAACCCATTCTCTTCCATCAGTTTGACCGTCTCTAAGCCAAACGCTTCGTTGATCTCTACATACAGCACACCACCCGGCCTAAGTGCACCCAGTGCTTTTTTAGCGATCTCCCGATAGAACATCAGCGGGTCACGATCCGGCACAAACAGTGCCAGATGGGGCTCATGTAGTAGGACATGACCGCTCATTTGATCCTTTTCCCGCTCAGTTACATAGGGTGGATTACTGATAATGACGTCAAGGTCTTTCCATGGCAATGCCTCCTTTAGAATATCCAAGCGCTGAAACCCTACTTTTGCCCCGTGAAGCTGGGCGTTTCGTTTGGTTAGTTCCAAGGCTTCTGGGCTAATATCAACGGCATAGACCTCCGAATCAAGTAGCTCTAGGGCCAGGGTGATCGGAATACAGCCGGAGCCCGTGCCGATGTCCAACATTCGCAGCCCCGGCGCGCGTTGGCCTTGCACTACCTCATACACCAACTCCTCGGTCTCTCTTCTAGGAATCAGCACGGCTTCATTTACCAGAAACGTTCTGCCATAAAACGGTGCTTCCCCCAGCACATATTGTACCGGTCTACCGGCAATCAGCTGATCCATGGCCGACCGATAGGTTTGCGGCAGCTCGGGCAGCGTCTTATCCGAGAGAAGGTCCTTTCTAGAAACCCCCAGGTAATGCTCCATTAACCAGCGTACCAGGCTTTCGGACTCTTCCCTCGAATAGGAAGACAATAATTTTTCCCTATCGGCGAGATACAATTGTCTGACAGTTATAGCCATCAAGGACTTATTTAGCGGTTGGGATATTGATGAAATGGCAAAAATACAAGGCCCCTATCGCATAGCAAACCACATCCCAAAAATCCCTGGTGTAAATTTCTGACCACAACGGTAACAGCACTTCAAACAGCAGGCTGATATAGGCTACACCCACTACCATCTGCATGGAGGAAAAACGAAAAAGCGCACCAGCAGGATGAATCCAACGAAACACCTGCAGTGTGGTGCCCAAAATAACCGGCATGGCCAGTAAATCATCCAAGTAGCTAAATAGCAGTGGCACAAAGATCCCTACACCCTTTTCAAGGTACTGATTTGCCCAAAAAGCCACACAGGGTCCGAGAAAATAGGGATTTTTCCAAATTTTCATTAGCCAGGCAGGACAGCGATGAGCCAGGCCAGAAAGGTAATGATGGCGATGTATAGGGTGTAGAAAAAATTACCCACCTTCTTCACCAGCTGGACAAATTCGCCATCGGTTTCTTTGATATAAAAAATCCAATTTTCCCGGTTGGCTTTTTCCTGGGCCAAGCGTTTTTCGTGGTAGGCCAGATCCGCACCGCCCAATTTTTCGCCACAATGCTCGCAGGTATCTTGTATATGTTGGTTCCATTTAGACCAAGCTCCGCAGTGCGGACATTTCTTTTCTCCCATACCGAACAAATATACCAAATTCCTCCCAAACCGGCCGCCGATCGGGTAGCTTACAACCAAAAGCAAGAGATTAGGTCTTGCGGAGAGTAAATCCGTATATTTGCAGGCTAAATTTAAAAAATTTGACATAACGTGCCCCTGTGTAAAGAGCTCCCATGAAGGAATTACAGGCTAGGCATTACTCCTTACCTTCGGTTCAGAACAAATCCAGACCGGTGAAAAAGCAATTATAATCCTATGAAACTCCATCAAAATACCGTTCAGGGGGTAATCGAAGCCTTGGATGCCATATTTAACCAACAGGGCTATGCAGATAAAGTCATCGAGCGGACACTGAAATCCCACCCCAAATGGGGTGCCCGAGATCGCGGTTTTGTTGCCGAAACGGTCTACGAGATGGTTCGTTGGTGGCGGTTGATTCAGGCGCTAAGTCCGAGCAAAGATCTGTATAAAATGTTGGGCACCTACCTGCTTTGGAAAGAACAGAATCTCCCCGACTGGAAGGAATTTCATGGATTGGATAGCCGTCAGGTGAAACATAGATTGGCAAAAATCGAACAGCGCTCCGTGCTCGAGTCCATACCGGATTGGATGGATCAGCTCGGAGCCCAATCCCTTGGCGACAAGTGGGATGCCGAGATGGCGGCGTTAAACGAAGCTGCCCCGGTAGTGCTGCGTGTAAACACGCTTAAAATAAGTACCCAGGGTCTTAGCGAAAAATTGCTAGCAGAAGGCATTGGCAACCATCAGCCCGCAGGCTATCCGGATGCACTGGTATTGGATCAACGGCAAAACATCTTTCGCTCACCCTATTTCAAGGAAGGCTATTTTGAAGTGCAGGACGCTTCTTCCCAGTTGGTGGCGCGGGCATTGGATGTGGAGCCCGGCATGCGGGTAATAGATGCCTGTGCGGGTGCTGGAGGCAAGTCATTGCATTTAGCTGCCCTGATGGAGAACAAAGGACGGATTCTAAGCATGGATGTATTGGACTATAAGTTAAAAAACACCAAACTTAGGGCCCGAAGGGCCGGCATATCCGTGATCGAAACCCGGGTCATAGAAGGAAGCAAAACCATCAAAAGGCTTCGTAATACTGCAGATCGCTTGCTACTGGACGCCCCCTGTTCGGGGCTGGGTGTGCTCAAGCGAAATCCCGATTCCAAATGGAAATTAAGCCTGGAAGAGATAGAACGAGTAAAAGGCATACAACAAGATATTCTACAAAACTATACCTCCATGGTCAAAACGGGTGGTAAGGTGGTTTATGCTACCTGTAGTATCCTCCCGGAGGAAAACGAGCTGCAGGTGGAGCAGTTTTTGGCATCCGAGTCGGGCAAATCATTCAAACTATTGGACGATCAAAAGATCTTGGCGCACGAGAGTGGTTTTGATGGATTTTACATTGCCCGAATGGAAAAGATCCGCTAGCCAGCCTACATTACCTCGAACCCAACGACAATCCAAGCGGGATTTCCGGGAAGTTTACCTTGTGTGCCAAAGAAAATTCCTGAAATGGATGCGATTTTTAGCATCTTTGGTAGAAATTTTTAAGAACAGTTGATTTACATATAAAAAACATAGTATCTTTGACGGGCAAATACGGTTCCCTAACGCATTTGCCATGAACAAAAATTCCGATAAATTTCTTTATGAAGCACTCACCTACGACGATGTGCTTTTAGTACCGGGTTATTCCGAAGTTCTTCCCCGACAAACAGACACTTCTTCTTATCTCACCAAGAACATCAAGCTGGAAATTCCCTTGGTTTCTGCGGCTATGGACACCGTAACGGAGGCCGAACTGGCCATTGCCATTGCGCTGGAAGGGGGTTTGGGTTTTATCCACAAGAACATGCCTATCGAAAAGCAGGCAGCACAAGTTCGTAAAGTGAAACGTTCCCAAAGCGGCATGATATTGGATCCCATCACGCTGGATATTGACTCCAAAGTACGAGATGCGGAGCACTTTATGAAGGAATACAACATTGGAGGCATTCCCGTAGTGGATAAGGACCGGTTCCTTAAAGGCATTATTACCAACCGTGACCTACGCTTTATCAAGGATATGAATCGCGATATCCGCGAAATCATGACCAAAGACAACCTCATCACGGCAAAAGCGGGTATTTCGTTGGAACAGGCTGAGGAGGTTTTGCAGGAATTCAAGATCGAAAAACTGCCGATCATCGATGAAGAAGGGAAACTGACCGGACTGATCACCTACAAGGATATTCTGAAGCGAAAAGATAAACCCCATGCCTGCAAGGACGAATTTGGTCGCTTGCGCGTAGGAGCTGCAGTGGGTGTTACAGCCGACATCGTGGAACGTGTAGAGGCATTAAAATCGGCCGGGGTAGACGTCGTATCCATTGATACGGCCCACGGACATTCTAAAGGCGTCATCGACGCCTGTAAAAAAATCAAGGATGCCTTCCCTGACTTAGATGTGATCGTAGGCAACATTGCCACCCCGGAGGCAGCACTAGCGTTGGCCGAAGCAGGAGCGGATGCCGTTAAGGTTGGTGTGGGCCCGGGAAGTATCTGTACCACCCGCGTTATTGCCGGAGTGGGCGTGCCCCAGCTTTCTGCCGTGTTTGAATGCGCACAGGCATTGCAGGGCAGCGGTGTGGGCGTCATCGCAGATGGGGGAATCCGTTACTCCGGTGACGTGGTAAAGGCTATTGCCGCAGGAGCCAGCTCCGTGATGATCGGATCTATCCTTGCGGGCACAGAAGAAGCCCCCGGAGAAATTATCATTTACGAAGGCAGAAAGTTTAAATCCTACCGAGGTATGGGCTCTTTGGAAGCCATGGAATCCGGTTCAAAAGATCGGTACTTTCAAGATGCGGAAGACAATATCAAAAAGCTGGTGCCAGAGGGGATTGTGGGCCGGGTCGCTTTCAAGGGACTGGTTTCCGAAGTACTTTACCAGTTAGTAGGAGGATTGCAGGCCGGCATGGGTTACTGTGGTACTGCCACCATTGACGACCTGCAAAAAAACGGCAAGTTTGTGAAAATCACCACAGCCGGAGTTAGGGAGTCTCATCCGCACGATGTAAACATCACCCGGGAGGCACCTAACTACAGCGCAAAGATGTAGCGGGCCTCTTTCGACAGCTCTTTTCAGAAAGCTTTGGAATTCTTCCAAGGCTTTTTTTGTATGGTATACTACAAACCCGTCAATAGCAATTATAGAAACGTATGAGCAAATACATGCACCTCCACCATAATCGCTTTAGCTTACGTTCACTGATCATTGTGTTTGGCTTGGCGCTGTCTTTAGCTTCCTGCCAGTCGGATTTTATTCCCAAACCCAAGGGCTACAACCGCATCGATCTGCCCGAACCGGCCTTTTTGCCACTGGCAGGCGATCTGCCTTATCGCTTCGAATACTCGAAATATGCCCTCGTAGAAGCAGACCGCTTTAACCCGGAAGAAAAAGAGTGGATCAACCTACACTACCCCAGATGGGAGGCAAGGGTACACTTAACCTATAAGGCCCTAGACGGGCAGCGAACCACCCTCAAGGCCTATTTGGACGATGCGCTTTCCCTGACCTCCAAACATCAAATCAAAGCGTACGGTATTGACGAAATGGTGGTTCGTACCCCAGCCGGTTACGCTGGGATGGTAGCCGAATTGACAGGGGAAGTACCTACGCAGTTTCAGTTTTTGGTGACCGATTCGACTAGCCACTTTTTACGGGGAGCCTTGTATTTTAACACGGCTGTGAAAAATGACTCCCTAGCCCCAATTATCGAATATATCAAGTCAGATGTGATGCACTTGATAAATACCCTTGATTTTAGTACCTCGGAATTCGCATCCCGCCAAAAATAGCCAATGCACAGCCGGATTTTATCCAGGAATAATTGAACAAGGGGTTCTTCATTTTTTGGCATTCCAAAATACCGCCAAATCGGTAGTCCGTCCCAAGCCATCGTGAGGACCGTGGAAATAGCCACTACCTCCGTTATATGCAGGCACCAACCCTTCTTTTCCGGTCAGCATAGCTTCTAATGCCAACAGCGCAAGTGGTTCTACTGCATTGACACTGGCATACAGATGATCGGCACTTGGGGTGAACAAACCCCTTCTAAAACGTTGATAAAGGATATTATCACCTATTCGCTCCGCTAATACGCGGAATTCGGCCCGATCAGAAGCCTTCGCCAGTTCCAAGATGGCAAAAAGCATCAAGGGATCCGATGCCTGTGTACCCAAATTCACGTGGGGTTTTTCTCCCCATATACCCAAGTCTCCCAAACCAAACCCCTTGGACATATGCCGTACCGTCTCCCACAACACCGGGTCACCGGATAGCCGAAAAGCCAATGCATATGACCAAAGTAGAATCGACGGTACGGTTGATGATTCAAACTTGGTCCCCGCCTTGCCGTAATAGCCATCCCGCTTAATTTCGTACCCGGATAGGTCTGTTCCATCTGCCCATATGGGCTTGGCATGATTCCGGACGGAATCGTAGCCGAATTTCGCCCAAGCCTTGAGGCCAGCCACCGTCCAACCCAGAAGCTCTTCCCCTTCCAACCCTATCTTTTCTGCGATCTGTAGTTGAATAATGGCATTGTGCCCGTAGATGGAACCCGGACTACGCAGGAGGTACCCTTCTCGGGCAACTTCCCCAAAATCAGCGGAAAACTGATTCTCGGCACGGTCCCCGAAATTGGAGGTGGTGGGCAAAGAACCGGAAGCAGGCGGGGTGTCCTTGCGTATGGGCTTGCTGTACTGATATACACCAAGCTGCGTCTCCGGATGACGGGCTTCGACATACTTTTTAGCCAAGTGATTGGCCCAGGTATAAGCACCTACATCTCCATCCAATTGATACAACATGTAACCGGCATAAATCAAATCTGTGCCGGCATTGATAAAGGTTAGGCCGTCACCCTCAAAGAATGGCGGAGAATCGGTTAGCGAATGATCCCAAAGTTTACCAGACGGTGTCTCATAGGCTCCGTGACGATTCATGTCCATGGATTCCCAATCAAGTATATGGGCATTCCAAAAAGCTCGCATGAAGGTTCTGCAAGCTGCGGGATTCACCTCCCACATAAATTCATAATAAGGCAGCGTAAACTTAAACTCATGGCGGTAGCCCTCTCCCACGAAGCGGCCGGACGCCAGATCAAAAAACCGGTGCCCTCCCCAATACATCAACCCATTCGCATGTTGTTGATGGGCAAAGCCATACGACATGGCAGCTTTTGCGGCATCCATGTAGCGGTTATCGCCGGTAAGTCTACTTAACCCTACAAATGTGCGAAATAGGTTTTGCTGATTGGCCAAATTAGAGGGAATCCAAGCCTCTCCCTCGTGCAGCCACTTTACTGGGGCATAATCCACCACCCGCAACCCGTCTACAAATAACGGAGTGGGTATATCCCGGTAGGTATCTCCGGCGCGTTCGAGGACTGTTTCCGCAAATTGCCGAACCGCCTCGAGCCGCGGAGAAAACTTGGTGGATTTCGGTTTATGCGGTTCTTTGGACTCTTTAAATTTGAGCCCAAAAAGTGCGACTAGCAGGAACAGAAATGTCAAGCCGGCCGCTTGAGAAATGCGTGGATTCATACGCAGGTTGGTAATTGGGTGATCGGTGGTAGTGCGCTTTCTTGTTGGGAAATCAAGCTAAGAAGTTGAAGATAATAACTTTTTTGCCAAAATTGCCAAGAAAGTTCGTTTATCACTAAATACCATCGAAAATTTAGCGACAGCCCTCAACTAAAAGTGGGACAGATGCTTAGACAAACCGAAAAGCCAATTTTTTTAAAACGTTTATTCTACGATCAAGTGTTTGTCATATCCCAATCGTACGAGTTCCAAATAGGCCGACCAGACAGCAGGGGGGATTTCTTGGTAAACCTGGAAACCCTTCTCGGGATAGATCTTGATGCGTTGTAGGTCACCGACCATGGCATTGATCAACAGATCCGGGCTGATTTCGTCATTAGGGTAATCCTCCATGGAAATTTGCGGACTGGTAACCACGAGCTCTTTTTCTGGCCAGTGTACCTTAAAAGTAGCCAAGGTACGCCGCTCCATAAAAGGCTTTTGCACTACAATAAAGCGGTTTGGATTCAGTCCCTCGGCAGCAAAAAGACGCTGCGTATGGCGGATATTCTCACCGGTATTGGTGGATTTGTTTTCAATCAACACCTTATCTTCGGGCACGCCCATGCGATAGGCGATTTTAGCAAACTTATCCGCTTCGGGCTCATTCCAATGCCCTTGGGTGAAATTGCCCAATCCCCCCGAAAACACCAGCAAGGGCGCATAACCACGAAGGTACAATTCCGCGCCTCGTTCAGCCACACGCAGGTCATTGCTTCCAAGCACAAGGATACAATCCGCCTCGCCCAACACATGGTTGGTGTGGTGATAGTCCCACAGAGTTTTGGCCAAGCGCCAAGTGGTCATGGCAATTCCGCTTATGTGTTCACTCATACTGGCAGGAAGAAAATTAAGGCCAAAACTAAGTGATATAGGCTGCAATTTCAACCGTGATATGGCGAAATACCCCCTTGGTTTCAAAAAGCTATTGGATTTAAGTTCAGAACTACACGGCATTTTATTCCTAATTCTTCCAAAAAACAATAATTATATTTCCTGTTCCCTCGTGATCTTTGGCTTTAACACAAAATTATAAAACCGATTTTTGCCGTAATAAAACTATAAAAAATGGCCTAAACGCCAACAATTATTTTCAGGAAAAGTTACCACACAAACAAGCCAACTGAGTTCTTTATCAAAAACATTCTTTTATCCCTTTTCAACAATCCCTTTGATTTTTCGGGAAAGCGGCGGTTACAATTACCTGAGCGCCAAATTGAACTATAATAACATTTATATGTTTACACTAAAATCAAATTGATACTGCAAGTGACTTTGGTGGCTCCTTCAGCAGGGGCTCGATTTTCGTAGTAAAGGAGAAAAAAAATTAAAGGTTAACAATCAAACAAAGATCAATGGTAAAAATTTACAAGTTTTCGTTAAGCTTGGCATTGATGGTTCTTAGTATGGGAATGGCCTATGGCCAATACACGGTGACAGGTGTTGTCACTGATGAACGTACAGGAGAATCACTCATAGGTGCCAGTGTATTGGTCAGAAATACCACGCGTGGTACGGTGGCTGACATCGATGGTCGATTCAGCATTTCATTTGACAGCAACGAGGCCGCTACGCTGGTAATTTCCTCGTTTAGGGTATTTAAGTCAAACATTTAGTGTCAGTCCAAGCAACAACAACCTACAGGTTACGCTCCGAGAAGATGCCACTAACTTAGAAGAGGTAGTGATCACCGGTTTGGCGTCTACCGTGAAGCGTTCCAATCTGGCAAACGCAGTCAGTTCGGTATCTGCTAGGGAATTGACTGGTACGACCACCATCCAAACCACTGATGGGGCTTTGTATGGAAAGGTAGCCGGTGCGACGATCCGCTCCAATGGTGGCGCTCCCGGAGGTGGTGTTTCCATTCAATTGAGGGGTATTTCGAGTTTGATCGGTGCTTCTCAGCCCCTGATTATTTTGGATGGAGTATATATTAACAACTCCTTCCAGCAAACAGGTAGAGCGGCGGTAACGGGAGCAGGGGCAAACACCCAAGACGACGGAGCCAACCGGCTAGCCGATATCAACCCGGCAGACATTGAGTCAATAGAGATTCTAAAAGGGCCCTCTGCAGCAGCGATCTACGGAACGAGAGCCAATGCCGGTGTAATCATTATTACCACCAAACGGGGAGCTGAAGGTCGTACCAAGGTATCCTTGTCCCAGGACATCGGTTTTGCAACTCCGCTTAGGCTGTTGGGTGTGGACGACTGGAGCGAGGAAAAGATCAATTTCTTCTTCACCACAGAAGCTAGACGCGCCACGGAATTGGAAAGATTCCGACAGGGGACACGCATCGATTACGAAGATTTCTTCTACAACAACACCGCGCTGCTCAGCAATACGCGCCTCAACGTGTCAGGGGGTAACAATAAGACCAAATTTTTCCTGTCCGGCAACATTACTTCCGAAGACGGTACAGTGAGGAACACCGGATTTGACCGTTACTCGATCCGTGCAAACGTGGACCATCAGCTTTCTGACCGGATCAAATTGGGCTTCTCATCCAACTATATTCAGTCCAATACAGACCGTGGGTTCACGGGCAACCAAAATAACTCAGGAGCGAGTATCGGATATAGCATTGCCTATGTGCCGAACTACTTTGACTTACGGCCAAATGCAAATGGTGACTATCCAATCAACCCTTATTTTGCCGAAAACCCTGTAGCAGTAACCGACCATGGGATAAATACCTCCGAGGTCAACCGCTTTGTGCAGGCTTTTAACATGGACATAGACCTACTGAAAACCAATAACAGCTTCCTGCGAGCTAATGTGGCGGGTGGCTTGGACTACCTGCAAAACAGCACGATGGTGTACTTGCCGGAATTTCTGCAGTTTCAGAGGGGTCAGGCAAATCCCGGTGATTTGTATGTAGGGCGGCAGGAAAGCTTCAACACCAACTTCCAAGCTGCGTTGATATATAACTGGAATTTGGGCAAGGTAAACATGAATTCGCAAGCGGGTATTGTCAGGCTTGACTTTAACAACAGCGCATTGTTTAACCGGGGCCGGGGACTGGTAGCTGGACAGACTAACCTGAAACAGGCAAATGTTCAGGAAATCGTTATCGACGAGAAAACCATGGTACAAGAAGCGGGAGTATTTTTGCAGCAGGAAGCCAACTTTGACGACAAAATTGTAGGTACGGTGGGTGTTCGCTGGGACAAATCCACGCTGAACGGAGACTATCAAAAGTTCTATGCATTCCCGAGGGCCTCCTTGGCAGTGAATGTCGCCAACTTTGACTTTTGGGATGTTCCGGCAATCAATCAGCTTAAGCCCCGAATTGCCTACGGTGAAACAGCTGGTCCAGTAGCCTTTGGAAACGTGTTTACACAGCTGCCTGCTTCCAGTATTGGGGGAATGTTGGGATCTGTGGTGGGAACCCAAGTGGGGAATACCAACATTTTTCCTGAAACTGCTACTGAACTTGAGTTCGGATTGGATATGGCGTTCCTGAGCAACCGAATCGCATTGGAAGCCACCTATTACATCAAAAATACACAGAACAATATTCAGAACTTGAATTTGTCTCCTGCTACAGGCTTATCGTCTACCCCGAGTAATCAAGCGGAACTCCAGAATAAGGGAATCGAGCTGGGCTTATCGGCCACCGTAGTAGACAACGCCAACTTCAAATGGTTCTCTAGAGTACTTTACTGGCAAAACCGCCTGAACATGACCTATTTGGGGATTCCTACCTATACCCAAGGGGCTTTTGGATCAGGATTGGGAACCTTCTTGTACGCGCAAGGATATTCTCCCACCACGATTGTTGGAACACCGGCAGATGCTAGCGTTCCCGGAGGATTTACCATATGGGGAGACGGACAACCCAAGTTAAACATGTCCATTTTTAACAGTTTTAACATTCTGAAAAACTTGGAGCTGTCCATCATGACGGAATGGCGTCAAGGTGGTGAAAACATCAACTTAACCTCTTTCCTGTCTGACTCGGGAGGAACCACACCGGGTTGGTTTGACGACGACAACGGAGACGGTATTCCAAACGGAAGGCAACGACCGCCAGCTCCTCATAACAATGCGGCAAGGTGGGTACAAGACGCTTCCTTCGTAAAAATACGGGAGATAGGTCTTTATTATACCGTTCCTAAAACCACGCTGAACAATATGTTCGGAAATGCGCTGGAAAACGTTAGGCTCGGTGTATCCGGAAACAACCTCTTCTTGTTTACCGACTACTTCGGATTCGATCCAGAGACCTCTACATTTGGAGCCAGGTCAGTGGACAACAACGTGGACATTGCTCCCTACCCAACCCCAAGGAGAATCTTCTTCCACATCAACTTGGACTTCTAAAGACTAAACCTATAAAGAAATGAAAAGAGTTATAACCTATTTATCAAGCTTGGTTTTAGGAGGTTTATTGCTTAGCGGTTGCAATCCATTGCAGTTGGATCCAATTGATGATCCCAACAATCCCTCCGTAAACAGCGTCACCAACAATGCGACGCGTTCTCAAATCCAATCTGTGTTGACAGGTTTGGAAGCCAGGCATAGGGGATACGTAACCAATGTATCACAAGCCTGGAACACCTTTGGTCGTGAAATCTGGTATTTGAATGCCTCGGATCCGCGATTCCAAACAGACTGGTTAGGTCAGGCTGGCCGTGTTCCGGATCGTTCCTACTTTGGCTTTGGAAACACCGGTGGAGGTTCCTTCTTCTCCCCCTACCAAGCAATCCTACAGGGTAGGGTCTTGATAGAATCTGCGTCAAATACAAACCTTATCAGTACTCAAGAACGGGAAGCAGTGATAGGCTTTGCCAAGATGATCCAAGGGTATCAATTTATGATACCGGCAAACTTCGTATATGACAATGGCATCCGAATCGACGTAGCAGATGAACTGAACCCCGGTGGATTTGTCCCCTATGCAGAAGCGCTTGACCACGCGAGAAGCCTTCTTCTGGAAGCCGATCAAAGCTTTCAGGCAGCCGGTACCGGAAATTTCCCTTTAATGCTGACTCCAGGCTTTGCCGGATTTAACACGCTTGCTGCACTTAGGCAAGTGAACAATGCGATCCTGGCCCGGTTGAATATTTACCGTAAAGACTGGCAGGGCGTGTTGACCGCATTGGATGCTTCGTTTATGGATCTGAATGGTAATCTTCAGAGAGGTCCTGCACACCCATACACCGGCCCGCCAGACGTCTTCAACCCTCTGTTCTACGTAAGAAACGCTGCGGTGAATACGATGATCGTGGTGCATCCTTCCGTATTGGCTGACACTACGGCGGGAGATCTCCGGGTACGTCGCAAGTTTTTCGAGCGTACTACACCTATCACCATCACCACGGATGCTGCAGGTGCATTGATTGGAACGCATCAGGATAACCGATGGGAAACGAATACCGCACCGGTTCCGTTTATCAGAAACGAAGAGTTGATCTTATTAAAAGCAGAGGCCCATGCGCAGTTAGGTCAGTCTGATGATGCGGTTGAGGCCATCAATGTGATCCGAAACGCTGCCGGTATTGGAGACTACGCTGGTGCTACCAGCACGGAGGCACTTATCGATGAGATTCTTTACCAACGGAGATACTCCCTTTGGGCAGAACCTTGGGGACATCGATGGATAGACGCAAGGCGATACGACAAGCTAAATGAGATTCCTACCCAATACGACAACGGGACGATCTTCCGACAGTTCCCGCATCCACAAGCTGAAGTAAGCTGGGATTCGTATGTTGGCGATTAACTATTCTTCCTAAAAAGGGACCGAAAGCGGTCCCTTTTTTATTTGCTAATTTCCCCAATACCAACAATTGAGACCATAAAAAGCGTGGTTCAACCAACAGGTGGGTTAGGGTGTAATAATTACACCGTCCTTTATCAGCTGCTTTACCACAACTGCCGCAAACGCATTGGCGAAGCCATCTAAAGAGGAAGGATTTACCGTTGTCGATTGACTCGACCATATAAGCTGCTCGGAGTCCGTATCGTACAGATTGGCTTCCAAGTAATAGTTTTTATCCGTAGTATAATAGCCTGCATCGTACATTAGGGGATTGTAGGTGTTATAGTAAGACCAAAAACGCCCATGATAGCCGAATCCCATCGGGGTATACATCATGGTGTTACCGGGCACATACCTCGTTTCACTCGTTTGATCCAGTAGCGCGATGGTCAGGATAGCCTCGCTACCCAATTTTTTGATTTTCGACAACACCTCGTCCCTATCTGCTTCCTTTGCGCGAAAACCAACGGGCATGATCTCGAAACTACCAAACGCGGTAACTCCCTGAGCACGCATCAGATCTTCCAAATGCATCTCTACCGTCTGCCTTGCCAAAACATTCTTTGTAAGGGCGGTCACAAAGACACGCTTATACCCCTCTGCCGGCTTCGAAGGACTCGTCCAAGAACCGGTAACCCGCACACTTGATGAGCATGCGGCTAAAAGCATTAGGAGCAACGGTAGAAATACGCGTGAGTTTTTCATAATTTTCGTTTTCATTACCTATGTAAGCTAAAATCTTTTGTATTTTTTGTAAGTCAGATAGGAAAAGCACCACTATTCGGCGTGCCTGTCCTGGAACATCTACTACTGAAAATGTAGGTTCATGCTGACTAAAGCAGGTACATTAAATGGATTTGAACAATTCTTTTCTATTCCTGAAATTCGTCGATAAACGGAAGCTCCTGTAAAACGAGTGTTCGTAGGGTGGAATGAATGTAGTTATCTAGCTGTAGAAACTTTGCAGCCTCCCGGGGAGCTACCACCTTCTTGAATTTCTTATAATATTGGGTATGCAGTTTATTTCTAGCCGCCGTATTTTTTAGAAGTGCTTTGGAAAGAAAATCCGCCTTCTCATTGTCTATGGCATCGTAATGCACTAAGTACTCATTGATCAGTAAGATACGCTCCCGCGCCAACAGTTGTCTTCGCTCTTCGTACTGTTGATAGACCATCCAAAATCCTGGCGCAGCGGATGCAGACAAGTCCATCACAGCCTCCACCAACTGCTTTTTCTCCATTCCAAACTTGGCTTGGAATAGCGTAATCTCATCATTCACAACCTGTGAATATCCTAAGCTGACTATGCCTAGCGTCAATAAAAGAAAACAAATAGATTTTTTCATAGGGGATGTTGAATTTAAATATTCGTAACATTAAATATTCGTAACAATGATTAAGGGTGTCGATATATCGTCATTTACGCAAACCGGGTATCTATTCCCACATCAGTAGATGGCCCATAATACTTGATTTCAAACCTGTGTCTCTTGACTTATACCTGGCCGCCCATAAGTCTCTAGGTTTGATGGCTAGTTGGTTGAACTGAATTCGAAATAGTCAACGTAAATCCTTTGAGTCAGCTTGTTCATCGACCTGGCAATCGAAAAACCAGTCCGCCGTCAAAGGCAAATTGAAACATACTGGAATAGGTAGTAAGGCCAACGCCCGAACCGCCGGTTCCGAAATAAAATCCACCTCCGACTGACTGAACTGCGGAGAAAAAGGATGCTTGGATCCGAATGGCCACATTTTCCATCGCCCATAGATTGATGCCACCTCGTGCAGAATAAGCCAATTTGGTCGCAGAACGCTCGTTGCCAGAATTGGGATTGGTAAGCGAAAAGATTCCCATTCCTACTCCCAATCCTGCAAACGGTTCTAACCGTTCATTGATCGAAAAATACCTGGTGCCATTCAACATCAACCAATTAAGGTTTAAGTCAAAGTTAGTTCTCCTCAGCTGACCCCCAGTCAAGATACCATCCAAATAGGTGGTAGGAGCATTTGTTTCCTGTCTCGCATACATTAGCTCTATGCCGCCTTTTTCAGGAATAAGGTACTCTATACCCGCTCCCCACCTAAACCCATCCTGAATCTGACCATTGTAATAGGAATTACTAGAGTAATAGGAATCTACACGATCCTTAAAGACGTAGCCTCCGTATGTATTGATTCTGATATCTTGACCATGGGTGATAAGGGCAAAACTTATCAAGAGTAAACTAAGGATACATTTTTTCATTGTGTTGATTTTTAATTCGGCTTGGTTGTCAAGGATGAGCCTTTCATTAGTGGAGGGGCACCCCCGGTTACATTGTAGTACCGCACATGGGCAGACAGGAAGGCCTGCCTAAGTTGTACAAGTGCCAACTCCGCATCAAAAGCCTGTCGCTGGGATTCGAGTACCTCCAAGTAGCTGGTTACTCCCTGGGAATATCGCTCACCACTTAGAAATTGAGCGCTTAACGCTGATTTCTTTCGCGCTTCTGCAGCCACAATTTCCTGCTTCAATGTATTGATCTCGATAATGACATCTTCCATTTCCCTCAAGGCATTTAGTACCTTATTTTCATAGGCGAACAGTTGCTGGTACTCTCTGCTTTGAGCCATGTCAACCATTCGCTGCATTTGACCCCAAAAAAGCAAGGGCCCTACCAATTGGCCACCCAAATTCCACAAGGGATTGGACAAATCCCACTGTTGAAAATCGTCTGTGATCAAACCGAAGCTCCCATTTAACCTGATAGTAGGCAATCTATTGGCCTTCGCTGCACCCTTTTGCTCATTTTGAGCCGCAAGTTGGTACTCTGCTTCCAAAATATCCGGGCGGTTTCGGAGAAGATCTACCGGACTGCCGGGATCAAGTTCTAAATCGGAATTTAGCGCAGGTAATTTACCTGTCTTTGGTAAACGCGTCGGATTTCGACCAACTAAGAAATTCAACGCATTTTCCAACTGGACGGACTTTCTTTCAAACCTCGGAACAAACCCTGCTGCTATGGTCTTTAGAATATTCGATTGATCAACGTCTGTTTGCTGAATGATCCCTTTTTCGAACCTTGCGACAATAATCCGATGCATACTGTCCCTTAACGCAAAGTTTCGCTGTGCAATTTCAAGCTCTTCCAAAGACTGAAGCCAATTAAAATAAGTGGATGCCACATCGGTAATCAGGGATAATTGGAGACTCTTCAACCCATATTCGCTAGCTAAGAGATCATAGCGAGCGGATTGGGATAAATTCCGCAGCCTCCCCCAAAAATCAATTTCCCAATTAAGGCCTGTCCCTGCGATATAGAGTTCGTTAACCTGGCCAATTTGGTTAAAGAGAAAGTTACCTCGCTCAGCTGAACCTTGAACTCCAATCTTGGGATACAATTCCGCCCGTTGAAACCGAAGGGCATAGCGGTTTTGCATGATTCGCTCCGCAGCAATATGTATGTTTCGGTTTTGGCGAAGCGCAATCCGGATCAAGGAATCTAACATGGCGTCGTCAAAAAACTGCCACCATCCCAAATTGATTGCCGCGACCTTTTCCAAATCCAGTGTGTTAATGGTTTCCGTATCGGGTATTTGATCACCCTCTAGGAACGTCAGATACGTGGAGGGCATGGGAACATCTACTCCCCTATAGGGCTTGCCCACTTTACACGCCCCCAATGTTAGGAGCAGCAATAAAAGATGAAGCAACTTTCTCATAATTCCGATGAATTAGCTTGTTGTTCCATGGCGCGCTTTTTCTCGTAACCAAATACTTTTCCCACCATCACAAAGAGCATGGGATAGAGGAAAACACCCAAAAAGGTGGCTAATCCTATACCCCCAAGTAGTGCCATTCCCATGACCTTGCGAGCCTCAGCTCCAGAGCCTGAGGCCAAAATCAACGGCAGAATCCCAAGAACAAAAGAAAATACCGTCATTAAGATTGGACGAAATCGAAGTCTCGCAGCCTCTATCGCCGAATCAAAAAGCGATAGGCCTTCATCAAACTTCATTTTTGCAAACTCCACAATCAAAATGGCATTTTTTGCTGCCATCGCGATCAACAGGATAAGCGATATCTGAGCAAAAATATTGTTTTCAAAACTCAAACTGAAAAACCGAGCGACCGTCAAAAACAAAAAGGCTCCCAAAAGGGCGAAGGGGGTACCCAGCAAAATGCTCAATGGCAACGACCAACTTTCATATTGTGCGGCCAGTATGAGAAACACCAAGAAAAAGGAAAAGGCAAAAATAACTCCTGCCGAACCGGATGAAACCTTTTCCTGAAAACTCATCCCACTCCAACTAAATGCCATATTTTCGGGTAGCACTTCATTGGCTACTTCCTCTAATGCATCAAGTGCCTGAATGGAGCTATAGCCCGTAGCTGGAATGCCTGTTACCTCGGCAGACCTAAACAGGTTAAATCGATTGGTATATTCCGGACCACTAACTTCCTTTACGGTGAGAAATGTGGTGATGGGTACTGCTTCTCCTTGGCTGTTTTTCACGTAAAAAAGATCCAAGCCATGTACATTCTGTCTATACTCCGATTCAGCCTGAATATAAGCGCGATAGGTCCGGCCAAACTTAGAGAAGTCATTGACATAAGCCCCTCCGAGAAATGCCCCGAAGGTTTGATACAAATCCTGCAAATTTACCCCCGATTTCAATACCCTATCGGTATCCAGCTCGATAAAGCGCTGTGGAACCGATGCTTGATATTGTGTAGACGCCCGGGCTATCTCCGGTCGTTTGCTAGCCGCCTCGATAAACGCTCGGGTGTGTTGAAACAGGTATTGCGGATCTTCCCCAATTTTGTCCTGTATCATCACACTGAAGCCCGCTCCCGATCCCAGTCCCGGAATCGCCGGTGGACCAAAGGCAAAGGTTACGGCGTCTTTTATCTGTCCAGACAAGATCCCGTTGATTTTCTCGGCTACCTGCTTAGCTGTTTGATCCGTCCTTTCATCCCAGTCTTTTAACGAAATAAACATAAACGCTGCGTTCGTGCTAAGTGCGTCCGCAAGCATGTTGTAACCTACTGCTGACGAATAGGTCTCGATCTCCGGAATATCCGCCAACAATCCTTCAATGCGCTTTACCACGGCATCGGAACGCTGCAAACTTGCCGCATTTGGCAACTGGGCACTTAAAAACAAGTAGCCTTGATCCTCCTCTGGAATAAACCCGCCTGGCAAGCGGGCTCCCAAGATACCGGCAGCCACTAACGTAAGCAAAATAAATACTGCACCTCTTTTCAACTTACCTGAAAACACGGAAGTCATCGAGGTATACGAGACAGTCGCCCGATCAAAGACCTGGTTAAACTGCGCAAAAAAACGTCCAAGAAAGCCCTTCTTTCTCTCTTCGGCCCCTTTTTCCTGTAATATCAGTGCACATAGTGCGGGAGACAGCGTCAATGCATTGATGCTTGAAATAATCACCGATACGGCAATGGTAATTGCAAATTGCTGATATAGCTTACCCGTGATGCCTGCGATACCCACCACCGGAACAAATACAACTACCAATACCAGACTTGTTGCAATTACCGGAGCTGTTACTTCCTTCATCGCCTCCGTAGTGGCCCTTTTGACACCCATACCTTGCTCCATCTTTACTTGAACGGCTTCTACCACCACAATAGCATCGTCTACCACAATCCCAATAGCCAACACCAGCCCAAGCAACGATAACACATTTATACTGAATCCCAATAATGGAAACAGCATAAAGGCTCCTATCAACGAGACTGGTACCGCTAAGGTCGGTATGAGGGTGGCCCGCCAATCTTGGATAAAAAGAAACACCACCAAAATCACCAATACCAAGGCGATGACCAAGGTTTCCACGATCTCATCGATACCTGCTACAATCGGCTTGGTTGCATCCAGCGAAATTCCATAGTCTATGCCCTCCGGAAAACCCTGCGACAACAGCTCCAATTCCTTTTTGACATCTTCTGCTACTTGTACCGCATTGGACCCAGGAGATTGATAAATCGATATCAGGGCGGCATCGGTGCCATTCGTCCGTGTAAACGCACTGTAACTTTCTGTTCCAAGTTCAACCCTAGCGATGTCCTTTAATTTTACCTGTGACCCATCGGCATTATTTCTCACCACAATCTCCTGAAACGCCTCTTCCGTTTGCAGTCGTTCGGGAAGACGGACCACGTAGGTAAATTCCGTACCAGGTGGGGCAGGTTCCGCCCCAAGTTTGCCACCGGGGACAATTGTATTTTGGGACCGAATAGCCTGTGTGATCTCTCCAATGGTGATGCCCAAATTAGAAAGTCGATCCGGCTGAACCCAAATTCGCATCGAGTAATCCGAAGCACCAATCACACTCACCCTACCCACACCCGGAATTCTTGCCAATCTGTCCTTGATATTAATCATCCCATAATTCCCCAAAAACTGCTGATCGTAAGCTTGATTTGGAGAGGTGAGCGAAATCAAAAGCAGGATATTTGACATGGATTTTTCAGTCGTAACCCCCATTCTAGTGACCTCTTCCGGGAGCTTGGCCATAGCCGACGATACGCGGTTTTGCGTAAATACCGTATTCATGTCCGGATCCGTACCAATATCAAAGGTCACCTGAATACTCATCGTGCCATCGTTGGAGTTCGTGGACTTCATGTAGATCATGTTTTCCACGCCATTGATCTGCTGCTCCAGTGCGGTGGCTACAGACTGCTCTACGGAAATGGCATTGGCCCCTGTATACTTCGCACTTACCCTGACTACCGGCGGTGTGATATCGGGGTATTGCTCGATGGGTAGGGTACCCAGCGAGACCAAACCAACCGTAACAGTAATGATTGATATCACTATCGCGACGATGGGCCTACGCACAAAAAAATGATGAGGTGAGTCGTTCATCGGGCTAACTGATTGAATGTGATTAGTTCTGTCTCGACCTGCTGACCGGATCGCACTGCCATCAATCCTTCAACAAGGATTCGCTGCCCCTTCTCCAAGCCTGTCCCAATTACAAAAAGATCGTCAACATCGCCCAGTAATTCGACGCGCTTTTGGGCCACGATACCATCTGCCCCGACCGTGAACACATTGTAAAATCCCTGAAGCTCAACCACACAACGCTGGGGAACCACGAGCGCCTCCTCCATCACTTGGACAACGCTTCTTACTTTGGCAAATTGACCTGGCCGGATAAGGCCCTCCGGATTGGGAAAAACTCCTTGCACCAAGATCGTTCCGGTACTTGGATCTACATTTCTATCCAAGAAGGTAATTGTGCCGGCATAGGGAAACTTGACCCCATCTGCCAAATACAACTCCAAGGGGAAATCCTCGCGATCAAAGTTTAATTTCCCCGCTTGGGAACGTTGTTTGAAAAAAGCAAGGTAATCCTTCTCATTCAGAAAAAACTCTACCACCACACTGTCTATTCGAGAGACTGTATTCAGAATTACCGGATTTGGACTCTTCCCTACATATTCACCCACTTTGGCCGCTGACTTCCCGATTATACCTGTAATCGGAGCTTGAATCTTGGTATAGCTTAGATTTACCTTGGCCAAATTTACGTTTGCCTCCGCAGCCCTTACGGCTTCTTCCGCAGCGTCCCTTCGGGCCATTGCCGCATCTAAATCCAGTCTGCTGATCGCATTGATCTCCGCGAGAGGTGCAATCCGAGACAACTCCGCTTCCGCATTTACCCGATTTACCTCCGCTTCAGAGAGGATACTCTCCTCACGGCTGAGACTAAGCCGAAGCGGTTGGTCATCGATACTGTAAAGAAGCTGTCCCTTCTTGACGCTGACGCCCTCTTGAAAATGGATATTTTCCACAAAGCCATCCACACGGGCCCGAATCGGAATATCAGCCCTACCATATACTTGCCCAACGAATTCCTTATAAATAGGTACCTGCCTTTGATTTACCTCAACAACCTTAAGGCTTAAAGGCGCTTTCTGTTCCGTTTCCTTCGGGGAGCACATCGCTAATGGGATGGCCGCTAACAACACCAAAAGTCTGTAACCGCTTTTCATAATTATGATATATATATTAGAAAGATAGCAAAATATTTTAAAGGATACACAAACATTATTTCAATTAGTTTAACTATACAGGCTGTTTTACCCAATTTTTACTTTGCCTACTAAAATATATAACTTAACAGTTCCTTCATACTAACTGGCTGATTTAGCTGTCATCACACGTCAGGTTTTATTGGTCAGGTAGGTTATTCCGACTTTAGGTAATTAAAGACCAATCCTGCCAAAGAGGCTCCCGCTATAGGCACGAGGATAAATAACCAAAGCTGCGCGAGGGCCCAATCGCCGACAAAAACCGCTTGGCTGATACTTCGGGCTGGATTAACCGAGGTGTTGGTCACCGGTATACTAATTAAGTGCACCAATGTTAGCGCTAACCCTATAGCAAGTCCGGCAAATCCTGGACTCGCCTTTGCGTCGGTCGCCCCAAGTATGATCAACATAAACATAAACGTCATTACAAGCTCTGTAACTACAGCCGCTGTCATGCTATAACCACCAGGAGAATGTTCTCCATATCCATTCGCCGCAAAAGAACCTATTTCACTCCCATTGCCCGTCACAATAACAAACAACACGAGTGCAGCAGCCAACCCCCCTAATACTTGGGAAAGAATATACGGAAGCACTACCTTAGAGTCGATTCGTTTGCCTACCCAAAGCCCTATGGTTACCGCTGGGTTGAGGTGTGCCCCGGAAATTGGCCCCATTGAATAGGCTATCGTTAGTACGGTCAACCCAAAGGCCAACGAAACACCGACAAGCCCAATGCCGACATCTGGAAAACCGGCTGCCAACATGGCACTTCCACATCCTCCTAGGACCAACCAAAAGGTCCCTAAAAACTCCGCGAGATTCTTCTTTTTCATAGCTAAATTTTCTTTGATGGATTTATTTGAATTCGGTTACTCACTTAGATTTTTCTTCTTCACAGACAAAGCGGATTGAAAAATCCAGATTGGCCTTTTTGTATCATTTTTGCTGATGTAGTTACCTGTTTAAAAATCCGTGGTAATGGGTCAAAAGTAAATTAAACCCCCTGCTAAATTTCTCTTGCATGGGCATAATCTGTCCAAAAATGAAATATTGAACAAAAAATAAATTTGTTAAAATCAGCTGTTTGCTAATCTCTTTCGAAACTGAGACGGTGTAAGACCTGTTTTTTCCTGAAATGCTTTATAGAAGGTAGTACGCGACTTAAAGCCAACTTCTTGGCCTATTCCTTCAATCGTTAAGTTTTCCCAGGCGTTGTTTTGCATTTTTTCAATTGCGACCTGAATGCGCTTATCGTTGATAAGCTGATTGAAGTTTTGATCGTAAAGTTCGCCAATTATCGTCGATAGCTTGGTCTTAGGAACTTGCAAATGATTGGCCAGGTCCTGTTGCCTGAATGTAGCGTCCAGGTAACTTTGCTCGTTCAAAAAAAACTGATCGAGTCTTTGTTTGTAGTATTCTTTTTCAGCTTCATCTGTAAGCAATAGACTTCGCTGAGTGGACGCACTCCTAAACCCAGTATTGCTGCCGTAAAGTATTCTGGGTTCAAAAAAGAGCAATACCAATAACGCTAAAATTGTCGCCGCAAAAAGCCATGAGGCATGTATATGGATTTGGGTGGTTTCACTATCAAAAAGTAGCATCAAAACCGCTGCTAAGTAAAAAATTGCTAATATGGCGGACAAGTAAATCAACCAATTCAAATTATATTTTCTGGTTCCTCCCAGATCTACCTGTACCTTCTTGAATATCGAGGCCACTAATAAGTGTACGGTTACGATTAAGCCGGAAGTTACTTGTGCTAGGTAATGGAAAAAAGTTGGAATCCAACCCTCGTAGGCATAGATGATCTGATCTCTATCCAACATTAGCTCACGAAGGTAAATCAATTTTTCCTCCGTCGACCGTGTATAAAAAGGTATAAGCTCTATTAAATTTAGTAGTGGAATCAGAAGTAGTAAATAGTCCCTTGCTTGAAGTTTAGTCTTTTTGTTCAGATGAACTTGTCCGACCCAATAAATGGAAATGAAAAGCAGGTAAAAAACAGGGCTTCCGGTTTTAAAAAAATGTGGATACTTAAAAATATTTCCACTCTCTACCAAAAAATCCATCCAACAATAATAGGTTACACACGATAACATCAAGGAAAAAGCGGCTTTTCCGAAAGAAATTCCTTTATGTTTAAAAAGTGAGATAAGAACCGCCAATATTCCTATACCTACTCCAATTAAACTTATTAAGGAAGTAATTCCCATTGATCGCTTCGTTAATTCAACCTAGATTTCGCTAAAGTAAATAGACTAAGCAAAACAAAAAAAATTATTACTTCAAAACCCTAAATAAATAAGCGAGGGTAAATTCCAGTTGGGTAAAGTTCAGGTCAAAAATACGGTTTTGCGTCTCCGGCCTGCCAAATTCATAAGAAAAGCGGGCTTCGCCCTGTATCGTGTGTTTGCCAAACAACTTTGAAATTCCCACACCCCCGGTCAGTCCATACATGATTTTCCGCGGATTATCACCGGGCTGCCCATACGTGGGAATTACCAAGGTACCTTCAGATACCCTGCTGACATCCTGCACGTTTAGCAAATACCCTATATGGGGACCTAATTTGAGGTGAAAACGACCGGTATTTCCCAAATAAAAATTAGAGAGAATCGGAATCTTGAGGTAATCAAAGCGTGTCTCATTACCCTCGTTTACGGAATCCACTGCTGCATATCCCGTCGTAAGCAACTGAAATTCAATCTGCCCACCGGCATTTTTTTCAAAAAACTGCTCAATTACAAATGAATGGGTCTGGGCGGTAAATCCCTGCACGCTTCGCGGAAAAGAACCCAATGTAACCCTGTAGGAGGCACTGGAAGTGGAATATCCCGTCCGAAAACCAATACTTGTCTGACCAAGCACCGAAACGCCCGTCCCCAAGGATAAAAAAATCAGTAAACATAGGTTACGTAGAAGTTTCATTCCTAAATAGGTATCAAAGGGAAAAGAAGTAAGCGATTAGGCGCTTACTTCTTTTTTTTCTTTAGCTCGTCCAAATCCTCGCGATCTCTCAACTTCTTGTCATCCACATTATTGTTGAGAAACTCGTTGATCTTGTCGATAGAAAAGGAACTGGATATCTCGCCGAAAGAGTTGATATTCATCTTAAACCCTTCCAGCTCTGGATTAACCTTTGGAGTTTCCTCCTTTTTAGATTTTTTACTCATGATTACATCGTTTAACCGGAGCCCTGGGAAATATTCTCCCACTAGGCATTTACGGGTAATGTATTTAACGCAAATGCGATTCTTTTGGCCAATTCTTCCTTGCCCAAGATCTCAAATACCTGCATCAGGTCAGGCCCTGCACCCACACCAGTGGCGGCGAGACGAACCGCCTGCATGATTTTACCCAGCTTTACTTCGCACGCTTCGGCGGCTTCTTGTAGCAGGTGTTTCGCGGTATCCGCATCCAAATCCGATTCCAGCGCAGTGACTTTGGCCTGAAACGCCGCAAGCACCTTCACGGCATCGGCATTCCACTTCTTTTCGGCCACACTCTCGTCAAATTTTTCCGGAGCAAAAAGCATAAACCTTCCCTCCTTCCATAGATCGCCCGGAAAGGTAGCACGCTCTTTCATCAATGCCGCAATCTTTTCAGCTTTCTCTTGGGAAATCTCGATGCGCTCCTTAGCCAAATCTGCCAACAAATAGGCTGCTAATTCCGAGTCGGACTTTCTTCTGAGGTATTGCTCGTTATACCACTTGGCTTTGTGTATGTCGAATTTGGTTCCGGACTTACCAATGCGTTCGATACTGAACGCATCTACAAGTTCCTCCACGGAGAAGATCTCCCGGTGATCTCCAGGGTTCCAACCCAAAAAGGCCAAGAAATTCAGAAATGCATCCGGCAGGTAACCCTGGTCCTTGAAGCTGTCGGCCACCTGACCCGTGGCTGGATCTGTCCAAGTGAGTGGAAATAGGGGGAAGCCATGCTTTTCCGCATCCCGCTTGGATAGCTTTCCGTTTCCATCAGGCTTTAGCAGTAGAGGTAGGTGGGCAAACTCCGGCATGGTATCTTCCCAGCCGAAATACTTATATAATAGCACATGCAGGGGAGCAGATGGTAACCATTCCTCTCCTCTGATTACGTGCGTAATTTTCATCAAGTGGTCATCGACGATATTTGCGAGGTGGTAAGTAGGCATACCGTCTGACTTCATCAACACCTTGTCATCCAAGGTACTGGAATGTACCATCACCCAACCCCTTACATTGTCCTGTAGCCTGACTTCCTCTTTACGGGGGATCTTTACCCGGATCACGTAGGGGTCTCCGGATTCCAGCCGGGCTTTCACCTCGTCGGCTGGTAGTGTCAGGGAATTTTTCATCTGCATGCGGGTGATCGAGTTGTACTGGGGAGATACGACCCTTGCTGCCGATAAACGCTCCCGCATGGCTTCCAACTCCTCCGCCGTATCAAATGCATAATAGGCATGGCCCTTATCCAGCAAATCCTGTGCATACTGCATGTACATTTCCTTGCGCTCGGACTGGCGGTAAGGTCCATACTCCCCAGGATTCCAAGGGCTTTCATCTGGACTGATACCCAGCCACTCCAACGACTCTTTGATATATTCTTCCGCTCCCGGTACAAACCTCGTCTGATCGGTGTCCTCAATCCGGAGCAAAAACTTGCCTCCGGTCTTTCGGGCAAACAGGTAATTGTACAATGCGGTCCTGACCCCACCGATATGCAGTGCACCGGTAGGAGAAGGGGCAAATCTTACGCGGACTTCTCTACTCATCGTTTCGATATACTATTTTTTCCAAACCGCAAAGATAAAAAATTACAAGGAATGATAAGGAATAAGGCCAAAGTATTGTTTTTCCAATCCTTACCATTGGGCCTAAACCATCGACGAGCTGATTTTGTTGATAAGGGAAATCCCTTATGCGATGGCAACTTACAAACCCAACGATTCCATGACCCCCGAGCTAATTCGGCTTATGAAGATCTTTGGGGCTGCTTCTTTGGTATTGGTGCTGATCATGTCCCTTTTCAACGAACGCAGGGCCTCCAATCGCGCCGACACCGATGAATTTAGCATCACTTCGGCCAGTCGCCTGTACTTCAAAAATGTCCGAAGAGCTTACTACGATGGCGAAATCCGATCTGATGCCAAAATGGAACTCTATCGGCTGGGAAGCCGAATTACTGATTCCACGGCGCTCGTACTAAACGGAACCCTCATCATCAACAAGGTCAAAGATGCCGCTTACCTCTTTTTGGAACCTCAAGGAGACCTAAAAGGACTGGACACCCTGTATGTACGTTGGACGGATTCTTCTGGAATACTGAAAAGAAGCTTCTTCAGGCAAGGAGACCGCTATACGCACTACCGATTTATTGAGGAAATTTTTCCCTATTTAGACGAAGCCATTTCGTTTGAAGTGCAGTTGGAAGATCGTTGGGTTCCAATTCTTAACGACGAAAAAGAACGGGATGCGCTGAGAATAACCGTAAAGGATTTTTATCAGCTAGTAGGCCGATATTGAAGCATCTATCAAAAGCCTTACCCAAAAATTTCCTTACCTTTAAAACACTCCTTACGCAAACGCTGTTTAGTCAAATCTAAAAACCGAATTCTTTAATCCCATGACAGAGAACCCAACCCCTCCGATTTTTGGAATGCCTTTAAGAGGTGTCTTGTTACTTGCCGGCGTATATACCTTTATTTGGGGGGCCTTTTTCAAATGGTTCGGGCCGACGGTGCTTGGCTGGATGGCGTTGAATCCAATACCCGAAAACCTAACATCCAATGCATTTGGAACCTTCGGCATGTTAGTCGGCTTTCTGATTTTCCTCAGTGCTTTCTACCCCTTTAGCTGGGTATATCTTATCGGAGCGGGATTATTGGGAAAATTCGTATCCGCCACTTGGTTTGTATTAGCCTACTCGGAAATGGTCACTTGGAACAAACGGTCACTTTTCTATCTGATTGCCAACGATCTAATTTGGATCATTCCCCTGGCCATTATCGGCTATAAGGCCATTCAGGGAAGAAAATACCTAAAGAGCCTGCAAGAATAATTTCTAATAAAACACCTATCGGTAGGCGAACGACAAGCGAAAGTTGGCTATTACCGAACTACGAAAATGCCTACCAGGTACCGATCAAATTCTGATTGGGCCATGGAATATTTTGTTCCGACCTTTTAGGGATTAATTTGTAACTTGGCTTTTTATTTATGAAGCCCACCGGGAAACCGGTATTTTCTCCAAACCCGACACCTATGTTAACCAAAGGTTCAAAAAAACTGTTTTTATTGGACGCGATGGCGCTGATTTACCGCGCCCACTTTGCATTTAGCAAAACTCCACGCATCAATAGCAAGGGGCTGAATACCGGCGTGATGCTGGGATTTACCAACACGCTGCTGGAAGTACTGGAAAAAGAAAAGCCAACCCACATCGCTGTGGCATTTGATACCCCTGCGCCAACCTTTCGCCACGAGCGGTTTGAGGCTTACAAGGCAAACCGCCAAGAGCAACCCGAAGATATTGGGATTGCCATTCCCTGGGTCAAGCAAATCGTACAGGCTTTTAACATTCCTGTGTTGGAACTGGACGGATTTGAAGCCGACGACATCATAGGCACCATTGCCAAAAAAGCAGAGCGGACCAGTTTCGTGGTTTACATGATGACTCCTGACAAGGATTATGGGCAACTGGTAGAAGAACACATCTATTTATACAAGCCTGCCTTTATGGGTAATGCAGTGGATGTCATGGGTCCGAAGGAAATCTGCGCCAAATGGGATATCGCACACGTAGATCAGGTAAGAGATATTCTGGGTCTCATGGGGGATGCGGTAGATAACATCCCCGGTATCCCCGGTATAGGGGAAAAAACTGCCGTAAAACTGCTAAAAACCTACGGAACCATCGAAGAGCTACTCAAAAACACGCAAGACCTAAAAGGCAAGCAACGCGAAAAGGTGGAGGAATTTGGACCACAAGGCATTCTGTCAAAAGAATTGGCCACAATCAGCCAGGATGTACCCATCGACTTTGTGGAAGAGGAGCTCCGCTACGATGGGCCCGACGAGGAAAAGCTCAAAGCGCTCTTTGCCGAACTGGAATTCAGAACGCTTACAAAGCGGGTATTTGGTGAAGCGATGAAGAAACCCAACCTGCGCGTGGACGAACAGCTGGGTTTGTTTACTGGCACAGATGAAAAAGAACCGGAAAAAACCGATAACGCCGCACCGGAGCCAGTTCCCTCGGCAATCCTGCCCGAAACGCAGGACACCCTCCATAGTAGACCACACAGCTACCACAAGGTGTCAGGAAAGAAAGCAGTGGATGAATTGGTAAAATACCTGATCCAGCAACCGGAAATATGCTTCGATACGGAAACCACCTCCCTAAATCCGAACGAAGCCGAACTAGTGGGGATTTCCTTTGCCTATATTCCGGGAGAGGCCTACTACCTACCCATCCCTGCAGATGAAAGCGCCGCTAAAGAGATTTTGTCGTGGTTACAGCCGGTCTTCACCGCAGAAAACATTACCAAAATCGGACAAAACGTAAAATACGACCTGCTTGTACTGAAAAATTACGGCATAGAAGTCAAAGGCAGGCTCTACGACACCATGCTGGCGCATTACCTGATTGAACCGGAGGGCAAGCATTCGATGGATTGGCTGGCAGAGCAATACCTGAATTACAAGCCCGTCTCCATCACCAGCCTGATCGGCAAAAAAGGCAAAAACCAAGGCAATATGCGGGACGTGGACATCGATGAGGTAGTTGATTACGCATCCGAAGACGCTGACATCACCTTGCAATTAAAGCAGGTGTTGGATCCTTTGGTGAAGGAACACGGCGTGGAAAAACTGCTCCACGAGGTAGAAAATCCCTTGATAGAAGTGCTGACTGCCATGGAATATGAAGGGGTGAAGATACACACGGAGGCGCTTGCCGAACTTTCTGCGGAATTGGAAAAAGAAAGCCGGGTACTGGAAACCCGGGTATTTGAGTTGGCCGGGGAATCGTTTAACCTCAGCTCTCCGAAGCAGCTGGGTGAAATCCTCTTCGTCAAGATGAATCTCGACCCCAAGGCAAAGAAAACCAAAACCGGGCAATTTGCTACCGGAGAAGAAGTGCTGAGCAAACTGGCAGGAGAGCACGAAATCGCCCAAGCCATTCTGGACTACCGGCAGATGGTCAAACTGAAATCCACCTATGTAGATGCGCTCCCCGGATTGATCAATCCCAAGACAGGTCGCATCCATACCACGTACAATCAATTCGTCGCCGCCACCGGGAGGCTTTCATCGATCAATCCCAACCTACAGAACATTCCCATTCGCTCCGAGCGGGGCCGGGAGATCCGAAAAGCCTTTGTTCCAAGGGATGAGGACCATCTGATTCTGGCGGCGGATTATTCCCAGATAGAGCTACGCATCATGGCGGCCTTTTCCAAGGATGAATCGATGATTGAGGCGTTTAGAAATGGCAGGGACGTGCACGCAACCACCGCTGCCAAGGTCTTTCAGGTACCCCTCGAGGAGGTCACTTCCGATATGCGCCGAAAGGCAAAGACCGCCAACTTCGGAATCATCTATGGCATCTCCGCCTTTGGCCTTTCCCAACGTCTGAACATACCGCGAAGCGAAGCGAAGGAAATCATAGACGCCTATTTCAAAGAGTTTCCTGCCGTGAAAGACTACATGGACAGCAGTATTGAAAAAGCACGTAAGCAGGAATATGTGGAAACCATCCTCGGAAGAAGGCGCTACTTACGCGATATCAACAGCCGCAACGCCACCATGCGTGGATTTGCCGAAAGGAACGCCATAAATGCCCCTATTCAGGGCTCTGCGGCGGACATGATCAAGGTTGCGATGATCAACGTGCACCATTGGATGAAAAAAGAACAGCTCCGATCCAAAATGATTCTTCAGGTGCACGATGAATTGGTGTTTGATGCGCACCAATCCGAGATAGAACTCCTCAAGCGGGAAATCCCACGCCTCATGGCAGAGGCGGTGGATATCGGCATACCTGTCGTTGCGGAAGTTGGTTTAGGCAAAGATTGGCTGGAAGCCCATTAACTTTACCGGGATGCCTTTCGTTGGAGCGGAGTGCCCTCGAAAAGCACGCCGTTCCACCCATATCGGATGAAATTCCGGATATTTTGATGGTCTTTGCCCTCCGGGTTTTTGAGCACATCGGTGCGATAATAGTCCCCAAATAACTGTAGGGTGGTAGCTGCATCCAAGCCCAGTTCTTGCGCAAAAAACAACAATTTACAGCTTCCGTTGTTTTGACCGGCTTCGTTGACCATATCACCGTTTGTAAACCGGGTAGGATAGAATTCATAATGCGCATCAATATGGGCAATGACCTCAGAAAAGGCAATTTCTTGAGGATTTTGACGAATTTGATCCAAGAGATTCATGCGTTTTTTCGGCAAAGATAGGGAAAGTACCCAAAGCGCACCGATTCATGGAACAACTTTGGTCTACACCAGCAAATCACGGACTACACTGCCAGCCACATCGGTAAGCCGAAATCGCCTACCTAAATGTTTATAAGTCAGTTTCTCGTGGTCTAAACCAAGCTGATGCAGCATGGTAGCATGAAAGTCATGTACGTGAACGGGATTTTTCACAATATTATAGCTAAAATCGTCGGTTTCCCCGTACACAAGGCCTGGCTTGATACCTCCACCTGCCATCCAGATACTAAAGCAGCGCGGATGGTGGTCCCTTCCATAGTTTCCCTTGGTAATGGGCCCTTGGCTAAAACAGGTACGGCCAAATTCACCCCCCCAGACGACAAGCGTTTCATCCAATAATCCCCGTTGCTTCAAGTCCATAACCAGCGCTGCAGAAGCCCTGTCCACATCTTTGGCCTGCCCCGTAATTTCTTGCGGCAAATTCACATGCTGATCCCAGCCCTGATGGTAAAGCTGCACAAAGCGTACACCGCCCTCAGACAGCTTCCTTGCCATTAGGCAGTTCGCTGCGAAAGTTCCGGGAGTCAGGCAGTCCTCCCCATACATATCGATCACCGATTGGGGCTCCTTACTGAGATCCAGCGTTTCCGGTACGGCAGTCTGCATGCGGTATGCCATCTCGTACTGCTGTATTTTGGCAGCGATTTCGGGATCGTGCAATTGCTCGTAAGACCATTGGTTTAACTGGGCCAGCTTGTCCAGCATCTCCCTTCGGTCGTCCCTACCCATTCCCTTGGGATCCCTCAGGTAAAGGACGGGATCTTCTCCGGATCCAAACTGCACGCCCTGATGTATGGGATCCAAGAAGCCGTTGGACCAGAGCTTAGCATACACACCTTGACTATTTCCCTTGCCACGCGAAATCAGGACGGTAAAGGCAGGCAGATTGCTGTTTTCGCTCCCTAAGCCATAGCTAAGCCAAGAGCCCATACTGGGGCGGTTGCCCTGCTGCGCGCCGGTTTGAAAAAATGTAAGGGCCGGGTCGTGGTTAATAGCTTCGGTATGCATGGACTTCACAATACAGATTTCGTCCACAATCTTGGCGGTGTGGGGAAAGAGATCGCTGACCCAGGTGCCCGACGCACCGTATTGCTTGAAGCCGGTAAAGGAGCCTACTAAGGGGAGACCGCCCGGTTGGTTGGCCGTAAATCCGGTTAGCCGCTGACCGCCGCGGACTTCGTCCGGAAGGTTTTCGCCGACCATTTTCTCCAGCAAAGGCTTGTAATCAAAAGACTCTAACTGAGAAGGAGCCCCATTCTGAAACAGGTAAATCACCCGCTTCGCCTTCGGCGCAAAATCCGGAACACCCGGAAACGACAATCGTTGCGGTTCGGTGGGACCATTTAATAGATCCGGAATGAGCAGGGATCCTAGCGCTACGCCTCCGAGCCCGAGGCTCATTCGGGATAGAAACCTTCTGCGGGTCTGATTCAGTTGGAATTCTATTAGTTCTTTGGACATGGGCTAAGATCGGTTAATGGTTTCCTCTAAATTATAAAGGGTGGTGATTACCTGCATCAGGGCTGCGGTGGCTATGGGATCCGAATTCACTTCCATGGGGTATTCCCCCACATCCAACAGCGCTTCCGCCTTCGTTTGATCCAAGGCGTTAAGTCTGCTTTGGTAATAGTCCACCAGAAGTGCTTTTTCCTTTTCTTTGGGCTGACGGCAGACGATCACCCGAAATGCCTTTTCGATCTTTTCTGCTAGGGAAATAGGCTCGTTCCCAAGTCGGGAGGCAAATACCCGTGAGGCCTCCAAGACGGTCGGATCATTCATCATCACCAATGCCTGCAGCGGGGTATTTGTATTACCTCGCTCCACCTCGCATTGATCACGGTTACTGGCATCGAAAATAAGCATGGAAGGAGGTGGTACGGTTCGTTTGACAAAGGTGTATAGGCCTCTTCTGTAGAGAGCGGCCCCGCTGTCCTGCTTGTATTCCGACAGGGTGGATCCTCCCGCAGTCGCTCCCTCCCACAAACCGGGCGGTTGGTAGGGTTTTACGCTGGGCCCTCCCAGCTTGGGTACCAATAGCCCGCTGGAGGCCAATACCATGTCGCGGATAAACTCTGCTTTAAGGTGCTGCCTAGAAAACCGGGTGTAATACGTGTTATCCGGGTCGGATTCCATTCTCCGCGGATCCGCTACGACTGACTGGCGAAAGGTGGCCGACGTGACCAATTGGCGCATCAGGCGCTTAATATCCCAGCCGTTTTCCATAAAATCCCTCGCCAGCCAATCCAGCAGCTCCGGATGGGTGGGAAGGTCACCCTGCATGCCAAAATCACCTGGAGTATTGACGATTCCCCTGCCAAAAACATCCTTCCAAATCAGGTTTACAAATACTCTCGCCGTGAGGGGATTCTGAGGATCAAACAACCAATCCACTAAACCGAGCCTGTTTGGGGGATTGGAAGAAGGAAACGAAAGTATGGCCTCGGGGGTTGCTGCAAAAACCTCTTCGCCGAACGCATCGAATATGCCCCGCTCTCGGATGTGATTTTTGCGCAGCGTGTCCAGTTCGCCCATCACCGACACGATCAACTTGGCCGTGTCCTGCTTGTTTACAAATGATAGAACAGATCGGACGTCCTCGTCGGTGATTTCCATCAGGGGTTTCTTCGCATAGGAGGCCGGCGTGCCTACCAGTGGGTCTATGGGTGTGGTCGTGGTTCGTCGTTCGTCGATATTGTTGAAAAAGGTAAACAACTCGTAGTATTCCTTTTGGGAAATGGGGTCGTACTTGTGATCGTGGCAGGCGGCACATTCCAGCGTAATCCCAAGTAGGGCTTTGCCAAGTGTATTGGTGCGGTCAGCCACGTAGGTCACACGGTACTCTTCCTCGTCGATGGCCCCTTCCTCGGTGATTTTGTGGTTTCGGTTAAAGCCGGTTGCCAGGAGCTGCTCTTTGGTGGGGTTAGGGAGTAGGTCGCCGGCCAGTTGCCAGCGGATAAAGGTGTCGTAGGGTAGGTTTTGATTAAAGGCATGGATCACCCAGTCCCTCCAGGGCCATTGGGTGCGTAGGTTGTCCAACTG
This sequence comes from Lunatimonas salinarum, assembly GCF_017811155.1. GTDB lineage: Bacteria > Bacteroidota > Bacteroidia > Cytophagales > Cyclobacteriaceae > Lunatimonas > Lunatimonas salinarum. The sequence goes on along the minus strand of NZ_JACVCV010000009.1, from coordinate 151,596 downwards.
GTAGCCATAGGAATCGGCGTAGCGGGCCACATCCATCCACAGCAGGGCCATGCGTTCTCCGTAGGCGGGGGAATTGAGCAACTCCTCCACCAGGTGCTCGTAGGCATCTTCCCGCTTATCAGAGAGAAAGGCATCCATTCGTGCCAGATCCGGAGGCAGGCCGGTTAGCTCAAAGCTAACTCTGCGCAGCAACCTTTCCCGATCCGCTTCTGCATTGGGGAGGAGGCCCAGGGATTCCTGTTTGCTCAACACAAAGAAATCGATGGGGTTTTTGGGCCAATCCTTGTTTTTGACGTTAGGTATTTCCGGTTTTTGAGGGGGTATAAACGCCCAGTGTTTCTCGTACTTGGCTCCTTGTTTGATCCAGGCTTCGATCAGCTTCTTTTGGTGGGCCGTTAGTGTCAGGTGGGAGGAAGGTGGAGGCATCACTTCCGACTCATCCGAGGAGACGATACGGTGCCAAACCTCCGATTCCCGAGGGTTACCCGGAACAATGCCGTATTTGCCGGAGTTTTCGGCCAAGGCGCTGTAGGCAGCGTCGGCCAGGTCTAGCCGAAGGCCTGCCTCCCGTTTATTGGCATCCGGGCCGTGGCAGGCAAAGCAATTGTCAGACAGGATGGGGCGTATGTGGAAATTGTAGCTGATCACATTGGGGATTTTTTCTGAGCGAGAGCTGGAGTCCCGTTCACAGGACTGCATCCAACCCAGCAGCCACAAGATGGTGCCAATCAGCAGGAAATGGGATCGTTTGAGTAATTGGTTTGTCATCTTTAAACGGTTAGTTTCCGGCACCAAACCAATTTGAATGGTGCCGGAATCTTGGAGCATGCACGATTACTGAAAGGATCTAAGTTATAAAGAAATACGGATACTGTATTTTCTTTGATTCTTTTCCCTTGTCTTAAAGTTTAGTAACCTGGATTTTGCTCAAGATTACCAATACGTATTTCTCTCAAAGGAATTGGAAACAGTAATCTTTCTGGGGTAACATTATAGCTCATTTCAGGCAAATAGGATTCTCCTGAATAGAAGTCTTTTATATATACTCCATGGGCATTCATAACCTCGATTGCTTTTCCTGTCCTTAACAAATCAAACCACCTCTTATTTTCAAAAGCTAACTCCACCCGTCGTTCCTTTGCAATAATTTCCCGGAGTAGCGCTTGATTGGTGGTTGTGATCTGCTCCAGACCTGCTCTAATCCTTACTCGATTCAAAAATTCTAGCGCTTCGGCTGATTTATTTTGTTCATTGAGAACTTCCGCTAAGGAGAGCAATGCTTCCGCGAAGCGGTAAACCGGGAAATTATCATCGGTATTTCTCTCCAGCGAATGAGGATTTCGGTATTTGTTAACGAACAGGTAAGATCTTTTTCCCGGGGTGGGAACATAATTTACCGGACTCTTTAGGGCATCAATGAACATATTCCCAATCTGACCGGTTCCTTCAACCACCCCGATGGAAACATCTAACCTTTGATCTCCTGCTTCATAAGCGTCCTTCATTTCAAAGGTTGGCGTATTCCAGCCACCGCCTTGAAGATTTTGTGAGGAGATTCCTGTTATTAGGCTCACGTTTGCGGATAGGGGAATAAAGGGGTATAGAAAATCACTTTGCTGTCCTTGGTTCCCTTGTTGATATTGAACTTCGAAAATAGACTCTACACTATTTTTGTTGTTCAGTCTAAAGACGTCTCTGTAGTTCTGCAACAAGGAGTACCCCATGCCGATAACCTGTCGCAATTCAGCTTCTGCTTTTGGATAGTCTTTCAGGGTTAGGTAGACATCAGCCAAAAGCATCCGCGCAGCACCTTGTGTTGCTCTTCCACTTTGAGGAAAGGAGGGAGGGCTCAGTTTCTCGATCGCGGTCTCCAAATCACGTATGATCGCTTGGTATACCTCGCTTGTGGTAGACCTTGGCAGATAGGCATCTGAAGCTCCTCTGACCGGTGCAAGGTACAATGGAACTCCGCCAAAAAACCTGACCAGGTCAAAATAGAACAACGCCCTTAAGAAACTTGCCTGACCTATGATTCTATCCTTTGATTCTTGTGAAAATGAACCATCCTGAGCAGAGGCAAGAATTTCATTGGTTCGTCCAATTCCAACGTAGCATGAATTATATTTATTGGCCACAAGACCACTATTGACATCATCCATGAAGAAGTCAGTATATTCTCTCTCTATATACGCAGGCCCTCTATTGGTAATATTGAACTCCAAATGGGTGTTATCGGATCTCATTTCACCCATTACCCAAGATGCTATTGATCCATGGGTACCCCGTACAGCGGCATAGGCACCGACGAGCGCTTGATTGAAGTGAGCTTCCGTTTGATAGAAATTGCCCGAAGTAATGGAGCTATCAGGCACCAGATTTAGGAAATCGTCAGAGCAAGAGACAGAAGTGACTAAAGTCAGAAATATTATGATTAACCTTTTCATTTTCTTTTCATTTGGAATTAAAAATTGAAATTTAAGCCTAGAGCGAATGTCCTCGGAACTGGATACGGGCTAATGTCCACACCTTCCTGTAGTCCATTTAACCCTTGCCAGCTTGATTCAGGGTTTGCCCCTTTGTATCTGGTTAGGACCAATGCTTGCTGAATACTTGTAAACACGCGAGCAGACTTAATGTGCTTACTAAACTCGGAAAAGGTATACCCTATGGTAAAGTTTTTCACAGTCAAATGGGAAGCGTCCAAAGCCAGCCTATCCTGCACGTTCCTCGGAAACTCAGTTGTGCCCGATAAAGACCTACCGATTATTCCATTTCCGGGGTTCTCAGGAGATCTCCATCTGTCTGCCATATACTTTTCAACATTGAAGATTCCCTCTAGTGTTTCTGTCCACTCGGCCAGCGCATAGTACATCTTTCCACCATAGGATCCCGACATGACAATATTCATGTCAAATTTTTTGTAATTGAAGCTATTGTTGAATCCGAAAAAGAATTTTGGATTTGGATTTCCAATGTAGGTTTTATCGTCCACATTGATTACTCCATCACCATTTACGTCTTTGTATCGGATAGTTCCTACGCTAGAGGTAACGTGTTTAGGTTGTGAATCGAATTCTTCTTGAGTCATATAGAGTCCATCGAACACATACCCATAAAACTGGCCTATCGGTCTTCCAACCTCCGTTTTCCAAATTGTTGAAGAATAGTTTCCAATTCCGCCTATCGGTGTGTTGTTTGTTCCCAATTGGATCACCTTGTTTCTATTGAAGGAGATATTAAAATCTGAGTTCCAGGTAAATGAATTTGTTCGGAGTACTCTTGCATTGATTCCGAATTCATATCCCCAAAAGTGAAATTCGCCAATGTTATCCTGAATATTTGAGAATCCGGTACCATTTGGTATGTCTACTTGGTATAACATATTGGTGGTTCTTTTATCATAAAAGTCTAACACCAGGGAAACCCGATCATCGAAAAGCCCCACATCCAAACCTATATCTGTACCGACCGTAGTTTCCCATGTCAAAAATGGATTCCCGATAGAAATAGGACTTCTTCCCTGTGCTAAAGCATTCGAAAATACATAGTTTGTTGATGCTATGTTTCCAAATTGGCTATAGTTACCAATGTTGAAGTTTCCGGCGTGGCCATACTCTGCCCTCAACTTCAGGTAACTGATTTTAGGCAGGTTCATGGCGAAATTCTCGTCTGAGATGATCCAACCACCGGATACGGAAGGAAAGGTTCCCCATCGGTTTTCCGATCCGAATCTGGAAGATCCATCTCTTCTCGCTGATACAGACAAGAGGTATTTACCTTTGTAATTGTAATTGATTCGACTAAAGGCGGATAATAACGACCATTCAGAGAGATTACTGCTTCCATATCGAATCGCCGCTGCGTCAATCCAACTTACCTCGTCGTCCGGAAAATCAGTACCAGTCAACGAGTTGTTTTCCATTCGATATTTTTGGGCAGAGTATCCCCCAATGATATCAATTGCATGATCATTTATCTTCATTACATAGTTTAGGGTATTTTCTGTTAGCCAGGAATCGTATGTTTGGGTTCCGTAAGAAGCCGTGGCCAGTCTGGGTGGCGGAGCGAATATACCCCCGGCGGTCGAAGGATTAAACACCCGTCGTTTGCTAGCACCTAAGTCTACGGAAACTGAACTTTTGAACGTAAAATCAGAAAGGATATTTGCTTCAAAAAAGGCATTTGACAAGAGCCGTACTGTCGCTGAGCGATCGATGGTTTCCAACATCGTTTTTTTCCAGTTGGGGAAGGTAAACAAACCCGGCCCGGTAAAACTGAGTTTTTGGTTTCCGTTTTCGTCGACATCATAAGGTGAGAAAATGGGAGGGGTAATAATGGCAGAATACAAAATGCTATAAAATCCATCAGTCGCCTGATTTTTACTTGTCTGGTAGGTTGGTGCCAGGTTTACTCCAACCCTCATGTTGCTATTAATTTGGTATTCATTGTTAGTACGAAGCGAGAATCTATTAAAGCCAGTATTGATGACCGCTCCGCGTTCCTCGAAATATCCAACATTCGTTGCAGAGCGATAATTGTCTTTATTCGCCATGAAAGAAAGATTATAGCTATTTTGGGTGCCTGACTGCAACAATTCGTCGTACCAATCGGTGTCCGGGCCATTCCATGCTTCGGGGTTCTGGTATAATTCGGGGATTCCTCCCGTAAAGCCTTCATATTTGATCTTGTCTTCATAAATGGCTTTTCGGTCAGCCAGGAATTCCCTGGAATTCATGAGTTTTGCTCGCCCCCGTTGAGGAACCTGTGTCACTCCCTGAATCACGTTTACCTGAACAGCAGTTTGACCGGATTTTGCTTGCTTTGTCGTAATCAGGACTACTCCGTTCGCCGCTCTTGATCCATATAACGCTGCGGCTGAAGCCCCTTTAAGGACAGAGAAACTTTCTATTTCGTTGGGGTTAATATTATTTATGTCACCCACAATTGGGAAACCGTCCACGACGAACAAAGGGTTATTACCTGCATTAATGGAAGCCGCGCCTCGAATTCTGATCGCCATTCCCCCACCGGGCGTTCCGGATGCTTGGCTTATTTGCACTCCTGCGATTCGTCCTTGAAGTTTTTGCGCAAATTGACCAACCGGTTGGTCTTCAAGTTGAGTAGCTTCCAACGTCGCTACCGAGCCTGTCACTTCCCGTTGAAGTTGCGTACCATATCCTATAACGACGACCTCCTGCAAAGCGGACATGTCCTCCAGCAGCACAATGTCGATGATACTCCTGTCACCAATTGCTGTTCGTTGACTTTGAAATCCAATAAAAGAGAAAACCAATGTTGCTCCGTTGTCGACACGTATGGAGTATTTGCCGTCCAGGTCCGTAGCTGTGCCAATGGATGTTCCGGGTACGGATACCGTTACACCAGGTAGCGGCTCACCGTTTGCATCCACCACCCGTCCTGTTACTACTATTTCAGCAGCCTCATTTTTAATGGCAACCGGCATACCAGCGGAAGTGGGCTTTTTTATGTGTATGTTTTGATTTACCTGAAGAAACTCCAGATCTACCTGCCGCGCCACTTCGGTCAATAATTGATGTAACGTCTGCTGCTTCTCCTCTAAAGAAACCAAAGTTTCCTTGTTTATTTCGTGATTGGTGTAGACAAAATTGTAGCCCGTTTCCTTTTCGATTTTTGAAATGGCAGATTTTAATGGAACATCATCAAAACCGATGGAAATAGTCACGTCATCGATGCCTTTGACTTGGGCGTTCCCGCTTTCTGCAAGTAAAAAACTCATAGAAAGGCATTGGCAGAGCAGTATGGGAATTATTCGTTTGGTCATATTGAGTACGTAGAGTAGTACTATCTTTTTCATATCTTTGGGATGGTTTATTGTAACATATTTTACACTGTTGCGATAGACGCTGCCCAGTGGATCTGTGGATTTGGTCGTTTACATTCCACTTGGCTAGCTTATTGAGTAGCAGGTGGCATTCGCGTGTCACCTGTTTTTTTTTAGTGCTGTTTTTTACTTCATTGGCTATTTTTTATTTTATGAATGTTAAATTGACTACGTTTCCTTTCAGTTCGAATTGAAACCTGCTTGAAAAGCTCAATCCCGTTAAGATATTTTTTAGTGTCTCGTTTTCGAATTTTCCTGATACGCGTAGATTCGCAGGAGGAGAATTCGTTAAGGAAATCTTCACGTTATACCAATTTTCCATGACACGGACCGCATCCAGAATTGGAGTATCATCAAAAAATAGTACGCCCTTGGTCCATGCTGTCACTTTTTCCTTAATAAACCTTTTTTTCTCAGAGAGCTTACCTGAAATCAGTGCTACCGATTCTCCTTCGGAGAGGAGTGCCTCGCTGTCGTTCAGTTCTTTGTTTAATACCTTTACCTTTCCCGTGACCAGATAAATGCCGATCTTCTCCTTATTGTATGCGTTTATATTGAATGAGGTGCCAATAGCTTTGGTTGAAGTGGCCCCGGCGTTGACGACAAAGGGTCTATTGGGGTCACTTGTCACCTCAAAATACCCCTCCCCTTCCAAAAATACTTCCCTAGCTACACCTGAGAAGTTTTCCTGATAGGCCAACTTGCTTCCGGCATTCAATATTGCTTTCGAGCTGTCTGGTAGGATGATGGTAGACTTCACCCCCAATGGCGTTACGTGTTCTGTGAAAACCAAGGGAGTCTCTTCGACTAAGTTGACTTCGCCAAAATGGGAACTTACAAGAAACCCGATCAAAAAAGCCATCGCTAGGATCAATGCAACCTTATGCCTTTGCCTGAGCATCGTTTCTCTGACGGGAACTCTATCCATTCGTTTGATGGTGCTCTGCGAGTTAAGCGGAAATATTTTGGCAACTTCAGGTGCATCCGGATTGGGTATAGCGTCAGTGGTTTCGTCTATCCGTTCCCAGAGTGCTCGTAAATCTTGGTCAGACATGGAGTAGGAAGCTTTTGGCAGATTCAACACCAAATCTCTGGCAAGCTTTATTTCCCTGATCTTATGTGGATAATCTTTAATTCTCTGTTCCCAGATCAGGTTTAAATTCAAATCATGGGTCGACACCCAATCTCTGAAATCAGGATCGAGAACAAAGTCATCCACCGTCCAATTTGAAATGTCCATACCGAAAGTCATCTACCTATATAAGGGGAAAAAAGCGAAAACTTCACCATGTCAATTAAAAAATATTATTCTGTAGATAGGTATTTTTTCGGATTCTGAGTTAATCCGGGAGCTGATGAAAAAAATATACGTTTAGAAAGCGTAGAAAAACAGGAATAAAATCATGCTTTTTCTTAAGTTCGCGATGGCCTTGCAGGCCAGATTATAGACGGATTTAAGGTGAAGGTTCATCACCGTGGAAGTCTCCTCGTAGGACAGCGATTCATAAAACAAGTAGTGGATCACCTCTTTTTGGCGAGGGGGTAATTTATCATAGGCATAAAACAGCCGTTTCCGAAGCTCTTCGTTACCTTGATCCCGTACCAAATCAGATTCGTGAGAGTTTATACTGAACGTTCCGTCGAGATCTTCCACGTGACTGCTATGCAATTTGCCCTGATTATCAGCCAAATCACGGTGAACCTTATTGCTAATCGACCTTAACAAATAGAGCTTCACATTGTCAGTTGCCTTCAAGCCCGCATGATACTTCCATAGACTTTCAAATACTTCATGAATGCAATCTTGTACGTAGCTACTATTGGGCTTTATCGCCATTCCCAAGCGAAACATATCGCCTGCATATGCATCATAGATCATGGCCAAACCCTCTTTTTCACCTTGCCTAAGGAGTTCCCAACCTTCTAAAATGCTTATTTTCGAGTGAGTCGAAACTTTATCTAAGGGTAACATGTTGAAAGCTTAGGTTGTTTGATATTCTAATATATGGAATATTTTGAATAAAAAATCTGCATTAATAACTTTTTTCCATTGTTACATTGGCATCTACGACAAATACCGAATAGTATGATATATTTACCTTTTAACATTTTTTTCTTGCGCAAACTTTGAGAGCTCAAAATAGTAAGTTCCCCTAGAATCAAAATTACGTTTGAATTCAAGGAATTTAGATTACTTTCTAGATATTATCAAGCCAATATTGAGACATATGATTATCTTTTGTAGAAGCAGTCGTAGAGATACATACTATTAATATAGAGCGAATAAAACCTAGGAAACAATTATAGACTTACCAACTTACCCCCATAAACAACTCAACAAAGTTCTCGCTACATGTTTTCAAAAAATGGTCTATCGCTACTAAAGCGGCATTCGATTTAACCACGAGTTACTAGCCCATATGATTTGTTCTCCAATCTCTTCCATAAAATACCAAAAAGTCCTCCAAACGCTTTCCTGATCAGCAAACAGATCTTTCGAAAGAAAGCGATACAGGAATGTATCGCCTTCCCGTTGAAAAACATGCCCTGTCCTCATTATAGGAAGTAATTGCAGTGCTGTAATGTCACTATCAGTGAGTTAATCGAATCAAATAAACGAAAAAGCCAGCATAAAAGCATTGCTTTCCTGCTGGCTAATTGATTGAACAAACACTTCCCTTAAAACTTAATACTCACGCCCGCCAAAAAGTTGGTTCCTGCCATCGGGTAGTAAAAATTTTCCGTAACCAACGTACGACCATCACCGCCTTCTGCAGGCAAAAAGTAACTGAACGTATACCCATTTGGCTCATAAAGCCGGTTGAATACATTGTATACTGTGAGATTTAGATCTATCTGCTTCACAAACCCTGGGTAAAAGGAATAGAATATCCGCGCATCCGTCGTCCAAAAGGCATCTAATTTCCTATTATCGCTTTGCGTGTTATCCAAATATTGGTCGCCAACATATTTGTTCATCAAGCTCACTCGAAGAGCAGATACCGGCGAATAATCCACTATAGCAGCCGCTACCACATTGGGTGAAAACGCAATATCGGTATCTGTATGAGTGGTAGCCTCCTGGCCAATCAGATTCCATTCTTCGTCATATACATCGTCGTATGCCACGAACTCCTGAATTTTATTTCTGCTCATTGCGATATTTCCTCCCAGTGACCAGGTAGGATTAATCTGGTAGCTACCATCAAGCTCGATACCCGCCCTATAGCTGTTGGCCACATTTTCCCTAATGTAAGCCCCCACATCGTTGAGCTGACCGGTCAATACGAGCTGATCTCGATAACCCATATAATAGGCGTTAAAATTGTACTGAAACTGCGATTGGCTTACCCGAAGTCCAGCTTCTATGTTGCCCAGACGCTCAGGGCGGGGGATTTCGGTTAGGGGAGAGTTGGTAAAATCCCTTCTTACAGGCTCGCGGTTGGCTACGGCGTAGGAGGCATACCAGGTTTTGCCAGGGGCCATTTCATAGGACATACCTACTTTGGGGTTGAAAAAACCATAATTTTGACTCCCGGAAATATTTCGCAGGTCGTTGTTGGTACCGTTGAATCGGTAAAAAACGCTTCGGTATTGAAGGTCTCCGAATAAGTATAGGTTTTCACGTACCTCTTGGGTAAATTTTGCATAGAGGTTTCGATCATCTTTCACCGCTACGTTATCGTAATAACGATCCCGAATGTTCGTGTTTCCGGCCATAGCCATCCAGATGATTTCCCCAAAATGGTCTCCATCGTAGCGATTGGCACCACCTCCAAGCGTCAAATCTGTGGTTCCGTCGTCAGAGACATAATTTAACGAAAATACTGCGCCATAAAAATCGTTGTCCAGCCACCTTCTCCGAATGATGTCCGTTCGCTCAATCGTTTCATTGCCTATGATGATCGGCTGTATTCCGTAGTTTTGCAGCAGCCGGTCATCGGGTCTGTATTGCTCGTAATACCCCCTCCCATAGGTGTAATGAAGGGCCCCGTTTGCCCGCCAGTTGTTTCCGATATTTCCCGCATAGATCAATTGGTAGTGATCCTGCTGGTAATTGTCGGTTTCATTTTCGTAGGTATAGCTATTGAAGGTCCGGTTACTTTCCAGCAGGTGCTCGGGCACACCGTTCCACGCTTGGTACGTTTGCTCTGCGCCGGAAAAAATATTGAACTTCAGCACGTGATTGTCACCATAGTAGCCGGCAGATACGAAATAGGACCGGAGATCTGAAAAGGCTCGATCAATGTATCCATCAGAGGTGATTTGTGACAGGCGGGCATCTACTGCCCACTTACCGTCGAGTAAGCCGGTTCCGGCTTTGATGGTGTGCCTGCGAGTATTAAAGGAGCCCACGCTGTTATCGGTTTCAGCGTAGGCCTCCTCCCGCTTGGTATCAGTTTGGATATTCATGGATGCCCCGAAGGTGGCGGCTCCGTTGGTAGAAGTACCTACACCCCGTTGGATTTGGATGTTTTCTACCGATGATGCGAAATCAGGCATATTTACCCAAAAAACCCCGTGCGACTCAGCGTCATTCAGCGGTATGCCATTTACCGTGACATTGATACGGGTCTGATCTGATCCGCGTATACGCAGTCCCGTATAGCCCACCCCGGCTCCAGCGTCGGAGTGAGAAACTACTCCTGGGGTATAGTTTAGAAGAAACGGGATGTCCTGACCCAGGTTGTTGCGGCTGATTTCTTCCCGTGAAATCACCTTAAAGGTGGTAGGTGTAGTCTCTGACGCCCGAGTGGCTGCTACGATAAACTCCTCTGCCGAAATGGTAGCTGCTTGGAGTGAAACGATAAGCTCATCCGCGTAGGGGATGCTTACCTCGATACGACGGGTTTCAAAGCCGATGTAACTGATTCGCAGAGTGAGGCTTTCAGGGGACAAATCGCCTAGGGCGAATCTTCCGTCTCTACCTGAGACCGTTCCTTTGTTGGATCCGATAACGAGGACATTGGCACCGGGCAAAGGTTCGCCCGAAACTCCATCCAACACTTTTCCGCTTAGACTGTGTTGTGCTGAGGCATAGCCTGCCAGGAGTCCGAAAAACAGACTCAGAAACAATTTTTTCATGATGTGGTACTAAATAACATTGGTAAAACATGAAGGAGATAAAGGGGAAATCTCCTCCTTTACTGTTCACCCAAAAGCCAAAAAGCGGCTTATGTCATTTCCCTTCGCCGGCACTACCCGGATCAGGTTCAATGGGTATGATCTCAGCCCGTTATATTAAGGCACCCCTAATGATCGCTGCGAATTTAGACCAAGCGATTCAAAAAACCAAATAAGAAAAGGCGGCACTCGGATTTCCGTGTACCGCCTTGTCATGACGTAGGCTATGGAATAAGTAACTAAACCATTGATCCTAGGTTTTTTAAGTGACCCACGTGAGACGCAAATGCCAAACGCATCTTAGGGTGCTCTAGGTAGGGAATCCCAAATTCTGCACAGGTGGCTTTGACGATCTTGCTGATGTCTCCGTAGTGGATATGGGAAATATGAGGGAATAAGTGATGCTCCACCTGAAAATTCAGCCCACCGACCAACCAAGAAAGGACTTTGTTTTTTGTGGCAAAATTCGCAGTAGTTCTCAATTGGTGAACCGCCCAATCATCTGCTAGCTTATTGGTAGCATCATCCGGCAAAGGAAACACGGTTTCCTCAAGGGAGTGGGCCAGTTGAAATACCACACTCAGAAATATCCCCGTGGCCACGCCAAATACCAAGAATCCTACCAGCCAATAACTAAACCCGAGTGTGTAAATAGGCAGGGCTATAAATAGCAACGAATAAACTACTTTGTAGGCCCAGAAAGAAAAATGCTCCTTCCAGGTCATGGGTTTAATTAGAATGGATCCCACTCGTCTGAGGATGTATTTTTTGTAATCCGTGACAAACACCCAATAAAGGTATAAAATGGCATATACTAGCAGGAAATAAATGTGCTGGTATTTGTGGATCGCGTACCGCTTCTGGGTGGGACATAGCCTTAGAAGAGGCCGCGCATTCATGTCGTCGTCGTGTTCGGCCACGTTGGTAAAGGAATGATGGGCCACATTGTGCTTTGTCTTCCACATAAAAACGTTTGCCCCGAGAAAATTAATCGATATCCCGGCAAGTTCGTTTATCCACGTTTTGGTGGAAAAGCTACCATGGGCCCCATCGTGCATCACATTAAAGCCGATGCCCGCTGCTAATGCAGCCATCAAAACGGCTTCCAACAAGGCCACAGCCCAATGAGGGGTGAAAAATACCAGATGAATATAAACGGCAACAAAAGAGACCACAAATAATAGTGCCTTGATATATAAGGATCTGTTACCAGTGGGTTTGAGGTTGTTTTCGGCAAAATGACTTTTGATACGCTTTTTAAGCTCTGCATGAAAGGACGTAGCCTGGTTAAATCGGGGCGGACGCATAGAATGAAATTAAGAAAGAAATCGGAAATGAATAATGGGAGTTGTGATAGGGTGGGAAATTCGAAATTCGTATTTAGGACAAAGATATCCAAAAAACGGATAGGTTCGTTGCGCGAGAAAAAAATCTTTTGACCCTTTAACGAGATACACCGGGGATTTTAACACGAATTAACAATTCAGCTAAAAATGAATTAGTCTCAACCTGGGGTTAATTTAAACAAGCAAATAATCAACAGGTAGATTTCGGTTTTCCCTCAGTCAAGTGGAGACAACCTGGTGGGCGATCTATTTCCCGCAGCTTTGGAATTCCTTTAAGCTGTTTTAGCGCTCTTCCGCCTCCAAAATTCCAAAGAATCGATCGCTTCTTGGGGTAAATATGAAAATTGACGTATTTTTAAGGTCAAATTAACCGTATTCGTTTTTAAATCATGTATAAAATGCGTCTTAAATCATGCAATTACCGTAGGGTGATACTTGGGGCAATGGCCCTTTTTATCGGACTCACTTTGAATCAATACGTTTCCGCCCAATCCAACTCGGAGATCATCGGTCGCTGGGACCTGACGGTGGATGTTGACGGAAGACAGTTGCCCTCTTGGATGGAAGTAAAGCTTTCAGGGTATAGCACATTGGTGGGCTATTTTGTGGAAGAACATGGAAGTGCCCGACCGGTCTCGAAGGTAAACTTCAAAAACAACGTGGTCTCTTTTAGCATCCCTCCACAGTGGGATCCTGGAAAAAAGGACACAAAACTGAAAGCTACCCTCACCAATGGAAAGCTCAGCGGGATATTAACGACCAGTTCTGGAAAAAAGCATTCCTTCGTGGGTGAAAGAGCACCTTCACTCGTGCGGGAAACACAGCCAGAATGGGGCGACGCAATCGAGTTATTCAACCGAAAAAACTTGGATGGCTGGCGTGCCGATAAAGCTGAAAACCAATGGACAGTGAAGAATGGTATTCTTACAAGCGATAAAGCCGGAGCAAATTTAATCACAGAACAAAAATTCGATGATTTCAAACTGTATGCCGAATTCCGTTATCCAGAAGGAAGCAACAGTGGGATTTATCTGAGAGGCAGGTACGAGCTTCAGATTGAGGACAACAAAGGGACAGAACCTTCAAACGTCTATTATGGTGGTATCTATGGATTTCTTACGCCCAATGAAATGGTGGCGCAGGGGCCGGGTATCTGGCAAAGCTATGAAATCACCCTAGTCGGAAGACGTGTGACGATCGTGGCAAACGGCAAGACCATTATCTGTGATCAGATTATCCCAGGTATCACCGGAGGGGCGCTGGACAGCAAAGAAGGAGAACCTGGGCCGATCATGCTTCAAGGTGACCACGGCCCCATCGAATTCAAAACACTCATTATTACCCCGGCAAAATAGCATTCGATACATTCTTGCCGTCTTGTTAACCCGCCCGAAGGCACTTAAGAGTAGTCTTCGGGCTTTTTTAGGGCTTTTGCGCCTTTATTAGCTCTCGAATCCGCTGTTTGGGCAGGGCTTTGATTTCCCGACCTCCCTTTCCTTTCATGTCTTCTGCCGCAAAGAGTGCATTGGCGATCGCTTCTTCCGTAGCCTCGATGGTAGCCAAAAACAATCCCGTAACCTCATCATTCAGCAGTGGCAAGCGCCCTTCATTCGAATATTCCCTAAGGTCCGATGGGATACGCATTCCCTCGTGCACGGAGAAGGCAATGACGTAGTCACCACTCCCGTTGCTTGCTATACCACCGGTTCTTGCCAGCCCCATCATGGCACGCTTAGCGATACGCTCCAAGTTTCTGTGGTCAATCGGAGCATCCGTAGCGACGACTATCATGCAGGAACCGTCCACCGACTCGAGGTTCTGTCGAAAACTGTATTGATTCAATAACTTTCCGAGCGGCAAGCCGTCTACTTGGAGGACTCCACCAAAGTTGGCCTGCACCAAAACCCCTACGGTGTACCCTCCCATCGATGCAGGTAATTTTCGGGACGAGGTCCCGATTCCTGCTTTGAACCCAAAAGCCGTGGTACCCGTACCTGCGCCCACATTCCCTTCTTGGACCGGACCGGCCGACGCCCGTTGAATAGCCGATAGTACATGGTGGGCTTTCACATGTCTACCTCTGATATCATTTAAGCCTCCATCGTTTGTTTCGCCCACTACGGCATTTACCGATTGCACGGCGCTGTTTTCCGGAAAAGAAAATACATAGTCAATTATCCCGTCCAAACCGGCGGCCACACTCAACGTATTGGTCAGGACTATGGGGGTTTCCAAATTACCCAATTCCTGAATTTGGGTACTTCCAGCAAGTTTTCCAAAGCCATTGCCAACGTATACTGCCGCGGGCACTTTCTCGCGAAAGATGTTTCCGTCATGGGGCAGGATGGCTGTGACCCCGGTTCGGATGGACTCTCCCTCCAACAGGGTGACTTGACCCACCTTTACTCCGACCACATCGGTAATTGCATTGAGCGGGCCCGGGGACATTACGCCAAATTCGAATCCATATTGACGGGCCCGCTCCTGACCTTTCACCTCAGCTGTATAGGCAATGAACAAAAAGCTTGCGCAGAAAAGAATTTTCTTCATGATTGTACGGTAAGTGGTTAAAGGAACAGGCTATCTGAATGCCCGATTAGGACTTGGGAAAAAGGATTTTCTTTAAATCCGCGGGAGAATAATAAATGGATTTAAGTGTTTTTCGGTCTTCTTCCCTAAATACCAAAAACTTATCCCCATCCTTTTCATAGAAACAGGAAACACCCATTTGCTTGTAATGTGTCACTGTCTCTTGGGCTTCTTGTTCGGTATGGCAAGCTTTGCTCATATTGGATCGCTGCACCTCGTCAAATAGCGCCTTAAAATGGTCCGCCAGGCCAAATTCCAAAACGGCTCCGGCCAGCACATATTGGATATCGCAGAGGGCGTCCGCTATCTCCACGATGTCGTTCTCTGCAATTGCTGCTTCCAGTTCCTTCACCTCCTCCGCCAATAGGGCTACCCTTAGCGCGGATCGCTTTTCAGATGGAATGGCCGGGGCATCCAGAATGGGATGTTTGAAGGTTTTGTGAAATGCTGCAACGGAGGTTAAACTTTCAGGTTCTTTCATTATAAGTAATAGTCGGGGTGATCGGTCAATAAATTAGGTAAAAATTCTTGAACAGATTTATCAAAAATGGCTCCTGCGTAAATACAGGAGCCATCAAAGCTAATCGAATTTCAAACGGTAATTAGGCCTTGAAAGCGTCGAAGCGCTCCTGGACGGCTGCCCAATTGACCAAATTCCACCAACTGCTGATGTACCTTGGCCTTTCGTTTTGATAATTTAGGTAATAGGCGTGTTCCCACACATCAATACCCAAAAGCGGTTGGCCTTTAAATTCGGAAATATCCATCAATGGATTATCCTGATTGGGGGTAGAACCCACCTTGAGGGTGCCTCCATCCAAAACAAGCCAAGCCCAACCCGATCCAAAGCGGGTTTTGGCGGCAGTTTCAAAAGCCTCAATAAATGCACTAAAGCTGCCAAAATCCTTTGCAATGGCAGCGGCCAATTCACCGTCTGGCTCTCCGCCTCCCGTGGGCGACATAATAGACCAAAATAGCTCGTGATTGTAATGCCCACCACCGTTGTTTCTCATTTTGGTTGAATAGTTGGATATCTTGGCCATCAGCTCTTCCACCGGTTTTTGGGTGTCCACATTTTCTTCTGCTGCCGCATCCTTGAGGTTATTGGCATAGGCAGCGGCATGTTTGGTATAGTGGATTTCCATCGTCATCGCATCGATGTGCGGCTCCAGCGCTGCATAGTCATATAGCAGGGGCGTTTGAGAAAAACCCGTGGCAATCGTCGGCTTCGCCTTAGAGTCCGTGGAGGAAGAACAAGATGACAACAAGGAGGAACCTACCAGGCTGCTTCCCAGACCCAGCGAAAGGGTAACCTTGGTACTTTGTGCGATAAATGATCTCCTTGAGGTATGCAATGTTGGTTTTTTCATGGTTGATGTAATTTGTTGCATGATTTTGGTTAGACAATAATTGGTCAGTGTAGCATATGCTAAAGTAACCAATAAATCGCTAAAATGTAGCACACCTAATCCTTAAGTATTCAAAAAGTTTGCCGAGAGCTTCATTGTTGCCTGTAAATCAAAATAAATACCAAGAACAAGCCAATTTGTCAGAGTATTTAGCAAATTTGACCCCATATTCAGCTAACCGAAAGTTAGGCATCGTTTCTGGGGAAACCTGAACGATTAGACCATATATTCGGTCAAGTTCCTTATTTTTGTAATTCAGCTAACTAGCCTCAAATTGAGGCTGGAATATTTCTCTCAATAAGTGGAATAGAAATGACCATAGAATTTTATAAATATCAAGGCACTGGCAATGATTTTGTGATGATTGAAGACCGGGGGAGCAGGTTTAACGTGGAGAACATTGCCTTGATACAGAAGTTATGTCACCGAAGACTGGGCATTGGGTCAGATGGGTTGATTATCCTCCGAAACGCCGCTGGATTCGATTTTGAGATGACCTACTTTAATGCAGACGGTTCCCAAAGCATGTGTGGCAACGGTGCCCGTTGTGCGGTTTCCTTTGCAAACTTTCTGGGAATGTGTGGTCTCAGCACCCATTTCTTGGCCGTAGACGGTTCCCACCATGCGGAAATATATGGCGAAGAAGTCAGGTTGGAAATGATCCCGGTAAACGAATTCAGGGAAGTTGAAGGTGACACCTTTATCCACACGGGAGCGCCACACCATGTTAGGTACGTGGAAAACCTGGCGCATTATCCGGTAGTGAAAGAGGGTGCCAAAATCCGCTATAACAAGGAATTGTACCCCGAAGGCACCAACGTCAACTTTGTGATGGTCAACCCAGATCATTCCTTACAGGTAAGGACCTATGAAAGAGGGGTAGAGGACGAAACTTTGTCCTGTGGCACGGGCGTAACGGCTTGCGCGTTGCTTTTTGGCAAAGAGAACGGCTTGAATGAAGTTAGCATCCATACCAAAGGCGGTTTGCTCAGAGTTCGCTTTCAAGAAGATGGGAAAGGCGGTTTTCACCAAATCCAATTGATTGGACCTGCAATGCAGGTTTTCAGCGGAAAAATATCGATAAAAATGGAAGAATTTGCTTCCCTGTAACCAACTTAATTTAGACTAGACACAGAAACTACAACATGTTAGATTTTATTGCAAAAGGGCTATCAAAGGTATTCGGTACCAAATCCGATAGAGACATCAAGTCACTTACGCCGATCGTGGAAACGATCAAGGCGGAGTATGCTAAACTGGCAACACTAACAGATGATGAGCTACGACAGCAAACCGAAGAGATCAAGGGAATAATCAATGCTGACCTAAAAAGTTATGACGACACAATCGCCGATACAAGGGCTAAGATCAACGGGCTTCCTCCCGATGCCGTTCATGCCAAAGATGCCTTGTTTAACGAGATTGACAAGATAGAAAAAAGCCGCGACGAAGAACTGGAAAAAAGTTTGGAGAAAGTGCTTCCGCGGGCCTTTGCAGTCGTAAAAGAAACAGCGCGTAGATTAAAGGAGAACAAGCAACTACGGGTAACTGCCTCCCTTTGGGACAAAGAACTGGCCGCCACCAAGAGCTATGTACATCTGGACGGTGAAACCGCTACCTGGGGAAACAGCTGGTCCGCAGCCGGTGTAGAAGTGACTTGGGAGATGCTTCATTACGACGTGCAGTTACTCGGAGGCGTAGCTTTGCATAAAGGAAATATTGCCGAGATGGCAACCGGTGAAGGAAAGACACTAGTGTCGACACTACCTGCCTATCTGAATGCCCTCTCTGGTAGGGGAGTACACATTGTAACCGTAAACGACTACCTCGCCAAAAGGGACTCGGAATGGAATGCCCCGCTCTTTGAGTTTCACGGATTGAAGGTAGACTGTATCGACAAGTACCCACCCAATTCCGAGGCGAGACGGCGGGCCTATGCCTGCGACATCGTATACGGTACAAACAACGAGTTTGGGTTTGACTACCTGAGGGATAATATGGCGAGAGACTCCAGGGACTTGGTGCAAGGCAAGCACCATTTTGCCATGATAGATGAGGTCGACTCTGTATTGATCGATGATGCGCGTACGCCATTGATCATATCAGGGCCAGTAGCGAAAGGAGATCAGCACGAGTTTGATGAGATGAAACCGCGAGTATCCACTTTGGTAGACGAGCAACGGAAGCTGGTACAAGCTTACCTGACCGATGCCAAGCGGCTTATCAAGGAAGGCAATGAAAAGGAGGGTGGTTTGGCCCTGTTTCGAGCCTATCGCGGACTGCCCAAGTACAAACCTTTGATCAAGTATTTGTCAGAACCTGGGATTCGGGTTATCCTTCAGAAAACTGAAAACTACTATCTGCAGGACAACAAGCGTAACCTGCCTGAGGCTGATGCGCCATTACTGTTTACAATTGAAGAGAAATCGAATACCGTGGACCTAACTGATAATGGAATAGAAACCATTACGCGGAAAAACGAAAATCCAAACTTTTTTATCCTGCCCGATATTGGTATGGAGATCGCTGAAATGGAAAAAGATACTTCCTTGGATGACAAGGAAAAACTGATCCGAAAAGAGGAAATTATCAAGGACTATGGGGTCAAAGCGCAGCGTATCCATACAGTAAACCAATTGCTGAAGGCCTATTGCATGTTTGAGAAAGACACCGAATACATCCTCGTGGACGGCAAGGTGAAGATCGTAGACGAGCAAACCGGTCGGGTGATGGAAGGCAGAAGGTATTCTGACGGCTTGCATCAGGCCATCGAAGCAAAAGAGAATGTAAAGGTAGAGGATGCTACACAGACCTACGCGACGATCACGCTTCAAAACTATTTCCGGATGTACCACAAACTAGCTGGCATGACCGGTACTGCAGAGACCGAAGCCGGTGAGTTTTGGGAAATCTACAAACTTGACGTGATAGTCATTCCCACCAATAAGCCCATACAGCGAAAAGACTGGGAAGACAAAGTCTATAAAACCGTGCGGGAAAAGTTTAATGCCGTTGCGGACGAAATCAACGAGCTTACCGAAGCGAATAGGCCGGTGCTAGTGGGTACCACATCTGTGGAAATATCAGAATTGCTCAGCCGAATGCTGACGATTCGTAAAATCAAACACCAAGTGCTGAATGCGAAGCAACATGCGCGTGAGGCTGATATTGTGGCAGAAGCGGGCAAACCAAAGACGGTTACCATCGCCACAAACATGGCCGGTAGAGGTACTGACATCAAGCTAACCGCTGAATCAAAGGCTGCGGGAGGCTTGGCTATTATCGGCACGGAGCGGCACGAATCCAGGAGGGTAGACCGACAATTACGAGGTAGGTCCGGTAGACAGGGAGATCCAGGTTCTTCCCAGTTTTTCGTTTCTTTGGAAGACAACTTGATGCGGCTCTTCGGGTCTGAAAGGATTGCCAAACTCATGGATCGGATGGGCCTGGAAGAAGGAGAGGTAATACAGCATTCCATGATTACCAAATCTATTGAGAGAGCCCAGCGCAAGGTGGAAGAAAACAACTTTGGTGTGCGTAAACGCTTGTTGGAGTACGATGATGTCATGAACAGTCAGCGGGAAGTTGTGTACCGACGACGCAAAAACGCACTGATAGGCGATCGATTGGAGCTGGACATACTCAATATCATGTACGATGTGGCGGAGAGCATCATCGAGATGGCCAAATCCACCGAAGATTCCGAGAATTTGCGGATGAATATTTTCAGTTCGCTGGGTATTGATTATCCCATCTCTGCTGAAGACCTGAAAACAAAGGAAAGTGCCGCATTAACCAAAGAATTGTTTGATGCTGCGTATCAAAACTATGTAGCCAAAAACAACGGTATTCTTACGAAGGCGATGCCCATTCTTCGGGACGTATATCAGAAGCGTGGCGCTACAGTGAAGGAGATCATGGTGCCGATCTCAGATGGGATCAAGCAGATCGGTGTAGTCATTAATTTGGAATCGACCGTCAACAATGAAGGCAGAGACCTGATTAGAGCCATTGAAAAAACCGTAACCCTGGCGATTATCGATCAAAACTGGAAGGAGCACCTCCGCGACATGGACGACCTCAAGCAATCTGTGCAAAATGCCGTCTATGAGCAAAAGGATCCGCTCTTGATTTATAAGTTTGAGGCCTTTGAAATGTTTAAGCGTTTTGTAGGGCGACTGAACGATGATATCATATCCTTCATTGCCAAGTCCGACCTGCCCAAGCAAGATCCCGATCAGGTAAGGGCGGCACAGCCGGCTAAAAAGGAAGAGGCTAAAGTAACTGCTTCCAAAGAAGAGGTAGGCAGCACCCTTGGAGGTAGCCCGGCAGCACAAAGAGCTGCCGTAGCCCAATCTGCCGCAGCAAGGCGGGAAGCGGTAATGCCGAGAAAAACAGAAAAGGTTTACGGTAGAAATGACCGGGTATCCGTCAGGTACATGGACGGTGTAGTAAAGAAGGATGTAAAATACAAGAGTGTAGAGCAGGATCTTGCTGAAGCCAAATGTGTGGTAATCGAAGAATAAAACCCGATAAGAATGTTTAAACGAATCTTGCTTGCCGGATTTTGGCTGAGTGTTTCCTCCGGATGCGGTTTTATCACCATTTCAAAAAGCGGTGGATCGGCTGAAAGATATGCCGATTACCGGGAGGATCTAAGTACCACTCGAAAATCCTTTGACGCCTTACCTACAACAGTGGAGACCGTCCGCAAAACGGGGGCTGCTGTTGCGCCTGTAGACGATGATTTGGCCATAGCTAACCAAAATTATATTAAGACGAATGAAAGTGAAAACTTTTTCAGTGGATTTACGATTCTGGTATATAGCGGTGTAGACCGGGAGGAGGCCTTTAAAACCAGAAATGACCTGTACTCCGCTCACAAGGAAATCACCACCTTTATGCAATACCAACAGCCCCGCTATTTGGTAAAGGTAGGTCGGTACATCAACCGGATTGAGGCCTTGGCTTGGTATGAAAAAATTAAGGTTGATTTTCCTTCGGCCCGAATTATCCAAGACCGATTTGAACGAAACCTTCCCGAACAACCACAAGACACACTAGAGAATGCTCAAGAACAGGATTAAGGATCTTGCAAAAGAAATCAAAGAAGAATCCATTGCCGTCCGCAGACACCTCCATCAGCATCCCGAACTCTCGTTCGAAGAGTACGAAACAGCTCAGTTCGTAGAGGCGAAGCTTCGTTCGATCGGGATCCAAAAGATTGAAAAGAAAGCGACTACCGGGCTGGTAGCCCTTATAGAAGGCAAAAATCCCGGCAAAAAGACGATCGCCCTACGAGCGGATATGGACGCACTTCCAATAACAGAAGAAAATGACGTCCCCTATAAATCCAAAAGAGCAGGTGTTATGCATGCTTGCGGGCATGATGTGCATACTTCTTCCCTGTTAGGTACTGCCGATATCTTGCACCGTCTACAAAATGATTTTGAAGGCACTATAAAGCTCATCTTTCAGCCAGGAGAAGAAAAAGCTCCGGGAGGAGCCTCTTTCATGATCCAAGATAAGTGCCTCGAAAATCCTAAACCCACAGCAATTATTGGTCAGCATGTGATGCCCCACATACCAGCCGGCAAAGTTGGCTTTCGTCCCGGGATGTATATGGCCAGTGCAGATGAAATTTATATAACGGTAAAGGGGAAGGGAGGACACGGAGCTATGCCCGAGACACTCGTAGACCCCGTTTTGATTGCCTCTCATCTGATTGTGGCATTACAACAGATTGTGAGCCGGAACGCTAGTCCCAAGGTTCCCTCAGTGCTTTCTTTCGGAAAAGTAATCGCCAATGGTGCCACCAACGTAATTCCTAACGAGGTACGTATCGAGGGCACCTTCCGTACCTTGGATGAGGCTTGGCGCAAAAGAGCGAAGGAACTGATACACCAGATTGCTACCGGCATTGCCGAGGGCATGGGAGGGAAAGTTGAGGTAAATATTTTGCACGGCTATCCATTTTTAAGGAATGATCCAGAACTCACCGAGCGCTCCATACTAGCGGCAAAGGAATACTTGGGTGAAGAGAACGTGTTAGACCTGGATCTATGGATGGCAGCAGAAGATTTTTCCTATTATACCCAAGAGATGGCGGGGTGTTTTTATAGGCTCGGAACAAGAAATGAAGCCAGAGGCATCGTCTCCGGTGTACACACGCCTACTTTTGATGTAGAGGAAGATGCATTGGAGGTAAGTACTGGACTGATGGCTTGGCTAGCCCTGGAAGAGCTCAAAAAATAGGGGTTTTCTCTCATTCACGCCCACGGGCTTAAATCGATTCATCGAAAAGACACATGAAATGCCCATGAGAAAGCAATCTCATACAGGGGGATGCCCCGATAGCTATCAGGGAATTCGTGCGAGATTCCATCTGACCGCTTAAGAACAAATTATAAATAGATGAAATCGAGCATGACGCAAGCGACACACACTGGGATGACTATCCGCCATGCGAGATTCCATGTGACCTTTGAAAAATCAATTATAGACACATGAAAAGGAAATACCTGATATTATTACTCATCACATCACTAGCTGCAATAGATTGCTGGGGATGGGGTCAAACCGGTCACCGCGTTGTGGGGCAACTTGCAGAATGGCATTTGAACAATAAAGCTAGAAAACGGATTAAAGCGATATTGGGGTCAGAGTCGGTAGCAATGGCAGCTAACTGGATGGACAATGTGAAGTCTGATAGACGCTACGATCATTTGAATACATGGCACTATCTTACCCTGGAAGAAGGAAAACCCTACAACCCATCCATTCAGGAAAAGGACGGTGATGCTTACGACAAAACAAATATGATCATAAAAGCCCTTAAGGATGGCGGATTGACAGAAAAAGAAGAGTCCGAATACCTAAAGATGCTCATTCATCTTGTTGGAGACCTTCACCAACCATTGCATGTAGGAAAAGGCGATGATAGGGGGGGGAACGACGTATGCGTGACCTATTTCAATCAGAACTCCAATATTCACCGGGTTTGGGACAGTCAAATCATTGATGGAAAGCAACTAAGCTATATGGAACTGGCGGAACATCTAAATCGCCGAGCCAATGCTAACACGGTACAAAAATACCAAAAAGCCTCCATCGAGGATTGGCTTCGGGAGGCAGTAGCCCTCAGGCCTATCGTTTACGATATTCCCCAGGATGGTCGCCTCAGTTACGGATACGACTACGTGGCTTTTCCCGTGATCGAGGAAAGGCTGTTGGCTGCTGGCTTGCGCCTGGCCGGAATTTTAAACGATATATACGGTTGATCATTACCTTCCGGCGGCTATAACAGCAAGGTCTATGCTTGCTGGTTGCGCTTCTTGGAGTAGATTGGCACAGGCGGCAAGCGTAGCTCCTGTGGTCATGACGTCATCCACTAGCAGTATTCGCTTTCCTGCTATAGGACCTTCATCAACTATTTTGAAAACCTCCGCCACGTTTTCCCATCGCTGAAGCCTCGTTTTTCTGGTTTGGGTACTCGTGTTTACACATCTTTCCAATCCATTTATCACCGCTATGCCCAAGGCCTCTCCCAAGCCGTCCGCAAAGCAACGGCTCTGATTATAGCCTCTCCTCCTTTCTTTACTACGATGCAGTGGAACGGGTATGATCAAATCCCACTCTTGATGGAAACCCTGTTCGAGAAGTAAATGCCCATACAATTTACCCAACTTGATTCCAAGCATAGGCTTGTTTCTATATTTAAGTTGATGTAGCAGCTTCTGGCTTTTACCGCGCTTCGAAAAACGCAAATAGGCTAGTGCCATTCGTATATTGGCAAGTCCTGCAAGCTTTCTTGTAAGCTCGTTATCTCTAGGTGTCGTATGAAAAAGCGTGACAGGGAGAGAAGCTTCACAGATACGGCATAAATCCGTTTCAAACGCATACAGGCTTCTGTTGCACAAGCCGCAGGTAACTGGGAATACCAAGGCCAAAAAATCCTCCCATAAGGTGAAACGCATAGGTAAAAAGGGTTGTTAAGTTATAAGTACTGTCAATTCCTACTATATTTGTAGCTTGAGGCTAGTTTTCAGTTAATTTAATCAAAATCAGGCGGTAAGTCAATTATGTTTAAAAAAGACCTAGACTTAGATATTCGATGGGGTAAATTACTGAGTGGTCTGGAAAATTTACTCAACAAAAAACCCTCTGATCTGAACGCCGTTTTATTTATCATTGGTGTTCAAGAACTTGGTCAGGGACATAGACCCTTTTCAAAGGAGGAGAAGCAGGATTTAATGCACATCGCTGTATGTAAGGTGCTCAGCTTATCTGGATTTTACGAATTGGCATTTATTGATCAAGACGGATGGCCTCATTGGAATCTGTTAAAGGAACTTCCACATTTGGACAGTGCGGAACAAGAAAAGCTCCTCAAACTTCATGTGTTGGAATACTTTGAAAAAGAATTTGAAACAGAAATTAACTAAATGAAGATTGTTTCTTACAATGTAAACGGAATCAGGGCTGCGATAAAGCGCGGGTTTATCGACTGGCTCGCAGGCTTAAATCCGGATGTAATTGGCCTACAAGAAGTTAAATCAACTGAAGACCAGATAGATACATCAGCATTTAAAGACTTAGGATATGAGATATACTGGCATGCAGCGGTTAAAAAAGGATACAGCGGTGTAGCCACTCTTACCAAAATTAAGCCAAATCACGTAAAATACGGGATGGATCTGCCCAAGTACGATGACGAAGGGAGAATGCTAAGGTTAGATTTTGGAGATTTCAGTTTTATCAATACATACTTTCCTTCAGGAACAACCGGAGATGTGAGGCAATCTTTCAAATACGAGTTTTTGGACGATCTCTTCGGAATATCCCAGGATATCAGAAGAACACACCCAAATTTGATTTGGAGCGGGGATTACAATATCTGTCATCAGGCGATAGACATCCACGATCCAATATCAAATAAGAAATCCTCTGGATTTCTTCCAGAAGAACGTGCATGGATGGACAAATTCACCCAATCTGGCTTTGATGACAGCTTCAGGCGTTTGCACCCAGAAGAAGCCGGTAAGTATACATGGTGGAGCTACCGGGCCAATGCGCGAACAAAAAATAAAGGATGGCGTATAGACTACCACATGAATACCTTATCGCTAACCGAAAGAATAAAAACGTCAACGATATTACCTGACGCAGAGCACTCCGATCACTGCCCTATTTTAATCGAGATTCAGTGAATAAATAGGTAAAGTATTTCAACGTATAAGAGCATATTATAAATGAAATCGATCAAAATTTCTATTCCTTCATTGATTGAAAACATAACAATCGTTGAAAGTTTCATCGACAATGCCAAGGTAAAATATCAGATAAACGACGATATCTACGGCAATATCATGATTTCTGTAACGGAATGTGTGAGTAATGCCATTATACACGGAAACAGGGAAGATCCAAAAAAGCAGGTTAAGTTAGTGTTGGAGTTTCATGAAAACCAACTGAAATTCATCGTTGAGGATGAAGGAAGCGGGTACGATTACCAACACCTTAAGGATCCTACCGCTCCCGAAAACTTAGAGAAGACTGGTGGGAGAGGGGTCTTTTTAATGAAGCATCTGTGCGATGAGCTCTCATTCGAAAATAATGGAAGCAAAACGACGCTTACCTTTTACCTAAATTGAAATGGCCATTCGCTTTTTTACAGAAGATACCTCCTTTGAGTTAAAGCAAAAAAACGCCTACAAAAAATGGCTGACAGCCGTAGCAGAAAAGGAGGGGCTATCTATCAAGGAACTTTTGTACATATTCTGCTCCGATACCTATTTACATCACATCAACCTAGCGTATCTCGCACACGATACGTATACCGATATCATTACCTTTGACCAAAGCGACGGAAAAAACCGCATAGAAGGAGAAATCTACATTAGTATTGATAGAGTAAGCGAAAACGCCAGCAAATTAAACCAAACGTTCGATCGCGAACTTAAAAGAGTAATCAGTCATGGGCTTCTCCACCTTTGTGGGTATAAAGACAAAACAACAGAGGAAGTCTCTATAATGCGAACCAAAGAAGAACAAGCCATCGATCAATTCCATGCAACCCAACAGTAGCTACTGTTCCACGTGGAACAGTACTTCACTAACCAGTACTTTGCGCAACAGAAAATTGAGGTATTAAATCAAAACTGTTCCACGTGGAACACCTAAGAAAAAAAAATCATGTTTCCAGAATATGACGTAATTGTAGTAGGAGCGGGTCATGCCGGATGCGAAGCAGCACATGCTGCTGCACGTATGGGATCTAAAGTACTCCTATGTACAATGAATATGAACACCATTGCACAAATGTCTTGCAATCCGGCAATGGGAGGCGTCGCAAAAGGGCAAATCGTCCGAGAGATTGATGCACTTGGAGGTATGTCGGGGATTATATCCGACAACTCTATGATACAGTTTCGAATGCTAAACCGTTCTAAAGGACCTGCCATGTGGTCACCCAGAACCCAAAATGATCGCATGCGATTCGCCGAAGAGTGGCGCCTAGCACTAGAACAAACACCTAACGTTGATTTTTGGCAGGAGATGATTCGGGGTATCATCGTCAAAAATGGCGTCGTAAGAGGAGTTCGAACTGGAATAGGAATAGAAATACCTGCAAAATCTGTTGTACTAACCAATGGAACGTTTCTCAACGGAATTATCCATATCGGAGAAAAACAGATGGGCGGTGGCCGAACCGGCGAGTCACCAGCTAAAGGAATTACAGAAGACCTAACAGCACTAGGCTTTGAATCAGGGAGAATGAAAACAGGAACACCACCCAGAGTAGATGGAAGGTCCCTCGATTACACCAAAATGGAAGAACAACACGGAGATGAATTCCCAGAAAAGTTTTCCTATTCACCCACTACACAAGCCTTAAAAAACCAACGCAGCTGCTGGATTACCTATACGAACAAAGCCGTACACGAAACCCTAGAGACTGGATTTGACCGATCTCCTATGTTCAATGGGCGAATTAAAGGATTAGGGCCACGCTACTGCCCGTCCATAGAGGACAAGATAAACCGATTTGCCGAACGAGAACGCCATCAAATATTCGTAGAGCCTGAGGGTTGGAATACCGTGGAGATCTACGTAAATGGATTTTCAACGTCCCTACCCGAAGATGTCCAATACAAAGCACTACGACAAATTCCAGGATTCGAACAAGCCAAGATGTTCAGACCAGGATATGCCATCGAATACGACTTTTTCCCCCCAACGCAACTGAAACCTACCTTGGAAACAAGACTCGTCAGAAACCTTTTCTTTGCCGGACAAATAAACGGTACAACAGGATACGAAGAAGCAGCATCCCAAGGCCTGATAGCAGGAATCAACGCACACCAAAACGTAAGGGATTTGGCACCTTTCATCCTAAAACGATCCGAAGCTTATATCGGCGTCCTCATAGACGATCTGGTAAATAAAGGCACCGAAGAACCATACCGGATGTTTACCTCCCGAGCGGAATTCAGACTACTATTACGGCAAGACAACGCCGATCTACGTCTAACTGAAAAAGGTTATGATATAGGACTCGCTTCCGAAGACCGCCTAGACAACGTACTTCAAAAGAAAGCCGCTACGGAACAGGTTATTAACTATATAAAACAGTTTAAGATAGAGCCAGAAATGGTTAATTGCGACCTAACGGAAATGAACACCGCAGTAATCCGAGAAAAAATATCGGTAGAAAAATTACTCAAAAGACCTCAATTAGGTATAGAAAATATTCGAAAATTAAATCGAGATTTGGACACCTACCTAGCAACGCACGAAAGAGAGGTGAGACAACAGGCAGAAATTCAAATAAAATACGAAAGCTATATCGAAAAAGAGCAAGCTATGGTGCAAAAAATGGCCAACCTAGAAAATCACCGGATACCAACCCATTTTGACTATGCTAAAATAACTGCTCTCTCTGCCGAAGGACGACAAAAATTAATTAAGATTCAACCGGAAACACTCGGACAGGCCTCTAGAATCAGTGGCGTGACACCCGCAGACCTATCCATACTAACTGTATATTTAGGAAGATAACCATCATGTACGAAAGACTAACCAAATGCCCGCTGTGCAAAGGCGTACTCTTTCTTAATCATATGGTGGTTAAAGACCACGCCATATCACAGGAGTCATTCACCCTGTGCAGATGCACCGAATGCGGATTAATATTTACCAATCCGAGACCAGACAAAGACCATATCCAATCCTATTACGACTCCAAAGATTATATATCACACGCTGATAAATCAAATAATCTAATCAACATTCTATATAAAATTGTTCGAAAATACACCAACAAACAAAAAATCAACTTTATCACCAAAAAGCTGAAGAGAAAAGGACGCATTCTAGACTATGGATGCGGAACAGGTTACTTCATCTCCGCAGCCGCAAAAAAGGGTTGGGAAACAGTAGGCTATGAACCGAATACAATCGCATTGGATGAAGCAAAAAAAAGAACTGGAAAATCACCAATATCAGATTTGGCCATCCTTAATAAAGAGAAGAAATTTGACGCTATCACCCTATTCCACGTACTAGAACACATACACGATTTAAACAAAACCATCAAATTAATCTTAAATCTACTCAAAAAACGAGGATTATTATTCATAGCCATACCAAATCTTAACTCAATAGATTTTAAACAAAAACAGGAAAACTGGGCTGCCCTCGACGTTCCTAGGCATTTGTACCACTTTAATCCAGATACCATGACCTATCTAGCCAACCAATACGGATTAAAAATTGTAGAAATTAAACCAATGGTTTTCGACGCCTACTATGTTGCATTACTTACAGATAAATACCTGGGACGAAAAAATCCATTGAGATCCTTTATAGATGCCTACCGGTACAACCAAGAGGCAAAGAAACAACAACACACACACTCAAGCCTTTTATATATCCTGAAAAAGAAATGAGACTTCTTTTTAATATAGCAAGCGCCTTCTTCCTCATCTTACTAACCACCGCCTGTGCAAAACAAAGCTCGCCGATGGGCGGCCCAAAAGATGAAGATCCCCCAGTTCTTTTAAATACAGATCCCGAAAATAATCAAACAAACCTATCACCAGATCAACTAAACCTGTTCTTTAACGAATTCGTAGCATTGGATAACCCCACCAAGCAGATAATTATCACCCCAAAAATACAAACAGACGAGGTAGAATTTTTAGCAAACAAAAACCGCGTAAACATAAAGCTGAACCAGGAACTAGAGGAAAATACAACCTACGTATTTAACTTTCAAAAAAGCATCCAAGATATCACCGAAAAAAACCCAGCAGAAAACATCAAACTTGTCTTTTCAACGGGATCCTACATCGACAGCCTAACCATTACCGGAAAAATCGCCTACATTCAGCCAACGAAAAATGAAGAAATGAAAGACATCCTTGTAGGACTCTATCAAGAAACCGATACGACCGATCTCTTTACCGCTGCTCCCTATTACATTGCCCAAGCTGACAGCGCTGGAAATTTTGAGATTACCAACATAAAGGCCGGAAAATTTAAACTATATGCATGGCACGATGAAAATAACTCTCTAAAAGCTGAGTATCGCAGTGAAGCACATGGTTATTATTCAGAACTCATTGATATACAGCAAAATATGTATGGATTCCATATAAATATATTCAAAGCAGATATTTCAGACCTAAAAGTGAATAGAGCCTCTACGGCAGGAAACAATTTTGACATTGTACTAAGCAAACCACCCATAAGCTACGATGTCATACATCCTGACACAGGCACAAAACTATTCGCCCGCCTAAACGACCGAACAATTCGTCTTTATCATACAGAGATACAAAACGATAGTACCGAAATATCACTAAGCCTGCGAGACTCCGTGGGGTTTGCCATTGACACCACATTCTATGCCAAATTCGAAGAGAGCGAACGACGCCCAGAAGACCTTGAAATAAAAGCCAATTCTGGACTTAACTTTGTCAAGACCCTACGAGCTGAACTCACATTCAACAAACCAATTATCAAAGTAAACTTTGATTCCCTGATGATCAAATACGACACAGCAGGTAGGATACCTATAGAACCCTATCATTTCCATTTCACAGACAGCAGCAAGTTCACACAGGCAATCATCGAAATCCAAATTCCAGACTCATTGAACTTTGAAACCTACCAAGTATACCTTGGCGATTCCTCGGTAATCGATATAGAAGGTATACCCAACAAAGAGAAACTGGAGGCGAATTACAAAAAGCTGAAACAAGATCGATTAGCAGACGGCATAAGCGGCTCTGTAGACACCGATGAATCACCCATATTAATACAACTACTAAATAAAAAAGATGAGCTAGTCCAAGAATTGTACCTAGAAAATACAACCATTTTTGAATTTACAAAGATAGAAGCTACCGATTACAAACTGCGGGCCATCATTGACAGAAACAAAAATCGTAGGTGGGACCCCGGAAACTTTCGCCAAAACACACAACCAGAACCCATTTACTATTTTGTAGATCAGGAAACTGGTTCCCAAGAATTCATCCTAAGAGCGGGTTGGACATTAACTGACATCGTATTGGAAAAACGACTGGACACAGGCTATTTCCCAGATTCTTCCAAAGACCCTTCATCACAGGAATTCGACCAAACAGACGAAATAGACTCCTTTGAAATCCCAGAATTTGACATTCATCCTACTCAATAGGACAGTGGATTGACGGTGGATAAACCTATGGACAATATGAATAAATCAGGTATTATACACATGGGCCTTCGATAACGAGATAAGCCTTTTCGCACTCTGTGGATAACAAGAAAGCTCCCCACAGCTATCCACAATCCAACAAACATCCAACTATAAACAACCGCACACAGAAACTTATCCACAAAAAAAGACTAACAAAAGGCAACAAACTCATTATCTAGCCTATATGAAAATAATGGAGGTGCATAACTAGTCAATTTGCAAAGGGAAAACATTCCCGAAAAGGTGGATAGAATCGCTCATCACACTTACCAACAAATCCACACCATAATAAAAACCACTACTTTTTTTTAAAATAATAAAAACCATTTTTATAAGGACGTGGATAACTATAACTCCGCCC
Organism: Lunatimonas salinarum; assembly: GCF_017811155.1. Lineage (GTDB taxonomy): Bacteria > Bacteroidota > Bacteroidia > Cytophagales > Cyclobacteriaceae > Lunatimonas > Lunatimonas salinarum. The sequence continues at coordinate 120,155 of NZ_JACVCV010000009.1, read as the reverse complement.
ACCTTTACATCGACCTAAAAAAAATCAAATCTATTTAGTATGCATGCATAACTTTTTGACTAAATTTAGGTAGTCCATGCAGAAATTACGTATACTAATCAGATGAAGAAAGAGGAGACTTATGATTTCCAGATAAAGTCCTGTTGGCATTCGATATCCAGAATGTACAACCAAAAAGCGGCCCAAGAGGATATTACTGCTTCTATAGGATATGTCTTGATCAATATTCATTCAAAAGAGGGAACACCGGCAACCAAAATAGCACCTATGCTAGGTCTGGAAACTAGAAGTCTTACGAGGGTATTAAAGAGTATGGAAGAAAAGGGACTCATTGAAAGGAGGCCCGATCCCTTGGACCGTCGTTCTGTGCGTATATTCTTAACGGAACTGGGTAGGGCAAAAAAGGCAAAATCCGTAGAGACTGTGATGGATTTTAACCTAAAGTTGCAAAAGGCATTGACGGAGAGCGAGTCAAACAGTTTTTTCAGAATTTTCCAAAAAATCAATGAAGTAATACTTCAGAATCAAAGACATGAATTTTAATAATAAACCGAAATACAGCTTATGAACAGAATCATTCAAAAAGTAGCCGTTTTAGGATCTGGCGTGATGGGTTCCAGAATAGCCTGCCACTTTGCTAATATCGGGGTGCCGGTACTTCTATTGGATATTGTGCCACGCGAGCTAACCGAACAAGAGCAGAAAAAGGGTCGCAGCCTGGAAGACAAGGAGGTAAGGAACCGCATAGTAAACGAGGCTTTGCAAAATGCCCTTAAATCAAAACCATCTCCGATTTATGACACAGCCTTTGCTTCAAGGATAGCTACTGGCAACCTCGAAGATGATCTGCCCAAAATCAAAGCGTGCGATTGGGTGATAGAGGTCGTGGTGGAGAAACTGGAAATCAAGCAGGCTTTATTTGAAAAGGTAGAACAGCATCGAAAGCTGGGCACGCTCATTACTTCCAATACGTCTGGTATTCCCATGCAATTGATGTGTAAAGGCCGATCGGAGGATTTCCAGGTGCACTTTGCAGGAACCCACTTTTTCAACCCGCCCCGGTACCTCCGTTTGTTGGAGATCATTCCCGGTCCTAAAACCGATCCGAAGATCGTTGATTTTCTGATGGGATATGGTGACCGCTTTTTGGGAAAGGAAACCGTGTTGTGTAAAGATACTCCGGCTTTTATTGCGAATAGGATCGGTGTGTATTCCATCATTTCCGCTATCCATACGATTGAGAAACTAGGTATGGGCGTATCTGAGGTCGATAAACTCACAGGTACCGTCATCGGCAGGGCCAAATCGGCCACCTTTCGCACCATGGATGTAGTAGGTCTCGATACTACGGTAAATGTAGCTACTAATTTAAAGCAGGTGCTCTCCCACGATGAATCCAGAGATCGTTTTGAACTTCCTAATAGCATGAAAGTACTCCATGAAAACAAGTGGTTGGGGGACAAAACGGGCCAAGGATACTTCAAGATGATTCGGCACAAGGATGGCAGCAAGGAACTGATGGAAATAGACCTTCAGACCATGCAATACAAAGCAGCCGATAAGCCGAGGCTAAAATCGCTGGATGAAGCCAAACCGATCGAGAACCTCAAAGAGCGTATCCGGTTTTTGGTAAACTACAACGATCGATCAGGGGAGTTTTTCAGGGAAACCTTTTATGATTTGTTCAGGTATTGCTCCTTCCGAATTCCAGAGATTGCCGATGAGCTCTATCGCATCGACCAGGCCGTAAGTGCCGGTTTTGGCTGGGAATACGGCCCCTTTGAAAACTGGGACATATTGGGAGTAAAAGAAACCGTCACCAACATGGAGAAAGCCGGTCATAAGCCCGCAGATTGGGTATATGACATGTTGGATGCAGGAAATGACTCTTTTTACAAAGTGGTGGACGGAAAGAGAAACTATTACGACATCCCATCCAAATCGTACCGGGAAATACCGGGCCAGGGAGATTTCATATTGATCGACACGCTAAAAGGCGGTAATAAAAAAGTATGGGACAATGAAGGTGCTACGGTCTATGACATGGGAGATGAAGTGCTTTTATTGGAATTCCATACTAAAATGAATTCCCTCGGTGCAGAGGTTGTGCAAGGAATAAACACCGCGATCTCCATGGCTGAAAAGAATTACAAGGGCTTGGTGATAGGAAACGAAGGGGGCAATTTTTCGGCGGGAGCGAATCTTGCCATGCTGTACATGTTTGCCGGGGATCAGGAGTATGATGAGATCAACCTGATGATAGCGCAGTTTCAGAATACCATGATGCGCGTGCGCTATTCAGACGTGCCGGTGGTGGTGGCACCCCATAATATGGCACTTGGCGGGGGATGCGAAATGTCCCTGCACGCGGATGCTATCCAAGCCCATGCGGAATTGTATATGGGTTTGGTGGAAGTGGGAGTAGGACTGATTCCTGCTGGCGGTGGAACCAAGGAAATGACCCGACGCTTTGCCAATGGGATCGTACCAGGAGACGTCGAACTGAACCGTTTGCAGGAGATATTTATGAATATTGCCATGGCAAAGGTGTCTACATCCGCTGAGGAGGCACGTAGCCTAGGTTATTTGGAGGCAAAAGATGCGATTACACTCAACCGTAAACGACAGTTGGCCGAAGCTAAATCGCGGGTGCTCTCGCTCTATGAACAGGGTTATACCCGACCCATACAGCAGACCAACATCAAAGTGCTCGGAAAGACGTCTCTTGCGTTGTTTGAGGCAGGGATCACGGGCATGATCTACGGATCCTATATCTCTGATCACGACGCCAAGATCGCCCGAAAGTTGGCCTATGTCATGAGCGGTGGCGATCTATCCAGTGCCACGGAGGTCAGTGAGCAGTATTTATTGGACTTGGAAAGAGAGGCCTTCTTGAGTTTAACAGGAGAACAGAAGACACTTGAGCGCATTCATAGCATACTCTTTAAGGGCAAACCCCTCAGAAACTGATGTATTTAAGGAGAAAATCAGCATGTTTTTAACCCCAATAACTGAAAAAAGATGGAAGCATATATTGTAAATGGATATAGATCAGCAGTAGGAAAGGCCAAGAAGGGAGGTTTCCGCTTTTACCGCCCGGACGATCTGGCCTCGGATGTGATCAGGTTTTTGATGGAAAAGGTGCCCCAGGTAGCTCCGCAGCAGGTAGACGACCTGATTGTGGGCAATGCCATTCCGGAGGCAGAACAGGGCATGCAGATGGGACGTATGATCGCACTGCTAGCCTTGGGCAAGGATGTCCCCGGAGTTGTGATGAACCGCTATTGCGGATCCGGAATCGAAGCCATCGCCTTGGCAACGGCAAAAATAAGATCCGGCATGGCCGATTGCATCATTGCTGGAGGCACGGAGTCCATGTCCATGCTGCCCATGATGGGATACCGCACAGCCCTCAACTGGGACATAGCATCCAAAAACCCCGATTATTACCTGAGCATGGGCCTCACAGCGGAGGAGCTCGCAAAGGATTACAACATCACCCGCGAGGATGCGGATCGTTTTTCTGTACGCTCCCACGAAAGAGCATTAGCGGCAATCAAGGAGGGTAGATTCAAGGACGAGATCGTTCCCGTGACCGTAGAAGAAACGTACCTGGACCAAAATCAGAAGCGAAAAACCCGATCCTTTACCGTGGATACCGATGAAGGGCCCCGTGCCGGTACCACGCTGGATGTGTTGGCAAACCTGAAGCCAGCATTCAAGCAAGGCGGGCAAGTAACTGCCGGCAATTCCTCCCAAACTTCCGATGGAGCGGCCTTTGTGATGGTCATGTCAGAGCGGATGGTGAAAGAACTCGACCTGGAGCCTGTGGCGCGTTTGGTGTCTTACAGTGTGGCCGGCGTGGAGCCTAGAATTATGGGTATTGGTCCCAAAGAGGCAGTACCCAAGGCGTTGAAGCAGGCAGGATTGACCCTGAATGATATCGACCTTATCGAGCTCAACGAAGCTTTTGCCACCCAAGCCTTGGCGGTGATCCGAGCCCTTGACATGAACGAAGATATCGTCAATGTAAACGGCGGCGCCGTGGCCCTGGGCCATCCGCTCGGATGTACCGGTGCCAAGCTCACCGTGCAGATCATCAACGAACTAAGACGCCGAAACGGAAAATATGGTCTCGTCACCGCCTGCGTAGGAGGCGGCCAAGGTGTTGCAGGTGTGGTGGAGTTGTTGAGATAGACGGTTAGATAGGAGATTTGAGATGATTAGATTTTAGGATAGTTCCGCCATGCACCGGCACAAGGATTTAGAAATATGGAAAAGAGGCATCGAGCTAGCAGCTTTAATCTATAGAATAACTGATTCCTTTCCGGAAAAGGAACGGTTTGGTTTAAGTCTGCAGATTAGGCGTTCTTCCGTTTCTGTTCCATCTAATATCGCAGAAGGCTCTGGGAGAAGTTCTGAACGGTGGTTTCTTCATTTTCTAAACATTTCCTATGCATCTTTAAACGAGCTCGAAACCCAATTGATAATAGCAAATAGGGTTGGTTATCTATCCGAAACAGAATTTGAAATGTTAAGCAGTGAAGTTAGTCAGCTTCAAAAGATGATCTTTAAGTTAATTCAAAATAAACGACGTGAAATAGGATAAAGAAACAGATATCTCATCGTCTTATATCTAATTTCTAAAATTCTCATATCTCACGTCTAACTACTAGACCAAATGAAAACCCCAATAAACGGAGGAGAATTCCTCATCAAAGAAACCAAGGCTGCGGATGTATTTATTCCGGAGGAATTTAGCGAGGAGCAGCTGATGATGGCACAGGCGTGCCAGGATTTTGTGGATATGGAAATCATGCCCAAGGCAGAAGCCATAGATGGCATGAAGGATCCGGACTTAGTTCCGGGTATTTTGAAAAAGGCGGGTGAACTAGGTTTACTAGGTATCTCGGTGCCGGAGGAATATGGCGGCTTGGGTATGAGTTTCAATACCTCTATGTTGATTGCCGATATCATAGGCTCGGCGGGATCTTTTTCCACCACCTACGGTGCCCATACCGGAATAGGTACACTGCCCATTCTCTACTACGGCACGGAGGAACAAAAGCAAAAGTACCTGCCCAAGCTCGCCAATGCGGAGTGGGCAGCCTGCTATTGCCTTACCGAGCCGGACGCCGGATCTGACGCAAATTCCGGGAAAACGAAGGCAACCCTCACCGAAGATGGAAAACATTACCTGATCAATGGACAGAAGATGTGGATCTCCAATGGAGGCTTTGCGGATCTGTTCATCGTATTTGCCCGTATTGAGGATGACAAATACCTTTCAGCCTTTATCGTGGAGAAAACCTTTGGCGGAATCACCATGAACGAGGAAGAGAAAAAAATGGGCATCAAGGGATCTTCCACCCGGCAGGTTTTCTTCAACGACTGCAAGGTGCCCGTGGAAAACCTGCTTTCCGAACGTGGCAACGGTTTTAAGATCGCTGTCAATATCCTGAACATTGGGCGAATTAAGTTGGGAGCCGGTGTGTTGGGTGGCTGCAGGACCGTCCTGGGCAATGCTATACGCTATGCCGGCGAGCGCAAACAGTTTGGCGTGAGCATCAATACCTTCGGAGCTATCAAACAAAAACTTGCAGAGATGGCGGTACGAACCTATGCCTGCGAAGCCCTGTGCTACCGGGCGGGTCAGGATGTGGAAGACCGCATGGCAGCTTTGGCAGCCGAGGGCTTGAGTGATGCCGAGGCAAAGCTAAAGGGACTGGAGCAGTTTGCGATCGAATGTGCGATAGCCAAGGTGCATGGTTCCGAAGTACTCGATTATGTAGTAGATCAGGGCGTGCAGGTATATGGAGGCATGGGCTACTCGGCAGATGCACCGATGGAAAGAGCTTACCGCGACGCCCGAATTTCCAGAATATACGAAGGAACCAATGAGATTAACCGCATCCTGATGGTAGGGATGTTGCTGAAACGTGCCCTGAAGGGGGAGATTAATCTGATGGGCCCTGCCATGGCCGTAGGAGAGGAGCTGAAGGCGGTGCCCAGCTTTGAGCAGGTGGACACTTCGCAGCCCATGGCGGCCGAGAAGGACGTGCTCAATAAACTGAAGAAGGTGTTTCTCATGGTAGGAGGAAGGGCCGCACAGGTCTTGGGTGCCAAGATCGACAGCGAGCAGGAGATTATGATGAACCTCGCGGATATCATGATTGAAATCTATGCAGCCGAATCGGCCGTGCTCCGCACAGAGAAGCTTATTTCGCAAAGGGGCGTAGCGCAAACCCGGATTCAGCAGGCTGCCACCCAGGTTTACCTTTTTGAGGCAGTGGAAAAAATTCAGACCGCCGGAAAAGAAGCTATCAATTCATTTCTTTTAGGAGATGAACAAAAGGTTCTACTGATGGGGTTGAAGCGGTTTACCAAAATGGAAGCTGTCAATGTAAAGGAACTTCGCCGGGAAATAGCCGATGCGTTGATAGCCAAAGGGAACTACCTTTTCTTCCAGTAAATACGGTAATCCCAGTGGCTTGGCCCGATTGATTAAACAGGCCTTTGTTCATTCTACGGAATGGGCAAAGGCCTTCGTATTTTACTATTTTTTAGCAGAGCAGCGAATATATCCCATCCATTTTTCTTTGCTCCTCTGCGTGAACCTTTTTTATCGGAGAGACCGAGATGACAGCGCAGCGAGCGGATAGAGGTGTCTTCGGTAACTGCAAGTCCTAGTGAATACCGTAGCATGGTCCCTCTTTGCCATCTGCTTTAGGGACGGTCTTTACTCCACCCTAAGCTGCCGGACCACGGTGCCGTTGCGGTGCTCCAGGTGGACGATGTAGATGCCCGGCGTGAGGTGGTTGATGTCCAGTTGATAGCTGTTGCCCTCGGGCACATTCTCCACGCACAGTCTTTCGGCGCCCACGATATCAACTACCCGTATGCGGTGGGGCGGGGTGTTGAAGCTGTACTGTTGGAATTCCCTGCTTCCTTTATTTTCAGCTTGCAGGACCGATTTGGCCGCATCGTCCAGTGGTGTTTCGGTAAGTGCTATGGTCACGTTGCCGTTCGCCGGATTGGGGTTGATGCCCACGGAGAAGTAGGAACATCCCCAGGAATCGACGTTGAAATGTACCGTCCTCAGCGCCCCCTGTCCGCAGGAGTTGACGGCCCGTACCCGGACGATATAATTGTCCGGATTGGTAAACCAGCAGGCCAGCACTTCGTTTTTAGTACCTGCCGTAAAGCAGGATACCCCTGAGGGCTGCTCCCAGATAAAGTTGGTAATATCGCTTGCCTTATTTCCGGCAGGATTGGTGTTGTACGGATCGTAAAAGGCGTTGATGTAGGTGTATTCGTTCATACAGATGGGATAATAGTTGGCGTCCACTTGCATGCCGGTGTCGGGTACGCCCACCCAGATCTGCTTCTGCACCTGAAATTCCCCGCAGCCGGTATCTATGGTGTAGGTGAGCGTAGCCAGTCCGCTGCTGCTACTGTGCATTGCCCGAAGTGCGGCGGTGGCACCGGTGCCGCTTCGTCCGGTAGTGGGGAATAAATGCGTAGGAGATACGGCCCAGCTTACCGTCTGCCCGGCAGGTACGTTTTGTAGCGTGAAGTTTGTGTTTGTGGTAAAGATGCGGTCGGGGCCGGTTATTGCAGCTTTCATTTTAAACGATTCAATTAATGCTTTGCAAGCATCAACCCTGCCAAATCCCATTTGAATATTCCAACTTAAGTTGGAAACATGCCCTTGGCCGAGCGTATAAGTGTACCCACCCACCTTTTGCGCCGATTTTCTTAATATATCCGCAACTTCTAAGTAGGTGAAGTCGTTGTTCAAGGAAAGTATCAGGGAAACTATGCCTGATACTTGAGGCACTGCCAATGATACACCGTCTGCAACTGTATAATTTTGACTTGGGTTGTTTATTGGGTTGGGATTTTAATTCAAAGTAGGAATATCTGTTCCAGGTGCTACAATATCCAGTCCACTTCCGTAATTTGAAAAAGTAGATTTTTGGTCATTCCTATCAGTGGCTCCTACAGCAATAGTTTTAGGATAAGCAGCAGGATATTTTAATTCGTTTAGATTATGTTTACCACTAGCTGCTACTACTATAGCCCCTTTATTACCCCGTCCTAGCGAAGTAGCATTATCGATTGCTTCCTCAATTTCTGGATAGTCAACGTAAAAACCCCAAGAACAATTAATAATCGAGGCCCCGTTTAGCCATGCGAAATCAATGGCATCTGCCCATTTCTTCCTGATCGATGGGCTAGAAACATTTGAATTAGTTATGGACATTAACGGAGAATCAGGGCTAGTTCCAGCAATTCCATCGGAATTATGGTCTGCCCCAACTATTCCTCCGACAACCATCCCATGTTGTAAACAGCAGTATGCGGGAGACTGTCCCAAATCTGCATCGTAGCTTATCGGGCTTATATTAGTGAGGTCGGGATGGTTGGATTGTAGACCCAAGTCAAGTATTGCTACAACTATATTGCTGGCACCTTTGGTAATATCCCAGGCTCCTGTGATATTAATATCTGCATTTGGTGTTCCTCCCGACTGTCCGGTATTCAAGAAATTCCATTGAGTGGAAAACAGGGGATCTGAAGGAGGTGGAAGAAGTCCTAAAAACTCTATGTCTTCCATAATATCCGGAATAGCAAATTGGAATAACTTAGTTTCATAAAATGTATTTGCCATTTGCAAAGCATTTCCTTTCGAACCAATATCACAAGACAACGTATACCACAAGGGCCTGAAAGTATGGTTTCCAACTATCTTTACATTATTTGCGTTGGCTATTGAATCCAATAGCGCAAAATCAGTACTAGATTTTAGCCTAACCGTAAATAAATGGGAGATGCCTACCTCGATATTGGAATCGATACTAAAAAACGGCATTGTATAATGATCGTTGCTTATATTTTTAATGGCGGATTGATTGGAAGACACAATTGCATAAGAATATGCGACATCCCGATTAATGGCATTTATTGCTCCGAAACTGTTTTCATTTTCAAACTGAATTGTTTCTCTTGAAGCAAAACCCAATTGATTAAGTTTATTTTCATCAACTTTTCCTTCAAATTTTACATAAACTTTTTCGGGAAGTTCATTCAATGGGATTTTCTTATCACCTGAGTAGTAAAAGTACGTTTCTTGAGAGTAAGAATATTCTACTAGGTTAATTGAGAGAAAGAAGAATAAGAGCAAAATTTTAATTTTCATAAACTTGGACTTTAATTTCATTTTGAGAAAAATCGTTGGGAATGACTCCAAAGCAATAAATAATACCTACAGTTTGAAAATCTGAAATATTTACACTTATTTCATACACGAGTTCAATATCATTTTTTAAAAATAACCCTTGACCTCTAAACACCGGAAATTGCGTAGATTCAATCCTAGTAACTAAAAGGAAAAAATTATCAAAATCTATTTCCGGAAATTCGTCAGAGCAGGAATTGATGACTTCCAAGCCTTCCCTGTCTGCGATACGAATGGATTGCTGATTTAAGAAATTCTCTTCAAAATCCATCAAACAGCTACTTGAGTACATCCAATATGTATCGACAGGTATTTCCGTTTTAATGGGCTCCTCTTCCGTTTCAGTACATGAATTAAATAGAATAACAATTCCCACTAAAAAAATCCATTTGAAATTAAAGTTCTCAATACGCTTCATAGGTATACCATTTAAATAAAACACTCTTTACAATTAATAAAAATTACGTTAACTTAATATAGTTTTTAGATCAACTAAATTAAAGTTTATGCTTTAATTATACAAATTAATTACGATTTTTTTTCAAGACGTAATTGATCAGCAAAATGCTACAAGGTGAAGGAAAAAAGTTTGGTATTGGAAAATCTAAACCGGCAAATGACATACAAAGTCCAAGTGCAGTTGCCAAAGGCTAATTTCAATTATGCCGCCCGAATGCGGCCATTTATCAAATACGAAAAGGGTAGGAATTCCAGGGGAATTATTTCCCGCAACGAAGGCAATGGTGGGGCAGCGATATCCTGGATTATCTTAGAGGACACCGTATGAAGATGTCAGGGCTCTGCCCCTTTGAGTTTGCACTCGACCTGGTATTTTCTAATAAGATCTCAGGGCTAACGCCCCTGGCGTGATTAGAAGACTTTCCTACAGGTATTTTTGATTGGGTCTCGTAATGAGGGAGAAGAATTCACCCCTATTTTCTTTGCGTCTTGGCGCCTCTGCGTGAACCTTTTTTATCGGAGAGATCGAGATGAAAGCGCAGCGAGCGGATAGAGGTGTCTTTGTTACCAGGCGGTACTGAATTTATAATTTACTAATGTGTTTGTTGATTTTATCATAATCGTGGTGCGCCTAGATCAGATAGTGTTGGCGCATGCTCAACAATCATCTCACAATCTGGCATTTTCCTCACTCCATCCCGACGGCCTCAGTCATACCAGTCTGCCTCAGGCAGGCTCACTATCATCTTTCTCTTATGTATCGTGTTTCGAAAAATGGCTTTCCGGTTTAATAAAAAGCTGCATAGCAGGGGCCGACATAGTAACCATGAGTTTCAACCCATGGATTAGGTTCGGAATGAATGGTGAAAGTCCCATCGGGACGGCCGATACTCACCAAGGTTATATCGGTCGTCCCCACGGGATTTGGGGAAGTTTACCTCCTACATCCGTCGGTTGAAACCGGCGGTTTTTAAATCGGTCGTGCCTACTGGCACATTGAAAAAATCTTATTATATTTACCTTAAAAAAAAGGAATGAGCATATCAGAATTAAAGTTAAGGCTACATCAAACCATTGAATCAATCGATGACCAAGATAAACTTGAGGCCTTGTATGCGTTGTTAAAGGACACAAAGTCAAAATACTCTCCGATGGATTTAAGGGACTATATAAACTCCATTGACGAAGCCATCCAGCAAATTAAAGCGGGGAAGTTTTCTTCAGTAGATGAGGTTGAGAAAGAATCAGAGACTTGGTAAAATTAAATAAATATAAAAAGGTTAATTGGTCTGATAAAGCTAAGATTGAGCTAATCATTATGATTGGATAAAATTAGACTCTAAAAGTGCCGCCGATAATGTAAGACGAGAAATCATACGATCTACCAAGGATTTGGCCCTAGGCCCTGACAAATACCAGTTGGATGAATTTTACCTGAACAATCCTGGCAACATTAGGAGATTTTTTAGATGGAGTTATCGCATAATTTTTCAGGTTCAAGAGGATCATATAGCGATTTTAAATGTGATTCACACTAGCCAAGAACCTCACAAAGACGGAGAGCAAGAATAAAATGACTATAATTCTTCGTTAGATCCAAATTGACAATAGGGTGTATTGAATGCTTCGGCTAGTGGCTTTAATCAATAAATTATTACCTTCAATTCCCAAATATTATTCCGAAAGAATGGAATCTTTATCTTGGTGTCGCATGAATTCGATTCTAGTTATAAAAAGTGGCTATAAGGTCAACTATAGTCTCCCTTAAACAATTAAATCTCCCCAACCATAGTCTGGGGAGATTTTTCCTATTCGGTATCTAGTCAACCCTAAGCTGCCGGACCACGGTGCCGTTGCGGTGCTCGAGGTGGACGACACCTCGTTTGAAGATTTCAGGGCTCTGCCCCTTTGAGATTGCACTCGACCTGGTATTTTCTATTAAGCTATCAGGGCTAACTCCCCTGCCGTGATTAGAAGCCTTTGCTAAAGCTATTTTTGATTGGGTCTCGTAATGAGGGAGACGAATTCACCCCTATTTTCTTTGCGTCTTGGCGCCTTTGCGTCTTTGCGTGAAAAAGACCTGGCCGGAAATGCTTTACCGGCAACTATTATCATTGTAAACACCATTTGAAAATGGCGGGACTAGCCCCCCCTAAGGTGCTTAGAGATTGCCTCCGTGGGGTGAAAACCACCACAACGTGTCATAGCCCTCAAGGAAGCTTGGGGCTGCTAGCCTACCCGATTTTTACGGCAATTATTAAAGATTAGGTCTTTTGACCTATTTGTTCTATTTTTGGGGAGTTGGTTTGGCGATATGTACCGAGGTGCATATTACAGATGGTTGGACAGAATGGTTTTTTAGAAATATAAACTCCTTTTCTATACAAGCTTCCTCTCCAATGCTATGCAAGGCAATGCAAATGCAAAAAATCGAACAACAAGTTTGACATGAATTCAATTGGACTTATAGACCTGCTCGTCGTCATAGGCTATCTTATTGGTATAGTCGCCATAGGATTGATTTCTGTCCGCAAAGGAACGGCGACCAGTCACGGCTATTTTTTGGCTGGAAAATCCTTGTCCTGGGCGGTAATTGGTGCATCTCTTTTTGCTTCTAATATTTCCACCGTCCATTTGGTTGGATTGGCTGAATCAGGATTTACCGATGGGATCGTTTGGGGAAATTTCGAATGGTTTTCGGTAATTGAACTCCTGCTCCTAGCCTTTGTTTTTGTGCCTTTTTACTTGAGAACCAAAATTACTACGCTCCCACAGTTTTTGGAATTACGCTATGACGCGCGATCGAGGGTGTTGTTGGCTATTTTCAGTATACTCGCAGCACTATTCATGCACATTGGCGTGAGTTTATACGCAGGCGCGGTGGTTTTTGAAAATGTTTTTGGACTTAGCGTGCCAGTATCCATAGTTCTAATTGCCCTTGCCACCGGAATCTATACCATAGTTGGTGGACTGACCTCCGTGGTCATCACAGAAACGGTTCAGACAATCATATTAATCGCTGGATCGATTACCATTACAGTACTTGCCATCCTTCGCTTGCCGGAGATGGGAATTACTTCTTACGAGGAGCTTAAAGCGGTCGTAGATCCCGACCGGTTGAAAATAGTTAGTTTCGATGCTGCCAAAACCGGATTCACATTTAGTGACATGTTGTTCGGGTACTTGATTTTGGGCCTTTGGTATTGGTGTACGGACCAAACAATTGTACAGCGGGTCTTAGGTGCCCGTTCTGAAAAGCAGGCCAAGCTCGGCGCTTTATTTGCCGGCTTTCTGAAAATCCTTCCCGTTTTTTTCATGGTAGTTCCCGGGATTTTGGCCTTTGCCTTATTCAGGGAGCAGATTGGAAATGAAACCCAAAATGTGTTGCCCTTAATGATCAGCAACCTAATGCCGGTAGGCTTGAAAGGTCTAATGGTTGCGGCCCTGCTTGCTGCGGTCATGAGCAGCGTGGCAGCGGCTATTAATAGCTGTTCCACGTTGATTGTTTACGATGTCTTTGATAGGCTGAAGCCCCATCTTACCGATAGGAAGAAAGTATACATAGGAAGGTTTACCGGACTGATAGTCTTGGTTGCCGCCGTGATGTGGTCCCCGTTTTTGGGAAACTTGGGAACCCTATTCGAATTGATCAATCAAATGTTTTCCATATTTGCCCCTTCCATCGTGGCTGTTTTTCTGTTCGGAGTGGTATCGCCCCGGGGTACTGCAAATGCGGCGTTTTACACGCTTTTGATTGGAAGTTTATTTGCTGCAGGTGTATTTGTGATCGAGAAGTACGTCCCTATAAATGGAGGGTTGAACTATGTTTCCAGGCCGGATGGATTACACATTAACTGGCTAAAACAAACTTACCTTTTCTTTGTCTTTTCTGCCGTACTTTATGTCTCTGTTTCCTATTTTGACAAAAACGTGCAGGACGTATCCCCTACCTTCTTTGTGAAGGTGCAAAGCCCTTCCAGGCTGGTGAATTTGCTGAGTGTGATCTTACTAGCGATCATGTTGGCCTTGTATTGGGTATTTTATTAAAACAGAAGGTATTATAACGCACCTAAACCGTTCATTTATTCGGATATATGCATTTTAATCAAGCCCCAGAAATCCCGGAAAACCCGCTTCCTATTGTTGTTATAGGAGCAGGTGGAATTGTGCGCGATGCCCACTTACCGGCGTATGCGTTGGCTCAATTCCCCGTCGTGGGGCTGTATGACTTGATGCCCGAGAAGGCTAAATCGCTGGCGCAATCCGTTGGAATGCCGCAGTGCGCATTCGATTCGCTGGATCAGTTGGTTCAGAAAGCCAAGGATGTCGGGGCAGTCTTTGATGTGGCAGTGCCTGCCGATCAGATTTTGGGTATTTTAAAGCAATTGCCGGATGGATCGGCTGTGTTACTACAAAAACCCATGGGGGAAACCTTACAGGAAGCCGAGCAAATCCGTCAGCTTTGCCGGCAAAAGTCCTTGGTAGCTGCGGTCAATTTTCAGCTTCGCCATGCTCCCTATATATTAGCCGCCATGGATGTGATGGAAAGGGGCCTGATCGGAGAAACGTTCGATGTAGAGTTTAACATCTGCGTACACACGCCGTGGGAGCTGTGGGAATTTCTGAAAACCAAACCTAGGTTGGAAATTTTGTACCATAGTATCCATTACCTAGATACTGTCAGGGCTTTTTGGGGTGAACCGAAACGTGTTTTTGCATCCACCATCAAACACCCAAACCATGCGCAATTGGCCCCTACAAGAAGTACCATCGTCCTTGACTATGGTGCCTACCGGCAGGCACGGATTATGACCAATCACGGGCACGATTATGGACCCGATCACCAGCAATCTTACTTAAAGATTGAAGGAACAGAAGGTGCGATAAAAATACAAATTGGGACTTCCTTTGATTACCCGAAGGGCAGGCCTTCCAAGTTTAAATACTATACTAGGAAGGAAGCGGAAATGGGCTGGCAGGAAGTTCCCTTGATCGGTGATTGGTTCCCCCATGCATTTATAGGCCCCATGGCATCATTGCAATTCCACCTTCAAAACTCCAACTCCGCATTTCCGAATGGCGTAGAGGATGCATATCAAACCATGAAGTTGGTCGAAAGACTGTATGAATCAAATGAGTTAGGGGCTGTCCCCCTGGAGAAACATAGTAGGAGATAAACCATTGCATGCAGACTAATTGTACGATTGACGATTAGGCTGCTGCAATCTTGAAAAATAATTAGCCAAATATGAAATCAATTGTTATCAAATCGGGACGGTCCCAGGATGTCCAGTTTGAATTGGAAAACGGAGCCGGCTCTGACGCCGTCCATTCTACACCGATCTATGCCTACGCACTGTGTAGATTGGATACCGACGTTCATGTAGAAGGCGTTGGCATGGCACTGACCTTAGGCGCCGGCAACAAGCTGGTATGTGGTGCCATCGACTATTTGGTACGGCATGTGGTTGGTAGGGAGATAAATGAACTCATGGCTGAATTTGGAGTCACCTACAAAAAAATGGCCGATGATCCCAACCTCAGGTGGTTAGGGCCGCATAAGGGAGTCGTTCACCTTGCCCTTGCCTCGGTGGTCAACGCCTGTTTTGATCTTTGGGCAAAATCAAGAAGCCAACCCTTATGGAAATTGTTGATTGAGCTCTCTCCAGAAGCGCTCGCCGATACGCTGGACTTTTCCTACTTCGAAGATATTTTGCCCCGACAAGAGGCAATTTCCCTGTTAAAGGACGAAGCGCAAGGACGGGCTGACCGTATGGGAATTCTGAAGCAGGGCTACCCGGGATACGATACGTCCATCGGCTGGTTTAACTACACTGACGAGCAAGTCGCTGACAACATCCGGCGCTCGATTGACCAAGGTTTTGGTGCCATAAAATTGAAAGTTGGTTCATCGAATCCCGACCGGGATATCCGTAGGGCTGAGCTGGTACGCCATGCAGCGGGGCCCGATGCGACGATCATGTTGGATGCCAATCAGCAATGGTCACTTCCCAAAGCAATAGCGATTTGTCAGCAGCTTCAGGATATTAACCCTTATTGGATCGAGGAACCTACCCATCCAGATGATATTCAGGCACATGTTACCCTCTCCAAAGAGATTTCGATTCCCATTGCCTTGGGAGAACATGTACCGAATAAAGTATTGTTCAAGAATTTTATTCAGTCCGGTTGCATGTCCTTCAATCAGGTGGATGCCGTACGGGTAGGAGGTATTTCGGAGTTTCTGCTAATAAGCCTACTTTCTCGAAAATATGGCATTCCGGTAGTCCCCCATGTGGGTGATATGGGACAGATACACCAGCATTTGGTACTGTTTAATCATATCGGTCTTGGACACCCGGCACTTTTATTGGAATACATACCTCATTTGAAAGGCTATTTTAAATATCCTGCGCAGGTAATTGGTGGTAAGTACCTGACGCCACAGGAACCAGGCCTTAGCTCCGATTTTAAGGATTATGTATTGGAAAAGAAGGCTTTGTCTTACTGATTTTTGACGTCGGCGTCCACTCAGCAAAATTTTTACTAAAATTTTGGCAAAAATTAGGTCTTATGACCTATTATTTCTAATATTGGGCATATGACCTAAATTTAATTGCTGTCATTTACCGTAGCTGTGGTATTTGGGCTAATACCCCACATCCAATCAGCAACACGGGCGTGAACGCCTTATTTCGGCTAGCGGTGCTGTAGCTGCCGGTGCACGTAAAATTTGCTAATTATAAACCTAAATACACAAATATTATGCTTGAAAATTTACTTGTAACATGTCGGTCGTGGTTCCGAAGCGCCTTTTTGGGTATGGCGGCCTTGCTACTGATATGTGAGGGGGCGGCAGCGGGTGTTGCTGACCTAAGCGAAAGAATGCTCTTATCAGCATCGATGCCGGTGGAGGCGTCCATTGTGACGGGAAAAGTAGTGGATGCGGAGGGAAATCCTATTCCTGGAGCAGCCATTCTTATTAAGGGTACCAGCAGAGGCACTTCAACCGACATAGATGGCAAATTTAATTTGGAGGTGCCAGATGGCGGAGTGATTGTGGTGTCCTTTTTGGGATTTATCACACGGGAGATCGTTGTAGGTAACCAAACTGAGTTGGAAATCACCCTCACGGAGGACATGACACAAATGGATGAAGTGGTGGTGGTAGGTTTTGGAACCCAGAAGAAATCCCACCTAACCGCGGCAGTAGAGCAAATAGGCAGTGAGCTAATCGAGAACAGACCGATTAACCGCTTGTCTGAGGCGTTGCAGGGTGCTGTAGCCGGTTTGTACGTTACCCCGGTAAATGGTGGACCTGCTCAGGAGTCAAATTTCAACATTCGTGGTTTTACAGGCTTCGGGCAAACAGGTGGTCCCTTGGTTCTGGTGGACGGCGTGGAACGCGTTATGAGCGATGTAAACCCCAATGACGTAGAATCTGTCACGGTTTTGAAAGATGCCGCAGCTTCAGCCATCTATGGTTCCAGAGCGCCTTCCGGTGTTATCCTAATTACCACCAAAGGAGGAAAAAAAGGGGATAAAATGCAGGTCAATTACAGCGGTAATTATAGTATCGGATCACCTATCGGCATGCCGCAATGGGCCAATTCTTGGGAATACGCTGAAAAGATCAACGAGCAATACCGGAACTCGCTACAGGCCCCTATTTATACCGAGGAGGCGATACAACGGATGAGGGATCACGGCGCTGGATTGATTCCCAATAATATTGTAACCGGAAATGGTACCTATGGAGCCCATTGGGACATGAACGGAAACAGCGATTGGTTTGGCCTGATGTACAAAAACTCCATACCGAGCCAACAGCACAATGCGAGTGTTTCCGGAGGGAGCAATAGCACAGGATATTACGTGGGTCTTGGCTATAATGAGTCCCAAGGAATCATTCGTGGTGCTGACGATAGATTGAACAGGTACAATGCACTTTTAAAAGTGAATACGGATGCAACAGAATGGCTAAGTCTCCGAATGAGTATGAACTATGTGCGGACAGACGAACAGGCGCCAAACTATCGAGGAGGTGGACCCAATTACAATGATATTTGGACGAATGCCTCTGCATCACTTCCGAACTGGAATGACCTAAATCCAAACGGTAGCCCCTCCTTTTTGAGCAGTGGCCCTTCGCTCCGGGGCGAGGGCGGTGACCAATCCAACCAACGGAACGAAACGACGCTTACCGGTGGGTTTACCTTAAAACCATTTAAAGGCTTTAATATTCGTGGAAATTATACCTGGAGAAATCTTAGCTCTCACCTGGAACGGAACACGTTTGTGATTTTAGTGGAAGAGGCAAATGGGAGCATCCGTAACTCCGCAAGATCTGCACAACAAAGCAGTGTGTTGCGACAAATGAACTTCACCAATTATCATACGGCAGATATCGTGGCCGACTACAATACGCAGCTAGGCAAGCACTCCATCAATGCCTTGGTTGGATACCAGGAAGAATACAACAACTTCTCCCAGCTATCCGGAACGGGCAGGGATTTATACACCAACTCGGTGCCAAGTATCAGCACGACATTCAATCCCAATCCGGTTGTTGATGATGCATTAAGTCATTGGGCAACGCAAGGTGTATTTGGAAGGATGGCTTACAACTATGCGGAAAAGTATTTCATCGAATTTAACGGACGGTATGATGCGCATTCCAAATTTCCGGCAGACATTCGGTGGTCTTTCTTTCCCTCCGTTTCCGGAGCTTGGAATATCGCAGAAGAAAATTTTTGGTCCATCAACAAAGTGGATGCCTTTAAAATCAGAGCAGCCTATACATCCTCTGGAGATCCCGGTCAGGGCAATTACCTGTACCTGCCAACCATGGGAACCGGGATTGGACTTGGCGATGTACTGCTTGGTGGAATGAAGCCCAATATGGTGTTTATGCCTCCTCTGGTTAGTTCAGACCTTACTTGGTCTTCACCTCAAACCATGGGTTTTGGGTTAGATGTCACGGCGTTGCAGAATAGACTTGAGCTGACCTATGACTGGTATCAGCGAACGATCTATAATCAACCTGGACCGGCCAAAGTTTTACCCCAGACGATTGGAACGGGCTTGCCAAGTGTCAATAACTCGGTGAGTGAAACGAGAGGTTGGGAATTTTCAATGAAATGGAGAAATACAGGCAGTATAGCAGGCCGTCCGTTCAATTATTCCGCCAGATTCAATATCGCCGATTACATCGGTTATGTAGTCGAATACGACGAAAATATCACCGGACTGAGAAATGGAACCTGGACGCCGGGTGAGGTATTTGGCCAGGTTTGGATTTATGAGTCAAATGGTATCGCCCAGAATATTGCCGATGTAGAAGCCAATGTACCCCAAGGGGCAGCTTGGTACTATCCCGGAGATTTGATGATTAAAGATTTGAATGGGGATGGACAAATTAATGCCGGAGAAGGCGGCAGATGGTATGCCAGAGGCGACCAAGTGATGGCAGGCTACAATTACGGGCGTTATCGGTACGGAATGAACCTACAGGCCAATTGGAACGGCATTGATCTCTCCGTTACATTCACCGGGGTGCCCCAATGGATTGCTTTTTCGGGCAATTTTCATGTCAGACCTGCAGGACACGATATCTGGAATTCAAAATGGTTTACCAGTCATCGTGAGTTAGGTACCTGGACAGCGGAAACGCCGGATAACTATTTCCCAAGGCACTCCTTCAAAACCTATCCCGCCACCGATCAATACTTAGAAAATTTGGCCCACCTACGCGTTCAAAACCTGCGCATAGGGTATAATCTACCCAAGGCCCTTATTGAAAGGGCGAAGCTGAGCAAGGTATATGTATATACCAGTGCAGAAAACCTAGGGATGATCTATTATAAATCCAATTTCAGGTACGAACCTGAGATCATCGCCAGATATGGAGGTGCAGGATATCCTCCGCAACGCCAAATCTCGATGGGCATAAACATAGGCATCTAACTAACTGACATTAACTATGAAATCGCTAATAAAATATAGTTGGACATTGATCATTCCAATGGCAATGTTAATCTCTAGCTGCATGGAGGACTTTTTGGAAAGGTATCCTCTGGATGCAATGACGGATGCTACCTACTTTACAAGCCCGAATGATTTAAAAGTAATGGCAAACGGTTTTTACAGGCTATTGCCCAGATATCATTTTCAGGGGCAGGGCAATGGTGCACAGAACAACTTGTTAGATGCCAATACTGACTTGCAAGTAGGCACCGCTCCCTCGGGATTTTTATTTCAACGAGGAGCCTCGGGTGAGGCACCGGCCACAGATGGAAGTTGGAATGGCAGCTTTAGCTGGATACGACAAATCAACTATTTGATCAATAACGCCAGACGTGTGGCCGTGAACCCTGAGTCGAATCAGTACACCGGAGAAGCCTACTTTTTTAGAGCTTGGGTGTATATGAACCTCTTGGAGCGCTACGGAGACGTACCGATTTATACAGAGGTGCTCACGACGGACAGTGAACGATTGTTTAAAGCCAGAGATCCGAGGTCTGACGTGGCTCGATTTATCATTCAGGATCTGGATTCTGCTATTGTAAATCTTGGCTGGAAAAATTCAACCTTCGCTACATCCGGACGGGTTACCAAGGAGGCTGCTTTGGTTATGAAGGCTCGTGTCGCCTTATTTGAGGGCACTTGGGAGCGTTACCATGGTGCAAAGAGCACCCCATTTGCGGTGACTGGCCAAGACGGTAGTCAATTTTTACAAATGGTAGAACCTACCATTCAGCAATTGATCGATCGTCAGGGTACCGCCCTGTTTACCAATGGAGGCCCTTTTAATGAGCCCTACAACCAGCTGTTTTCGCAACAGGATGCTTCCTCTTCTCAGGGCGTGTTTCTATACCGTATATACGATGTAAATGAAATCGTGGGTCATAATTTCTACGATTTGGTGGTTGATAACGCACAAGCGATTAGCTGGAAACTGGTAAGCACTTATTTGGATAAAGAGGGTACTCCCCAGCAACTATCTGGTTTGCCCATTGATTTTATCAGCCTAAATAGTCTGGGTGAAAACCTCGATCCCCGATTTAGACAGACCATCTGGACACCTGACCGCGGACCTCATCAGCGAATTCCCGGTTACCAAACCACTCCAACTCCCTTGCCATTAAGGTATCCGCAACTGAATAATGTGTTCTCCAATAATTTTACCTCTACCGGTATTCGCAGGTGGAAAGGAGCCATCATGAATGAAAATGAATGGAGAAATGGTTCGACGGACGAGGTATTGATTCGCTATGCGGAGGGATTGCTGGCTCTCGCAGAAGCAAAGGCCATTTTGGGCACCATTAATCAGGGAGATTTGGACAAAACAGTCAACCTGCTTCGAGCGCGGGTAGGTATGGCTCCCATGTCATTGGCAGATATCAATACTTGGCCAATCCAATATGCTGCAACGGACGGTTTCGAGCCATCGGAGTCAAACATCGTCAATGAAATTCGCAGGGAGCGGGTGGTAGAATTGGCCTTTGAAGGACACCGACAGCGTGACTTAAAGCGATGGGCGATCTTCCACGATGTAATCAACCAATGGAAGCCAAAAGGTGCCCATTTTCAGGAATTTGTCGATTACTACAACGATCCCGTTGCATTAGCCGAGGATGGAATCAATCCAGCCAATACGGGAGTGTGGCAGTTAAGAATGGGTGAAAATTTCAGTACCTTCAGCGATGGTCGTATCAATCCATTTTTTAGGAATCCTGATTTCCGGGAAGATGGAGAAGGTTACTTCATAGAGCCAAGCCGTGTATACCTTTCCCCCATCCCAAGAAATGAAATCGAGGTGTATGCCGACGCCGGGTATGAGTTAACACAAAACCCCGGATGGTTCTAACAATCTTTGAACAGCTTAATACTTATAATTTGGAAATCGAGCCTGCCTACCGGACAGGTAGGTATGAAGCAAGTAACACACAGTGGGACCACTAACCTACATGCGACCTGCCTGCCGGTAGGGATTCGATATGACCGATTAGAAACAAATTAAAGACATATGAAAAAGCATCTAATAATTGCCTATATTTTCGTCCTTGGAGGAATGCTATTTTCCTGCGAACCCAGGATTGATTTCGATGAAGGACAGTGGGGTGATACGGCCTTTGTAACAAACGCGAACGTATTTACCCTTCAAGCCGCCGACCACGAGGTTCAGGAGTTTTATGAAAGTGGGGAACTTACTCCGGCACGCCGACGCCTCATTATTTCTACGGGTAATGCGGTAATCGAAAATGAAAACTTTACAGCAACTGTTCGGGTACCTGCAAACGCTGACCTTACCCGTGCAGGAATCATCATCAATCACCAGAGCATGCGCGTAGAACCTGTGGGAGATACCCCTCCTGCAGGTATTATTTCAGACCTTTCGTCCGGGGAATTCGTCTACAGACTAATTTCTGCAGATGGCACTAGACGCGAATGGGTCATTCGGATCGTGACGCAATAAAACTGCCCCCGATTAATTGCTCCCGGAAAGGCAGGAGATCTTCCAAGCAGTCAGGTTTTTGAACCTGGCTGCTTGCTATTTTATTGTTGGCCACTCGTTTCGAAATATAGTTAGTATCTACCTGTATATCCATCGGCTAATTAGGGCATGGAGCCCTTTGAGGTGGAGCCAAAAACAACATTAAAGAGAAACTTGAAAAATTAACCTAATTGAAAATGAACGCCAACCCTGTTATCTGCTATTTCATACTCTTTTTTGTCTCCCTAAATGCTATCCAAGCCCAAGATAGTCAAGACGATCTCAAGGCTGTTGAGTACAAATTTACAGCTATCCAAGGCATAGGATTCGAAAAGGGAGTTACTCGAAGGGATCCCAGCGATGTGATCAAAGTTGGCCAAACTTACTACGTATACTATACCAAAATCCCCGATGCCCAACCCAAATACTGGGGAGCGGGCTACTGGGGCGCCAGTGTCTGGTGTGCCAAATCGGAAGACGAGGGGTTTACTTGGAAAGAACTGGGGCAAATGCTGGATGTAGGCGAATCAGGTCAATGGGATTCGCAAGCAGTTTTTACACCAAATATTTTGGTTTACGATAATAAGTACTATCTATATTATACCGGTGTAAAGCCTACGCCAGGAAATGCCAATGGGGAGTTTGAGAACAACAACATCAGTGACATCACCGCTATCGGTGTCGCTGTTGCTGATTCCCCGGAAGGACCCTTCAAAAGGATTGACCGGGCACCTATTTTAAAGGTAAGCGTGGAACCGGAGAAGTTTGACAGCTACCGTGTAGACGATGCTGCTCTCCTGTACCGAAATGGATTGTACTGGCTTTATTACAAGGGCAGGTCCCTGCTCGGTGGACAAGGTGGTCCCGCTCACACAGCCATGGGTGTGGCCTATGCAAGAATCCCGGAAGGCCCCTATACCAAATTTGGAGATGCTATACTGGAAAGAAGCCACGAGGTGATGATATGGCCACAGGGTACCGGGGTCGGTGCCTTTGCCTCCTTGTCGGAAACCTTTGAATACGCACCAGATGGTATCGATTTCATGTCCAATAAACTGAATGCCAAAGTAACCAAGCGGGCCGTAGCACCCGGAGCTTTTCGCCCAGATCTCACCCAGCCGGTGGTCGTGGGGGAAGGGTTGAAGTGGGGAATATCCATGATTCCAAACGGGCATGAATGCTATTTGGTACGATTTGAACTGACTTCCAATCAGAAATAGGTTATTCATCCAAGGAATTCACCAAATTGGTGGGCATACGTTGAGCTATCTGTTACTTACGCCATTAATCCCCTGTTTAAAATGCGCATAACCCGAATGAAATCAACATTGATCATATTTTTTACTGCCTGTCTGATGCTACTTTATGTAGATGGTCAGGCACAGTTCGAATCTCCCATCCCTACCCAAGCCCAGTTGGACTGGCAAAATGCGGAACTAGTGGCCGTTTTCCATTACGACTTACATGTCTTTGACGGGAAGGATTATAACCAGGCAAAAAACCGGATCACCCCAATCCCGGATTACAACATCTTTAATCCTACCCGTCTGGATACCGATCAATGGGTGAAGGCCGCTTCAGATGCAGGATTCAAAATGGCGATTTTGACGGCTACCCACGAAACCGGTTTCGCACTGTACCAAAGTGATGTCAATCCCTATTCGCTGAAGGCGCTCAATTGGCGGGAAGGAAAGGGGGATATCGTCCGGGATTTTGTGAATTCCTGTCGAAAACACGGTATCCAACCGGGCATATATATCGGTATTCGGTGGAATTCCTTTTTTGGTGTGCACGACTTTAAAGTGCTTGGTGACGATGCGTTTGCCGAAAACAGGCAAGCCTATTACAACAAGATGTGTGAGGGAATGGTGGAGGAACTTACTTCCCGATATGGTGACCTGGCCATCATCTGGTTTGATGGTGGTGCACACGGCCCCGAAGTAGGTGGGCCGGATGTGCTGTCCATTTTTGAGCGAAACCAACCTAACGGCATTTTTTACCACAACACCCAACGGGCAGACATTCGCTGGGGAGGTAGTGAAAGTGGCACCGTCCCTTATCCGAGTTGGGGTACTTATCCATTTCCCTACTCGCACGCTACCAATGGGGAGGTCGTTTTTAAAAACGATTTTCAATTGCTCAAAGAAGGAGATCCCAATGGCAAATACTACATGCCAGCCATGAGTGATGCACCCCTACGTGGTTTCAATGGCGGCCATGAGTGGTTTTGGGAGCCGAATCACGAAAAGTATATTTATCCGCTGGATCGTCTAATGGATATGTATTACAAAAGCGTGGGTCATAATACCTCGCTAATTCTTGGCCTGACACCAAATGCAGAAGGTCTACTGCCCGAAGCAGATGTCAGGCGGCTGAAGGAGTGGGGTGATGAAATCAAACGACGATTCAGCAGTCCTTTGGCAGAGACTTCAGGAGCGGGTAACAAGTTTATCATCAAACTAAAAGAAAAGGCCACGATCAACCACATTGTCCTACAGGAAGACATCCGTCAGGGCGAGCGGGTCAGGGCATTTTTGCTAGAAGGGAAGACTTCAACCGGCTGGAAAACGATCTTTGAGGGTTCGGTAATCGGACATAAATTTATCCATGCATTCGATGACCTAGAGCTAAAGGCACTGAGGCTCCGTATCGATAACGCCATAGGTGAACCCCAAATCAAAAGCATATCCCTATATCAGGTTGAATAAAATGTTCTGGTCCATGCATATACAATCCATTCTTTGTTTTTTCATGCTTGCTTCCTGCTCACCGTTAAGCAGGGAAAAAATAGCAGAAGCGCCCAATATCATTCTTTTTCTGGTGGATGGCATGGGTTGGCAGGACACGTCGGTACCTTTCTGGAAAGAAAAGACTGAATGGAGCGAGCTGCACCATGGCCAGACGGAACAGGCTGATTATTGATAAATGATGAGAACAAAAGTGATTATTATCTGCCTAGCAGTTGGTATGCTGATGGGCATGCACCTAGCAGCACAGACCGAAACCGCCCCGTTGGTTTTCAAAGACCGATTTCAGCCAGTTACGGAGGATAATATCTTCAAAACAGACGATTATTTCAACTGGTGCTCCTCAGTCCTTAAGGGAGAGGATGGCAAATACCACCTGTTTTATTCGCGATGGCCAAAGAAATTCACTTTTTCGGGCTGGCTAACGCATTCTGAAATAGCCCATGCCATAGCGGATCATCCTGCGGGCCCTTGGGAATACAAGGAAACAGTGCTACAGGGTCGGGGAAAAGGCTACTGGGATGCCATCACTGCGCATAATCCCAAAATTGAGAAATTTGGGGATACCTATTACTTATATTATATTTCCACGAATATGGGTAGTCGTCGCTATACCGAAGCGGAATTGATCGAAACTGCACGTGCGGGGAGCAGTCATCCCAATTGGAAGGAACAGCTGCGCCCCAATCAGCGAACAGGTGTGGCGGTATCCGGGTCGATCAACGGTCCCTGGACACGACTGGACCAACCACTGATCGAGCCATCCGGACCCATTACTACACTTACTGTCAATCCCGCCATTGCGCAGGGAAAAGACGGTCAATACTACCTGATAGTCAAAGGTGATAAGCCCAATCAGACCGCATTTGTCCGCAATCAGGCGGTTGCGCTTTCCAAATCACCCACGGGGCCTTTTGAGATGCAGCCGAAGGCCGTTATTGACGATAGAGACACGGAAGACATGTCCATCTGGTACGACGATACACGAAAGCGTTTTTATGGAATATTTCACGCACATACCTTTATCGGTATGATACAATCTTCCGACGGAATTCATTGGATGGAAGCATCATCCTTTGAAATCATGAAAAAGCAGATTCCCTTTGCCGATGGCTCAAACCTGATTCCTGACCGAATGGAGCGACCATTTTTATTCCTTGAAGGTGATACCCCGAAGGTATTAAGCTTGGCTGTTAAGAAGGGGGATGAGGCATACATTGTTTTTGTGCCATTGGAGGAGCATACGGGCCAACAGGTATCCCAATAAACATCGGCAGGTAGTCACATTTAAAAAAGGAATTATACCCAGATGAACAAAAAGATAAGTTTCCGCAGCCCCTTCTTGGTAGCACTATCTATGATGGCACTTGTGTTAATGGCAAGTGACTTTTTTGGTCCCAGAAAAATAAAAGTGGCCTGTGTCGGAGATAGCATCACTTATGGGGCCCGGCTCGATGATCGCGAAAAAGATTCCTATCCTGCGCAGTTGCAGATGCTGCTGGGAGATCGGTACCTGGTTGAAAATTTCGGAGAAAGTAGCTTGACGCTGATCAAAAAGGGCATACCTACCGTATGGAATGTACTGCCAAAAATTAAGGAATCGAAGCCGAACATTGTCATTATCAGTCTGGGAACCAACGATACCTGTGGTTTTGGTACGTGTGGAGATAGAAAGTGCTGGGAATACAAGGATGAGTTCGAAAGTGATTACCATGATCTAATAGAAGAATTATCGGCACTACCTTCAAAGCCCAAGATATTCATCGCCGCACCAACGCCCATGGTATTGGAAACACCTGATCTGGACCGCGAACGGATAGAGGGGCTGACTGTCCGGAAGCCGAGGCTTCAGGAACTTATCGCCACTATAAGGAAAGTCGCGGAGGAAACGGGCGTTCATTTTGTGGATCTCAACGAACCGCTGGATCACAGGCCGGAGCTTTTTACGGTAAGCGATGGTGTACATCCAAATAAAGAAGGTTACGCTGCCATTGCAGCATTGGTAGCGAATCAACTGACAAAGAAAACCAAATCAAGCAAAAGATGACATTATTACCTGAACTAGCAGTAAGGTGGCGCTATAGGCTCCTTTTTACTTGCAGTATATGGATCACACTTTGGCTAAATACCGCCGCTCAACAGTCAATTCCCATTCCTACCCCTGCGCAGCTGCAATGGCAGCAGGCCGAGCTTGCGGCGTTGGTTTGTTGGGATATGCATGTATTCGATGGCGAGTTTTACGTTCAGCCGAAAGTACGAATTACGCCTGTCAAGGACTATAACACCTTTAATCCGCAAAAATACGACATGGATCAGTGGATCCGCTCGCTGAAAGACGCAGGCTTTAAGATTGCCATATTTACAGTCAGCCACGAGACGGGCTTCTTCTTTCACCAAAGTAATGCTACACCTTACTCGATGAAAGCGTTGGAGTGGCAGAACGGCAAGGGGGACATTCTCAGAGATTTCAAAGCTGCATGTGAAAGGCATGGCATTCTACCCGCTGTATATATCGGAACACGCTGGAATGCGTTTTATGGAGTGTATGACTTTAAGGTTCAGGGTGATAACGAGTTTGCGCATAACCGGCAGCAGCACTACAACCGAATGATCGAAAAGACGGTGGAGGAAATTTTTGCCAATTATGGCGACTGGGCCATGGTTTGGTTTGACGGGGGTGCACACGGTCCAGCACAGGGCGGGCCGGATGTACTCTCTATCTTTGAAAAGCACCAACCAAATGCACTGTTTTACCATAACCTGCAGCGGGCGGATATTCGTTGGGGCGGAAGTGAGACTGGTACGGTACCCTATCCGAGCTGGGGAACATTTCCCTACCCGGCCATTGGTGCCGGTGAAAGTGCCAGAAAGGAAATCGGAGCGAACAATTTTCAGCTCTTAAAAACAGGTGATCCCAACGGCACCTACTACATGCCTGCCATGAGTGACGCGCCACTCAGGGGGCATGGCGGACACGACTGGTTTTGGGAGCCTGATCGCGACCATACGATTTATCCGCTAGAAAAACTGGTAGACATGTACTATAGATCTGTGGGGCACAATACGACCCTCATTCTAGGGGTAACCCCCAATCCAGACGGCTTAATGCCCGAACCGGATGTAAAGCGTCTATACGAATTTGGCCAAGCGATTAATCGGAGATTTTCCAATCCACTTGCCAGCGTCTCGGGAACGGCAAAGACCCTTTCGTTGGCGTGGGACAGTACACAGCCTATTGATCAGATCGTGTTGCAGGAGGAGATTACAAATGGGGAACGGGTGCGTGAGTTTATCCTGGAAGCCGAAATTAACGGGAAATGGACGGAGATTTACGCCGGTACTTCCATTGGACACAAGCACATCGTTAGAGTTGATCCCGTTTATACCAAGAAAATTCGTTTTACATCGCGGGCATCCGTTGGCACCCCCCAAATTAGGAACCTATCTGTCTATAAGTCGAATCCATGAGTATCCCTTTACGTCAATGGTTCTTCGTGCTTTTCCTGCTCCCGCAGGTAGTTCAAGGCCAAATTGGGCAGGAAGATCCGCCAAACATCTTGTTTATTCTGGTAGACGATTTGGGGTATCATGACCTGGGATATACCGGAAGCCGCTTTTACGAGACCCCCCATATCGATCAGCTAGCCGCCGAAGGAATGGTATTTACCAATGCCTACGCGGCAAGCCCCATTTGTTCGCCTTCCCGGGCGGCTATCATGACGGGAAAATACCCGGCGAGATTAAACCTGACCGACTACATACCAGGTAACCGTCACTATGGGCCCCATAAAGACCAACGGCTTGCATCGCATCCCTTTAAGCTGTTTCTGGATCCGGAAGAAACAACCATTGCAGAAGCGTTTAAAGCCAACGGTTATCAAACTTTTTTTGCTGGGAAGTGGCATTTGGGCGAAAATCCGGTAGATTTTCCTGAAAATCACGGTTTTGACCTAAATTTAGGTGGAAACCATACCGGTCATCCTGCTGGCGGTTATTTTTCACCTTATAGTAATCCGCAGTTGCAGGACGGGCCAGTAGGAGAGTACCTGACGGACCGGCTTACGGATGAGACCATTGCGTTCATTTCTCAGCAAAACGACCGGCCCTTTTTTGCATTTTTATCTTACTATACGGTTCATTTACCCTTGGAAGGAAAACCGGAGAAGGTAAAAAAATACCTGGAAAAACGTAGCCAAATGCAGTATGAGGGCGAAGGATTCGATAAAAAAGGTAAGACTTATCTCAAAAACCATCAGGACAATGCGCAATATGCGGCGATGGTAGAGAGCTTGGATGAGAATATCGGACGTATCATGGAGTTCCTTTCCCAAACTGGGCTTGACCGCAACACGTTGATAATATTCACTTCCGATAATGGAGGGATGTCCACTAGCAATATCATGGAACAAATACCTACATCCAACGCACCTTTGCGGACAGGAAAAGGCTATCTCCACGAGGGAGGCCTTCGGGTTCCATTGATTTTCCGCTGGCCTGGCATAATTAGGGCCGGCAGTAAAAATGAGGTACCTGCCACTGGAACCGATCTTTTTCCCACCTTACTCGAAATGGCGGGTTTGCCGAGTTTGCCAGAACAACACCGGGACGGTGTCAGCCTAAAACCGCTTTTGCAGGGAAAAAAACTAGCGGCTAGACCCCTTTTTTGGTATTTTCCCCATTACAGTGGCGGCTTGGGAGGTAGACCAGCTGCTTCAATCCGTGAGGGCGACTTTAAGCTGATATATGATTTTGAAGAGAATCGCAGCGAATTGTACAATCTAAAAGAGGATGAGGGAGAAATTTCAGCACGTAATGAAAAGTATCCGGGAAAAAGTAAGCGGCTAAACAAAAAATTACAAAATTGGATCAAAGAAATGCCTGTATTAGTACCGTTCCCCAACCCATATTATAAACCCTGAAACTGATGAACTATATAAATCTGCTTAGCAGCCGTCTACCATGTCGCCTAATCCTTCTTTTTTTATTGGTGGGATGTAATGGTAAGGAAAAACACCAAGCAACAGCCTATTACATGGAACGTTCGTTCCCTGACTTGGCGCAAACTTGGGATGAAGGCGTTCCCTTGGGTAATGCTACGCTGGGTGCCCTTGTATGGCAAAAGGAAAATAAATTGAGGTTTTCACTGGATAGGATAGACCTCTGGGATCTGAGGGAAATGGAAAACCTGGACTTCGAAAAATATGATTTCGAATGGGTAAAAGAGAAATGGGAAAACAACCAATACGCTCAGGTTCAAAAGCAATACGATATACCCTATGATACCCTGGCCGGTCCTTCCAAAATCCCGGGTGCTGCGCTGGAATTTGATATTTCTGGGTTAGGGGAAGTGGAGTCGGTTAGTTTGGACCTTCAGGGGGCAGCCTGCGTAATCCGATGGAAAAATGGCACTATTCTGAAGACCTTTGTACATGCCACCGAACCTATGGGGTGGTACCGATTCGAAAACCTCAAAGCGGAACTACTGCCTACAATCGTCCCTCCACCGTATGTGGGTGCTGGGTCTGTAAAATCCACTGATCCGGTAAGTGGGCAAGACTTACGAAGGCTGGGATATCCCGCCGGAGAGCTACAGCAAAATGAAAGCACCATTACCTACGATCAGGAAGGTTGGGACGGCTTTCGGTATCAAGTGAATACCCGGTGGGCAAAACAAGGAGACCAGCTGGAAGGAAACTGGAGTATCAGCTCAAAGCGAACTATGCAGGAGGCCTCGGTGAATGCATCAGAAGTCACTGAGAAGGCTTTTGCAAAAGGGATGGATGCGTATGAAACAGATCACCTTGCCTGGTGGGATGCTTTCTGGAAGGCATCCACCATTACGCTTCCCGATACGCTCTTGCAGCAACAGTATTATATGGACATGTATAAACTCGGTTCGGCGGCAAGGAAGGGAGCTCCACCCATTTCCCTGCAAAGTGTCTGGACAGCGGACAATGGGAAGTTGCCACCATGGAAAGGCGATTTCCACCATGATCTCAATACCCAGTTGAGCTATTGGCCCACTTATGCAGGCAATCAGTTAGCTCTTGAGCAAGGTTTTTTGGACTGGCTCAATACACATAAACCAACTTTTGAAAAGTATACCGGGGATTATTTTGGAGTCAAAGGATTGAACGTTCCGGGAGTAACCACCCTGGATGGAGATCCCATGGGCGGATGGATACAATATTCTTTTGGGCCTACGGTTGGAGCTTGGTTGGGGCATCATTTTTACCTGCATTGGAAGTATTCCATGGATAGAGAATTTCTACAAAAGGACGCCTACCCGTGGATCAGGGATGCGGCGGTTTTCCTGAACGAACTTTCAGTTGCGGGAGAGGATGGTAAACGCAAGCTTCCTATGTCTTCCAGTCCTGAGATCCACGATAATAGTGCCAACGCTTGGTTTGATCAAATGACCAATTATGACCTGGCCCTTGTGCGATGGACTTTTGCCACTGCAAGCGAGCTAGCCATGGAACTTGGATATTCGGATGAAGCGGCAGCATGGAGTGCTATTTTAGAAGAATGGCCGGAATATGCCATTGACGAAACCGGGCTTATGGTAGCTCCCGGAGAGCGCTTAAAAGATTCGCACCGGCACTTTTCCCATCTTATGGCCATTCATCCACTAAGTCTCATAGACATATCCAATGGCGAAGGAGACCAAGACATCATTACCAATACCATTGCCCATCTCGATAAAATAGGAACCTCCTACTGGACAGGTTATTCCTTCGCTTGGTTGGGAAATCTACGTGCAAGAGCGGGTGATGGACAGGGTGCTGCCAAGGCGCTAAGGGATTTTGCCTCCTCCTTTGTATTGGCCAACAGCTTCCATGTGAACGGGGACCAATCGGGAACTGGAAAATCCAACTTTACCTACCGTCCGTTTACGCTGGAAGGAAATTTTGCCTTTGCGGCAGGAATACAGGAAATGGTGATACAAAGTCATACGGGCGTACTCAGGTTATTTCCTGCTATTCCCTCTGACTGGCAGGATATTACTTTTTCTACCCTTCGCGCCCAAGGGGCATTCCTGGTTTCGGCAAAAAGGATGGCCGGTGAAGTAGAGTCTGTTGAAATAACCGCCGAAAAGGGGGGAAAACTTGTTCTTGAAAACCCCTTCGGCTCAGCAACTTTTACCTGTAGCAGGGCATACGATATACTTGGAAAGGAGCTTAGGCTGGATTTGGCAGTAGGAGAGAAAGTAGTTTTCACGAGAAAAAAATAACATGAGGCGCTTAAACATAATTATAGGCCTTTTCCTCCACTTACTGGTACTTCTTCCGGGCATGGCAACCGCACAGGAGAAGGTGGATCTTTTTATCTGGGCCGGGCAATCCAACGCACAAGGTTGGATGGGCGATGCGGCCCACTATCCCGAGGATTCTGGGGGTCTCGACGAATCCATTCTCTTAAACTGGACCTTTGTGGACAGCGAGAGTTCAGGGGGAAAGTGGGTACCCATGCAGTCTCAGGCTGGCAGGTTTCCAAAAGGCCATTTTGGACCAGAGGTGACCTTTGCCCGGGAGCTAAAAAAAGCAGGATTCAATCCCGCTTTGTTCAAATATACCAAAGGTGCAACCGGCCTCGCGCGTGACTGGAAATCCCCCGGTGAAGGCGGCATTTACGACCGCATGTCTAGGGACTTGGTTTCTGCCATCGAGCAACTAGAGGGAGCAGGCCATCAGGTTACGGTTAGGGGCTTTATTTGGGTTCAGGGCGAAAGCGATGCACGGGAGGAAGGAAGCGCTCAGGAATTTTATGCCAACCTGAAGCTCCTGATTCAGCACCTGAGAAGCACCGTCCGTGTACTTGATCTGAAAGTCGTACTTGGTGTAGATGAGCAACATCCTTCCGTACAAGAGCGGCCTATTGTAGTAGATGCGCAGAAGAAATTAGCCATAGAAGACCCAAACGTCGTATTTACGAGCATGCTGGGCCTTCCCAAAGCCGACGCAACACACCTGACACCCGAAGGATTGAGTTGGCACGGAGAGCGCATCTACAATGCGTATGTGTCGCTTCTCCCTGAATCCCAACAAACGTCACTGAGAACACTTCCCGGCAAAAAATCGGATAGGAAAGGGTTTGTGCGGTATACCTTTCCCTTCGAAGGCCGGCAGGCACATGTCACCATGCCGAAAACCCCCCTTAGGGGTAATCCTTGGGTGTGGCGGGCACGTTTTCCGGGATGGCATACAGAAATGGACAGTCTGCTGCTTTCCGAAGGGTTTCATATTGCTTATGTCAACACAGACAATATGTATGGCAGTCCGGCTGCCGTTGCAGTTTGGGACCGATTTTACGATTACCTTATCGCCGACTGGAGCCTACACCCCAAAGTTTCACTGGAAGGGGTAAGTAGAGGGGGCCTATTTATTTACAACTGGGCCAAGCGTAATCCCGAAAAGGTGAATGCCATTTATGCCGAAGCCCCCGTAAGCGATTTCAAAAGCTGGCCTGGGGGATTTGGCACAGGGAAAGGAAGTGAAGCGGATTGGGAGCGCCTAAAAAGTGCTTATGGATTTGCTTCCGATGAGGAGGCCTTGGCGTACCCGGACAACCCAATGGATAACCTTGAGGCATTGGCCTTGGCGAAAGTGCCGTTGTTGCATATGGTAGGTCTGAATGATGAGGTGGTTCCGCCGGCAGAAAATACTTTTGTGCTGATAGACCGGTACATCAAACTAGGTGGACCGGCTACAGTCATTCCCTGCACCGTAGGAAAGCAGGATTTATACGGGCACCATTTCCCTATTGAAACACCTCGACTTGGAGCCGACTTTATCAAGTACCACACGGAATTACCCAAAGAACCGCTAGCCTCTCAGTCCTATCATGAGCAGCGGAATGGAATCAGAAATAGTTTGATCAGGTTTCAGCGGGAGAAAAAGGGAAGGGTTGCGTTTCTCGGTGGTTCTATCACCTACAATGGCGGATGGCGTGACAGCGTATCTAATTACCTGCAACAGCGTTTTCCGGATACGGAATTTGAATTTATTGCCGCGGGAATTCCCTCCATGGGATCGACTCCGGCCGCATTTAGGCTGGCGCAGGATGTGCTTGCTGCTGGTCCGGTAGACTTGCTGTTTGAGGAAGCGGCGGTAAACGATGCAGGCAATGGAAGAACCCCTCAGGAACAGGTCAGGGCGATGGAAGGAATTGTCCGGCATATTCGCCGGGCTAATCCGGCTGCGGATGTGGTCATTATGCATTTTGTGGATCCGGGTAAAATGGAAGACTATCGCTCGGGGAAGGTACCGGATGTGATTCAAAATCACGAAAAAGTAGCTGCGCATTACCAAGTGGGAACCATTAATCTGGCGAGGGAAGTGACCGACCGAATAGATGCGGGTGAATTTTCCTGGGAGAATGATTTTAAAAACCTGCATCCCTCACCTTTTGGACAAGGGGTTTATTTCCATTCGATTAGAACCTTTCTGGAGAATGCCTGGTCGGGGGATGTGGCGGATGACGATAAATTGCAAGTCCATGTCATGCCTAACCCCATCGATCGGGCCAATTATGAGAATGGAGCACATATTGATCCCAAACTGGCACGCATACAGCGAGGTTGGCAGCAAGTAGAAAACTGGAAACCCACTGATGGTGCGGGAACTAGGGCCAATTTTGTGAATGTCCCCATGCTTGTGGCCGAAAGCGCGGGGGCCACATTGGAGTTTGCTTTTAGCGGAAATGCCGTTGGCATCGCTGTCGCTGCGGGCCCGGATGGGGGCATCATTGAATACCGCATCGATGACCAAGATTGGCAAAAGTTGGATCTTTTTACCCGGTGGAGTGCAGGCCTACACCTTCCTTGGTATTATACCCTAGCAGCCGGTTTGACAAAAGGGGAACACATGCTGAGACTCCGAACTACCGGGGAAAAAAATGAGCAAAGTACGGGAAATGCCTGTCGGGTAAGGTACTTCTTTGTCAACCAGTAAATGCGAATGTCCGGGAATCAGCACGATAATCAGGCTTGTCATCGTAAAATACCTGTCTGGCGGCTGCTGATCGTTCAGACAGGTATTTCTTCAGGTTCTGAGGAAAATTTTGGGCGATTATTCCTAATTATTCGCATGTTGTATCGGAAACTTTATGCCTATATGTCGTTGTCAGACTCAAATTTGGTAACTTTGGGCATTGTCAATAATTGTTCGTATAATCCGTAATTTTTGGGAGCGGTCTATTAGACAGTCAACATGAAGAAAGGCAGTAAAGTAAATACGAAACAGCGTATCCTCAGTACGGCGATAGAACTGTTTAATAAAAACGGTGTACAAAGTGTTACCAGCAGACACATAGCGACTGAAATGGGCATTAGCAATGGGAATCTGGATTATCATTTCAGTAATAAGGAAGTCCTCTTGCTGGCGATTTACAAACAAATGCGGGAGGAAATGTCTTATTCGTACAAAGAGGTTGATCCCGGCATCAGTAGCTTTGAGCAGATACACCGGCTGCTAGGACATTTAGAGGGATTTCAATACAAATACCGCTTTTTTAACCTGGATGTGTTGGAAATTTCCCGGACCTACCCCAAGATCAATAGACTGCTGAGGAACACGTTTCGGATCAGGAAACAGCAAATGTCCGATATCTTCAAACGGGCCATCCAAGAGGGGTTTTTGGTTAAATCTACCGAAAATCATATCGAGCAACTTCTCCTTTCCATACGGATTGTCATTACCTTTTGGCTTTCCCAAGAAGAGTTGCAGTTAAATGCCAAGCCCAAAAGGGGATCAGGCGGCATGTCGGAGAATATTTGGCTTTTGCTGCTGCCCTATATGACTCAAGAGGGCAAGGAGTTATACAGAACGCTGATCGGAAAAACGACAGCGTAACCAACATCTGCGATATGCCTTTTCTAGGTCAATCTAGCCTTTCCCCTTCGGAAGCAGCCAGAAAATCCATTGCACTAAACAGACATCCCCCGTGCCAAAACCGGAAGTACCTGCTCCACTTTGTCATTACGGATGCCGTAGATCACATCGTATAGGTTTACCGCAGGGTCGCAATGGGGTACAATCACCTCTAGCGGATCACCTACGCGGTAGCCACGGTTCGACTCTTCATAGGTAATGGTGCCGTATTCATCCGATCCGGCATTGTACACAAAGTCCGGTTCACCGATCACCCAACCGCTTGGTTTGTTCAGGGTGAAAGCCTTCGCTCCCCCGTCGGTGATAAGCCGGCCCGCATGATTGGTATTGATCACTGTCGTAAGAACGGTGAGTGCAGCCTCAAAATCATCGAAACGTTCGGGATTTTTCGCTCCACCGATCTCCAGGTATTGGCAGTCCATAAACAAGTAACTGCCCACCTGCACGTCGGTGAAGCCGGGGATTTCATGCATCATATCGTAGGTTCCTGTACCGCCCCCACTGAATATTTCCATATTTAGCCCCGCTTGGTACATCATTTGATACGTGGCTACCACCGGTTCAAAGGTATTCAGGCAGCGGGTTTTTCTGGCTTCAAAGCCCTTCACATGCTGTACACCCCCATCGTAGGCAAGTATTCCGCGAAATCGAAGATTGGGTGACTTGTCCACCAGCTGCGCCAATTGCAAAGCAGGCTGTCCGGCAGGTACACCCGATCGGCGGATGACATCGATGTCCACCACTACGTCTGCCACGATACCGGCGGCCTGTGCGGCTTCTTGAAGGTCGCGTGCATTTTGCGGATTATCTACTGCTTGGATAAAGCCGGCATGCTTCTTCCGGATTTCCATGGCCCGGCGGATTTTCGGTGCCGTTACATTCACACCTGTCATCAGCACGGAATCTATCCCGTTTTCCAGCATTACCTCGGATTCCGAAAGTTTTGCAGCGCATACCCCCACGGCGCCATGTGCAAGCTGCATCTTGGCAAGATCGGGGCATTTGTGCGTTTTCACATGCGGTCTTAGCCCTACACCGCTCCCTCGTAGCGGAATGCTCGCAGCTTTTAAGTTGTGCTCAAGTTTGTCCAGGTCCAAGCACAAGGCAGGGGTATCCAGTTCCCACTTGGACTTGCCTATCGCGGTATGTAACCCTTCAGAGCTACTTGCGGCACGAAGTTGAGGGGTAACCCATAGGCCTGCCCCGCTGAGGGCGGCGGTTTGTAAAAAGCGGCGGCGGTTAAAGGAGGAGCGCATCGGAAGAATGTTAGCTAGGACGAAGGGTTAATTTAGCAAGAAAAATGGGAGGTTGGTAATTTCTTTACGAAAAATGTTTGGCATGAGTGCTGGAGGAGACCTGGAAGAAGACGAGGACGAGGAGGGTTTCAATTGACGAAAGAGGGGTTCGGTCCGGTACTCGTATTTCCCCACTTTGATATTGTCAATGAGTTGACTATATTGGTGTTATGAATCAAAAAAATACATTTAAGTCCATAGATGCGGTCGAAGCAGATCGAAAGGAAGACTCCCCGTCGGTGGCAAAGGAACCCTTTACCGAGTACGGTAGGTATTCGTATGCGGATTACCTTTCCTGGGAAATTGAGGAAATGGTAGAATTGATCAAGGGAAAGGTTTTTCGGGCCGCGGCCGCACCCCGTAGAGTCCACCAAGAAGTATTTGGAAGGGTGTTTACCAAATTGCATAATTACTTGGCGGGACATCCCTGCATGGTCTATGGAGCGCCCTTTGATGTGCGCCTGCCTGTCATCTCCAGAAAGCATGAAGATATAGACACGGTGGTGCAGCCGGATATCTGTGTAGTCTGCGACCGGGACAAGTTGGATGAGCTCGGTTGTGTGGGAGCACCGGATCTGATTGTGGAAATACTTTCTCCCGGAAACAACCGAAAGGAACTACGGAACAAATACGAGGTATACGAGGAGTCAGGGGTGAAGGAATACTGGATCATTCACCCCAACGAGCAAACCCTGCTTGTCTACTTTCTGGAACAAGGGAAGTATGTGCCATCCAGACTTTTTACAGTTGGTGACGTAGTGGCCTCAAGGGCGGTAAGTGGGTTTGAGATCTCCTTGAAAGAGGTATTTGAGGATTTGGTTTAAAAGAACCGAATGCCTACCGTCGGGATGATGGTTTTGGCGTCTTCGGTGAGAATTAGACCAGCGTTTAGTTGGATATTCCCTCTAACATGGGATCGATAGGCAATTCTGAATGTATTGTCCGAGAAAATGGGACCAGCACTTTTAAGCAAGTAACCTGCTTGAATAGTGCTTTTGGCTCTTTTGTATGGATTTATATCAAATTCCGCATTGATGAAAGGGTTATGGTGAACGATCACCCCTCCTTCAGGTTTTTCAGTAAAGAAGTTCGTATTTGTAATGGAGGCCCCTACACCGAACTTCTTCAAGCCAGCCACTATTCGAAGACCCATCTCTGGAGCGAGTCTGCCCCCCACGAAATCTAAACCAACGGGTATACCCAACGTGTACCCGACTTTATGCACAGCATACTTTTGGTTTATATCATTGGTAACATAGTCCAATTGGCTCTCCCAAAAATTTGGATTCAGGTAGTAGTTTCTGACTTCGTTGTCTGATATTTTAACCGCGTGTTTGAGTGATTCGGACATTTTACTTTCGATCACATCTGACTGAAAGTCCTGTGGATTAAAATATACCATTACTGTTGCCGCATTTGGAAGAATGAACTCCAGCGTGTCGCTAAAGTACTGGGGGTTATACTCTACAAAACGCTTGAATGCATTTATGTAGTTGGGCGTGTTATTTTTGATTTGTGCGTGTGTATGTTGTGTTGTAGCACATAGGAGGACGAGAGTAAGTAGTTTTTTCATAAAATAGTTTTTTGTTGTTGAACAATCCATGTAGGTACGAATAAATGGTTCCTACTAGTATTTTTCATATAGGCGTGCGGTTATTGAATTTACTTGAATTCTGAGTTTGCCTTTTTTTCTATTCTCAAATTCTTGGATAGCCGCCAGTTCCTTCTCAGACAGTTCAATTTCAAATCCTTCTATTCTTACCTTCCTAATGGGTTCATCCCACTCGACTATTACGGTTTTCTTACTTCCAAGCAAGGGTTTCTTCCTGTTTTCAGCCACCACTGTTTTGGGTTCTTCCAGCTCGATGGAGTCATAACCTATATCTGGAATTTCAATTTCTAAGTGCAATTCCAAGGCATTAGGCATTTTGTCGGACACGGCCAGGGGTCTCACGTTATTTTGTTGCGTCAAAGATTGCGTGGTATCTGGCGAGACCAATTGACGCTTAAGGGGCATTGGGCCAATAGTTTGGTCGCTGGAAAGTTGAGTTACAAGAAAATCCTCCCAGTTGGAAGCCTTCCGATTTGAAAGCCATCCGATTCCCCAAATCCCGAATATCAACATTGCGGCAGCCGATAGTCGGACAAATGCCACGAATCGTTTTTTTCGTGCGAGTTCTTTCTGAATTCCTAGCCAAAGGCCCTCTTTGGGTTGATGCAACGGCAACTTCCCTTTTAGAATGGAGATTTGCTTTTGAATGGACCTGGTCTCCAATATGCGTTCCCAATTCTTTTCATCCGGAAGGTGCTTCGGCAGGAGGTCTTGCCATGGAATGTTTTTAGGGTCCTTCATTTGGAGTAATAATTTTTGCTAAGACTTTTTTGTAGGCATTTCTTTGCATAATGTAGCTGCGATTTAGAGGTGCCTTCACTTACCTTTAACATTTGGGCAATCTCCCTGTGGGAGTAACCTTCAATTTCAAACAGAACAAACACGGCTCTACTGGAACCTGGAAGGTTTCTGATTGCTAGATCCAACATTTGAGCGTCGATCCACTGGTCAATCATCAGGTCACAGGCTTCGATTTGATCTGGCACCTCCTCAAAGGTGTTTTCAGACCGGGATGCCTTTAGGGCCTTGCGGATCATGATAGTTTTGATCCACGCCCCGAGCGTTGATTCCCGACGGAAGTTTTTGATGTTTTTAAAGACTTCAATAAAGCCTTCTTGCAATTGATCGTTGGAACTATCGTAGTCGTTACATATTCTAAAGATCAGATTGAACATGGCCACCTTGTATTTCTCGAAAAGGGCAAACTGGGCATGTGTATCCTGTTCAATACACGCTTTAACTAGTTCGTTTTCGTTAGAGTAGTCTTTTGCCATATTCAGATTAAAGAGTCTATTATGCGTTCAAAGGTTGGAAACCGTTGACAGAAAAGTTATGCCTTGCCCTATCTAATTGGAAAAGTTTTATCGTCGGGTAGTCTTTTAGCCCCATTTGCTAGGTATTACTATGACACTTCAACAGAGATTTCTATGCAAATTAACTGCTTTTCGGCAATTTTGATGCTTGCTGGTTTTGCCTTGCCGGGCTTGGCACAGGATACAGCTAAGGGCTATGTATACCACGATCTTAACGGCAATGGTGTTCGAGAAGGAAATGAACCGGGTATTTCCGGTGTGCTGATATCCAATGGAGAATCGGTCGTGCGGTCGGATGCACAGGGATACTACGAACTTTCCGCAGCTCCCACGGGAGAGCTGTTTGTCATCAAACCCAGCGGCTATGCAGTTCCCCACAATGCAGACAAACTCCCGCAATACTATTACTGGCATATGCCCACAGGTTCACCATCCACCGAGGTTCCCGGGGTTGCAGCCAGTGGTCCCTTACCCCAAGAGGTAAACTTCGCACTCGTGCAGCAGGAGGAAAGCGATTCCTTCCAGGTGCTGCTCTTTGGGGACCCGCAGGCTAGGGGTCTCAAAGAAGTCAATTACGTCAGCCACGACGTAGTAGAGGAATGCATAGGGACAGACGCGGTTTTTGGTATCACGTTGGGAGATATAGTTGCCGATGATCCGGCGCTATTTACGGAGGTGAGCCAATCCATTGCCCAAATTGGGATTCCATGGTATTACGTGTTTGGCAACCATGACCATAACAGGGACGTAACCGAAGACGATGACCGGGACGGTACCTTCAAACGCGTCTTTGGTCCCAGTTCCTATGCATTTGAGTATGGCAAGGCGGTATTTGTCGTGGTGCGGGATATCCATTATGCGGAGGACGGAAAGTACACCTCTTCCTTTACCGATCGGCAGTTGGCCTTTGTGGGCAATTACCTGGCCGAAATCCCTAAGGATAGATTGGTGGTATTGATACAGCATGCCCCACTGATACGGACGCAGGGAAGGGAGGCCATGTACCGGATCCTGGAGCAATTTCCCCATTCCCTTTCCATCTCCGGCCATACACACACGATGAACCATGTGTTTGTGGATGAAGAGATGGGCTGGCAGGGAGCGAATCCGCACCACCATTTTATCAATGCCACCGTGAGTGGCAGTTGGTGGTGTGGGCTCAAAGACGAAACCGGCATACCCCACGCTACCATGAATGACGGGGCTCCAAATGGGTATACTTTTCTAAACATCGACGGATCCGACTACGCGTTGCGCTTTAAGGCAGCAAGGCGTCCCGCCGATTACCAAATGAATATCTACTTGGCAGATGACATTCAGACAGCGGAGTTGACCGATTCGGAGGTGGTGGTCAACGTCTTTTCGGGCTCACAGGGGTCTACCGTCGAAATGCGGGTTTCGGGTCAGAAAGAATGGCTTCCCATGGATTTTACTCCAATGCCGGATCCCTACAATGCATGGATGCACAGCTTAAGTCCCTTTTTGGACCTGCGGCTTCCGGGGGGCGAGCGGACCGATGAGGCGTTGGGGTGGAAGATGGATCTTCCCCGAAACTCCTTTCATATATGGTCGGCCAAATTACCCGAAGGTCTAGCGCTCGGCACCCACTACCTGGAGGTCAGGACCCGCGACATGTTTGGTCAGGAATGGTCCGGGAAGCGGATATTTAGGGTGAGGTGAGAAGGGATTCTTTTCGGGATTACAAGGTTAAAATAAACAAGAAACTAATTTGGTAATCCTTCTCTGATATTTTTTGTATCAAACAAGAATGGACATTGCGGGGGCCTCAATACGAAGTAATGATTTTTATTTCTACAGTTGGTATAGAAACAAAACCGCCCCTTCTGACTTGGAAGGAGCGGATGTATGCCAGAAGACATGTTAGGTCTTGATCGCTTTTCTAAAAAAGTGAACAGCAGATAGCGTCAATGAAACCGAAACGAAACTGAATAAGATTATCGATATCTCATTTATCACAACTAAATAGATCGATAATCCGACTAGGATAACACAAATGGATGCGAGTGTTCTACTTAAATTTGTCATTTCTAATTTAGTTTAGGCATATCCAAGTTGGCAGGCCAATACACCACCGTATCCGACTGCAAAACTTGCAACGGCAATCCAGCCGACGGGACCAAGTGCTAAGCTAAGGCCTCCCAATATCATTCCTGCAGTGGCTATGGCATTACCAACATTTGAACAATTATTGGTGGTTCTTGTACCTCCCAACAAGCTCTCCATTTCAATTGAACTAAGCTCTCTCATACAACGGTTGATTTAAGTTAAACATGGATTAAGGTTTGACAAAAATATCTGCCATGACTGAAAAAAAATTTCAGTCTCCGATTTTTTTATCGATTAAATTAGCTTTAACTCCGTCTCGTAATATTTGACACATGTGTACGCATGGTGATTTCAGATCGAGCTGGCTATTATAGACTTACTTAAAGTTGAATTTGGGAAAACGAAGGTTGGCAAAACAATTATTAGGTCACCGTTTCTCTAGAAAAAAATCAATAATACCTTCCCATCATCGGGTGATCGACGATTTTCCGCTTCAGATCCAGTGGGTCGATGGTGCCGGGAATTCGTTCATACACCTTTCCGCCGGGTTCGATCAACAGCGTCAAGGGCAGGCTGCCGTCCCAGTCATTCTTCACCACATCGATGATGGCATACTTATCATCGTTGTCAACCAAGTAATTATTTGTCGCGGAGTACTTGTTTTTGAGGAATTTCAATGCCTTGTCAAAAGCCTCCGGATTGTCCAGACTCACCGAGGCAAATTCAAAATCACGGTCGCCGTACATGCGTTGAATTTCAATAAACTCGGGATATTCGACAATGCAGGGACCACACCAGGTAGCCCAGAAGTTGACCAGCAGTAGGTTATCGCTGGGGTTTTGTAGCAGCGCGCTTAGTTCATCGAGGTTAAGCTTTTCCAAGGTTACCGCTTTCTTTTTCCAGTCTTCGTTTACCTTGATGGTCCATTCGTTTTTCCAGGCCCATTTAATAGAACAGCCAAAGGCGGGAGTGACGGCCCGGTCGGCAGGAAGCGCCTCACCTGCCAGTGTCTGCTCAATGGCATACACCAAATCCTCCGACTGGCCGGTGCCCGGTTTTTCGGAGGCATCTATTCGGCCCTGATAGGTGAGTTTGCGGTTTTTGTCAAAGACAAACACATGCGGAGTTGCCGTTGGACCGTACAGGGTAGAAAAATGGTGCTCGTCCCCATCGTAAAGGTAGGGAAAGCGGTAGTCCATGTCTTTGGCCCGGATTTTCATGGCCTCGAAGTCGTCATTCAGGTCGGTGTAGCCCAGTTCCTCGGGCAGTACGGCGATGGGGCTATTGGGAGAAATGGCCAAAAAATCTACGCCTTTGTCGCCATAGTCTGCCACCAGCTTGTTAAACCGCTCCTCATAGGCCTGTGCGGTGGGGCAATGGTTGCAGGTGAAGTTGATGACGAGGACATCCCCATCAAAATCGGCTAGGGAATAGTTTCTGCCATCGATGCCCGGTAGGTCAAAATCCGGCGCTTGGTCTCCAGGCTTTAGCGTGGCGATGGCTTTTTCAGCCACTACCTTGGGATTTGGTTCGAAGGCTGGAGAGCCTGTTTCTGAGAGATCTTGTGGTCGGTTTGGATTACAGGCCTGTATACTCAGCATAAGCATGATCAGAAAACAGGCAACAGCTTGGTACGGGAATTTTGTCATCATTACGCCCTTGGTTTAATGGGATAGATGACTGAATGTAGGAAAATATTTTAACAATGTAAAGAGGCAGGTCAGGAAACGAAGTAGCTGGAAGTTTGCTGCGCAGATACCTGGCACGAACAGACATGGTCAGATTTCTTCTACTTGAAACTGTTTGACAGTGAAAAAGATAACTGCATTTATTTCGTATATACGGCTGGTATGGGTACGTGCCTTGATCGTTTTTCCTTCTTCGTCTTGGATTTTCAGCAGTTGATGGTCGCCAAAGTAGGTGCTTTTCACCAACTTCCCGGACAT
The DNA here is from genome assembly GCF_017811155.1 of Lunatimonas salinarum. Lineage (GTDB taxonomy): Bacteria > Bacteroidota > Bacteroidia > Cytophagales > Cyclobacteriaceae > Lunatimonas > Lunatimonas salinarum. Next base: position 76,087 of record NZ_JACVCV010000009.1, on the reverse strand, counting down.
GGGTTGTTTTTCGTTTTTCTCCACCCGCACATTTTCCGGCCGAAAGCACAACCGTACTTGACTGTTGAATAATTTGGAGCGTTCGTCTGGAATAAACCCAAAGCCAGAGTAGAAGCCTTCCTTTGTAGGTGTGGCCAGCAGCTCGTTTCGTTTCCCAAAAAAATTGGCCACGTATCCGTTTACGGGGAACTCGTACAAGTTTCTGGGGGTATCGATCTGTTGAAGGTAACCTTTATGTAGGATGGCAACCCGGTCAGAGGTGGACAGGGCGTCCCGGGTATCGTGGGTGACAAAGATGGCCGTCACACCGGTGTTTTTGATTATCTGCCGGATCTCTTCCCGTACTTGGTCTTTTAGAATGGTATCCAGGTTACTAAAAGGCTCATCCATCAAGAGAATGGACGGACTTGGCGCGATGGCTCTTGCCAAGGCAACGCGTTGCTGCTGCCCTCCGGAAAGCTGATGGGGATATTTTTTGAAGTTTTCGGTCAGGCCTACCAGTGCCAGCGTGTCCTTAGCCAATTTGTCGGGATCTGCTACCTTGCCTTTCAGGCCGAATTTCACATTATCCAGCAGAGACAGGTGCGGAAACAGGGCGTAATCTTGGAAGACCATGCCCACATTTCGTTTGTTCGCAGGGACAGACATCTTGCCTTCTACAATTTTTTGCCCTTCCAGGGAGATGTATCCGCTATCCGGATGCTCCAGGCCGGCTATCAAGCGGAGCAAGGTGGTTTTTCCGGATCCACTCTCACCAACTAACGAAACAATCTCTCCCTTTCTCACCTGGAAGGAGACATCGTTTACAGCGAACTGCTCGGTTTGTAAATATTTCTTATGAACGCGATGAAGCTCTAATATGGTCATTCAGAATAGCCCTCTTTTCCTTAGATGTTTTTGCTTCTGATCAGCCTGTTAAGGAAAATGATGGGAACAATACCCGTCAGGATGATGATCAGTGAAGCATTTGCCGATTCTGCTATCATTTCGTTGGTAGCCATATCAAAGGCTTTGGTTGCCAAGGTATGATAGTTGAACGGACGAAGGATCAAAGTTAAGGGTAATTCTTTTAAAACATCCACAAAGACCAGTAATATGCCGCTGACCAGGCTGGTCTTGATCAGGGGAAGATCCACTTTCCATAGGGTCTTTGCCGTCCCCTTGCCCAATAGCCTGCTGGCTTCGTTGACGTGTATTCCAATCTTTTGAAAACCCGAGTCGATTGGGTTATATCCTACTGCCATAAACCGCACCACGTAGGCAAAAACCAAGGCGAAGAGTGTTCCTGAAATCACCAGACCGGTGCGATTGGAGGCCAATTGGTCGATGATCCAATGATCCATGGCAATAAGGGGGATCATGATACCTACTGCTATCACCGCCCCAGGGATTGCATAGCCCAAAGTGGATATCCGGGTGATGTTTTTCAGCCACTTAAAGGGGCTCAAGCGTAGGCTGTAAAGAAGGATTACGGAAAGTATTGCGATGATCGTGCCGGCACCTGTCGCTAGGCTGAAGCTACGAAATACCAACAACAAAAAATTCCAATCCATCACCTTGGCATGGGTAAGGTATACCCAGTGAATGATCTGTAAAAGGGGGATGAAGAAGCTAACCATGAATACCAACAAGCAGATGGACATAAATGCCCATTTCTGAAACCCCCTGGCACGTAGCCTTACTAGAGGCTTATTCATGCCATTTCCTTGTGCAAACCGCCGGTTTCCCCGCTGTAGGCTTTCTACAAACAGAATGAGAAACACCATGGTCATAAGAATAGCCGCTAAATAAATGGCGGTGGAGACGTCGCCCATAGAAAACCATGCCCGAAAAATGCCGGTAGTAAAGGTATTTACGCCGAAGTATTTGACGGTGCCGTAGTCGTTTAATACCTCCATGGAGGCCAAGGCGATTCCACCAACAATGGCCGGCCGGGCCATCGGCAATGCTACCCTTATGAAGGTATGAAAATTTCCCTTTCCCAACAGGTAAGAGGCCTCTTGCAACGTTTTGGATTGCTGTAGGAAAGAAGCCCGTGTCAGTAGGAAAACGTAGGGGAACAGGGTGATAGAAAGGATGAAAATCGCACCGGGGATATTCATCAAATCAATCAGGCTCCCGGTGACCTGGATATCTAAAGAGTTGCGAAAAAAGGTTTGAATGGGACCGGAGTAGTCCAGCAATCCCACATACGTATATGCCATGATGTAGCCTGGGAATCCCAAGGGCAATATCAGCAGCCATTCGAAGTATTTCCGTCCGGGAAATTCATAATTGGTAAGGAGCCAAGCACAACTTACCCCCATCAAAAATGTGCAGCTGGCAACGCCTGCCAGAATCAGTAGCGTATTCTTAAAATAACCGAACAGCAGGGTTTCGGATAGATGGGTCCAGGTACTTCCGGGAGGTTCAAAGATCTTGACAAAGATAGTCAGCAGCGGCGTGGCTATCAGCAAAAGTATCAATATGGAGCCCAGAATCCAGTAGTTCCACCAGTAATAATTTTGTCTGTAGGTATGCAAGGTAGATTCAGGTGATGAAATGGTTCTGGGCCGAAGCCTTTCACGTCCCAGAACCATTACTAGATTTTCGTTCGGATTATTTCCACCCCACCTGATCGAAGATCATGACTGCGCTTCGGTTGTTTTGTCCCAACAGTGCCAGATTGATTTCGTCAGATTTGAAATCTCCCCATGACTGCAATAAGGGGGACTTCTCTACCTTGGGGTTTACCGGATATTCGTAGTTGATATTTGCGAGTAAACGCTGCGACTCCTCGCTACTTAAAAACTCAATTAGCTTGATCGCATTTTCCTGATTGGGAGCATATCGTGTCACGCCCGCTCCGGAAATATTGATATGGGTCCCCCGGTCAGCTTGGTTTGGGAAGAAAATACCAACTTGCTCGGCCGCCTTGACTTCCTCTGGGTTGGAATCATTTAACATGATGCCGATATAGTAGCTGTTTACGATGGCAACATCACCTTCGCCGGCAGCTACGGCTTTTACCTGGTCTCTATCCGACCCCTTCGGACTGCGAGCCATATTCGCCAATAGGTTGGCCGCCCATTCCTGAGCACCAGCTTCTCCGTGTGCCGCAATGATAGAAGCCAACAGGGATTGGTTATAAATGTTTTCTGAGGAACGGGTCAATACCCTGCCTTTCCATTTTTCGTCCGCCAGACCTTCATAGCTTTCCAATTCGGCCGGATCTACACGCTCCTTGTGGTAGGCCAATATCCTGGCGCGGTAGGTAAGTCCAAACCAATAGCCGCTAGGCTCTCGGAATTTGGCCGGTATGTTTTCGTTCAATACCTTTGAATCGGTTGCCTGCAGCAATTCCTTTTCCTGTGCCCGATGCAGGCGGCCTGCGTCCACGGTAATCAGCACGTCAGCCGGTGAGCCCTGTCCTTCCAGTTCCAGCTTTTGAATCAGCTCATCTGCGCTTGCGCTGACTACGTTCACTTTTATGCCTGTCTGCTCAGTGAACTTATCAAATAATTGTTGGTCTGCCTCGTAATGGCGGTGGGTGTATACATTCACAACCTCCTCGCTATTTCCGCCACAAGAAATAAGCGTACCCACCAAGCCGGCAAATAAAATGTGTTGAATCAGTTTCTTCATTTGATGATAAAATATAGCGTTTAGTATCCTGAATTTGCCCCAAAATGAACAAACAATTGACCGTAAGCCCACGTCACCAAACCAACCCCTCCCTAAACCATCGCTTACCGGGAATGATGTCAGCCTAAGACAAATCACGAAACAAAATTAATCATTATTTAAATCAAATCTAAATAAAAAGAAAAAAACAATTTTATCTTTGTGTGCGTATTAGGTATCTGATCCCATCCAGGAAAAAAAATCGCTACGCCATGACCATCCAACAGTTAGAATACATCATAGCTGTAGACAGGTACCGACATTTTGGCCAGGCTGCCGAGGCCTGCTTTGTCACCCAACCTACCCTAAGCGCACAGGTGAGTAAGCTGGAAAAGGAGCTGGGTGTGATATTTTTTGATCGTTCCAAGATGCCGGTCATACCTACTGAGACCGGAGAGATTTTGATTGCGCAAGCCAGGAGGGTAGTGGCTGAGAGCAAAGGCATATTAGAAACTGTCGCGCAGCTGAAGGGGGAAGTGGGAGGCCTGCTGAAGTTGGGAATCATTCCTACATTGGCACCTTACCTTTTGCCGCTGTTTATCAAGGGTTTTATCAGGAAGTACCCCAACGTGAAGCTTCAGGTGCAGGAATTGGTGACGGAGGATATACTAAAAAGGCTGAAAAGTGACGAGCTTGACATCGGGATTGTAGTAACCCCCTTAGGTGAATCTGGTATCTTAGAAAAGCCTATTTTTTATGAAAAGTTTTACGCGTACTTGTCCGTAAATCACCGGCAGTTGCAGAAAGATAAGGTGCGCATTGTAGACATTTTGGGAGAAGACCTTTGGGTATTGCAGCAGGGCCATTGCTTTCGGGATCAGGTGCTTTCGCTGTGCGAACCCTCCAAGTTTCAGCGCATGAATTTCCAATACGAAAGTGGATCTCTGGAAGGTCTAAAAAATCTGGTCAACAAATACGACGGGATCACGCTTTTGCCTGAGTTAGCAACCTTGGGCCTTTCCGAAGAAGAAAAATCCCGGGTTCGCCCATTTGATGGTGAGCAGCCGGTCAGAGAGGTTAGTTTAATCCTTACCAGAAATTACCTGAAGAAAAAGCAGGTAGAGCTGTTATACCAAGAAATTACCAATGCCATACCACAACACATGACGTCCAAGAATCACGGCAAAGTGGTAAAATTCAGATAAACCGTTGCATTTGGCCAAAATGCCGTATTTTTGGAGTCTTAACAACTGCCAATGATATGTCTGTAAACGCGTTTATTGCCTCCCATAAAGACCGATTTTTGAATGAACTTCTGGATCTGTTGCGGATACCCTCCGTCAGTGCAGACCCTAAATTCAAGGAAGATGTATTCCGAGCCGCTGACTTCGTGAAGAACAGCTTGGAAAGAGCAGGTGTGGACCGGGCGGAAATCTGCCCGACGGCAGGCTATCCTATTGTATACGGAGAGAAAGTCATCGACCCATCTGCGCCCACGGTTTTGGTGTATGGACACTACGATGTGCAGCCAGCTGATCCATACGAGTTGTGGGATTCGCCTCCATTTGATCCGGTCATCAAGCAGACAGAGGAGCACCCTGAAGGGGCGATCTTTGCAAGGGGTTCGGCCGACGACAAGGGACAGTTTTACATGCACGTTAAAGCCTTTGAGGCCATGTTGGCATCCGGTGAGTTGGCCTGCAATGTGAAATTTATGATCGAAGGAGAGGAAGAAGTAGGATCGGAGAACCTAGACCTTTTTGTACAGCAAAATAAAGAGAAACTTCGGGCCGATGTGGTGTTGATCTCCGATACCAGTATGATATCCATGGATACGCCATCGGTGACGGTAGGTTTACGGGGCCTTGCCTACATGCAGGTGGAGGTGACAGGGCCCAACAGGGACCTGCATAGCGGAACGTATGGCGGTGCTGTGGCAAATCCCATCAATATCCTGTGTAAAATGATCGCTTCACTGCACGACGATGAAAACCGGATCACCATTCCCGGTTTTTATGATCGAGTAGAAACCTACAGCGAGACCTATAGGGATCAGCTCAATAAGGCTCCTTTTGACGAAGACGATTACAAACGAAAACTGGCAATAGCGGAAGTTTGGGGAGAAAAGGGCTATACTACCATAGAGCGTGTCGGCATCAGACCCACACTGGACGTAAACGGCATTTGGGGCGGTTATACTGGAGAGGGCGCAAAAACCGTCCTGCCTTCCAAGGCCTATGCCAAAATATCCATGAGGTTAGTGCCCAATCAGGATCACAAAGAGATTGCCAGCCTGTTTGAGGATCACCTGAAGGCCATCGCACCTGCATCGGTTAAGGTCAAGGTAGTTCCCCATCACGGGGGTCAGGCCGCCGTGGTACCCACCGACTCCGTGGGATACCATGCTGCAGAAGCAGCCATTCAGGAGGCTTTTGGCAAGCAGGCAATCCCTACTCGGGAAGGGGGCTCTATACCGATCACCAGCCTCTTTCAGCAGGCTTTGGGACTGGACCCCATCCTTATGGGTTTTGGTCTAGATACGGACGCTATTCACTCCCCAAACGAACATTATGGGGTAAAAAACTATTTCATGGGAATCGAAACCATCGCATTGTTTTTCCAACATTTTGCAAGGTTGCACCCAAAAGGCTAATGTGACTGAGGTTACACAAGAGGTGAATATTGGGGTGGGGGGAACTAATGGCCGCCCACCCTTCTTTCTATATAGATCATAAAACGTTTTGAAGGTACACCTGATGAATAGCTGGACATCGTATTTCTATACTATCGCTTTTGCCCTATTGGTTTCTTTTGGCGCCTCTGCCCAGGTGATCGCTCCGCCGGATTGGGATATTTCCCTGTCTTCCACAGAAATGGAGCCGGGGCAGGAAGTGGAGTTGATTTTAAAAGTTAGCATCCCCAATGGCTGGTACGTTTACACCAACGAATTCGATGAGGATTTAGGGCCACTACTGACCATCCTAAAACTGGAAGCAAACGAAAACGTGACTTTACAAGGTCCGCTGCGGGCGCTTGACCACAAAACCAAATACGACGAGGTCTGGGAGGGCGACGTGAATTACTTCGACAAGCAGGGTGAATACCGACAGACATTGCTGATAAAGGGTAAAGTGGGCGTGTTGAAGGGTACGGTAGAGTATCAGATGTGTTCTGACGTAACCCATCAATGCATCGGTTACGACGAGGACTTTGAAATTGTCATCGATGCAGCTGCACTGCAGGCGAATGGTTCCGAAGATCAGGAAAGTGGCTTTAGTGCTTTTCTGCCCGAAGAGGAGGAGGAAAAACAATCACTTCTTGGGTTTATGGTGGTGGCATTTTTGGCAGGATTGGCAGCATTGCTGACTCCCTGCGTGTTCCCGATGATCCCGATGACCGTCACGTTTTTTACGGGAAGAGGAAAATCCAAAGTAGCCAGTATTCGAAATGCGTTTATTTACGGATTTTCTATTATTGCCATTTATACCATTGCAGGTACCGCCGTCGCTGCCATCCAAGGGCCCGAATTTGCCAATTGGCTCAGTACCCATTGGATTCCGAATATTTTCTTTACGCTCGTCTTTATTTTCTTTGCCTTTGCGTTTTTAGGACTGTTCGAGATCAATCTTCCTACTGGTTTTGTGAATAAAATAGATGCTAAGGCAGACAAAGGAGGCTTAACAGGCATTTTTTTCATGGCCTTCACGTTGGTGTTGGTATCCTTTAGCTGCACCGGCCCCATTGTAGGCTCCATATTGATTAGCTCTGCTGGCGGGGAACTGCTCAAGCCCATTGCGGGGATGTTTGCGTTTTCACTGGCTTTTGCACTTCCGTTTACGCTGTTTGCCATCTTCCCGGAGTGGTTAAACTCGCTCCCCAAGTCAGGGGGTTGGCTAAACTCGGTGAAAGTAGTGTTGGGATTTTTGGAACTTGCCCTTGCATTCAAGTTCCTTAGCATTGCCGATCAGGTTTATCACTGGGGCCTATTGGATAGGGAGGTCTACCTCGCCATCTGGATAGTCATCTTCTTCTTGTTGGGTCTTTACCTACTTGGAAAAATCCGACTGCGTCACGACAGTCCGATGGAGTACCTCGGCGTCCCCCGGCTGATGCTCGCTATTGCCACCTTTGTGTTTGTAGTTTACCTGATTCCAGGGATGTGGGGCGCACCGCTTAAGGCCCTAAGCGGTTACCTGCCACCGATGTCTTCCCACGATTTTGATCTGGTAAGCTACTCTAGACAAGGTGGAGGAACCGACACGAATAGGCTAGACGAGGTACCCAAGTACGCCGATTTTCTGCACTTTCCCCATGGGATTCAAGGATACTTCGATTACGATCAGGCACTCGCTGCCGCAAGGCGACAGAACAAGCCATTGTTTATTGATTTTACCGGTCACGGCTGTGTAAATTGCCGGGAAATGGAAGCGCGGGTTTGGTCCGATCCGGCAGTCCTTAAGCGCCTGAAAGAGGACTTTGTGATCGTAGCCCTTTACATTGACGAACGCTTCGAGTTGCCAGAATCACAGTGGTATACATCCAGCTACGATGGCAAAGTAAAAAAGACCATAGGCAAACAGAATGCTGATTTTCAGATCACGCGTTTTGATAACAACGCCCAGCCTTATTACGTGATCTTGGACCACGAGGAAGTACCTTTGGCAAAGCCAAGGGCTTACGACACGTCCATTCCCCGTTTTATAGAATTTTTGGATGGGGCAAAGGCGGCGTTTGAGCGTCAGAACTGAGGCTTGGAATTGGCGTGTTGGGATTTGTTTTGGGCCTTTGTTATTTTGAGGGACTGCTTGATCTTTACAATGTAGACCTATGGAACGAAAAATGCCCCTTTTACAGATTGCTTCTACCAAGCGCCACTTGGTTACCTCAGTGGGTGCGCCATTTTTTTGGTTGGGAGATACCGCTTGGGAACTGTTTCACCGCTTGAATAAGCAAGAGGTAACCCAATACTTGGATGACCGGGTCAACAAAGGTTTTACGGTAGTTCAGGCGGTAATTCTTGCCGAACTCGAAGGGCTGACTGTACCCAACGCGCAAGGTGATTTGCCCTTGCACGACTTGGAACCCACGCGGCCCAATGAGCCCTACTTTGCCTTTGTGGATTTTGTGCTGGCAGAAGCCGCTCAAAGGGGTATCTACATCGGGCTTTTGCCTACTTGGGGGGACAAGTACAACAAGGCTTGGGGAGTGGGCCCGGAAATCTTCACACCGGAAAATGCTTTTCAGTACGGAGAGTTTCTGGGTCGGCGGTACAGAGAGGTGCCAAATATTGTATGGGTAATGGGCGGAGACCGGTTGCCCGCAGACCAAGAGGACTATGATATCGTTTGCCAGATGTCAGCGGGAATTCGGGCCGGAGGAGCTCCCCAGCTGATGACCATGCATCCCAAAGGCGGCCATATTTCCAGTCTGATCTATGGAAAGGAAGCCTGGTTGCAGATTGATATGTTTCAGTCCCTGCACATGAAGGGGTGCAAAGAATACCGGTATGTGCGCAAAGCACTCAAATCAAGCCCTCCCCGACCCATTATTGACGGCGAGCCTGGTTATGAAAATATTCCCAACTTCTTGAATAAATGGCAAAAGCATCGCTTGGATGATTTCGATGTGCGGCGCGCAGCCTATTGGAGCATGCTCAGCGGTGCTGCGGGCCATACCTACGGTTGCAACGAAATCTGGCAGATGCATGCAGCAGGTCGTGAACCCCAACACCGTGCCGATCGCTCTTGGGCGGCAGCTATGCAGTTTCCCGGAGCTTCACAGATGGGGTATATGCGGACCTTTTTTGAGCGGCTTCCCTGGCAGCGACTTCAACCCAATCAGGGATTTTTGGGAGGCATTAATTGGCCGACCGGGGGGTACCGGGTAGCTATGGTGGATGAAAAGTGTCTATTTGCGATAGCCTATACGCCGGAGGGAAAACCCATTGACGCAAAGCTCGGAACCTTGCAGGCCATAAAGATTAAGGCGTATTGGTTTGATCCGGCATCTGGGATTTACGACCTAATAGGCGATACAATTCCTGCCCAAAGACGCCGCTTTACGCCTAAATCAACCGAATCGGCAAGCCGAGACAGGGTATTGTTGGTGATGGAAGAAGGCTTCGCCTCGCGTTGTGGGTTTTAGTGGGGATTTCCATTTTTTAAGCTCCCCATGCCGTTGGTTTGCTGTGGATAATTTTGTGGAAAACTGCCCAGAAATCGGTTCAAGGACATGTGAAGCAGGGGTTTTGGGCCCTATGGCTTGCCGAAAGCAGATAGCACCAGCCGGCGACTTCCACCATGATCCCTAAACTCGCCTAGGTAGATGCCCTGCCAAGTCCCGAGGTTCAATCGCCCTGCTGTAATGGGAATTTGTACGGAACATCCAAAAATGCTGCTTTTAATGTGTGCAGGCATATCATCAGGGCCCTCGTAGGTGTGGATAAAATGAGGGTAGCTCTCCGGTACCAAGTCATCGGTGAAGCGGTTGAAGTCTTTCCGGACGGTGGGGTCTGCATTTTCATTGATCGTCAGCCCGGCGGAGGTATGTTGGATAAAGACCTGTAGGGTTCCCTGCTTCAGGTTTTTGATTTCGGGAAAGTTATCCACAATCTGATCGGTTATCAGGTGAAAGCCCCTCGAAAAAGGCGGCAATCGGAGTTCGCGTTGGTAAAATTCCATGGAGATCTGTTTACTTCAAGTCGATAACATACAGCGTTACCGCAAATTTAATTATCTTTAACAGAACAAATTTTTGCAAACTAACACAAAAACCCATGATCAGAAAAACTATGATTCTCGGATCGCTGATGATCCTCGCGTTGATCACCGGTTTCAATCCGGTTCAGGCCCAAACGGTGCCCGTATTATCTCTGGCCGACGCACAGAAAATCTCCGATGCGGCTGAGGCGAGGGCCAGGCAGGACAACTGGAATGTGGTCATCGCTATCTTAGATGCGGGAGGGCACTTGGTCGCCTTGCGTAGAATGGATGGAACCCAAATTGGAAGTGTGGATGTAGCCCAGAAAAAAGCTGAAACCGCCGTTAAATTCAAGCGAGCCACGAAAATTTTTGAGGAATCGGTAAAAGCCGGCAATGTACACATCTTGGCGCTGGGAGTGACGCCGGTAGAGGGTGGAGTTCCCATCATGCGGGACGGGCACGTCATTGGCTCCATTGGAGTAAGCGGCGTCACCTCGGTTCAGGACGGCATCATTGCTGCGGCTGGCCTAGACGCCATCAAATAGCCACCGCCATTTGGGCTTACTAGGCCGGGTTTGGTTTTAAACTCTGGCCACCTGTTCTATATTGGTTCTACACCCAAGCAAAAGGGTATGCTGTCCCAAATGGTCCTTTGCGGCCTGAGGGACAGCTTCCATTGATTCCCATCTATGATTACAAACAAAGAGATTCCCTCTAAACTCCCTTATGCGGGCACAACCATTTTTACGGTGATGTCCAAGCTCGCGACCGATGAAAAAGCGCTTAACCTATCGCAGGGCTTCCCTAGTTTCGACTGTGCACCCCAATTGACCGATTTGGTGGCCGATTATATGCGAAGGGGATTCAATCAGTATGCCCCGATGAGTGGGGTTCCCGTCCTGAAAGAACAACTGGCTGAAAAGACCTCTCGGGTATATGGTGTAGATTACCATCCCGAGGATGAGGTGACGATCGTGTCGGGTGCTACCGAGGCGATCTTCTGTGCCGTTACAGCCGTGGTTCAGCCCGGCGATGAGGTCATTCTTTTTGAACCGGCCTACGATAGTTACCGCCCTGCGATTGACTTGAGTGGAGGTGTACCGGTATATATCCGTTTGGAAGCGCCGGATTTTCGGATTGATTGGGAACAGGTTCGCACCAAAATCACCGACAAGACCAAGGCCATTATGGTTAACACGCCGCATAACCCGGTCGGTACTGTCTTTAGCAAGCGGGATTTGGACCAACTAGCTGGTTTGATCCAAGACAAGGATATTTACATCGTCAGCGACGAAGTGTATGAGCACATTGTGTTTGATGGTGAAAAGCATCATTCCATGATGACCCACCCGGTTTTGAAGGAACGTAGTTTTGTGTGTGGGTCCTTCGGTAAAACCTACCACGTCACGGGGTGGAAAATCGGCTATTGCCTCGCGCCCAAAGCCCTTTCTGCCGAGTTTCGGAGGATCCATCAGTTTATCACCTTTAGTACGCCCACGCCGTTGCAGTATGCACTCGCAGACTTTTTGAAATTTCCGGAGCACTACGAGGAGCTCTCGGCGTTTTACCAACGCAAAAGAGATCGGTTCAATGCAGCAATTGCGGCATCGCGGTTTTCGTTTACACCCTCTAAGGGAAGTTTTTTTCAGATTGTATCCTATGAGCAAATTACGGATGAGCACGACTATGATTTGGCGGTTAGATTGACCAAAGAAATCAAAGTTGCCTCCATCCCTGTTTCGGTTTTCTATCAAGACCGGAGAGACGACAAGTTGCTGCGCTTTTGCTTCGCTAAAGATGACGACATGTTGGATAGGGCCGGAGAGATTCTTTGTAAGTTATAAGATTTCTGCTAACTTTATCGTTCAAATAATAAGCTTTAGGGGTGTCCCAAACCGGGACTGAGATTATACCCTTTGAACCTGCCACGGGTCATGCCGGCGAAGGAAAAAGTTTCTGACTCCACACGAGGGCGGCTCCTAAAGTTTTTTAGCATAATCCTAGGAGCTGATGAATAACCAACTTGAAAAATTACGCAAAATCGCACCATTGGTGCAGAGTATTACCAATTATGTGGTGATGAATAATACAGCCAATGCATTACTGGCTGTAGGGGCTTCACCCATTATGGCTCATGCCCACAAGGAAGTCGCTGATATGGTGGGCATCGTTCACGCATTGGTAGTGAACATAGGGACATTGGATGAATATTGGACGGAAAGCATGGCCCTCGCCTCGCAGCGTGCCCTGGAACTTGGAAAGCCCTGGGTATTGGATCCGGTTGGTGCCGGAGCCACTCCCTACAGAAATGAAACACTAAAGCATTTAATCGGATTTAAGCCTACAGTGATACGAGGTAATGCCTCCGAAATCCTTTCCCTTGCAAATGTAGCCGTAGCCTCCCGTGGGGTGGACAGTGCCCATCGACCCGAAGAGGCCTTGGAGGCAGGCAAGCAGCTTGCCACCCAGTTAGGCTGCGTAGTGTGTATTTCCGGTGCAACAGATTACATCATGGATGCTACCCGAGTAGCCGGCGTAGGTAACGGTCACGAGTGGATGCCTCGGATTACTGGGATGGGATGTACCGCTTCGGCGATGGTAGGAGCCTTTCTGGGAGTAGAAAAGGATCCCTTTGAGGCTACGTTGGCTGCCATGACCGTAATGGGTGTAGCGGGAGAGCAGGCTGCGCAAAAATCAGAAGGTCCCGGCAGCTTACAACTCCATTTTTACGATGCCCTGTTTTCCCTGTCCGACATACAGTTGGTCGAATTTGCAAATGTCACCCGTGATGCGAGACCCTGATTTTCCTTACCAACTTTATTTGGTGACTGATCAGGCAGCGTGTTTGGGTCGGGATTTCTTCTGGGTGCTGGAAGAGGCTTTGAAGGGAGGCGTTGAGTTGGTTCAGCTTCGGGAGAAGACCATTGACAGGCAAGCCTTTATCGAAAAAGCACTACGTACCAAAGATGTCTGCGAAAAATACGGAGTTCCTCTCATCATTAACGATGCGGTGGATGTGGCCAAGTTGGTCGGTGCACATGGACTCCATCTGGGGCAGCAGGACATTAGGCTGCATTTGGCAAAGCGGCAGCTCGGGAATGTGCCTATCGGTTTGTCGTTGGATCGCAAAGAAAACCTCGCCGAAGCGGGTGCAAATGAAGCTTGGTACTTTGGGGTAAGCCCCATCTACCCCACACCAACCAAGCCGGACACCTACGATGCTTGGGGCTTGGAGGGACTTCGCTGGCTGCGGGATCGCACAGCCAAACCACTAGTGGCCATCGGAAATATCAAAACCTCCAATGCAGCCAGCGTGATATCGCAGGGGGCGGATTGTCTTGCTGTCGTATCCGGAATATGCAGTGCCGATAGTCCCGCAAGAGCTGCGGAGGAATTTCTAAGCGAGATAGTAAAAGGAATCAACGAAAAGTAAATGCAAACGAAATACAAAAGCGTACTGACTATCGCCGGTTCTGACAGTGGAGGCGGTGCGGGTATACAAGCAGACATCAAAACCATTTCCGCATTAGGCTGCTATGCGACCTCCGTGATCACCGCAGTAACTGCACAGAACACGGTAGGAGTAAGAGCTATTCACCCCATGCCCATAGACGTGATCAAGTCCCAACTGGATGCGGTCATGGAAGATATCATACCGGATGCGATCAAGATTGGCATGTTGGATCGGCCGGCGGTCGTGCAGCTAGTTGCCGATTGCCTAGATGGCTATCCGGATATTCCCGTGGTATTGGATCCGGTAATGGTTGCTACCAGTGGAGACAGGCTGATCGCAAAGGAAACGGTGTCTACCTTGGTAGATTTGCTCTTTCCCCGAGTGGCGTTGGTGACACCGAACTTGGACGAGACTGCCTTGTTGATCAATAGGTCTATTTTAGAAAAGGATGAATTATTGGATGCCGCATTGGACATTTTTGATCAAGGCGCCAATGGGGTATTGGTAAAAGGTGGTCATCTCAAAGGCGAGGTGGCAGCAGACCTTTTACTCTGGGAATACGATCGATATCGGGTGTTTGAGAAACCGTTTATTCAGACCAAGAATGGGCACGGGACCGGCTGCACACTTTCCTCCGCGATTGCCGTGAAATTGGCCTTGGGAAATGATCTCGAATCGGCGGTCGCCCAAGCGTCGGAATATGTCTGGCAGGCTTTGCATGCCGGAAAGGACGTGGTCACTGGCAGGGGATATGGACCATTAAACCATTTTCACACACCTAATAAACTAATTACGTATGAATTGGACAACTAAGGTCTGGGAGCAGGCAACTCCGCTATATGAAAAGATACTGGCCATGCCTTTTAATCAGGAATTGATGAAAGGCACGTTGCCCCTGGAAAAATTCAAGTTTTACATGGCCCAGGATGCCTTTTATCTGAGGGAATTTGGCAGGGCATTGGCGTTGATTGGCGGGAGATTAACCAAGAGGGAGCATACGCTTGCATTCAGCGAATTTGCTTCCGGGGCCATTGTGGTGGAGCGAGCCTTGCATACCGGTTATTTCAAAATTTTTGGGGTAGATGAAGATACCGTACAGCCCTCACCAACCTGTGCGCTGTACACCAGCTACCTGCTGGCCAAGGCGGCGATCGCACCCATAGAGGAGGCGGTGGGAGCTGTGTTACCTTGTTTTTGGATTTATAAGAAAGTAGGAGATCACATCTATGCCAACCAACAAGCTTCGATGGATAATCCCTATCGGGAATGGATCGATACCTACGCCGGCGAAGCCTTTGCCACATCGGTGAGGAAAGCACTGGCGATTTCCGATGAACTGGCAGAGGACGCTTCCCCAGCACAGCAAGCGGCCATGACGGAGGCCTTTCTGATGGCTACCAAGCTGGAATGGATGTTTTGGGACTCTGCCTATAGGTTGGAGATATGGGAGTTGTAGGTTCGGTAGACCAAATTATCCCAAAAAAGTAGGCGGTTGTTCGGTCACTACCCGATATTTCGTTAATTTTAGCTGATTCTTTCGGAAATACCAAAAACAAAAAACATCTATGCTAAAGTTGGGATTTGTCAGCGCCATCCTGGCGGATAATCGTTTTGAAGAAGTGATGGATTTTGCTTCTGAACAGGGTTTCGGCTGCGTGGAGATGATGTGCTGGCCCAAAGGTAAGGCCGAGCGCAGGTATGCCGGAGTCACCCATATCGACGTGGAAACCTTGGACGAGGATGCCATCGCGCATATTCAGGCAGTTCAACGAGATAAGAAGGTTTTCATCTCCGGTCTAGGTTATTACCCCAATCCCATGGATCCGGATGAGGAAAAAGCGGCTTTAGCAATCGAGCATATCAAGAAGGTGATCAGCGCTGCTGCCAAACTGGGCATTCCGGTGGTTAATACCTTTGTAGGTCGGAATCCCTCCCGAAATATCCCTGATAATTTAGCTATGTTTGCAGAGCGTTTTCCCGAAATCGTAGGACATGCAGGTGATCTAGGGGTCAAGGTGGCCATTGAAAACTGCCCCATGTTTTTCACCAACGACGAATGGCCGGGAGGCAAAAATCTGGCAATCTCACCGGCAGTCTGGGATCAGCTATTCTCCATTATTCCCGATGCCCATTTTGGCTTGAATTATGACCCTTCTCACTTGGTTTGGATGCAGATGGATCCCATCCGGCCCATTTATGACTACAAAGAACGGCTACACCATATCCATTTGAAAGATGTGAAAGTATATAAGGAGAAGCTGGATCGGGTAGGTATTTTGGCGAATCCCTTGGAGTACCACTCCCCCAAAATCCCCGGACTGGGAGATGTAAACTGGGGTCGTTTCATAGCAGCCCTGACCGATGTAGGGTATAGAGGAGCCTGTTGCATCGAGGTAGAAGACAAAGCCTTCGAAAAATCCCCCGAAGATGTCCGTATGGCCATTCTGACCGCTAGAAATTATTTGAGCCAGTATATTCCGTTGGGGTAGTTCAATTGCTTGTGCGATAAAGATGCCACCCTTTCGAGGTTGGGCTCGTCATAGGTAGTGCAGCAGGAGCGAAGCAATCTCCACATGCGGTTAAAGGGATTGCTTCGACTTGAGAATATTCGCCGGCCTATTGAAAGATTCCGATTGCCTCGTACCCGAATTAAAGCGGTTTATTATTAAAAGCCGAAAGTGCCAAATGGCCATTTGCAATGGCCTGACACGGCCCATAATTGGACAGGTTCTAAACGATTAGAGTTGGTTTGATCGATTTCAAATGCCCGGCACAAAAAACCGTCTAAAATCTTGGTAATACGCTAAATCATGCTTCGGTTTTTCAACGCCTAGGGGCAGCGGCTGCCGAGAAAACTGCTGGAAGTACAATAGACAGGCATCCCTCCACCATTCGGCTTCTGAGACTTGAATAGCCAAGAACGACCGCATATGCTCAAATCGCTCCTCATCGATATGGCCCTCTTGCGCTAACCAAGTCTGCTCCATCCATCGGGCTCCTTCCACCCCACGCTGATACCTAATCGCCATTTCCTCCCAAAGGGTATTTCCTGTAGCCAGCTCTTTGTCCCAGGCGACTCGGTGAAACCACAGTAGGTAATCCAAAGAGATGGTGTCCAGATTCCGCCATTGTTCTCTTACCTCAGGCGCATATTGCTCCAGCGCATTACTACCGGCCTCCGTCCGATCAAAGCCTATGCCATCTTCGGATGCACGGTGGTAATAAGTGGCCGTCCAATCATCCCTCCTTCCACCAGTCACCCAAGGCCCAGGCCCCCAATGGTGGCTTCGGGCCATAATATGGTGAAGACCAAGCGGCGTCATGTAATCTACCAATATACCATAAGACTTCATCATCACATCCATTACCGGTTCCACAAAGGACGGATTGTTCGTGAAGGTCATCTTCAACCAATCCTTCGCAATTTCTTGGATGTCAGCGTCGGGATTCCAAGCCAGCCGGCCGAAGCTATACCAATCTGCCTGGGCCATAGGATGCCCGGTCCAATTTCGATCTGTTCCAATATTAGCCACACCTGCTATGGCGGTATGATTATATCCATGTAGGGTGCCATCCAATACCCTGCTAACCGTGCTCCCAGCCCCGTTGGCATAGGTGTCTGCCTGTAGCACCTCTTTCCACATAGACGCTAGATTTACCCAATGGGTGTCCTGGCCCAAGTATTCCTTTGTGATCTGAAACTCCATCATCAAAGGCGTTTCTGGCATGGCGCCAAAAAGCGGATGGAAGGGCTCTCTGGGCTGAAAGTCCAAGGGGCCATTCTTTACCTGCACGATCACATTATCCTTGAATTTTCCGTCCAAGGGCTTGAATTCGTCGTATGCCTGCTTGGTGCGGTCTGTGGGCGTGTTTTCGCTGTATACAAAAGCCCTCCACATCACTAACCCTCCGTGCGGTTTAAGCGCCTCCGCCAGTAGATTCGCTCCGTCAGCCTGTGTTCGTCCGTAGTTATGGGGACCGGGCTGTCCCTCTGAATCGGCTTTAACCAGAAAACCGCCAAAGTCAGGGATGTATTGGTAAATCTCGTCGGCTTTCCTCTTCCACCATTCCTGCACAGCTGGATCCAAGGGATCGGCTGTTTCCAACCCATCGAGCTGCATGGGAGCGTTGAAACGGGCCGTGAGAAACACCCTGATGCCGTAGGGCCTAAAGGCATCGGCAAGCGCCGCCGCCTTTTCCAAATAAACCGGCGTCAACACCAACGCATTCGCATTGACATTGGTGATGGAGGTGGCGTTTACACCGATGGAGGCGTTGGCACGGGCATAATCTATGTATTGTTGGTCTATGTGCTTGGGCAATCGATGCCAGTTCCAAATGCTGAATCCCGCATAGCCACGTTCCACCGTGCGGTTCAGGTTATCCCAGTGATTGAGCATGCGGGTCTGAATCTTCGGGTTTTCCGTCACATCCAGCGAGGCCAATGGCTGCCTGGTTTGCATTGCTTTCAGCAACCCAAAAGTACCATATAGCAGCCCGGTATCTGTCTGGGAAGTGACATACACTCGGCCATCCCGTACAAACAAGGCATAGCCGTCTTTGGTAAGTGAGGCGAGCTTGTTGGCCATGGCATCAGCAGCCGAGCTGGGCAGTGAGGCTGCCTTTCCAATCCAAATCTTGGGATCGGTGGATGCACCAACCGAGGAGAAGTCTTCTCCGGGAAAAAATCCTCTTCCGGCTATCTGTAGCTCCTTTCGGATCACGGCATCCGTAGCGGAATTGCCTGGCACCTTGATTTGGCTAAAAAATGCCCAGTAACTTTCCCGCTCCTTGGAATCCTCTATGGGTGCATATTGCAGCCATAGCTTGTAGCCTTCATTCGCAGACGCTTTAAAGGGAAGCTGGAAAACGAGAAATAGGCAAATCGCCCACAAGTAATTGCGATAGGAATTCATCATTGTATTTTGGTCTAAATAGGTTTGAAGAACCAAAATACACCATTTTACGCTCGCAACCAATTCAAAATACCCTATGTCTCACGGATATTCGGTAATTTCACCATCCAGGCACACCAGCACCTGCTAGCTTCAGCGCGTAATGCTGAAGCAGCAAAATGGTTTTGGCATCCTGAATTTCACCGGTGTAGACCATTTCCATGGCCTCCTTTATGGAGACTTCCAGCAGTTCGATGTCCTCCTGTTCCTCGTCGCGGCCTCCGCCATCCTCCACCTTCATTTTTTCGTCATAGGCGGCTACAAAAAAATGCATCTTTTCTGTAACCGCACCGGGAGAGGAAAAGGCTTCAAATACCTTCCTAACATTGGCGACCTGGTACCCTGTCTCTTCCATCGCCTCCCGTTTAATGGTTTCCTCCGGATTGCCCTCGTCGATCATACCGGCACACACCTCTATCAAGAATCCGCTTGGATGCCCACTTATAAACGCGGGAAGCCTGAATTGCTTGGTTAACACCACGGTTTGCCGCTTTTCATGATATAACAGCAGGGCGGCGCCGTTACCCCGATCAAAGGCCTCTCGGACCACCTCTTCGGTGATCCCATCGGTACGCCGATAGGCATAGGTTACCTTTTTCAGTGTATAGTAGTTGTCTGAAAGAATCTCTGTTTTCAGTATGCTCGCTCGGTCACTCATAATGTTAATTGGTCAAGTCCTCATCAAAAAACAACTGCCACTCACTCCCCAAAGGTCGTCAGGAATCAAGCAACGTCAAATTTACCTGCTGAATAAATCCTTCCTTCTGCGGATTCAGCGTGAAAAAAACTTCTACGTTGCCGTTGGTACATTCCAATACGAAGTATCCCCTTAACTGATTCAGTGCTGTGAGCTCTGATGTACGCAGGATGGGTCCGACCTGCTCCAATAGTTGGGTCGCATGGGCCTTTCTGCTGTCATATGAGCTGTCGAGAAAGAAATTATCCGCAAAAATACCCAGCTGATCCTCCGGCCAAGCGCCGGTGATGACGTCCAGCAATTCGGATTTCCGTTGCTCCAGCAGGGGTGATGGCTTCAATTTTCGAGGCTTTAGGTTCGCTAGGGCAATCAACGTATCCAATGCCTGTGCATTCAAGGCGCCGGGCGACCCGTAGGTCCGGTTACTAAACGAAACAATGCCGATACCATATTCCGGATACATACGCCATTCGCTACCGAAACCCGGCAGTCCTCCACTATGGGCGATCCTCACCCGCTCCCTGCAATCCTTCAGCCAACTCAACCCGTAGCCGTAGGCAGTTGCGGATGCACAGTCTGTTCCAAAGGGTGTCTTGGCATTAACCAGCAGGCTGTTAAACCGAACCGGTTGGTGCATTTCCCGGATGGTACTGCGTTTTACAGGTCCCGTCTCCGGATCGTTTCTAGGCGGCCAAGCATCTAGGTGAAAAGCCACATATTTGCTGAAATCATCAATCGAACTGATCAGCCCTCCCATGGCTCCATAGGCCCCATCGTGCAGGTAGGGTTCGGGTTCCCATGTGCCGCCTGTCCACCGATATCCCCAAGCCAGTATCTCATCCGGAATATCCGTGTATTCCCATTTGGTGTCATTCATCCCCAATGGAATCAGGATTTCTTCCGTAATATACTGCTGATAGGTTCTTCCACTTACCACGTGTATGACCTTTCCCAAAAGGGCATAGCCCAAATTACTGTACTCGTAGGTTATTCCAGGCACGTTGGAAAGCGATAGGCCCTGCCTCAGCACATCCAATAGCTGCTCGTCCGAGACGTCCAACTGCCGGTCCCCCCAAGGGTTGTCTTCTGGAAACCCGGCAGACATGGTCAACAAATGCTGTAAGGTGATCTCCGGCGCGTCGGTGGTAAGTCTACCGGCTTTTTCCATCTCCGGGAGGTAGTTGACTACCGGATCCATTAGATCCAGCTTCCCCTCGTCCCTCAATTTCAAAATCGCCAGGGCTGTAAAGCTTTTGCTCATAGAAGCGATGCGGTACAGCGTTTGGCTGCTGGCCTTCTCACTTGTTTCCAAGTTGGCCGTGCCCATGCTGGCGCTGTATTGCAACCGTCCTCCCGCAATGATGCCGAAACTCAACGAGGGATAGTGATTCTTCTCGGCGAAATCAAAAAACATCTGCTGTACCAGGGGATATGCGTCCGTCAATCGATGAAAGGAAGTACTGTCCTCAAAGGATGGAACCACATAGGCGGGGGTACTGGAAAACCTCCCAGACTCATCAACCGGTTCTGCCTGAGGGCTTTTGCAGGCAATGGCCATCAAACATCCGAAGCAAAAGAGTAGGGTCGATTTCATAAACTAAGTGTATTCATGCCCGGAGAAACTTACAGCTTTCGGACAGTTAGCTAATTGGAAGATAAGATGTTTCGGGCCATGGACTTATAGGCATCCAGGTCTGGTAAGGGTACCGACGTTTCCTTTGCTTTCTCGTCCCATTCCCTCATTTTAAGGATCAACGGATGGTCCGGGTCGGCCTCAAATGCCGCCGCCTCTTCTGCTGTCATGACGCCTCCTTGATAGCTAAGCGTTTGTTTACTTGCTTCGGAGAGCTTCTTGAAGTATTCGGGATACCTAAAGGTGAGGTAGCGCTTCGCCTCCACATGGCTTTCCACCAGCTTGGCCATTAATTCCGGAAAACCCAGATCTCTTAAAAAATCTGCGCCTATCTTTTCGTGATCCAGCACACCGAAGCCTCCCATTTCCTCCAGCTGTTCTTGCTGGGCAAAAAGGTGACCAATGTCGTGAAATAAGGCTGCCAACACAACGGTGTCATTGTACCCTTCTGCTTCAGCCAACTGCGCTGCCTGACACATGTGTTCCATTTGGGACACGGGCTCGCCGATATAGTCGGCATCGCCAAAGGATTCGTATAGTTTGAACGCTTCCTGAATCCGATCTTCGGTATTCAGGGAGGAATAATCTTTTCTCATATTCGGCGGGGACTATTAGATGGTGGTAAAACAAAATTGCATCTTCTGCGGCTAGAGCAAAAGATCCTCCTTATGGAGGGGTCAAATCTGCGAAGCAGAAAATCATCTGCTAAAAATAACAAATATTTTACTTTCGTGATCCGTGCAAGTCCGTTTGTTTATTTATTTTTAGCGCATCGAATGACCAACTGGGGGCTACTCGGAGATTGGCTTTCCCACAACCATCTCCTGCACACCCCAGGGGCATTGACTACTAAGCCAAATCCTGCCTTCTGAACCAAACCATAGGCCTGACCACTACACATGCTCCGAATTCCATCCGTTTCGAACAAGCTATCCTCCAGCGGGCCTTTCGCCATGAGCCTCTTCGCGGCCTGCATGGCATTTTTGACATACAGCAGCATGTATGCCTTTCGCAAACCCTTTGCCGCGGCCACTTTTGACGGGGAGAGCCTCTGGGGTATGGATCTGAAGGTTTGGCTGATCCTGGCCCAAACCCTCGGCTACATGGCGAGTAAATTTTATGGAATCAAGATGATCTCCGAACTAACCAAGGAACGACGTGCCATCCTTATTCTTGGGTTGATCGGTGTCTCCTGGTTGGCTTTGCTGGGCTTTGCTATACTACCGGCCCCACTGAATATTCTATGCTTTTTGCTCAACGGCTTTCCGCTGGGCTTAATTTGGGGGTTGGTATTTCACTACTTGGAAGGACGCAGGTTTACCGAGATGATGGGCAGTATCTTGGCG
This sequence comes from Lunatimonas salinarum, assembly GCF_017811155.1. Classification (GTDB taxonomy): domain Bacteria; phylum Bacteroidota; class Bacteroidia; order Cytophagales; family Cyclobacteriaceae; genus Lunatimonas; species Lunatimonas salinarum. The sequence continues at coordinate 53,698 of NZ_JACVCV010000009.1, read as the reverse complement.
GTAAGTTTTGTTTTTTCTTCCGGATTTGTCAAAACGGTCGGTAAATTCCTGTTGGACACCGTGGAAGTAAACCCCTACTGGATGCCATTCTGGACAGGAGCCCTGTTTATGCCTCTGTTGGCTTTTGCGGTGCTCATGCTAAACCAAACGCCTGAACCCAGTGGAGACGATATTGCGCTCAAAACAGAGCGACTGCCCATGTCCAAAAAAGAGCGGCGGGCGTTTTTTCGCAATTTTCGCCCGGGCATCATCTTGTTGATTTTGGTGTACATGATGCTGACCGCACTGAGAGACATCAGAGATAATTTTGCGGTTGAGATATGGGAAGGGCTAAATATCGAGGTGAATCCCGAACTGCTCACCCAAACAGAGATCCCCATCACCTTGATACTATTGCTGATGATGAGCCTCCTGGTCTTGGTCAAGAACAATCAAAAAGCGCTGTTTCTGTACCATGGCATCATCATCGGTGGACTATTACTGTGCGTAGGAACCACGGTACTGGTACGTGGGGAATTAATCGCACCATTTTGGTGGGTAGTGGCTACCGGTACGGGAATTTACATGGCGTATATACCTTTCAACTGCCTGCTGTTTGACCGACTCTTGGCGGCTTTTAAATACGTGGGAAATGTGGGTTACCTGATGTACCTCATCGATAGCTTTGGGTATCTCGGTTCGGCCGGGATTATGGTGTTCAAGCAGTTTGGAAACGTGCAGGAGCTTAGCTGGTTGCAGTTCTATGGCGATAGTCTGTTGATTTTACTCAGTCTGGGCATCGTGTTTATGCTAATCAACGGGCTGTATTTCTATCGAAAACTGACCCACAGCGAGCGTTCGAACGTATCCACACCGATCACCCACCCAGTTTCTACCAACTAGCCTACTATGAAGAAAACAGCCATTATCGTAGGCGCAGGCATTGGTGGTTTGGCTATATGCAGAGCGCTTCACCAAGCCGGATTTGGACGAAAATAATTTGAACCACATAAGACACATGAGAGAATAGAAGAAAAAAACCAAATCTTATATGTCCTTATATCCCTTATATGGTTCCTTTTTTTTAAACCATATAAGCCATATAAGTGCATAGAAGGAAACCCGCAAATCTTTCATGTTCTAATACCCCTTATATCGTTCCCATTTTTTAACAACCATAAATCAGGCAGCCTCCGGTCAGATTTTCCGATCGGGATTTTTATTCGGGGACTTTTTCGTTTTACCTTCTTTCTTCTTGAAAAAAAACACCTGCCTGACCCAACGGGGCAGGAAGATGGCACCCATAATTAGGTAGGGATAATAGGAAAACATCCGCCAAAGAATACTCGTCACAAAGGTGTAACCGGTCAGGAACTCTTTGAAAAACTGGGAAAAGAAAAACTCTGCGGTTCCACTGCTGCCCGGCGTAGGGGAAATCATCATCACGATCCACATGATAATCTGACGTGCAAAAACGATGATATGCTCAAAGGCGTCCAAGTGTTCATACGCGGATATCAGCGCATTCAGCATCAAATACCTAGAAGACCAAATGAATAAAGTAGAAAAGATAATGATGAGCCAATACTTTAAGTTTTTACCCTTTAATTCTTTGGAAGCTTCAATAATCTGATCTCCGTATTGGTGGGCGTTGTATTTCCATCTGCGGATCCACCTGATGGAGAAAAGCCTTAGCAGAATCCACTTGAATACCCTTGGTCGATAAAACAAGGCCAGGGCCATCAGCAGGGAGTATACGGCATAGAGTCCGTAACTAGCCCAAAACAAAAACTGAAGGCTATTGCCAAGGCGCATCTCCAAGACCCTGCTTTCTGGGAAAATGTGCCCCTGTGCAAAAAACAGGATGATCGGCGCACCGATCACAAAAAACAGGTTGTCCATGATGGCAGTAAGCATGGTAAATGCCAGTGCCTTGCCCAGCGGAATCCCCTCCTTATGGAGAATGAACACCGCAACTGCCGTACCTCCGACGATCGACGGGGTAACTGCTGAGGCAAATTCCCACAGAATGATGACGTAAATAGCTCGGGTCCAGGTCAGGTGCTTATCGGTGACCTCGCGTATTCGATAGACATATCCGGCATCCCGTAGGAAGATGAATAGCCCGGCTAACAGCAGAAATGGGATGGATGCGTCAAAAACACCCCGTAAATTTTGGGAATTGACATTAGGATCCAGGTAAAACATCAAGAATACGATCAGCAACCCGATGAATACTGGTACCCAGACTTTGTTTGGATTCAGCGTCTTAAAAATTTCCTTATTGTCTATTTTCATAGGGAATTTATGCGGGAATAGCTTCTAACTTTTTTACCCAAAAGTTATTAAACCCCTCACCAATCGTAATCGTGACCAAAGACAGTTGAAGCAGTTCCAAAATAGCTAAGAAGGTGTAGATGACAAATATTTTATCTGGTTTCATCTCGATAAACTCACTGAAAGGAATTCGAGGACGCTGCACGAGTTGATCTAAAACTAGATTCTTTTGCTGTTCGATCGTGTAGGGATACTGGATCACCGTGTGTTTGGTGTCGTCTGCCCTTGCGGAATACCGAAACATGAGCTTCTGGTAGACCTTTAGCAATTTGAAGAGATCCAGATCCTGCAACTCCGCGTCGACATCGTCCACCTTTGCCAGCTTTTTTAATTCTGGCAAGACGTTTCCACGGCTCCACTTGGAAAGCCGCTTTTCCTCTAACTCCGCCAATTCACCCACTACCGATTTGTACTTTTTGTACTCCAGCAAATGCCGAATTAGCTCTTCCCTCGGGTCTACTTCCTCGCCATCTTCGTTCAGTTCGGGTCGGGGCAATAACATCTTGGACTTGATCTTCATCAAGGTAGCCGCAAAGAGGATAAACTCACTGGCTACTTCGATTTCCATTTTTTCCAGTGCGTGGATATAATCGAGAAAATCCTGTGTAATTTTTGAAATGGGAATATCATAGATATCCAACTCATCCCGCTCTATAAAGAACAGCATCAGATCGAAAGGCCCCTCAAAAAGCGGTAATTTGATTTCAAAACTCACTGGATACTCTAATAAATTGCTAATTTTGTGCGTAGATTTAGAATCAAAGATATCATATATCTAGCTAAATATGCGTTCTTCTGATTAAATTACAGCATCGGCTTGGGATTTCATGTCTTTTGCCCTGAAACGAAAAACATTAACCGATGATAGAAGTTAATAATTTTTACTAAGAACTTTCGCTAGCATGCAAATTCAACCTGGAAAGCTACTCGCCCAAATAAAAACTCCCGATGACCTTAAGAAGTTCAGCAAGGATCAATTGGTTCAAATTTGTGATGAACTCCGGCAGTTTATTATCGATCAGGTTTCCGTATATGGCGGACATTTTGGTGCGGGACTGGGTGTAGTGGAATTGACCGTGGCTTTGCACTATGTGCTAAACACGCCGGACGATCAACTGATTTGGGATGTGGGTCACCAAGCGTACGGTCACAAAATTCTAACCGGGCGAAGGGACAGGTTTCACACAAACCGCCTTTATAACGGCCTGTCAGGATTCCCGAAGCGCAAAGAAAGTGAATATGACTCCTTCGGTGTGGGACATTCCAGCACGTCTATATCCGCCGCCCTTGGCATGGCCATGGCATCCAAATACAAAGGTGAAAGCCACCGCCAACATGTCGCTGTGATCGGAGACGGAGCGCTCACGGGAGGAATGGCATTTGAAGCGATGAACCATGCCGGAGTGTCTGATAGCAACCTGATCATCATTCTCAATGACAATTGCATGTCCATAGATCCCAATGTGGGTGCGCTCAAAGATTACCTTACAGACATTACGACTTCCCGTACCTATAATAAGGTGAAAGACGAAGTTTGGAATCTACTAGGAAAGGTCAGTAAATTTGGTTTTAGTGCCCAAGACGTGGTGTCGAAAGTGGAAGGAGCGGTGAAATCCGCTCTCTTAAAACAAAGTAACCTGTTTGAATCGCTAAATCTTAGGTATTTCGGCCCGGTAGACGGACACGATGTAAACCACCTTGTAGAAATCCTAAATGACTTGAAGCACATTCCCGGACCCAAAATTCTCCATTGCGTAACCGTGAAGGGAAAAGGATACGGACCAGCCGAAAAGGATCAAACCAAATGGCACGCCCCTGGCAAGTTTGATAAGATTACCGGTGTCATTGCAAAAAAAGTGCATACCACCCCGCAGCCTCCCAAATACCAAGATGTCTTTGGCCATACGCTGGTCGAACTGGCAAAGCTAGACGATAAAATCGTTGGGGTGACTCCCGCGATGCCATCCGGTTCCTCTATGAACCTGATGATGAATGCTTTTCCGGAAAGATCCTTTGATGTGGGCATCGCTGAACAGCATGCCGTGACCTTTTCCGCAGGATTGGCTACTCAGGGGCTTAAACCCTTCTGCAATATTTATAGTACCTTTATGCAACGTGCCTACGACCAGGTAATTCACGATGTATGTCTACAAGAATTACCGGTTATCTTCTGTTTAGATAGAGCAGGATTCGCCGGGGCAGATGGTCCTACCCACCACGGTGCCTACGACCTGGCTTTTTTCCGCTGCATACCTAACTTGGTGGTCAGCGCACCCATGAACGAACAGGATCTTCGAAACCTGATGTACTCAGCGACGCTGTACAACGGCCCCTATTCAATTCGCTATCCCAGAGGGCAGGGTGTCATGACGGATTGGAGAACACCGCTGGAGCAAATTCCCCTAGGACAGGGCAGATGCTTACAAGAGGGGGAAGATGTTGCCATTCTAACCATCGGACACATCGGAAATTACGTCTCCAGTGCCTCCGAAATCTTAGCAAAAGAGGGCATTACCCCCGCACACTATGACATGCGCTTTGTGAAACCGTTGGACGAAACGCTGCTGCACGAAATTTTCCGGAAATTCAGCAAGGTGGTGACGGTGGAAGATGGCTGCCTGCAAGGTGGTTTTGGTTCGGCGATATTGGAGTGGATGGCGGATCACGATTACCACAGCCAAGTAGTTCGGTTGGGTATTCCGGACAAGGTGATCGAACACGGCGAACAAGAACAATTGCACGAGGAATGCGGATTCGATGCCAAAGGGATAGCAGCTTCGGTCAAGAAGTTATTGGAGCCTGTTGCTTCCAGGCACTAGGAAAAGATCGCTAGGTACAACCTAATGCAGGGCTCTTTGAGGGTGTATTCCGCACTTTCATCGGGTTTAGCCGGTTATGGGTTTTTTTATTATTTTCGTTAGAACTTATGTTAAGCTAACCACTTTATCCTCATGAAATCGCAACCCAATAACCGTAGAGTTTTTTTCAAAAAAGCAGCCGTTGCCACCACGGCAATAGGACTTGGCCTAACGAGCAATTCCTTTGCACAGGCTGCCAGAAAGCCAAAAAACAAACTCCCCAGATGGCGCGGCTTTAATTTGTTGGACTTTTTTTCTCCTGAGATGGAGCGTGGTCGAAAAAACAAAGAAGAATACCTCAAATGGATGGCTGATTGGGGCTTTGATTTCGTCCGAATACCTATATCCTACCCCAGCTACCTACAGTTTGACCGATCTAGGCCCATTCGGCCCGATGAGGTGCTAAACTTTGACGAGGAGCGATTGGCTGAAATAGACCGATTGGTGGATTTGAGTCATAAATATGGCCTGCACGTCAGCTTAAACCTGCACCGGGCGCCTGGATTTTGCATCAATGCGGGATTTATAGAGCCCTTTAATCTCTGGGAGGACGAAGAAGCCTTAGAGGCGTTTTGCGCACACTGGGAAATGTGGTCCAAAAGGTACAAAAATATTTCTTCGAAGAAGTTGAGTTTTGATTTGGTAAACGAACCCTATAAACGGCAAAATCCAAATGACCAGCATTCACCGGGCGGGCCAGTCCCGGTAGATGAATATCGGAAAGTCGCAAAGGCCGCTTTGGCAACCATCAAGGGAGTCAACAAAAAGCGGTTGGTCATCGCAGACGGTAATGGCGGCGGCGGGATGGCCGTTCCGGAATTTGCCGATTTGGACCTTTCCCAAAGCTGCCGAGGCTACTTTCCTATGCACATATCACACCACAAAGCCTCTTGGGTATACAAAGACCCAGATGCGCTGATTGATCCGATTTGGCCCGGAGAGCATAATACCAGTTATTATGGACGGGAACAGTTGGAAAAACACTACGCCCCTTGGATCGAACTCCTTAAACAGGGTGTGGGCGTTCATTGCGGAGAATGTGGCTGTTACAACAAAACACCCCACAAGGTTTTTTTGGCTTGGTTTGGTGACGTGCTGGATATCCTGCATGAAAACGGCATTGGATTTGGAATATGGGAGTTCTCGGGTACTTTCGGGGTACTCAACTCAGGACGAACGGATATTACCTACGAAGATTGGTACGGGGAAAAGTTAGACCGCGCCATGTTGAACCTTCTCATGAAATATGCCTGATCTCGCTTATACAAAAAAAGGAAACGGTCCTGCGGTTGTTTTGCTTCATGGATTCTGTGAGTCGAAGGAAATGTGGGAATCCTTCCAATCTTCCTTATCAACCGCTTACACGGTGTATTGTCCTGACTTGCCTGGTTTTGGTGATTCGCCATTAGGCGGGACTGATGAATTTTCGTTGGAAGCGGTAGCAAGCCAACTAAGAGAATGGATGGAAAACGTCCCTATTACCGATCCGGTTTTGATCGGACATTCTCTGGGAGGCTATGTTTCCTTGGCGTTGGCGCAGCAGTTAGGCAATCGCCTGAAAGGTCTTTGTCTCTTTCACTCTACCGCCTTTCCCGACAATGAGGAAAAAAAGAAGACGCGTAATAAAACGGTAGTGTTTTTGGAAAAACATGGATCCAGGGTGTTTGTCGATTCCTTTCTACCACAATTGTTCCCTGAGGAAAAACAGGAAGAGCTTTCGGAAACGATAGCGAAACTAGTAGCAGAAGCCCGAAAAATCCCCGTGGAAGTGTTGATCGCCTATACGAAAGCGATGAGGGATAGATCTGATAACACCGAAGTGTTGAAAAATATTGCCGCTAAGAAGGGAATGATTGCAGGAGAATGGGACATTGCCGTGCCCTTGGAGAATAGTCGAAAACACAGCGATTGGGTAGACCATTACCTTGAATTAAAAGGAACTGGGCACATGGGAATGTTTGAAAAACCAAATGAAACACTCGTGTACTTGGAGCAATTTTTGGCAAAAACCATGGAGGATCAAGCTATTTAGCACCACGCGGCATATCGTCCATTCTCTCATATGCTACTCAAAATTGGATCCATTTGGGCAGGGGCGTCTTAGTGGCAGGCTGTTTGTTGTAAGAGAATAAAAATGAACTAGCTTCCTTCAGCGGGCGCAGTTTTAAATTGTTAAACCTTAATACACATATTTATGGAAGAAGTTTTAGACCTATCTACGATGGAAACGCTGATCAAAGAAGGCATCGCCTTTGCAAAAATCGCTATTCCAAAAGCCCTATTAGCGCTGCTTACCTACTTTATCGGTAAATATGTTATCCGGTTTGTCATTCGGGCAGTGAACAAATTGTTTGTCAAATATGAAATAGAGCCTTCTTTGGCGAGCTTTTTAGGTAGCTTCCTAAATGGTGTACTCTACGTATTGTTAATCTTGGCGGTATTGTCGACGGTAGGCGTTGAAGTCACTGCTTTCATCGCTGTCTTAGGTGCAGCAGGTTTGGCGGTTGGTTTGGCCTTACAGGGATCCTTGTCAAACTTTGCAGGAGGGGTTCTTATTCTGGTATTCAAACCTTTTAAAGTAGGCGATACCATTGAAGCCCAAAACACCCTTGGGTCAGTAGAGCGGATTGATATACTCTATACGACGATCCGTAACTTTGACAACAAAGTAGTCACGATCCCGAACGGGACACTAGCAAACAATAATATCACCAACTTTTCAGAAAAAGAAACTAGGCGAGTGGATATGGCTGTCGGCATTGCCTATGGATCAGATATCAAAAAGGTCCGGAAAATTATTTTGGATACCCTCGCCGAAGATGAGCGCATTCATTCAGATCCCGAACCTATCGTTGTTTTCACCAACTTTGGTGACAGTTCGTTGGATCTTACCATTCGATGTTGGACAGATACCCAAAACCTTTGGCCTGTCTATTGGGACAATATGGAGCGACTCAATGAGGTATTTATCGAACAAGGGATTGAAATTCCATTTCCACAGCGAGACGTTCATCATATCTTTCCAGAGGGCAAGCTGAAGGTGGAAACCCAACAGCGGGAGAAGTAACCTGTAAGAATTAGGAAAAAGTACCGGAGCCTCCACACTACCACGTTTAAGAGGCTCCGGATAAACCCTACTTAAAAAAATAACCAACTATCAAACTATCTTTCCAATACATCTTCACTTCCCTCCACTTCACAAGTCCGACTCCTACTCCGCCTCTGCCTACTGCCCTGCCAACTACACATCGCCACAACCTCCTGCACGATAGTTTTTACTAAAAATGATTCAAAAAGTAAGCTGTCTTTACCAATCACCAACCAACCGTCTAGTTACAATCTTTGAAGAAGTCTTTGACCATCTTTTCTTCATTCCCTCTAGAGACCAAGAGACTTCCGCTCGATGGGTCTGGCTTTCCATACACCATACAGTCTTCCTGAAAAACCATGGGCTTGACTACCTCAGCGATCAATCGACGCCCGTATCGGTCTTTCAATTCTGTCCTGCCGGTCAGATGGAATCTTAACTTCCCACTTACAGAAGCTACTTCCAGATTTCGCCTATGATGATAGTCGAGATCAACGGCTTCTTCTCCCGGCCAAGTGACCGTACCATTCTCCATATTGGCTTCGAACGTAAGTGTCTTGTTACTCACCTCAAAGCCCATATTGTTCAACATCCTATCTCCAGTGATTCGCACGCCATCTACGTAAAAATCAATTAACTCAATGTGCGAAAAACTGCCTTTGGCCCAAAAATTAAGGGGATGATACATCTTGAATACGCCCCTGAATTTAACGCCCCGATCGCTTTCACTGCCCTCTCCAAACTCAACGGTTACCGACCTTTCAGCGGTATTTCTGGAAAGGGTCACCTTATCTCCGTAGTGTTCCAGTGTAGGCTGAATCTTCCGTCCGTTTGCTACCTCTTGTTGTACCAATGAAAGTGCAATCAAGTCTACCTCTTCGAAGATCATCAAAACTTCCGTGCCTCTTTCGGCCGGAATCATATCCGGGGGACTGATCAAATCTCCTTCTGCTGTCTGACAGGACGCCATTAGCAGAAATGAGAAAAGTACAATTCCGGTACCGAAATATGTTAGGAAAGCTTTCATCACCTTACCCTTTGAAAGGCGTTTACCGTTTATTTTCATTATGAAATTAGCGGAGAAAAACCTAATTTCATAAAAAATAAGAAGGTATTTTGTTCTAAAAATTAACAAAACATATAAGTGTTTTCGAAATACAAAAAATTATATTCGGAATTTTTAAATAGCTTATTTTATGTCGTTCCTACCAAATAAAATGTCTGTTATTTTTATTTATAATGTCAAACAGGAGGCATACTTCAAAAATGGGCATAAATAACAAAATGATTTCTTGCTATCGTACTGTTTTGAAATGAAGAAATCGAGCCTGCATATCGAACAAGCCTCTTGATAAACTAGGACAAGTTGTGCCCGGTAAGAAACAATTTTGAAAACATGAGAATTAATGGATGGCTGCAATCCCTGTGAGGGCAATAATAAATGGATTAAGCAGACAGTATGAAAGTAACCTGACTACACCTTGTTACTAGCAGATTCCTAAACCTATTTACCTTATTCATATCCGATTATTTTTGCCTCTTTTAGGATAAAGCATAGCTCGTTTACATCCGACTCATTCAGTATTAGCGTGCCCTTTACCGTAATTATTTGATCCATCTTCAATCTCTTTGAAGATTTTTCTTTTAAATACACCACAGCAACACTTTCTGGACCAGATTGACCGCAAAAAAAGCATTCTGCCATAGGAAATTTGGAAAGGATAAGTGCTTCGGTTGGACCTACCTCCAGCGGTATATAAAAACCTGATAGCACCAGTTCTTTGCCTTCCAAATCCCTAAGCGACTGCTGAAAGGTCGGATACAAATAGTATAAGTTGTGCTCTCTATTTAGTTTTTCTACAAAACGCGTCTGTCCAAAAACGCCCCAAAGGTTAGCGGTGTTGGGAGATTGGCCCAAAACGGACAATGCTCCCCAAAAAAGGAGCATAAACAATATTACCTTTTTATGCATAATCAAGAGGATAACAGTACGACTCGGTAAGCGACACAAAGATAGCTAAAGGTTTATTTAATGCAACATTGTTGCATTAAATAAACCGCACTAAATTGAACCTTCCAACAGCGGGTAGCCTTTATGAAATCACCATGCAGGTGAATGATTAAAAACGATAAAACCAGTTTTCCAAGAAATATGGTTTCCCTTTTATCTACTCGGGACCCATTTAATGTAGGCAGGGAGGAGAAATACGTTATGGATACCAAAAAGCAACAACAGATGAATGAATATCGTTACCTTGCGATTCCTTTCTGATGCATTTAATGCCTTTTGAATACGTTTCGGAAAAGGAGTCGATGCCATTCTTTGGTAGATGTATTGGGTTTGCAGGGAATACTGGGTATCATCTCCAGTCTGTATTGGGGGGGGCATACAGATAAACCGGCGCAGCTTGTGCCGCTAAAAAATCAATCATAAACACATGAAATCGAGCACGACGCAAGCGACACACGGAGGGACGATTGAAATTCGTGCGAGATTCCATCTGACCGCTAAAGAACAAATTATAAACAGATGAAAATAGACTTTAGCCTTTTTGACCCGGGAAGTCAACTTACACGTTGCCGAAAAACGCTTTTCCTTCTTAGTATTTTGCGTGTGTTCGTGTTTTTGGGCTTGGTAGCAACCTTGGTCGTAGGGATTACCGATAGATCCACCATTTTGATGCTATCTGTACCGTTGAGTTTCATCTTTATCTTTTTGATAAAAAAGCACAACCAAGAAAAGGACAAGGAGCTATTCCTACAGGCATTGAGCCAAATGCAGGGAGAATCGGAATTACGGGCAAAGCGGGATCTGCGCTCCTTTTACCGCGGTGAGGAATTTTTGGAAAAAGACCACCCATTTGCAGCAGATTTAGATATTTTTGGCCCCCATTCGCTATTTCAGCTACTTAACCACACGGTTTCCAAGGGGGGGAAAAACCTGCTGGCAACTTGGTTAAAAGCCCCTACGAATCCGCAAACTGCTACCTACCGCCATGGTGCCGTGGCTGAGTTAAGCCGCCTTCCGGAATTTCTTACCAAATTTGAAGGACTTGGCAGGGCGTTTCTCTCCCAAGAAAAACCAAAGACGGGCCTTTTCAAATGGCTATCCCATCCAAACTATTGGAAAAACCTGTACTGGCTACCTGCTATTTTAGGGCCGTTGTTAGGATCCACCTTGCTTATAGCCGTATTATGGTTCAATCTTCCCTTCGCCTACCTAGGCATGTTCATCTTAGCAGGGATTTTAATGCTGGGATTGATTTTTAAACCATTGATGCTTTCCATGAAGGTCATACCAAGCGAAAGCGACCTCAAAACCTATCAGTCATGGGCCTACCTACTGGAAGAAGCTTCCTTTTCGCATCCTTACCTGAAGGAGTTGCAAGCACCCATTTCGGATACCCAAGTTAAAGCTTCTCAAGCGTTGGAATCTCTGGAGAAGCAAAGCTTCATCGTACAAAACCGCTCCAACTTACTGTATTTGATATTTAACCTCTTATTTTGGGTAGACTTTTGGGTCCTTTACCGGTTAGAAAACTGGAAAAACACCTATGGAAATCACGTTAAACGTTGGGAGGAGGCATTCTGCGAATGGGAAGCCTTGATTTCTCTTGCCGCGTTCACTGCATCAGAAGGCAACGCTGCAAGCATCCAATGGATCGAATCCGAAACCTTGGAAGTAAGAAATATACGCCACCCACTAATTCGTCCCAGTGCGTGTATAGGAAATGATTTTGCGCTCTCTGACGGGCAACAAATCGTGTTACTGACCGGCTCCAATATGTCCGGGAAAACCACCTTCATGCGTACCTTAGGGATCAACTTGGTGATGGCCAACATCGGGCTCAACCCCCTTGCAGATGTGTTCATTTGTGGGCCCTTTCAGCTTTATACGAGCATGCGAAATTCGGATAATCTGGGTGAAAGTGTCAGTTCTTTTTATGCAGAACTCCGCCGCATACAAGGACTCCTGCGAGAGACAGCCAAAGAGCAGCCTGTTTTCTTCTTATTGGACGAAATCCTCAAGGGTACCAATACCGATGACCGGGTTACGGGAAGTCGGGCGTTGATCAAACAGCTGTTAAAAACCTCCTCAAAGGGCGTAATCTCCACACATGATATGGAGTTGACCCTGCTTGAAAACGAGCTAAAAGGCATCATGAACAGGAGTTTTCACCACACCATAGAGCAGGAAGAGATTCGGTTTGACTATAAAATAAAATCTGGAAGCTGTCCGAATTTCAATGCCCACAAACTGATGGAACTCATGGGGATAACATTCGATCAGTAGGAGATAAGCTCGAAATAGCTGAGAGGAGACCGAATTCGGGTGGTCATTTCCATTTATATACTTATTTTTGTGGCATTTGGAAGAATAATCAGCGCATGGTACAGGAAAATTACCAACAAAAGACCTTGGGGATATTGGGGGGAGGTCAACTCGGCCGGATGGTCATCCAATCGGCCATCAATTATAACCTCACGATCCACATCTTGGATCCAGACGCAAATGCGCCTTGCAGACATATTTGCCAGCAATTTACCCAAGGCAACCTGAAAGACTTTGATGCGGTATACGAATTCGGAAAAAACTGCGACGTGATCACCATCGAGATTGAGCACGTAAACACCGAAGCGCTCAAACGATTGGAATCAGAAGGAAAAAAGGTATTTCCTCAGCCCCACATCATAGAACTCATTCAAGATAAGCGCAGCCAGAAGCAGTTTTATAAGCAAAAAAACCTTCCCACCGCAGACTTTGTACTAGTAGCGGATAAGGAAGACATTCACAAGCAGTCACATTTTCTGCCTGCCGTAAACAAATTAGGCAAAGAGGGGTATGACGGCAGGGGCGTACAACTGCTAAAGTCCGCGGAGGATCTGGAAAAAGCTTTTGATGCGCCCGGTCTGCTGGAAAAGTACGTGGACTTTGAAAAGGAACTGGCTGTAATTGTAGCCAGAAACGAGGCAGGCGCGATAAGTACATTTCCCCCGGTCGAGTGTGCCTTTCACCCCGAGCAAAATCTGGTCGAGTTCCTCTTTTCTCCAGCAGATATTTCTGTGAAGATTGCCACTGAAGCGGAGCAACTTGCTATCGCAACCATACAGAATTTGGGCATGGTGGGAATTCTTGCGGTGGAAATGTTTGTCACCAAGACGGGGGAATTGCTAATCAATGAAATAGCCCCGAGACCACACAACAGCGGGCATCATACCATCGAAGCAAACTTTACTTCGCAATTTGAGCAGCACCTACGTTCCGTACTCAATATGCCGCTAGGGAATACGGAAGCCCGTTGCCCTGCCGCCATGGTAAACTTACTCGGAGAAGCAGGGTTTACCGGAGACGCGATCGTAGAAGGCATGGATGCTGTATTAGCCGAAAAAGGAGTTTTTATGCACCTTTATGGTAAAAAAACAACCAAGCCATTTCGAAAAATGGGCCATTTGACCATCTTGGAAGAGAACAGATCCTTGTTAAAAGAAAAAGCACTCCGCTTAAAAGAAACCGTTAAAATCAAAGCCTGATATGAGCGTAGACGTAGGTATTATCATGGGAAGCAAATCAGACCTACCCATCATGGCAGAAGCAGCCAAGGTACTGGAAGAACTGGGAGTAAGCTATGAACTTACGGTGGTTTCGGCACATCGAACACCTATTCGGATGATAGAATACGCCAAGACGGCCAAGGAGCGTGGGCTAAAAACCATCGTGGCAGGCGCAGGCGGTGCAGCGCACCTACCAGGCATGGTTGCCTCGCTGACTACGCTGCCCGTCATCGGAGTGCCTGTGAAATCTTCCAACTCCATAGACGGCTGGGACAGCATCCTGTCCATTCTTCAAATGCCCGCAGGAATACCTGTCGCCACGGTGGCCCTGAACGGCGGCAGAAATGCCGGGATTTTGGCAGCCTCTATCGTCGGTGCCTATGACGCCACTGTCTCTGAAAATCTGGAACATTTTAAGCATAACCTGAAAGCTAAAGTAGAAGAAAGCGCACGCGAAATCGAGGAAAAAGGCTGGAAGGAAATATAAGCCTGTTTAAATATACACCAACTCCTATTGCTTACTTAGGGAATCAAATACGAGTATGGCCTAAGGGAACACCTCCATAAAAAGTGATTTTGAAAAGATGGATAAACCTTCCCCATTCCGCTGCCAAGTGAAATGGGAAAGGTGAGCAAGTATACTTTTAAACTAAAAGGGTAAAATATCGTCTCCACTTTCATCGTGAAAGCTAGTCACGTCAGGCTGGGATGCACTCGCCGATTCCTTTGTGGAAGGGCCACCATTCTTGGTCGCTTTCCAAACTTTTACATCTGTATACCATTTGCTGTTATACTCCCTACTTTCGAGTTCTACACCCAGGCTTACCTGATCGCCAACCTGCATGCCGAACTGATCGATTTTATCTCCCCATACTGCTACACAGACTTTCTTGGGATAGTTACCCCCTGTTTCTATGATATACTCCCTCTTCCTCCAGACACCATTGCGCCCATTTCCTGATTGCTCATCCAATGCCTGTATAACTTTTCCGTTAACTTCCATGTTTGTTTTATGTTATGATGAAAGAACGAAGGTAACCAAATCAAACCAAAAATTAAATGTGATCTGAGGGCCTTTGCAGAACCTGACAAATAAAAGCCACAAAAAATCCCGTTAACTTGCCCATTTCAAACGAATAGATTTTTGCCGCTCGGAGGTTGCTTTTGGCAGATGCAAGCAGAATTTATAGCTTTACCAGATGGAAATATCAAAACAGGAGAGGCGGACATTTTTGATACGACAAATTCTTAAAGGCCTATTTTTTTTGGCTGTTTTGATTATCGGATTCTTGGTTTTCGAAAAAGCATTTCCTGCCAACGAACGGGAAGTTTGGTTTGGAAGCATCTACGACAATATATCCTTGGTGCTGTCTATCTTTATCACCTCAGAAGTACTTTTCGGGATAATCCCACCGGAAGTATTTATGCTATGGGCACTACGCACCGGCCATCTCGGGCAATACTTCATCGCTATAGGCATCCTTTCGCTGATCTCCTATTTGGCCGGGGCGTTCAATTTTAACTTGGGGAGATGGATCCGCAACACCAGGTTCTTTGTCAGAATTCGAAGAACCTGGCTACAAAACTCGTTGCTTCAATTGCAGCGCTATGGCGGTTACCTAATCGTGGTGGCCGCATTGACGCCACTGCCGTTTTCCGCTATCGCACTTCTCAGTGGGGCGGGCAATGTCGATTCCCGAACCTACTATATCAATAGTCTTTGGAGAATCGTGAGGTACTTTGTATACGCCTTAATCCTCTACGAGACGAGCCTTTGATCTGGCAGTTTATTTGGTGGTGTTTTCCAAAATCAGGTAAGGTACGCCGTTCTTAGCCCAGCGGTCAAAATACGTCGTAAAGTCTGTTCCAAAAACCATAGATCCCAAGATAATGTCCATATCCCCGTCTCCATCTACATCCCCCACATCCATGGCAATCCAACGCCCTTGCGCAGCATCCTGAAAGGTAGCAGCCGAGTACGCTCCATTCCCATCATTTTCCAGAAAAACGAAGCTCTCTGCTGGCCGGTCTTTGTAATCGGGAAAAAACGAAATCGCTGCAATATCCAAGTCCCCATCTTCATCAAAGTCTGCCGCCATGGCCTTGTAAGCACCGTTTAGCGGATAAAAATACGTCTCTGTGAAGTGATTTGTCCCATCGTTTTCAAAAATCCGTATCCCGTGATAGTCTTTTAAAATGGGGTCGTAATCGGCATTATCTCCGGCCGTATAAAGAATGTCCAAATGATTATCGGCATTCAGGTCCACCAATTCAAAGTAACTGGACCCATAACTGGGTGGAAAGGAGAGCAACCGCTCTTCGACAAAATTTCCGTTGCCTTGATTATGGTAGACAAAAATTCCTTCATCACCCTGACCAAACAACGCCACGATATCCTTGCGGCCATTGCCGGTCCAATCCACCACATACGCCTTCGTGGCGCCCGGTTGCGCTCTTAGTACTTTTTTGCGATATACCCCGGTAGGATCCATATTCCACCAGGAGAGGGCACCGGTGTGTTTGCCATATTCGCAAATAACGATTTCTAGCTGCCCATCTCCATCCAAATCTCCCAAATCAACGTGAACAGGTCGTTGCAAATCCTGCGCAAGTATTCGTGCGTCTCCTCCACGTTCTTGGGGCAACGTCATCAAATACCCAATATTCATATCGGTAGGATTAAAAGTCCCCATTACCAACGCCATGCTTTCACCTCCCGATTCGAAAACCCAGGACACCCCTTCTCTCGCCGGTGCATTGCGTTTGATTGAAAAATTCCGATCCATCACTGACAAACTGGAACGGCCTACATCGCTGATGTAAACCTTATTTGGTGCCGCTATCTTAACCAATGAAGTCATTGGGCTGTTGGCTCGATAAGGGGGCTTTTTCACGGTGAAATACGGTAGACCAACCGTGATTGCTTCCCTAGTAGGTATAGGCAAGGCTTCAGGTGCGTTCTGTAAATAGTAGGTTCGAATCTTCTCAAAAAGCAGCGTGTCAATGGTCGGCTGCAACGGAAACAAATTGGCCTGCTCCACAAACTGGCCTGCCCTGCCACCTTCGAGGATACCGGCGCGCGTATCTGCTGCCTCATAAATGCCATAATAATGGCCCATACGATGGATAATATATTCTCCCCAGGTCTTCTTATCAAGCAGGCCAGGCTCAGGAAAAAGATGGCAACTGGAACAATACCTTTCAGCTAACTCAGCCCCAGTTAGGCTAGGAATATCCTCAATGCGGTCAGGAACGGAAATGATCTCTCTTTTGGCCTGCTGCGTTTGTTCTTCTTGTTTATTTCCACAAGAATATATACTTACACTTAAAATGCCTCCAATAAGCAAGGGAAGCATCCTCTCCCGTAATTGTTGTATCATGAAATCCAATTTGC
The DNA here is from genome assembly GCF_017811155.1 of Lunatimonas salinarum. Classification (GTDB taxonomy): domain Bacteria; phylum Bacteroidota; class Bacteroidia; order Cytophagales; family Cyclobacteriaceae; genus Lunatimonas; species Lunatimonas salinarum. Next base: position 36,489 of record NZ_JACVCV010000009.1, on the reverse strand, counting down.
GCCCTTTGATCGCATCGGCAAAGGGGACCGATTCTACTCAGGTTTTTTGCATGTAATCTTCCGAGGTACCCGGTAGAAATTTCCCTCCATCAGTGATGTACGGCTAATTCAAGGATTGTACTATGCCTCTGTTGTTGTTTCGGTTGTTGTTTCGGTTCATACACCTATATCTTCATTCCACAATGTGGGACGCTCCTTGATAAATTTCTCCATCAGTGCAATGCTTGGTGCATGATTTAGGACTTCTACAATCACACCTTGAGCCCTCAAATAATCCTCTGAGCCCATAAAACTTTGGTTCTCACCAATGATTACCTTGGGAATTTTATACAGCAAAATCGCGCCGGTACACATAGGGCATGGAGACAACGTCGTATAGAGTACAGATTCTCGGTACACGGAAGCAGACAATCGCCCGGCATTCTCTAGCGCATCCATTTCCCCGTGCAAGATGGCACTGCCGTTTTGTACCCGCCGATTATGCCCCCGACCTACTATTCGCCCTTGATGTACCAGCACAGATCCGATGGGAATGCCTCCTTCGGAATAGCCTTTTTCAGCCTCTTGGAACGCCGCCAAATAAAAATCATCTACATTCATAGCCTACCATAATTTTAGTAATCGACACATAATGAATGCCATACACGACCAAAGGCTCCATTCCACGTAAAGGTCAAGTTGGCAGTTTGCACAGCTGAAGCCAAAACTCCTCAATCTGCAAAATCGCCTTTAAAAACTCATCCATGGAAATGGGCTTGGTCACATAGCTGTTGGAGTAATTCTCATACGCTTTGTTGATATCTCTTCGGTTAGAAGAGGTGGTAAGCATGATCACCGGAATAGTCCGAAGATCATGGTCTTGTTTGATTTCCTGAAGCACTTCGTGTCCGTTCAATATTGGTAGATTGATGTCCAACAAAATAAGATCCGGTCGCTCTGCGCTAATATACGCACCTCGCTTATACAGGAAGTCCAACGCATCCTTTCCGTTCTTTACCACACTGACATCCGTTAGGAGCTTACTCTCCTCAAAAGCCTCTAGCGTGAGGACGATATCCCCTTCGTTGTCCTCTACCAATAAAATATGTGCCTTCTTCATCTATTTTTTATTCACCGTAAAGTAAAACGTACTTCCAAAACCGGGCCGAGACTCTACCCATATTTTGCCTCCCCATGATTCCACCTGTTTCTTGGCGATGGACAGCCCAATTCCGCTTCCACTCTCGGCGTTCCGGTTGTGTAAGCGTTGAAAAATAACAAATATTTTATCGAAAAACCTAGGCTCGATACCAATTCCGTTGTCTTGCACCGAAATTTGCCAGAAACCACCCATATCCAGCGCCGAAACGGTGACTTGTGGGGGCACACCTTCTCGGGCATACTTAATCGCATTGTCAATCAGGCAGTGCAATGTTTGGGTAATGGGTGCCTTGTAACACAGGACAGTCGGAAGATTATCTGCATCAATCTTGGCATCCCTGTCTTCCAGCAACTTTCTCCGTAAGGCCCGGTATTCTTCCATCAATTCATTCAAGCTGACAAGCTCTTTTGTTTCTTCCAGCTTCCCCGCCTGCGAAAACTCTAGCACGTCCAATATTATTTGCTTCATCCGCCGGGCGCCATCCACGGCAAAATAAATATATTGATGCGCTTTTTCATCCAGTTGATGCTGGTATTTCTTTTGGAGTTGATTTAAAAAGCTGGTTATCATCCGTAATGGCTCTTGCAGATCATGCGAGGTGATAAATGCAAAATGCTCAAGCTGTTCGTTTGAAATCTCCAGTTCCCTCGCATATTTTACCAGCCGTTCATTGACTTCCCGCAGTTCAATCTCATGCTTTTTGCTGTCCGAAATATCGGTTGTAGCTCCCACCATGCGCGTAGGTTCACCCGCCGCGTTTCGAATAATGATTCCCTTGTCTGTCACATATTTCAACTCCCCGCTGGCGTGGATGATGCGGTAGTCTGCTTGCCAAAATTCCCGGGTAGGATCGGCCAAGGCGGCTGCCAAGCTGTCTTTAATCAAAGGAAGATCATCGGGGTGGAAGCTGTCCTTCCAAAAATCCCGCTCCCGGAGACTTCGCTTTACCTGATACCCAAACAGCTTTTCAAATCCTTCGCCACGGAAATAGATGTCTTCGGCAATATTCCAATCCCAGATGGCATCGGTAGTGGCCTGCGCCACCTTTTCGAAACGCTCGTTGGCCTCTCTAACCCGAATATCCGTTTTCTTTCGGAAGGTGACATCCTTAAAGAATACTGAAAGCCCCAATTCATTCGGATAGGCCGTAACGTCAAACCACCGGTCTATGGGTTCAAAATACTCTTCAAAAGACACCACTTTCCCTGTATTCTTCGCTTCGTAATACATGCGGTAGAATTTCGTACCCAACGCATCTGCATACTCCTCCCACAGAATCTTCCCTACAATATCCTCTCTAGGCTTATCCAAAAAGCGCTCGGCCTGAGCATTCCAGTAGGTTACCCTCCATTGATTGTCAACTGCAAAAAAAGCGTCCCCGATGGACTCTAAGATAAGGCTCCGCTCCTCATAGGCACGTGCTAGCTCCAAATGCGCTTGGTTAGACTCGATCGCTGACGACAAGTTAGCGGTTATCGTCTTAAGAAAAATAATCTGATCTACACTCCACTGCCGCTCCTCGTGGCAATCATCAAATCCGATAAAGCCCCAAAAGCTGTTTTTCAGAAAAATAGGGAGCACCAGAATGGACTTGATCTCCTGGTCATTCAGCAACGACTTGGCGTTAGTTTCCGGCATCGTTCGCACAATCGCCTGGTAGGGCTGGCCATTGGTAAGTGGGGCTATTACATCTTCGATCGAGGAAAAAGGTATATTCTGAAGGGCAGGGTTGTCAATTTGGGCACTTACGCCTGCTTTAGCCCATTCCATGCGCTGACTCGTTTCCATTTCTCCGGAATTTTCGTTCCGGGCATTTTGGAAATAATATATTCGGTCTACATGAACAGTGTTGCAAATTCTTTCAAATGCCCGTGCAATGACTTCATACCAATCGTCATAACTCAGCAATTCACTGTTCATTTCCGCAATGATGTCCAGCTGCTTGCTTTTCAAAAGCAGTCTTTCGTCCGCCTTTTTCTGTTCGGTTATATTCCTAAAAAAAACACTGACTCCGTCAGGAGTGGGATACATATTCACCTCATACCATTGGTCAAAAGAAGCAATATATTCCACTACTGACAACGGGCGTTTGGCTAACAGTGAATCCTTGTATTCGCTTAGAAACGGCAATTTGTTCACCTCCGGTAACTTTTCCCAAAAGTCATTTCCTACCATCGATTCACGCGGCAATCCGGTCAACGTCTCTGCCTTGCTGTTCCAATACGTAATTTGCCAGTCTTGATCCAAGGCAAAGAAGGCATCTCCGATGCTTTCCAGAATTCGGTTTTTTTCCTCGTATGCGTGACGAAGCAACTGCTCGCTATTTAAGCGCTCATCAATATTCTTGAAGTAACTGGAGATACCCCCTCCCGATGGATAGGTGGTGACTTCATACCAGGAAGTATTTCCTGGATAAAAATATTCAAATCTCTCTGACTTTCCGCTTTGCGCCACCCGGCGGTAAATGGTTTCGATATAGGTGCCTTTTGCGGGTGCAAACTCTTCCCAAATATTCCTTCCGATAAGCTCTTCGGATTTTCTGCCAAGTAAATTTTCAGCCTCCCGGTTGAAGTAGGTAAAATTCCAATCCCTGTCTACAGCGTAGAACGCATCGGAGATACTGCCGAGGATCTCCTTGACCTGCAGTTGGGTCGTCTTCATGCTATGGATGTCTTGAAAGCTTCCAAATATTTTTGTTCGCTTTCCGTCTACCACTTCACTCTTTCCGATACAGCGTATCCATTTTTCCTTTCCAGATGCCGTAATGAGTAGCAGTTCCTCATCGAATTCCACCCCTTCTTCTATCAGCCGGCTTATTGCCGAACGGATCGTTTCCTCACTTTCCTTTGTATAGAATTCAAAGCCTCCGGTCAGCGAGGGTTGATAATCGTCACCTACCTCCAGTAAGCGTTTCACCATCGGAGACCAGTACATGGATTCGGAACCATCTTCGGCTGTTAGGCCCATTTCCCAGCTACCTATTTTTGCCAGCTCAGCCATCTCATCTGAAAGCCTCGCCGATTTCACTTCTTCGGTGATATCGAATATCATCGAATTAAACAAAATGGTTCCATCAGACAGCCTGTAGGGAGTACCAAACCCTTCATGCCAGCGCAACTTTCCATTAGGCAACACATTGCGCCACCGGCTATGCCATTGGGTAAGGTTTAGCATAGAATGCCGAATATCTTGGGTAAGCTTTTCGAAGTCACCACCTTTTCTAATTTGATCCCATACCAAATTACTATTCGCTTCGCATTGAGCCGGCGTCATCTGCCAAATGTCCTCACTGGCACGACTCACCGATTCCAGCTTACCACTACCGTCCGGAAATAAAAAATACTGAAAAGTGACACCGGGAAGGTCGTTGTTGATGTCTTCCAGCCGCTGTTGGACAGCCTTTAGGCTGGTAATGTCTTGAAAACTACCAAACAATCGCACACATCTACCATCCAGTATTTCCGGCTTTCCGATAATTCTTACCCACTTCTCCGCGCCGGCAGCACTGACAATGGCCGCCACGATATCAAAGGGGAGACCATCAACAGTAGCCTGTTCGAACGCCTTGTTGACATGGTCTATGTAGTCCTTGCGGTAAAAGATAATGGACGATTCAAAGTCCGGTTGGTAGGTGTTTGGGTCTGTATCAAAAATATGGTGGATTTCCTTTGACCACACAAGCTTGGAGTTTAACAAGTCTATGGACCACCCCCCAATTTGAGCAAGTTCAGACGCATTGCTGATTAATTCCCTTAAATCTTTCTCTTCAGTGACGTCTTTTGCAGATGTAAAGATAATTCCGTCGTCAAAAAATACGCTTCCATTCCACGCAAGCCAGGCTATCTGCCCGGATTGCCGGATGATTCGGGCCTCAAATCTAAAAGCTGACTCGCCAAGCTGCACCCGTTGCAATTCACCCAAAAGCCTTTCCCTGTCTTCAGGATGCAAAAAATTCAAGAGCGGGTTTCCCAAAATCTCCTGATTCGAATAACCCATGATGTGCCGACCAGCGGAATTTATTTGTAGGATCATGCCGTTGAAATCCAAAACGCCAACTAGGTCTGGCAAGGACTCGACCACGTGTAAGCGCTCGTTTTCCATACGCTTTCGCAGAATCTCTGATCCCAGGTATACCTCCAATCTTTTCAAAATAGGCTGATACTGCTGTACATTGGACAATTGCTGTGCGCTGCCTATCATCAGCACGCCAATTAAATCGCCCTTCTGAAGCAAGGGGATGCCTAATACTGTCTTTATTCCTGCTTCTTGTGCTTCCCTCCTTCTGACGAAGAAAGGTGCTTCAATCGGCTTATCAGAATAGATGGCAGATAAATCCTCCCAAACTTTTCCCGGTAATCCCTGACCCAAGGCAAACTCATAGCCTTTGAAATTCGATCGGTAAAAAAGTGATCCGGCATCGTCTCCCGCCGCGTTTGCCGACATCTTCAATTTATCCCCGTGAATCGTTGGAAGCCAGACCTCTGTAAAACTAAACCCGCCTACCCGATTAATCAGTTGGCATATCTCATATAACGCCTCCTTCAAATCATCAAACTTACCAAAAACCGCCCCTATCCGGCTCAATAGGTCTTTTTCGATGTTCTCGTTCATCTCGTCGGTAATGTCCCTGACGATGCCTTCAAACGCAATTGGCTGGCCTTCTGAATCCCTATTCAACCTGCCTATTTCGCTGACCCACCGCACCCTGCCATCCGGCAATAGAATTCGATGGGCAAAATTCAAGTCCTTTCTTCCCGAGAAGGTTTCCTCCTGCTCCCTGTCAAATTGCGCTAGATCATCGGGATGTATGGTCGCATAGAAAGAATCAAAATTTAACGTAAACGTTTCCTTCTTTCTGCCCCAAATTTCATAAACCTTATCGGACCAAGTCAACGTGTCGGCATCCATCTCGAGCTTCCAATATCCAATATTGGCAATATCCGAAGCAGCCTCTAGCTTTCCTTGTGACATTTTGATCGCCAGGATTTCAGCTTCCCGTTGGGTGACATCTTGGGCGAGCAACATGACACAGGGCCGTCCGGCCACTTCCAGCCGGTGCCCATTGATATCCATCTTGATTAGTTTACCATCCTTCTTTTGATGAGTAAATACCCCAAAATAAATATTTTCATGCGAATTGTCGGTTTCCCCCGGAACGGGCAAGTGGGCCGCCCCTTCTTGGAACGCATGCAAATCCTTGAGGCTCATTGAAAGAAATTCCTCCTTGGTGTATCCATAGTGGGAAAGGGCTGCGGGATTGACATCAATCAGCTGAAAAGTCTTTGCATCGTAGACAAACGCAGGCAAAGGACTAAGAAAAAATAAACTGCTGTAGTCGTTGGAATGCTGCATTAGGTTATATCAAAGGTGGCACTTTTGCTTCGATTTGTTTATTAGTGAAAGATAGCTGAAAATTCGGGTACGTACAAAAAGCCTGAACCAAATTTAGAATAGGCGGCTCCTGTGATCTCAATCACAATGAAATCCAATGGCTTGCCACTACCTTTGTACTCCGGGATTGAAAGCTTGCTTCTAAGCTCATTTTCCGGCAAAGTCAGTAATTACTAACGTACTGGAATGGATGGGTATCTAACGATGAGGCTCATTCATGCTTTAGTGTACAGGATGAGAGAACCTATCGACCACAAAAAATAGTGGCTGGCAGGGGACACAATCCTAACCATCTACATGACAGAGGGAGTATCCAAATGTCTCCTTGGTTTATTATTCAAATTATGTAAACGCAACCCCTATGGCGCAATCCGTGTCATTCGATTTAGATCACGTTTTGCATGAGCTAAGTCACTATCTTCCAGCGCAGTCTCCACTAAAAGACTTTGTGCATCACAATACCCTGCATGCTTTTCAACATCTGCCTTTCCATCAAGCGTTACAATTGGCTGCTGAAAATTTTGGATATAAGGTTTACTGGAACCTAGCTACCTTCCGGCAACTCTATGCCCAACATAAAATCAACCCGTTAATTCTAGAGCGGGTGATCACCGAACACAAAGGCAAGGACGAGCTGGCCTATTGGAGCAACCTCTTATTGAACAGTCCGGTACAGGAATATCCTGAGCCGAAGGTTGGCAGAATCCGAAAACTGTGGAAAGATGTATTCAACCTAAACTTAGATAAAGAGGTACACGAGTTACTCTTTCGACTTGTGAGTTCCTACTTGGATCAGGGAATTGCGATTTGGAAATTTCCGGTAGAATCAAAGGGCTTACTTTCGGCTGTCAGGTCTTTGGAAAAAAACAGTTTCAGCACAATCGTCAAGAGTGAACGAGCAAGAAACCTACTTCTTGGAAAAAACACCAAGTTATCGGATTTACTCCACCTGTTGGTCGGCGACGAAAAATGGTTCGCCCAGTACCTGTTTGACCAACAATTCGCCCATCCAGGCTGGTCTGGAATGGTGGCGGTGTTGGAACACCAAGAACAGTCGCTTTTGGATAAGCGAAAAGTGAGCCTTCATGACTTGATTTTTTTAGAGTGCATCTTGGAAATCGATGCATTGGATCGGAAAAGGGGAGAAAAATGGTTTGCCCTAGGAAAGTATATTGACGAAGCCATGAGCCCACTTTTTGCGCCAGTCGAAAATAGTGAATGGTTTGAAATACACAAAATTTGGCAGGAGGCCATGGAATGGTCCTACTATGATCAGGTCATCAGAGGCCTACAGCTAAGCCATGCGGCCGACTTCAATAAAGCACCTTCGTTTCAGGCTATGTTCTGTATCGATGACCGATCCTGTTCCATCAGAAGGTATGTCGAACGATTTGCCCCTGATGCCCAAACCTACGGAACAGCAGGCTTCTTCAACCTGCCTTTTTTCTTCCAGCCGGAACACGGCAAATTTATGACCAAAGTATGCCCTGCACCGGTGACCCCAAGACATGTGATCAAAGAAACCGCATCGAAAATCAGGCATAAAAAGGATGCCCACTTTAGCAAGCATTCCAAAGGAATCTTTGGCGGCTGGGCGATCTCACAAACGATGGGCTTTTGGTCTGCTTTAAAAATGGCAAAAAGCATCTTTTACCCTTCTGAGACACCTGCAATGGTATCATCTTTTCACCATATGGATCCTAACGGAAAGCTGAGCATTTCCTGCACCGATCCTGAACACACCCATCACGGTATGCAGGTAGGTTTTACCGTTTCCGAAATGGCCGATGCAGTAGAAGGATTGCTGAAAAGTATCGGTTTGGTGCGGGATTTTGCACCACTGATTTACGTGATAGGACATGGTGCCAGCTCACTAAACAATACGCATTACGCCGGATACGATTGTGGGGCCTGTTCCGGCCGATCCGGTTCGGTCAACGCCCGTGTAGCCGCAGCTATTGGAAACCAATCAGAAGTAAGAGAAATTCTGGCAAAAAGAGGTCTCCATATTCCTGAAAGTACCCAATTTATCGGAGGGCTACATGATACCACCCGCGATGAAATGGAGTTTTATGATCTGGAAGCATTATCTGCGTCCAATAAAGTACTTCATGAGAGAAATCTACAGACGTTCGAAATTGCCCTTGATTACAACGCGAAAGAAAGATCCAGACGTTTCCATACCATAGATTCCACGCAAGATGCGAAGAGGATTCATGAGCAGGTAAAAAAGAGGGCTTTGTCGCTCTTTGTAACCAGACCTGAATGGAACCACGCCACCAATGCGCTCTGTGTGGTAGGCAAAAGGGAAAATAACCGACATCTCTTTCTTGATAAACGCGCCTTTCTGAATTCATACGATCACCTTATTGATCCAGAGGGAGCCTACCTTTTTGGCATTCTCAAAGCAGTGGCTCCCGTATGTGGGGGAATTAATTTAGAATATTATTTTTCAAAAGTAGACAATCACCGATTGGGTGCGGGAAGTAAATTGCCCCACAATGTAATGGGATTGATCGGTGTAGCGAATGGTATGGATGGCGATCTGCGCACAGGATTGCCCCTTCAGATGGTCAATATCCACGACCCACTCCGAATTTTGATAACGGTAGAACACTACCCGGAGGTACTTCTAAAAACCATCCAAAGGCATGACCCTACCTATGAATGGTTTGTGAATGAATGGGTGAAACTAGTGTGTATCCATCCGGAGAATAAACAAGCGTACGTATTTAAAGCAGGGGCATTTGTGGAATATCAGCCCATTACTTCGGACATAGCGTATGTTGACAACCTAGAAAAAGTGCTGGAATCCACCGCTGAAAACCTTCCCGTCTACCTAATCGCTTAAGCCGTGGAACATCAAGTGATGATGAGCATATTCGTCTTATTGCCTTTGTTGGCATTTGTGATCTCTCTGATACTGCCGGATAACGGGGAAAATCATTTTTCCAGACTGGCATTCGCCGCGGTAAGTTTGCAGCTGCTGGGAATAACCGGCTACACCATCTATTGGATTTTCGAAGGAATGGTGCCGGTCAATATCGCTGAATTGGAGCTATACAACAACGGGAGCTACCAGTTCTTGCTAGACTTCTATTTTGATTCCCTTTCGGCCGTTTACCTTTGGGTGGGAGCATTCGTTACTTTCTTGATCACCCGATACAGCCGGTTTTATATGCATATGGAGGAGGGATACAAGCGGTTTTTCAATACGCTGCTTTTCTTCTTCCTTGCCTATAATCTGACAGTGTTGGCCGGAAATTTTGAAACCTTGTTTTTGGGATGGGAAATGTTGGGCATTTCTTCTTTCCTTTTGATTGCTTTTTACCGGGATCGGTATTTGCCGGTCAGAAATGCCGTAAAGGTTTTTTCCATTTACCGTATTGGGGATATCGGTATCATCTTGGCGATGTGGGCGAGTCATCACCTATGGCACGAGAACATCACATTTATCAAGCTGTTAGATACAGCGTTGGTTTCAGACCAATTGGCCTCGCATGAGGGCATTGGGCTATTTATCGCTATCTCCCTGGGCATAGCCGCTGCGGCCAAATCCGCACAACTTCCCTTTTCCTCTTGGTTGCCTCGGGCCATGGAAGGACCTACCCCATCCTCTGCTATTTTTTATGGATCGCTATCGGTACATTTTGGGGTATTTTTGCTGTTGAGGACCTTTCCCTTTTGGGAACACCAACTTGCAGCCAGGATCTTTATTGGCCTTTTGGGATTGGGGACAGCCATTATCGCTTATCCGATTGCGAGGGTTCAGTCCACCATCAAAACCCAGATTGCTTATGCTTCCATTGCACAGATAGGAATCATGTTTGTGGAAGTGGCCTTGGGCTTGCAGGCCTTGGCCATGATCCACTTTGCAGGCAATGCGTTCTTGCGCACGTATCAGCTTTTGGTATCACCTTCGGTAGTTGCTTACCTGATACGGGACCAGTTTTACCATTTCAAACCTCGTGAGGTCACCTTGGAAGATACGTTCCCCAAAAGGTTGGAATTAAGCCTCTATGTTTTATCACTCAAAGAATGGCATCTGGATAAAATGTTGAATAGCCTTGTGTTCAACCCAGCTAAACGTCTTGGACGAAAACTGGATTTCCTGACTCCCAAGAATCTCTCTTTGTATTTCCTGCCCCTCTATGGGGTGGGCCTGATCGCCTACTTCCATCAGGAACGGATCCCCGCGCCAATCCTTGGATTTCTGCCGGGATTCTTCGGCCTGATGGCATTGATGATGGTTTTCAAGGCCTTCTCTGAAAGGAAATACCCTAGGCTGGCGTGGATGCTAGTGATGGCGCACCACTTTTGGATGGCATTAGCCGTATCATTCAATGAAAGTTTTGATTATAGCCAAACGATGATTTACCTCAGCGGTGTGGTCGCCGCCGGGATTGTCGGTTATTGGGCTATCGATCGACTACGGAAGCACGAGCCTGCCTATTTCGACCTAAACCAATACTATGGCCATGTGTATGAATATCCCAAGCTTGCCTTGCTCCTGCTGTTGACGACATTAGGTGTCATGGGATTTCCGATTAGTCCCACTTTTGTTGGAGTGGATTTATTATTCAGTCATATACATGCAGATCAGTATGTTTTGGCGTCCATACAGGCCGTTAGCTTTATTTTCGGAGGTATCGCCTTAGTGCGCATCTATGCGCGCCTGTTTTTGGGACCTCATGTAAAAAATTATCATCCAACTGCCCAAAAATCATCCTGATTGGCTACGTGTTCTGACCATTGAAAATCAATTATAGACAAGTAAAAAAGCGAACACCGCACAGGAAGTCGAGGTATTTGGGGAGGGAAGCGGTTTCCTCGTTTGAGTGGGTAAGCTAGTTGGGTGACCTTCTTCTCCATGCCTTCCAACCCTCAATCCAAAAAACTCCGACTATCGCAGCTACCAAAGCTTGCAATACGGTATCCATACCTACAGCCTCAAAATCGAAAACAGATTGAACCAAGGGCACTGTTAGGATAATCACAAGCAAAAAAAGTGAGGTGGCGAGAATCAGCGGAATGAGCTTGTTGGGATACCTCAAGGTTTTTAGGAATGAATGATGGAAAGACCTATTGACCAAGGTTAAAAAGATATTGCTGAATACTAACGTAGCAAAGACTACTGTGCGGACAGTCTCCTCCGACTCCCCTCCCTTCATCAACCAATACCCCAGCCCCAGACAGGCCCCTGTAATCATGAGCCCTTGTAATACGCTAATCGAGAGTTCGGGCCAGGAAAAAAAAGTCTGAGTTACCTTACGGGGAGGCTTCGACATGGAATCAGGTTCAATCGGCTCATTTTCAAAAACGATAGAGCAGGTAGGTCCCATGATCAATTCAAGGAAAATGACATGGATGGGCGAGAAGAGATTGATGTATTCCCAACCAAGCACCAAAGGCAGCAATACAATCAGAATAATGGGGATATGGATCGATACGATGTATTGGATGGCTTTTTTTAGGTTTTCGTAAATTCTTCTTCCCAGGGCCACTGCCTCGGTCATGTGCCCAAGGTCATCATCCATGAGTACCAGCGCTGCTGCACCCTTCGCCACTTCGCTTCCCCGCTTGCCCATCGCAATGCCAATATGCGCTGCTTTCAACGCCGGACCATCGTTGACTCCATCTCCCGTCATCGCCACTACTTCGCCATTTGACTTCAAAGCCTCCACAATCCTGAATTTGGCTTCGGGAAACATTCGGGCGAAAACGGTGTACTGCTTTACCTTTTGTTTCAATTCCGAAGGATCTAGGGACATGATTTCTTCACCGGTAATCACGGAATCAGGCGAATGCAGGCGAATCTGAGAAGCGATCGAAGAGGCGGTTTGAGCATAATCTCCCGTGATCATTTTTACATCAATTCCCGCGTCGTAGAAACTTTGAAGGACTTCGGGAATATTCTTTTTTGGTGGATCATAAAACGCCAGTAACCCAATGAAAGAAAATTCGAATTCCTGTTGGGTTTGGGGGTATTGGGCGATTTCCGGATCGGCTTTTCCCACGGCCAACACCCGATATCCTTGGGCTGTAAAATTTTCCACCCGGGTATTAATCCGATGTTTCTCCGACTCCGTCAGTTGGCATTGGCGCATCACTCCTTCCACACTTCCTTTGACCGCAATTACTTTCTCACCACTTCCCTTTCGGAATACGTGGGTCATGATCGGTGGCTTTCCACTCAGCGGATATTCGTGGAGCATGCTGGCATTCTCCCTTTCATCTATTGGAGCTAGGTCCCTGTAAAAAGAATGAATGGATTTTTCCATGGGGTCAAAAGGAAGGATTTCCGAAGACCATAAAGCATACTCCAAGGCTGGACTGAATACCGGATTCCCTTCGGTGAAGTTCTGAAGGCTATCTGAATGGAAATCAAAGATAGCCCTAAGTTCCATCCTGTTCTCTGTAAGGGTGCCGGTTTTGTCGGTACAGATCACGGTGGCCGCCCCCAGTGTTTCGACGGTATAAGGGCTTTTGGCAATGATGCTGCTTTTATACAACCTGTAGGCACCCAAAGCCATAAATGTGCTGAAGGCAACCGGAATTTCCTCAGGAAGGATGGACATGGCCAGCGTTAATCCTTGCATCAGCGCACTTAGAATATCTTCTGAAAGAAGGTAATTGATTCCCCATACCAATAAAAATGCGATGGCCCCGAATACGACCATATTCCTGACAAAACGCTTTATCTGGGTTTGAAGGGGTGTTTTGGTCTGTTCGATACGTTCCAGACTGGTTCCGATTTTCCCCAGCTCGGTCTTATTCCCGATAGCCTGAACCTCGGCCATACAGTTTCCGCTGTCTACTAAAGTTCCTTGAAAAATAAGGGGCGACGCGGAAAGGTGATCCTTCGCAACGGAAAGGGATTCCCCTGTCAGGATACTTTCATTTACCGAAAAATCATGCGCTTCGATGATTCTGGCATCTGCTGGAATCAGGTTACCGTCTTCCACCAGAATCAGGTCCCTGACCACGATCTCGTCGGTTGGGATTTCTATCAGCTTACCATTTCTATATACCCGGGCTTTTGGGCTTGACAACATCCTTAAGGCATCCACCGCCTTACGGCTCTTTCTTTCCTGGACCAAAGAAATTCCCGAAACCAAGCCTAGGGCAACCAACATGATAATTCCCTCCGTACTTTCCCCTACCAAAAAATAAATTGTAGCCGCCACGACCAAAAGAATAAACATGGGCTCGCTAATAATCTCAAGTAGAATCCCCCAAACCGGATTTTTAGCCTGATCACCCATGCCATTCGTTCCGAAACTGTTTCGGCTGGCAATTACTTCTTCATCACTGAGACCCTTGTAATCCATATATTTTAAAAATTGTCATACCTGACAATGTAAAAAAAACTGTTCGATTATTCGCCTTTGTCCGGGATAAAACCCTCTCAGATTTACGAATGCCGGCAGTGGTTCCCTATTGCAGAAAAAGGGATGATGGCCGGAATAGCGTAAACAACGGGACGAATGGAGGTGATAGCCGGGGAATCGAATGTGTGCAGGACGACTTATTTTATCAACTGAAATCCCCCATTAGTAAGGAAGAGGGCGTTGGTATCAAAGTCGTTTGCATTAAGGATTTCCACCATCTTGTCATCCTGCAGGCCTATATCCACCTTGACCTTTTGGAAATAATAGAGGTCATTTTCCTGTTTGTCCAAGACAAGTACGTAGTTTACCTCATCTGAATTAATGACAGCAGAAGTTGGCAGTGCCGTTTTTTTGTTACTCTTAATGCCAATTTTCGCTTCGATGAACATTCCCGGAACAAGCAATTCTCCCTCTTTTTCATTATCAAGGTGAACATGAACATTGAGCATTCTTTTTTCATTGATGGATTGACCAAGAAGGAAAATTTTCCCCTTAAACTCCCTGGACTTATTGTCAGGCAAGTAGAAAGTGACCAGCTGATCGGCTTGCAGGCTGACTGCATCCTGCTCGAAAACATGGAGATTGATGTGCAAATGGTCCTTGTTGATAATAGACAGGGCAATGTCGGAGGGGTTTAAATAGGTACCCTGATTGACGTTGATGGATTCAATATAGCCGGAAATGGGAGCATAGATATTTGCCCTGGAGGTGATTTTGGAGGCATCCAATTCGGTAGTAGCGATGTTCACCATTTGGAGCTTCTTTCGTAAACTTTCCGTGATGGCCAAGGTACTTTTGTAGTCCGATTCTGCCTTTGCAAAGTTCTTTTGGGAGGAAATGTTTTCTGCCCTAAGTGTCTTTTGCCGCTCGTAATCCGATTTAAGATAGGAGAGTTGGCTCATGGCATCCAAATAGTCCCTTTGCATTTGAACAAACTGCGGATTTTCAATCGTAAAAAGAACCTGTCCTTTTTGGATCTTTTGTCCTACCAACAAATCGAAAACAACAATATTTCCGCCAAAATAGGAGCTTACCTCAAAGCGCCCTTCGGCGGGGATACTGACCGTTCCATTGGTGAGGATTGCATCCGCGAAAACATGGTCAGCAAGGGAATCCAACTGCATCTTGGCCTTTTCAAACTGCACCTGGTTGATGATGATTTCATTGGGGTCTCCTTCCTGATCGATCTCAATGGATTGATCATTGCCTTTTCCACACGCCGATAAAACAAGCAGGGAAAGAACAAAAAGGAAGGATAGGTGAGAATGCGTTTTCATAGTTCAGGGATTGATAAGGTAATTGATCTCCAAAACAGTCATATTATAACTTTGCAGATTGATCAGGTAGTCAACTTCGATGTTTCTTGAGTTCTCGATGAGTAGGACGTATTGGAAGAAGTCGATTTCACCTCCTCTGTATGCCAGATCGCCCTGTGTAACAAGCTGCCTGCTGAGCTGCTTCCCTTCGTCGTTGTAGAAGGATATGGCTTCCTGAAATTTGCGTAGTTCGATTTCAAGCTGCTTTCTTTTATTTTCAAGTTGAAAGGAATAATTCTCAGATGCCAAACTGACCTCGGAGAGCTCAAACTTGGAAGCGTTGATTTTGGCTTTTTGTGCACCAAACCAAAGCGGAACCGAAACCCCGACCTGGAATCCGGGGTACACCCTGGCATTTGGGCCGGTATTTGTTCCCCTAAAAAACTCCCCATGGAGATCCGGTAATAGGCGCTGTTTTTCCAGGTACAGATTATCTTCTTTCAGATTAACGGATTCCTGGAAATACCGCATACCGGGATGATTTTCCCAATCCATGGTTTGGATAGGAAGGGGCAAAAGTTCCTGTTCTGGAATCTCGATATCCTTTCCCATCTGGATCAATTGTTCCAGCCTGACAAAGGCTTGGGCCTTGCTTTCCCCTGTTTGTGCCAACCTCACAGCGAGTTCACGCATTTTGCTCCTGGCAGTGAGTTTTTCCAGGTAATTGGTTTCCCCAAGCTCATACCTTCGCTCCGCTGCAAGGGAAAACTGCTGGTAGAGGCTATCCAGAAAGCGGTAATTGTCTTCGAGTTTTTGCAGATAGACGATGGTATAGTAGGTCTGCGAGACTTCCTTGATGATCTGGTTTTGGGTGAGGGAAAATTGCTGCTGCTCTACCAATAGGATATCTTGAAAGACCCTTCGTTGACTCGCGTAAATGGTGGGGAATTGCATGCTTTGACCGATACCCAGCACTCGGTTGGCATAGCCATTTTCGGCAATGTCGTTTTGGTCATGGCGGTAAAATACCTCGGTCTTATCCAAATTAAATCCCATAGGAACCATTGCACGGGCCGCTTCTACTTTTTGTTGAGCAGATTTCAGACCGAGGTTTTGCAGTAGGGCCTGTTCGATGGCATCATTCAGGCTTAATGCAGCCGTTTGGGCATAGGAATCGGCAGGAAAAGCAAGAACTAAGGCCAAAAGGAGGTAGATTGTCTTATACAGGAAGTTCATGGTTCTTTTTGCTAGGGTGGAACATGGTGTATAATACAGGCAGCACAATCATGGTAAGGAGAGTGGCCGATATCAGTCCTCCCACCACGACGGTTGCCAAAGGCCGCTGAACCTCCGCTCCGGCAGAAGTGGAGATAGCCATGGGCAAAAAACCCATGGCTGCGGCTGCAGCGGTGAGCAGCACGGGTCTCAGTCTTTCTTTTGTTCCCCTTAAAATCAGGGATTTCATGTCCTGAATGCCTTCTTTCTGGAGTTCTTTGAAATGCTCTATCAATACGATGCCATTAAGAACGGCCATCCCAAACAGGGCGATAAAACCAACTCCTGCTGAAATACTGAAAGGCATTCCCCTCAAATAAAGCAGTAATATTCCTCCGACCGCCGAGAAAGGTATGGCGGTGTAAATCATCAGTGCCTCTTTGATGGAGGAGAGGGCAAAAAACAGAAGCAGAAATATCAGGCCAAGAGCGATCGGAACGGCAATAAGTAGCCTCGCCTTGGCCATGTTGAGATTTTCAAACTGTCCTCCATAGTCTATAAAATAGCCTTCCGGTAGCTCCACTTTCGATTGGATAATTTGTTGAATATCCGTCACTACCGACTGCAGATCCCGGTTTCTTACATTGACGCCAATGACCACTCTCCTCCTGGATCCGTCCCGCGAGATTTTTGCGGGTCCTTTGTCCAGGTAAATGGCTGCAAATTCACTTAAGGGCAGAGAACTGCCGTTTGGAAGGTTAATGGTTGCTTGCCGGATATTCTCGAGGTCCTGTCTGAATTCTCCGGCAAATCGGATAACCAGGTCAAACTGTTTCTCCCCTTCGAACACCGTTCCGGCGGTTTTTCCCGCAAATCCCATGGTGACAATATCATTAAGCGTACTGATATTGATGCCGTATTTGGCGACTTTTTCCCGGTCATACACTATTTTCATTTGGGGCAGACCCGCGGTTTTTTCCACAATAATATCTGCGGCTCCTTCCACTCCTTGGATAGCAGCCTCGATTTCCTTCGCTTTTTGGTTGAGAATCGTGAGGTCTTCCCCAAAGACTTTGATCGCCAGGTCGGCCCTAACCCCAGTAATCAGCTCATTAAATCGCATCTCTATGGGCTGGGTAAATTCAAATTCCAGTCCTGCAATTACCGAGAGGGATTCTTTAAATGCATCTGCCAGCTCATCTTTGGTAGATACCGTAGTCCATTCTTTTCGGGGTTTTAAGGTTACAATGATGTCACTCTCCTCCATGGACATGGGATCGGTAGGAATTTCAGCAGCTCCAATTCTGCTGACTACCTGGTCTACTTCTGGAAACTCTAAGAGGATTCTTTCGATTTCTGTGGTAATTTCAATGGTATTGGACAAGGTCGTTCCGGTTTTGAGAACCGGCTGAATGACAAAGTCGCCTTCATCCAGCGTAGGAATAAACTCTGCTCCCATTCTCGAAAAAATTCCAAAAGAGACTGTCAAAAGCGCTATGGCCATGGCCAAAACGGTCTTTTTCTGCTCCAATGCCCACTCGATGGAGGGCTGATATAGGCTGTTGATCCAATCGATCAGCCTATTGGTAATATTTCTTTTGTTCGGATCTGTAGCCTTCAAGAAAAGCGAAGATACGACAGGCACGTAAGTCAGGCCCAACAGCATGGTTCCCAATAAGGCAAAACTGAAAACCTGGGCCATGGGACCGAACATTTTTCCTTCTACCCCGGATAAGGAAAGTATGGGAATAAAAACGATGATAATGATAATCTGACCAAATACAGCCGAATGCATCATCTTGGAGGCACTGTCCATGGCGATCTTATCCTTCTGCTTCTGTACTTCTCTCTTGGATAGTCCCACAAATGAACCATACTTGGCGCTAAGCTGAAAAGCGATGAATTCAACGATGATCACCGCGCCGTCAATGATGATCCCAAAATCAATCGCGCCCAAACTCATCAAATTGGCGTCGACGCCAAAGACATACATCATGGACAGTGCAAAAAAGAGGCTCAAGGGAATGACGGAAGAAACCACCAAACCCGACCGAAAATTTCCAAGCAATAAAACCACCACAAATACCACGATTAAACAACCCAGTATCAGGTTTTCCGCAATGGTAAAAGTGGTCTTATCTATAAGGTCACTTCTATCCAAAAAACCATTGACAACGATTCCCTCCGGTAACGATGGTGCAATCTGATCTAATTTAGCCTTGACCCGGTCTATGGTAGCCTTGGAATCCGCGCCTTTGAGCATCATAACCTGGCCAAGTACTTTTTCACCCTGACCATTTGCCGTGATGGCTCCGAAGCGGTTAGCATGTCCAAAGCCTACTTTTGCGAGGTCACGTACATAGATGGGCATCCCTTGTCTGGTATCTACCACAATCAGTCCGACTTCTTCCAAGGTTTTTACCTGGCCTTCGGCCCGTATAAAAAATGATTCGTTGGTTTTTTCTATGTACCCTCCTCCGGCAATGGCATTGTTTTCTTCCAACGCACTGTATACCTGAGTCAGGTCAATATTCATGGCTTTTAGCCTCTCTGGGCTCACGGCAACTTCATATTGCTTCAAAAAACCACCCCAAGTATTTACTTCTACCACCCCAGGTATTCCGGAAAGCTGCCTCTTAACGATCCAATCCTGAATGGTTCGAAGGTCTGTTAAGCTGTATTTATCCTCATATCCCGGCTTTACATCGATGATGTATTGGAATATTTCCCCAAGGCCGGTGGTGATGGGCCCCATAAAGGGTTCCCCAAAGCCCGGAGGGATATTTTGTTCGGCTGTTTTGATCTTTTCTGCGATCAACTGCCTGGGCAGGTAGGTGCCTACCTTATCTTCAAAAACAATGGTCACTACCGAAAGTCCAAATTTGGAAATGGAGCGGATTTCCTTTACCCCTGGAAGGTTCACCATTTCCAATTCAATAGGATAGGTCAGGTATTTTTCCACATCTTCGGTCGAAAGATTTCTGGAAGTGGTGATTACCTGCACCTGATTATTGGTTACATCGGGAACAGCGCCTATGGGAATCTGTGTCAGTGAGTAAGTCCCAAAGCCAATAAGGCCAAGGATAAAGAGAAATACGATAAGTTTATTCCCTAAACTCCAGCGTATGATGTTGTCTAACATGATGACTTGGTTCTGAAGACCAAAGCTAACCAAGGCATCTTAGGGGCAACTTAAGGAATTCTTAAGATTTGCTTAAGATTGCAGAAGGGGTTTAGAAAAAAGCAACGTGAACGTGGTGCCATTTCCTTTTTGACTCTTTATACGGGTTTCCAATTTGAGGTCATTGCATAGCTTTTTGACTATCGATAGGCCCAGACCGACTCCTTGAATTCTTCCTAACCGGGTACTGTCTCCCCTGAAAAACGGATTGAAAACCATGGCTACTTGTGCTGCATCGATGCCGATCCCATCGTCACAAATGTCAACTTCAATGCCATTTGGCGATTCCTTCAATCGAACCCGCACAGGGAATTCCTTTGGAGAATATTTGAGGGCATTTTCGAAAAGATTGTGAAAAATGATGGAAAGTGCCTTTTCGTTTGATAATACATAGATTGGCTTCCCAAGCTGATTTTCAATAAGGATCTCTCGATTGGCTTGCACTTCCTGTATATGCCTCACTGAATCCTGAATCAAGTAGGTCAGATCCACTTCATGCAGCGTTATCTTTTCCTTTTCCAGTCTAGCCAGTATCAATAACTGGTCTAGTATATCAATCATTTCATTGATTTTATCCAAGCCTGTATGGATTTTGGATACATATTCTTCCGGGCTTCTTGGTTTGCGTACCAAGACCTCAAAGTTTCCCTTCAGAACAGCCAATGGCGTGCGCAGTTCGTGCGAGGCATCTGAGGTGAATTGTTGCTCTCTCTCCATGGCGTTCTCGAGTCTTTCCAAAAGTTTGTTGATGGCAACCGACAATTCCATGATTTCATCCTGATGCTTGGGCTGAGGAATACGTTGATTCAGGTTTTGACGGGAAATATTTTTGGCCTTTTCCGTGATATCAAGAATTGGCTGAATGCTTTTCCCGGCTAAAAATCTCAAAATCAGAAATAGGGATAGGAGGATAAATGGGAATAAAAGAAAGAGAATCTTTTGGAGGTTTCTCAATAGCCGGCTTTCATTTTCAAAAGAGGTAGCTACCAACAGGTATCCCACCGTTTCTTCTTTTCTTTTTAGGCCGATTTGCATTTGCCGGACATCAATTTCATCAAATCTGACGTTATAGCCTTGGTTTGGATTGGAAAAGTCCGGCCTAAAAATAAGGTGATTCTTGCCCAGGTTAGGTGATTTGTCCAAGGAAACACCTTGTGCATTGACAATTTCTATAAAAATGGGATTGAATTGGACCTGTTGATGTTCTCTTTCTTCCCACTCTCCCTTGTGGATAAATCGCACAGCTTGGTCGACAATGGAAATCTGACCTTGGTGCTCCTTGGTTTCGTTGGATAGGCTTTCATCAACGCTTTTCAATATAGTCCAATGAACAACCAAATAAATCAACAGGAATGCCATCAGCACAATCAACGCAGAGGCCGTGATAAGGCGGAGTGAAATTCTGTTTTTATAGTTCAGTGTCATTATTCTTGGGCCATGTAGCCTATACCTCGGATAGTCTGAATATAATTGTCCTCTTTATTGAAGCCCAGTTTTTTTCGCAGAGAATTGATAAAAACGTCAATCACCCCGGTATCGTAATCAAAATGCATGTCCCAGACAGTTTCTATGATTCTGCTTCGCCTGCAAGCTCTTCCCTTATTTCTGATCAAGTATTCCAAGAGAGCGAATTCCTTTTGGGTAAGTACGATCTCCTTACCTTCCTTTTCGACTCTATGATGATCTGTATATAAGGTAATTGGCCCCAATGTAAAGGTGGATTGCTCTCCGGTGGAGGACCGGAGCTGCACCCTTATCCTCGCTATAAGTTCCTCAAAATGAAACGGTTTCCGAATGAAATCATTGGCGCCCTGCTGAAGCGCAAAAACGGCTTCCTCAGGTGTATCTTTTGCCGTTAGAAAGATGATCGGAGTATGTGGAAATTGTTTTCTGAAATTTCTGATCAGTTCAATTCCACTGATTCCAGGAAGCATCCAGTCCACCAATAGTAAATCATAATCTCCATTTAAGGCCAGTTCCAGTCCCTCGTTTCCATTTTCAGCCACATCTACGGAAAAGGACTCTTCTTCCAGTCCCTGCTTAAGGAAACCCGAAATCCCCGGCTCGTCTTCAATAATTAGAATCTTCATTTCATCAAAAATGGCTTTTTCTTCGAAATAATTTACCGCTTCGACTTTAAAAAGCCAAGTAAGTTAAAGAAAACTTACTTGGCTTTTCATTTGATCAATTCAGCTGCCATCCTCCTCCCAAAGCTCGGTATATATTTACTTTGGCATTTAGCTGCTTGGATTTGATTTCAACCAACTCTATTTTGGCCTCCAGTGCCTCCCGCTGGGTCAGCAATACTTCTGCATAGTCCGCCCTTGCGGAGTTGAATAGGTTGTTGGCGATCCCAATGGATTGCTTGAGCAGTTCCACCTCCCTGTTTTTGGTTTCATAACTTTTGGAAAAGTTGGCCAATTTAGAAACCTGGTTCAATACGTCCACATAGGCATTCAGGATGGTTTGTTCGTAGTGGTATATCGCTTGCAGCTGTTGGGCATTGGCACTGTAGTAGGCCGCTTTAATCGCATTTCTGTTGAGGAGTGGTGCCATCAGATCTCCCGCCAAGTTGTAAAAGAGGGATTCCGGATTGATCAGGAACTTGGGATTAAATGCCTGAAAACCAACTCCCGAGGATATGCCTAAAGAAGGATAGAAGTTGGCACGGGCTACCTCTACATCCAATTTGGTAGCTGCCAACTCAAATTCCGCCTGTTTAATATCCGGCCGATTGGTCAATAACTCAGCTGGTAATCCTGTCTCAATGGCCTCTACTTGGATATTCATAAAGTCAGCTGCGTTGCGTGCTACCTTGCTTGGGAACCTCGCTGTAAGGAAGTTTATGCGGTTCTCCGTTTCAACTATCCGTTGCTTCAGCTCATATTGCAGGTTCTGCGTGTTCAATAGTTGAGCTTCAAAGCGGTTTACGGCCAATTGGGTAAGCCTTGCGGCATCTTTCTGCTGCCGGACTACCCTTAAGGCACTGGATTGAATATCCCTATTTTGGTTGATGATCTCCAGCAGGTTATCCAATGCGAGCAATTCATAATAGGCATCTGCGATTTCGGCTATCAGGTTGGTTACCATGAAGTTTCTCCCTTCCACACTTGCCAGGTACCGGTTCAATGCTGATTTTTTGGCATTCCTTAGCCGTTTCCAAATGTCCACCTCCCAGCTTGCCGAAGCTCCTAGCCATAAGTCGGAGAATGGTTCCGGAAACGCTTTCCCCGGTTTAATCTCAAGTTGCTCCTCCAAGGCCCCAAATCGGGTGTAATGGCCTACCTTATCTGTAGCAGTTCCCGCCCCAATGTGGACAAAGGGTAAATATTCTCCCTTCCTTGTGCGGATTTCATTGCGGCTTATTTCAATTTCCTGCATCAGGATGTTCAATTCCTGGTTATTGGCCAAGGCGGTGTCAATCAGTGCAATCAGGTGCCGGTCTGAAAAGTATTCCCTCCAGTTGGTACTGGAAAGACCGCCTTGCGCACTTAGGGAATCCAAATAGCTCTCCGGAACAAACTTATTTTCCGTTTTGGTGGCTATCTGCGGGGTTTTACAGCCCCAAAGGGCAAACATCAGTATTCCGCCCCAAATGAATAGGATTTTTGGCTTAAATTTCATCTTGCTTGTTTTTTCGTTGTGCAGCGTTAAGAACTACCCTGAGTTTTTTGATTTTTTTGATCAGGGATGCTTCAGATCTGTTTTCTACAAAATCTTCAGACAACGGGTTCTCATCCTCTCCCTGAATCAGTTTTCGGCCCTCCGCCATTCTTCCGAAGACATAGTAAAGTCCGGGTACTATGATGACACCGAAGATGGTACCCAACAGCATGCCGCCCAAAGCGGAGGAGCCGATTGTCCTATTTCCAATCGCACCAGCGCCCGTAGCACGGACAAGTGGTATCAAACCTGCGATGAAGGCAAAGGAGGTCATCAGGATGGGCCTAAACCTCACTTTGGCTCCTTCGATGGCCGCGGCCAAAACCGTTGCACCCTGATTGTGTTTTTGAACGGCGAACTCTACGATCAACACGGCGTTTTTTCCCAGCAGACCGACCAGCATGATCAATCCAATCTGCGCGTAGATATCATTGGCAAGTCCCATCATCTTTAACAAAAGGAAGGACCCAAACACACCCGCTGGAAGTGAAAGCACGACAGATAGGGGTAGGATGAAACTTTCATATTGGGAGGCCAATACGAGATAAACGAAGATCAACACCACCACAAAAATGTATATGGCCTCATTTCCCCTGCTTGCTTCATCGTAAGAAAGTCCCTCCCAAGCAATATCATAGCCCACTGGCAGATTTTGTGCGGCAACTTCCCGAATAGCGTCTATGGCATCTCCAGTCGTATATCCCGGAGCCGGCACCCCTCTAATGGAAGAAGAAGTGTATAGGTTGAAACGCGTGATCTCATTCGGCCCTTGGGTTTTTTTGAGGGTAATAAATGAAGAATAAGGCACCATTTCCTCCTTGTCATTTTTTACATACAGATCCAGGATGTCCGAGGGCAGTTTTCGGTATTCAGGGCTAGACTGAGTATAGACCTTAAAGAAGGTATTGAAACGGGTAAATCCCTGTTCGTAGGTGCTACCGATCAAGACGTTCAGGTTTTCCATCGCTGTTCCGATAGAAACGCCTTTTTGCATGGCCTTTTCATTGTCTATTTCTATTTCATACTGCGGATAATTGGCTGCATAGAAAGTGAAAAGACCACTCAGTTCGTTGCGCTTGCCCAAAGCATCCATGAATGCTATGTTGACCTGATCGAACTCTTGGTAATCAACCGAAGGATTTTTATCCAACAGTCGTAGGGAAAACCCGTCTGATGATCCATAGCCCGGAACCGCGGGTGGCTCAAAATATTCCACTACTGCGCCGAGATCTTGGGTTTTTTCTTCCAGTTCTTCGATGATTTCCTTAACGGAATGCTTCCTATCGTCCCAGTCTTTCAAATTGATCAAACAGGTACCGGCATTGGAACCCCTACCTTCGGTCAAAATTTCATACCCTGCCAAAGAAGTCACTGATTGAATGTCTTCAATTTCTTCGGCCAAGGCCTGCAATTGCTTGGACACATCGTTGGTTCGTTCCAAGGTACTTCCCGGAGGAGTTTGTATGATGGCATATATCTGACCCTGATCCTCGTTGGGGATAAATCCCGTTGGAAGGGCTTGGTTAATACCGAAAATGCCAAAACCGAACGCTGCCAAAAGCCCAAAAGTCACCACCCGTCTGTTGACGATTAGTTCCAGAAGCCTGCTGTACCTGCCGGTAAGTTTTTCAAAGGTTCTGTTAAACCAATCAATGAAAATGCTGATAGGGGTTTTTCGTTTTGGCTTACCATGGGTGTTTTTCAAAATCATGGCACAGAGTACAGGAGTCAGGGTAAGCGCTACAATTCCGGACAAAATAATCGCACTGGCCATGGTGATGGAAAACTGCCTGTAAAATACCCCCACTGGCCCGGTCATAAACGCAATTGGAACAAAAACAGCCGTCATAATTAAAGTGATCGCTATGATAGCTCCACTGATTTCACCCAATACTTTTTTGACCGCTTGATAAGGTTTCAGGTGCTCCTCCTCCATTTTTGCATGCACGGCCTCTACCACGACGATGGCATCGTCCACCACAATTCCAATCGCCAATACCAAGGCAAATAGGGTGATGAGGTTGATCGTCAGCCCAAAAAGCTGCATAAATACAAATGCGCCTATCAAGGAAACCGGAACGGCAATAATCGGAATTAAGGTTGACCTCCAATCCCCAAGGAAAATAAACACCACCAAGGCTACCAGGATGAACGCCTCAATCAAGGTATGCATGACCTTGTCGATGGAAGCATTTACAAACTTGGATACGTCATAATTGATTTCATAATCCATCCCGGGAGGAAAGTCAGCTTTTAGCTCATCGAGTTTTTCCTTAGTCTTGGCAATTACGGCACTGGCGTTTGTCCCAAAGTTTTGTTTCAATACAATAGAAGCAGAAGGATACCCGTCTTTGTTGGAGTAGATGTCAAAGAATTCACTGCCCAGTTCTATCTCGGCCAGCTCTTTTAATTTCAAAATTTCTCCCTCCGGAGTCGCTCTTACAATGATGTTTTCATACTCTTCCGGCTTATTAAATCTGCCTTTGTAAGTAAGTGTAAACTCCAAGGATTGGGCGGTTTTGCCAGAGGCTTGGCCTAATCGTCCTGGACGGCCGATGATACTTTGCTCCTCCATAGCTTCCAACACCTCTTCTGTAGATACATTGTAGGCCCGCATCCTATCTGGCTTTAGCCAAATACGCATGGCATACGTTCTGCTACCGAGGATTTGCGCCCGTCCCATGCCACTTATCCGCTGTAGTTCCGGAATTACGTTGACGTTGGCATAGTTATAGAGAAATTTTTCATCCGCGTTTTTATCCGTGCTGTAGAGGTTTACATACATCAACATACTAGGCTGTATGGGCGTAATGATGATCCCCTCCCGCTGTACCAAAGGAGGTAGATTGTTCATAATGGCATCCACCCTGGTTTTGACGTTCACTACTGCTGCATTGGGATCTGTACCCGGTTCAAAGATAATTTGAACCGTGGCTTCACCGGCGCTTGTTGCATCAGACGTAATATACTGCATACCCTGCACACCATTGATGGCACGCTCCAGTGGAATCAGCGTTGATTCTACCAATACCTGGGCGCTAGCACCGGGATAGGCGATGAAAATATTAACCCTTGGAGGGGCAATATCTGGAAACTGGGAGACCGGTCTTGTGTTGATGGCCAGTATGCCCAGAAATACGATCGCCAAAGAAATCGATATAGCCAGGACAGGTCGTTGAATAAATTTACCAAACATCTTGTTTCGATTTAGGGGCCCTACTTACTCGGCATATAGCTGATGCAGTTCAGCAATGATTTTGGACATTTCCGTAAAATGGAAATGAATTTTTTGCCCACTCTTCACTTTTCGAAGTCCCTCAACCAGAATCTTGTCGCCTGCTGCGAGGCCTTCACGAACCACATATAAATGGGGCATTTCCGACCCCACCTTGATTTCTCTGGCTTGGACTATTCCATCCTCATCGACTACATAGACATATTTTCTGTCCAAAACCTCAAAAGTGGCCTTTTGGGGGACTAGCAGGGCGTTTGGCAGGTCTACGGGCATCAAGATATTTCCGGTCTGCCCATTTCTCAAGATGCCTTTTGGGTTTTCAAACGTTGCCCTAAAAGCGATATTTCCGGTTTCGTTGTTGAAGTCCGCCTCGATGGTTTCGACTTTACCATCTAGCTCGTAAAGTTGATTATTGGCAAGACGTAGGCTTACCGGAGTAGGTGCTGAAGGTTTGGGTTTCGTGGCGTAATCAAAATATTCTGCCTCCGGCACGTTAAAATACACCCAAATGGTCCGGTTGTCAGACAGGGTGGTCAGTAACTCCCCTTCGTCTACCAAACTCCCCAAACGGACTTCATTGAATCTGCCTACAATGCCGTCAAAAGGAGCCTTTACTTCGGTAAAACCTAAGTGGGCACTGGCTAATGCCAGCTCCGCTTTGGCGACTTCAAGCGTTGCCTTCGCCAAGGCAAGCTCATTTTTGGAAACTATCCCACTATCGGCGAGCGCTTTGGTATTTTGGAACTCAATATCCGCAAAGGAGACTTCTGCCGCCGCCTTGGCTCTTTCGGCTTGGTAAATGATCGGCAGGATCTGGAAGAGAACCTGACCTTTTTTAACGGCTTGTCCTTCATCTACATAGACCTTTTGAAGGTATCCCTTCTCCAAGGCTCTCAATTCAATGTGCTGAATGGAACGGATTTGGCTGACGTATTCGTGATGGATCACAGTATCCTTTTGGATAGGACTGGTAATCATGAAATTGCCCGCTTCGTGTTTTTCCGTGTGGGCATGCTGATTGCAGCTCGTTAGTTGGATTGCTATAATCCAAATGAGCGAAAAATAAATTTTCATCTTTCTATAATTGTTTTGAAGTTGCCACAACTTATCCCGGTTTATCGGAATGCCTGCCTGTTCTGTAGGCAGGCCCGATTTCGTTAGTGTGTTGATTAATTGATAAAAGGGAAATAAGGGCATTCAACCTCACCGGAAGTTACCTTCGCAAGGGAATGACTGTAAAACTACTGCTGGAGTAGAAAATAGGGTGGAAGAAAAATTCAGCTTAACTCGCTCCTCCACGTGTGGAAGAGAACATACAGCTTGGGTTTAAAAATCGAGAGGACTTTCCGGTTTATAGCATTGCTTCTAGCCTGAAATTCCTGATTTAATAGTTTAAGACGAAGCTGACCGGAAGATAAAAAGTAGTCAAGCGATTCGGTATCTTCTACCTCGGACTCACCTTCTTGCTGACTTTCGTTTTCCTTTCCGACCGGTAGGTCAGACGGAAATTGATCTTCTGATTCATGGGCAGAAATCAGTACATAGCCTTGATTACTAAATGCATCCACTGAAAAAAGACTGCCTTCCGAGACAGGCAATCCGATCAACATGGCCAAGATAAAAATATGCCACGCCCCCGAAGTGGTGATCAGTGAAAGGAATAAACGCTTTAAGTGGTTCATCTACAGGGTATATCCTTGGCGATATAATGCAAAGGTAAAGGAAATAATTCTAAAAAATCAAAAAAGATTTTTGACTTCATCGTGTTGGGGTAACTAGTCTGTTAGCAAGGGTCCATACGCTATTTTGCGGTATTTGCTAACCACATAGTACCAAATCGGTAGGTGACATGAATGGAACAGGGGTGCCCTTATTCTGCAATATACTCCAATATATCACCGGGTTGGCAGTCCAATGCTTTACAGATCGCTTCCAAGGTGGTAAACCTGACAGCCTTCGCTTTGCCTGTTTTCAGGATGGATAGGTTGGAGAGGGTTATATCTACCTTTTCGGAGAGCTCGTTTAAAGACATCTTCCGTTTCGCCATCATGACGTCCAAATTTACGACTATCGGCATAGTTAGACTGTTAAATCGTTATCAGCCTGAATCTCTACACCCCGCTTGAAGACCAACGCAATGGCATAGATCACTGCGCCCATGATTAAATACTCAAAGGCACCTCCCAAGAATCCGCCAACAGCAGGGCTATGCATTGTTTGGGACGATAACCATTTTAGATAACCTGACGTCACGATAATCAAAAGGCCCACCTGTACAGTAACTTCCCCAATTCGGGAAATAAGAACAGACACCTCCCTGCTAAAGGGATGAACCAGGTCAATCTTCAGGAAAATACGGATCACCAAAAGGAAAATATAGGCTTTAGCCACCAAAATTCCCAGCAGTAAAGACATGGCCGCTAGGTAATACCCCGTATGCCATTCCCGAAGGACCGACATATCCAAGCCCTTGTACAGGTTTTGTGCCACCAAGGGATCATAAAGGCTATATACTGTGGTGAACAACAAGGCCCCTGCCTTGATACATAATCCGATAAAAATGCCCCAAATCACAACGGTGAGCAACATCAGTAGGGGTTGATTCTCCCATTTACTTTTCCAAGCTTCTTTTCGGTTCATATGCGTTAGCTTTTTGATTAAACAAATATCAGCAAATATTTATTAAAATACAATAAATATTTATTTTTAGTAGAAAATTTACGCTTTTCAAAACCTTACTCGTTGCCAATAATTGCGAATAAGAAACCCTATCCTGAACCCCTTTCAGAAGGCATTGGCTACGCGGTAGAAATAAGTTTATAGTTGGAATTTTGTTCTTTTAGGACTAGTTTAGGGATATGATTAGTTCGTGGAAATTTTTCGGCTTGGCATTATGCCTTGGATTTTTGGGGTTTGCCGGTAACGCCGAAGCGCAGGAAAGAAAAATCATCCACCTAGATATGCATTTTTTGCCCACAGAATCTGGAGCGGATGATCACACCTACAGCAAAATCGTGACTGTCTCCTCCGAAGGAGAATTGGTAGAAAAAACCTATGACCTGAATTATGCGCTGGTTTCGGTGAAAAAATCACTCTTCGAGGAGTCGGTACCAGATGAGCCGCTTTGGGAGGAAGAAACCCATTATTCCGTGGATGGTGCCCCTGTTTATACGCAGTTCAACTACAGGAAGGACAATGCCAAACATACCAAAGTAGTGGTGGAAGAAATAGTGGTGCTGGACCTGGTTTGTAATGGTTCAATGCCCTGCGAAGGTACCTTTGTAGCACCTAGCGGAGAAGAGGAAACGGTAGACAGAGATATTTTTAAACCTAGTTTACCTAGCGTTAAGGTTTGGCAGGAATTTTTAGGCAAAAATCTTTCCTATCCCCAATCTGCCATAAATACGCGGACAGAAGGAGAAATCTGGATTGGACTGAGAATTGATGAGGAGGGGAAATTAGTGGAACGTTTCATTTTAAACCGTGAATCCTCAGACCCTAGTTTGGTCAAAGAAGTGGAGCGGGTATTGGAGCGGTACACTGGGGGCTTCGTTCCCGCCCGTACCATTTATGGGAATCCAACAACTGCCTGGTTATACCTTCCGATTCGGTTTAGATTAGGGTAGGAGGGTTCCTTTTGCTTTTTTGAGGCGTTTCACGAGCTGGATCTGTTCCTCAGATGATTCGATTATATAAGTGCGCTATCGAAGATCGCGCTAATACCCTTCTGACTCGGCATCCACCCTTCCCCAGAAAGTGCGGTACACGAAATAGCTGTATAAAGCCACCAATGGCCCACCTACCGCTACAAATCCCATCATAATTTTAAGCGTTTTTGTTGACGCAGCAGCGTTGTAGATAGTGATACTATTTTCAGTCACGTCATTGGACCAGAGCAACGTTGGATACAGTTCAAAAGCTACGATCACTAATAGTAAGGCGATGGTTAGACTAGTAAAAACAAAGGCCCAACCATACTTTTCCCTGCTTGCAAGCCTAGGGACGTTGGCGATACTTAAAAATGCCAAAACGGGAATGGTAAATAAGACCTTGTTTGCTTTAAACTCCGATAGCAGATGATCGAGCGTGTATAAACCGTAGGCCGTCGTGATTAAATAAGAGACGATAAAGAAAGCCATCCCCTTATTCAAAAACCCCTGAACTCTGCTGTATAACTGCCCCTTGGTTTTCAACAATAAATAAACGGCTCCATGCATCATAAAGAGCGCAAGACTGGTCATACCCACTAACACAGAAAAAGGGTTTAAGAACTCAAAGAATCCTTTGCCGATGTATTCAAAATTCTCATCCAATGGCATGCCGTGGAGTATGTTTCCCAATACTACGCCGAGTAAAAAGGCCAGCATGATACTCGATATGGAATAAGCCCAATCCCACATTCTTCTCCACCAGAGCATCTCTTCCATGTTTCTAAACTTGATGGAGATCCCTCTAAAAATGATAAATAAAAGGAATAAAATAAACGGGGTGTACATGGCTGAAAACAAGGTGCCATACAAAACCGGAAACCCAGCAAACAAGGTTCCACCACCTATAACCAACCACACCTCATTGCCATGCCAGGTAGGGTCTATCGCCTTTAAGGCGGTCTCCCGACTGCTGTCTCTCTTAAAAAACATATGCCATGCCCCGGCTCCGAAATCAAAGCCATCCAAAATCGCATAGCCAGAAAACAGTCCTCCAACAACCAAAAACCACCAGGTAGGATAATCCAATCCAAATAACGTCTCCATCGCTCCTTAGTTTTTTGAAATTACCTTTACAATCTCGTTGCTCAAACTGCCTTCATCAAAATCAATTTCGCTTGAAGGACCTTTTTGTATGGCTTTGTTCATCAAATACAGGAAAAGCAAAAAAAGGATAGCATATACAACAAAGAACAGTATCAAGGAAAATAAAACCTGATTGGCCTGAACGCTTTTTGAGAGGGCATCTGACGTTCTAAGTAGTCCATACACCACCCACGGCTGCCGACCCATTTCTGCGGCAAACCAACCAAACTGATTGGCCAATTGAGGCAAAATGGCTGTAAAAACAAAGGTCCATAAAAGCCATTTTCGCTCGAAGAGTTTACCCCGTTTCCATTGCAGCAACGCAAATAGACTCAGTGCAATTAAAAACATTCCGATGGCGACCATCAAGTGATAAAACTGAAAAACGGCATTCACCTGAGAGGGTCTATCGGCTTCCGGAAAGGCGTTGAGGCCCGTAACCGGTGCGTTGAAATCCTGGTGGATCATAAATGACAGACCACCAGGCAGTCCGAGACCGGTTACCTTTTGGCTTTTTTTATCTACCCACCCAAACAGGTACAGATCTGCCGGTGCGCTAGCATCAAAATGCCCTTCCATGGCCGCTAACTTAGCAGGTTGGTTTACGGAGACACCTTCTGCTGAATGATGTCCGGTAACTAGTTGCGCTAACGAACTTACAGCAGCCACAACCAACGTGATTTTAAATGCCCTTTGGGACATCAAAACAAACCGACCTTTGAGTATGAAATAGGCATGCACACTTAGGATCAGAAAGCTACCGGCAAGAAAAGCGCCAAGCCAGACATGGGTAATTCGGTCTACCGAAGACGGATTAAAAACCATTGCCCAGAAATCTGTGATTTCGGCTCGTGCCTGCAGGCCTTCGCCAACAATATGGTAACCAGCCGGTGTTTGCTGCCAAGAATTAGCTACTACAATCCAAACAGCCGAAAACATGGATCCCAGAAAAACGGCCCATGTGGCTACGAGGTGAATCGCCGGCTTTACCTTATGCCAACCAAAAAGCAGTACCCCTAATGCACTGCTTTCCAGTGCAAATGCAAAGATGCCTTCCGCAGCCAATGCGCTTCCAAAGATATCCCCTACATACCGGGAATAGGTAGCCCAGTTGGTGCCAAACTCAAATTCCATCACAATCCCCGTAACTACGCCAATCCCAAAGGTGATCGCAAAAATCTTGGTCCAAAATTTTGCCAATACTTCGTACTCAACTTTTTTGGTGCGGAAATAAATGCTTTCAAAAACGACCATCAAAAGTCCTATACCTATACTTAGCGGAGGGTAGATGTAATGAAAGGCTACGGTAAAGGCAAACTGTATACGAGATAAAATTTCTACATCCATAAGCTATTTGTCAAAATCACGCCCTAGTTCCACTCGCTCACCCAACAAAAAAAAAGCGTTTTACTTGAATCGTTGCGCTGCATTCTCAAGAGTCCGGGTAAATATAACGGATTCATTCAGGTGGTCGAGTGACATGAGTTACAAAATATAGACTTGAGGGGAATAAATCTTCTTTTCGTAAACGGACTAAAAAAGCGACGACCTACCTATGCGACGATAACAATGTATACAGTGACTTGGAATCCAAATAAGAATTAATTTTTTTTCTTATAAAAAATCGCTCATCCAATAGAATGATGAGAGGAGGGGCGAATGCCTTTTGCTCTCCGCTAAATAACAGGGCGATATCATGAAAGGGAGTTCTCGATTTTTTTAAATTCCGATTTGAAAAACGCTTCCCGTCAAACAGCACATCTTCCGGATATTCGGCATCAAACTTCACCGCATAATAATGCTCCGAAAGTTCTGTAGAGATGATCTCTTTGGTAAACACCTCGGCTTCCATCTTTCGACAATAAGAGCACCAATCGGTTTGGAAATAGAGGAATACCGGCTTTGGATTAGCCCGAAGTGAATCCTCCAGTTGCTCAAAATCCAACCAATAATCCTGAGCAGGTACATACCTGCTCAGGACCAACACCATCAACGTCATTAAAACAGATTTCATGGAAGCAAATTACCGATTTTTAATCCCATAAAAAACGTTCTAGGCCTCATTGGCCCAAATACATAATCTGAATCTCTCGTCGGTCCGGTGCTAAAATCCCGTTGGAAACTATCGAACACATTTTGCACTCCTCCATTAAGCTCCAAGCTGAATTTGTTTTTGAGCTGCCACTTATAGGCCATTCTTAAATTGGCATCGATAAACGTGGGGGTTTCAGTCAATTCGATGAACGCGTCGTCGTTGACTACCAAAGGTGCTACCATCGAGCCGGTATAGGTTCCAGTGACATCCAACGTAAAAGCCTTGTTTGGGGTCCAATTGGCTGCCAAAAAACCGTAAGTATTGGGCGTTCTAATAAATTCTGAAACGGTGATTGCGGGAAATTCCACCGATCCTTCCTCTGGCTCGAACAAGACCTCATCCTCATCATACAAGGCGTTTTGAAGCGTTCCGCCAAGCTGAAAAGATAGGTAACGGGAAGGCGAAATCGTGTACTCCAGGTTTACACCTGAAACGGTCGCCCCACTTCCATTTCTCGTTTCTTCCAAAAAGGAACCATTAGCCTGCTGTCCGATATTTACCCGCTGAAATTGGTTGTTCAGCTTGGTATAAAATCCCTCGATAAGAAAATTACTTTGGATAAGTCCGGTATTGCTTCCGAAATTAAGGGAGGCTGTGAACGCATCGGAAGTCTCCATTCCAAGTTCATCAGATAAAATAACAAAGCGCTGCTCTCCACCAACGGAGGAAATGTGCAAATCCTCATCAAAGGCCTGAGGAGCCCTGAATCCTCTGGCGTATCCCCCCCGCAATTGTGCTCCAGGGATCAACTCATACAGTACGGTAAACCTTGGGCTCCAGATACCTCGATTAAAATCCACATCACGGATGAGGTCACCGATCTCGTAGAGTCCATCCACATCGACTACATCATACCTTGTTCCCATAAAAAGCGTCAACCGATCCATGGCCTTCCACTCAAACTGGCCATAAAAGCCAACAGAATGTACATTCTGATCGATCAGCTTCTCGTATCCCGCAATTTCATCCTTTACCGAATTCCCTTGGTATTCTACGCCTCCCACAAAAACATTCCTGCCGGTAAAGTTGTGGGTAAATTGGGTTCCCAAAACCCCTGCAAAATCATTTGTAAGCCCATACGCACTGGCAGCCGCAACACTGTCTTCCAGTGTTCGTGCACCACCTAAGCCGCCATAAAAGCTCCTTCTAACACCCGAAAGCAAACTACCATAAGTTGACACTTTTGTCTTTCTATCTGTACTGAATTGATCGTATGTGAGTCCCACATTGACGATATGGTGATCCAATTGCTCCGCGATATCCGTTAAATGGGGTGGTAAATCGAGCTGATCACCTCCTCTTCTGAATTCGTCTATGGCATTGATATCCAGGGTGAGCTTGCTGAGTTCCGTGGGCTTATAAAACGCCTTGGTACCAAAGGTTAGGTTCTTTAACTGAACGATCTCGGTGAACCCATCACCGTCGGCATCAAATCCACCCCGATCCCGCTTCATTCCGTAAAACGTCACCCCGCTGTTGAGGTCTTCACTTACCACCGAGCCATTAAAATTAAGGGTATTGTCCGGAATATCTCCCCTCATCAATCCAACGTTTGAACCAATCTGCCAGGAATTTTCTACTGGTTCTTTGGTTATAATATTAACGGTACCGGCAATGGCATTGGAACCAAACAATGCGGAACCTCCACTTCGAACCACCTCCACACGCTCTATGGTATTGGCCGGAATCATTTCAAGCCCGTACACGCCAGTCAAGGTACTGAATATCGGTCGGCTATTGATCAAAATTTGTGAGTATGGGCCCTCTAGGCCGTTCATTCGCAACTGGGTAAACCCACAGTTTTGGCAGTTGGACTCAACCCGTATGCCCGGCTGATAACTCAGTCCCTCGACCATTGATACCGATTGGGTCGCATTCAGGATTTTTGAGCCTACTACCGATACCACACTCGGTGCGTCCTCTCTGTCCAACTCGTAGCGACTGCTGCTGACCACTACCTCGTTAAGGCCTATTCTGTCTTGGTTTATTTCTTTGGAAAATTCTGTGGTTTCTCCAGCCTCGACACGTAGATCCACGACTGTCGTTGCAAAACCCAGTGCCCGAATCTGAAGCTTGTAATTGCCTGCGGGAATATTTGCAATACTGAATTTCCCGTCAAAATCGGTCACTGCGCCCAAATTAGTGCCTTGCAGCATCAGGGTGGCCTGAACGACCGGACCTTCCTGACTGGTTAAAATTCCTCTTAAACTCCCGGTTTGTTGAGCCATTAATGAACTAACCGAGATTAACAGCATGCTTATAATCAAAATATATCTTTCCATGATCGTTTTGGTAAATAGGTAATACAAAGTGACGTTTCACCTTACCAGATGAATCGTAAGTGGGTAGGAATTAAGCAGCACCAATGCGGAAAAATGCATTGGTAGCAAGCGAAGCTGCCATTAGGTGCTTATCGAATATTCAAAATGGGGTGCAAAGCAGGGGGGACCCCTGACGTCATGAAAGCATGTATGCTCGCTTAGGAAAAAGTTAAAACTTCCAGGAAAATACTTCAAAACTTCCGAGCCCTCTCTGTGGATGCCAAACTCAAAAAAAGCCAATTCCAGTGCCGGAGTATTGTAGATTAGGTCGTATAATGCGTACTCCTCATTGGAATGGGTATCCCGCTCTTTGTTGTCTTCATCCGCCGAACCTATAGCGGAAGGGTGGGCATGTAGCGCCACCAAACGTCCGTTTTTCCAATGGGAATGTAAAAAGAAACTGCTGTTGCACAGAGCCAAAAAGTAAACCAGCATGAATATGCCAAATCCAATTCGCCTACGGAGTGGAAGTACATTTTTCACAGTTGCCGGTTTAAGCTATGGTAACTAGTTAAAATTCAAATTGTTTGAAGGTACCTTGGATGCGGTGGCCATGGGAATAGCGTTTGATTGCCGAGAAATCCCTCCTTGGACCAATCGAATGCACAAAAATAAAAAAATGAAACAAAGTTGCAATAAATTCTTTGGGTGAAACTGTTTGGCAATTTGATTTTTACATAGATAGAAGCAATGAGGGTGTAAGGCAGGTCACAAGCATGGCAATCAACCTGTAGGGAGGGAAGTATCACTTTAACCCGCATTATTCAGTAGGAATTTAAAATCGGTTAAAAATCTTTGAAAATTCTT
>NZ_JACVCV010000099.1 GCF_017811155.1 Lunatimonas salinarum | reverse complement strand
AATGAACCACCAAGGTATGGATACATGGACTATGACCCCGCTTGGGAATGGCTTACAAGAAAGTATCCCGCAATAGCAAGGCATCTAAAACCATATGAGGCAGCAGCTAAGAAAAGGACTGATAAAGGGGATTTTTGGTGGGAATTGCGAGCTTGTGATTACTACGAGGAGTTTGAGAAGGAAAAAATCATCATTCCCGCAATCGTAAAAGGAGCCTCCTATTGCTATGACACAGAAGAGCATTATAGCAATGACAAGACAACGATCATTCCCTCAAGGGATTTCTTTCTTTTGGGTATCTTGAACTCAAAAGTCATTGACTTTTACTTAAAGTCAATCGCATCCACAAAGCAGAATGGATATTTTGAATACAAGCCTGTGTATATCGCACAGCTTCCCATTGTAATACCAAATCCTGAGACTCATGATCAGATTAGCATACTGGTCACAGAAATAAATGAAACCAAAAAACAAGATCCAACCTCAGACACCTCGATTCTGGAAGCCAAAATAGATCAATTGGTTTACGAGATGTATGGATTGAGTGAGGAGGAGATTGGGATAGTGGAAGGGGGTAAAACGTAATTTTCATCTAAATGTCACAATAATTATGAAAAAGACATGGAGCGATTCCGATAATAAAAATTAGTTATGAAAGCCAACGAACTCCAAATAGTCAAATTTTTAAAATCTCCTGACG
>NZ_JACVCV010000098.1 GCF_017811155.1 Lunatimonas salinarum | reverse complement strand
AATGAACCACCAAGGTATGGATACATGGACTATGACCCCGCTTGGGAATGGCTTAAAAGTAAGTACCCTGCGATAGCAAGGCATCTGAAACCACATGAGGCAGCAGCTAAGAAAAGGACTGATAAAGGTGATTTTTGGTGGGAACTGAGGGCTTGTGATTATTATGGGGAGTTTGAGAAGGAGAAGATTATGCTTCCCGATATTTCAATAAAGGCAGAAGCTCTCCTTGATACTAACGATACTTATTGTGTCAATACAGCATATATAATTCCCAAGGCTGATAAATATTTGCTGGCGCTTCTCAATTCTTCAATGGTTCACTTTTTCTATTCGAACTTAACCTCTACAATTAGAGGTGGCTATTTAAGATTCATTAGACAGTACTTAGCCCAAATCCCAATTATTGAACCATCAAGCCAACTAAGGGAAGTGATAGAAACTTTAGTGAACCAAATCATTGAAACCAAAAAGCAAGATCCAACCTCAGACACCTCAACTATCGAAGCTGAAATAGATCAATTAATTTATGGGATTTATGGATTGAGTGAGGAGGAGATTGAAATTTTGGAAGTGAATAAAATGTGATTTTTATCTAAATGTCACAATAATTATGAAAAAGACATGGAGCGGTTCCGAAAATAAAAGTTAGTTATGAAAGCCAACGAACTCCAAATAGTCAAATTTTTAAAATCTCCTGACG
>NZ_JACVCV010000097.1 GCF_017811155.1 Lunatimonas salinarum | reverse complement strand
CCCTTCTGCTCGCTGGCATCTAGGGCGTTTTTGAGGTCTCGGTAGCGCTTGAGGCTCTGCTCGTATGCTTGGCGGTCCTTCTTCTCCAGATTTGTTATCGTAGCTATGTCCATGATTTTTTCAAATATCTTTTCTTTTACCCTCGCCGGCAGTCTATCCAAAAACTCCAGGTTCTTTAGTATATACAGCCATTTGTCGAATTTGGTTTCCAGTTCCGCCTCCCCCTTGTCAAATTTGGGGATTTCTACATAGACAAACTGAAGCTTGTCACTGAAGACCCGACCGGTCTCCCCGTCCAGCAGTCCCACCCGGTGAAGATACCGGTCATCGTCAGGATCGAGCACAAAGTCAAGTAGGGCTATGCAATATACTGCCTTGAGCGAATAATCCCAGTCCCCCCGCTTTCCCTGTTCCTGTAGGGGGTAGGTGGCGTAAAACAGGGATCGGTCCCTGAGATTGAGCTGGAAGGCTTTTTGCATCTCTACGATGAATCGCTCCCCTGACTCTGCTACGCAATAGATATCGAAGACTACCTTCCGGTCAAGCTTACCCGCACCGAGGTGCTCGTTCCTGGAAAACTCTAGGCTGGCAATGGGTCCGGTTTCGGGTTCTAGCACGGCATTGATGAAGTCGAGTAGCAAGTCCTTGGAGGCCTCTTCCCCAAAGAGCTTCTTAAACCCGAAATCGGTAAAGGGGTTTATGTTCCGTGGCGTGGCTTGCATGGGTT
>NZ_JACVCV010000096.1 GCF_017811155.1 Lunatimonas salinarum | reverse complement strand
CTTGCTAACGCTTCGGGGCGTTACCCCCGCACGTAAGGGACTTGCACCCTCTGGAATATTATGGTATCTTCGATACCAGATGCCCATGCCGGGCACACACATCACCTATACGCAAGCAGGGGTTTTGTGCTTCGTAGGACAGGAAAGTGGTAAATTTGAAGTTCAGTTCTTCGTAGGAAGTTCAGTGGTAAAATGCCCTGCCTGCGTATAGCTGAAAACCGTTATGCACCAGACCAAGAGACATCTGTTAAGGGGCGAACAGTAAAAAAGGAAAGAAATTAAGGTCAAAAAGAAGTTGGGGGGTCGAGATTGATTGAAAGAAAACTGTGAATTCGTCGAATAAGATTTTTGGGTTTGACCAAGATGGTTTGGAGATTTCAAGAAGGGGGAAAAGCTCACTAGCCAACATCCAATTGGTTTTTACAAGGGGAATAAAAATGGCCAAACAAAGTTTGAAGTTTAAAATGGGCGTTTTTTAAAACGAT
The DNA here is from genome assembly GCF_017811155.1 of Lunatimonas salinarum. GTDB lineage: Bacteria > Bacteroidota > Bacteroidia > Cytophagales > Cyclobacteriaceae > Lunatimonas > Lunatimonas salinarum. Next base: position 264 of record NZ_JACVCV010000096.1, on the reverse strand, counting down.
TGCCGACAGGCTAGTAAGGAAAAAGAAGAGTTGAAACCCCGATATCAATAAGTCCTGGTGAGACTACGAGACTTGTTCAATTCAAGAGATTTGGAAAAAGTGAATTCGACGAATGTGGGGGCGAAAGAGGGATCATAATTAATTAAAAAAGAAGTTGGTGATTGCTCAGCAAAAGAAAAATCAGCTCTGAAAATTTGGTCCAGTGCATAATCGAGTAGACGGCCCCGCCAACCGTTAGGTTAGCGAGGTGCGCCTCTCACACCA
>NZ_JACVCV010000095.1 GCF_017811155.1 Lunatimonas salinarum | reverse complement strand
TAGGCTCTGGCATTCTTTGGGTTATTCCCCAGCTTGTTCCAACACCTTTTCAAAAAGCTTATCATTAAACCTAAAATTGGTTAACTTTATCTTTTCAAGTATAGGTTTTACCCTTTCTAAAATTCCGATTTCCTTGGCTCTAAGGATTAAGCCAAATGTACCCGAATACCTTAAATTAAGCTTTTCTGCTACTTTTCTTCCCTTAAGTTCATCAAGCATAAGAATTGGGTCTTCCATTTCTAAAGATAATGCGATAGCACTTGCTTCACCTTCATCTAAATCCATTTCCAATATCTTTTGATAATGAGAATTTTCAGGCGAAGCAACCAAAATCCAATCAGGTAGCGTTTTCCCAAACTCCTTTAAAATTATCGGAGTCACAAACACCTTCTTCCCCATCTTCCTTAATAACTCAAGCTCATCAATTTTGTCCAAAATAATTAAACAGCTGGTATCTGAAATAATGATGTTAGAATCTTGATGCATCTTTTATGATGTCCGATGGTGGATAGTTGATTAATGAAACATCATAATCGGCCAAAATCTCTGAAAATGCTACTTTTGACAAACCAGCTAATTCTGCGGCTTGTCCGAGTGAAAGTTTCCCAGATTCATACATTTTTGCCGCAAGGAATCGTTTTGTATCCTTCTCATCTAATTCAAGATGATCTGGTATAGTTAAAGTTAGATGCTTCATATTCTAAATTTATCAAAATTTTAAATAACAAATTGCTTTTGAACGTTCTTTTGCTGGAGCCTAACG
>NZ_JACVCV010000094.1 GCF_017811155.1 Lunatimonas salinarum | reverse complement strand
CGAACTCATTAACCCTTCAACCAGTGCTGCTAATTGTTCATAGTTCATGGTTAACATTACCGAACCCACAACCCTGAACCACGAACCACGAACTCATTAGCTCTTCAACGATTGCTGTTAATTGTTCATAGTTCAAAGTTAACATTACCGAACCCACAACCCTCAACCACGAACCACGAACTCTCTAACTCATCAACCAGTACTGCTAATTGTTCATAGTTAACATTACTGAACCCTCAACCACGAACCACGAACCACGAACTCATTAACCCTTCAACCAGTACTGCGAATTGTTCAGAGTTCATAGTTAACATTACCGAACCCTCAACCCCGAACCCCGAACCACGAACTCATTAACCCTTCAACCAGTACTGCGAATTGTTCAGAGTTCATAGTTAACATTACCGAACCCTCAACCCCGAACCCCGAACCCTGAACTTTCTAACCCTTTAACGAGTACTGCGAATTGTTCAGAGTTCATGGTCAACATTGTTGAACCCACAACCCTGAACCACGAACGCTGAACTCTCTAACTCATCAACCAATACTGCTAATTGTTCATAGTTCATGGTTAACATTATTGAACCCACAACCACGAACCCCGAACCACGAACTCTCTAACCCTTCAACGAACCTGTTAATTGTTCATAGTTCATGGTCAACATTGTTGAACCCTCAACCCCGAACCACGAACACTGAACTCTCTAACCCTTCAACGAAGCTGTTAATTGTTCATAGTTCATGGTCAACATTGTAGAACCCTCAACCCCGAACCACGAA
>NZ_JACVCV010000093.1 GCF_017811155.1 Lunatimonas salinarum | reverse complement strand
CTTGCTAACGCTTCGGGGCGTTACCCCCGCACGTAAGGGACTTGCACCCTCTGGAATATTATGGTATCTTCGATACCAGATGCCCATGCCGGGCACACACATTTTGTATAAGTAATGGCAGGCAATGTGGTAAATATCAAGGTTTATAGTCCGCTCAAACTGCGTAGCGGTTTGACAGGAAATTACCACGCAATCTGCCACTACTCATACAATATACCGTTGGCACACATTTAAAAAAACATGAAACAAATTATAATTACATTACTTCTAAGTCTTTTGGCTATTAGTCAGTTGTTTGCTCAGAAAGAATATGAATCAGCTACTTTACATTTTTTTAGGACAGATAGATTTTATGGAAAGTGGGTGAAAGTGAATGTCATTACGAACGACTCAATCGTTGGAAAGCTAAAAAATGCGCAAAGACTAATTTATGAAGTCTCAACCCGAGATTCTATAACAGTTTCTGGTTTGTATAAACTGATGAACAAGGAAACTGACGAATCAATAACTTTTCAGCCAGAACCTGGAAAAGACTACTATTTCGAAATCTTCTTTTATGGAGATATGTACAAACCAACTGCGGTCATATGGACTGGAACGACTGCTATTCAAATGTCTGATCCTGTTGAATACGGAGTGAAAATTGTTGGGTTAGATCCAATTGTCGGACGTGAAAAGTTCAATGACGAAAGCCTCTTCAAAAAAAAGAATGAAACGATTGTAATAAAATAAAACGAGTGCCAATCGAGTAGACGGCCCCGCCAACCGTTAGGTTAGCGAGGTGCGCCTCTCACACCA
>NZ_JACVCV010000092.1 GCF_017811155.1 Lunatimonas salinarum | reverse complement strand
TTTGAAAAGGCATTTGCCCAAAACAAGGCGCTGGTAAAGGATTTTAAGGCCTTTGAAGAGGGAAGGCTTTCCGGTACAACCACTGATTTTTTCTACAAAGAGATCGCGGCCAAAGCGATTGACAAGATGGAGGGCGAGATTGCACTTACCTATTTTGACTTAAGGAACTACGAAAAGCCTCTCCGCAATGCCGATAAAAAGGACGATGTACAGCTCATCGCGCTGTTTAAACTCTTCTCGCCGGAGCATTTGCTCAAACTCCCGTTTTCCAATGACAGCAACAGCCTGGATAAACGCTTTTACAGTGAACTCCTGCATATCATCGGACTGAGCGAAACCAAGGTGGCCGGCAAAAAACTAATCGATAGAAATCCGGTGGGTGAAAGGAATGCGGGTTCCATATTAGAGAGTACCATCACCGAACTGGACAGCTTGGATAAAATCAGCAGACTGGAAAAACCGGGTCAGTTTGGCGATACGTATGAAGAGCGGCTTTTCAACGTAGGCTTGGAACTGAGCATCACCTGGATCAATCGGATTTTGTTTCTAAAGCTTCTGGAAGCACAACTGATCCAATATCATCGGGGAGACCGCTCCTATTCCTTCCTGAATCTGGAAAAGATCAAAAATTACGATGATCTAAACAGCCTCTTCTTCAAGGTACTCGCCAGAAAGTACCAGGACAGATCGGAGGGAATCCTCAAAGCCTTTGGCAATGTCCCCTACCTGAACAGCTCGCTGTTTGAGCCGACGGATATGGAACACGATACCTTGTTTATCTCCAACCTCCGGGATGAAAAGAAAAT
>NZ_JACVCV010000091.1 GCF_017811155.1 Lunatimonas salinarum | reverse complement strand
TTGGAGATTGCCACGCTCCTACGTCGCTCGCAATGACGGTCTGTAACGAAGCAATCCCCTCGAGGAGACGGTTAGATCTGAGATTCTTAGAAGACGTAAGACTCGCAAATCGTTCGACCCTACATTCGGTAACAATACCCTTATGCCCTGGTTTGGAGATTGCCACGCTCCTGCGTCGCTCGCAATGACGGGCCCAACCCCGAAGGGGTGGCAGGTTTATAGCATAAGCAATCACGACTACACCCGGTTTTGGCCGCCAACAACATCCATCCTGCCACCCCTCTCCCGCCAAAACCCGAGGATGGTTGAGGAGGTGAGAGACGGTGAGATGTGAGATTCTTAGAAGACGTAAGATATAAAACATAAGACGTAAGACTCGCAAATCGTTCGAGCCTACATTCGGTAACAATACCCTTGAGCCCTGGTTTGGAGATTGCTTCGCTCCTACGTCGCTCGCAATGACGGGCCCAACCCCGAAGGGGTGGCAGGTTTATAGCATAAGCAATCACGACTACACCCGGTTTTGGCCGCCAACAACATCCATCCTGCCACCCCTCTCCCGCCAAAACCCGAGGATGATTGAGGAGGTGAGAGACGGTGGGATGTGAGACGTGAGATTTTTAGAAAACGCAAGACTCGCAAATCGTTCGACCCTACATTCGGTAACAATACCCTTATGCTCTGGTTTGGAGATTGCCACGCTCCTACGTCGCTCGCAATGACGGGCTGTAACGAAGCAATCTCCTTATGCCCTGGTTTGGAGATTGCCACGCTCCTACGTCGCTCGCAATGACGGTCTGTAACGAAGCAAT
>NZ_JACVCV010000090.1 GCF_017811155.1 Lunatimonas salinarum | reverse complement strand
GATTTTCCTGATATGGATTTTGCCTTTGACGATTTTATCGTGGACAAGGAAGGCGGTACATTGGAAATCTTTGATGCGAAAAACAGTCAGATTCTTATATTTGATCTGGAGGGGCTGTACCAATCAAAAATCGATGTGCCATTTTCTGTAATCCAATTTGAGAAAGTCAGTGGAAATTACCTGTTTTTTAGGGGAAATTCCTATTCGAAAGATCCTGATTTTGATTTTGAAATGATCTATTTAGATAATGACTTTTATCCTATTCGTAATTTAAGAAATCAGCGTCGGGAAATACCTGAGGCAGGTGTAGGCATGGTTTCCCTATGTCCTCCTAAGGTATTTTCCAAATTCGCACAAGAAGTACGTTATAATGATTACTTTACGGATACCATTTTCACCCTAAGGGGAGGCGAAATTGCAAATGCAATCTATCTGGATATGGGCAATCAATCCCCTCAGTCGACTTGGAAGACCAAGACCAATGATGAAATTTTCAATCATTTTGTCAATAGAGACTTAAGGGGTTACATCATGTCAAAGTATATTGTGTTGGAAGATACAGAGAAAATCTGGTTTTCGGTGACCTATGAATATGAAGGTTGTTTAGCTCTTTATGAAAAGACAAATGGTAAGACTACCTTCTACCGAGTAGTAGACGATGGCAAATTGGGGTTGGATGGATATTCCATTTTGACCAATGGAACTCCCTATCAAGGCGACCATTCCCTCATTTGCGTGGTATACGCCCAAGATAGGAAGGGTGAAAAATCCCATTATAAAGAGGAGGGAAATCCTTCACTTCTCATTCTTGACCTTGCGAAGTTTCCCCTTAATTGATAGCAACTA
>NZ_JACVCV010000008.1 GCF_017811155.1 Lunatimonas salinarum | reverse complement strand
CACACTTTCGGCGAAAGGAATTCCAATCACAAAACCTTAACTTAATAGCATTGGGCTGTGGCCCTTGTGGTATTCCAACACCCGGAGTGCTACTTTCTTTAGTCCCCGACCATGCATTCAGGCAAACCGAAAGTAAGTCCAGTATTTCATCCTCCACACCAAAATGAGTACTTAGTGTAAAAAGCAAATTGTAGTGTGGTATGGAATCAAAAAAACCTGTTATATCTGTTTCGAACTTGTGTGTTGCCCTGTCTTGCTCTATAGCTTTTATTACAGAGTCTTTGAACCTTACAAATAATGATTTCCAAAACTTGAAAAAGAAATATTTCGGATTTTCTTGTTTGAGTAATTCAGCACCTTGCCTTGTGTCTGGCATTAAAACTGAACCAAATACAAAATCATCATGCTCTGCCAATAATTCATAATTTCTTGCTGCTATCACATTTGCAATAGCTTGGTATACTAAAGCATCTTCAATCATCAAAAGCGTTTTTGTCCTTTGTGTGCCTGATGATTTTGGCTCGTAATATTTAAAGCCATGTTGGGGTGAATATTTTCCGACTATGAGTTTCTCTGAAAGTTGCTTTAAGTTTTTGTCCAGTTGAGCACCAAAGGCATGTATTCCAAAACGGTCTTTCACTAACCGTTCAGGCCAGCAAACTATTCTGTAATAGGCTAGTTTAAGGTTGTCAGTACTGAAATATGTTTCTAATGTTCTATCACTCATTATTTCAAGATCTCAAAGTTAAAATTTGTTATGGTGTGCGGCTGGCTAAAATAAATTTTAAAAAATGCGAATGGTTGGCTTTTTCTTTTTCTAATGTCACTTTTCTACATATCAAAACACGGTCAGTTTGAAAGTCTGTTCGCTTGGTCGATTTGGTTTGTATGTCCAGTCCATTTTCAGTCATTGTCTTGCTGTGTCTTCTGTCTTTCTAGGGTTGCTGCCAACAATTGCGTATGCGCTACCCCATAGCGCCTTGTGTGCTGGGACCGCAGCCCTCTCCAGAAGGAAAAAGAACCTGCTAAATCGGTTTCTTCCTTCAACAAGGACAAGCCATGCGCCACTGCTAAAGATAAGGCTTCACCCCAAATAAAAAAATACCCTGATCGGGGTAATTTTAAGCACCTATTTTACCTTATGCCACGATTAAATACTATTTTAAATAGATTAAACCAATATAGACGAATTTTCTTCGTAGCGTGCCTAGGTGCTTTTTGCGGCATTTTCCCAACCTATCCGAAAATTTGCTATTTTTAAGCAATCCAACCGTAGCCTCCATGCCCCATTTTCTAAAACGCCTCTCCCTCCTTTTCTTCACCCTCTTCGCCGCGCTCTCCCAGGCACAGCAGCCCGGCCCCCGATTGATCGTCAGAGGGGATGACATGGGGTCCTCCCGATCGACAAACCTGGCCAGCATAGAAACCTTTGAAAAAGGGATCGAAACTTCCATCGAACTGATGGTGGTCACGCCCTGGTTTCCGGAGGCGGTGCAGCTGCTCCGCAAGCATACCGGCGTGGACGTGGGCCTACACCTGGTGCTGACCAGCGAGTGGGATGGCATCAAATGGCGGCCGCTGACCCAATGCCCCAGCCTCACGGATGCAGATGGCTACTTTCTGCCCATGATCTGGCCCCACCAAAATTACCCCGGACTGGCCATCACGGAGAGGGCCTGGAAACTGGAAGAAATCGAACGGGAGTTTCGGGCACAGATCGAGCTGACCCTAAAGCAGGTGCCCCAAGTCAGCCACCTTTCGGGACACATGGGCTCCACGGGCTTTTATCCCGAAGTGGCAAAAATGGTCTCCCGGCTATCCGAAGAATACGACCTGCCCGTGATGAGTAGGGAGGTGATGCTCGGATTGGGGATCTCCGGAGTCAGCTATGAAGGGCCCAAAGGCAGCTCTTCAGAAAAGGAAGCGTCCTTTATCCGTATGCTGGAAAAACTGGAATCGGGCAGATCCTATCAATTTGTGGACCACCCCTCCTATGACAACCTGGAGATGCGGGGAGTCGGCCACATCGGCTACGAGGACGTGGCCGTGGATCGACAGGGGGTCACCGATACCTGGACCAGCGAAAAGGTAAAAGAAGCAGTGGCAAACAAGGGAGTTGAACTGATCAACTTCATCACGGCCATCAAAGCCTTGCCCCGATCTGACCCGGAGGCGGAAAAAATACGTGCGGAAGCCATCTCAGATTACCTGCAAGCGGTACAAACCGCCGAACAGGACCTGCACAGCCTGATGATCCTCCGAAATGGCAAGGTGGTCTTTGAACGGTGGTTTGGGGAACATGCGGCAAACAAGCCCCATGCCCTCTTTTCGGTCAGCAAGACCTTCACTGCCACGGCGATTGGCTTTGCCGTGCAGGAGGGCCTTTTGAGCGTAAACGATAAGGTCATCTCCTTCTTTCCGGATAAGTTGCCGGCGGAGATCAGTCCCCACCTAGCAGCCATGGAGATACGGCACTTGCTGACCATGACCGCCGGGAATGACGTGGATCCTACCCGGACGATACGGGAAAATCAGGACGCCGATTGGGTACAGGCCTTTCTGGCTTTTCCGGTCGTGCACCGGCCCGGCACCCAATACGTCTACAATAGCCTGGCCACTTTTATGCTTTCCGCCATATTACATCAGGTCACCGGAGAGCGTTTGTTGGATTATTTACAGCCCAGACTATTGCGGCCCTTGGGCATCGTAGGCGCCACCTGGGACCAAAACCCACAGGGATTGGATGTGGGTGGATGGGGACTACAGGTAAAAACCGAGGACATGGCCAAGCTGGGCCTCTTTTACCTACAAAAAGGGGAATGGAAAGGGAAGCAACTGCTGCCCTCCGCATGGATCGAGGAGGCCAGTTCGGCCCAAGTACCCTCCCTCCCTGCAGGTCAGAAAAAAGAGAACCTGAAAGTCAACGCCAAGGATTCCGACTGGCTACAGGGATACGGCTACCAGCTTTGGCGCAGCCGGCACAACTCCTATCGGGCCGACGGTGCCAACGGACAGTTTGTGTTGATACTGCCCGAAAAGAACGCCGTGATCGTCACTACGGCCCATATCCAAAACATGCAGGCGGAGCTCAACCTGATCTGGGAGCATTTGCTGCCGGCGTTTGAATAGTCCTAGCGCTTCCATTTCGGAAGAAACTACTTGCTAACATGGAGGAAAATGCTCTCTATCCTCCAAAACCTGGAAGGTTTAGCTACACATTATCAAGGATTCTCCAAAGACAGCATCCAACGCACGCCAAACTTATCAATAACCATGGCGAACAGCGCTCCCCAGAATTGGGGCTCGAGTTTTTGTACCACCGTTCCCCCTTCGGAAAGCTTTTCGTATAGATGATCTATTTCTTCTTTGGAATCGCAATCCAGGCTTAAATGAACCGAATTGCCTTGCTCCAAATCACCTTGGCCACACATATCGGAGGCCATAAATTTGAAGTTACCGTTGCTTAGTGTGGCGTGGAGAATTAGGTTGTGGAGGTCTTCCGGAAAATGTTCCTTGGCTGGAGATGCTCCGATGGGCATGATTTCAAGGTCTCCGCCAAATAATTCTTGGTAAAACTGCATGGCTTCCTTGCAATTGTCCTGGAAATGCAGGTAGGGTTGTGCTGGGTTTTTCATGGTTAAATTGATATTAATTGATATTCGATCCGCCTTAGTGGACAAGATATTCATGGATAGTATGAAATTAACATTACTGCTAGGTATTGCTTTCCAACTGCGTCCCGATGGACCACATATTTCCCGCATAATCCTTAAAGGTGGCCCTTCTGTCGGAATCGTCTCCCCTTTCTTTGGGTGGTTCTACTGCTTCGCAGCCTGCTGCTAAAACCTTTTCCCAGATTTTATCCACATCAGGCACATACACATGCATCACAATAGGAACCGGAGGAAACCTTTCTGAAGCATTGCTCAACATGATGACCGAGTCGTCAATCTGCAGTTCGGCATGCATAATATTCCCATCCGGCCTCCGATACTCCCGGAGCATTTTGGCATCAAAGATCTGTTGCATCAATGCCACAGATCTGTCTGCGTCCTCTAGGATGAAGTAGGGGGAAGCAGAATTGTAGCCAGCAGGTTTATAAGGAGATTTTGTCATTTTGAACTAATTAGAAATTGGATAGGGTGGATAGTAATGGATAGTTATCGATACTAATGGATACTATGCGTAGCCAAATGGCTAAAGCATTTTATACCCAAACGCTATATGAATGGAGACTATTTCTTTGGGCTTACTTCCTTAAAGCCTAACTCTTTTTCACAAATACGAAATGTTCTTTGTTTTTCCATCAAAACCGGGGTTAATGGGTTTCCACATACTTTTTGAAATTGTTCAAGATAGCCTGCCAGCCATTTTGCTGTAATTCCCTGGAAATGGTTTTCTCGGGGTCAAAACTGACTTTCACGAAAGTCTTTTCGCCATCTTCCCTGAATTCAATTTCCGCCCTACGACCATCACCCATGGTATACACTACCCATTCCGGCTCGCGGATTTCATCAAAAACCGCTTCAAAATCAAACCCAAAGCTTTCATATCAGGTTGGTAGTTGGTTAGGATCACTGAACATGATTTCCCATTGGTGCCCATCAGGATCCGCAATGCTGTCATAATACATCCAGCCATGATCCTGCGCTTCCCTATAGCGGGTGGCGCCGTTTTCCAGGGCCGTTCGGACCATATCATCCACCTGTTGGCGACTTTCCACTGCTATGGCCAACAAAACCTGCGTGGTACTGTGATCTGCCACGGCTCTGTTGGTGAAGGTGGCGAAGAACTCTCTTTGGAGGAGCATGGCACAGATGCTACCTTCGTTCAGCATCAGGCAAAGGGCCTTTTCGTCACAAAATGCTTCATTGAACGAAAATCCAAGCTTAGTCCAAAAGTCTCTGGACCGTTGTAGGTCATCTACAGGAAGGTTTACATAAATGGATTGTATCATTGTGGGTTGGGTTTAGTTGATCATGTGGCCACAGTCATAAGGTCTAAGGTGTAAGTGAATTGTGCAAGTCGGGTATGGTTAATAGGACTTTTTAGCTATTATGGCATTTCCTCCCTCATCGTCTTGCTTTTTAAACTGAGGGATTTAATTAACCCTCTACGTATTTTCGCTACCTCTTCCGATTTTTTCACCAAAGCCTGGGTTTGGTCATCCGTGATTTATCCTAACCTTTGGGCAAGATAAACCATGGACTTCACTTCACTACACGAAGCAATTGCTATGTACAAGAATCGGCAAAAATCCGAATCTGAACTTCGATCAAAACCTTCCGCAATGTTATTGGATACAGAAACCGCAGCGCGACAAATCTGATCCCGAAACCCAAAATCCTTCGAATGCTGGAAAATACCATAACTATCCACAGCCAAATCTTGCGCCCTCTGCCAACCAATTATGTCCTCAAATCGTTGAATTCCCATACTTCTCAGCTTTTATATGCACCTCATTAAACAATACCGGTCTTGAAAGCTGCATCAATTGTAGCCTCTCTTCTTACTCCTTGTGACTTATCCCTTACACCTCAACCTCACCAACTCCCCTTTCCTCTTGACAATATTCTTATAATCCCATTGGATGGCTTTGGACTTCTCCAACCATCGAACCAAATCCTCTTGATCGATTTCAGATACCCGTTGATAGAAAATGGAGGCATCCTTGAATTTCTTACCAACCACGTTCAGCCCCTGTTCCCCAAAATCTGCCCCACTCCAAAACATCAGTCTCACACCAAGTTTTTGGATGCTGTACCCTACAGTAGGATTTCCGTCCAAAAACCAAACCGGATGCCGGTGCCAGATTTTGCTTTCGGCTAAGGGCAAATCCTTGTCGATAATTTCTGATTGCAATTCTCTTTCAGAATCCAGCTCAACTTGATTCTTTAATCCATCCCACCTTCTCCTTCCAGAAATCGATCTCCCTTCTTCTTGCTTTTAAGTCGGCTGGTGGAGTTTGATTATCAATGCTGGCCTGATTTCGAATTACTGCTGTCTGCTCTTCCAACGAATTTAGACCGATATACCATCGTCTTTCATTCACCTTTTCCAAATCATCAAAGGGACTTGGGCTTAAAAGACCATCGTCATCCCAATCAAATTGGGTTCCGTATTGCTGTGGTTTTCCTTCAAATACCGCTATACGGTCAGTTAAATACGCCTTTTGCCTCAATTCATGCAGTGTTTGTTTCACTTCCATTTGCATCAGAACCAAGCACTTTTCATTGAAATTATATTTTCAGCAGCGCAATGTATATCCATGTTGAAATTGAAATGCTATTGGAGCTCCTCTCCTGGTGGAGTCTAGCTAAATTTTCCGTTAGATCCTTCAGATAGGGTCTTGAGTATTTTGAGCGCATCCTTCCAGGTACTTTCAAACATCTCTTTGTGTTCGTCTGCGGTATCCAATTCCACCAGTACTTCTGTGGAACCATCTTTCTCTGCCAATGTGTAATTTTCAAGATTTCCCGCCCATGATTGGACTGCCTCACTGGTAGTATCTTCTTTTCCGTTTTCGACAAAACCCATATGCTCAATCGAGATGAACTCATGTAGTTTGTTTGCTTTTATCTTACTTACCATGCCGGAAATATTCCCTTTACCATCAGGGGCCAAAAACAGGATTTTGCTCCCTTGGCTCCAATCTCCAACAAAATAAGACCCCGGCATAAATACCTCCGTCCATTTTCGGTAGGTTTCATCACCCAACATGGTATCCCAAACTTTTTCCCTAGGGGCATTGATAATGATTGAGAACGTTAACCTTTCCATTTATTTCCAATTTTAGTGATCCAAAAAAACCTTTGGTATTTCTTACAACTAACCGCAAATGACTTTCCAATAGAACCCTTAATCCAAATATACTACAAAGTTAGCCAATAAGAAAAAAGTTACATGTGGCAAAAGCGACAATATAAAGGGTTGAATACGACAAATAAACTACCTATTATTGGTGTATGAAATCGAGCATGACGCAAGCGACACACAGAGGGACGACTGTAATTCGTGCGAGATTCCATCTGACCGCTGAAAAAACAATTATAGACACATGAAACCCGTATCCATTCTACTCCTAAGCAGGTCAATCCTGCGGGCCTTGACAACGCACGGCAGGGGTTGCTGGAAGCCAATCAATTCCTCCTTCAAAAGGGAGTGGATCCGTTGTTCTAAGATCTTTCAGGTGGATTTGGGCCGGCAGACAAAGTCCCCGTTTATCATTTTCAAAGGACGGCGAAACCACTCCGACGAACTGGTCATACAGGTGCAGCAGTACATCGAATCCAAATTTAGTACCCCCTTACCTGTCGTGTAGTCCCAGGCCATCTAAAATCCGCTGCCGGTATTTCTCAATACGCCCCAATCTCGTCGCCGATTGCTTGGGCTGGGAAAAATGAATGATATACCCCCGTTGTCTTCCGGGTGTCAGCGCGTAAAACGCCTTCTTGAAAGCAGCATCCTCCTCAAAGGCCGTTTCCAACTCCTCGGGAACGGGTTCGGGATTCCTGACCGTCTCTACCTGTTGGCCGCTTTCCTCCACCGCAATGGCTTCCATTACATAGGACTTCAGGACGTCTGACAGCTCCCGGATTCGCTGCACGTCGGTAAATCGGATCAGCCGGGCCGATTGGATGGAGCCCTGCTGCTCCAATAGCTTGTGGGGATCCTTCAAGATGGCCCCCTTAAAAAACCCTATATTGGCAGATTCCTTGAGGGCACTGACATTAACGATGTTTTTTCCGTTGAGGGTATATACCGGCACACCCCACTTGATTTCCTCGGTTAGGCCGGTTTGCAACACGATCTGCCGGAGTTCCTGAAGTTCCTGGGTCCAGTTGCGCACCTTGCACTGGGGAGTACCCCCGTATTTGCAGCGCATGCACCCATCGATCAAATACCGATCTACCAATGGATTTAAATTTCCTTTCATTAGCGAGGCGTTTATTGCAGGTGGTGACCACCCTTCACGCATTCATCTGTAATTTGCGGTCTTCAGACCTAAACTTGCTTACCAACCGCAAGCCAAGAATGGGGAGATTGCGGTATGGCTAGTAGGTGCTAGTTTCATCCTCCTTTCCTATTCCGCCTATGGCGGCGCCAAAAAAACAGCCCAACCCCGCCTAGTATCAAAAAGGGCCAAATACGGACCAGCCATAGAAGAAACAGGACAAAACCCTGCCAGCCCTTTTTCAATGCAAGCAGGATGCTCTTACCTACGCCCTCGTCAAGTGCCGGCGTCAAGCCGGGCGAGAGGTTTTCGTAGAAGTATACCTGCAGTGTACTCAGTGCGACCTGATTGCCAAGCATGGCAAACCGCCCTTCCATTTGGTCTATCGCTGTCCTCGTTTCATTTAGGGCCCGTTCGATATCCAACATATCTTTTACATTGGCCGCCTGCTTAAGCAATTGAAGGTACCGCTCTTCCAGTGCCTTCTTGTTTTTGATGCGTGTTTGCAGGTCATAATAATTGCCCGTCACATCCTCCCGGTTGCTATACCGGTTATCTACCCGAACGGCAAGTGCAGAAATCGCCGTCATCAGCGTATCAAACTGCTCGGAGGGTACCCGAATTGTCAAGGTATACGCCTTTTGGTAGGCAGAGGCGGACTGGTTTTCGTTTTCGGCAAAAGCCTGAAAGGTCGGCAGGAGATTTTTTAACTTCCGGTAGTCGTCCTCCAGGTTCCCGGAGCGGAAATCGATCCCTCCCCGGCGGATAATCTTTTTGCTTGGCGTCTCTTCTACCGTTTCCCCCTCGAGGGGTGGGGGAGGCTGCTCGGTATCGCGGACTTCGATGATTTCTTCGAATTCGTTGTCTACATGGCCCAGATCCATTAGGCGTCCATCGGGCGAATGGCACGCAATGCTTAGAAAGATCAGGGAAAGATGAATGAAGGATGGCATCGCTTTCATGTTACATTTGGTTGGTAAATGGTCCATTCTTTTCCAAAGAGGCGACCGGGAGCCTGTTTGAGCATGCCTTTCATCAGGGTTTCGTGGGTCATTTGTAGAAGGAAATCCACCCGCGATTGATCATACTATCCATAAAAATACCATTCTATTGCTAAAAAATAGCGTTAACTTTCGAAAAAAATCAGCTTTCGCATCTTACAATGAACAAGAACGCCCTTAAAAATATCATCTACAGCATTGTACTGCTTTTGGTGGTGTTTTTGGTTTACCTATACCGGCAAAATCAACCCGTACCTGCCCAACCCGAAAATGCGGACACCAAGATGGTGTTTTCGGGTACCACTATGGGTACCTCCTACCGCATCGTCTACCTGGACGAGCAAAGGAGGGACCTGCAGGACGGCATTGATTCGCTCTTGACCGTATTCAACCAATCGCTTTCGACCTACATTCCGGATTCGGAGATCAGCCGCTTTAACGCTTCTGATACCTTGGTATTCGAATTACCCTATTTCTACCCGGTACTTTCCGTGAGTAAGGAAGTGTTCGAAGCCACTGGTGGAGCTTTTGACCCTACGGTAGGTCCATTGGTCAACGCCTGGGGCTTTGGACCCGAAGGCGCTGAACGCAAAGACAGTCTTGGAATACAGCAATTGCTGCAGCGGGTAGGCTTTGACAAGGTGCAGTTCGACCAAAGGGCTGTGATCAAACTTCGGCCTGACCTGTACTTGGACTTCAGTGCCATCGCCAAAGGATACGGCGTGGATGTGGTGGCGGATTACCTTGCCGCCCAGGGCATCGCAAATTATTTGGTGGAAATCGGTGGTGAACTGGCCGCAAAGGGAACCAACGATGCGGGCGAAATCTGGAAGGTGGGGATCACCCAACCCGATGAAGAAGGGCAGGCCAACGAGCTTTACAGCATTGTGGCCCTGGATAACAAGGGGATGGCCACGTCCGGTAACTACCGTAACTTCTACGAACAGGATGGTCAAAAGCTATCCCATACGATCAGCCCCTTTACCGGGTACCCGGTCGTGCATGGCTTGCTGAGTGCCACCGTGCTGGCTAATGACTGCATGACGGCGGATGCCTACGCCACCGCCATGATGGTCCTTGGCACAGAAGCCTCCATCAGCCTACAGCAACAGGTTCCTGGATTGGAGATATTCCTGATATACAACGACGAGCAGGGAAATCTGCGATCCTTTGCCAGTGAAGGGCTCAAGCCATTCCTATCGTTTCCCCAGCAAAACCAGTAAATGCCATGCTAAACGCAACGATACTTTTTGTCTCTGCACTTGCTGCCGGTTCGCTGGCATTGCTTTTGCCGAAGTGGCAGGAAAAGGACTTTAAACTGGCCCTGATCTTTGCGGGAGCCTACTTGTTTTCCATCACGATCCTGCACCTGCTGCCTGAACTCTTTGCAGACCACGAGTCCGCCTACTACATGGGATTGTTTATACTGTTGGGGTTTCTGCTGCAGCAGGTACTCAATTTCATGTCTTCTGGCATCGAGCACGGCCATATTCACCATCACGCAAGCCCAGGTCTTCAAAACAGCGTGTGGACGCTGATGATCGGACTTTTCCTGCATGCTTTTTTGGAAGGTACCTTATTGTCCAAGCAGCCCACCCTTTTGCACCATCATCACGGAAGCGAAACCCTATTGATCGGGATCATTCTCCATAAAATGCCGGAGGCTTTTGCGTTGGTAGCGGTCCTGCTAACCCGGCTGAATAAGCAAAAAACCCTGGCCCTACTGGTGCTGTTTGCCTTGGCCTCCCCGCTGGGACTCTTGTCTACCGACTGGCTTTATACCGAAGCAGTAATCGGGCAGCAGGGCATCAATATCCTTTTCGGGCTCGTGGCAGGTGGATTTCTCCATATCTCCACCACGATCTTTTTCGAAAGCAGCCCCCAACACCGCTTTCAGCTTCACAAACTGCTGATAATCATCGCTGCTTCGGCTTTGGCAATCCTGACCGAATTTATGGTATAGCGGCTAAATCGGCTCCTAAATTCCATAGGTATCGTTTATGTTGCTAATATGGTATATATTCGCTAATTTAGTATATCTCATTGTTTGATCCGCTATGAAAGACCGCTCCTGCCCCAAATGTGATTCCTCCAAAGCCGTTAAGAGCGGTATAATAAACGGAAAACAGCGGTTTCGATGCAAGAATTGCGGCTATCACTTCACGGTGCAAAAGCTGGGAAAGGCCATCGATAAGTACTATGTGGTCAAAGCCCTTCAGCTATACATCGAGGGAGTCAGCTACCGGGAAATCGAAAGAATATTGGGTGTATCGCACGTGTCGGTGATGAACTGGGTGCGGCAATACCGGATCAAAGCACCGGAAAATTACGACTACCGACCAACCTATAAAGTCTTTAATCATACCGAATTGGTCAATTTTATGGCTAAAAACAGCAATCTAAAGGATTCCAGTATGCTGGTTACCGAACTGGGAGACAAATACATGGTGATTCAATGGGAGCGCTTCAAACACCGGTAAACCCAACCGGTATGGGGCAGCTATCTTAATTTTACGAAAATATATATCCATTTTTTTCCTTGTTATTCTAATTCCCACTTTAGATTCCGCAAATCGCGAGGGCCCGGCGAGAGGTTGTACTAACCCGGAATAATCATGAAATCAATTTATTGTACACTACTCACACTCTTGCTTTCCTGGCAGCTACCCGTCAGTAGCCAAGGTCAGGACACGTTGGGCCTGCAGTCGGATCCGGTCATCACCCCCCGGGAATTTGTAGACCACACCTACCGGCCCCTTACCCTAAAACTCACCGAGGACGGCAGCAAATACATCCGCTTTCTCTTCTGGAACCAACTCTGGGCCCGTGCTACCCAGAATAATCCTGGCACACAAGGCGTAGAGGGCAATCCTGCCGAAAGATCCTCCGATATGGGCCTACGTCGAGCCCGGATACTCGCCTATGCGGAGATTTCACCCAAGTTCCTTATCCTGACGCACTGGGGCATCAATAACCAAACCTTTACGAATGGCGGCATTCCCGCCGGGGGCTTTACCGGAAACGCGCAGGCCGTATCATCGGATAAGGATATCTTGGTGAGCAGTAAAAAGCCCGCCATGTTCTTTCACGATATTTGGACAGAATACAAGATCACCGATCAGTTATACTGGGGAATGGGCTTGCACTACTGGAATGGGATTTCCCGGATGACGAGTGCCAGTACCCTAAGTTTTATGACGGTAGATGCCCCTGTTTTCAATTGGCCGCTGATCGATCTTACGGATCAATTTGGGCGGCAATTTGGATTTTATGCCAAGGGGCAGATTGGCAAGCTGGATTACCGGCTGGCGTACAACAAACCCTATTCGGTGGGCAATGGGGGTTCCTACGACGAAACGACCCAGCGGCCAATGGCCGCTAATACCCTCAATGACAACTGGGCCACTCAGGGATACATCGCTTATCAATTTTTAGACAAAGAAAACAATAAATTGCCGTACTTTGCAGGGACTTATTTGGGCACAAAATCGGTATTGAACCTAGGAGCAGGCTGGCACCGCCACCCCGGAGCCACGTCGTCCAGGGACAGTTCCGGTGAGTTAACACGCCACGACATACGGTTGTTGGCGTTGGACGCCTTCCTTGACATCCCGCTCAACAAGCTCACCGGTACCGCGCTCACCGTATATTCGGTGTACTACGATTACGACTTTGGTCCAAATTATATCCGGAACGTAGGCATTATGAATGTAGGCATGGGATCCGGAAGTTCCCAAAATGGACCCGGCAATGCCCAACCTGTGATTGGTACCGGAAAGATCTGGTATACGCAGGCTGGTTACCTGCTAGCTGAAAGGCTGCTGGGGGAAGAGAAGGGAAGGCTTCAGCCGTTTGGCGCATTTACGGTCAAAAATTTTGCTTATTTTGAGCAATCTGCACGCCAGTTTGATCTGGGCATGAATTATTTCATCAACAGCCACCAGGCAAAAATCACCTTGCAGTATAGCCAACGGCCTGTATTCGAAAATTATCGCAAAAGTGGGCATGCGGGCGAATGGATCCTGCAGACCCAAATATTCTTATAACTCCAACAATAGACCATGGAACACCAAAAACAACGCATGAAAGATTATTGGCGGCGAAACATCCAGATTGTTTTGTCACTCCTTGCCATCTGGTTTGCCGTATCCTTTGGGTTTGGCATCTTACTGGCCGAACCGCTCAACGCATTTCGCCTCGGCGGCTTCAAACTTGGATTCTGGTTTGCCCAGCAAGGCTCCATCTTCACCTTTGTCATCCTCATCTTTGTCTACGTCTACTTGATGAACAAGCTGGACGAGGAATTTGACGTCAACGAAAAATAAACCCAACGCATTTATCGAGTTAACATGGAAATTTTAACCTGGACCTACATTTTGGTAGGCTTATCCTTTGCACTTTACATCGGCATTGCCATTTATACAAGGGCCTCTTCCACCAAGGAGTTTTATACCGCTGGTGGGGGTGTTTCCCCATTGGCCAACGGCATGGCCACCGCTGCCGACTGGATGTCAGCAGCTTCCTTTATCTCCATGGCAGGGATCATTGCCTTTAGTGGGTATGACGGTTCGGTCTACCTGATGGGCTGGACGGGCGGCTACGTGCTGCTGGCCTTGCTGTTGGCACCGTACCTTCGGAAGTTCGGCAAGTTTACCGTTCCGGATTTTGTGGGCGACCGCTACTACTCCAATAAAGCCAAGGTGGTGGCTGTCTTTTGTGCCCTCTTTATCTCCTTTACCTACGTGGCCGGTCAGATGCGGGGCGTAGGCATCGTATTTTCGCGCTACTTGGAAGTAGACATCAATACAGGCGTGATTATCGGTATGATGATTGTCTTCTTTTACGCGGTCTTGGGAGGCATGAAGGGTATCACCTACACCCAGGTGGCCCAATACTGCGTGCTGATATTTGCCTTTATGGTTCCGGCAATCTTCGTCTCCATGCAACTTACCGGCAACATCTTTCCTCAGGTTGGCCTGGGCGGCACGGTAGAAGGGGGGGAATACCTCCTGGATAAATTGGATGGGGTATTGGGAGACCTGGGCTTTGCCGAATATACGGCTGGACGGAAGCCGGTAGCAGACATCTTCGCGATTACGCTGGCCCTGATGGTAGGTACTGCGGGGCTTCCCCATGTAATCGTCCGTTTTTTTACCGTACCTCGGGTCAAGGATGCCCGTCTTTCTGCCGGCTACGCCTTGGTCTTCATTGCGATCTTGTATACCACCGCCCCTGCGGTAGCTGCCTTTGGTATATACAATGCGATCAATACTGTGGCGGATAAGTCAGTGGACAACCTTCCAGTCTGGGTAGAGAACTGGCAGAAGACAAACCTGATCAGCGTGGACGACAAAGACGGAGACGGGATGGTCCGTTATACGCCTCAAGCGGAGACCAATGAACTTACCATTGACAAAGACATCATGGTGCTCGCTGCGCCAGAAATTGCCAAACTTCCTAACTGGGTAGTAGGCTTGGTAGCTGCCGGCGGGATGGCCGCCGCACTGTCCACTGCAGCAGGGCTGTTACTGGTGATTTCCACTTCGGTATCACGGGATTTATTCCGCACGTTTTCTCCCAGTATGAGCGAAAAAAAGGAACTCCTCATCGCGCGCCTGTCGGCAGCCACTGCCGTGGTCATAGCAGGATATTTTGGGGTAAACCCTCCCGGATTTGTCGCCGAAGTGGTGGCTTTTGCCTTTGGACTTGCTGCTGCTTCCTTCTTTCCGGTTATCATCATGGGGATCTTTTCCACCCGTATGAATAAAGAAGGGGCCATTGCGGGCATGATCTCCGGGCTGGTATTTACCATGGGCTACATCATCTTTTTCAAATTTATCCAGCCGGACCTGAATACCGTGGAGCATTGGTGGTTTGGCATTTCGCCGGAGGGCATCGGAAGCATCGGCATGCTGATCAACTTCATCGTGTGCTTTGCGGTCTCCATGCTTACCCCCGCCCCTCCGCAGGACGTGCAGGACATGATTCAGGAGATACGGATACCCCGGGGTGCCGGACAGGCCCACGATCACTGATTTTAAAACCACTAACCCTTCTGGCAGCAGGTGCAGAACCCCATTTCGGTACCTGCTGCCTTTATACCTGCAAAAGAATTCCTTAACTTATCCCAAAATCACATGCACCGGCCGAAAATCGGCTGCTAGGAACCACGGAACATGCGAAACCAAAAACTTGTCACTGTTTTCCTTTTGGGGCTGATGGTATGCAACTATCCGCTGATCACGCTTTTTGACCGGGAGGGAACTGTGTGGGGAATTCCAGTACTGTTTTTTTCCGTGTTTGTTACCTGGTTGGGATTGATCCTATTGACTTACGGAGCCCTGCGCTCAGGGGGTGACCAAGACCATGTTTGAGCCGGCGACCGTCATAGCGTTCACATTTGGCTACTTGGCCCTGCTTTTTGCCATCGCCTACCTGACCGACAACCGGTCCAAAAGTGGCTGGGCGGTCTCCAATAACCCCTATGTCTATACCCTTACGTTGGCTGTCTATTGCAGCGCTTGGACTTACTACGGCAGCGTGGGCAATGCCGCCGAAAAAGGGATTTCCTACATGGCCGTATACATTGGTCCGACCTTGTGTGCACCACTCTGGTGGCTGGTGATGCGCAAGATCATCCGCATATCCAAGCTCAAGCAGTTCGCTACCCTCGCCGACTTTGTCTCGGCACGGTATGGCAAAGACGTATTTGTGGGCGGACTGGTCACGGTCATCTGCCTCTTTGGTATTATGCCCTACCTTGCTTTGCAGATAAAGGCCATTACCCAATCATTTGATATTCTGATAGAAAGAGACACCCCTGCGGGCAATACACTGCCTATATACTTAGACACGGCATGGTACCTGACATTGGGACTGGCCGCTTTCACCACTTTTTTTGGCACCCGCCACATTGAAGCTACCGCCCGACGGGAAGGGTTGGTCATGGCTGTCGCATTTGAATCTGTATTTAAGCTGTTGGCGTTTCTGGTTGTGGGTGTTTTTGTTTGTTTCGTGGCATTTGACGGCTTTGCAGATGTTTTTCGGCAGGGAATGGCATCCGGGCTTGGGCACTTGTACCGGTTTGATAGCTCAGGCGTCTCAGATTGGTTTTGGATGGGCCTGCTGTCTATGTTGGCCATCCTGTTCCTTCCCCGGCAATTCCATATGGCCGTCATCGAAAACACCGACGAGAAACATTTGCTGAAGGCCATGTGGCTCTTTCCGGCCTACCTGCTGCTCATCAATCTCTTTGTGCTGCCCATTGCAATCGGTGGCCGGGCCATCTTTCCATTAGCTGTCACTGATGCGGATACCTACGTATTGGCTTTTCCGCTAGCTTTTGATCAGCCTTGGCTGGCGATGCTGGTTTATTTGGGCGGATTCTCTGCCGCTACCAGCATGATAATCGTCGCAGTAATTTCGCTCAGCATCATGGTAAGTAACAGCCTGCTGCTTCCTGCCCTTGTGCCCAATGCGAAGCTGTCCGATGGCGTTTCCGTACCCTTGGATCGGTTGGTATTTCAGGTGAGGCGGGGCAGTATCTTTGTCATCTTGGTATTAGGTTATTTGTTTTATCGCTATGTGGGAACGCAGCTCAGCTTGGTATCTATCGGGCTGATTTCCTTTGTAGCCATCGCCCAACTGGCGCCTGCCATCTTAGGAGGTATCTACTGGAAACAAGGCTCCCGCCTGGGAGCGATAGGGGGCATGCTGACCGGATTTTTCCTTTGGTTTTATACCCTGATCCTACCGGGTATGGTGGATGCAGGCTACCTTTCACCAAGTCTGGTAGCGGATGGCCCCTTTGGGCTGGCACCGCTGCGCCCCAGCTCCTTGCTGGGGATGGAGGGAATGAGCACGGTGGCCCACGGGTTCTTCTTTAGCCTGCTGGCCAATAGCATGGTGTACGTGGTATTGTCGATGTATTCCCGCCAAAGCTCGAAAGAGCATAACGAGGCAGCTGTTTTCGTAGATATCTTCGCCCACAGTCAGCGCTTGGACGATGCAGTTATCTGGCGTGGCAAGGCGGTAGCGGGTGATCTCCGGGACCTTCTTACCCGCTTTCTCGGAAAAGAAAAGACCGAGAAGGCGTTTGGAAAGTATGAAAAGAAATACGGCAAGCTGGCCCCTATGTCCGGGTTTGCCGATCCTGCCCTGGTCAACTACCTCGAACGCCTCCTTTCCGGAGTGATCGGTACGGCTGCCGCACACATTATGGTGGCCTCGGTGGCCAAGGAAGAAGAAATCTCGCTGGAGGAGGTCATCAACCTGCTGGAGGAAACAAAGGAACTGAAACAACTCAATAAAGAACTGCAGGAAGCCACACGCAGGTTAGAGGAAACGTCCCAAAAGCTGCGTTTAGCAAATGAAAGCCTCCAAAGGACCGATGAACTTAAGGATGAGTTTATCTCCACCGTGACACACGAGATGAAGACCCCCATCACCTCTATTCGGGCCTTTGCCGAAATACTGCAGGAGCCTGGACTAAATGAAACCGACAAAAAGCGGTTTTTGTCTATCATCGTAAACGAAACCGAGCGGATGGGGCGTTTAATCGATCAAGTACTCGATCTCGAACGGTTTGACTCCGGGCAGCAAACCCTGCATAAGGAACCCATCGAATTGACAGGCTTGGTGCAAGGAACCCTTGAATCCCTGGAAGGGGCACTCACGGAACAAAAGCTACTGGCTGATGTGCAGACAGTAGGTAGCCTTCCGTTGGCCTACGTGGACGGGGATCGTATGAGACAGGTATTTTTAAACTTAATTGGCAACGCCGTAAAATTTGCCAAATCAAAAGTTTTGGTAAAAGTAAGCTATAAAAACGGTAACTTTGAGGTAATCGTGAGTGACGACGGGCCGGGTATTCCGGAGGCGGAGGTTCCGTTGATCTTTGACAAGTTTTATCAGGCAAAAAATCAAGGAACCCGTACACCAAAGGGGAGTGGACTCGGGCTGGCCATTTCCAAGCGAATAGTCGAACACCATGGGGGAACCTTAACAGTGGGTCGCTGCGATGGACTCACCTGCTTTCAGGTTCGTTTTCCGGCTTTGCCATCAACAACCGATCCAACAGAATGATGAAACAGATTTTGCTCGTAGACGACGAACCCAACATATTGCTATCCCTTGAATTTTTGTTTCGAAAGGAGGCATACGATGTACGTATCGCCCGGGACGGCGTAGAAGCCATGGAGCAGATTGCGGCCGGTCCACCGGATCTCATTGTGTTGGATATCATGATGCCGAATGTAGACGGTTATCAGGTATGCAGTCACGTGAAAGAGCACTTTGGCCATGTCAAGGTGGTCTTCTTATCCGCCAAAAGCAATGCCTCGGATATCGAGGCAGGCCTCGCGCGGGGTGCAGACCTGTACCTCACCAAGCCTTTTTCGACGAAAGAGCTCGTAAGGCAGGTAAAGCATCTTCTAAATTAAGTAATTCATTCAATAATAGATAAAAACCTAAAATAGATCAGATTATGAGCGACAGAATTCATACCCTCAGCGGTTATTTCCATGAGTACCAGAAGAGTGTTTCCCAGCCCGAGGAATTTTGGGCTAGGATTGCCGATTCGTTCCATTGGAGAAAGCGTTGGGATAAAGTATTGGATTGGAACTTTGAGGGCCCCGACGTGAAGTGGTTTGTAAATGCGAAGCTGAACATCACGGAAAATATTTTGGAACGCCACCTGTATACCATCGGAGATCGCCCCGCCATCATCTGGGAACCAAATGACCCGAAGGAAGAGGGGCGAACGCTTACCTACCATGATCTGTATTTGGAAGTGTGTCGTTTTTCCAATGTCTTGAAGGAAAAGGGCATTCAAAAAGGGGATAAGGTCATCATCTACATGCCGATGGTGCCGGAGGCTGCCATTGCCATGCTGGCTTGCGCCCGGGTAGGTGCCGTACACTCGGTAGTGTTTGCCGGTTTTTCCAGTACCGCACTGGCGGATCGCATCAATGATTGCGGGGCTAAAATGGTTCTCACTTCGGATGGAAACTTCCGTGGGGCCAAAAAAATCCCCGTAAAGGCAGTAGTCGATGAGGCACTGGAAAAAACCACCACCGTCCAACACGTCATTGTCTACCAACGTACCAAACAGGACGTCCAAATGGTGGCAGGACGCGACGCTTGGTGGCATGAGTGTGTGGCGGGTCAGTCTGATACCCACAAGGCGGAAACCATGGACAGTGAGGATATGCTGTTTATCCTGTACACTTCCGGATCCACCGGCAAGCCCAAAGGCGTGGTACACACCACCGGTGGCTACATGGTGTACACCAAGTACAGTTTTGAAAACGTATTCCAATACTCCCCAGGAGATGTATACTGGTGCACAGCGGACATCGGCTGGATCACGGGGCACTCCTATATTGTATACGGTCCGCTTTTGGCGGGTGCCACATCCATAATGTTTGAGGGGGTCCCAACTTTTCCCGATGCCGGCAGGTTCTGGGCCATTGTAGATAAATACCAAGTGAATCAGTTTTACACAGCCCCCACTGCGATACGTGCGCTACAGGCACACGGAACGGAACCCCTTGAGGCATATTCCCTGGATTCGCTAAAGGTACTGGGATCGGTGGGCGAACCGATTAACGAGGAGGCTTGGCACTGGTACCACACCCATGTCGGAAAGACCCGCTGCCCCATCGTGGACACCTGGTGGCAGACAGAGACTGGCGGCATCATGGTATCTCCATTGGCAGGTATTACCCCCACCAAACCCGCTTATGCCACCCTGCCATTGCCGGGTATTCAGCTTGCCATCATGGATCCCGAAGGCAAAGAACTCACCGGCAATGCCGTGGAAGGGAACCTCTGCGTAAAATTCCCTTGGCCGGGCATGCTACGCACCACCTACGGCGACCACGAGCGCTGCCAACAAACCTACTTTGCAGCCTACAAAAACAAGTACTTTACCGGAGACGGCGTCAAGCGCGACCACGATGGTTACTACCGCATTCTGGGACGGGTGGATGATGTGATCAACGTATCCGGGCACCGTATGGGCACGGCCGAGGTCGAGAACGCCATCAACGAACACCCACTTGTGATCGAATCTGCTGTGGTGGGATATCCCCACGAGGTAAAAGGTCAGGGAATCTATGCCTACGTGATCTGTGATATGAAAAACCGAACAGCGGAAAACCTGGTCAGCGAAATCAAGGACACGGTAACCAAGATCATAGGGCCCATCGCCAAGCCGGATAAGATACAGATTGTGCCCGGCCTGCCGAAAACTCGATCAGGCAAGATCATGCGCCGTATCCTCCGAAAAGTGGCTGAGGGTAGTTTGGACAGCATGGGCGATACCTCCACGTTGCTCGATCCTGAGGTAGTAGAACAAATCATTGCCGGAAGGGTATAAGTAGCCTTTACGGACCGAATGACGAAAAAAGGGACAGCCAACGAACGTAGCTGTCCCTTTTTTAGGTGGTCAAATGACTCCCTATGCGCGGTGTGCGCGTATATTTATTTCGCTATGGCGCATCACTTGTCCTCTCACCTGCTTCAATCATCGCATCAAGAATATGTTGCTTGGGAGGCAGTGGGCAGGTTGCAAAGGACGTGAATACACAAGGTGGATTGATGGCTTTGTTGAAATCCAGCACTACCCTGCCTTGCGTATCGGGTTTTTCGGCATAAAGATACCTTCCTCCGCCATAGGTGGATCGGCCGCTGCTCTCATCGGCAAAAATCAAAAATAGGGATTCCCCTTCTTCAAAGGCATCAAGCTGATATGCTTTCCCGCCCAACTCAAAGGTTACGGTTCCAACGGCAGGTGTGGGAATTGTTTGACCCAAAACATTGGCCAATGGAACCAGCTTGTGGGGCTTATAGGGCGTAAAAATTCCCAGCTTTCGCCAAGCAAGCTGCCGGGGAAATCGAGCTACTCCCTTAAAATTAAGGACCGCCTCTGAATCCAACTGCCTCAGACGGACGCCCACCCGATCTCCCCGCTGAATGAGTTGCCAGCGAAATGCCTCAAACTCCATAAGGGCGGATAATCCAGTTTCGGCGTCAAATACCAATACCTTTTCTTCCACTGCATGGCCGTCTATCTTGACCCCTTCTACCATCGCCTCGAAGAAGACCTGATTTCCTGACCAATCGAAAACGCCTACTATTTCCGGAGAAGCTGCATCCGGCAGGGACACCTCGAACCCGCCACCGCGTCCCATGCGATTCGGACCGGGAGTCAGCCAGTCCAGGCCGATCAAATTTAACCAGCCATCCTCTGCGGTCAATGCCCGCTTTCGCAGTTCCACCCACTCGGCCATCTCGGCTTCGTGGGCCTCGTCCGTGATGTCCAGCTGGCTTTCTTGGGAAGTACAAGCGACGTATAGCAGGATCATTGCAACGGGAAAAACCAGTCTGATCGGAAGGAAGTTCATGTGATAGGAAATCAGTCTAAAACCCTGTAAATGTACCTATTGCGATTCATTTTTCCTGTCGCGGGTAAGGAAAGAATCATGCGATAAAAGGAGTTAGGCTTTTTGGCCAATGTAAAATTAGCAGAAATCCATTAACTTACCATGTGGATATAGTGCACTGACCCGATCGAAAATCCGGTACCTAAAAGCAATGAACAAGCAACGCCTGATTTATGCCGCCTTACTTTTTGTACTGGCATCATTTTATCCAAGGTCGCAATATGGACCTGTGGATAAAACAACCTATCTTGAGGAACTGAAAAACGAGCTGGAGAAGAAATGGCCCGAGAACCGAACCATAAACCTTGTTTTTCATGGTCATTCTGTTCCTGCAGGATATTTCAAAACCCCCGTCGTAAATACACTGGATTCATATCCTTTTCTCCTGCTGATGAAATTGAAAGCCCAATATCCCTATGCCGTGATAAATGTCATCAATACGGCAATTGGAGGAGAAAATGCCCTCAACGGTGGAAGGCGGTTTGATTCGGAGGTACTGACGCATCGGCCGGACATTCTTTTTATTGACTATTCGCTGAATGACCGGGGACTTGGCCTAGAAAAGGCACTTCAAGCCTGGAATGAGATGATAAAAAAGGCGTTGGCTAGGGATGTTAAAGTGATTCTCCTGACTCCTTCTCCGGATCAGCGGGTCGATGTGTTGAATCCAAATGATGAGTTGGAACAGCATCGGAATCAGGTGGTCAAGTTGGCGGAAGAACATGGGATAGGCTTGGTAGACAGCTATCAGCTATTCAGAGATCGTGTGCTTGCAGGTGATAGCCTTTCCCATTACATGTCCCAAGTCAATCATCCGAATAGAGCTGGCCATCAATTAATAGCGGATGAAATCTTTACTTATTTTGAGTAAAGACCCTATGCGTTCCCAGATGATTTCGTTTTCATAAGGTCCTATTCGGATCTTTCCCAGGATAGTTCCCTTCCCAGAAATGTATCAGCACAGTACAGGATGGTATTTTCGGCGTAGGCCCTAATTTTGACACGTTGGATTAGACCGAAAGGGTGTATTTCCATCAAAAATCCCATTATCCACTGACCCTTTTCTTCATTATTGCTATCTTTAAAGGTGCATGCGTAAACTATCGCCCGTTGGGCATGTTGTACATTCGAAAACCTAACCCATGAAAGTTGGATTATTTATACCCTGCTACGTAGATCAGTTTTACCCTTCGGTAGCTATTGCCACGCTGGAGCTATTGGAAAAACTGGGCGTAGATGTAGATTACCCCATGAGCCAAACCTGTTGTGGACAGCCCATGGCAAACTCAGGATACGAGCATTTCAGCGCCGGTACCTCTGCGCATTTTACCGAAACCTTTGCAGGATATGATTACATCGTGGCGCCTTCCGGTAGCTGTACCCTCCATGTGAAGGAACACGTCATGGCGCAGGATGGCAGTGGCCCACGGATTTACGAGCTGTGCGAATTTCTCACAGACGTGCTTCAGGTGGAAGACCTGGGCGTCAGTTTTCCCCACAAGGTAGGATTTCACTCCAGTTGCCACGGCCTCCGTGGGTTGCGGCTAGCGAAGCCTTCCGAGATTGTGGGAGAGGATTTTAACAAACCGGAGAGCCTTTTGGCCAAGGTAGCCAACCTACAGTTGGTTACCCTGGACCGCAAAGACGAGTGTTGTGGATTTGGCGGAACCTTTGCGGTATTTGAGGAAGGCATATCTGTGCAGATGGGGAAGGACCGAATAGCCGATCATCTTAGTAAAGAAGTGGAGGTGATTACAGGAGCAGATATGTCTTGTTTGATGCATCTGGAGGGACTGTTGAAGCGGCAGAAAAGCCCGGTAAAGATCCTTCACATCGCCGAAATCCTTAACGGAATCACGCTACCCAAAACCTAAGCATCATGTCATCACCGAAAACCCACGCGGCGGCAGCCGAAGAGTTCTTGAAAGACGAAGCCAGGACCCACTGGCACGACGATACCCTTTGGCACGTACGCCAAAAAAGAGACACCTCAGCCCAAAAGCTGCCGGAATGGGAAACCCTCCGCAGTCAGGCCTCACAGATAAAGGACTACGTTCTTTCACACTTGGATGAATTGCTCGTGCAGTTTGAAGAAAACGCCAAAGCGAACGGAATCGAGGTCTTGTGGGCCAAAGACGGAAAGGAACACAACGAGCATGTCTACCGGATACTGCAAGAGCACCAGGTCAAAAAGCTGGTAAAAAGCAAGTCCATTCTGACGGAAGAATGTGGTCTGAACCATTTTTTGGAAGAAAGGGGCTATGATGTAGTAGATACCGATTTGGGGGAGCGGATCATCCAATTTAACCACCAGGTTCCCAGCCACATTGTGATGCCGGCCATCCACCTCAAAAAGAAGGAAATTGGTGAAATCTTCCACAAGCACCTGGGTACTGAAGAGGGGGCGGAAGATCCGGAGTACCTGACCGAAGCAGCACGTATACACCTGCGTGAGAAATTCATCCAGGCCAATGCCGCCATCACAGGGGTGAACTTCGGTATCGCCGAAACAGGGGGATTTGTGGTATGCACCAACGAGGGAAATGCGGACATGGGCACGCACTTGGCAGATGTGCACATCGCCTGCATGGGGATCGAAAAGCTGATACCTCGGGCGGCGGATCTAGGGGTCTACCTGCGCTTGCTCGCTAGAAGTGCTACCGGACAAAGCATCACCAATTATTCCTCGCATTTTCACCGACCTGCACCGGGAAAGAAAATGTACCTGATCTTGGTAGATAATGGCAGAACGACCCAGCTGGGCAGGGAGGATTTTCGAAATTCCCTGAAATGCATCCGATGTGGTGCCTGTATGAATACCTGTCCCATCTATCGAAGAAGCAGTGGCTTCAGTTACGGATCTACCGTACCCGGTCCGATTGGTTCCATTCTTTCTCCGGGCATAGACCTGAATAAATACAGCACCCTTCCCTTTGCGTCTACTCTCTGCGGTTCCTGTTCGGACGTTTGTCCGGTGAAGATCAATATCCATGAGCAACTATACAAATGGCGGCAGGTCATCGCCAAGGAAGGACATCCGCAATTGGCCAAAAAATGGTCGATGAAGCTGGCTGGCAAAGTACTGGGAAATCCTGCTTGGTATAATTTCATGGGTAAGACAGCGCGAACCATGCTGAAAATCACCCCGGATAGCCTGATTTATTCCAAGGTGAATGCGTGGGGCAAAAAGCGGGACCTTCCGGAAGTTCCGAAAGAAAGTTTTAAGGAGTGGTACCAGCATAACCGAAAAAAATGAATAGTAGGCAACAGATTTTAAGCTCCGCAAAAGCGAATAAGCCGGCGCCGACAGCGTTACCGGATCACCTTTCTTTTGCTTCTCCGGCCAAGGAGGAGCTCTTCGAAAGGTTTCAAGAGGCCAGTAGGCTAAATGGCGGACGAACCGTTCTAATCAAGACAAGGGCAGAAATAAACAGCTACCTGAGCGAACATACCGAAAAGGGACTACCGGTGGTTTCTACGGTGCCGGAAGTAACGGGAACGGTAGACCTAAATACCATTACAGATCCGCACGAACTGGAAACCGTGGAACTGGCGGTGCTGGAAGGGACCTGGTCTGCTGCGGAAAATGCAGCCATCTGGATGCCGGAGGAGAATTTGGTGCACCGGGTTCTCCCGTTTATCGCCCAGCACCTCGCAGTGGTGATTTCCAGCAAATACTTGTTAGGGGATATGCATGCGGTGTACCGGGAAATTCAGGTGAATGATCCGGGATACGGTGTGTTTATTGCCGGTCCTTCCAAAACGGCCGATATAGAGCAGTCCCTCGTGATAGGAGCCCACGGGCCGAGGAGCATGACCGTATTTTTGCTCGATGAGGGGTAAATGACACCTTAATCAGGGGCCCTATTTAGAAGCAAAGGAGTATTACGGGTATAATCCATATCCTAGCTTCTTTTCTATGAAACATAAATTCCTGCTACTCCTTGCCGTCACCTGGTTGATTGTGGCTAATGCCCTGTTAGTGGCCCAGCAGCATCCAGACAATAAGCCCGGTTTTTTAATCCACCCTTACCTGCAATTCAGCACACAAACCGAGATATCCATACTTTGGGAAACCACGCATCCTGCCTCTACCGTCGTGGCTTATGGTCCGTCCCAATATCACACAGGTACAGCCAATCTTACCGATCGAGCGGAAAGTCCAGGAGTAAAAACGATGCACGAGGTTACCCTAACCTCTCTAGAGGCAGAAAGGAACTACTTCTATCAGGTTATCTCCATCACCGAGGCCGGAGATACCCTACAAAGTGAAGTGACTCCTTTTCGCACAGTGGTAAACAAAGAAAGTGCCTTTGCATTCACGGTTTTTTCGGATTCCCAATCCAACCCCGAAGTCTGGGGGAACATCACCCGCCATGCGTTCGAAGAGCGCCCTAACTTTGCCGTGCACGCCGGCGACCTTGTAGGGCTTGGCTACCGAAAAAGTGAGTGGGTAAAGGAGTTCTTTGCGCCTGCCAAACACTTTATGAAGCAGATTCCCATTTTTTCAACCCTTGGAAATCACGAGCACGATGCAGCCTATTATTACCAGTACATGAAAAATCCCGAGCCGGAGCATTTCTACACCTTCAGCTACGGCAATGCGGATTTTTTTATGATCGATACCGACCAGTATCAGGAGCCTGGTACACCCCTGCATCTATGGCTGGAGAGAGCCCTAGCCACTTCCCAGGCAACTTGGAAATTTGTCGTGCAACATCATCCGCCTTACTCGTCTGAAGAAAATGACTATGGCAACACCCTGTACGAAAGCTCTGCACTAGGAGATGATGAGGCCCGGCTGTTAGTTCCGCTTTACGAAAAATTCGGAGTGGATATGGTGTTTTCTGGCCACCTACACATGTATGAACGAACCTGGCCCATATTAGATGGTCGGGTAGTGGAGAAAAACGGCGTACGTTATTTTATCTTGGGGGGTTCAGGTGGCGGACTGGAAAAGGCCGCCCCTACTCGGACATGGTTTACCAACAAAGTCCGAACGCTTCATCATTACGCCTACCTTGCGATCAACGGAAATCACTTGCAGTATCAGGCCATAGATCAGCACGGCAATCTTTTTGACCAATTCGAATTGCAAGCGGCTAGGCCAAAAACACCCGCCTCGGCCCTTGCACCGACTACACCGATGCCCGATAACCCGCAGCGAAAATTTTCGAACCCTCTGAAGGTTTCGCTGAGCACCGCCCATGCCGCTGACGAATTATACTACACTACCGACGGCAGCATTCCCTCCAGAAAGGCCAAAAGATATACCGGCCCTATTGATATCAGTGAAAGTACCCAATTGAAGGCCATTGCCTACAATAAGCAGGGACAAAGTTCCATAGGAAGCTATTATTTCGAATACACTCCAGCACGGAAACCTACCGTAGTCAACAATCCCAAGCCGGGTATTCGGTATACCTATTACACCGGTAAGCTTAAGGATTCCAAGGCATCGTTAGCCAGTCAATTAACCGCAACTGCAAGGGGTGTTATTGATTCCTATGACTGGAATCTGCTTCCCCGCAGAGCGTACGATTGGGGAGCGGAGTTGACGGGCTACTTGTCCGTACCCGAAAGCGGGCGCTACCGATTTAAAGGGCATGCCTATCAGCTTTTCCGATTCTATCTTCACGATCAGCTACTTATCGAAGAGTTCAGCAGGGAAGTTGGAGTCTCAGCAGAAGTTTTTTTAGAAAAAGGGCTACACCCTTTTCGCATAGAATACCACCTGCCGGATCGCTACGATGCGTACGGAAGTTTGGAAGTAGTTCATCCAAACGGGCATCGTGAATCGGTGGAGAAATGGCGTTTTTTTCACGAATAAGTCGCGGGGCAAAGGGGCCTCATTTTAGGCCGATGCGATCCGCAGTCGTTGAAATTCGACTTCCAGTGATAAAAAATGTCCGAAAACGGACAAAAAATATGGAAAAAAGGGTAAAAAATACCCCGATCGGGGTATTTTTTTAGCCAAATCATTGCCTTACCTTTACACCGGGTGATTAAGCAACTTTTCAAACTGATAGTTTTTATGTATTAAAATGGGGGGTTATAGGTTTAACTATTTTTTAACCCCCATTTTTTTAAACGTTTTCAAGTAACCTTCCTAAGTATAACCGATAATTAACGTAATAGGATTAACGAACCACTGGTATTTTAACGTATTTTTGCCCAAATGGTAACCCTACGACACCCAAACCAGCCTACGTACCTTCTCTTGGGCATCATTTTGGTCGCTGCCACGCTCAGGCCGACTATCACGAGCGTTGGGCCATTGATCCCTATGATCCGCTCAGACTTGGGTCTCTCCAATGGGCTTGCCGGTTTTTTGACCACCTTGCCACTACTCACCTTCGCCACCTTTTCGTTGTTTTCAGCAGCCATTGGCCGCCGTATGGGATATGCACGGGCGATACTTTTGGGAATGATCATTATTGGGGTGGGGATTTTGCTCCGGGTGACCGGAGGACCCGTATTGCTTTTCCTGGGAACAGGCCTTACAGGTATTGGCATTGTGATATGCAATGTACTGCTCATCCCGCTCGTAAAGGTTCGCATGCCCGGCAAGGTAGGGAAGATCACCGGTATCTATGCCACAGTGATGACGCTGGTGGCGGCGATTGCTTCTGCCGTGAGTGTACCATTGGCGGTGGATTTGGGGTTAGGCTGGCGAGGATCCTTGGTAGCTTGGATTATGCTATTGGCTACTGCCATTTTGGTTTGGTTGCCACAGGTGAAACCCCAAAAGGCGGTTACCCAAAGCCCGCAAAACAGTCCGATAGTGAACGTATGGAAGTCCAAGCTTGCCTGGCAGGTTTCCCTATTTATGGGGGTGCAGTCGCTGCTTTTTTTTACGCTGATTACTTGGCTTCCCGGTCTGTTTATTGCCCGTGGTGTGAGTCCCGTAAATGCGGGTCTCATCCTGTCGCTTATGCAGCTTGTGGCGTTGATTGGAACCTTTTTGGCACCCATTATTGCAGTAAGGTTCCGTGCGCAGTCACGTATGATCTTGGTGCTTGGAGGCTGTTATTTGGTAGGGTTTGGCCTGTTATTTTCGACATCTATTGCGTGGAATATCGGAGGCCTTTGTCTTTCGGGTCTCTGTATGGGCGCTAGTCTGAGTATGGCCTATACGCTGATCACCTTGCGAACAGCCAATGATCGAACGACTGCGGCGCTTTCTGGGATGGCGCAGTCTACCGGATACTACTTGGCTGCTTTAGGGCCGGTACTCTTCGGGGTAGCCATGGATCAGTGGCAAGATTGGGATCATTTGATCTACTTGGTCCTCATTACATCACTGTTCTTCGCAGGATTTGGCTATTTTGCAGGTAAGAATAAGAAGGTTTAGTGCTTTATCGATAACTTTGCCATTTACCAAGCCCATTATCATGCAAGAATACCTAGCGACGTATGGAATATCTGAAAGCATTTTCAACTATTTGATCATGCCGCTTTTGATATTCCTGGCGCGTATTGGGGATGTTTCGATCAACACCTTGCGGATCGTGTTTGTGATGTCCGGGAAGAAATACATTGCGCCGATCATGGGGTTTTTCGAGGCTTTGATTTGGCTCTTGGCGATTGGACAGATTTTCCAAAACATCAATAACCCCCTCTCCTACATTGCCTATTCAGGGGGATTTGCGATGGGCATTTGGGTGGGAATGACCATCGAGGAAAAGTTGGCGTTGGGGCGGGTACTGGTCAGGGTAATTACGCCCGAGCCCATGCCGCAGTTGGTCGAATACATGAAAGAAAAGGGACACCGCTTTACGATTGTGGGTGCGGAGGGTCGCTATGGTAGGGTGCAGTTGCTCTTTACCGTTTTGAAACGGGAAAATCTAAAGGACTTTGTGGCCAAGGTGAAGAAGGTAAACGAAAAGGCTTTTTATACTATCGAAAGTGTGAAGCGGGTAAGCGAAGACGATTTTACCTTGACCGAGGATCGGCCAAATTTTGCAACTCGCTTTCTCGGAAAGATTCGCAAGTAAACCCTATCCAACCATGCTTCTGCGGCAGCAATGGATTCTACCCTTGGTTTTGAAAATGGCTGCATACCACCCGGGTGTAAGTAAATAGGGAATGACTAAAGGTCGACCTGGCCGAGGTTCCGCATGTTTCTCAAAATCCAGCTTTGTCGGTTTCGGATGTAGTTGGTCGGCTGGGCGGGGTTCCAGCGGCGTGGATTGGGCAATACCGCGGCGATTAGGGCGGCTTCCCGAGGGGATAGGTCCGCTGCGGATTTTTTAAAATAGTGCCGTGCCGCTTCCTCAATGCCGTAAATGCCATTGCCCATTTCAATCACGTTCAGGTACACTTCCATGATGCGGCGTTTTCCCCATCCAAATTCGATTAAAAGCGAAAAATAGGCCTCTAAGCCCTTTCTCAGGAGGTTTCTTGCAGGCCAAAGAAATACGTTTTTGGCGGTTTGATTGGTAATGGTGCTACCCCCTCGAAAGCGTTTGCCGGTTGCTATTTCCTTTCGTGCCTGCGCAATGGCCTCCCAGTCAAAACCATTGTGGGAGGGGAACTTTTGATCTTCGGAAGCGATAACCGCCAGTACCACGTGGGGCGAAATACGTTCATAAGGAACCCAAGATTGATGCGGCGCTGAAAACTCCTCCGGCCCCAAAAGCGATTCGGTAGCCCGTATCACCATGAGGGGCGTTATCCATACCGGGACCAATCGGTAGACTGCCACCATGACCCACGAAAAAACTATCAGGCCCAACAGCAGCCGGAGCAAGGATTTTACTATTTTTCGAAGGGTACCGCGCATAGTTCCTTTATCTAATTGCTGCCTAGCCACAGCGAATTTAGGCATAAAACCATCGTTTATGGTGCATAGTCTCCGATAAAATCTATTTTTGCCGTGACGTTGCCCCGCGACCTTTACGAAACCCCGAAACGCATGGAAACCGATTCTCCCCTGCCGAAATCCTTCGTACAATCCCTCGAAGATGTGTTGGAACCAAATGAAATCCCCTCTTTTTTAGCTTCCTTGCAAGAAGAGCCCGTGACCAGTGTTCGGTTAAACCCTTTTAAACCCCTCGCGGGATTTGAGGAGACACTTCCGGTACCCTGGTGTCCGGAAGCCAGCCTACTCCGAAGTCGTCCTTCGTTTACCTTGGATCCGTTGTTTCATGCGGGGGCCTATTATGTGCAGGAAGCCTCCTCTACCTTTCTTTCCCATGTACTATCTGCTCTCTCAGTTCCCAAGGACGCGGTGTTTTTGGACCTTTGTGCCGCTCCAGGCGGAAAATCAACCCTCTTAGCCTCCTACCTAGGTAAGCAAGGCATCCTTGTAGCCAACGAGGTGATTTCAAGCAGGGCGCAAGTACTCAAGGAAAATATCGTCAAATGGGGCATTGGAAACACCGTAGTAACCCAAAACGACGCCTCGCATTTTGAGCCGTTGAAGGGGTTGTTTGATTTGGTTCTGGTAGATGCACCCTGTTCGGGCGAAGGCATGTTTCGAAAGGATCCGAACGCCATCGCCGAATGGTCGCCGGATCATGTGACGCATTGTGCTGTGCGTCAGCGGCGAATTCTCGACGAAGTAGGTGCGCTTCCCAAGGCCGGAGGCTATCTAGTGTATGCTACCTGCACGTACAATAGCCGCGAAAATGAGGAAAATATTCGCTTTCTGGCGGAGGAATTTTCCTTTGAGCCTGTACAGATTCCAGTACCAGCTGAGTGGGGGATCGTGGAAAGCCACATCAAGACCGATGCAGGGGACTTCTTTGGATACCGTTTTTTTCCACACATGGTGGCAGGAGAAGGGTTTTTCATCAGCGTGATGAAGCGGGCCTCTACTGCCACAATTGCCACACCCAAGATGCAAAAGGAATTCCGGCATCCCCACCTGAAACGGATCAACGGCAAGCTGCTAGCCGATGAACTGGCCAAACAGGTGCCTTCTGTGGAGGAATCCTCCTTTTACGCATTGGGCGGAGCCTACTTTTTGTTTCCGAAGGAATTCCAACCTACCTTCGAATTTATCGCAAACCACCTGAACCTTCGTTATATGGGGATCGCACTCGGAGAAATGAACCATAATAGTTGGATTCCAAGCCATGAGTGGGCACTCTCCATCCTTCCAAAGCATCGCGTAAGCAAGGTGGATGTCTCACTGGATCAGGCGCTATCGTTCCTACGAAAGGAAACATTTCCGCTGGAACAAGCGCCCTCAGGATGGGTGTTGGTCACTTATCTGGGGCACGCGTTAGGCTGGGTGAAGAATTTGGGTAGCCGGATAAACAATTACTATCCCAAGGAATGGCGGATCCGCATGGATTAGTAGGTTTCCTCTCCTTCGTCGGTAAATCGAGATAAGTCAAAAACCTCATCCTCCAGGTAATGGGGGTACATTTTTTGGTGTATTTTCTTGACTTCTCCGGTCAGCACACTCCGGAATTCTTCTATATTTATCCCAGACTCCGCAGCCATAAAAACCGGTTTAATGGCTAATTTTTTGGTATAGCTTTCTTCGAGTTTTTCAAAGTCGATGTATCCAGCCTCCTCGACCTCAAGTTCAGTCATTTGCATCAGTACCTCTTCGTCGGGCATCTTCGGGGCAATATCAATCTTATTGAAGACCAAAATCACCGGCTTGTCACCCGCCCCCAATTCGTTAAGGGTCTGGTTTACGACGTTGATCTGATCTTGAAAGCCCGGATGGGATACGTCCACCACGTGCACCAACAGATCGGCTTCCTTGATTTCTGCCAAGGTTGACTTAAAAGACTCGATCAGGTGGGTAGGCAACTTCCGTATGAAGCCCACGGTGTCGGAAAGCAAAAATGGCAGGTTTTCGAGCACTACCTTTCGCACCGTAGAGTCAACCGTGGCAAATAGCTTATCTTCGGCCAATACGTCCGCTTTGGTCATCAGGCGCATCAGGGTGCTCTTTCCTACGTTGGTGTATCCCACCATGGCTACGCGCACGATGCCTGTTCTGCCTTTTCGCTGGGTAATTCCCTGCTTTTCGATTTTATCGAGCTTCTGTTTTAGCAAGGTGATCTTGGCACGTATATCCCTTTTATCCGTTTCAATTTCTTTCTCACCGGCACCGCCGCGGGTAGAAGTTCCACCCCGTTGTCGCTCTAAGTGGGTCCACATCCGCGTAAGTCGGGGTAACAAGTATTGATACCGGGCCAATTCTACCTGAGTTTTCGCTTGCGCTGTTTGGGCTC
The DNA here is from genome assembly GCF_017811155.1 of Lunatimonas salinarum. Taxonomy (GTDB): domain Bacteria; phylum Bacteroidota; class Bacteroidia; order Cytophagales; family Cyclobacteriaceae; genus Lunatimonas; species Lunatimonas salinarum. Next base: position 246,012 of record NZ_JACVCV010000008.1, on the reverse strand, counting down.
TTTGAAGAAAAATGTCAAGAATTAACAAGGAACGATCGTAAACCTTGACCTTTAGTTCATTTTCAAGATTCCGCATCTGTGATGGAGATAGGTCATCGTCAAAGATGATCATATCCACTTCAAAAAACTCGATATAGGACTTGATTTCCTCCAGCTTCCCCGATCCCACAAAGGTGCGGATATCCGGCTTTTCCAGCCGCTGTGTAAATCGGTGGATGGCTTCAGCACCGAGCGTCTCGGTCAGCAGCGCAAGCTCATCCAAGTGCTCTTGGATCACCCGGTCTGTGTCCTGCTGATGAATCAGTGCCACCAACACGGCTTTTTCCTGTTCTGGAGCGGTGTCGATTAATTTCTTTAGTTTTCTTGTGTATTTGCTCATCTAACCTTTTCTTAACTCTTAAAACCCCCTTGTGTAGCTAACCTTTGCTTGCCTTTTCTGTTGCTCCATGGGAGTATGATCGGTCAAACCCTGTGCCTAAACCGACGGAATGGCACAAAATTAACTATAGCGCTATTTTAGCAGGTTAAATTTAGCTAATTTTGAAGAAAAATAGGCAGAAAGTATCGGTACTTGATATTCCTGACTTTTCTGTCTATTCCAACATTCGTATAAATCACACCAGATAGCAGCATACCCATGGAGATACGAGAAACACCCATAAAGGATGTCGTGGAAATCTACCCCAAGATATTTCGGGACGAGCGAGGATATTTTTTGGAGACTTATAAACAGGATGTCTTTGAGAAGCATGGTCTGCCAACGGTATGGATGCAGGATAATCAGTCCTTTTCGGAACGGGACATTGTGAGAGGGCTCCATTTTCAGACCGGTGAGTTTGCACAGGCCAAGCTTGCACGAGTGATCGTAGGCAAAGTGCTCGATGTCTGTGTGGACCTAAGAAAGGGATCCCCCACATTTGGTCAGTATCACGCTGTCGTGCTAGATGCCAATCTACAGAACATGCTGTATATCCCAAAAGGCTTTGCCCATGGTTTTGCTGTTTGGGAGGATGCCATATTTTCTTACAAGTGTTCCAATTTGTATCATAAAGCCAGTGAAGGAGGAATTATCTGGGATGATACTCAGCTTAACATCCAATGGGGCGTGTCCCGTCCGTTGCTGTCCGACAAAGACCTGGCGTTGCCGACGTTGGAGGAATTTCAAAAATTGAGTGGAGGAGGGCTTTAATGTCGTTGTTAGATATATTTAAAAAGAAGAGACCCAAAGAAAACCTTCCCTTGGACCTTTCGTGGATGAAGGTGGATATGCATAGCCACCTAATCCCGGGGATAGACGATGGGGCCCAAACCATGGAAGATTCTTTGGAGCTGATTAAGCGTTTGAAAGGCTGGGGACTTCAAAAACTGATCATGACCCCCCATATCATGAGTGAGTTTTATAAAAACACCCCTGAAATCATCCAAGGGGGCTTGGAGGCCCTCAGGAAGGCCGTTGCGAAAGAGGGAATAGATATCCAACTGGAAGCGGCGGCTGAGTATTATTTGGATGAGCTTTTTTACGATAAGATTCTAAAAAAGGAGCCGCTGTTGACACTTGGAGATAATATGATCTTGGTGGAAACCGGATTTATGAACAAGACCCATATTTTGGAAGATACGTTGTTTCGCTTGGAGACTGCGGGGTATAAGCCCATTTATGCCCATCCGGAGCGATACCTGTACCTGCATCAGAATCCATCCCTGCTGGAGTCACTGGCAGAGCGGAATATCTATTTTCAGTTAAATCTATTGTCGCTTACGGGATATTACTCCAAGCCGGTGAAGAAATTTGCCGAAAAGCTAATCGATATGCAGTTGGTAAAGTTGGTCGGTACCGACTGCCATAACCAACGATACCTCGACGCGCTTGAAAATCTGCCAAACGAAAGATATTACGAAAAACTAATGTCCTTACCGTTGGTTAATTCTTCGCTATGAAGGTACTGATCACTGGTATCACCGGCCTATTGGGAAGTTACCTTGCAAGGGAATTTGCAGGGCTGGGAATACTGCATGGATTGAAGAGGAAACAGAGTAAACTGGATCTCTTAGGCGATTTGAGTACGGAGGTTACTTGGCACGAGGGTGATATCAACGATTTTCAGTCGCTGGAAGCCGCTTTTAAGGATGTGGATATCGTGATCCATGCAGCAGGCTTGGTCCCGGTCGATCTGCCAGGGGAGGGTGACTTGCTCAAGGTAAACCTAGAAGGCACGACAAACGTGGTAAACGCCCTCCTTAGCACAGGCATCAAGCGACTGGTATTTATCAGTTCCGCATCTGCCCTGGGGATAGATCCGGATACAGATATCATCAATGAACAATATAAGTGGACCACCTCAGATCTAAATTCCCCCTATGCGGTATCCAAACACCTCGCCGAACTCGAGGTTTGGAGGGGTGCACAAGAGGGACTGGAGGTGATGGTCTTCAACCCGACCACGTTATTGCCAAAAATTTCAGATTGCCGCTCGAGTGCCCACATTTATCAGTATTTGCTTAAATCCGCCTACGGGTCCAATGCAGGAAATTTCAATTATTCCGACATTCGGGATGCGAGTGCGCTTATCGCAAAGCTGGTAAAGGATGGCGAGTGGAATTCACGGTACATTATTAGCAACGGGAGCATTCCGTTCCCGGATCTTTTGGTCCATCTGCGTGAGGCATTTAAATCTGCTCCAGTCAATGAGTTATTCCCCTGGAGGAGCGCAAATAGCTGGAAAAGCCTCTTGCCGTTTTTCTTAAAACGAAAGACTTATGGAAAGTTTGATGGCCTTAATGGGTTGATTGCAGGCAAGCCGCTGGTTTACGAAAATAAAAAAGCGGCGGAGTTGAGCGGATTTTCCTTTCGCCCGTTGACGGAGACACTGCGGTGGGCATCCGGGAACGAAAGCAAAAGCATCCCCGTTTAGTAGGCGATGGGGCGGTGAAAATTATCCCCCCACCTGTGTGCGCTACCAAAAATTTTGGTAACTTATGTGTTAAACAGAAAAGATATTCAATGACGGGAGATTTTGAAAACCATTCAGAACAGGACCGGGAGTTGGTTCTAAGATTCGAAAACTCCCTCAAGGCCAATTTGGACTTGTATTTTGGAGAGGAGGAACTGGAGGATATCGTCAGGTTTTACCTAGACAATCAAAAATTTAAAAAGGCCTACAAAGCCAGTCAGATTGCGTTGGAGAAGTTCCCTTTTTCCCAGGAAATAAAGCTACTTCAGGCACAGGCCATGATATTACTGGATGATATCGAGGAGGGGGTGGAAATACTCGAGCACCTCAATAATATCTCTCCGAACAACGAAGACATCGTTTTGGCACTGGCGAATGCCTACCCCATATTAGGCAACATACGGGAGGCGATTGAATTACTCGAAGCATACCTCCCCGTGGCCGAGGACAAGGCCGAGGTTCATTACTTGCTCGGAAATGTGTACCGTGCCGATGGTCAAAAGGAAAGAGCCATACAATCCTACAAAGACTGTGTGACCCTGAAGCTCAACCACGAAGATGCCCTTTTTCAACTTGCCATGATAACCGAAGAGGAGGGATCCTTCGATGAGATCCTTCAGTTCTATCAGGAGTTTATCGATCAAGATCCGTACAACGCCGGTTCTTGGTACAACCTTGGCGTGGTTTATAACCGTTTAGGGAAATTTGAAGAAGCCATCACGGCCTATGAGTATGCCATCCTGATTGATGATAGCTTTGCCTCTGCCTATTTTAACATGGGCAATGCGTTGATGAACACCCAACAGTATGAACAGGCTCTGGAAGCCTATCAAAACACCATCAACTGTGAGGGAAGCAACTCGGAAAACTGCTGCTATCTGGGAGCGGCCTACGAAAAATTGAATCAAATTGACTTGGCGTTCAAGTATTTCAAAAAATCTGCCAAACTGGATCCCGAGTACGACGACGCGTGGTTTGGGATGGGTATGTGCATGCTTAAAAAGAAGAAATATTTCGAGGCCATTCATTACTTCAAAAAGGCCATCCACCTATCGGACGAAAACGCCAACTACTGGGTCGGTCTGGCAGAGGCCGAATACAACTTGGGAAACCTACAGGCAAGTTCTGAGGCCTATGAGGAGGCTATCAACTTGGAACCCGGGATCATGGAAACATATATCAACCTTTCCATCATCTATTTTGACCAAAATCGATTTGAAGAAGCAGAGGATGTGATCAAAGAAGGCATGGAAGAGTTGCCTGAAGAAGCAGAGCTATATTACCGACTAGTGGTATACCTCATAAAGACGGGGAAATACAAAGAAGCCTTTTCAATTTTAGAAAATGCATTAACTTTGGGGTTTGAAAAACACGTGATTTTATTTGAGTTGATGCCAGAACTGGAGCATCAAAAAGCCATTTATAAAATCATCAACCAATATAGGACCGATTTTACCTAGTGAGTTTTCCTATTATTTCGTCTTTACTAATAACTTATTGAATGAATTACATTCTAAAAAGCATTCCAGACCGTACGGTAAAACCTCGGACTTCGGGATTTACCATGGCTATGGACAAAGGGTTGAGCCTCAGGGAAGTGGAAGATTTTATCGAAGTAAGTGGCGATTTTATAGACATCGTCAAGTTTGGCTGGGCCACTTCCTACGTGACGAAAAATCTCAAAGAAAAAATAGAATTATATCGATCTGCGGGAATACCGGTGTATTTCGGCGGGACATTATTTGAAGCTTTCCTGGTCAGGGATCAATTTGAAGATTACCGAAAGCTACTCGATACTTACGAGCTTACTTTTGCGGAGGTGTCTGACGGATCCATCACATTGGACCATGGAAAGAAGTGCGAATACATCCGTACACTGGCCAAACAGGTCACCGTGCTTTCCGAAGTGGGTTCCAAAGATGCAGCCAAGATTATTCCTCCTTACAAGTGGATCGAACAAATGCAAAAGGAACTGGATGCCGGTGCATGGAAAGTAATCGGTGAGGCTAGAGAAGGGGGAACCGTCGGTCTTTTTAGGGACTCGGGCGAAGTAAGGCAGGGATTAGTAGAAGAGATCCTCACCCGGATTCCTGAGGAGCGAATTATCTGGGAAGCTCCGCAAAAGGAACAACAGGTTTGGTTTATCAAGTTGTTGGGTGCAAATGTAAACTTAGGAAACATCGCTCCCAATGAGTTTATCTCCCTAGAGACACTACGTCTGGGATTGAGGGGTGACACATTTGACCACTTCCTGAATTTGGGGGTTTAGTTCGCCTCATTTTTCAATCCTAATGCACACCTACGGTAACCTTCATGAAAAATTTAACAGATAAGCTCCTTTTGTTTTTAAAGGGAATGGCTATGGGTGGTGCTGACATCGTACCGGGAGTATCGGGAGGTTCTATAGCCCTGGTAACCAAGATATACGAGAAGTTGCTGGACAGTATCCGGTCAATCGATATCGATGCCCTTTACCTCCTTAAGAATTTTGAATTCAGGGCTTTCTGGAAACATGTAAACGGAGGCTTTTTACTGGTCCTTGTGCTGGGAATTCTCACCAGCATATTTACCCTCTCCCGGGTCATTACCTTTTTGATGGAGCACCATGCCATACCACTTTGGTCTTTTTTCTGCGGCTTGATCCTCATCAGTGCAATTGTCATCTTGAGGGATATCCGAAAGTGGAACGTACTGGCCATCATAGCTATTCCCCTGGGAACGGTGATTGCTTACTTTATCACGGAAATCCCTCCGGTATCCACCCCCGAAACCATCTGGTTTACCTTCTTATCCGGAGCGATCGCCATTTGCGCCATGATACTGCCTGGAATTTCCGGTAGCTTTATCTTGTTGATTCTTGGTCAATATGAACAGATACTCCGGGCAGTTACCGAAAGGGACTTTTTGACCTTGGCGGTATTTGCGGTAGGATGTATCGTGGGGATACTTTCCTTTAGCAGGTTAATATCTTGGCTTCTAAAGCGTTTTCACGCAATCACGTTGGCATTTTTGTCGGGATTCATGCTAGGATCCATTAACAAAATCTGGCCCTGGAAGGAGGTAGTTTCTTACCGCCTTTCGAGCAGTGGAGAGCAAAAGCCTTTTTTGACAGAAAATATTTGGCCACATCATTATCAATTGACCACGGGTGAAGAGGCACACTTTTTGATTGCGATTTTGGCCTTTTTTGTCGGAGTCATTTTGGTGGTGGGCATTGAACGCCTGGCAGCATATACCAAAACATCGGAATGAAAATGAAGCAGTTCGGACTAATTGGATATCCTTTGACCCATTCTTTTTCCAAAAAATACTTTACTACAAAATTTGAAAGAGAAGGGCTTCATGACTGTGAGTACAACTTGTATGAAATCCCCGATGTGGCTGAGTTGAAAGCAGTGCTTGCGTCCAATCCCGGTCTGGTAGGCCTGAATGTCACCATTCCCTACAAATTGCAGGTGATACCGTTTATGGATGAACTGGATCCGGCCTGCAAGGCAATCGGTGCGGTAAACACCATTAAGATTAATAAGGGAAGGCTATCCGGATACAATACCGACTACTATGGCTTTAAGTCTTCCCTGCAAGCTTGGTTAGGTCCCTCCAAACCGAAGGCATTGGTATTGGGTACTGGAGGGGCTTCCAAAGCGGTGGTTCAGGTATTGCTCGACTTGGAAATCCCGTATGTTTTGGTAAGCCGCAGGAAGGAGGGTTCCAACAATCCGCTTCTGATCACGTATGAGGATCTGCATAGGAATCCGTCACTGCTGGAAGCATACCCGTTGATCATCAACACCACCCCACTAGGAACCTATCCGAATGTGGAGCTTACCGCAGACATCCCGTTTGACCACGTTGGCAAGCACAACCTGTTGTATGATTTGGTCTATAATCCGGAGAATACCGCCATCATGAACCGCATGGCCTTGAAGGGTGCCAAAGTCAAAAATGGCTTGGAGATGTTGCACTTACAAGCAGAGGCTTCTTGGGAGATTTGGAATAGATAGGCTTGACAGTATTTTTTTAATTGATAGTCAATCCAATACAATGCCTGCAAGCGTCAGCGTGAATCTTTTTCAATCAAATTGGCCAATACCAAGGTTTATTTTTCTAACTTATACGAAGTAGAAAAACCAAGCTTTTGTGCCTATGCCTCGTGTGAAAAAGTCTGAAGAACGTAAAATTTTTGTACTGGATACATCGGTGATACTTTACGCCCACAATTCGATTATGAACTTTGCCGAGCACGACGTGGTCATCCCAATCACCGTGCTGGAGGAGTTGGATCAATTCAAAAAGGGCAACGACACCAAAAATTTTGAAGCCAGGGAGTTTATTCGATTGCTGGATGACCTGTCAAAGGACCACATGATCCACGATTGGACACCGCTCAATGGGAAGGGAAAGGGCTACTTCAAAGTGTTGATGAATCCGGAAAATAAGTTGAATGCCAACGACATCTTTGGCGAGGAAAAGAACGATCACAAAATACTGAACGCGGCTCTAAGTCTCAAGCAGTCAGAAAAGGGCCGAAAAGTCATTCTTGTCAGTAAAGACATCAACCTGCGGTTGAAGGCCAAGTCCTTGGAGATTACAGCGGAGGACTACGAAACCGGTAAGATTAAAAACATCTCCGAACTGGAAAATACCGGTAAGCGTGTACTTGATGAGGTAAACCCGGATAAGATCAATGAGCTCTATGATAAAAGCGTCATCGATGCGTCTGGGATTGTCAACGAAAAATTAAAGGATCCAAACACCTTTTATATCCTCAAAAACAACAGCAAATCGGTACTTGCCTTTTACAACAGCGAGCTGAACCAACTCGAGAAGATTGAGAAGAAAACTGCATACAATATTAAACCCAAAAATGCGGAGCAGGCATTTGCGCTTCATGCGATTCTGAATCCTGCCATCAAGCTTGTAAGTATACAAGGCGTGGCAGGAACCGGTAAAACACTGTTGGCGCTAGCCGGTGCCCTAGAGCAACGCCACGAGTTTAAGCAGATTTTTCTGGCACGGCCTATTGTGCCGCTCAGCAATAAGGACATTGGCTTTTTGCCCGGGGATATCAAATCCAAGCTCAATCCGTACATGGAACCGCTATGGGATAATCTTAAATTTATTCAAAATCAGTACAAAGAAGGTGAAAAGGAATTTCAGAAAATTACGGAACTGGTAAACCTGGAAAAATTGGTGATACAACCTCTGGCTTATATCCGCGGGCGTTCGCTTTCGAATATTTTTTTTATTGTGGACGAAGCCCAAAACCTGACCCCACACGAAGTAAAGACGATCATCAGCCGTGCCGGCGAAAATACAAAGATCGTTTTTACAGGCGACGTGTTTCAAATCGATACCCCCTACCTGGATAGTCAAAGCAACGGTCTATCGTATCTGATAGACCGTGTCAAAAATCATCCAATATATGCACACATCAAACTGGAGAAAGGGGAGAGGTCTGAATTGGCGAATTTGGCCAATGAACTGCTATGAGGAGCGACCTTAACTTTCCGTAATGGTGTTTAGTTTGGCAAGGAATGAGTTGTAATACTGTCGACCTACGGGCACTACGTCGTTGGTTTTCAGTGTGATCTCTTTGGTGTTAAAGTTTTCTATTTGTGCCAACTGAACGATAAAGGACTTCTGCACACGTAAAAACAGGTTTGAAGGCAATTTGTCTTCCATATCTTTCATGGACTTGCGGATGGTGAAGTTCCGGTTTTTGGTAAAGATCGTCACCATGTTTCCATTAGCTTCTACGTAGTAGATATCGGTGTAATTCACCCGTTCAAAGGAGTTGTCTGCCTTGATGAATACCGCATCGTTCACCAAGTAGGGGCTTATTTCAGGGGCTGCACCTCCGTGGTCTACCATCGCAGGGCGGGTGCGTTGATTGTAAAGCACGATCTCCACCATCGCATGGATGTCGTTGCTGTTGAATGGCTTTACAATAAAGCCTGCTGGGTGCGTTCTTTTTGCGCGTTCGATGATCGCAGGGTCACTGTAGGAAGTGACATACACAATCGGAGCGTCTACCATTTGCTGGATAATCTCTCCCAACTCTATCCCATCTTTATCGCCTTTTAGCTTGATGTCCATAAACACCATGTCCGGGCGGTACTTCTTCACTACCTTGATTGCCTGATTTGCAGAGTTGGCGATGTCAATGTTCACATATCCCAGAAGCTGCAATATCTCCTCTATATTCTCTGAGATATTTACATCATCTTCCACTATGAGTATCCGCTCTTCTTTCATGATTTACGTTTTTTTGTTGAAAAATACCTATAGGTTCACGCCTGAATTCCTGAGCTGTTAGCAAGATGGATTCGGGGCTTTTACCGTTTAATTGCCATTGTAAGCTGTACTTCCGGAGCCTTTTGCAGACATTTACCCTCAGAAGGCAAAAATCTGTTCAGACAGCTACTAGAAGCGATTAAATATACAACAATTTGCAAAAAATAGGTAATAAAACGATTTTTTTTGGAAGCTGTACGTTTTCTATAAACTCATCAGGTCCTTAAATCGGGCGGCTTGCCTCCTACTTACCTCGATGCGGTCGCCACCTTTTAATGTCACTACCAGCCCTCCATTAAACCAAGGCTCGATCGTATCCACCCAGCTTAGGTTGATGATGTGTTTTCGACTGGCCCGGAAAAAGGATTTTTCATCCAAGCGTTCGTCTAATGCGTTCAGGGACTTATGGATCATGGGCTTATTGTTATCAAAGTACACTTTGATGTAGTTTCCGTCAGACTCAAAAAGCCGTACGTTGGAAAGCTTAACAAACCAACAGCGATCTCCATCTTTTACGAATACTTGGTCAGCCAAGGAGAGCTTTTTGGGCGCCACCTCGGCGGCTTCTTGCTGTTCCTTTTTGAGATCCTCTATTTTCCTTTCCAGCTTTACAAGCGTTTCTGCCAACCGGGCCGGTTCCACCGGCTTGAGGAGGTAATCCAATGCGTTAACCTGAAATGCTTGAATCGCAAATTCATCGTAGGCAGTGGTGAATACCACTAGCGGTACATGGTCCAGTTCTTCCAGAAGGTCAAACCCGGTCTTTTCCGGCATTTGAATATCCAAAAAAATCACATCAGGCTGTAACTGATCGATCTTCTCTTTCGCATCGTCCACATTCAACGCCTCGCCGACCACTTCTACTTTTTCGTGATTTGAAAGCAGGTTGATCAGTTCTTTTCTGGCTAATCTCTCGTCATCTACTATTAATGCGCGCATTGTCATCTTTATTTTTATTCTAAGTTACTATTTTGTTTCGGTATTTTGATTTCAGTGACTACAAATTCTTGTCCGTGGTTGAATATTTTGAAGGAAGCTCTTCCCCCATAGATGAGTTTTAAGCGTTCAATCGTATTGGAAATACCGTGCCCCTCGCCCGGTCTGTGGCTGACCGACTCGCCCTTAAGCTGTCCGCTGTTTTTTACCCAAATATATAAATCTCCCAGAAGACCGATACTGGATTTAATTTCAATGATACCTCCCCGCATGAGGTTTGAGATGCCGTGTTTGATGGCGTTTTCGGCGATGGTTTGAAGCATCATGGGGGGGATCTTGTATTGAAATGCGGCATCCTCGATCTCATACTGAACGGTTAGCCGTTCTTCAAACCTGATAAGCTCCAAGTTGAGGTAGTCCTTTACCGTGTTCAGCTCTTCGCCAAAGGGGATTACCTTGTGTTTGTCCATGATCAATGAATACCGCAAAATATTCGAAAGTTGGGTGATAGCAGATTTGGCCTTTTTGGGATCCTCGTCCACAAGTGCCCGTACGCTGTTCAGTGCATTAAAGATAAAGTGGGGGTTTAACTGATTGCGTAGGTGTATGAGCTTTATTTCGTTGATTTTTGCCTGATACTTCAGGGTGGCGTTGTAATTATCCAGAAAATAAAACAGGAAATACATCAATACCCACAGCGAGTAAAAAACGAAGCTGGTAAAGAGGTTTGCCAGCAAAAATAGGGGAGTAAGATCCACCAGCGGGTTTAAGATATCGAAGGCCAAGTTGATGATCACCTGGACAAACATGTTTAGGAAACTCAGCGCGACGAGGGATAAAAAGACCTTCTTGAGGAGCTTTTCAAGTGGAAATTCAAACCAAGTGTTTTTCTTGATATAATACCGGAAAAAGTGTGTGGATAAAAAGTAAAAGGTGGCAAGCGAAAGGTAGGCCCCTACCTGAATTGCCGTGATTCCGCGGTCAAAGGATAGAAAAAACAGGTTTAGGCCGGCATATCCCAGCCAACCTACTCCCTGAAGTATCCAATATAATTTGCTCTTATCCATACATGGGATTTAACGTATAATGGGTCGGTCATCTTGCATAAGTAGATGCAGGATGCCTTGCCCATCAGTTAAATACCGCAGTTTTATTCAAAGGAATTTTATCCAAAATCCGCAGAATGATATCTCTGGTGCTGATATTATCTGCTTCGGCTTCGTAATTCAGAATGATCCTGTGGTTCAGCACATCCACGGCGATTTCTTTGATGTCTTCCGGCAGTACGTAATCCCTCCCATCCATGTAGGCGACAGCTTTTGCGGCTAGATTTAAGTTAATGCTTGCCCGTGGTGAAGCTCCAAATTGTATGTAGCGGGATTCCTGTTCCATTCCGTACTTTTCCGGAAACCTGGTGCAGAAAACCAGCTCAATGATGTAGTTTTCGAGCGGCTCGGCTATTCGCACCTTATTGATTTCCGCACGGATCGCAAAAATATCTTCCTTATTTAGAAGCGGATTGACCTCCGACACAAAAAAGGCATCTGTCATCCTCCTCATTACCTCCATTTCGTCTCTTTTGGAAGGATAGTCTATGTTTACCTTCATCATAAAGCGGTCTACCTGTGCTTCGGGAAGGGGATAGGTGCCCTCTTGGTCTACGGGGTTTTGGGTGGCCAATACCAGAAAAGGCTTGTCCAACACAAAGGTAGTCTCTCCAATAGTGACCTGTTTTTCCTGCATCGCCTCCAAAAGTGCAGACTGTACTTTGGCAGGGGAGCGGTTTACTTCGTCTGCCAAGATAATGTTGGAGAATATCGGCCCTTTCTTTACCTCAAAATTGGCGTTTAGTTGATTGTAAATCATCGTGCCTATCAGGTCAGAAGGCAACAAATCCGGCGTAAATTGGATCCGTTTAAAATCCAAATGCAGCACCTTGGCCAAGGTATTTACGGTCAGTGTCTTCGCCAGTCCCGGTACCCCTTCGAGAAGGATGTGTCCGTTTGTAAATAATCCGATCAACAGTCTGTTTATCATCCTGTCCTGACCAACGACTATCTTCTTTACTTCCTGTATGGCTGCTGCTATTTTTTCCTGATGCATATCCAATGGTTGATGTTGTTTTACCTTTGCCGGAGAGTTTCCTTTCCCCGAATTATAATTCGGCCTAAATTAGAACAATTCGCTTGATCTCACAATGAACATGGGGCTGTTATTGTTTTTTGCGTAGAAGAATGGCTTATTTTCTTACTTTGGGGGAATCTCCATTGCGATTCCCGGAAGAAAATCCCAAGCTCAGATAGATTTCGTCCCTTGATTTTTCCACTACCTGTCCAGGTTGCATCCCATCGATCGTGAGATTTTCCATAGACCACCTCACCAACCGCAGCGTAGGGTAACCTACTTTGGCAGTCATTTTTCTTACTTGGCGGTTTTTGCCCTCCGTGAGGGTCAAAGAAATCCAGCAATCCGGCACGTTTTTCCGATAACGGATCGGCGGATTCCGTACCGGCAGCGCTGGCTCGTTGGGAAGAAGCGCGGCTTTTGCCTTTTTGGTAAGGTAATCCTTGTTTTCTACCCGGATGATCACCCCCTCCTGCAGCGCTAGCAGGGCATCCAGCTGAATAAGCCCTTCTACCTGTGCAAGATAGGTACGTTCATGTCCGTAGGATGGATCAAGTAAATAATGATTCAGCGGTTTGTCATTGGTTACCAAAAGAAGGCCTTCACTGTCTTTGTCCAGCCTGCCTACGGGATAGACATCCTTCGGGAAATCGTATAGCTCCCCCAACGTATGTCCTTCCCCGCTAAATTGGCTTAATACGCCAAAGGGCTTATACAGGACAAAGTATCTCAACGGCATGGCTTATTGGTTCAATAGGTTGAACAGTTCATCCAGCTTTGGTGTGAGGATGATTTCCGTTCTCCGGTTTTTTGCTCTACCCTCCGAGCTGTCGTTTGGAGCCTTGGGGTAATAGTAGCTTCTACCCGATGCAATCACCCGCTCCGGAGCTACCTTATAGCTTTCCGTCAGTATTCGCACGATGGCGGTGGCCCTCGCCGTACTCAATGCCCAGTTGTCTTCAAACCGGCCGCTGATGGGCACATTATCGGTGTGTCCTTCTACCATGATCTGAATTTCTTCGTTGGCGTTTAGCACTTCGGATAATTTACCCAACGCCTCCCGTCCGTCTCGATTGACCGTGGCACTGCCCGAGGGGAAGAGCAACTTATCCTGCAAGGAAACATAGAGCTTGCCATCCTCCTCATATACCTGAAGCTCGTCGGATCGGTATTGATTCAATGCCCGGTCTACCGTAGCCTTCAGGCCGGCCATCACCGAACGCTGTTCATCGAGTAGGTTTTGTAGCATATCCAACCGCTCTTGCTGCTCCAAAAGCCGACGTTCTTTTTCGGTCAGCTGTTGCTGCACCGTGGAAGAGGTGGATAATGCTTGGCTTAAACGGCTGTTGAGTGTCTCGACGAGCTCTTTTTCACGGGAAAGCTCGCCCTTGGTCTGCTCGAGCGCTTCTTGGGTGTTTTTTAGGCTCTGCTGCGTCGCTTGAAGCGATGATTCGGTGTCGCCCAAGGTGCGGGTTAGGGTGGCAATCCGCATAGTGGCATCGGTAAATTTTCGTTTGGAAACACACGAGGAAAAGCCCAATATTCCAATCAGAACGACAACTAAAGGTATTCTAGACAAGTGCATAATCATAGAGTATAGGTAAAACTACCGATTAAATAATAAAAACCGTACCAACCGCCCCCTCATGCTGCCTATTCAAACGAAATATACCGCGAATTTGGTACAAAAAACCGGCTTTAGCTTAAGAAATTCGGCTCCAGTTAACGGCGTTTTTCTTCTGCTTGCTGATTTGGGCAAGAATGGGCCTATGTTCCTCTGCCAGTAGCTGGGGATCCTGCTCCAATATCTCTCTTGCTACATCCCGGGCCAATGCCAAAATAGGTGCGTCTTTACTCAAATCGGCGATTTTCAGATCCGTAAGCCCAGACTGCTGCGTACCTGTTAGATCACCTGGACCCCGCAGTTTGAGGTCTACGTCGGCAATTTCAAATCCGTTATTGGTTCTGACCATTGTTTCCAGCCGCACCCTGCTATCTTTGGACAGTTCGTATTTGGTCATCAGAATGCAATAAGACTGGCTGGAGCCGCGACCCACCCTTCCGCGAAGTTGATGGAGCTGTGAGAGGCCAAAGCGCTCGGCATTTTCGATAACCATCACCGTGGCGTTGGGTACATTGACCCCTACTTCGATTACGGTAGTGGCTACCATGATTTTCGTTTCTCCCTTCGCAAACCGGGCCATCTCAAATTCCTTGTCTGCCGGTTTCATATTGCCATGAAGGATTCCAATGGGATATTCCGAAAAGGCGCGACAAATGCTTTCGTACCCGTCCATGAGACTTTTCAAGTCCGATTTTTCAGACTCTTCAATTAGGGGGTACACCATATATACTTGCCTGCCCGCTTCGATCTGCTTACGTATAAAGCCAAATACCCGCAGCCGATCTCTGTCGTATCGGTGGATGGTTTGTATCGGCTTCCTGCCGCTTGGTAACTCATCGATAACCGAAATATCCAGGTCTCCGTACAATGTCATGGCCAAGGTGCGGGGAATCGGTGTGGCGGTCATTACCAAGACATGGGGATAGAGCTCCCGGTTTTTTCCCCATAGCTTGGCACGCTGGGCTACACCAAACCGGTGTTGCTCGTCGATGATTGCCAATCCCAAATTTTGAAATCGCACCACATCCTCCAAAAGAGCATGGGTTCCAATGAGTATGTGGAGGCGCCCCTCTAAAAGTGCCGCATGGATGGCTTCCCGGGAGGAACGCTTGGTAGATCCCGTCAGTAGCGCAATTTCCAATCCCATCTGACTGGCATAATCCTTTAACCCTTCGAAATGTTGTGTAGCGAGGATTTCCGTGGGGGCCATTAGGCAGGTTTGTGCGCCGGAGTCTACGGCTATGAGAATACTGATAAATGCCACAATGGTCTTCCCTGACCCCACATCCCCCTGTACCAGGCGGTTCATTTGTTTGCCTGACTTCAAGTCTGTAAAAATCTCTCGGGTCACCTTCTTTTGTGCATTGGTGAGGTCAAAGGGAAGGTGCTTGGTATAAAACTCCGTTAGCAGGGATGTTTGTCCCAATACTTGTCCCCGAAATTTTTCCGTTCGCGCCAATTTTAACTTTAGCAGGCGAAGCTGTAGAAAAAAGAACTCCTCAAACTTAAGTCGATACCTGGCTCTACGCAGCACCTGAATATCGGATGGGAAGTGGATATGCCGGATGGCTTCCCTCTTTGCCATGAGTCTATGGGCATGCATCAGCGTGGGGGGAAACGTCTCTGATACGTGGTTCAGCCCCTGCTTTAATAGTTCCTCGATCAGCTTTGAAATACCTTTGCTATCTAAAAATTTATTCTTTAGCTTTTCAGTGGAGGAATAGACCGGTTGCAAAAAGGATTTGTCTGCCTGCCGTTCGGTGAGTAGTTCCAGTTCGGGATGGGCCATGGAATACTTGCGGCCGTACTGATTGGGTTTGCCAAAGGCCACATAGGATGCGCCTGTTACCAAGCGTTTGCTGACCCACTGAATTCCTTTAAACCAAGTGAGCTCCATGGTAGCGGTTTCATCACTAAATTGGGCGATCAGGCGTTTCTTTCTCCCCTCGCCTACCAATTCCACGTTTCCCAATTTCCCCACTACCTGTACGTGTTCTAGTTCTGGAGTCAGCTCGTTAATCTTAACAAAGGAGGTTCTGTCTTCGTATCGAAACGGAAAATGCTCCAACAAATCTCCAAAGGTAAAGATCTGAAGCTCTTTTTTGAGTAGTTCAGCCTTCAGTGGCCCTACGCCCCTGAGAAACTCAATATTCGTATCGAAGAATCCCGACAATGCCTTAGCTTTAGGTGTTCATTCGCTTGGGTGTAGGCATGATGTCTCCCACGAGCTGCTGTATCTGCGGCCGGTGATCCCTGAGCGATTGCAACAAAATACGTTGATTTTTGGAACGGTGGAGGTTTTGGTTTTCGTACGAGATGTGATAATAGACGTTGCCGTTCAGGTAATCGGTCAAAAACCGTAACCCCATGATGCAGGTCATCATCTCGCCGCCATAGGTCAAGGAGCCCATTTCATCCCTATCCAGCACATCCTTTAAGGGTTGGAAAAAGCCCGCTATCAAGGCACCGTATTTACCTAAATCCACTTGTATCGAATCCCAATTTAGGGAAGACTCATCCTCCGAACAAGCCACCGTACGGACCAAGTCTCCAAAATCGTAAAAAACATATCCTGCCATGATGGTATCCAAGTCAATCAGCGCATTGACCCTCGAAAGGTCTTCCTGATAGATGAGGTTGTTGATTTTGGTGTCATTGTGGGTGACGCGCAAAGGCAGGGACGACTTGTATTGCCTGTAGGTATCTACTAGGTCACGCTGGCTTTGGTAAAACCCTATTAAATCTTCCACCTCCTGCGTAATACGAACCTGAGGGTTGCGAATGCTGTTTTCGAACTGCTCGTAGCGAAGGGCGAGGTTGTGAAAGTCAGGAATGGTATCTCGCATGGAGTCCGAGTCTACCGCTAGAAAAGCCACCACGAAATCCGCGAAGGCCGCTGCCGCAGCCCGACATGCCGAAAGGTCATCCACTTTATCTTTGGTAACCCCTTCCACAAACGGGAAGATGCGAAATAAGCGCTCACCTATCGCAGTGAACATTTTTCCATCCTTGTTTTGCAGGGGCAAGGGTAGCTCAAAGTCCAGCATACCCGGTTTTAGGTGACTGTATAAAACGGTCAAATTGGCAGATATCCGTTCCGGATACTTGAATACCCTGTCGTTAAATTCCTGAAGGATGTATGCGGAGGAACCCGCCTGCAACCGGTAGGTGCTGTGAATATGACCTGACCCGAACCTGGAAAAAGAAACGCCCGATTTGATGACGGGATAGGCTGTCAGTACCTGATCGATTAGCTGTTTATCCATTGTTTCATATTTTCCCCACCGCTAGGTGAAAGTGCCAAATGGTACATTTTGGAATACCTGAAGTATTTAACACGTAAAATTACAAGAGTTTTGCTTAATCTTGTTCGAAACCGTTTATATTTACCCGCTTGGTTTCCCCATCCGCTTGGCAAGCAGGAAGCTAACTAGCCCGATTAAATTAATTAATAAAAATATCGATAAAGGAACCCTTATTTGGTAAAAATATTAATAATTTAGAGGCTGTTTTGAATTCAAAAAAAGAAAAGCTGTAGTCACATATCTTCCAATTTTAATTTTAGCATACACCATGAACATCTCGGTACTAGACTGGGCAATCATCATCGCCTTTTTTGTGATTTCCATGCTCATAGGCATCTTGACCTCTAAGACCGCCGGGAAGAGCGCAAAGGAATTTTTTCTCTCCGGTAGAAATATGCCCTGGTGGCTTTTGGGAATATCGATGGTAGCAACCACTTTCTCTGCCGATACGCCCAACTTGGTCACGGACATTGTCCGAAAGGACGGGGTGTCAGGTAACTGGGTTTGGTGGGCATTTTTGCTAACGGGTATGTTGACCGTATTTGTCTATGCAAAGCTTTGGCGCCGTTCTGAGGTAACCACTGACTTGGAGTTTTACGAGATTCGTTATGGAGGTAAGCCTGCTGCCTTTTTAAGGGCTTTTCGGGCGTTGTACCTGGGAGTATTTTTTAACGTAGTGATCATGGCCACCGTATTGTTGGCGGCCATCAAGATTTTTGGTACCATGATGGGGCTCACGCCGCTTACTACCCTGCTTTTGGTTTCCGTGGTTACCGTGATTTACAGTTCGCTTGGTGGCCTAAAAGGGGTGTTGCTTACAGATTTTTTTCAGTTTTTTATCGCAATGGCCGGATCGTTTGGGGCTGCCATTTACATCGTTGGGTTGCCTGAAATAGGCAGTTTGGGGAGTCTGTTGGCACACCCTAACGTATCCGATAAACTGGACCTGATCCCCGACTTTACAGATTGGAACCTACTTATCCCACTGTTTATCATGCCGATAGCCATTCAGTGGTGGGCTACCTGGTATCCCGGTGCAGAACCAGGAGGTGGAGGGTACATAGCCCAGCGGATGCTTTCTGCCAAGGACGAGAAAAATGCCATCGGCGCTACGCTTCTCTTCAATGTGGCCCATTATGCATTAAGACCATGGCCGTGGATCATCATTGCCCTGTCGTCATTGATCATTTTTCCCCAGGTTAGCGACCTACAGGAAGCCTTCCCTCACATCCCGGCAGACAAACTGGGCAATGATTTAGCCTACTCGGCGATGCTGACCTTCCTTCCTGCGGGGCTTATTGGAGTGGTGATGGCATCGTTGATTGCCGCGGTGATGTCTACCATTTCTACGCACTTGAACTGGGGTTCTTCTTACGTGGTAAACGACTTCTACCTGCGCTTTATGAAAAAGGATGCCAGCGATAAGGAGTTGGTGATGGTGGGTCGACTGTCTACCGTTGGGTTAATGATTCTTGCTGCATTTTTGGCCCTGGCACTGTCCAATGCCTTGGAAGCTTTCAATATCCTGCTTCAAATCGGCGCCGGAACTGGGTTGATCTTCATTTTGAGGTGGTTTTGGTGGAGGATCAATTCCTATACTGAGATTTCGGCTATGATCATTTCATTCGTTGTTGCGGTTTACTTTGAATCCATACACGATAAGCTTGGCTTCCTTCCCATTCCAGCAGATATGAGCTACCTAAAGCTGCTTCTAGGAGTTTCCATTACCACAATCACGTGGATTTTAGTAACTTTGTTGACCAAACCAGAGAAGGACGAGGTCTTATTGGCTTTTTATCAGAAAGTAAGGCCGGCGGCATATGGTTGGAAAAAATTGCTCGATCGGTACCCCGATCAGCAAGCAGAACCCGGTCAGCTTCCGATGGAAATCGGACTGATGCTGGTAGGATCTATTATGGTTTATGCGGCGTTATTTTCTGCCGGGTTCTGGATATATGGCAACACCGTAGGTGGCGTTATAGCCGGAGTTATCGCACTGATAGGAGCGGTTACGGTCATTAAAGGATGGAAAAAAATGAAATAAGCCCATGGCAGACACAACGTCCGATATTCTGAAGGATAACAACCTTCGGGTGACGAGTTGCAGACGAGATGTATTGGCTACCTTTATGGGAAAAAAGGTAGCCCTATCCCATGCTGATTTGGAGGAAGCGCTTAAGGAAAACTTTGACCGGGTAACCATCTATCGGACCCTAAAAACGTTTTTGGAAAGCGATTTGATTCATAAGGTGCTGGATGACAGTGGGATCACCAAGTACGCCCTTTGCGTTCATGACAGCAGCGAGCACCACCACGACCACGAGCATGTCCATTTCAAATGTGAGGAATGTGGTAATACAAGCTGTATTCAAGAAATCAACTTACCAAAAATATCGCTTCCTGAAGGGTACATTGCAAAGGAGAAAAGTCTCTTGGTGATGGGTATCTGCAAAAATTGCAGTCAATAGTCTACGACAGTTGGCTTAACAGGCTCCTGCGTATCGTCTGTAGGCCAAACAATACCCGGTGGAAGGTCTATTTTTGGTGGTGTCAGGTCTTCTATTCCACCATCACCATCATCGTCGTTATTGTTCCTGTTTCTGTTTATCCGTGCTTTGGTCATTGTAGCTACAAAGTATATCAACACCACGTAGGCTACACCGACTAAGAAAAGGTCTATCACTAAGCTACTCATATCCAAGCTCTTTAAAGCATTAAATTACATCAATAAAACCATTAAGTCAATAAATTAACCCAAGTACTTTTCTCAGTGTTCTAAAAAAAGATAAAATATCTGACAGTAAAGCGGTATCGGCTTGCGATATAGGCTGTATCCTTCGATATTTGCGGACTGAAAATTTGCACCCCATGATCGTAAAAACAAAGAAATACCAACTCCCCACCGGAACATATATCAAATTAGGATTAATGAATATATTGAAAGAACAGTGGTGGGTTGTACTCATCGCTATTCTTATCGGCTGTGGATATTTTTGGATTGCTTCTTGGTGGTGGATAAGTATGGCCATTCTCGCCTATGCGCTTTACTGGCTTTTTTGGGTGATTCAGTTTGCTGGGGTCACGCAACTAGAACAGAACAAGGTGATGTTTGAAAAGATGGCGTACGAGATTGATAGCCGGCAAATCCTGATGAAACTCAATGCCAAACAAGGCATGCCCATCAAGTGGGATATGATCAAACGAACCGAGATGAAAAAGGATGCGTTCGTCTTCACGATGGGCAAGGCGCAGTTTATTTACCTGCCCTTCAAGATTTTCAATTCGGAAAACGACGTAAAATTTATTGAGACTATCTTAAAACGAAAAGGATATGACCTAAAAAAAGGTTGAGATCTTCGGATCTCAACCTTTTTACTTTTTGGCCAACTTGTCTACTAGATAAAACTGTCTGCCTTTCGGTAGGCTTCTATCAGTGCGGTCTCGCCCTCCTTTCCGGGATAGGCATTGCCGTGTTCCATGCCCACGATACCTTTGAATCCTTTTTCATGGAGGTGTTTGAATACATTCAGGTAGTTGATCTCCCCAGTACCTGGCTCCTTTCGTCCGGGATTATCGCCAACTTGGATGTAAGCGATTTCATCCCAACAGTGGTTCATCATGGTGATCAAATGCCCCTCGTTTTTCTGCATGTGGTAAGCATCGTATAGGATCTTGCACGATGGACTATTTACCGCCCTACATATCAGGTAGGTCTGTGCTGAGTTCCGCAAATACAAATTTGGCGTGTCACTCAGGGGTTCCAGTACCATGACCAATCCGTGTGGCTCGAGAATCTCCGCCCCTTTACGAAGTGTGTCAATTACATTGGCCGTTTGGATGTCCATGGGTAAGCGGCGATCAAAGTCGCCGGGTACCACGGTTATCCATTTGGCATTTACCCTTTTGGCTACCTCCACCGCTCTTCTACAGCCGTTTAGGAAGATGTCTGTGTGTTCTTTGGATCCGGATGCAAAGGTGTTTGCGCCGTTGCCTCCCTTATCGAGGACAAAAACGCCCATATCCATTCCCAGCTTGGCCAGGTGGTTACCGATCTTTTCCTGTACATCCACGGGCCTGCCCATCATGCCGTTGTCTTCCAAGCTTCGGAAGCCACGCTCGTACATGAAGTCCAGCTGGGCAATCAGGTCTTCACCGGCATGGTTTCGGAACATCCCAAAGTGGGGTGCATAATTTAGGTTAAAGGTTTTATCGGCGTGCGTGTTTGCAGTCATCTCCTTCGCATTTATGGCACCGGTACCGGTCAGCCCCACAGCCGCTCCTAGGGAAACGTTCTTAATGAAATTTCTTCTCTTCATCTATTTATCATATAAATTTTAGCAGTCAGAACATGTCCCGATTTATCGGGATGCCAATCCCGATCAGTATTGGGAGAATTGCTGCCTGTCTGTTAGGTTGGCACGATGTCGCGCGACTTGCTGGATTTAAGTTAGACTACCTTGCTTTGACCTGGCACCGCATATGCGTAATAGCCATCGGTATCCGGTACATTCTTAGGCATCGCATCCCACGCCAGCACATCCGGCTTTAGATTAATTTCTGAATTGATGGCTTCGTCCCAAGAAACCACTTTACCGGAATAGGTGGCAAAGCGTCCCAAGATAGATGTCATGGTACTCTTTGCCGCATTTTCGGCATCGGCAAACTTATATTCGCCTTTTACGATGGCCGCAAACAGCTCATTGTGTTCCTTTTGGTACGGATTGATGTTGTTTTCCCCGTTATGCTCGTACAGGCTGCCGCCCTTGTAGTCGGAAATCCTTCCTACGTGACCGGCATTCATATATACCTTTCCTTTTGTGCCCTGAAACGATTCATCTACGCGGTTTGCCGCTCCTGGGAAATGGCGGCATTCACTGTGTATTACCGTTCCGTCTTCATAAGTAAACAATACCACGTGGTGATCAAAAATCTCACCGTGATCCTTGCCTCTCCGTACGGTTCTTCCACCGGTACCCTCCGCTTTCACGGGGTAGCCGTTCTTAACCCAGTTGGCAACATCCAGGTTGTGTACGTGCTGCTCTACGATGTGGTCCCCACATAGCCAGTTGAAGTAATACCAGTTCCTCATTTGATATTCCATCTCCGTTTGACCGGGTTGTCGCTCACGCACCCATACGCCGCCATCGTTCCAGAATACCTGACCACCGATGATGTCTCCAATCTGACCGTCTTGCACCCGCTTGATGGTCTCTACATAGCTGTCCTGATAGTGCCGCTGAAGACCAACGACCACATTCAGCTTCTTAGCCTTGGCCTCCTCCGCAGCTGCCAACACCCGGCGAATGCCCACCGCGTCCGTTGCAACCGGCTTCTCCATAAAAATCTGTTTGTTCAAACGTACCGCCTCTTCGAAGTGGTCAGGACGGAAGCCTGGAGGTGCCGCTAAGATTACCACATCGGCATCCTTCATCACTTCCTTGTAGCCGTCAAAGCCCGCTATGCGTTTTTCCTTAGGCACGACCACTTTCTCCTCGCCGAATCGCTTGAGGATGCGCTCATAGGATTGCTCCATTCGATCTTCAAAAGCATCGGCCATTCCTACTAACTTAATATTGTATCCGGTTTCAAAAGCCTGAAACACCGCACCGGTGCCGCGTCCTCCGCAGCCTACTACGGCGATTTTGATCTCATCGGTTCCGGCTGCATACGCACCCGGTAAGCTAAAGGGACTCAGTAAAGCACCTCCGGTAATCAGTGCGGAGGTTTTAAGGAAATCCCTTCGGTGGTTATTCTTATTTGGTTCCATAGTTATGTTAGTTTATGTTAATAGTCTTCTTCTGGCAGGGTGCCATAATATTTCTCGATTTCTTCCAAACTGGGGGGATTTACCGGTCTCACTACCCGCATTCCCACAAAGGGGGCTTCGGGGAACCACCATTGACTCTTGGGTATTTGCGGATCGATTCGCTTCCACTGCGCGGTGCTGGCGACACGGTGGGCCGAACGAAGCTCCGCTGCGGTGCTTTTGTAACTTCCTCCCCGCAACACTTTTGGATAAAGGTCTTCGCTCATCCATAACGGATTTTTGGCCACAGAACCAGTTCGCTTTTGGTACATGTCGGAAACATAATGATCAATAGTCCACTCATTTACGTTGCCGTAGATATCGTACAAGCCCCAGGGATTAGGCATTTTTTTACCGATTTCTTGGGTGCTTTCTCCCGCATTGATGCCAAACCAAGCGTATTTGTCCAGTTCCTTGGGATCATCTCCAAAAAAATACTCCGTGGTAGCGCCGGCCCGGCTGGCATACTCCCATTCCGCCTCGGTAGGTAGGCGGTAAAAGATGCCGGTTTTTAAGTACAGCCACCTGCAAAACTGAATCGCACCGTATTGGGTCATGCCGATGGCAGGCTTGCCATGCTTACCCATACCAAAGGTCATATCCAAATACGGAATGGAAGGACGGGTAAGCCCATCCACTTCAGAGGTTAGTGGCTGATCACTGACGGATGACTCAAAATTTTTGTCCAGAAACATTTCGTACAAATCCCACGTCACCTCATGGGTTCCCATCCAGAAAGGGTCAAGCTCCACCTCGTGAACGGGTGCCTCGTCAGACTTTCCTTTTGTACTGCCCATTTTAAAGGTACCGCCGGGTATCGGAACCATTCCAAAACTCAGGGACGTATGGGGGATGGTTTGCTCGTAGGGTTCAAAGTCATTTGCCCATTTCGGAGCGATTATCCAAGCGGATAAAACTAAAAGCACGACAGAAGCCGTCAAGATGCGGTATTTATGCATGATTGTTTGTTGAATGAAGACACCCTTGGCCTCTTCAGGGAGAAGACACTCCCCGCTGAATAGGTGTAGGCGTGTAAATTACGCTTATTTTTGAATAATTGAAAGCAAGATTCCAGCAGAGATCCGAATGGAAGGTAAAAAAAGTAAATATGACGCTGCCTCCGGGAACCTTTTATGTATGCGGTTGACCTTAAGGTGCGAATGACATGGGGTTATCATTAACTGCCGAAGGGCTTACAAGCGATCGGTATCCAAATAGTAGCCGGTGTAGCTCGACGAGGTGTTTCGCAGGCCTTCGGGAACCCCTTCATAAAGTATATTACCGCCCTTTTCTCCCCCTTCGGGACCCAAATCAATCACCCAATCGGCTGCAAGAATAACCTCGGTATTGTGTTCGATGACCAGCACGGAATGTCCTTGGTCTATCAACGCATTGATGGAGTGGAGCAGCTTTTTGATATCGTGGAAATGCAGACCGGTGGTGGGTTCGTCAAAGATGAAAAGAATATGTTCCTGGGTGCGGCTTTCTCCCTTTCCCAAAAACGACGCCAACTTTACCCTTTGGGCTTCCCCTCCACTCAAGGTGTTGGATGACTGGCCCATCCCAATATATCCCAAACCGACTTCCTGAAGTGGTTGAAGGCGGTTTATGATGGGGTTTTTATCGGCAAAAAACTGCATTGCTTCGTCGATCGTCATGTCGAGTACATCGGAAATGGTTTTGTCCTTGTACGTGATTTCCAGAATCTCGTTTTTAAACCGCTTCCCTTTGCATGACTCACAGGTAAGGAATATATCGGCCATAAACTGCATCTCGATCTTCTGAGTGCCCTCGCCCTGACAGGCTTCGCAGCGGCCTCCGTCTACGTTGAAACTGAAGAATGCTGGCTTGTAGTTTCGTTGCTTGGCAAGGGGCTGTTCTGAATACAACGCCCGGATGGCATCATAGGCTTTTACATAGGTCACTGGGTTGGAACGGGAAGACTTGCCAATGGGATTTTGATCCACAAATTCCAACCGGTTTACCAGCCTGTAGTCTCCATCTAATCGGTCAAACTTCCCGGTTTCATCGGATACCGTTCCCAGCACCTTTCCAAGCGCCGGATACAGTACTTTTTTAACCAAGGTGGATTTACCCGATCCGCTTACACCGGTTACTACCGTCAGCACCCCCAAAGGGATACGGACGGTGAGGTTTTTAAGGTTGTTTTCGCGAGCGCCGTGAATCACCAGGCTGTTTCTCCATTTGCGCGGGGAGATGGCCTCTGCGATGGTTTCCTCCCGCCGTAAGTACCTGCCGGTATGGGTGGACCTGTCCGCCAATAGGTCCGCCAAATTTCCTTGAAACATCAGTTCGCCACCATGCACTCCGGCATCTGGGCCAATGTCTATGATCTGATCGGCTGCACGAATGATCTTTTCCTCGTGTTCCACCACGATGACCGTATTGCCTAAGTCCCTGAGGGACTTGAGCACCTCGATCAATCGCTCGGTATCCCGGGGATGCAGGCCTATGCTCGGCTCATCTAAAATGTACATAGATCCCACCAAGGCGCTTCCCAGAGAGGTTGCCAAGCGGATTCGTTGAAACTCGCCTCCTGAAAGGGAGGATGTCAGCCTGTTCAGCGTTAGGTAGCCAAGACCTACCTTATCCAAGTATTCCAGTCGGTTTATGATCTCCTTGAGTAGGCGTCCGGCTATCTTTTGTTCTGCCGCAGTAAGCATCAGATCTTTAAAAAAGGCCAAAGACTTACCCACCGGCATGAGCACCACATCGGTAATCGACATACTCCCTACCTTCACATAAGATGCATCCTTTCGGATGCGCGTACCCTTGCAATCCGGACAGGTGGTTCTTCCCCGAAACCGGGACAGCATCACCCGATACTGTATCTTATGGAGCTTGGATTCCAAAAAATCAAAAAATGCCTGGATCCCTTTGAAATAGCTGTTCCCTGTCCACAAGAGCGCTTTCTCCTGTTCACTAAGGTCTTCGTAGGCACGGTGTACGGGAAAATCAAATCGGATTCCATTTTTGAGTAGAGGGGTCAGCCATTTACGGGTGGTCTCACCACGCCAAGGGGCGATGGCTCCATCGTAGACCGAGAGGCTCTTGTCAGGTATGACCAAATCAGGGTCTATGCCCAGCACGGTGCCAAACCCTTCGCAGGTCCTGCAGGCTCCGTAGGGATTGTTAAAGCTGAAAAGATTTACCGTAGGGAGCTCAAAGCTCATGCCGTCTAGCTCGAACTTATCGCTGAAATCTGTCCTCGAGCTGCCGGGCACGGTCACCGTACAGTACCCATGGCCTTCGAAGAAGGCAGTTTGGACACTATCCGCAATGCGGTATTGGTTGTCCTCGTCTTCGCGCTTTACCACGACACGGTCTATCAGGATTTCGAGCTCTCCGGCGGGATGCTTCGAGTCTTTTACCAAGTCTTCGACGTAATAGGCTTCGCCTTGGACAAGAATCCGTGTGAATCCTTTTTGCAGCAGCACTTCCAACTCCTTTTCCCAGGTACGGTCGGCGGCCCGCTGAAGGGGACAGCTGATCATTACTTTGGTGCCCTCTTCCAGTCCATGGATATGGTCCACCACGTCTGTCACGGTGTGGTGCTTCACTTCTTCTCCGCTGATGGGCGAGAGGGTCCTGCCAATACGGCTGTATAATAATTTAAGGTAGTCGTAGATTTCAGTGGTAGTCCCTACGGTGGAGCGGGGATTTTTGGTGGTTACCTGCTGCTGTATGGCGATGGCAGGAGAAATTCCGCGGATGTATTCCACATCCGGCTTTTCCATTCTTCCCAAAAACTGCCTGGCGTAGGAACTGAGGCTTTCTACGTACATGCGCTGTCCCTCGGCAAAAAGCGTATCAAATGCGAGTGAGGACTTGCCCGATCCGGAAAGGCCGGTTACGACCACCAAGGAGTTTCGAGGTATCGCCAGACTGACCCCCTTCAGGTTATTTACCCGGGCATTCTTAATGACGATAAACTTTTTGGCATCCAGCTGATCCAGCTCTTCCAAATCCGCTTGCTTCCTATTTCCCATAACGCGCAAAGATACCAACTCAACCTAGGAAAAGTAAAATTGTTGAAAAAAAAGAAAGACACGCCAATGATCGGCGTGTCTTTCGGTGCCTGAAAAACACTCTCCTGATCAGACAGGAGAGTGGGTAATCAAGCAACAACTGAAAGTTAAAAGTTTATCGTTTTATCACTTTGTGATGATGGCTGTTCTGTTCACCGACTACGGTTACGACGTATTGATTGTTTTGAAGCATGGAAATATCCACCTCGTAGATGTTTTGGCCAAGGGACTCAAAGAAAAGCGGCAGCTGTACCTTGGCATCATGGCTGGAGATGCGGACCATTTTGACCGGTTCGGGGGAGTAGAACCGCAGGCGATCGGTGGTCGGGTTCGGGTAAGGAGCCATTTTTCGGGCAAAGTTCGCATTATCAATCCGTACGATCTCCGAGTAGTCTACCGAACCGTCCAGGTCTACCTGACGGATGCGGTAAAAGGTACGTTCGGCGAGGAAGGAACCGTCTGTAAAGGTGTAGAAGGTCCGCTGCGTGGTATTTCCTTGCCCGGCGATGGACTCACCAGTGGCGTTCCATTCCCGGCCATCGTAGGAGCGCTCCACGACAAAGTGGCTGCTGTTTTTTTCCTGAATGGTTTCCCAAGTCAGGCAGTTTTGAGCCCCACAGGCCTCTCCGGATACCTGTCCCCATTCTACGGGGAGGATGATGCTGGCGAAGGAAAAGTCTAGAACTTGATTGTTTGTATTTTCAAAATACTCGATCACGATTTCCAAAACCTTTTCCTCTTCTACCTCTAAGGGAGGGGCTGTAATCGTTCTAGCCCCATCTACAAACGAATTTATTACCCAAGTATTCCCTCCATCAAAGCTTAGCCTAAAGCCATCATCTCCTCTAATCTGAGCAGTGTAAACACCGGGCTGGGCGGTATACCTCATTTTGTACCTTACAGAAAACCTGGTTGTGTAAAATGAGCAGCCATAATCAGGGAAAAATTCCGCGTTGAGAGAGGGGCTACCACCAAAATCTTGTTCAAAATTAACCTCGGGTTCATAGATTCTTCCGAGGTAATGATCAGAATCAAAGTTTCCAATTTCTCTGTAAATATGGCCTATCCACATATTGTTTCCATATTCCTCCTGGTCTAAGTCTGCGATGGGTTCTACTTCCGTTATTTCCAAAACGTTGCTGGGGAATCGGTCTCCATTGGCATCAATCGCAACTCTTCTGAAATAGAGTGTACCTATCATGTCATCTTTGTACTCCTCGGTAGTCAAATCGTTATAGGCCGGGACTTGGTAAGTTGCGTCAGTTGCGCCTGTGATCACCGTCCAATTTTCGGGATCTGGATCATTTACCAAAGAGTATTCCCATTCGTAGTTCGGAATAGTGCCATCTGCAAATACAGCAGGGCTAAATTGCTCGAAAGCTTGGGGCTGTGGATTGATTCCGCAATATCGTTCAGATTTCAACGATGTAGGTTCTCCGATATTTATTTCTCCAGGACCAACGTAAAGTCTAAAATCAAATCCCAGTCGACTTCTTCCTGTTTTTTCATAATAGTTAAGGTTCATCCAAACTTCTTGGCCTTCGCTTAGGTAAACATAATAGTTGCGAATATTATCTTCATAAACATAATTAAATACACCATCGCTACCGTCCTTAAACCAATTATCATGCTGAATCGGACGCCCATTTATATCAGTCAAAACACTGTTATAAGAGCCGGGAACAAACATTCTAAAAAACGAGCCATCGTCACTACCCACAGAAACGAGATAAATTCCCTCGCCACCTGGCGGAACAATGAATCGACTTCTAGCCAATACTCCAAAGTGCTGTTTTTCGACATTGCATCCCCCGCTTGAGTTAACTCCTGCGGTGGTTCCCGTGGGAAAGAAAAGACCAGCATCTTCTCCAAGGGGACTGGTGTCTTCAAATTGTGAGTTAAATGGTAACCCTGATATAGGTAGATATAGCCCAGAATTATTCCTTAACATCCAACCTTTAAAAT
Source organism: Lunatimonas salinarum (assembly GCF_017811155.1). GTDB lineage: Bacteria > Bacteroidota > Bacteroidia > Cytophagales > Cyclobacteriaceae > Lunatimonas > Lunatimonas salinarum. The sequence goes on along the minus strand of NZ_JACVCV010000008.1, from coordinate 216,955 downwards.
CACGTCGTGAGTCGTTCCAACCAGACCCATCCCAATAAACGAAATTTCTGTTATTTGGGTGGTCATTAGCGGGGTTGTATTCTGGAGCTAATTGAAATACAACAGCTTGCCAAAGGTTGTTACCGCGGTATCTATCACTTCTGGTGAAATAATCCGTTGGGAATGGAGCCGTCGGCTCGCAATCTAACTGCCCCATCACCTCATTGATACCGCTGAAAAACAGCAGCAGCCCCACTATCCCGCCGATACTCCACCTTTTTTGTTTCATCATTGCCATCCTCAAACGTCAAAAAATAATTTGAAATACATTTTAGCTGTTATGAAAAACAAATTTATGGCACAGAAATGCAAATTCCAAAAAATCAGGGAATTATTTCGAGGCAGCTACGCAATTTAATGTGTTTCGTATAATATTTTTTGAACTTCACGGCGATTTCCGCCGATGCCGTTCCAGCAGCCAGTCCTTTACATCCAAAAATTGACGCCACTTTGGGTACACCGTAAAATCCTCCACTTGCTGCGCTTCCCGAAAAATGCGCTCCGCCTGCTGATAGTACCCTTCCATAAAGAGGCGAAAGGCATGACGCAACGCTACCCGGGCGCGGGTCCACTCGAGTTCCTGCTCCAGCTCTTCGGCGTGGGTACGCGCTGCACTAAAACCAAGGCTATCGGCGCTGACCTTGATACTGTGGATCCCAATCGGTGCCTTTAACACCAGGCCCTCCAGGGAGGTACACCGACTCAAGGCCACGTACACCTGACCTGCCTCAAAAGACTTTCCGATATCCAAGATGCACTTTTCAAATGTCAGCCCCTGACTCTTGTGTACCGTGATGGCCCAGGCCAGCTTTAGCGGAAACTGCACAAAACTTCCCACCACCTCGGCTTCTATCCGCTCAGAGGCCTCGTTGTAGGTATACTCCACATTTTCCCACACCTCCCGGGAAACTTCAAAGAGCTTGCCCCGCTCATTTTCCACCTGAATGGTGTCCGCCTCCAGCCGGATTACCTTGCCAATCATTCCATTGAAAAAGCCCTTTTCGGGATTGTTTCGCAGAAAAATAACCTGTGCTCCTACCTTTAGCGTGAGGTCAATCGGCTCAAACGGTGCCATATTCACCGGAAAATCATCCTTGAACTCCGCCTTGTAGATCCTTTCTTTCTCGTTTAACTCGGCTAGTTTGCGCGCATTGATGTCCTGAATGACGTGGTTATGGGTGCCCAACAAAATATAGCCTTGATCCAACAGCCCAAAATCGTAGCGGGATGCCGTCTGATTTAGCAATTGGATATCGGCGGTGGTGTGGTTACTCTCCCTGACGCGGTTCAGGACTTCCTTAAAAACAACGTCTTTTTGCCGGTAAATTTTGTCCAGTTCAATGTATAGTGGCCTCAACTGCCTAAATACGAGGGAGCTGAAAAAGAATCGGCTCTGATAGTAGGGCTCCAACAGTTCCCAATCCTGGCTTCGAACCACCGGCGGCAGCTGAAAAGGATCCCCTATCATAATCAGCTGAACCCCTCCAAATGGTAGGTGCTGCTTCCGTCTATACACCCGCAAAATTTGGTCAATAACATCCAATAGCTCCACCCGAACCATGGATATCTCGTCTATCACCAAGGTGTCCAATTTACGGATAACCGAAAGCCGGGATTCGGTTAATCGGAAGGTGGTGAAGATAGACTCCTTTTTTCCCTTGGCGTGCGGCTGCAGTCGAGGATCACCCGGAAGAAATAGCTGCTTTGGATCAATGCGGAAAAAAGAATGCAAGGTACGCCCTTTTGCATTGATGGCGGCCACGCCGGTGGGTGCCACTACCGCAAAATTCTTGTTCAGGTTCAGGCGGCGGAAGGTATGTAAAAAGGTGGTCTTGCCGGTTCCCGCCCTACCGGTCAGAAACAGCGACTTGTCTGAATACAGGGCCAATTCCAACGCCTGTATAAAGGCACTGTTTTCCGTGTCGAGTCCCTGTTGTTTGAATTCGTTGAAAAAAAAATCTTTTAAAAACGACATGTCTTTCTAGGCGCCAATCAATCGCATGTTTTCGAATTTGCTGAGACAATATGCAGGATTATTCCTGTAGATGACACAAAATAACAATAAATTTACGGTTATTCGGTATGAAATTCCCCATCAATCACACTGCCATTGACTCTCATGCTGGTTTTTAGACTAATTTGCTTCAGTTTGTATGGGCTTTCTGTACTACCTACCCTCGCATCGATGGTGAAATGGGACCATTGGTCGGTGAGGATGTTTGATTTTCCACGGATACAAATCGTGGTAATCCATGTGATATCCCTTGTGTTAGTAAGCTTAATCGAAGATCCTGAGGGGCCTTGGTACATGTTCTTCTTTGTTTCACTCCTAGTCAGTCTGGCTTACCAGTTTTCAAAGATCTATCCCTACACCCCTTTTTCCAGAAAGGAAGTACGGCGTTGCCGGGAAACTGCCGATCAAAACGAGATCGCCCTGATGGTTAGTAATGTGCTCACACCGAATCGTCAAGTCGAAAGGCTCCTCCAACTCGTGCAACGCTATCAACCGGATATTTTGCTCACCCTGGAGTCTGACCAATGGTGGCAAGAGCAGCTTTCCGTGTTGGAAATTGACTATCCCTACACCGTGAAGGTACCCTTGGATAACCTATATGGAATGCACTTGTATTCGAAGTTACCTCTTTTAGAACCAAAGGTACGTTACTTGGTAGAGGAAGGGATCCCTTCCATCCATACCAGTGTGCGGTTGCGATCAGGTGAAAGAATAGCTATCCACTGCCTTCATCCCGAACCTCCCAGTCCTACCGAGTCAGAGACCAGCACCAGCCGCGACGCAGAACTGCTGATCGTAGGCAAAAACGTACAGAAGTCCTCCATTCCGGTCATAGTCTTAGGGGACCTTAATGACGTAGCCTGGTCCCGAACCACCAAGCTCTTTCAAAAAATCAGCGGGTTACTGGATCCCCGGATAGGAAGGGGCTTTTTCAACACGTTTCACGCAGACTATTGGTTTTTGCGATGGCCGCTGGACCATGTTTTTATTTCAAAAGAGTTTCAGTTGCGTACCATCAAGGTGTTGCCGGCTATCGGTTCCGATCACTTCCCGGTATTTATGCACCTGCACCTGAATCCGCCCAAGGCGCACCTAAATAACCCCCAACAGGATCCTCCTGACCGTGACGAAAGGGACTGGGCAGACGAAAAGATCGAAAGGGCTGATCCGAAGATTCGGATACTTTGAAGTTGGTGGCTTGGAGATGCGGGACGTTATGTATGAGATGTAAGACATAAGATATAAGACGTAAGACTCGCGAATCTTTCGATCCTACATCGTCGCCAAAACCAAAAAACCGAAGCGATCGCCCCTGCCGCCGTCATTGCGAGGCTTGAGGAGATGCGGTAATCGAGATACAAAGTAGGATAAAATCGGATTCATCCAATAGGTCGATAAGCAGTCGCAAGCCGAAGCAATCTCCTTGAGGAGACGGTTAGACCTGAGATTTTTAGAAGACTTAAGACGAAAGACATAAGATGTAAGAAAGGTGTCGATTTAACGATCCGGCAAATAGAGGAGATTGCCGCTCCTTCGTCACTCGCAATGACAGGCCCAACCCTGAAGGGGTTGCATGTCTATAGGGCGATTGGTCACAAAATCTCTCCGGTTTTGGCCGCCAACCCTATTCATGATGCGATCCCCCTTCCGCCAAAACCCGGGCAAGGTTGAGGTGGTGGTAGACGGTTAGATGTGAGATTTTTAGAAGACTTAAGACGAAAGACATAAGATGTAAGAAAAGGTTTCGATTTAACGATCCGGCAAATAGAGGAGATTGCCACGCTCCTTCGTCTCTTGCAATGACAGTCCCAACCCTGAAGGGGTTGCATGTTTATAGCAGAAGCTACCGTATCTTAGTGGATAGTTGACTCCCAATCCGTGTATTGGGGGCATTCAATTGCGTAGGCCTCTTCTTTGTGGTTGTTGGGTAAAAGGTGGCAGTTACCGGTGTTTTTTTACCTTTTTTAGGTCGCAATTTTGAAATGTCTAAAATGTTGTGAAATATGTATAATAGTAAAAAATAGGGTCTAATGGAAACTATAAAATCAGTAAAATAAATAAAAAAATGGAAAGTACGTGTAAAAATGAATGTAAAAAAAAACAGTATATCATTTATCAAAAAAGATTATTAAGTGCGTAAAAATTAGAAAACAAGCTTAATGGTTAGAAAAAATATATTTAATATGCCAAAAAGTTAAAAATTTGGCAAAAAGGTAAATAGGTAAAATATGATGCTAATTTAATTGCGCTCGAAATTTGGGTAATTTTAGGGGTGTTTTCGCAAAATTGGTGCAATTTCGAAGAACAAGATGCAAAAATGTTACATCTTGTTTATTTTTTAATAAACAGAAAATCAAGTAGTTAAGATTGATATTTTTTTGAATTTTCATTTTTTTTTGGATGGCTGGTAAAATTTTTATCGACCAGGTTAACTTCCAGAGTCACCAACCCCCTTTTATATGAAAAAATATTTATTAGTTATTTGGTTAATTGCTTTATGTGCAGAATATGCTTTCTCTCAGGCAGTGAGTGTCTCGGGAACGGTCGTTTCTTCTGACGGAGACGAACCTATTCCTGGGGTAAGTATTCTGGTAAAAGGTACCAGTGTCGGTACGGTTTCAGATTTGGATGGGGCCTATTCCATAGATGTTCCGACTGGGAGCAATGTCTTGGTGTTCTCATTTATAGGGATGGCCAAGCGCGAGGAGGAAGTAAACGGCCGCTCGGTGGTAAATGTAACCATGCAGTCGGATATCAGCAGCTTGAATGAGGTAGTGGTAACGGCCATCGGCATTGAACGCGAGAAGAAGGGCCTGGGATACGCTGTTTCTGAACTTGGAGACCGGGACATCGCTCAGCGGTCAGAGCCAGATTTGATCCGCTCTTTAAATGGTAAGGTAGCGGGCGTTTTGATTCAGGGAAGCGGTGGGGTAACGGGAGGGAATACAAATATCACCATCCGGGGAAGCTCTTCTCTTACTGGTAATAATCAGCCGTTGTTTGTGGTAGATGGGATTCCTTTTGACAATTCCATTCAAGGTCATTCGGACAGTCGGGGCAATACCTCTACTAACCGGGCTTTTGACATAGACCCCAATATTGTAGAATCGGTAACGGTGCTAAAAGGTGCCGCAGCCGCCGCCTTGTACGGTTCCCGAGCCCAAAATGGGGTGATCATTATCACCACTAAAAATGGCAACAAGCCTTCAAACAAAGGAATGGAGGTAAATTACCGTGCCAGTTATGGGACCGAAGAGATTGCGAAGCTTCCGGACTATCAGACCGAATACGGTCAGGGAGGAAACGGAAATGTGTATATCGAAAACTATTTTGGTTCCTTCGGAGCGCCATATACGGCATATGAGACTGTTCCACATCCATACACTAACCCTGCATTGGGGCCTTTCCTTAATTCGCCATCGTTTCAAGCGGTAGCTACGCGTGGGGACAATGTACCTTATGAACCACATATCGGTAAGTACCGTAATTTTTACGAAACCGGCAGGCTGCAGGAGCATGCGGTTTCGGTACAGGCCGGTTCGGAAGCGGCATCGCTCTCAGCGGGATTATCTTGGATGGATAATACGGGCATTATTCCAAATTCCTCTGTCAATCGAATTAGCGGGAATATCGGTGGAAATGCGAAGTTGAAAAAGGGGTTGAAAATCAGTGCGGGTCTAAATTACGTAAACACGGTACAAAAGAACCCTTCTTTGGGCAGTGGTAACTTCGGGGGTCAGTCAGCCTCTCAGTTGGTTCAATGGATGCCTACCAGCTTCAATGCAGATGCTTATCCCTTCCAAAGGGAGGAGGACGGTGGGGCCATGTACTATCGAACGGTCAACCATCCGCGCTGGGTGGCCAATAACACCTATAACGACAGCCACGTGGATCGCTATTTTGGTAACCTGAAGCTGGCCTATGACATTACCGACTGGCTCAACGTTTCCTATCAATTTGGATTTAATTCCTATACCGACAGGCGATTTTCCATGCTCGAACCCAATGGATTTGGAGCAGCTATACAGCAATCCGGAACCATGGAAACGTCTACCTTTGCAAACAGCGAATTGGATGGAAACTTGCTGATCGGTGTCAATAAGGAACTTTCCAGTAAGTGGTACCTCAGCTCACTCGCCGGATGGAATATCAACCAAAGAAGCAACTCTGTATCGCAGTTTGGTGGAAATGGCATTATCGAGCGAGGTATTAGAAGCCTTTCAAACACCTCTGCGCAATTTGTGCTCCAGGATAGGTTTGCCAGGAGACGATTTGCAGGTGTCTTTGCCGATGTGTCGCTGGCCTACGATGAGTGGGCGTTTATCAATTTCACCGCGCGAAACGACTGGTCCTCTACATTGCCGGCAGAAAACCGCTCTTATTTTTATCCCGGTGTTTCCACGTCATTTATCCTGACCGATGCCCTAAGCATAGGGGGAGGATTCCTGGACTACGCCAAAGTAAGGGCGGGTGTCGGACAGGTAGGAAACGATGCGGATCCTTACCTTACGGCCAATAATTTCTTACTTAATCAGCGGGTAAATCAAAGCGGTGGTTCTACGCAGTTTCCATTCGCAAATCAGTTTGGAACGGTTAATGGTTCGGCAGTCAATACCAACCGTGGAAACCCTCAACTACGGCCGGAGCTTACTACGGAGGTGGAATTCGGTACAGAGTTGATGATGTTGAATCAGCGGATTGGGTTGGACATTACCTATTATAACCGGGAGACCCGAAACGGGATTACAGCGATTAATGTGCCACCCTCAAGTGGCTCGGCGACTCAGGTGGTAAATATTGGAAGGGTACGAAACCGCGGTATCGAGCTCGGGTTGGATCTCAAACTGCTCAACTCGCCAAATGGATTCAATTGGAATGTGTACACGGTTTTTACCCGGAACAGAAACGAAGTACTTGAACTTCAGGAGGGGGTAGACCAAATAGTTCTCACCAGTTTGGCAGGATCCAGTGAGATCGTGCAAATTGTACACCGTACAGGTCAGCCTTTTGGTGTACTCGTAGGCCGAAAGGCCATTCGGGATGCGGAGGGCAATCTGCTCATAGACGGGCTTCCTGGCACCACCTTTGGCAAGTACATCGACAATCCCGAACCCCAAGTCATCGGTGATCCAAACCCGGATTTTGTGATGGGATTCACCAACAACTTTAGCTACAGGGGAATTCAACTTTCTATGGTTCTTGATTGGGTTCAGGGTGGAGACCTGTATTCTAAATCCAACAGAGAGATTGTGGGTAGAGGGCTTACCAATGACCCCGGAGATAGAATGGTATCTCGTGTCATGCCGGGATACATTGCTGCGAGAAACGCTGACGGAAGTTTAGTCCGGGATGAAAGCGGCAATTACCTAGCCGCGACCGATGCCAATGGAAATAAAATCCCCAACACGATTAATATTACGAATTTCAACTGGTGGTATGACCGCGGTAGTTTTGGCTGGAATGGTGCAGAGGAATTTCACACCTTTGATGCCACGGTATTCCGATTGCGTGAACTGGCGGTGACCTACAGCTTGCCGTCCAAGCTATTGCAGAAAACGCCATTTGGCAGCGTAAATTTTGGTATTTCCGGGAGAAATTTGTGGTTTATAACCCCCAATTTCCATCCAGGCTTAAATCTGGATCCTGAAACCAGCACCTTCCCAGGTCTCAGAGGGATCGATTTTATTGGGGTTCCGTCTACCCGTAGGTTTAGTGCAAATCTTTCAGTTACCTTTTAACGAGACTTAAACCAGCAATATTTATGAACACGCAGCTAAGAAGAATAAAAATATATGCGCTCGGATGCATGGTGGGTTTGATGGGCTTGTTTGCTTGTGGAGATGATCTACTTAATATTAATGATGATCCAAATGTCTCCACGCAGTTGGTATTGCCCAGCACGCTTTCCTATGCGCAGGTTTCCTTGGTGTCCAACTTACTGGATGATCCAAATACCAACGCCGGGTCTTTTACAAGGATGTGGTACATAACGGCACTCCGAAATTACGAGCAGAACCAAGGTACCTATAGCAACTCATGGGTGAATATGTATTCCATTCCATTGTCTAATTTACAGACAATTATCGATGGGGCCTCTGAACAGGCGATTGGCTACCGCGGAATCGCTCGGCTACTTAAGGCCTATACCTTCAGTGTCATGGTGGATTTGTATGGAGATATTCCCTATTTCGATGCGTTGAATCCGGAAGTAACCTTTCCGGAGTTGGATCAAGGGGCCGAAATCTATGCGGATATCCTCAACGAGATTGACCTCGCTTTGCAGGAAATATCCACTCATACTGGTGCAATTCAAGGCGATGTCATCTACAACGGTAATTTGGCAAACTGGCGAAAAATGGGAAATACATTGAAATTGAAAATGTATGCTCAGACACGCAAAGAAACAAGCATCAATTCGGTGCAGGGTTTTTCGCAGTTGATTCAAGGAGATCTCATAGCGTCTATCAGCGAAGACTTCCAACTCAAATACGGCTCCCAGCAAAGCCCTAATCAGAATCGGCACCCACTGCATGTAAACCACTACAACCAAGCTACCTCCTACTGGATGGATAACTGGACCATGGCAAATTTACTAAACGATGGTCGTATCAGTGCGACCACCGGCAGAAGGGTATCTTATCGAAGTACCGAAGATCCCAGGTTGAGATATTATATTTTCCGCCAAGTGCCGGGTGATGGCAGTGGAGCGGTGGTCACCTGTGCGGGAGGTGGCTGCCCTATTGGCCTGATTGGCAGTGGCTATCTCGGAAGAGATGCTGGTGATCCCTCTGCTTTTTCCAATGAGGGGGCGTTGATCGCCACCTTCGGGGTGTATCCGGTTGGTGGATTGGTAGATACCGATGCGCCTAAGACTGTAACCGCAGCGGATGGCACCGGAAGGGGCATATTTCCCATGCTGACCTCTTACATGGTGAAGTTCCTACACGCAGAGATGGCGCTGACTACGGATGTAAGTGGTGAACCGTTAGCGCTTTTGCAAGAGGGCATACGCCTTTCTATGCAAAAGGTAAAATCCTTTGGAGCGGATGAGATGCCTTCTGTCGTTGGTAGTCCATTTGAAATGAGTGATGCGGCAGTTGAAAGCTACATCGCAGACATTACCAATGCCTACGCCAACGCACAGACGGACAACGAGCGACTGAACATTATCATGACCGAGTATCAGTTGGCATTATGGGGCAATGGCATAGAGGCATATAATAATTTCCGACGAACGGGCTTTCCGGATTTTGCAGAGACGGCGCCAGTTATGGGGAGTCCAGCCTTTCCCCAACGGTTTATCATACCCGTCTCTGAACTTGAAACCAACCCTTCACTATCCGGATATCAGCCAGATCCGTTTGAACCGGTGTTTTGGGCCCGACCTTGATGCGGTTATTCAAAGCGGATCTGCGGCAACGGAACGCATTTCACACGTTGGGAATTGCATTCTCAACCTACACGAAGGAGGAATTTATGACCATGCAAAAAACTAAGAAAATGAAACCTACCGTATATCTCTATACAATGATGATACTCAGTGCCCTGCTTTCAACCGCTTGTGTGGTGGATGATAGTATCAAAATGCCCGATTACGAAGTTGGCATCATAGCCAAAGCCGACATTGAGCCCGGAAAGTATTGGTTTAATATCAATCAATTGGAAGCTTCCGAGGTTGCTTTTAACTTGGACTACGAGGGGTTTGATGTGCATACAGCGGAGCGGATTGATATCTTTATCAGCAGGGGTACGTCTACCGTTTCCCTAGGCAGCTTTACGGAATTTCCCAGCAGGATCGCCATGACAGGTGCGGAGGCCTATGCGCTGTTTGGGTTGACGCCTCAGGCCGTCGCCCAAGCGGGGATCGTTCGGGATGAGTTTCGAATCACCTATGCCATCACGACTTCCGAAGGGGTTGTATTCTCTCAGTACGGGCAATATTACAACTATAACCCCTCGTTGGACGGGCGTTTTACGGGCAGGTATGCGCAATTTTACACGAATCTGCCCGGATTTGGGACTTTAGTGCTGGAAGCTCGGGTACCAAATCCTCAAAATCCCAACGAGCTATAGGCACTCAGCACTAATCTACAGCCGAACAGCTGGAAAAAGCTTTGATCATTTGAACCTTTACAAGCCAGTGGATGATGTTTGATACGTCATCTGCTGGCTTTTTGATGTATTGCTAGTTGAGCTGATTTTTCTTTTGGTTTGAGCGTGAGGCAGCCACCGGCCCAAACCCTTCGTTATTCCAGCCTTACCTGGTATTGAAGAACAAACGTGTTTTTTCGAATGACTTGCCTAAAATTCTCCGGTTGTATCTCGTCAAAGACCGGTCGATTTTGCCATGCCAAGGTAAGTTTTGACCGTTGTCCATCGAGCAATAGATTAATCCCACCCTCAAAAAATAAGACGGCTTCGCTTAACCGATCGTAGTCGGCATACTGACCCGAAATAAAGGGCTGCCATTTCTCTTTCTTTTTTTGGGAACCGAATAGATAGCCAAATTGAAAATAGCCGATATGTCCGGTGCCTATAGCAGGCCATGCATTTCCTGTTCCGCTAAAGGTTCCTGCGGCACTATTTCCTCCACCTACGTTGTTTAATCCGATTATACGGATATAATCGGGCCCAAAATCATAGTAAAAATACCCTGCATAAAAGGTAACGGCTCTTTTATGACTTAGTGGGATTTCTCCAAATACGTCTACCGCCCGCATATTCATCGGTGTCAACACCGTGTCTGCGGCGTCATTCAAATGCCACATGGCCTTTGGTTGGGTTTCGAAGCCGGCGCCGATAGCCAATACTTTTCGATTCCCATCGTAGGTTCCTACGTGAAAGGGGGAGACGAGGCTTTCGTGTTCAAAGAATTGGTATTTCACGTAGGCAGCGGACTGCACACCACTTTTGACATAAGAAAAACTGGATACTTGCCCAATGCGGGTGTTGGCTATGGGGGCATAGGGTCTGCTGAAAATAAATCGGTAATCCCATTTTGCCCATTGGCCATTCAGGTAGGCACTGAGTTTGCGGAGTATGTTGTCCGTTTGGTTTACGGTGGGCATTGCTACCGCAGGAACATCTAAGGTAAGCATGCGGCCGGTGTGCGGAGCGGCAAAGCGGGACACGCCATTCCAGCCAGATTGCCCACCGCCTACTGTAAGGTGTTTGTGGATTTGATGGTCTATGTAAAAGTCCAGTAGACGGATTTCGCCAGAGCGTGCGGTTAGGTAATTGATATTATTTTGGCCCAGCGTTAGCGTGACGTTTGTGCGGTTGTTGATTCTGGCATAGGTCTGAAAGCGGATTCGTCGCACCGAAATATCGAAAAAGCGGGATGCCTCTTCTCCGTTTATAAGTGTGCCAGGGTTATTGTAATTGTAACGCGCCCAAAGTTGGCCATTGATCCGAACGCCTGCATAGGAGGTACTATCGTCATTCAGAAAAACCCGCAAAGGACGGTTTTGTGCCGCCAATTCGAGGGTAAGGCAACAAATAAGTAGGGCAGTATAGAAGAATGCGTTAACTTGTCCCATTGAGAGGCGAAATTACGAAATTTGAGATTTCCAGCGTGGTTTTTGTGATATTAGCGTTAAATTAGTAACTAGTACTCCACGCCAAAAGAATACATGATGAATCTTTCCGAAATAGTCGAAACAGTCAAGAAGCTCGTCGAGGTACGCATAAAAATTGCGGTCAACAAGCTGGCAGACGATTTTGCTTCCATTGTCACGCGCGTAGTTGTCTTGATCCTTATGGTAATGACCGGAGTGATGGTACTGTTATTCGGAAGCATTGCGTTGGCCTTTTTTCTCGCTGAAAAGATGGCCAGTGTTTACATGGGCTTTTTGACCGTAGCAGCAAGCTACCTTGTATTGCTTCTGTTATTATACTTGGTTCGAAACTCGGCGTCGCTTCAGACCTCGTTGAAAAGCGGCCTCACGAAGTTTATATTCTTATTTAAGCAAAAAAGTACCGGTAGATGAGTCTATTTGACCTTGAAAGAGAATCAGAGGAGCTGGAACAAACGCTTCAAAAGCAATTGGAGCTGGTAAAGAAGGATTCCGGTGTATACCTACAGGTAGCAGGGATTGCGCTGATTTCAGGATTAGTAACCGCCGCAGCCTATCGCCTTATACGCACCGAACCTACCTCAAAATCCAAGAAGCCAAAAAAGGCGAAGAAGAATCGAAACACTTTCTGGAGCAATCTACGGAATAGGGTATTTTGGCTGGCTTTAGATATAGGTAAGCAAGCACTTATCCGCAGGGTGCAGGAAAAAATGGAGGCCGAACAAGCCCATGAGCAGTAGACAAATAGGAGATACGCTGCGTGCGTTGCATCGAACAGGGAAAAAGGGTGTGGCGTTTTTGATAGACCCAGATGATTCTTGGCAAGAAGATCACTTAGCGAAGATACTGTTGGATGCCGGGCCTTACGCTCCTTTGTACATTCTTGTGGGAGGAAGTTTGGTTCAAAAGGACAATGTTTTAGACGTGATAGCCCGTATCCGCACTATTACCGCCTCTTTGCCTGTGTTGCTTTTTCCGGGGAGTGTAGTGCAGCTTGCCGATAGTGCCGACGCAATACTTTTTATTTCCTTGATTTCCGGTAGGAATCCGGAATTGCTTATCGGGCAGCACGTGGCGGCTGCACCTTTGCTGGCGGATTCCGGTTTGGAAATATTGCCAACCGGTTATATGTTAATAGATGGAGGTCGGATCAGTAGTGTGCATTACATGAGTCAGAGTGTACCGATTCCTAACGATAAACCTGAGCTAGCCGTAGCAACGGCGCTGGCGGGGTACTTTTTGGGTCTTCAGTTTTTATACCTAGAGGCCGGTAGTGGGGCGGTATATCCTGTATCCTATGAGCTGATAAGGGCTGTTCGCGGCCGGGTACCCTGTCCCCTCATTGTAGGAGGGGGAATCAATACCGCTGAAAAGGCAAAGGAAGCCTGGCAAGCTGGTGCGGATTTGGTAGTGATCGGAAATGCGGCACAAAAAAACCCCGACTTTTTGGCCGAGGTTTTGCGTGTCGCAGAAATCCATAACTTATCCCTGAACGTTAATTAGGGATTCTCTTCGCCTCATTTTGCCTGCTGGAAGACCATACATCATTTTAAATCTTCTACAGAAATAAGCGGTGTCCTTGTATCCAACTTCTTTGCCAATGTCCCGGATACTCTTTTTGGTGGTACGCAGCAGGTCTACCGCCGCTTCCATACGCTGATATTCAATGTAGTCTTGTGGGTTTATTCCTGTGAGCATTTTAAAATACTGCCCCACATAATCCTCTGATACGTTGGCTACCTTCGCCAATACTTTGTTTGATAGGTCTCCACCGATGTTCTTCTTGATGTAGTTGAACATGTCGATCAACCTCGGATCTTTGAAATACGTACTGTTGGTCGATAGTTCTTCTACAAACAGTCTATTTTTCAGGATATGGCGTACAATTTCTACTACAAGTAATTCCGTGTAAAGCTTCGTAACCCGTTCTTTTCCGGGAGTGGTTTGTTCAGACTCTTTTACGATGTCCTCTGCGATAGAAGCAATTCGATCGTTGAATCGGATTACAAAAGGGGGTATACCCAACGAGTTGAAAAAATTTACGACATCAAATACCTTCGCTTCAAAGTTTACCGTAGTCACACAGTCGTCTTCCAGATTTTTGATTTCCTTGAAGCTGATGGTTTGCAGGTATTTTTTTTTACTCTCAATGAAACTCTCATTGGAGGTTTCATTTCGTTTAGTCACTGTTCCAAAAGAAACCTTAGTGGATCTTCCGGCAGGGATAAACAACAGTTCGCCCTCGTTAACAGTCTCTTGATCATCGCCAAAGTGCAGGTTTCCCCTGTGAAGAAGGATGATTGTGTTTTCGTTGTCTAGGTAGTCTACGACAGTCACAGGGCGCTCAATTTTGTAGTTATTGCCCCTCAAATATCGCACTCCGACAGATTCTATTACCTTATTGTAATATTCCATGACAGGTGTCTTTAGGTTGTGTTTGTTAAAAGTATCGGTTTTTTCTGTGTTACGATGACAATATTAAATAAAAAATTAAAATAAACTAAACAATGATATAAAAATTTATATTTATTTTTTCGTGGCCTATCAAAAGATAATTATCTTAATAGGTTTCGAGATATCACTATTTTTTGAATTTCAGAAGTACCTTCGTAAATCTGTGTGATTTTCGCATCTCTCAGCAGCCTCTCGACATGATATTCTTTGACGTATCCATATCCTCCATGGATTTGTACCGCTTCTATCGTGACTTCCATTGCAATTTCAGAGGCGTATAATTTTGCCATTGCGCTGGCATGGGCATAGTCGCCTCCCTGATCTTTTTGACAGGCGGCTTTGTATACCAAAAGCCTAGCTGCTTCAATTTTGGTAGCCATATCAGCCAATTTGAACTGTATGGCCTGGTGTTCACAGATAGGTTTCCCGAAGGCCCGGCGTTCTTTGGAATACGCTAGCGCAAGTTCGTAGGCCCCGCATGCAATGCCCAATGCTTGGGCGGCTATCCCGATTCGTCCTCCATTCAGCGTTTCCATGGCAAACTTAAACCCAAAACCTTCTTCCCCGATGCGGTTTTCTACCGGCACGCTTACTTCGGAAAACATCAGTGAATGGGTGTCAGATGAGCGTATACCCAGCTTATCCTCTTTCTTGCCCACCGTAAAGCCTTCCATTCCCTTTTCTAGGATGAAAGCGGATATGCCATGGTGGCCTTTTTCGGGATCTGTCTGCGCAATGACCAGGTAGGTATTTGCTGTACCTCCATTGGTTATCCAATTTTTGGTGCCGTTGACCACATAGTGGTCTCCGTTGCGTACTGCCGTGGTTTTTTGTGAAGTAGCATCCGAACCCGCTTCCGGTTCAGAGAGGCAAAAGGCACCAAGCGTTGCACCGGAAGCTAAAGGCTTCAGGAATTTTTCTTTCTGATCTGCATTTCCGTACTTTTCCAATCCCCAGCACACCAGCGAATTGTTTACGGACATGATAACCCCTGCCGAAGCATCAATTTTGGAAATTTCCTCCATTGCAATCACGTAAGAAAGGGTATCCATACCGCCGCCTAGGTACTCAGGAGAAGTCATCATTCCCATGAATCCAAGCTCACCCATCTGTTTTACTTGCTTTTCGGGAAATCGACTCTCAGTATCCCTTGCTATTGCATCGTGCAGTAAATGGTTCCGTGCAAATTCTCTGGCCGCCTCTCTTACAGTTAACTGTTCCTCTGTGAAGTCGAATGTCATAAAAGTGGTTATTTTTCACGGAATCTAAACAAAAAAAAATAAAGGGACAATTTCTTGTCCCTTTATATACAGATAGTTGGTTTAATTATTGGTTTCTACTATTCTCTATTACCAAAGAATATAAAGGCATAATACGCCAAGGTGGCTAAGGAAGCCATAGCCGCTACCACATAGGTCATCGCAGCCCATTTGAGTGCGTCTTTCGACATTCCGTATTCTTGCGGGGTTACAATGTTTCTCGTTTGCACCCAAGCCAGGGCCCTTCTACTGGCATCAAACTCCACGGGCAGTGTGACCAATGAGAAGAGCGTAAGCACTCCATAGGATCCGACTACTATAGCCCCGACTACCTCATAGGGAAGACCGAACAATGCAATGCCTCCAAACAAAGCACCGATTAGCACAATGTTTAAGATTTTTCCACTTACATTCTGAATGGGTACCAAGGTGGAACGTAACTGCAGCCAGCTGTAGCTTGTCGCATGCTGTACGGCGTGGCCGCATTCGTGGGCAGCAACCGCGGTAGCTGCGGCGTTTCGTCCATAGTACACATCGGGGCTAAGGTTTACAGACCTGTCCATCGGGTTGTAATGGTCGGTAAGTTGTCCTTCTACACAGTTTACCGCCACATTGTGAATATTGTGATCAGCGAGCATCAGTTCGGCTATTTCCTTTCCGGAAAGATTTGCCCGTAACGCAATCTGCGAATACTCCCTAAATTTATTTTTTAACTTGCTGCTGACGGCATAACCCAAGATGCCAAACACAACTACAATTACTATTAGAATCATCTTTCTTTTAAATTTAAACTACACATCCTTACGTAATGACCCCATTTGGGGTTTGATTTTCCAGGTTAATTTTCCTAACATGGCCAAACTAAGCAGCCCTACAATCAGAACGGTCGCAACCTGAGACCCGTGGACGATTAACGCAAATATCTTGCCTTGCGACTCCGGAACTCCATAGAAGAACAGAATAAAGGCAACCAATGCATGAAAGGTGCCTATACCGCCTTGTACCGGTGCCACCATGCCTATACTCCCCATCACCAAGACCATCAATACGGAAGAAGCTGATAATGAAGAAGTACTGTACATCGACCAAGAGATAAAATACATCATGGCATAGTAAATTATCCAAATACCTATCGATGATACCCAAAATCCTTTGGGATTGCGTAAGTTGGAGATGCTTTTAACGCCTCTGACAAATTGACGGAAGAAGCCCTGCAACTTTGACAAAATAGCACTTCCCTGCAAGCGTTGATACATCTTCCATAGTAAAACTCCCATAATAGCCACTACACCGAGCAGTAAAACCAGCTGCATTCCGGATATATTAACGAGTTGTTCGCTGGAGAAGAGCTGTTGGGATATTTCGAGAAAGATACCTGCCTCAAAAATGAACGCCAAAAGCACCAGTGCCAGCATAAATCCAACGTCTACCGTGCGTTCGAGTACCACCGTGCCCAGCAAGGATCCCATCTTAAGTTGGTTTGTTTTTTTCAGTGCTGCGCAGCGAGCCAATTCTCCTGCCCGTGGCAGGATCAGATTTACCAAATAACCGAACATCAAGGCCCAAAAGGACGTGGAGGTTTTCAGGCTACCATCTTCTGTGGCATCGATCAGCAACTTCCACCGCCATGCCCTCAGCCAGTAGCCAATTAGGGAAAGAAAAATGGAGACAGCAACCCAAAAAAAGGAAGTTTCCTCCAGGGAGCTTCTCAGTTGTGCAGCGTCTAAGTCGCGGTATACAAATGCAAAGATACCCAACGCTGCCGCTAAGGATAAAAAAAGTTGAATAAGTTGCTTTGCTGTTAATCGCACCTAATTATAATCGGTTGTACTCATCTGGAAAGATCACCACCGGTTGGTAAGTCTTTGCTTCGGCGACGTCCATCGAACAGTAAGTGATAATGATGACGATGTCCCCCACTTGGGCTTTTCTCGCTGCAGGGCCGTTCAGGCAAACTTCCCCACTTCCGCGTTTGCCTTTGATCACGTAGGTTTCCAGGCGTTCCCCATTGTTGATGTTCACCACTTGGACTTTTTCATGTTCAATAATATGGGCTGCATCCATCAGGTCTTCATCTATGGTAATACTCCCCACGTAATGGAGTTCAGCCTGCGTGATTTTAACCCGGTGGATTTTTGATTTTAAGAGTTGTATGTGCATTTTTTTAGTCCAGTATGATATTATCGATAAGTCGGACCTCTCCTACGTAAGCAGCGATACATATGCCTTGCTTGAGTTCCGGTTTACGTTTTTCCGCGGGCCGAAAATCATCCAAGTCTACGAGTTCCAAGTACTCTAGCCGGAGCTCCTTCGAATGGTCAAACCCACCTTCCAGCTGCTTTTTGGTATCAAACCACGCATTGCCCTTCAAAAGTTCAGATTTCGCAGATTCCAGGCACTTGTACAGTGACAGTGCTTGTAAACGCTGTTCCGGCGATAAGCGTAAATTTCTAGACGATAGTGCCAGGCCATCTGTTTCTCTGACGGTAGGCACTACCCGAACCTGTAAATCAAATTGGAGATCTTTCACCAATCTACGGATCACACTTACCTGCTGTAGGTCTTTTTGTCCAAAATAGGCTAGGTCAGGCTGTATGATGTGAAATAATTTGGAAACCACGATGGCGACTCCATTAAAGTGTCCCGGGCGGAAGGCACCTTCTAAGACCTCCTCCAAAGCTCCAAACCGAAACGCTACCTGAACTTCGGAAGGGTACATTTCGCTGTTTTCGGGCACAAAAACCAAATCGACTCCAGCATCTTCCAAAAGTTTCAGGTCGGCCGAAAGCGTCCGGGGATATTGTGCGAGATCGGAGGGATTATTGAACTGAATGGGATTGACAAATATGCTGACTACGACGAGGTCGCTTTCGTGTCGTGCCTGCTTTACCAGATGAATGTGACCTTGGTGGAGTGCCCCCATTGTGGGAACCAGTGAAACTGACTTAGAATGCCCTCGGAGGGGTTTTAGCACCTTTTTCAGCTCCGAAATCTGCTTTACAACTTCCAACGTTTGGTGGGTTCAGTTTAGGAAAATAGCTGCAAAAGTATGCGATTAAAAATAAAAACCATGGATTTCAGTAATTTTTTTTGTAAATTTGTAGTCCCGTTATATCCCTAAACAAAACACACAAGATATGTCTAAACTTCGTATCCTCTACGTAGCCAGTGAAATCAACCCTTTTCTTCAAACCTCGGAAGTAGCCAACTTCGTTAGGGCATTACCACAGGCGATGCAGGAAAAAGGTATGGAAATCCGTATTCTTGTTCCAAGATTTGGTCTGATCAATGAGCGAAAGAACCGTTTGCACGAAGTCGTGCGACTTTCAGGTATCAATATTTCCGTTGGTGAAGAAGAAAAGCCGCTGATTATCAAGGTAGCCTCTATACCCAATGCCAAATTGCAGGTTTATTTTATCGACAACGAAGACTATTTTCAACGCAAAAGCGTTTTCTTTGACAAGCACGATAAGTTCTACGAGGATAACGACGAAAGAGCCATTTTCTTTTGTAAGGGCGTGATAGAGACCGTCAAGAAACTGGGATGGGCTCCGGATGTGGTGCATTGCAATGACTGGATGACCAGTTTGATTCCGCTTTATCTGAAGACTACCTATCGAAATGAGCCCTTGTTCAAAGAGACAAAATCGGTGTTCGCCATGTATAATAACGGATTTAGTCATAAATTTGGCGACGACTTGTTTGAAAAGATCAAAATGGTCGATATCGATGATCAGTTGCTCGCCCCGCTAAAATCCAAAGACTACGAAGGATTCTTGAAGCTGGGAATGGCCTATGCAGATGTGGTCATACGAGGCGAGGATGCGTCAGGCACCTTTACTCACTTAATCGAAGAAAATGCCAATAATGATAAGAAGTTTGAAATCAATAGTGAGGAAGAAGAACAGCTTTTTGAAAGCTATTACAATATTTACACAGAACTTGCCGGCTAAGCTGGCCGGCAGTCTATTTATCCTATTGCATCTAGCAGGTTCCTGTACCGATCCATCAGAGATAGGGTTGGTGTTGGATCCAGGTACCAATCAGATAGGGGTTTTCTATGCGGAAATACCCCTTTCTGCTTCTATGGTGCTATACGATTCATTCAACACAACCAGTCAGGGCAGACTCGTTATCGGTGGGGATGTGGATGAATTCTTTGGCAGAACCGAAGCCGTCGGATACAGCCGATTGTCCTATAATCCCAACGCAGCGAAGCCCAACGAGGAAGCTATTTTCGACTCAGCGGTGTTTATGATCAACGTTCAGTCTGTTTTTGGAGAGGACTTCGATCAACCTAAGGGCTTTCAGGTACATCGACTTGAAGAGCCTATTCTGGATACTTCGTATTATAATTTCAATAGTTTAAGGTTTTCGGACGAAACGATTGCAGGTGGATCGTTTTTGTTACGTCCGGATACCCTAAATACACTTCGTATGCCGTTAAATCCGCAAGTCGCTGGAGAGCTTTTTGAGAAATTGACCAGTAACGACCCGGCTTTTTCCAATATATTTAATTTTCGGGAATATTTTCCCGGTATAGCGATTACAGGAAATCCAGAAGAAAATACCAGCATATCCGTTGCGGTGGGTAATGGGACCGGGATGATGTTGTATTACCATTACGATGAAGATACGGTATCGCGTACCTTTCCCATTTCGACGTTACAGTCTAGGCATTTTGTGGGTGTCAGTAGTGACCGGACTGGTACGCCCACGGAGGTGATAACCGAGCGGGGTGTAGCCTATGATGTCCCGGGAGATAGGGTAGGAGGTAAATCCACGCTGGGATTATTCGTGAAATTGAATACACAAGCGCTCGACAATTTCCTTGATACGTTGGAAAGCACCACATTCAACCAAATTCTGCTTGAGGTAGGTCCCATAGAGGAGTATCCTGAGTATAAGTGGCCTAGCAGAAATATGGTGATGTTTTACTTGGGGGAAGATAACCGGCTTTACAGGAGGTTTGACGGTGCCGTGATAGCTGTTCAGGCTGAGGGGGCCAGCCAAGTAAGTCGCGATCAACAAGGAAACGTGGTTCCTTCAGCAGGAAGTGAAAACTCGTTAAATTTAGATGAAGAAACCAGATTATTCAGAAATCAGGTAACTTCCTATGTGAATGCACTGTATAGAGACGGGCTTATCCGGACGGATTTGTTGCTGTATCCAAATTTTCCAAGCACCCAAAACAATCCGATTAATTCGGACGAGTCAAAGCGTTCCCTGCGTCAGTACAAGGTCAACAAAGACCGAATCATGTTAAAGGTCTATTACACAAGAGTCCGGTAAGTCTGGACTCTTGTGTTTTCCGTTTTATTTAAATCTGTAGTTAGAGATTAGTAGGATAATACCAGTGCAGCCCAATCGTTTCGGGTATGCTGCTTTTGAAGTTTTAGATTGAATTGTTCCGCGAGCATTACCAGATCGGTGATATCGGCTTCATAGAAGCCACTGAGCAACAATTTCCCGCCTGGACGCAGCAATCGTGCGTATTCTTCCATCTCGTCCATCAGGACGTTTTTGTTAATATTGGCCAAGATGACGTCAAACAGGCCCCTTGGGGCTACTTGTCGGATTGTTCCCAATCCCATTTGAACGTTTTCGATCTTATTTATCTGAAAATTTTCGTTTCCATTTTCCATACACCAATCGTCGATGTCAAATGCCTCCACTTGGGAGGCGCCTAAGCGGTGGGCCATGATCGCTAAAATACCCGTGCCAGATCCCGCATCCAATACCCGTTTGCCCCCTACAGGAGTTTCCAAGAGAAGCTTTAGCATCAGGTAGGTAGTCGCATGGTGTCCCGTACCAAAGGACATTTTTGGATTGATTATGATTTCGTGCTCAACATCTTCCCGTTTGGGATGAAAGGATGCCCTGACGTAAATAATTTCATCTACCAGTATGGGGTCGTAGTTTTTTTCCCATTCCTCGTTCCAGTTTACTCTTGGCATTTTCTCGGTAGTGTACGTAAGCGGTTCCTGTTTCTGGTACTTTGTCAGTACCTCCTCAAATGCGGCGGCATCAAAAAGCGACTCATTGACATAGGCTTCTATGCCTGCATCGCTTTCAATGAAAGATTCAAAACCGATTTCTGCCAACTCGGCCATTAGGATTTCCCCAAAGGCGGCGGTACATGAGATGGTGTATTTTAAGTAATCCATTGTGTCGGAAATTAAAAAAGCTTGGATAACTCAAAGCACCGCAGGGTGCTTTCCTATCCAAGCTCAAAGAAACGGATAAAGTGGGATCAAAATGAGGTAACGATGTCCGTAAAGTCTCTTGACTTGAGAGAAGCACCACCTATAAGGCCTCCGTCCACATCGGGTTTGGAGAAGATATCTTTTGCATTGTCCGGTTTGCAACTGCCGCCGTATAGAATGGACATGTTTTCGGCGATTTCCTTCCCGTATTTTGATGCCAAGTGTTCCCGTATTGTTGCGTGCATCTCTTGCGCTTGGTCGGAGGAAGCGGTTTTTCCTGTGCCAATTGCCCAAATAGGTTCGTAGGCGATGACGAGCCTTTTAATATCCTGTTCCTCAAGTCCGAAAAGGCTCTCACTTAGCTGATTGGTGACGTAAGCTGCATGGGTTCCATTCTCGCGTATGTCAAGCGGTTCACCGCAGCAGAAGATCGGTGTTAATCCATTTTCCAATGCTAGCTTCACTTTGTCCGTGAGCATGGAGTTGGTTTCGCCGAAATACTCACGCCTTTCGCTGTGTCCGATTATCACATAGGATACGCCGAAAGATGCCAGCATGGAAGCGGAGATCTCGCCGGTATAGGCACCGGAAGCCTTGTCCGAGCAATTTTGAGCACCAAGGTAAATATTGTTTACCCCTTCAATCAATTTTTTGACTGCTTGTAAATGTACAAATGGAGGATTCAAAACCACGGTTACATCTTGTGTTGATTCATCTTTTATCATATTTACAATTTCAGATGTAAGTTTTTGACCCTCTGTTTGGGTTAAATTCATCTTCCAGTTACCGGCTACTATTTTTTTTCGCATGATAATTTCTCTTACGTTTTATATATTTGAGTTTCGGTATCCTTGGTTACCGTTCTCAAAAGTACGTAAAATGTCCCTTCCAGAAAAAGAAAACCTTGGCCAAATGGCCAGTTTGGAGTCGCTGCCTTCCGAGGTGTGGAATCGAGCGGCTTCTTTTTGTGCATATCAGGAACGTTGTGAACTAGAGGTGCGGGCCAAATTGCAGGAATTAGAGGTTCCAGATGCGCTAATCGGCTCCGTGCTGGAGCGGCTTGCTGAAGAAGGATTCTTGGACGAAAGGCGCTTTGTAGAATCCTTTGTACGAGGTCGTTTTTCTATTAAGAAGTGGGGAAGGGTGCGAATAAGGCAGGAACTCAAACTTCGGGGCATTTCCGACGAGTTGATACTTTTTGGCATGGAGTTGATAGAGGATGAAGTGTACCAAGAGGTACTGAACGGCTTGGCAGATCGAAAATGGGCGGCAACCCGAGAAGCCAACCCTTTTATTAAAAAGGCAAAATTGCAGCGATTTTTGCTTTTTAGAGGGTTTGAAACTGACCTAATCAGAGAGACAATGGAAAGGCTCAGCCGGCAGCCTTCATGACAAATAAGTCTTCGTTTTCCATGGGGATTACCTGAAGCACATTAGCCAAAACTAGCTTTATGAGTGTTTTGGAGGCGATAAAGATAGGTATTTTCGCAATTCGCATAAATTCCCTTACCGTAATGCTGGAGTTTTCTTCCAACGCCTGCATGAGGATCCGTTCTTTTTTGCCGTAGTGGAAGATGATGTTCTCGTCTCGCTTTTGACGTTTCAGGATTTCCCACATTTCCTTACTGGCTTGTATGCTTCTGTCTGCTACTCTGACATAGGCTTTTTTTCGGTTATTTTCGAAAAGGAAATGGGGGCGATGTGGGCTTTTTTCGATCCGATAGACAGCGATGCCTTTTTTATGGTTGAGGTGCAGAATTTCTTTTTGGACCTGCAGGGGTGGATGTACGAGTTCCGCTATCGCCTTATCCATTACATAGATCTCTTCCTCGATAAATCGCTGACCGCTGACCGTCCCATCATCGTCTACTCCAATGAGTAGGTAACCTCCTTCGGTATTGGCAAAGGCTATAAGTTCCCGGACGATTTTCTCTGGGTGGGCTGCTTTTTTCTTAAACTCCAGCTTTAGCCCCTCGCCTTCTGAAGCCAGCTTGATAATTTCCGGGAGGCCCATGGGATCAATTAATCAAAATGCCTATACCTGTTCTGAGACCTACTACATTTGTGGCAAAATAATAGTCCACCATTCCTTCAAGTCTGACCCGATAGCTGATGTTATACGTGTAGCCTGCACCTGCTGCAAAATCGGATTGGGATCCCAACAAGCCCCTGCCACGGATAAAGAGGGGCTCTAATGGATAAAACCTAGCGCCAAGCGCCACCTGGTTAGCAGCTGAATGATTAAACTCATAACCGCCTGAAAAGGAGAGGTTATGTCGGTAGAAATAATTTCCCTCAAATCCGATTTGGTATCGGCGTATTACTCCGGGAGCGTCTGTTTTTGCCAGGTCCAAGGCTCCAGATAGGAGAATGCTTCCCTCCGCTTGCTGCGCCTTGGTGTCGAATGCAGTACATCCGATGAGGCTGAGTGTCAAAAGTGCGATCCAATAATTCATGTTAAATTCCCCGGTTTAGTTCTTCCAATCGGTTTTTCAATCCCTGCCATTCATCCCGAAGCCTGGCAGCCTCCATAAAGTTCAGCTCCTTCGCTGCGGTCTC
Source organism: Lunatimonas salinarum (assembly GCF_017811155.1). Classification (GTDB taxonomy): domain Bacteria; phylum Bacteroidota; class Bacteroidia; order Cytophagales; family Cyclobacteriaceae; genus Lunatimonas; species Lunatimonas salinarum. The sequence continues at coordinate 192,849 of NZ_JACVCV010000008.1, read as the reverse complement.
CATGCGCTTTTGGGTCTGCTGAACCAGCTTTTCCAGTTTTTCTTTGCTAAGGTATTGAACGACTGGATCTGCAGCTACGCCATTTTCTGAATGCAAATCCTCTGCATATACCTTTGCATTTCGTTTGCTGTCCGCCACTTTCGTTTGGCCCATGATCTTTTCTCTCGACTTGATGACGGTTTTGGGTGTGATGCCGTGTTCTTCGTTGTAGGCCTGTTGCTTGGCGCGCCTTCGGTTCGTTTCTTCGATGGCTACCTCCATGGAATCGGTTACCTTGTCTGCGTACATGATCACCCTCCCTTTTTCGTTTCGCGCCGCTCGTCCTATGGTTTGTACGAGGCTTCGCTCATTTCGTAGAAAGCCTTCCTTGTCCGCATCTAGGATGGCTACTAACGCCACCTCCGGTAAGTCCAGCCCCTCCCGCAATAGGTTCACCCCGACTAAGACGTCAAATATCCCAAGACGTAGCTCCCGGAGGATTTCTACCCGGTCGAGTGGTTTCACTTCCGAATGGATATAACGGGACTTAACCCCTGCACGCTCCAAGAACTTCTGCAATTCCTCGGCCATGCGCTTGGTAAGCGTGGTCACCAGTACCCGGGCCTCTTCGGATATGGTCTGGTCTATTTCTTCCAACAGGTCATCAATTTGGTTGGCGCTGGGCCTTACCTCAATGATGGGGTCCAAGAGACCCGTAGGGCGTATGATTTGCTCCACTACTACCCCACCTGATCTAGTCAGTTCGTAGTCTGCAGGGGTGGCACTTACGTAGATGACCTGGTTGGATAGCGCTTCAAACTCTTCAAACTTCAAGGGGCGGTTGTCCATTGCAGATGGTAAACGGAACCCATATTCGACCAGATTGGCTTTTCTGGATCGATCTCCTCCCCACATTGCACGAACCTGTGGCACCGTGACATGGCTTTCGTCGATCACCAATAGGTAATCTTCGGGGAAATAATCCAACAGGCAAAAAGGCCTGCTTCCCGGGAGTCTTCGGTCAAAGTATCTGGAGTAATTTTCCACTCCGGAGCAGTACCCAAGTTCCCGGATCATCTCCAGATCAAACTCTGTTCGCTCTTTCAGGCGCTTGGCTTCCATCAGCTTCATATCCCGCTCGAAAAAGGACACTTGCGCCACCAAGTCATCCTGAATCTCGTGAATTGCCTGGTCAAGTACATCCCTCCCGGTGACAAATAGGTTTGCGGGATAGATGGTGATGATTTTTTCATCTGCCAGTTTTTTACCGGATTCAGGGTCTATCCGCTGAATGGCCTCAATTTCATCTCCCCAAAAGTAGATGCGGTAAGCAAAATCGGCATAGGCAACAAAAATATCCACAGTGTCGCCCTTCACTCGAAAAGTACCCCGGGTAAATTCCGCATTGGAGCGACTGTACAAAACCTCTACAAGCTTATATAGCAATTGGTTTCTGGGTACCCTGTCTCCCTCCTGTAGGTGAATGACATTTTTGCCAAACTCCTCCGGGTTTCCGATGCCATAGATGCAGGATACCGAAGCTACCACTAGTACGTCTCGTCTACCGGAAAGTAAGGCGGATGTGGCCGAAAGCCTAAGTTTTTCAATTTCATCATTGATCGAAAGATCTTTTTCGATGTAGGTGCCGCTCGTAGGAATGTAGGCCTCCGGTTGGTAGTAGTCGTAGTAGGAAATGAAATACTCAACGGCGTTTTCCGGGAAAAACTGCTTGAATTCTCCGTATAGCTGCGCGGCAAGGGTCTTATTGTGACTGAGTACCAAGGTGGGTTTCTGAACCTGCTGTATCACGTTGGCCACCGTGAAGGTCTTGCCAGATCCGGTAACCCCCAGAAGTACCTGTGCAGGCTCGTTGTTTTGAATACCTTCCACAAGGGACTGAATGGCAGTAGGTTGGTCTCCTGTAGGCTGGTAGTCTGAGATAATCTTAAATCCCATGGTGAGGCAATGTTAAGTAACTATAACGCTTCTTGCCGGCATAATAGTTTGATTCGATGGTCAGTTCTTTGTCAACATCCACTTATCCACGTGGTAATAGAGAAAATTACTCCTCAGAATGGTTGCCAGTAGAAGTGGCAAGATGGCCGGATGGAAAGACTGAATGCCTGTTAACCAAAAGATCAATCCCAGGTCAGCGGCTATCAGGGCGAAAAGCAGGTATCTTTTCATCCAAATGGGGTTAAGTCTTCTTGCCGACATAAATGCAACAGACAGGTGCAGCGGAAATGCCCACAGTAGGTTCCAATTCATTTTTGTTTGGGAATGTTCGGTAAAGAACCAAAGGTATACGATCACGATACCCAGAATGCCCAAGGCCCCGAACAATACGATGTCCACGGATGTGTAAAGCTTTTTTCTTTTGAAACCCAAGAAGGTAACTATTCCTACAACAATAGAAACCAACCAAAGAATGAGGTAGGGATTCAAAATGCTAAAGGCAACTTCTCGGTCGGGGAAATCATAGATCACATGGGTTTCTTTCACCAATGGCCTTCGGGGACCGTCACCAACCACCTCGGCCCGAGCGAACGCGGCTTCAAGATAATCCGGCAAGAAAAGTTTTTCGTGTTCCCTCGCTTCCCGATCGATCACCGCGCCCAGTGCCAGGTCTATGCCCAAGTCTGACCAAGGTAGCGGATAGACGTATTCGTCAATGAGCTGACGAAATGATTTTTGATCCGCGTCCGCCGGTTCTTTCCATTCTAAGGAATTGTCCAGCACAGACTGCATCATGTCCCGGATCCGGGTGGCGCAGTTGTCAAAGAAGAAATCGTACCGGTACTTTCGATTTTCGGGTTGATAGTTGATCCGCAGGAACTGTAGAATTTCCCTGGTCTGCTTCGGTGATAGGTCTAGCACCTGTTCCCGAACGCTGCGCTTAAAATAGTTGTACTCGTATAAAAACTGCTCGAAGGTTGTTAGAGCCAATTGGTAGTCGAGTGTTCGACGGCTGAACTTCACGTAGAAAAAAGGTGTGTTAAAATCAAAGGTTCCGTAATTATACACCAAGTCCGTTCCCGATGTTTTATCCAGCACGCGGATGGCACTATGTCCAAAGGTCGAGTAGAGTTCATCACCCGGATCGCAGGTAATCAGGCTGATTTGGTAATCCTGTGCGGTGGCTTCAAAACCTGACGGTGACAGGAGGAGAAAAATTAACGTAAGGAATAAAAGAGCTCGAGAAATCATGGGGCCAACGAAAATTTACGGATCATAGGTCCACTTAGTATGTTTTGCCAAAGAAGGATCTATGGAGACAAATTTAACGAAATAAATGGTTTTTTAGGCTCCAAGTTTTGCCATCAGATGATTCACGGAGCTGGTCTTGGATACCCGAGTCGAAATACCCTGCCAATTCATTTTCTAAGGTGAAAATTTTTCATAAAAAAAGGCACTTAGGTATTGACAAGAAATATTTAAAGGTGTAAATTTATTGCCTTTCCAATCTTAATATGGATGTATTAATGTGTATATCGTTATTAAGGTGTTTTTTGAGTTCTAGGCTATTTTATTTAGTCTTTGCATCTCTATTGTTATGGCTTTACCCTTCTTATTCTCAGCAAATTTTTCCTGTTTCCGGGACATATAGAAGTGCCTTGGCAGTAGGAGCAGTTGGAGACTGGGGAGACCCGCTGACGTGGGAAGTTTTTCAGGAGGGCACGTGGAGTCCCGCCCTTGTTCCTCCTTCCCGGGTAAACGACGTATTTATACTAAGGGGTCAGGAGGTAAGGCTTAGTGAATCGGCAGAGGTAAATAGCCTTCACCTATTCGGACAGGGAGAATCCCCCGGGCGGAAACTCAATCTGCAGCAGTTTGATTTGAATATTTATGGGGCGCTGCGTAGTATTGGTGAAGATTTAGACGGAAATTGGGTAATTCATCCCAACGCCCATCCTTCCACAGATTGGATCTATCCCGAGCAAGGCTCGTTGGTGTTTCGTGGCGAATCCCGCGTCGTGGTAGATAGGAGTTCGTGGAGTGGCCTGACCAACTATAGTAGGTTCATGGTTCGTTTTAATCCCGAACCAGGAGCAGTACTTACTGTGAATGCCGCGTTTAAGGCAAACGCATTTATCATCGAAAGCGGCACCGTGTATCAGACGGTGAATACAGAGGGTACAGCGGCTACTTCCACGTTTTCTTTTAATATACACGATAGTTTTGGTGTGGGGGCCTATGGCAGCCTGATTGTCCGTTCAGGGGCTCGGCTCATTTCCGAGGCATCCGCGCCTGATGGACAGATACTGCGGAGGACAGGAGCCCGCCCTGCTGCTGAGTTTATCGTGGAGGAAGACGCAGAGTTGGTGCTCTTGGGGCTGAGGCCACAGCTAGAAGCTGCATCGGTTCAGTTGGATGGACGTGTGACCTATCTAAATGAGGGTGTTCAGAATCAGCAATTTTTAGCCAAAACCTTTGCCGAAAGTCAGCAAATCACTACCTACCATACCTTGACCTTCGCGGGAGTTGGCCCAAAAATCCTTCCTTCGGAGTTAATTTTACACGGGGATTTTTTGGTAGAAGGAGGGTCTGTTCTCGACGGGGGGACCGCATTAACCCTCCTAGGTGTCGAGGATCAGCTTATCGATTGGGATGGCTTTCGGCTAACGGATTTATCTGTATCCAAATCTGGAGGATTGGTGCGCATGGCGCATGATGCGGAGGTAATGAGGGATCTCTCCATGGAAGCCGGGTACGTTGATTTTGAGGGAAATCGGTTATTGCTGAATACCTTGGCTGTCGGTACTTACCGATACCAGCAGGGCTATTGGAGAAATTTATCCGGGCTGGATTTGCACCATCTTGCCAATACGCTAGATGATCTAAATGCTGTTTTTCCGTTTTTTGATGATATCCTGGGTAGTCCGAGGAAACTGAGGCTATTGGCCCATTCCATCACAAGCAATCAAGGCCTTTCCATCGAATATTTGCAGCAGCCCGGGGTTGGTTACGGGGCTGGGCTGATAGATCACGACGGGAAGGAAATCGTTTACTATCTCCATAGTCATTTTGTGATGAATCGCACAGGCGATCACGAGGGGGAACTGGAAGTCTGGATTCAGGGCGATGATATGGTATTAAATGATCTTTCGGATCTACGTATTTCAGGTGATGGGGAGGTAGCTCATGGCCTGCACCGAGAGTCTGTGGTTCAACATACTACCTTGTGGGCAGGAAGACTATTGGAGTTCGAGGATTTGTCAGCGGCTACCTTTACGTTGGCGAGTACCGAGCCTTTGAGTATTCTGCCGTTGGAATGGGCACACCTTTCTGCTACGGAGGTGGATGGTGGTGTTCAGATCACCTGGCAATCGGAGGCAAAGGAGGGTACCCGATTCAAGCTCGTTCGTGCCCTTGGTGCAGGTGTACCATTTGATCCTGTCATGGACGCAGCTAGCGACTCGCTCGGGAGGGAGGGAGCGTCGTTTTATTTTCTAGACTCTTTGCAAGGCTTTTCCGAAATTCGGGTCTTTTATCAGCTCATCGCCTTGTATGAAGGCGGAACGGTCAGTGAAAGTCCGGTTTTTGCAGTAACCGTTAAGGATAGCGGCGGTGAAACCACAGCGGCAATTTTTCCAAACCCGTATTTTTCCGGACCGGTGAATCTGATTATTCCACCTCGGTTTTTGCGAGGTGACACCCGCTTGATAATTCACGATAGCCGGGGGAAATTGTGGCAGGATAGGGTATTGGAAAGTCAGAAGCAGGTCATGGATTTGGCCGCACATTTGGCTGAGTTAGGGCAGGGTGTTTATTTTTTTCATCTTCTAAACAAGCAAAATTCACAGACGATAAAGTGGCTTAAGAAATATTGATCATATTTTGTATTTCACATATAAAAAACTACTTTATAAAATAATATACTGAAATTGTCGGCATAAATATATTTAAATTCTTTAAAATTCCGTATTTTTACATAGTAATCAATAGGTCGTACTCGACGAGCTGACCTGTAAATTTGGGGTTGTCACCCTTCTTGCCATGAAAACGGGATGGATAATCATATGGATATTCGTCATCATATGCACCCTAACAGGTATGCCGTTGGATGCTCATGGGCAGGTGGTGGTTAACCAAACCGAAAACCAAATACCCATCCAAGAATTAAGGCTGTTGGTAGCGGGGGAGTTGATCACACAGACAACAGACCTCGCTTCCCGTAGTAATCCTCTCCCGGATCGGTCACCTGTAGTGATTGAGACCATTTTGCTAGCCGACGGGACCGAGATTTTTGCCACCACGAGGACTCCCATAGTCACGAATTTGCATCCCCGTATTGGTACTACAGTAATTCCTGCCAGCGGCGTGGGCGTGGCGAAGTATGACGGGACATATATCAGCCACATGAATAGTGAGTTTGCCCATGCCATCGAAGAGGTGGTCTCTACACCCGATTTTCGATCTTATTGGGATATTGGAGGTAGTAATATCCCTGCCAATGAGGTGTTTATGGATGTCATTTACCCCGTTGAAGTACCCAAGTCCGGTTATTTGGTGGTTTCTGAGCGGGATGGAAACAGCAGTATGGACTTTCAGGCGCTGGATGTGAACGGACAGCCAATAGCTTCCGCTCAGACGATTCAGCTGCGAGGCTATCCTTGGAACACCCAAATAGTAAATCAGGGCAACTATCCAACCCAGCCACAACACTTGGTAGTATTTTCTCCGCAGCTATTTGGAACCAATGAAGCGATCCATGGATTTCGGGTCATCAATGTAAACGGCGCAGATGGAAAGATCGTATTTTTCCGGAACTCCATTTATGTGCGAGATGATTTTGCTATGGAGACACCTCCTGGAGTAAAGAACGTGGTCAATGTGTTGCTCAATGATGAACTCAAAGAGCAACCTGCCACACCCGAAACGGTAATCCTTTTAGTGGAGAACCAAGAGCCGAACGGATGGGTGCGACTCAATGAAGATGGTACGGTGGATGTGTCTCCTGATGCTGAAGCGGGCACCTATGTGATTTTCTATCAGATAACCGAACGAGGCAACCTCTCCAATTCGGCTTATGGGTCAGTCACCATTGAGGTGATCACGAGCCTGCCGGTAAAATGGCTGGGTATGGACGCCGAAGAAACCTATCAGGGGGCGAATGTCAGTTGGTCTGTGGCCCAAGAAAAAAACAACGATAAATTTCAGGTATTTCGGTCTGTTGATGGAGGGAATTCGTTTGACCTTGCGGGAGAGATTCCAGGTTCGCAGGCTTTCACCGGCCCTGCCACGTATACGTTTTTTGATTCCAATCTTCCCGACCATGTCCAAGTTTACTACTTCATCAATCAGATTGATTTTGATGGGCAGGCGTCTATGAGTGAGGTGTTTAAGATGAGCAGATCGGAGGTGAGTCCGAAGGGAATAAAAGTGTTCCCCAATCCCTATCTTGGGGGAAACATCGGTATGAGCCTTTCTAGGGTGCAGGAAAAACAGGTGGGTGCCATCTGGGTTAAGGCCGGCAATGGAAATTTATTGTTTCAAGCTGAGGGAATCCTTGGGGAGCTAAAGCCCTTATTTTTGGAAAAGGCCAAAGAGTTTGATGCGGGTCTTTATCTTATTCAGGTGTTGGTTGTAGAGAAGATGGAAACCATCAAATGGGTAAAGAAATAGGGATTTTATGATGACTGGATAGGGTTTTCGTTTAGAATAGCGTATTTTTTCCGAAAATTCATTTTCGAAAACAGGTCTTTCCATGGGTTTTCTCGCTATTGCCATCAGTATTATTTTATTGGTTTTGTTCATTGTTTGGTTCAAAGTTGAGCCCTTTATCTCTTTTCTAATAGTCTCGGTGTTTGCGGGTGTATTGTTGGGGATCCCCTTGGATGGTATTATGGGGGCCGTTCAAAAGGGAATCGGAGATTTGTTGGGTGGCCTGGTAATTATCATCACACTGGGTGCAATGCTTGGAAAAATAGTTGCAGATAGCGGCGCTGCCCAACGCATTGCAGCGTTTTTGATGCAGCTTTTTGGCCAGCACCGTATTCATTGGGCGATTACTTTGACCGCATTTGTGGTTGGAATCCCGCTCTTTTTTAATGTTGGGTTTGTGTTGTTGATACCGTTGGTTTTTGCCGTTTCTTATCAATATAAAATCCCTACCATGTTTGTGGGGGTTCCCATGCTTGCCGCGCTGTCGGTTACCCATGGACTGCTTCCTCCTCACCCCGCTCCGGTTGCGTTGGTCTCACAGTTTGGCGCCAATATGGGACTCACGTTAATTTATGGGCTACTGATCGCGGTTCCTGTGATCTTGGTGGCCGGGCCTGGATTGGCTCGGCTGCCTTGGATTCGCAGTATGGAGGTGGTTCTGTTGGAGGCCTTCAAAGCGGAAGACAAGCCATCGGAGGCGCTTCCTTCCTTAGCCAATAGTATGGTTTCCGCATTGTTGCCGGTTTTTCTGTTGATTGCCACTTCGTTGATTTTATTGAGAGTAGACACAGATTCTGATAGCTACGCTTTGTTGTCCTTCATCGGTGATCCCGGTATTGTCATGTTATTCTCCTTGTTATGGGCTACCGTAAGTTTGGGGTTACGGAAGGGACGAACGGTTGTTTCTGTGATGGATGGCTACGGCAAGGCAGTGAAGGATATTGCCCTGGTTATATTGATCATAGCTGGGGCGGGGGCATTCAAGGAGGTATTGGTGTCAAGTGGCATCAGCGCCGACATTGCCACAGCTATGGAAGATTGGGATATTCCACCGTTGTTTTTGGGATGGCTGATAGCAGCGATAATCCGCCTATCAGTGGGGTCAGCCACGGTGGCCGCACTTACGGCGGCTGGGATTATCGGACCCCTTGTAGGTACCGGTGACATTAACCCCAACCTGATGGTATTGGCTATAGGATCCGGCAGCCTGATCTTTTCCCATTTCAACGATGGAGGCTTTTGGTTGGTGAAAGAATACTTCAACCTCACTGTCAAGCAGACCTTGCTTTCCTGGTCCTTGGTTGAAACCGTTGCAGCAATAGGGGGCCTTGTGGGAGTTTTGGCTCTGGATTTTATTCTTTAACTTCGTGATAAAATAAACAATGAATAGGATATGGAAATCGCATCAGCAGAATCTAGATTTAAAGAACTTGGATTAACCTTGCCACCGGCGCCGGCGCCTATGGGCGTTTACAAGCCCTTTGTAATCGATGGGAAGCACCTCTATTTATCCGGTCATGGCCCCGTAAAGGTAGACGGGACGTTGATTGCCGGAAAGGTAGGTCGGGATATGGATAAGGAAGAAGCTAAACTGGCAGCACAGCAGGTAGGCCTGACTATGCTTGCTACCATTCAGACACACTTAGGAAGCCTCAATAAGGTTAAGCGGGTGATCAAGGTACTGGGGATGGTTAATAGCACAGTAGATTTTGGAGAGCATCCTTTTGTGATCAATGGATGCAGCGAGCTATTCGCAAAGGTGTGGGGCGAGGAAAACGGCATCGGTACCCGTAGCGCTGTAGGGTTTGGGTCTTTGCCCGGCAATATCCCTGTGGAGATCGAAGCACTGTTTGAACTGGAATAGTATGTTTGATCAAAGCAAGTACGGGCTTTCAGAACCGGATCTGATCGATTCTCCCGCATTGTTGATTTTCACGGATATCGTCAAGGAAAATATCCAAAAGGCAGTTCAGGCAATTGGAGATGTTCAAAGGTTGCGTCCGCATGTGAAGACGAATAAATCGATCGAGGCATGCCGCTTAATGATGGATGCGGGCATCTCGAGGTTTAAGTGTGCGACAATCCCAGAGGCGGAAATGTTGGTGAAAGCCGGAGCGAAGGATATCTTACTTTCCTATCAGCCGGTAGGGCCGAAGCAGGTACGGTGGGAAATGTTGATACAGGATTTTCCCGCGATTAGGTTTGCCTGTTTGGTCGATACTGTTCACATAGCGAACCAACTGTCGGAAAAAGGGGTGGCATGTGGAAAACCTTTTGAGGTATACCTGGACATCAATGCACAGACCAACCGCACCGGTATTGTGCCCGATGAATCAGCAGAAGAATTGTACCGCACTTGTCTGGCCTTGCCAGGCTTGAAGGTAGCAGGCATGCATGTCTATGACGGCCATCTTCGGCAGCTTGACTGGAACGAGCGAAAAATAGCCTGTGATGCCGGGTTTTCTCCTGTAGCGGATTTGGCTGCAAAAATGCGGTCAGAGGGAGTGGAGGTAGAGATTGTTGCGGGAGGTTCTACTACTTTTACCATACATGCAAAGCGTTCGGGTGTAGTGTGTTCTCCCGGTACCTTTATTTATTGGGATAAGGGGTATAGCGATGGATTGCCCGAGCAGCCCTATACACCCGCAGCATTGGTATTTACCCGAATTATTTCACTTCCTGCCCCTGATCTGATTTGTTTGGACTTGGGCCACAAGTCTATTGCAGCAGAGAATCCCCTAGCCAATCGGGTGACGCTTCTGGGTGTTAGTGGATGGGAGCCTGTTAGCCAAAGTGAAGAGCATTTGGTCTACCGAGTATCTCCCGATCATACCCATCAGGTCGGGGATGGCTTTTTCGGCATTCCTTATCACATTTGTCCTACGGTAGCGCTGTACGAGCAAGCCTATACGGTAAAGGATGGCAGGCCGACAGGCGTTTGGCGTACCATTTCCCGCGATAAAAAAATCACTTACTGATCAACGTTTTTATCCCAACCATTTTCAACACATGTTTACAATAGATGCGCACCTGGATCTCAGCATGAATGCGCTGGAGTGGAACCGAGATCTGACAAGACCACTCCGCGAAATCAACGAACGTGAAAGCGGGCTCACTGATAAGGCAGACAGGGGGAATGCTACTGTCTCGTTGCCTACGCTTCGAGAGGCAGAGATTGGCTTGGTGGTTGCCACCCAGATAGCACGGTTCGTCGCTCCGAATAATCCCCTTCCCGGATGGCATTCGCCTGCACAAGCTTGGGCCCAAAGTCAGGGACAGCTTGCTTGGTATAAAGCCATGGAAGACCTAGGGGAGATGGTTCAAATCACCGACCTAGCTTCTTTGGAGAAGCATTTGGCACTTTGGGGTGACGGCAAGTCTACCGAAGGGAAACCCGTAGGCTACATTCTCTCTTTAGAAGGAGCAGATTCAATAATCGATATCCGCTATTTGGAAAAATCCTACGCCTCTGGTCTACGGGCACTCGGCCCGGCTCATTATGGCCCGGGTAGATATGCCCAGGGGACAGATGCCTCGGGGTTTATGGGACCTAAGGGGCATGAGTTGCTTAAGCGAATGGAAGAGTTGAACATTATACTTGATGCTACACACTTGTGTGATGAGAGTTTCTGGGAAGCGCTAGCTCATTACAACGGTCCTGTGTGGGCCAGTCACAACAATTGCAGAGCATTGGTGAACCACAACAGGCAGTTTAGCGATGAACAGATCAAAGCACTGATAGAAAGGGGCGCTGTAATCGGTGGAGCGCTCGATGCCTGGATGATGGTTCCTGGCTGGATTAAAGGAAAGTCTCTTCCCAAGGAAATGGATTGCAACTTAGAAAAAATCATAGATCACCTGGATCATATTTGTCAGCTTGCCGGTAACGCGGATCATATAGGAATCGGAAGCGACCTGGACGGGGCTTACGGTCGTGAACAGAGTCCTTATGATCTGGAATCCATTGCAGATCTGCGGCGTATACCTGGTATGCTCTCCAGCAGAGGCTACTCCGAATCCGATATCGAAAAAGTGATGCACGGAAATTGGCTTCGTTTTTTACGTAAGGCCTGGGTCTGACATGTACCCTTTGAGCATATTGGAAAAGACTAACAGTAATGTTAGTCTTTTTTTGTTTTTGTTAAACAATATTATTTTTCTCTAGATGAAATGTGTTCTCATTTACCTTCCAGAGGGCTTCTTTGGCTCTATCGGGGGCTATATTTCCCGCTTTTTCTTGATCACTAAACTTTAACGTTTAAACTTTTTTGAAAAAAGTTACACATTTTTCTTGTTTATATGTTTAATGATCTCTACTTTTGATTAAACAAAAACCGAAAACCATGACAACACTAGAATTTAGCTACTCATTAAACAAGCTTACCAAATCACTTAAGCCATTTGCCTTGAAGTTGACTAGAGATGTTGACGATGCGAACGATCTGTTACAGGACACCATGGTTAAGGCTTTTACGAATAAAGATAAATTTACAGATGGCACCAACTTAAAGGCTTGGCTGTACACCATCATGAAAAATACGTTTATTACGAATTATCAACGAATGGTCCGTCGTGGCACCTTTGTAGATACTTCCGATAACCTCCATTTTATCAACTCCGGCGCGGCGATCATAGAAAATGATGCGTATGGAGACTTTGCGATGAAAGACATTACCACAGCGATTGCTCGGCTGGATGCTGTGTATAAGGATCCTTTCCTGATGCATTTTCGCGGATTCAAGTACCATGAGATCGCAGATAAATTGCAAATTCCGATTGGAACTGTAAAAAATAGAATTCATATTGCACGCAAGCTCCTTAAAGATCAGTTGAGCATCTATCAAACAAGGAATTAATATGACTGGAAAACATGTGGTGGTTATAGGCAGCGGATTTGCGGGAATATCGGCTGCTACCCACCTAGCGGCAAGCGGTTACCAAGTAACTGTAGTCGAAAAAAATAGTACCCCCGGGGGTAGGGCTAGAAAGTTCGAAACCGGGGGTTTTGTTTTTGATATGGGACCAAGCTGGTATTGGATGCCGGATGTGTTCGATCAGTATTTTGAAAGTTTTGGAAAAAAGGTAAGTGATTATTACGACCTGATTCGGTTGGATCCGTCCTATGCCGTTATTTATGGGAAGGACGATACACTAGCTATTCCGGCTGACCTTGGGGCATTCAGGGAGATGATAGAGGGCTTGGAAAGTGGGGCGGGCAAGCGTTTAGATGCGTTTCTTTTTCAGGCTGCCTACAAATACCAAGTCGGCATTCACGATCTGGTCCATAAGCCCAGCCGGTCTCTGATGGAATTTGCACGGATCAGCTTGCTGCGAGATTTGTTCCGAATGGATATTTTTCAATCCATGTCCAAGCATGTACGGAAGTTTTTCAAGGAAGACAAGATTATCCGCTTGATGGAGTTTCCCGTGCTTTTTTTGGGGGAGACGGCTGAAAATATCCCTGCTCTTTACAGCTTGATGAACTATGCCGACATAGCATTGGGTACTTGGTATCCCATGGGCGGCATGCACAAGATTATTGAAGGGATGGTCGCCCTTGCGACGGAAAAGGGAGTTACCTTCCGATTTAGCAGCCCTGTAACGCAGATTAATGTCGTAAACGGCAAGGCGCAGTCCGTGACATTTGGAAATGGCGAAACGCTGCATGCGGACGTGGTAGTAGCGGGTGCGGATTACCATCATGTGGATACACAACTCTTAGCCCCTTCGTATAGGAATTACTCGGATAACTATTGGAATACCCGGGTGATGGCGCCCTCCTCGTTACTCTTCTACCTGGGGGTGGATAAAAAGTTAAAAAACTTATTGCATCATAACCTGTTTTTCGATGAACCCCTAGGGCCTCATGCCGATGCTATTTATACCCGGCCGCGTTGGCCTGAGAAGCCTCTATTCTATGTCTCCGCTCCGTCGGTGACGGATCCAAGTGTGGCTCCCGAAGGAAAGGAAAACCTCTTTATCTTAGTGCCTTTGGCACCGGGTCTGACCGATACAGAAGCGTTGCGGGAGCAATACTACCATATAATAATGGATCGCCTGGAGAAGTTGAGTGGGCAGGAAATTCGCAGTCATGTAGTGTACAAGCGTTCATATGCCCACAAAGACTTTATGTCAGACTACCATGCGTTCAAAGGGAATGCGTATGGATTGGCAAATACCTTGACACAGACTGCGATCTTGAAGCCTTCCCTGAAAAGTAAAAAGGTCTCAAACCTGTACTACACGGGCCAATTGACCGTTCCCGGTCCGGGCGTTCCCCCTTCTCTCATTTCGGGAGGCGTCGTGGCCAAGGAGATTCAAAAGGAGCACCAATAACCAAAAAAAATCAGTAACTTCATCCCATGACTACCCCCAAACAGCTCTTTGAGGACACCACTTTTGAATGCAGCAAACTGATTACACAACGGTACAGTACTTCTTTCACGTTGGGAATTAAAACGTTGGACAAGAAGTTTCACAAGTCCATTTACGCCATTTATGGGTTTGTTCGTTATGCAGACGAAATTGTGGATACCTTTCACGAATACGATAAGAAGACCCTGTTGGACCGCTTCAGGGCGGATACCTATTTGGCTTTGGAGGAGGGTATAAGTCTCAATCCCGTGTTGCATGCTTTCCAGGTCGTTGTAAACCAATTTGAGATCGACAGGGAGTTGATAGACGCCTTCTTGCATAGTATGGAAATGGACCTGGATTTCACCAAATACAACGACGAGAAGTACCACGAATACATCTTTGGATCGGCAGAGGTTGTAGGGCTGATGTGCTTGAAAGTATTTTGCGAGGGAGATAAAGCCACTTATGAAAAATTAAAAGGATATGCCTGCAGCCTAGGTGCGGCATTTCAGAAGGTGAATTTTCTCCGAGATATTAAAAGTGACTTTGAGGAACGGGGCAGGGTTTATTTTCCGGGTGTTGATTTTAAGCGATTCGACAGATCCGTCAAGGCGGAAATAGAAGCAGATATTCAAAAGGACTTTGACGATGCCTTGATAGGTATCAGGCAGTTGCCAAAAGGAGCTATGTTAGGGGTAAAGATTGCGTATTTATATTACCTTAAACTCTTTTACAAGATAAAAGAAACCTCTCCCGAGGTCATCACCCGCCAACGCATACGTATTCCCAACGCAAGGAAGGCATCCCTGTTGCTTGCTACCTATTTTGGATCCAAGTTAGGCTTTAACTAAGGTAGGAATGGAGAATTATTATTATTTGGGGTTGATGCTGTTTTCCCTCTCCTACCCTTTGGCCCAATCCTTTGAACACCGTATACAGTATGCGAAAAAGGCCTATGCGCTGTTTCCGGCGATTTTGGCAATGGCGTTCGTATTTATTCTTTGGGATCATTGGTTTACTGTACAGGGTGTTTGGGGGTTTAATCCACGGTATATTTTAGGGATATATCTATTGGAACTTCCTTTGGAAGAATGGGCGTTTTTTTTAGTCGTACCCTATGCCTGTGTGTTCATTTACGAGGTGCTCATTTATTTTGTCAAAAAGGACCTGTTTCGCCCTGTTTCGCGCTACTTGATGTATGTGCTGATCGCTTCTTTTGTTGTATTGGGCTTGGTGCACTTTGATAAAATGTACACGGGGATAAACTTTCTGTTCACTTCGGCGGTAATAACCGCTCATTTGCTTATATTTAAAGATGTCCATTTTGGCAGGTTTCTCATGGCCTATTTGGTTTCATTGATTCCATTTTTCTTGATAAATGGGGTGTTGACTGGATCTTGGATAGACGAGCCCATCGTCTGGTATAACAACGGGGAAAATTTAGGTATCCGCTTGGGAACAATTCCCATAGAAGATTCCGTATATAATCTGGGAATGCTCCTGATGGTAGTTACGATATACGAAAAAATCAAAGAACGGAAAACATTTCAAAAAGGTCAAAGTTAATACGGTATGTTAAACCTGCAAGTACATATTGATCAGCATTCGGGCTTCTGTTTTGGTGTAGTCTACGCGATAGAAATGGCAGAGGAAATTCTTGACAACGAGGGCTACCTGTACTGTTTGGGGGATATTGTACACAACGACGAAGAAGTCAAGCGATTAGCAGGTAAAGGCCTTGTGATCATCGATCACGAGGAGCTGAAGAAATTGACCAATGAAAAGGTATTGATACGGGCGCACGGGGAACCACCGTCTACTTACCAACTCGCCATACAAAACAACCTTACGCTGATAGACGCAAGTTGTCCTGTGGTACTGAAGCTTCAGAATCGCATCAAGAATTCCTATGATAAGGATGAAGCCATTTACATCTATGGAAAGCACGGCCATGCCGAGGTGATAGGGCTGTTGGGCCAAACGGGTAATAAGGCGGTGGTCTTTCAGGATATCAATGAGTTGGACATTCCCAGCTTGCCAAAAAATATCACCCTATATAGTCAGACTACCAAAAGTACCGACAAATTCTACGAGATTAATCAAATATTAAAAGACAACGGAATCTCCATCAATACAAACGACACCATCTGCCGCCAAGTGTCGAATAGGGACAAGGAACTTAGGGATTTTGCGTCTAAATTTGACCACATCGTCTTTGTAAGTGGCACCAAATCCTCGAACGGAAAAGTGCTTTATAATGTGTGTAAGGAATGTAATCCAAACACTTACTTTGTATCAAACCCGGAGGAGGTAGACCCGGCATGGTTTTCAGAAAATCAAACGGTGGGCGTATGTGGGGCTACTTCTACTCCCATGTGGTTAATGGAGCAGGTAAAAGAAAAGATCGTCAGGTTTTGAATGAATCGACCCCCTAAATTGTTTTTCCTAGATGAATCCATCTACACGTGCCAACGGACTTGATATAGATCCCAAGGGAGTATTCATTGCCATTTCCATCATTTCTTTGTGGTTTGCTTCGTTGATCTTATTGCTTTCCTGGGAGCTTGATTACTTGAATCCGTTTACCTATTTGGCTATTTTGGTTCAGATGCATTTATACACCGGATTATTTATCACCGCGCACGATGCCATGCATGGGGTAGTGTCGCGAAATCGAAAGCTAAACCATGCCATCGGGTGGGTAAGTGCACTGTTATTTTCTTATAATTTTTACCACCGCTTATATCCCAAGCATCATCTGCACCACCGATTCGTAGCCACGGAGGGAGACCCTGATTATCATCCCTCACACCGCTTTCTGCCTTGGTATTTTAGCTTTATCACGGCCTATGTTACGGTCTGGCAGATTCTACTGATGGCCGTCACGTTCAACCTGCTGAAACTATTTATTCCCACAGAAAATCTGATTTTATTTTGGATGTTACCCGCCATTTTGTCTACCCTCCAATTGTTTTATTTCGGTACGTTTCTTCCACACAGAGGGGATCAATCCAATAAACATCATTCCGGTTCACAGGTAAAAAACCACGTTTGGGCTTTTTTGAGTTGTTATTTTTTTGGTTATCACTACGAGCACCACGATTCTCCGGGGACTCCGTGGTGGAGGTTGTGGCAGGTAAAGGAAGCAGGTTTACGCTAAACTCCCCAAAATATGGGAAAAAATTCCATTCATCTACAAACTTTTTGACCTGATATGGATTTATTAGAATGTAATTTCAAAAACCCTTTTTGTAATGTTCAAAAGGCAGTCACATAGTTTTAACCAACCAATAGCGGCTGGAAGTTATTTTCTAGCTTTGTCAGAAAATAGTATTCACGTTAGCTTTTAAAAATAAAACAAACAACCGATGCGATATTATTTAATTTCAGCCTTTATTTTTCTATTCACGTTGACGGGGATGTCCCAACAGGTCAGCCTGCAGGGGCGGGTGTTTAATCCAATAAACAACGAGCCCATTCCTTTCGCTAACGTAGTCGTTCAGGGAGTCGATTTGGGTACCGTTTCGGACGAGAACGGTAATTACCAGCTTTCAGATATTCCACCAGGTCTCTATAATGTGCGTGCATCCTTTGTCGGATTCAAGCCAAATACGGTGTTTGAAGTACAGATCACCCGCGCCCGTGCGGTGCAGCTGGATTTTCCATTGGAAGAGGATGCTTCGGACTTGGCGGAAGTAGTGGTTTCCTCTGAATTTTCCCGGTCTGAGGACACCCCCATTTCTGCTAGAAAATTGAATACCAATGAGATAGAGCGATATCCGGGGGGGAACCGTGATATCAGTCGGGTAATTCAATCCTTGCCCGGTGTGGCAAGTACAGCCAGCTTTAGAAATGACATCATCATTCGCGGCGGAGCACCTAATGAAAATAAGTTTTTTATCGACGAAATTGAGGTTCCGGTGATAAACCACTTTGCCACCCAAGGTTCTTCAGGGGGGCCGTTGGGGATTTTGAATGTGAACCTCATCAAAAATGTTGATGTGATCAGCGGGGCATTTCCGGCAAACAGGATGAACTCCTTGAGTTCCTTTTTTGAGTTTGAGTTGAAAGATGGGCGAAGAGACAAGATGTTTACCCAGTTGACAGTGGGGGCATCTGAACTGACCGTATCCAACGAGGGCCCATTGAGCGAAAAGACTACCTATATTCTCTCGGCAAGGCGCTCGTATCTGCAAGGACTTTTCAGGTTATTGGGTTTGCCATTTCTTCCCACTTTCCATGATTTTACGCTCAAGACCAAGACACGTATCAATGACAAAACGGAACTTACCTTCCTTGGCGTGGGTGCAATCGACCAATTTGCGTTGAATTTTGACCTGCCGGGCGAGGAAGAGGAAGAGGAGCGCGACGATCGACTGTTCTTGTTGAATTCATTGCCCATCCAATCCCAGTGGAACTACGCTACCGGTGTCAAGTTAAAGCGGTTTCGGTCTAATGGGTTTTGGACTTATGTGCTTAGCAGGAATATGCTAAACAACCGAGCCTTTAAATATCAGAATAACGATGAGAGTAGTCCGCAAAACCTGATATTTGATTACCGATCTCAGGAAAGTGAAAATAAGTTCCGTGCGGAGAATAGCATATTCGGAACGGGCTACACGCTAAAATATGGATTCAATTACGAATTTAGCAGGTATTTGATCGAAGATTTCGACAGGAGGGTTGAAATAACGGATGGTGTGCCCTTGGACGTAGGCGCCACCGCGCTGTTCCACTCCTACGGTGCATTTGTACAAGGGAGTAAAAAGTTCGTGAATGATCGCCTTTTGGTATCGGGAGGGCTTCGGATGGACGGGAGTGATTTTGGTCCCACAGCTAGTAATCCGCTAAATCAGCTTAGCCCCAGGGCTTCCATCAGCTACCAACTAGGAGAGCGTTTATTCTGGACCGCAAATGCAGGGATTTATTACCAACGTCCGCCGTATACCGTACTGGGTTTTCGAAATAACGAGGGGATCTTGGTGAATCAGGAAAATGATGTTCAATTCATTCGATCGACTCATTTTATTTCGGGTATAGAAATCCAACGCCCTGAAAAGAACCGCAGATTCACGGTTGAGGGATTCTATAAGCTGTATGGTAATTACCCCACCTCTATCCGAAATGGGGTGGTTTTGGCAAATCTCGGCGCAGATTTTGGAGTAATTGGTAATGAACCGGTATTGTCAGATGGTAGAGGAAGGGCTTATGGACTGGAGTTTCTGGCCCAGCAGCGGCTCTTTAACGATTTTTATGGCATAGCAGCGGTGACGCTGGTTCGCAGCGAATTTACCAATCCAAATACCGAGGGCTTTGTTCCTTCCGCTTGGGACAACCGATTCATTGTGAGTCTGACCGCGGGAAAGCGACTTAAGCGTGACTGGGAAATCGGAGCACGTTGGCGGTTTTTGGGCGGCACCCCCTTTATTCCTTTTGATTTAAATGCGTCTTCACTCCGGGCTAATTGGGATTTGTTTAATCAAGGCTTATTTGATTATAACCGGATTAATGCCGAAAGATTAAAGAGTTTTCACCAGCTGGATCTACGGGTAGACAAGAAGTATTTCTTCGAGAGATGGAATTTAAACTGGTACTTTGATATCCAAAATGCCTACAACTTCCAAGCGGAGCAGCAGGAGCGTTTGGTAGCGATAAGGGACGCAGAAGATAGGCCCGTTGTTGATCCCAATGACCCTAGTCGGTATTTGTTGAGGAGCATACGTAATACAGCAGGTTCTATCCTTCCTACCGTTGGGCTTATTATTGAGTTTTAATTGCAATAATATGGTATATTGGCGCCCAAATGAACAGACTGATACTTTTGACGTTTGCGGCGTGGATGCTGGTGTCGGGTGGTTTTGCGCAAATTCTTCGAGAGGACTCCAATCAAGGTACCTTGATAGAGCAGATGTTCGATACGGCGGATAAGTTGATCAATGCGGTTAGCAGCGACCATTGGACCGTCATTCCAGCGTTGACCTATTCTCCTGAGACAAGTATCGGTATTGGAGCCAGAGCTATCAAGCTGTTTAGACCAATAGGTGAGGGTGCCGCATCCACGAGGCCTTCTACCGTACCGATTACCTTGTTGTACACGCTCAATCAACAACTGTTATTTACCACCGAGTTAAATCTATGGCAAGCTGACAATGTGGGTTATTTAAACTCCCGATTGGAATTGGCCGATTTTCCGTTCAAGTTTTACGGTTTTGGCAATTCCCCAACCAAGGGAGAATTTTATGCCAGCCGCTATGCCCATTTTCATTTGTTGTATGAGCGCAAGGTTGCAAAGGGTGTGTATATAGGCCCGGTTTATGAATTCCGCCAAGAAGATATCTATCGCACTGAGCCTACAGGCATGCTGGAAAGCGGAAATGTGAGGGGAAGTTCCGGGCAAGTCCTTTCCGGAGTGGGCGGCGTGCTGAATTACGATACGCGAGAAAATATTTTTCAACCTACCTCCGGGGCTTATCATCAGGCCCGCCTCATGTTGTTTTCGCCGGTAATTGGCAGCTCATACTCCTTTGCGCAGTTGAAGGTTGATTTCCGAAAATACTTTTCCATCAATCCGAATCAGGTCTTGGCCGTGCAGGCTTGGATGAGCTTAACCGCCGGAGCCGCTCCTTTTCAACAAGTTTCCCTTATTGGTGGAAGTGATCGGATGAGGGGGTATTTTGAGGGCAAATACCGGGATCGCCATGCAATGGTATTTCAGAGTGAATACCGCCTGCGAATTTATCGAAATCTGGGCTTGGTGTTTTTTGGAAGTACCGGTCAGGTGACCTCGGCCCCGGATCAATTTCGATTTTCGAAATTCAAGGTTTCCGGCGGAATGGGTTTCCGGTATAAGATAAATGAGGAAGGCTTAAGTATTCGCCTGGATTTTGGTGTGGGGGATCAATTCGCCTACTACTTTGGATTAAACGAAGTCATCTAAGGGTAAATGGTATGACGATGGATATGCATGCGTTAAATCAGGCTTTGGGAAACATCGACATCTATCTATTGGATCAGCTTCTAAAGGGGCGGTTTTCAAAGGAGATGAAAATGTTGGATGCTGGTTGTGGAGAGGGTAGAAATGCCCATCCCTTTGTGAAGGGAGGATACCAGATTTTCGGGATTGACAGGGACTTGCTATCTATAAAGATGGCTAGAATGCACGCCCAGACCTTGAATCCAGGTTTCGACATCCTACGGTTTCAGGTGTGTGGCTTAGAGGAGATCCTTTTTCATAAAGGAGCCTTTGATGCGGTCATCTGTAGTGCCGTGTTGCACTTTGCGACGAGTAGTCAGCATTTTAAAACTATGTGGGCGGAATTGATGCGGGTTTTGAAGGACGGAGGCATTTTTTGGCTGCGTACCTGCACCGATGCAGGGGATATTCGGTCGATTTCTACAGACTTAGGCGATGGGAGATACCTTCTCCCTGATGGCAGTGAGCGTTTTTTGCTTACTGAATCGATGCTTCAGGGCCTAATGGAGGAGTGGGGGCTTACTTACTTGGAAGCACCAAAGTCGGTGGTCGTTCATGGTCAGCGGGCCATGGGGGTATTTATTTTTCAAAAGAATGGATCTTAGTGACGAAAAGGGAAACCGAAGTTCCGTCGATGAGGAACAATTGGATCATTGACGTATCTTTGCGCAGATATAATTTTCATCTCATGGATCTTCAATATGCACTTGAACTGTTAGGTGTTTTTGTCTTTGCAATTTCGGGTGCTTTGGCGATTCAAGATAAGGGGCATGACTGGTTTGGCGCAGGATTTACCGCATTCATCACCGCTATTGGCGGCGGCAGTTTGCGGGATATTCTATTGGGGGCCTATCCCTTGGTTTGGATTGGGGATGTCGCATTTCTCTACGCCATCTTTGCGGGTATCATCGTGACCTTTATGTTCTTTCGATTTGTGTCCAGGTTACGAAAAACCCTCTTTCTATTCGATACGTTGGGGATCGGTTTCTTTACCATTCTGGGAGTGGAAAAGACGCTCAGCCTTGGATTCTCGTTGGAGGTGGCGGCCATTATGGGGATGTTTTCGGCGGTAATGGGGGGTGTAATCAGAGACACCCTTACCAACGAAATTCCGATTTTGTTCAGAAGGGAGATTTACGCTTCTGCTTGTTTGGCCGGAGCAATAGGCTATTTGATTTGCGATAACTATGGGCTGGACAGGGACATAAACCTATTGGTATCGATATCGGCCATTATATCCATACGTTTGGTTGCAGTCAAATACGAACTCAGTCTGCCAACTTGGGGAAATTAATGATGGCGTATTGAGGTACGCATTCGCTGTATTGGCCTGAATTGGAAGATCGGCGTATTTAATCCAAAGAGTTAATCATAAATGACGAAATGTTTATTATGGACGTAAAAAAGTTTGATACAGTAGAAGCACTGAACCGAGCTGCCGCGGCGGAGATCATCGATGCGGTAAAGGGGAATCCCGAATTGGTGTTGGGATTATCTACCGGCAATTCTCCGATAGGAGTTTACCAAAATCTAATTGCGGATCATCGGAACAATGGGACATCCTATAAGGATGTGAAGACTTTTAACTTGGACGAGTACGAAGGACTTGATGGAAATAGCCCGCAGAGCTACCGGTATTTCATGAATGAGCAGTTGTTCGATCACCTCGATATTGTGCTTGAAAATACGTACGTACCTTCAGGGATAGGAGATTTAGCCAGAAATTGTGCCGATTATGAGCGGCAAATTCAAGAGGCAGGAGGTATTGCCATTCAGCTTATTGGGATAGGCACCAATGGCCATATTGCGTTTAACGAACCAGGCACCTCTTTTGACACCCTGACCCACGTTGCCGAGTTGAGCCAAGCCACAATAGCGGCCAATGCGAAATATTTTCCATCTCCAAGTGATATCCCAAACCGGGCAATCTCCATGGGAATTCAATCCATCATGAATGCACGCAAGGTAATCATGGTGGCGTTTGGTCAAAGTAAGGCTCAAGCAATAAAGGAAATGATCGAAGGGCCCATCACTACGGAGCTGCCAGCTTCGGTATTACAGAATCACCCCCATGCGGTCATTTTTCTGGACAGCGAGGCAGCTTCCTTACTGTCTGAATAACAGGTGAATAGGAGAGGGCTTGGCTATCCAATCAGATTTCGGAGATATAGGGTAAACGCCAAGCCTTCTCCTACCTTACTGGATATTTCTATCTTACCATCGTTGGACCGGATTTGTTCCCTTACCAAGTAGAGGCCCATTCCTTTTCCTTCTACGTGGTTGTGAAACCGCTGGTACAATCCAAAAAGCCTATCTCCATACCGTTCCAAGTCGAGACCGATGCCGTTGTCACGGAATTCTATTACGCAGTACTCCTTACTTTTGTAGGTCTTTATCCATACCTCGGGCGTCCTGTCAGGATGTTTGTATTTGACGGAGTTGGTCAGAAAATTCATAAAGAAATTTTCCAAATGGGCATATACGTAGTTCATTTCGCTTAACGCGGACAGATCCTTATGTATTTTTATCCCGGACTCTTTTAGTTGATTAAAGAGACTCTTTTCGATGTTATTTAATAGGAGGTGGAAGTTGATCAGTTCAACTTTTGGGATTTTTTGCTTTTTGATCGATACCACTTCGATCAGATCCTGTAGGGTGGCATTCAGCAGATTGGTGGAGACCTTTAGGTTTTCGATCACTTCCTGGTTTTCAGCGTCGGCAGGATTCTTTTCATTGTAGAGATCAAGTAAGAGAGAAATATTTACAATGGGTGCCCGCAGGTTATGCGACACAATGTAGGCAAAACGAAGCAGTTCCTCGTTATGAGATTCCAGGTCCTTGATCAATACCTCCCGTTCTGCTTCCAGTTTTTTGGCGTTTGTAATGTTTTGATGCACCAACAGAATGTGATCGATTTCTTTGTTTTCATTCCTCAGTGGCACGGCGTTGCTTTGGTAAGTATTGTTCCAAATCGTCGTCTCGTAGGTGACCATCTCACCTTTGAGTACTTGGGTCAAATGAGCCTGTGCCGCTTCAAGTGAGTCTCCATGTATCAAGTCCAAATGGCAGGTTCCGATTAGCGTGGCGGGATCAATTTTAAGTTTGTTGTATTCGGTGCCTTCTGTATAGATGTAGTGAAAGGTACTATCGAGCACGTCGATGGTACCACGCGGAAAATTCTCTGCGATGCGTTGGTAAAGTTGCCGATCCTCTAATAGATTCCGCTGAAAGCTTCCTTTGGGGGGATTTGGAGTGCTGTCTCTTTTTGAAAAGTGGAAATTCAGGTAA
The DNA here is from genome assembly GCF_017811155.1 of Lunatimonas salinarum. Taxonomy (GTDB): domain Bacteria; phylum Bacteroidota; class Bacteroidia; order Cytophagales; family Cyclobacteriaceae; genus Lunatimonas; species Lunatimonas salinarum. The sequence goes on along the minus strand of NZ_JACVCV010000008.1, from coordinate 168,587 downwards.
CAGGCTTTGTTTGCTCCAGGTAGTACGTTTCCTTCTACCGCCACAAATAGCAGCGAACTTTCCTGACGGTAAGGAACAACCAAGGTATCTCCTGATTTAATTGCCTGAGCAAACCGTTCAAACACGGGTTTTGGAGCCAGTGGAAAAAGCTGTTCAAAGGCTTGTTCTGGAGTGGAAAAATCAATGGATGTACATGCCTCGCGTAACCTTTCTGAAACAAAAAGACACTCAGCGGGACTGTTTGCCGGCTTATAAACGGATATTAACGAATTTATAAAATCAATCGTACCAGATCCTTCCATGGACTATGTCGCCTAAATACCTTGCAAAAAGCTATTTACCTCAAACGTAGAATTTTACAAATATAACTGAAAAGAATTTTAATCTACTGCCGTTCGTAGCTTCAAAAGCGTAGTTTATATTTTTTCGTGATTGAAGAACCAGCAAAAAATATGCCGCGGATTTATATGCCCATTTTTAGAGCTGCTTTTTTAGCACAAAGGAGATTCGAAGCTTTTCAGGGGCCTCTTCTTCTGTGCCGGTTCCCCGGAGGATTTCCAGGGTTATTACCCGCCCTTCTTCGGAGCGGAACAGGTTTGTGATATCCGCAAGTTCCCAAAAGTAGGCGGGAACTTTGTTGATCGCGACAATCTCGTCATAGAGTTGAACGCCTTGCAAGCTTGCCGGTGAGTTTTCCCGTACTTGGCTGACATAAAAGCGCTTGTTTTCCGCCGACAAAACCCGGATCATCAACCCACTCATATCGTAATCGAATTGTTCGCTGAATTTCGCCCCCTTTTTTAACAGCACACGTTCTCTAGGGTAGTCGAATATAATTTTTATTCGGTTTAGCAATTCCGCTCCGATGCTTCCCTGCCTACCGGTTTCGATGATCACGTCCGAAAATTCGGTTTGATCGGGATACGAGGTAATTACCCCTCTGAATTTCAAGCCCTGCATCTCTACCCGTCGTACTCGCCCAACCAGTCCAAACAGATCGCCTCCGAGTGATCGCCCCAGATCGGTTTCCAAGGTCAGGGGAGGCAAAACGATTTCGTCTGTCGTTTCCCGATTGAGCAGGAGGCCATGGTTGGCACCGGTGTCTATAAGTAGTTTTGCAGGTATCTCGGGACCTTCAATCTGCCGTATGGTCGTGTTCACATAGGGCTTGTTCCCGATCAACTCCATGGGCATGGATCGGAAGCCAAAGGGTTTCCATTTCAGCGCACTACTTCGGTATATGGTGACCTCGGCATTGTCATAGTCGATCTTGACGGGGTTGCTTTTGAAAAACTCGTGTCCCACTACTCCGTATATTGGGATTCCGATTACTTTTTCCAGTTCAAGAAAATCCTCATCCAGCACCAATGCCGCCTGATAGATCCCCTCAATTTCCCCTAGGTCAAAATGATTGTTTGGAGATACGGAGGCGCTCAGCACGGTTTGACCGTCGGCCCCCACGAGGTTGAGTTTCCGCGTATACTGCATGCCCAGTTCGTCGGCAATGGTTTTACTAAAAAAGATATTTGATTTGACACCGGTGTCAAACAAAAAATTGATCGGTTCACTTCCGTTTACCGAAACGGGTATAATCACCAAGCTATTGGAGTCAATAAATGGGATTTTCACCCTTCGGGATTCATTTTTCATATAAAAGCCCGGCACCTGTGCGGCCATCATTGAATATATAAAGCAAAAAAATAGGGTGATGGAAATATTCCGGGTGACGAGCATAGAATATTGGACAGTCTTATTTGATAGGTTAAGATAAAAAATAATTCTGAGTTGCAGCAGTTTGTTGTAGAATCTTTAAATAAATGTTGTTTCAATAACTGGAATGCCTCAAAATTGTTGCGGTTTTTGGGTTACTGGCATGCGGCAAACTCAGTAGACCAGTTGATTTGCGCTTCGGATTTAATTTAGAATGAAAGCAAATAAGATTTAATGAGAGGTCAGGAATCACCGCCCGTTTGATAAAATCTAAAAAAAGCCGCATATTTAATTTTCATAACCAACAGCTATGGCAGAAAAGTCACTTATAGAAAAAGCAAAAAAAATATTTGAAAACTATTTACTACGTCAGGGCAGTAGAAAGACCCCTGAGCGTTTTTCGGTTATAGATGAATTATATGCCCTTCCGCAGGACGAGCACATTGATGTGGAAGGACTTTTTTTGCTGATGCGAAATAAGGGGTATTCGATTAGTCGGGCAACGATCTACAATACACTGGATCTTTTGGTGGAATGCGGACTGGCCGTTAAGCATCAATTTAAAGATAAAGTGGCCCTTTACGAACAAGCGCTTACCTACAAGCACCACGACCACTATGTGTGTAATCAGTGTAGAAAAATAAAGGAGTTTTCCGATGAACGTATCAACTTGATCAAAGACGCCATCGGGAAAGAATTCGAATCTTCCATCACTAGCCATTCCCTTGTCTTGTATGGAGATTGTAGAATCACCGATTGTGAAAATCTACACCTGACTATGTAATGTTTTTACGGGTTTTCTTTTGCGAAAACCTTGCGGTAAATGGGCTTTCTATAAAGAAATTGAAAATATAGTACCGGGTACAAGATCGGGGTTAGTAGGCTAAACCTGCCGCTAAAGGAGATTTCGTCGCGGATCACCGTCTGTTCATCCCCTTGGCGGATTATCCGGTGTTTATGTTTCCATTTACGTAAGAAGAAGGGAAGCGATACCCCTTCGTCCACAAAATAATATTCTTCGGCAGTAATGGCGGAATTGGTGATCTTGCTAGTCCAGTTTACTTTGGCAATCAGCATGTTGATTTCCAAAGATACGAGGTCTCCGACTTCTGATCCATCAAAACGTGTGAGCCTTACGGTGGGAAAGGGAGGATTCAGCTTGAGCAAAAGTTCGCTGCTGAATCCTTCCTTTACCTTTAGATAATGTTGGTCCACCTGGGTGGATAGGGTGATATGCATCATATCCTAGTTAAACCAACGGTGATCGGATTAGTTTAACCTTTTGAAATAACGGAACAATTCCGAGTCAGAGGAGATAATCAAGCTGGTGTTTTCGTCTAGGGATTTTTCGAAGGCTTCCATGCTTCTCAAAAAGCGGTACAGATCGACTGCCTGTCTGTTTCGGTTATAAACCGCTGAGTAGATCTCAGATGCCTCAGCATCCGCTCGTCCACGGATTTCTTCGGCTTTTTGGTAAGCTTCTGATTGAATTTGAGCCAAATCACGTTCTTTGTTCCCTTCAATCACACGAGCTTCACCTTGACCCTCAGATCGAAACTGGTCTGCAATACGGTTTCGTTCGGAAATCATTCGGTCGTATACCCGATCCCTGACTTCATCTACGTAGTTCATACGCTTGAACCGAAAGTCCAGAATGCGGACACCCAGGTCTAGGCAGCGTTGGTTGGCTTTTTCCAAGACGATCTTTTCGATGGCAGCCCTGCCCACTTCAATATCCTCAAGCACTTCAATTTCCTCCATAAAATCTTCGGTCACTTCCGGGTCTCTGTTAGAAGACCGAACCAAGTCCAACAGGTCGTTGCTGGCTATCGCATTTCTGGTTTCTCCATCTAGGATATCATCGAGTCGTGACTGTGCAGATCGTTCATCCCGAAGCCGTATAAAGAATTGCAAGGGGTCTGTAATCTGCCACCTGGCATAGGTGTCTACAAAAATAAATTTCTTGTCCTTCGTGGGGACTTGGTTTTTGTCCCCATCCCACTCCAAGTATCTTTTGTCGAAAAATTGGGTTTTTTGAATAAAAGGAATCTTAAAGTTCATTCCCGGGCTGGTCCGCTGTTCGCCTACCGGCTTGCCGAATTGCGTCACGATGGCCTGCTGGGTTTCATCTAGGATAAATACGGAATCGTTCAGTGTAAACAGGAGTATTGCCCCTACTACCAGATAGATGATTAGTTGATTGTTCATGGGTTCAGTTTTTTAGGTTCTCCGTTAAGGTTCAGAAGAGGCAATACGCTGCTTCCTTTTTCGTCGGTGATGATTTTATTCCGTAGTTTGGGCAACACCCGTTCGATGGTTTCCAAATAGATTCGTTGTTTGGTTACTTCGGGCGCTTTGATGTAAGCCTCATACACTGAATTGAATCGGTTGGCTTCCCCCCGTGCGCGATTTACCCGGTTTAAGGCATAGGCTTCAGCTAGTTGGATGGTTTCGGTAGCCTCACCCCTTGCGCGCGGAATCACCCGGTTATACTCTGCTTCGGCCTGATTGATCAGAGTCTCTCTTTCCTGCTGCGCTTCGTTTACCGCGTTAAAAGAAGGCTTGACCGGTTCCGGTGGATTGACGTCTTGAAGTACCACCTGGTCTATGCGAATGCCATTTTCGTACTCGTCGCACATTTCCTGCAGCAGCACCTCCACGCTGGAGGCGATTTCTTGCCGCCCTACGGTGAGCACTTCGTTTACGGTCCGGTCGCCCACAATCTTTCGCATGGCCGCCTCTGACATATCCCTAAGGGTCTTCTCCGCATTCCTTACCCTAAAAAGAAACTTGTAGGAGTCGATGATCCTATACTGAATGACCCACTCTACATCTGTAAGGTTTAAGTCGCCGGTCAGCATCATGCTCTCGTCCAAAAACCCCGTTTTTGAATATTCAGATCGTTCCGCGGCATTGGACGTTCGGAACCCAAATTCCTGTTTTAGTTGGCGCTGTACAGGGATTTTGTAGATCGATTCCATGAAGGGGATGATAAATGCCAAACCCGGCTGAAGTGTCCGGTTGTATTCCCCAAGCTGAATAACAACCCCTTCCTCTTCCGGCCCTACGGTTTTGATGGAAGTTCCCAGTATTATCAATAGGACAATACCCAAAATAATCTTAACCAGGTATTTTTTAATCCAGTCGGGATTGATATTTATCTCGTATTGTTCTTGTGACATAGTTTTTTATTTATTTATCTGAGACGTGACTACAACAGGTAAAGTTACGAAGCACCGGCCCGAATTCAATCAAAAAGGGTCTTATTGCTCAGAAATAACCCTAAAAGTACCAAAACCCTATCTCAGGCGCCTCAAATAACCATGATTAGGGTAAAGAAGAGAACGATCCAGACGATGTCCATAAATTTCCAATAGGTGGAAAAAAGCATGAATTTCATCCTCTCGTAAGGGTTTGAGAAAAGAAACAGGTGTTTTACGGCATCGTTTTCGCATGTGCGCAGATGCATCACTAGGACTACTGCGTAGATCATGGCCCCCACCAAATGAATCAGGTGAATCCCGCTAAGTACGTATAAAAAACTGCCGGAGGGCAAACCTACAAAAGTGATCCCCATGGCATTCAGTTCACGCCAGCCCAGCAACTGTAACCCCGTGAAAAGCAGCCCTAGGAGAAGCGTTTCCACCACAGCGGATTTTAACTTCCTGCTATCTGAGGCATTAAATTGGGGTACGATCTTGGTAACGGTATACCCGCTTAGAATCAGTGCAAAGGTGCTTACCACGAAGGATTTAGGGATATTGGATAGCCCGGAAAAAGAAAAAGTCGCTTGAGAGCCTAAAAATGCGATCAGCAAAAAGAGAAAGATCAGGCCCGATCCAAACATGCCTAAATAAACCAATGTCTGATAGGGATGCATGTTTTCTATTCGGCTAAACCAGTGTACTTTTTCTTTCGTAGCCATGTGTTTTCTTTCTTTTTAAAGGTAAACAAATTGAGGAGATGATGGTTCAGCAGATTATTCTTAAATAGGTACCAAAAAATGAAAGCATGAAAGCGAGGGGGTGAGCATCTTGCACAGGCTTTTACAGGGTATTCGTAAGTTATTTTCTAACTTGCAGCCGATTTACATACCCCTAAAATTCAAGCTAGTTTTGGAAAAAGTTGATTTCTTGAGGCTTTACGAGCAGGATGCGGTTATCCGCAGTATAGCCGATAAGCTCGCAAAAAGTGGTAGTGATTTCGTTCAGCTTAAAGGGCTTTCCGGCAGCTCGGACATGGTGGTCATTCATTCGCTTGCGAAAATACTAGGGGGATTTCACATCGTAGTGGCCCATGACCAGGAAGAGGCTAGCTACCTGCATGGCGATCTGGAAGTGATCAAGGAAGGTCAAAGTCCGCTATATTTCCCCGCTACCACCAAAAAGCCCTACCAATATGAAGAAGTAGACAATGCCAATGTGTTAATGCGCTCAGAAGTAATGAGTACCTTGCTTTCTAATACGTTAACCGGTGGCATGCTCGTAACCTACCCGGAGGCACTCTACGAAAAGGTAGTCAATAAGAAAAGTTTAAAAGAAAGCACCTTTGGTGTCAAGGTTGGGGAAGCGGTAGATGTGCCATTTTTAGAGGAACTGCTGCATACCTATGGATTTGAAAAGGCAGATTTCGTCTACGAACCAGGGCAGTTTGCGATTCGAGGGGGTATTATCGATGTTTTTTCCTATGCGTTTGATTTGCCTTATCGCTTGGAGCTTTTTGGCAAAGAAATCGAGAGCATCAGAACCTTTGATCCGGAGAGTCAGCTTTCGCAAAGTACCTTGGGCGAAATCACGATTGTTCCCAATGTGCAGACACTTTTCAAAGAGGAAATGAGGCAGTCACTGGTATCCTTTTTTCCGGAGGATACTTGGCTTTGGTTCAAGGATAAGGCCCATGCGTTGGATCAGATGGACCGCCTATTTCAGGAGGCAGAAGAGCGTTATCAGCGAGACAAGGGGCAAAGCGACGCGGGGAAATCCGTACTGATGGATCCCGAAAAGCTGTTTGACACGGGAAGTTCGTTTATTAGCAAAGTGCCGACTTTCCGAAAGGTGGAGTTCGGACATGTTTCCTCCCCGCAAGCAGCTGAAGTGTTCCAATTCGAGACCAAACCCCAGCCATCTTTCAACAAAAATTTTGATCTCCTGGTCGCCAATCTGCAAGAAAACGAGCGCAGGGGCTTTGTAAATATCATCAGCTCGGATAGCGAAAAACAGATTGACCGCCTGAAAAATATCTTTGAGGAACTGGATCCTACCTTACGTATTCAACCATTGATGCTTAGTTTACGGGGAGGCTATATCGACGAGTCCCTGCAGCTAGCCTGCTACACGGATCACGAGATTTTTGAGCGGTTTCACCGGCACAAGGGTAAAAGGCGCGTGAGCAAATCAAAGGCGCTGACATTAAAGGAGTTGAGAAGCCTGCAGCCTGGTGATTTCATTGTACATGTGGACTATGGGGTCGGTAGGTTTGCCGGCTTGGAAAAAGTAGACGTAAACGGTAAATTCCAGGAAGCCATCCGGCTGGTGTTTCGGGATGATGATCTATTGTACGTCAATATTCATGCCTTACATAAGATCTCCAAGTATTCGGGACAGGAGGGGACTCAGCCGGTAATGTCCAAGCTGGGCTCGCCTGAATGGGAAAACAAAAAGAAGCGGGTAAAAAGTAAAGTAAAGGACATTGCCAAGGACCTGATTGCGCTCTATGCCAAACGAACGAGTGCTCGTGGACATGCCTTCAGCAGTGACAGCGTGCTGCAGGTGGAGCTGGAGAGCTCTTTTATCTACGAAGACACCCCTGACCAAGCTACGGCAACCGCCGATGTCAAAAGAGACATGGAAAAGCATTATCCGATGGACCGGCTGGTATGTGGGGATGTGGGGTTTGGCAAAACCGAGGTGGCGATACGTGCCGCGTTCAAAGCGGTCAATGACCGTAAGCAGGTGGCAGTGCTGGTACCGACTACGATTTTGGCCATGCAACATTACCACACATTTAAGGAGCGGCTGGGACAATTTCCGGTCGAAATCGATTACATAAACCGGTTTCGTACGGCAAAAGACATCAAAGAAATCATTCGCAAGGTAAATACAGGGGAGATTGACATACTCATAGGTACCCACCGGATTGTGAACAAGGATATCCAATTCAAGGATCTGGGGCTGTTGGTCATCGATGAGGAGCAGAAGTTTGGGGTTAAGGTAAAGGATCAACTCAAGCAGCTAAGAGTAAATGTGGATGTGCTAACCCTTACGGCTACGCCTATTCCCCGTACCTTGCACTTTTCCTTAATGGGGGCTAGAGACCTCTCTGTTATCGCCACCCCGCCTCCCAATCGGCAGCCAGTTACGACAGAGATTTACACCTTTCAGGAAGAGATCATCCGTGATGCGATCGTAAATGAATTGAGACGGGGCGGACAAGTGTTTTTCGTTCATAATCGCGTGGGGGAGATCGATTCTATCGCAAACCTCATTCTTCGTTTGGTGCCTGATGCCAAGGTGATCGGCGCTCATGGACAAATGGATGGAAAGCTGCTGGAGAAAATCATGGTGAGCTTTATCGAGGGTGAATACGACGTGTTGATTTCGACGAATATCATCGAGTCTGGCCTGGACATCCCGAATGCAAACACCATCATTATCAACCGAGCACACATGTTCGGTGTAAGCGATCTACACCAAATGAGAGGAAGGGTTGGCAGAAGCAATAAGAAGGCCTTCTGTTACCTACTCACCCCCCCCACGGCCGTACTTACTCCGGAGTCAAGACGAAGGCTTGCCGCCTTGGAGGAGTTTTCCGATTTGGGCGATGGATTTAAAGTGGCTATGAGGGACTTGGATATTCGGGGTGCCGGTAATCTGTTGGGCGCTGAACAAAGTGGCTTTATAAGTGACCTTGGCTTTGAGATGTACCATAAAATCCTTGATGAAGCCGTGCAGGAATTGAAGGAAAATGAATTTGCCGCCTTGTTCGAGGCAGATTTAAAGGAAAAGGTACAGGTACTGGTGCGTGACTGCGTAATTGAAACAGATCTCGAACTGCTGATACCAGAGACCTATGTGAGCAACATTTCCGAGCGATTAAGTCTGTATGCCAAGTTGGACAATGTGAAAACCGAAGAAGAGCTCGCAAAACTTGCGGCAGAAATGGCAGATCGGTTCGGACCTATCCCAAACAATGTGGTTACCTTGTTGGAAACTGTCCGTTTGCGCTGGCTTGCCGAGCAGCTTGGTTTTGAAAAACTGGTACTGAAAAGCAAACAAATGAAGTGTCACTTTGTTTCATCAGAACGCACGGAGTACTACCAGTCGCCGTTATTTGGCAATATCTTGAAAAAAGTGCAGCATTTGGGAAAAAATGCCAAAATAAAAGAACACAAAAACCGTTTGATTCTTGTAGTCAGTCACGTGCAAACGGTCGAAGATGCCAAGAAAGCGTTGGAAGATCTCAATAACTAGGGGGTTTATATAGTACAATTAGTGCGACTTGCCGATAAAAATATGGAACATATGGGCAAAAAGCGCTCCTATGAGCTTGTAGCAGAAAGTTCCGACATAAAAGTTTATTGCTAAAGTATATTATTGATCTTATATTAGCGTTTTAATTAGAGGAAAAACCAAGCTATTCTCGCATGGAAACGAGCCCAGATTCTGATCGGGTCAGACATCCTGATACATCGGGACAAGTTGCGGTAACTGAAAAACAATTATAGACACATGAATTCAGGGAACAAATTTTATTCGTTGGCGACTGCCTTCCTCATGGTCGGTTCAATGTTATTTTTTTATGGCTGCGGCAGTCAGAGTGATCGAAGGACTGCAAGCAATCCGGGTCGGGTTAGTGCCTCCACAGGTGCTGTCTATAATTTCAATGACGATGACACGACGAAATTTCAGGTGTTCACGCTGCCTAAGGAGGTGGTTGGACCGAGGCTGAAATTTATCCAAGGTGGAAGAGCCGTTTTAGGATCCCAAGAGCAGGACATTATGGGCTTTCGGGACAACATTGAGAGAACGGTAACTGTCGCCTCGTTTTTTTTGGATGAAACAGAGGTAACCAATGTGGACTACAAGGAGTTCCTCTTTAACATGAAGACCCGGGTAAGTACGGATTCCATCCTCAAATTACAGCCAAATGACCGCGTTTGGGACGGTCTACTGTCCTATAATGACGTTTACGCAACCTATTACTTCAATTATCCTGGTTTTAATTTTTACCCCGTAGCTGGTGTAAGCTGGACCCAAGCAAATGTGTATGCCAAGTGGCGTACCATTTATGTAAACGAACTCAATAGAGAAAGAAATGAATTGGACTCCACCTTATCCCAAAGCCAGCTTATTGAGCGTGGGGCAGTTTTTCCAGACTACAGGTTACCCAATGAGGCCGAGTGGGAATACGCTGCAAAGGCGATGATCGGAACCCAATACATGGACGAAAACCAAGAAAATGGCCGTATCTACCCTTGGGACGGAAGGGGCCCTAGGAATCCCTACAATATAAAGCGAAAGGCTCGGCAGGGAGACTTCTTGGCGAACTTCAAGCGCGGCAGAGGGGACTATGCGGGTATAGCGGGTTCTGTTTCTAACGATGGAGACATTATCCCAACGAACGTATATAACTACCCCGCGAATGATTTTGGGCTTTATAACATGGCCGGGAACATGAATGAGTGGGTGCAAGATGTGTATAGACCACTTTCGTTTCAGGATTTTGACGATCTAAACCCCCTTCGTAAAGACGGTGTTTTTGACGAGGAAAGTACCTACAATACATCCATGATCAGCGACGAATTCCGGGTGTACAAAGGTGGATCTTGGAGAGATGTGGCGTATTGGCTTGCACCCGGTGCAAGGCGATTTTTACACCAAGATTCGGCCACCAACCACATTGGCTTTCGCTGTGCGATGATAGCCGTGGGAGGTAGGGACAGATAAGACCCCTAGTAATTGGCATATCCAAACCGCTTTGATGAGTTCAAAGCGGTTTTTTTATGGCTTTTAAGTTCGGATCGCTTAAAAAAGACCTGCGCTTAATTTTGGATTACATTATAATTTGTGAATAATAGTTTTATTTTTGTGAGGTAAAGAACTTGTTTCAAGGGGTTTGTATGAAGAGGATAGTATTTTTAGGGTTGCTGCTGCTGACCACGCAGGCTTTTTCACAGAGTTGGAGAAGGGTAGGAAGTTGGGGAAATGACTATTCCGATATCAAGTGGATAAATAACGAGGTAGGGTACATCTGCGGGGAGAATATTTTCCTAAAATCAATTGACGCGGGTCTGAGTTGGGCCGAATTTCCGGCTCCGTCTTCTGAAATGGTCACCGCAATGGATTTCTTTGATGAAGAAAGGGGCTTGGTATTAGCTGCCAGGGGAGAGGTGTATATTACGGGAAATGGAGGCCGCTCGTGGCAATCTAAGGCGTTGCCAAGCCAAGAGTTGCTTAAGAAGGTCCTGTATATGAGTGCTACACAAGCGTGGATCATTGGGGAAAACGGAACGTTGATGCAATCCTCTGACGGTGGACAGACCTGGGCGCTCCGGCCTACAAATGCTAGCAGTGATTTCAATGATATTTTTTTCGTTGATTCGCTTACAGGTTACATTGCTACTTCCGGATCGTCGGTGTTGAAGACCACCGACGGAGGAGCTACTTGGCAGGAGCTCGGTACCGAGTTTGAAGTATCCCTGCATGGAATTCACTTTGTGAGTCACGAAGAGGGGTATGCGGTGGGAAGTTTGGGCACCATTATCAAGACAATTGACGGAGCGGTAACCTGGCAGTTCATCAACAGCGGGATTGATACCGATTTTACCGGTGTGACGTTCAATCGAAATAATCCGCTGATAGGTGTGATCATAGGAAAGAGTGGAACCATGCTTCGAACCTTCAATGGGGGCCTTTCTTTTGTGCAAGTGATCAGTAGAACGGTACAAGATCTCAACGCTATTGACTTTCGACAGGAAACCAACAACGTCTTTGCGGTAGCCAATAGTGGCTTCTTGGTTTCTTCTACCAATTCTGGTGCATCATGGTCCATCAGGCTTTCAGGTCGTTCCAGTGACTTTTCGGCAGTGCAATTTACCTCTGACCTCCGGGGGTACATTGTTGGAGCGGAAGGGTTGGTACTGCTCACCGGTAACGGTGGGAATAGTTTTACAGACCGGTCGCGTAACCTGTCGTTGGGATTCAAGGCATTGCACTTTGTTTCTGCCGGTGCGGGATATGTATCGGGGGAAAATGGGAATCTAATCAGTACCACCAACTCCGGTGCCAACTGGACTACGCTCAACCCAGGAACCAACCGAAGCATCAATGGGATTCACTTTTTTAATTTGGATAGGGGGTTCGTGGTAGGTGAACGGGGATACATCGCCAGTACGGAAAACCGCGGCATCAATTGGGTTACGATAAACTCTGGAGAATCTGTATTGAATTTCAATGCCATTACCTTTTTTGAGGAAAGCGAGGGAATCATCATCGGAGATGCCGGGTTTCTGGCGAGATCGGCGAACGGGACTACCTGGACTAGGGTAACTGGTTCTACGAATGCAAACCTTCGGGCCATCTCGGTGCTTGATGAGCAGACGGCTTTGGTAGTCGGGGATCAGGGAGTTATTCTCAAAACTGTAAACAGGGGTAGTACTTGGGCCAGAATTTCAAGTGGCTATAGTGCTGATTTTACCGATGTGGCGTTTTTGGATGAGTCAGTTGGATTTATCACCGGGCGGTCAGGCTTGATGATTCGGACTTTTGACGGAGGTGAAACTTGGGAAAGGCTGGAAACCGGAACTTTTCAGGATTTGACGGGGCTTAGCTTTGGGGATTTGAATGTGGGCTACGCTGTGGGACAAAACGGTCTTTTATTTCAATATACCTGCCAAGTCCCGGTGCAGCCTACGGCCATTTTTGGCGAGAACAACATTTGCGTGAGCAGGCAAATCTACACTATCCAACAGGGAGAGGAGCCAGGTACTACCTACGAATGGCGGGTAGATGGAGGAAGCATCGTGGAAGGGCAAGGAACCAACCGGATTGTGGTGAATTGGGACATCGCTGGCAGGAATGCCGTAATGGTAAGAGGGCAAAATTCCTGCGGCAACGGCCCCACTTCCGCGTTGGAGGTAGTGGTTTCGAGGCAGCCGGATTCAGCCCCTCCCATACAGGGGGATGGAGTGGTTTGTTTGGGAACGATCAGTGAGTTTTTTGTAGATTCTATTCCAGGCACGGAATATGTTTGGCAGGTTACCGGGGGGATTGTTCGGGGAGGTCAAGGGACATCGAATATAGAGGTAGAGTGGACCACACTAGGAAACCATACAGTGAGGGTATCCACTACAAACCCTTGCGGGCAAGGACCCACGTCTCAGAAGCCTTTGCGAGTGATTACCGTTCCCAATCAGCCTGGGCAGATCACCGGATCTACCCAAGTTGGGTTTCAGGAGGTTGACTATGAAGTGCCTTCGGTGCAGGACATTAATTATCAATGGGCGCTTACGGGAGGAGGCACGATTCTTAGCGGCCAAGGAACAAGCCGGGTTCGCGTGAAGTGGGAGCAGGATGGCGATTACAGCCTCACGGTAACCCCGTTCAATGCCTGCGAAGACGGAGCGTCCCGGACCATTGAAGTGAATGTAAATTTTATTACAGCTATAGAGGAAACGCCCCATCCAGCTGGTTTTCAGATTTATCCCAATCCATCTACGGGCGACGTACGGGTACGATTGGGAGGTATCTCCGATGTAAGGGAACTACGGATCTACAATCACCTGGGTCAGGAGATTTTGAACAGACCGCTTGAAGGCATTCGTGGCGAACTGGAAGTCAAAGATCTTCCAAAGGGATTGCTCCAAGTAGTCCTAAGGGGCAGAACCAAGGAATATACCAAGACACTCTGGATACGGTAGGTGTTTTGGGATGTGGAAGCCGCCACGAAGCGCGGATGGATTGGGCCGGCGATCAGACCTTACCAGCCTCCGCCTCCGCCACCTCCGCCACCTCCGCCGGAACGGCCACCTCCGCCACTGCCAGACTTTGAGCCCGGAGGTGCAGAGGAATTGTTTAATGCACTTCCAAAAGATTTTCCGAGTCCCTTGGATAGACCGGTAACCGCCCCGGCAGTAAACGCGCCTCCTGAGTACCAGCCGGGCCGGTATGACGAGCGGGTTTTGGAAGTCTGCTCGTAGGTTTTTAGACTGTTCTCGAAGCTTTTGCCCCAAGCATCCCCTACCCCTAATGCCATGGCATAGGGCAGGTATTTTTCAAAAACCTCGGGTGTGAGACCGGGAGGATTTAGCTGCTGTATCGCAGGCTTTTCTGCCGCGTTAAGGTACATTCGAAAACCTTCTATTTCATCGAGCACTTTACGGCCTTCCGGTGTGGGTGCTTTCATTAGGTAAAAAAAGATGTAGTTTACCAACGATAAAGCCAAAAACAGGATCAATATGCCGTACTCAAACCTAGCCCCAAACTGGTAAATCAATACTCCGGGAAGCACGAGGACGAAGAGGATGGAAAAGACGTTACCGATAATCTTTCCGATAGTCACAGATTCTCCAAAAAAGGCGTTGTATACATTGATGATCAAGTTAGAAACAACCCCGGATAGAAACACCGTCACGAGGGTGCCCATGATGAGAAACACCTTTTCCTCTTCGAAACGCATGGGAAATACCGCCACAAAGGTGAGGAAGACGGTAGCCAGGGACAGTAAAAAGCCGGGAATCAGCCAAGTTTGGTTTAGCTTAAAGTATTTTCCTTTGTAGTTGGTTTTCAGATGCTCTTGTACCGCCTTTAATGCACCGCCTATTTTTTTATGTTCTTTTTGGGTGAGATGGACTACCGTGGTTCCTGCCGGGAAGAGCGCCCGTATTACGGCCTTTTCGAAGGGTTCCAATTCGGCCTCTTCTTCTGTTTTTTGCAGGTGCAGGTAAAACTTACGTTTTTCCTCTACAATTTTGAGGATTCCCTTTGTGGCCAGTTGGACCATGGCGACGGTAAAGGAGGTCTGATCAAATCCCATTTTATGAATGTATCGGATCGCAGGGGCATCCAGCCCTCGGGGAGCCTCGAACAGGGGGTAGATGCCTCCCCTTTTTGGATCGACCCCCACCTTTTTCCATGCAAAGAAGTAATAGCCCACCACGATCAGCAGACCAATCAACGCAATTAGAATACCCGCATTATCTCCCAAAAATGCGAGATTTCGCTCCAGGCTGTCGGGTTCTTCCACGATGCCTTTGGGCCAGGCAACCGCAACGGTTAATGCTTCCCTTGGATTCAGCGGTTCGGAGAGGGAGATGCTCAGTACGTTATCGGCTGCCTTCTCGATGTTACAGTTGCATGAACTGCTGCCCACAGGCCCAGAATACCCCGCATATTGTAAGATAGATGCTTCCGTGGGTAGTGTTATTCGTGCTTCGGCTTGTAGTATCGGAAACGCCCAACTGTCTCCAATCACATTCCAGTAAAGCTCGTCAAACTCCTCAAAATACCCAATCTGACGGTTGGTAGTGTAGGAGATGGTGTATGTGTAGTTTCCATTATTCAGAAAGACGTCCGGATTTCCGATTCGGATGATTTGGAAATCGCCCTCTGTGAGTACTTCATAGGGTTCAGGTTGTCCATCCTTTAGCACATTTGTTACTTCAAAGCCTACTTTTACCCGGTTGCCGTATTTATCTCGGTAGATGGTCGGGAAGCTTCGGAAAATCCCCCGTTGAATTTCCTGTTGCAGGCTTTTGACGGTGATCGTTTCGGTGACCTGCAGGGTGCCGTCCACTTTTATGGCGATATCGCTCTGATAGTCCAGGATCTCCTCCCGTTCTTGCGACAGCAGCGGGTAGGATAGCAGCAGTAATAGACTAATGAGTAGTAGTTGCTTCATGGGCTTGGGTGGTTTTTTTGGTTCGTGGGGTTTTACGGTATTACTGCATATCATGTTAGAAGGAAGAATCCTATTGGCACTTTGCATCGGCGGGTGGTGCTGCCGCCTGTATTCGGTGAAGCAATTCCGATTTCTTCCTGGTCTTCATGTTGAATTATAGGTCTATCTCCGGCGTGGATCGCTCAGTCTCACTACTTAAGCTGAAGAAAGATTCCTTTTGAAAGGAAAACAGCTTGGCGATTAGGTTTTGGGGGAATGTTTCGATTTTGGTATTCAGTTCCCTAACGGTTCCATTGTAGTATCTTCTGGCTTTTTGTAGTGTATTTTCTATAGAGGAGAGTTCGTTTTGCAGCGCCAGGAAATTGCTGTTCGCCTTGAGTTCCGGGTAAGCCTCTGCCACAACGAGCAACTTTTTTAATGATTGTGTCAGGGCCGCCTCTGTTTCTCCTTGTTCTTCGACAGTGTGGGGCCGGAGCGCCTCGCTGCGTATGCGTGTGACTTCTTCGAAGAGGGATTTCTCGTGAGAGGCATAGGCTTTTACGGTCGAAACCAGATTGGGCACGAGGTCTGCCCGTCTTTTTAACTGTACATCGATGCCGCTCCACCCTTCTTTTGCAAGGTTTCGTAGGCGCACGAGTTGATTATAAATCAAAATCACCGCCAAGGCAAGTCCGGCAGCAAGGATCAAAGCTAGGTTCATATAGCGGTCATAACGGAGGTATAAATCTAAAATGCCGATGAATGTACCGAAAATATGGATAAAAAAAAAGAGGCCAAGTGGCCTCTTTTCAAATTTAGCTTTTTCTGACTCTGATTTTCTCCTTAATCTTAGCAGATTTTCCTTGTCTACCTCTCAGGTAGAATAGTCTGGCCCTTCTTACTTTACCTTCTCTCAATAGCTCGATTTTCTCGATTGCCGGAGAAATGATGGGGAAAATACGTTCCACACCCACGCCGTTTGATACTTTTCTCACGGTAAAGGTCTCGCCGTTTGAATTGGGATTTTTACGCTGGATCACCGTACCCTGAAACTGCTGAATACGTTCTTTGTTTCCTTCCGTGATCTTCACGTGAACGTTGATTGTATCTCCTGCCTTAAAAGACGGAAACTTGGACCTTGCGTCTTTGTATTCCTCTTCTACGATTTTAAGTAGTTCGCTCATTGCTTTGCTATTTTTGCGTATCGCGTTTAAATTGCTGATCGGGCAATAAGACATTGCCCTTTTTTTGTTCTATGGTTTATCGCCTTGTTTTTCCCCTTTTTCGAAGCCCAATAAATCGGGTCTTCGCTCACGGGTTCGGCGAACCGACTCTTCGAATCTCCAGTTTTCGATCTTTGCTGCATGGCCTGAGAGCAACACCTCCGGAACCTTCATCCCCTGGTAATCCGCTGGGCGGGTATATACCGGCGGGGCGAGGAGTCCATCCTGAAACGAATCCGTGAGTGCAGAAGTCTCATCGTTTAACACTCCCGGAATCAGGCGTATCACTGCATCGGCCACAATGGCCGCAGCCAGCTCCCCTCCTGATAGCACGTAGTCTCCTACGCTGATTTCCCGGGTGATAAAATGCTGCCGTACCCGTTCATCCACTCCTTTGTAATGTCCACAAAGGATGATCAGGTTTTCCTTCAGGGAAAGCTCGTTTGCCATGGACTGGCAAAAGGTTTTTCCATCCGGACTCATGTAGATCACTTCGTCGTAGGAGCGTTCACGTTGGAGTGCTTGGATGCAGGCTGCAATGGGTTCGATCATCATCACCATCCCGGCACCTCCTCCAAAGGCGTAATCGTCTACGCTTTTTTGTTTTCCGATACCGTAGGGTCTTAGGTCATGTATCCGCACCTCGGCGAGCCCCTTTTCTTCTGCCCTTTTCAGGATAGAATGATCAAAGGGTCCCTTCAGCAGGTTGGGTACCACCGTGATGATGTCTATTCGCATGTCACTCGTTCAGGTATATGTCAAGCAAGCCCTCGGGCAGGCGGCAGAAAACTTTTTTCCCTGCCTTGTCTACTTTTTGGATGATCCCTTCTTGGATGGGTATCAGTACTTCTTTTTCCTGATATTCCATGCCGATCAAATCCTGTGTTTCTAAATCATAGATGACTTTCACCACTCCCAACTCCCCTCGCTCTTCGTCGATTACCTGACAGCCTACCAGTTCGTGAAAATAGTACTGATCGTCTTCCAGTTCGGGTAAGTCCTTTAGGGGCAGGTAAAGCGCTGATCCTACCAGGTCTTTCACCTTGTCTACGTGATCGTATTCCTCAAACTTCGCCAGAAACCGATTGTTCGGTTGGGGCACGAGGTGCTCCACGAAAAAGGGAATCAGGCGGTTGTTTTTTTCGACGAAGAGGTGTTTGATTTCTTCGTAATCTTCAGGATAATCCACGTCCAAGACCAGCATTAGTTCCCCTTGGAGTCCATGAACTTTGGCAATATGGCCCAGTAGAAAGCAATTGTCTTTGTTCATGGTAGAAAATCAATTATGCCTGAGCCTCTCCTTCGTCAGCTGCAGGCGCTTCGTCGGCTGCTGCGGCTTCCTCTGCGGGAGCTTCGGCTGCGCGGGCTTCGGCTTCAGCAGCTGCCACTGCGGCTGCGGCTTCGTCCTCCCTTTTCTTGATGGCGTCCAGTCTAGCTTGGTTTTTGGCTGCTTCTGCGGCCAAGGCTGCCTGCTTGGCACTGCTCTTGGCTTGGGAAATGCTGTCCACTTTAGCGGCTATTGCCTGTTCTTTGGTAGCCAACCAAGCTTGGAATTTTTCATCCGCTTGTTCTTGGGTGATGGCTCCTTTCTGTACACCTATCTGTAAGTGCTTTTTCAACATCACACCTCGGTAAGAAAGCATCGCTTTTACGGTATCGGTGGGCTGTGCCCCGTTCAATAACCATTTCAACGCACGGTCGTTGTTGATTTGGATTGTTGCGGGGTCTGTGTTTGGGTTGTAAGACCCGATTTTTTCGATAAAGCGTCCATCTCGTGGAGCCCTTGCATCAGCTACTACTACGTCATAGATGGCCATTTTTTTCCGACCTCTACGCGCTAATCTGATTTTAACTGCCATATTTTGTTGATATTTAGTGAATTGATGGATCCCGTCCATCTGTTTTTTTGGACTGCAAAGATAGCGCTTTCTAGTCGAATTGCGCAAATCAGTAAGAAATTATTTGCTTGATTTGGTGATAAAGCATTAACTTGCGGCCTGATTTGAGGTATTGTCCGGAATCTCCTGACCACAAGCGGATTCGGAAGCCTGTTAGTAGTTTACTAAGTGATATAAGGATACTAATCTAACATCTAGTTTCTCATGTCTAATATCTCATATCTATCAGGGCCTCGTAGTTCAATGGATAGAATAGAAGTTTCCTAAACTTTAGATACAGGTTCGATTCCTGTCGAGGCTACAAAAAACCCCATTTACAGGCTGTATTTGGGGTTTTTCTTTTTGGGGGACAGTTTGCGGCTGTTCGGCCCCAGCTTTAACCATATCCCGATAGATATGCAGCGCCTTTATTTTTTTGTGCCTTTTTGCATTGCTGGAAGCTTGGATGGGAAGGGTAACGGTATGAAAGGCTGGAGGCACAAGGAAATGGTTTCGGGAGATCTTTTTCAAATTTCAAACTAAACTTGCCCTTCCACCATCTCCTCAGCCTCCCCCACCCTCACCTGCCCATTCATCAGCATCGGCAGTAGCCAGTCCCGAAGCTTGGAGAGTTGTAGATTTTCCTTAGTGTTAACCTTTATTTTTTCATATAGAGGCTGCACAATTTGATTGAATTTTTCCAGAGTGAGATTATCTGGAATTACCAATTTGAATCCTTTTACCATTGATCCATTTAAATTGTTGATGTTGGTTCCAAGGCATTCATTTTTAATCGTTGTAAAGAAGAAATCGGATTGAGTGTAAGAGTATAGATAAAACTTGAAATCTTCGATCGCTTCAATTTTTGCACAGAAAGCTCCAAAGGCAACTTTTCCATCGAAAAAGTAAAATCCATTCTTTCCGATATGATCAATACTCCCGCTCGACATAGTTATCAAAATATCATAGGGTCTTAGGATTTGTTCCTCATCAGCTAGGGATTCAGAAACAAACACCATATTGTTAAGGTCAATTTGATTTCCCGTGATATTGGTGGCTCTTAAAATTGGGACTGTCCGAACTGCTCCTTCTTCTTGAATGTCATCCTTATTGTAAGTGACACCTCTGGTTAAAGTAGCAATATCAGATATCGTCCCACCTCTCCACCCCTCCGGCACATCCCTCTTCAATTCCTCATTCCAGACCATTTTGCCACCGGAAGATTTGTACCCTTCTGAAAGGCCCCTGAGCGGAGCCGAAGGGCCGCTGCCTTCGACTCCGCTCAGGCTGACATCGGGCTTGCCCTGAGCGAAGTCGAAGGGAAAATCAAACTGAACAAACCAATACTCATACACCAGCTTCGCCATCGCTTCCAGTTCGGCATTGATGCGTTTGTTTAGCTCGATCCTCTGGTAGATCGAGAATAAAAGATCTCCAATTTTCTTTTGTTGATCGAATGAAGGGAGTATTAAATCCAGATATGAAAAAATCTGCTCATTTAGACTTGCTCTCAAAGTCATAATGGCATTATTGTTCATGGTTTTTCTAAAAAGATCACTTCTCAAATAGAAAGCGATATACTTTGGATAAACTGTATAGTCATCAATAGGTCGTAATCTTTTCAAAAACCCGCTAAAAGTTGCAGAGGGATAATCCTTATAAGCCACTGAACTCATGCCTAGTTCATCAAGTGTTTCACTAGTTCTTGTCAAAAAAATATCGCCTTCTTTAACCGAATAGACTTTTTGTTCCTCCTCGCCAGTATCCATCATATCATGTAAAATGTCAGGCAAAAAGTAATTATTGAAAACTGTTTTAAACGAGACAAAAGGCGCCCCATGTCCAGCCTGCTCAGGTTTTGATGAAATTCCTGAGCTCATCTCGTACAAATCAGCGAATTTATAGTTCTTCAAATGGGTCATTTTATTCCTTTTCTTTTTTCTTTGAAATCTTCACTTCTTCACCTTAGCAATCAACTTATCAAAATCCGATTGATAGGTTTGGTCTTGGATCACCCGAAACTTATCAAATTCGCCCTCGGCCTTCAGCTTGGCTTCCAGCATGCTTACTTTCCCCTTGTCCCGCAGAATAGGATAGCTGGAGAGTTCCAGGAAGCTGTCCAGAAACTTGGCCCATTGTAGCATGGAAAAGGCCCTGCCGCGCTGTGCATTGTTTTCGGCCAGATCGAGGTAGGCAGATACGATGCGGTTAAGCTCCCCGATATGCTGAAGGGAGAGGAAGTTTTTGGCTACGGATACATCGCTTTTTTGGATTTTGCCATCGGGTGCATCTTTCCAAGTCTTCAATCCCATGTAGAGTTTGGTCGCGTCTGCTTCGTCATAGATGATTTCCGCAGCGGTTTTCCCGGTGATGGCCCAGTGCAGTTTGTTTTGAACCATGGCAAAAAACTCCTTGGTTTGGACACTTTGCGGGTCGTAGTCGGTACTCAGGGCATAGAGGTCGGTAATCTTTTGATAAAACCTACGCTCGCTTGCCCTGATCTCCCGGATGCGCTCCAGCAATTCATCAAAGTAGTCTTGGCCAAAGTGCTTGCCCTGCTTCAGTCGCTCATCATCCATTACAAAGCCTTTGATGATAAACTCATTGAGCGTTTGGGTAGCCCATTTCCGAAAGTCGGTAGCCTGTATGGAATTCACCCGATAGCCGACAGCGAGGATAGCTTCCAAGCGGTAGAATTGGGTAGCGTAGGTTTTTCCATCTGCGGCAGTTGTTTCCAAAATGGAAATAACTGAATCTGGCTCAAGCTCCCCTGTTTCGAAGATGTTTTTTAAGTGCTTGTTTACAGCAGGTACTTTCACACCAAATAATTCGGCCATCGTCTTTTGCGTCAGCCAAAAGGTCCCTTTTTGAAAATAGACCGACACGTTGACGGTTTGCTCAGCATTTTGGAAAAGTAAGATGTCTCTTGGTTTCATTTTTGATCTGTGTTCGATTTATGGTGGCTTCGGATCCGTTTGCTTCGACTCCGCTGGCTTCGACTCCGCTGGCTTCGGCTCCGCTGGCTTCGGCTCCGCTGGCTTCGGCTCCGCTGGCTTCGGCTCCGCTCAGCCACCGGAGCCGGGTCCCTGAGCGGAGTCGAAGGTTGGTCCCTGAGCGGAGTCGAAGGGATCGAATTTCAAGTTCCTCAAATTCCCCAAAATCTCCGCATCCAAGGCTTTCCCTTCGGCAAACATCCCGACCAAGCGCTCCTCAAATCCGTTTAGCTTTTCCTGAAACTCCTCCGCCGTGATATCCACATAGTCGATCTTGACCTCGAAGTATTGTCCGGCGCTGAAGCTGTAGTTTTTCTCGGCAATCTGTGATTTGCTGACTACCACGGAAAGTTCTTCGACTGCCTCCTGATGGTTGAAGGTCTCGATGATGAGGCTTTCTTCCTCTCGGGTCAGGACGGTGCGCTGGTTTTTGCCTTCCTTCACCGTTTGCCCCAGTTTGGAAGCATCCATCAGCACGATATGCTCGGAGTCGGCCATCTTGTCGAGAAAGAGCACGGAGACGTTGGTGCCCGTACTCGCGAAGATATTGCTCGGCATGGAGACCACCCCCCGCAGCCAGCCTTGCTTGATGAGCTTTTCGCGTATGCTTTTTTCGATGCCGCTTTGAGCGGTGATAAAGCCCGTCGGCACCACGATCGCCGCCCGCCCGCTTTCACTCAGGCTGTGCATGATGTGCTGGATAAAAAGCAAGTAGATGGCCATGGATTCCTTTTTGGCCTTGGGTACCTTGGGAATGCCTGCAAAGAAGCGATCCTTAAAGCTGTCCTTTTCCAGGTCGTTGCGGAAGTCCGAGAAGTCCAGCTTGAAAGGGGGATTGGAGACGATAAAGTCAAACTTCTGGTTCAGGTAGTACGGCTGGGCGATCGTATTGGTCTTGATGATATTGGGAATGCTGTGCGTCAGCCCGTTCAGCACCAGGTTCAGTCGCAGCATGGTGCTGGACTTTTGGGAAATGTCCTCGGAATAGATGCTGCAATTTTGCTCTCCGATTTGATGGGCGAGACTCATGAGCAAGGTGCCCGAACCCGCGCTCGGATCGTAGCAGCGCACGCCTTTGACCGGTTCGGGAACCAGGATCGCCGCCATGATGCGGGCCACGGCATGCGGGGTGTAGTACTCGGCATATTTGCCTCCGCTGTCGCTGTTGTAGTCCTTGATCAGGTACTCAAAGATGGTCGCGAAGAAGTCGTATTTCTCCTCAAACATCTCCTCAAAGCTAAACTCGAAGAGCTTATTAATCAGCGCCCGACAAAAGGCATCCCGCTGGGAAGAGTCGGAGATAAACTGGCTCAGTTCGTCAAAAAGAGAGTCTTTGGCTCCGGAAAAGGCCTTCACAGAAAAGACATCGGCGTTTTCGATGCTGATCTGCCTCAGGGTATCGTCAAAGGTCTTGGCAAAGTCGGGCTCGGCCTGCTTGTTGAACAAGTGGGAAATAAGCTGGTAGCCATGCAATCGGGGTAGGTTAGGATCCAGCAAGGCCAAAAGAAACTGGTACTCTTCCTCGTCGAGGGCATTGAGCGCTTCGGTGAAGTTTTCGGCAGCGGCGAGTTCGGGATTTTGCTTTTTGACCTCGTAGCGGAACTTGTCATTGAGAAACTTGTACAGGAAAACCTGGGTAATGATCTTAAACTCATTGCCATCGTTGCCCAGGCCGAAGTTGGCGCAGACACTTTTGAGGTTGTCGATGAGTTGTTTGGTTTTGGTGATAAAGGTTAAATCCTGAGTCATCTGAGGAAAGTATTGTTAAACTGGGTAAGGTATTCGGAAACGATCAATTGGTTGATGTTTTGGGTAGTCTGAAAATCAAGTTTCATTTTTTGCTCCCGCAAAAACTCCTGGGTCACGAGCTGCATCATGTAGCGCTTGAAAAAGGCTTCATGATCGAGCATATTCTTGTTATTTAGGATGGTTTCATCGGCTTTAGCCTTCACATTCATCAGAGCAGCCTGAATCTGCACCTGCCTTTTGGTGAGTCCGTCGTTTTCGGTCAGTCGCTTGTGCACCCGGGCAAACTTCTCGTCCTGCTGGTATTTGGACTTGAGGTTGGCATTTTCCCGGTTGAGCTCTTTGGCCTTTTCGTGGATCTTGCGCAGCAGGGGCAGGTTTTCCATCAAATCCTGCTGACTCACTTCGCTGAGGTTTTTCTTTTTGAAGATCCGCTCCAGTTCCTCCCGCAAACTTACAAAAGCCGGGTCCTGTTGGTCGAAATTATACCGCAAAGATTCCCGGGTTTTTCGTAGCATGTCTTTGAACTGATCCGCGAGCACGAGTTCGCTTTCGGAGACTTTGATAAACTCGAAGACGATATCCTCCAAAGCCGTATTGATGATATTGGTGGTCGCGTCGGTATTACCGATATTTTCCACAAAATGCAGGTTGTCCAATCGGCTTTGGGCCACAGTCAGCAGTCGGTTCCAAGTATCAAAATCCGCCAAACCTTCCATGCCCTCGTAGCCATTGAGCGCGATGATGTTTTTGAGTTCCTTGGCCGTACGGAGGGATTTGACGATTTCCAGCAAATGGCTCTTGTCGGTGATTTCGGCTATTTGTTGGGAAAAGATTTCCTTGTTTTGGGTATCAAACTGGAAGAGTACCTCTCGGATCTGCACGATTTCCTGTTGGATCTCGGCGGGGGATTTAAAAAGGTAGGAATATAGCTGCATCTCGTCTCCCAATTGCTCCTGCAGCTCGTCGAAATACAGCCTATTGGTCCGGTCAAAGGCCCTTGAGATATCGGCGAAATCCACCACATAGCCGTATTTGAACTTCTTGTAGGGTCGGTTGACGCGGGTGAGTGTTTGCAGTAGGTTGTGGTCTTGGATCACACGGGCGAGGTATAGCTTCTTCAGCCGCTTAGCATCAAAGCCCGTCAGGAGCATATTGTAGACAAAAAGCAGGTCGATATTGCCCTTTTTGTACACTTTAACCAGGTCTTTGCGGATATCCTTGTCGTTTTCGTTGTGCAGGATCAGGGCGGCCTTGAGACTGGGATTCTCATGGCTGCCGTAGCTTGGAGGCGGTGGGGCTGCTGCCAAAAGTACTCCCGCGTCGGTTTCCTGTTCCCCAAATTTCACTTCAAAAAGCCTGAAAAGTTCCCGCGCCTGCTCGGAAGAATCGCAGACCACCATCCCTGCCAAGGAGGTATCGCCTTGGTCCCTTCTGAACTGTATCAAGTCCTGCACGATATAGTCCAGCATCGCTTGTACGAACTTCGGATGAGCGTAGATTTTGGATCGGGGAATATCTCCTTTTTGGACCTTGATCTGATCCATCAGTTCCTTCATCTCCATCTTAAACTTACCCTCGATCTCCTCTCGAATCAGCCTCAGGGTATAGCCATCGGCGATGGACATGTTGTAGTAATACTTGTGGATGTAGTTGCCAAAAAGGGTTTTGGAATCGTATTCCTTGGCCACCTCACGAAGTAGGGGAGTGCCGGTCAAGGCGATTTTGATGGCTTTTTTGTCCGAATTGATCAGATTGGCTAGGTAGTTTCCCTTGGGGTTGTAGCTGCGGTGCGCTTCATCGAGGAAAAACACCCGCTGGATATGGATGTCATAGTCCATCACTTCAGCCACCATCGTGTCCATCGTAAACTTCTGAATGTTGACTACGGTAATCTCCGGCAAGCCCGAATCGTTGTGGATGGCGCCGGTGATACGCAGGTCTTTGGCGAAATCCTGCCGGGAGTTTACCTGAATCACCTTCAGTCCCCGGTTGCTGAATTCGGTCGAGGCTTGGATCAGCAGATCGAGCCGATCCACGATAAAGTAGAACTTGGGGATGACGCCTTGTTTTTGAAAATAGTCCGTCAGGTGTTTGACATTGTAGAAAGCCAAGGCGGTTTTCCCGCTTCCCTGCGTATGCCAGATGATTCCTTTGGTTCGTCCTTCACTGAGTTTTTGGGCGATGGCGAGCGTAGCAAAAAGCTGAGGATAGCGCATGATGTGCTTTTCCAGTCCTTTTTCTTCGGCTACATAGGCCAAGGCGTATTTGAGAATAAACGCAAATCGCTCCCTGCTAAAAAGAGAGGTAAGGATGCGATGCGTTGGGGTATATTCCGATTTGTTGGTCAGAAACTCCGGGCTGTGTTTGATCACCATCAGATTGGTGTCTTTCAAAATGGCGTTTTCCTGCTCCTCCGTGATGGTTTTCAGGCCTTGTTTGACTGGATATTCAGGGTCTTCCCGGAAATAGTTGAATTGGAGGTCTTTGTAGGCCGATGTGGCATAAAATGCTCCAAATACCGGATCCACAATGCCGTCCTCGTACTCCATATTGTTTGAAAAGACCATCAGTTGCGTGATGTTGGCAAAGCGGCGAAAATGCTTTTGCTTGAAGCGTTGGTTGATCCGGTTGCGCTCGGCGATTACGCCATCCCTGTTGTGTGGTTTTTTGACTTCGATAAAAGCCAAGGGCATGCCGTTGATGAGCAGCGTGATATCGGGCCGAAACTCCTCATCGCCGTTTTTGCAGGTGAGTTCGGTAGTAACGTGAAAGGCATTATTGGAGAAATTCTGAAAATCGATCAGCTTGATTCCCGACCCACTCGTCAGTCGCTCGTAAAACTTTCTTCCCAAATCTTCATAATCCAGCTCAAGCGAAACCTCATCCAATATCCGCTTGGTATCCGATGCATCAAGATGGGGATTGAGCTTTTGGACGCTTTGGCTAAAGATCTCTTCAAAAATATTGGAATCCTCCCGCCGAATCTGCTCTCCTTGAGGGATATAGACGTAGCCAAGCCGTATAAGGTGGAGAATTGCCGGGATTTTCACCCTTGCGTCTTCGTTAAAAGCCATCTGAAACCAAAAATAAAACCAAGTGGGAAGATAGTAATGGAAGTGGGCATTTGCAAGGTAAGTCGTATTGATAAAGCCCTATGGACACTAACAGATCACACTCATTATACCACCACATGGTATGTTTCCTCACAGACCATTCAACCCCACATGCTCCGTGTCCCCACAGACCATTCAATCTTCAGAACATGTAAGCATTCGACCGACAGAATACCCGAACGGTGAGTCTGTCCTACAAGGCGTTTTCTGATGTAACACCCCATCAAATTATGCTCAGGTGAACTTGAATCAATGATAGATTACCTTGTTTCCCTGCTAAAAATTCGATAACTTATCATTGAAAAAGTCGGATATAAAATCACATCATTCAGCGCATGGGAAATCAGCCAATTTTATAAAAAATCATAAAATGTATACCTACTTGATATTCCGGAGCAATATGCAAAAATAACCGCAAATCTGTTGAATTTCGGTCAAGGCAAATTGCAATAAATTATTGCCAGATTACCTTTGGAGGAAGTAATGATGTATGGATAACCTATTCTTTGATGCTCCTAATTTAATTATCGAAACTGATTCCTCATCGTTGTCCAATTCAAAGAGAAGAGTCAGTTGAGATTTTTCTAGATTACTATATTTCTTCAATTGACTCATTTTTGTTATGTTTTCGTTAAAGCAATCAATTATTTTTCTTCGCGATAAACTTATCAAAATCTGATTGATAGGTTTGTTCTTGAATTGAATCACCCGAAACTTTATCCAATTTGCCCTCAGCCTTAAGCTTGGCTTGTATTTGTCGACTGCCCTTGTGCGGACACCTGTTTTTTCGGCCATTTCCTCGAGAGTAACGTGATTTCTTCTGCTATCATCCGTATGATCACCCATTGACTGTTAGGATCTTAAAATCAGCTCTTTCCTTAATCAAAAGCGTATAACTTTCCCATTGGGGCTGGAGATCTTCCATACTTCTCTCCGAACTTCTCTCCGAACTTTTTGACTACTTTTTTGGGATAACGGTAAAAGTCCCTGACATACAACTTTTTCAAAATCCCAAAGGCTTTTCCAAAAAGTGTTTTTAAATCTAAAAATTTAAATTTGGGCCAGTGTCTATCAGTTCGTTAAATTTAGGGGAAGATTTATCAACTTCCCCAATTTGAGCATGTGGCTGATTGGGTACTCGCAGACCACTTTCAGGGGACACAGACGACGGTCGGGGTTACAGTTTCTTGTTTTCTTTGTGCCGGTTCTTGTCCCGGATCGATTTCTTTTCAAAGTTCTTTTCCAGTGCGGCGGTTAGGTCTACTCCCGTTTGGTTGGCGAGGCAGATCAGTACCCATAGCACATCGGCCATTTCATCGGCGAGGTCTTTGTCGCGATCGCTTTGCTTAAACGACTGTTCTCCGTACTTGCGGGCAATGATGCGGGCGACTTCTCCCACCTCTTCTGTAAGAATGGCCATGTTGGTAAGTTCGTTAAAGTAGCGAACACCGATGGTGGTTATCCATTCATCTACGCGTTTTTGGGCGTCAGCGATGGTCAGCGGACTGGATTTTTCGGGCATGGGTTCGTTTGCCATTTTCTAAGAGAATTTCGTGATCTACCGTATCGGGAATGTCGTTGGCATAGTGGCTTACATAGATCAGCCCGATGGGTGTTTTCTGACAAATGTGGTCTATGATGTGTTTGAATCGGGTCCGCTGTTCATCATCCATGCCCTGTGCCGCTTCATCTAAAATCAGCAAGGCAGGTTGTTTGATGAGGGCCCTTGCCAGCAAGCAAAATCGTTGGTCTTCCAGGCTCGCCTGATGCAGCAACACCCGCTGGATATGGGGTATCTGCAGGGCCTCCATCCAGTCTAGGGCCAGTTTGGTTTGTTCGGGTGTCGGCTGCCTAAATAAGCCCATCGTATCAAACAATCCGGAAAGGACTACTTTCAGGCAGGTTTGGTTTTTTGGAAAGTAACGGCTGAGCTCGGGAGACACAAAACCAATGGGACGTTTGATATCCCATATAGACTCTCCACTGCCGCGTTTTCGGTCAAATAGGTAAAAATCGCTGGCATAGGCCTGGGGATTTTCGCCAATCAAAAGGCTGATAAGTGTGGACTTGCCGGCACCGTTGTGGCCTTTGAGCACCCAGCGTTCACCGGGTTTTACGGTCCATTGGATTCCTTGGAGCAACTGCCTGTCTCCGTAGCGAATGGATACGTCCCGCAGGTCGATCAGGTTATGGTAGGCAACTGCCGGATAATCGGCGATCAACCGCTTGATGCGTGCGGTCTCTTCCGGGGAAACCGTCGTTTTTTCGGTCTTAAGCAGTGATTTATCTTCCATGGGAAGGAGTTGTCCTTGGCTGATTCTGCCCACATGGGTGATCACTGCGGGGATTTCCTCCGGAGAGGTCGTCATCACTACCTGAATGCCCGAGCGGGTGATTTGTTCCAGTATGCCGTCAAATGCTTCGCGCGTCGCCACATCTAAACCGGTGAGCGGCCGATCCATCAAAAATAATAGGGGGTTTTTTAACAGTGCGGCGGCGATCGCCAGTCTGCGGGTTTCCCCGTTGGAGAGTTTGATCAAGGACTTATCGGAAAGAGAAGTCAAGGCTAGCAGGGCCATGGCATTTTCCTTGTTCCAATAGCCGGGGCGTGCTTCCTCCACACGGTCTAGGTAGTCGGATACGGTGTCCGCTTCTTCTGCTTCGCTGCTGTTGAATCGTTGTTGGTAGTAAAACTCCTGTACGTTCGATTTATTTTTAAACGTGTAGGCTTGGGAGACAAAAGACATCAGATCGCGAAAAGAGTTCACTTTGCCCAGTTTGGACTGCGCTTCCTGGTAGGCATGGGAAAAATGGCGCGTAATCCGCCCCTGCGTGACGGAGGTCCGCCCATACAGGGTTTCCAGCAAGGCCGTCTTCTCGGCACCTGAGGAAGCGATTATTGCCCATTGTTCACCGGATTGCATGGAGAAATTCAAGTCTTGAAAAAGGACTTTACCGTTTTTGAGAATGGTGGCGTTTTCGATGGTCAAAAAGGGGAGTTTCTGGTGCATACGCATGGGAAAAGCCGCAGGACAGCCTTGTTTTACACTTTGTTTTTAGAATCGATGATGATCGTAACGGGGCCGTCGTTTACCAAGGCCACCTGCATATTGGCGCCAAATTCACCTGTTTGAATGGGCTTGCCCATTTCGGCGGTCAGCGTGGCGATGGTTTTTTCATAACACGGGATGGCTACCTCCGGCTTGGCTGCCTTGATGTAGGAGGGTCTATTGCCCTTTTTGGTGCTGGCATGTAGGGTAAACTGACTGATGAGGAGCAGGTCGCCGCCCGCTTCCAGAATACTCCGGTTCATCACTCCTGCTGCATCCGGGAAAAGGCGCATCTGTACGATTTTACGGCTGATCCATTGAATGTCGTCCTCACCGTCGGCATCTTCTATGCCCAGCAAAATCAGCAATCCGGCCTTAATTTCCCCCTTAATTTTTCCGGAAATCGCCACAGATGCTTCAGAGACGCGTTGTAATACGGCAATCATTGGCAATTGGTTAAAGTTCGTGCATGTCGCGGTTGGAAACAGTTTCGATCATTTTCACCGAAGAACGCTTTGCATAGGTCAGCATGGCTTTGGCGACTTGGTGATCGTAGATGGGTTTGTATTTTTTAAGCAGGCCAAGGGCGGTGACACCCCGCATGACCAAGGAGCCGACTTCTTCACCCAGCCTGGATTCCCGGCGGTTCCCCAGCAATACCGATGGCTGAAAAATCGCCAGGTAGTGAAAGGCAATGAGTTTTAGGTCGTCCTCGGTTTCACCCTTCACGCGGCTATAAAAAATGCCGGATTGGGGATTGGCACCGATGGAGCTGACATACAAAAATTTACTTGCGCCCTGATGGTAGGCCCATTGGGCAAAGTCTACCACGTAATCGTGGTCAATTTGGTAAAATGTTTCCTTTGACCCCGCTTTTTTGATGGTAGTGCCCAAGGTGCAGAAGCCGTGTATTTCCGCCGATTTTTCTTCCAACCATTCTATCAATGGGTGGTAATTTCCCCCCATGTTTCGATGCCGGATTTTTTCGATCAGGTTGGTAAGGTGCAATTTCTCAAAATCCACCACTACCTGTAGGAGTTTTTCGTGCTTGATGGCAAGTTCCCTTCTGCCAAATGAGATGACAAAGGTGTATTCCGGATCTTTGAATAGCTGGTGCAGCACTTGCATTCCCACCAATCCGGATCCCCCGGCAACAAAGGCGACTCTCTTTATCATACTGGCATATCCGTGTTACGGCCGTTTTGTTCCCATAGTTGAAATCTTTCGATATCGGCCTTTAGGCTATTGTAAATGCCAAGCAGCACGGATAAGTCGTCCACATAACCTACAAAAGGAATAAAATCCGGAACCATGTCCAACGGTAAGGCAAAGTAAAAAAGGGCTAGTACAAGCAATCCTAACGAGCGGCCGGACAGGCTTTTGTATTCGCCCTTTATATGGGCGGTCAGCATTCGGACAAATATCTCTAGCTGTGCCCGGGCTCCGGCTACCAGCGGAGTATCCAGTAGGTCGGAGATTTTTACCCGTACCTGATGCAGCAGGTGCTTCAGCTTTGACTCAGAGGCCGCGATACGCTGCGCCCGGGCCATGTAGATGGCCTTTGCTTTCTCAAAGACCTGATGGTATTCTTCCTTAATGTTCATAATAGGTAAGTTAGAAATATACCTGGATTTCAGATTTAATCTTTTTGCGGGCACTGGCCACCACGTCATTTTCACTTTCCAGCGATAGCTGAAATATGCGCTTTGCAAGCTCAATGCCCAGCGCTTCGGAAGCCAATCCTTGGTTGGCACGATTGATTAAGGTGATGACCTGTTCTACAGCGTTTCGCACATCTTCCCAGGCATCGTCGGAGAAGTACACTTGTTGGGAAAGGTTGTGGTTAAACTCTTCGCGCACCTCATTTATCAGCAACACATATAGCTCTGACGCAGAAAGACCTCCTTGGTTAATACGCCGCACCAGATTGTTTGGTGTGATGCGCTCCAGCAAAAGGCAAAGACGCTCTGCTGCCTGGATCCGAAGAGGCAGAATGGTGTCGGTGTTTTTGGTCTTGAGTTCCAGCACCCGCTTTTCCCATTCCTTTTTCAAAAAGGAAAGGGTAACAATATACATGCCGTAAACCGCCAGCCCGGCGGGTAATAAGATCTTTAAGAGATCCGCAATCCATTCCATGTCGCTTGGTATTAAAGTTCTAATATCTACAATCTATGCTTACCATACTATACACAGTGGCTTTTTCTACCGTATCTTTGAACCTTTGTATCCATAACGGGATTTATTTGTCATGTTAAATCCAATAAGTATTTCGGACAAGGCGCTGGATGAAATCAAAAACATCATGGCCCATAAAAACATTCCCAGTGAATATACGCTGCGGGTCGGGGTGAAGGGCGGCGGATGTGGAGGCGTTTCGTATATGTTGGGTTTTGACAAGCCCAAGTCGGACGATCAGGTGTTTGAATGGGAGGGCTTGAAAATTCTCATAGAAAAGAAGCATGTCATGTTTTTGATGGGAATGCATATTGATTTTTTCGAAAGCAGCGAGGCCCGGGGATTTACCTTTGTCAATTCGGATATGCCAAAGCGGCACGATGCCTGATACATATCCCATCAACTGAGTCCTTCGAATCCGTATTTCATATTGGACCAGAAAGCATCTAGCGCCACGATACGCGGTTTTAAGAAGGAAATGATGTCAGCCCATTGTCTCTGATCCATCACGCTTACCAGGTTTAGCCTTTTTTCAATTCTGGCGATTGGTTGTCCGGATTCTGTTTCCCCATGAAGTTCCCAGTGCCAGGGTTCACCCAGCTCGGCGGTCAGTATTTTTTCGAACTCTTGAAACTGCTCAAAAAGCAGCTGCCGAATATCCGGGTCTGGGTGCGCAATTTCTATGCCTATTGATGCAAAATGCCGCTCGGCTTTCATCCGGAAATAGATGCCTTTGATACCGGTCTTGTAGTTCTGCCATTGTATTCGCCGGCCCTCGGCAGATGGAACGGGTTTCATGTACAAGCCGAATGCTGTCCAAAATTCCTGCTTGATTTTGCTGACTTGGTTTTTTGTGTACATAGTGGAAAAATAGGAGGCGGCTAAAATCCCGGTGTGCGGTTAGCGAGGGGATAAATATCTTGCCGACAGGGCATGGCCTATGATTGGGAGTACCGGTAATCGGACGGGTAGCTTACCTTCACCACGGAATAATTGACCACTCCTCCCAAAGCGGGGTTGTGTTTTTTGATAATGATGTCTATCTCTGTCAAGGTGGGATAGGCCTTAAGAATATCCTGAATCATCCGATGGGCCAGGTGCTCCAGCAGCTTCACCGGTTCCTGCATGTGGGACTTGGCAATCTGATAAATTCGGAAATAGTCCACCGTTGCTTTTAGATCATCCTCCAACATGGCCCGAGTAAAGTCGGTGTGCACGTGGATGTCTACCGTAAACCGGTTCCCCAATTTCTTTTCTTCAGAGAAGACCCCGTGGTAGGCGTGAAATTCGATGCCTTCAAGTGATACCTTTCCCATCAATCAAACTGGTCAAAAAATGAACCCGTTCCTGTGCCGTTTTTACTTTTGGGATTGGCGGTTGACTCCGGTTTTTCCTTCTTCTCAGCTGTTTCGGAAGCTGCTTCTGGCGTGTCTTCTTCGGATTCTGCCTCAAATTCGGCTGGCCCCTCATCTGGCAGAGTGGCTTCGTCTCCCTCGGTATAGATCCGTTCGGCATCCGGAATCTCTGGCTTTAGGATAAGTTCCATCTCTGGTTCGTACGACTCCGCATCGGCATCAGCGGTCAAAAAGTCACCTTCCAGGAGCTGTTTTACCTGTTGCTTGGGGAGGGAGAGGTCTATTTGCTGAAAGTTTTCTTGCGAAATGCGTATATTTTCCAAGGTATCCTGTGCCAGATTTCGCAGGTTACCCAGTAGGATTTCCCGTTGGTCGAGCAACTGTTCGTATGCTTCGGTAAGCATGGATACAGCTTCCTTAAGGTCTTCAATCACTCCCTTTGATTTGGACTCGGCCTGCTCCTGCATGTTTTTAGCCCTATTGGTCGCATCCGATTTTAGCAAATCGGCTTCCATATGGGCTTCTTTTAGGATTTGGTCGGCAGTATTATTTGCATGCTCTATGATGCTTGCACCGGTATCTTCGGCGGTTTTTAGGGTCCGAAAGAGGGACTGTTCGATTTCCCTCAGCTTTTGGGCCTCTTTGTCGGCATGTTCAAACTTGAGCTGCAGTGTCCTTTGCTCGTCGAGAACTTTTTCCCATTCTTGGGATAGGTAGGTCAAAAAGGCTGATACTTCTTCTTTGTCGTAGCCTCTGATTTGTCTTTCAAAGGTTTTTTGACGGATATCCAACGGCGTTATCTTCATAAGAATTAGACTTCAATGTTCCATATTGATACGGTACGGTCATCGCTTACGGCTACCACCTGCCCGTTATGTCGGCTCCAAAAAACCTTGTTTATCGAGGTGCCGTGTCCCGCATGGCGTCCTTTGTCGATTACTTTCAACAGCTGGTACTGATGGGCATCCCAAAGTTTGATGGACTTGTCCATACTACAAGTTACAAAATATCTGCCATCATCCCGAAAAGATAGGTAATTAATCGCAAACATGTGGGCTACGATGCTTTTCTCCAAATTGAAATTGGCAGCATCCCAAATATGTAGATGGGCGTCCCTGCCACCGCTGATGAGGATGTTTCCGTCTGGGGAATACCCTAGTGCAAAGACGGAATTGCTGTGTTTATCCAGCTTAGCCACGGGGCTGTAACTGTTTGTTTCAATGATTTTTACGGAATGGTCCGAGGATCCAATCGCCAACTGCCCGCCACGTGGATGCAGTGCTAGGGAT
This sequence comes from Lunatimonas salinarum, assembly GCF_017811155.1. Lineage (GTDB taxonomy): Bacteria > Bacteroidota > Bacteroidia > Cytophagales > Cyclobacteriaceae > Lunatimonas > Lunatimonas salinarum. Next base: position 134,178 of record NZ_JACVCV010000008.1, on the reverse strand, counting down.
CTAAGGGCCGCGTCACTAAGCTTGATGTGCTTTCGCGGGGATCTTTCTTCCATATCTACCACGATGAGAACCCCGTCTCCTGTGGCCACATGCAATGTATCTCCGGCGATCGCTAGGTCAAATATCGGTTGCGATGTGAGTTTGAGCGACCAAATTTCTTTTCTATCGGTAAGGTCAATGACGTGTATTCCCTCAAAATTGTGCCCAATAACCAAGAGATTGCGTACAGGATCTACGGCGAGGGCGTATACGGAGTGGGGGAGTTTTGCGATCAGCTTACCGTCTTTCGGATGATCCATGTCCCATTCGACCACATAGCCGTCTCCGGCACCTGTGTAAAAAAACCGCGGATTTACCCCTTCGGCTAAGGCAAAGATGGAATGATTGTGGCCTGCAAGCGTATGTAGTTTATTTACTGTAATTTTTGACATATATTGCACGTAATTTATCACCACCCCCGCCTTATTTACGCATGCAAACAAAATTAGAAAAAATTAGCCCGTTATCGGCGTTTGCGGTCAATAATATTCATGATCTTCCCGATACTGACCTGGATTTTTTGAGTTTTAGAGAGAAGCTTTCCTATGCGAATATCAGCCATCCACAAAAGCGCCTGGAATGGAAAGCGGCGCGCCTTGCGGTAAAATCCGCGCTAGACCTGATTTCGCTTCCCTACCCGGGCTTTTACAAAGATCCCCATGGGAAATCTTACCCCATGGACGGCTATGGGCATGTATCCTTGTCTCATTGCACGCACGTAGCTGCGGCGATTTTTCATCGGGAGATGCCGGTCGGCATTGATCTGGAGAATGTCCGTGAAAAGACGGTAAAGGTAGGGCATAAATTCCTACAAGACCGTGAGTTGGAATTCTTACATGCAGATGTCCTGCTTCATACCATCGCTTGGTCTGCGAAGGAATCGATCTTTAAATGTCAAGGAAGGAAGGGCATTAGCCTAAAGGAAAACATATCCCTGCAGCGTTTTGACGCAAGCACTGAGGTAATCAAAGGCAGAATCTCCGGCACGGGAAACTCGGACCATCATTACGAAGTACGGGTTATGTTGGAGGGTGACATGGTACTCACGTACACAATTTGGTAAAAAAGTACGTCGTTTGGGTAAATTCTGCAAAAAATGCCTGATTTTTGTACGGGAATAGTAGCTTATCAGGCACTGCTCGTCAATACAATGAAAAAGGCTTTAAGGATCTTGGTTTTTGGTTTGGTATGCCTGCACCTCGTGGGAGAGGCGGAGGCACAACGACTGTCAGATATCGAGTTGCAGGACGCAGTCTCAGGGGAGGTTTTTTCGCTGAAGGAGTATCGCTCCTCCAAGGCGGTGGTGCTCATATTTTCCAGTTTGGGATGTCCTTTTTCCAAGCTGTACGAAGCACGCATCAATAAATTGTATGAGGAGTATGCGGTGCAGGGTTTCGTGTTTGCGATGGTAAATCCACATGCAGGTCAGGGAAGCGGTGAAAGCCTTGCCGACATGGCCGACCGCGCCGCACAAAAAGGATATTTGATGCCTTACCTGATGGATACCGAACAGAAAATGACCCGGTACCTGGAGGTCACCAAGATTCCGGAGGCCGTGGTTATCAGTAATGGCCCAACGGGTTATTCGGTGGTATACAAAGGGGCCATAGACAACAATCCGCAGTCGGCAGAAAGTGCGCAGATGAAGTACCTCGAATCTGCGTTGGGAAATATCCTGGCCCGCAAAAATCCCAGTCCGGCCTCCACCCGGGCGGTTGGCTGCAATGTCCGTCTACAGTAGCCTCAGTCTTCGTATAGAATATCCAAGAGTTCTTGCACTTCGTGGGCTTTTTCAGGCTCACCGATTTTTTCAAAGGACAGCTTCAAGTTTCGAAGTGTCCTGCGGATAATCTCGATGTTTTCACAGGGTTCGAAGTACTCCTCCTTGGGTTCGTATTTGAGGTGCTCCAGGTAATTCAGAATATCGTGGCGGGTGAAGATCAGGCCTTTGTTGAAGGCGTTGATGTAAAAGGTCGTTTCCGCAGTTTTGAAGGTGAGCACAAAAAGGTTCGGCAGATTCACGCCGTAGATGGGAAGCCCTAGTTTTTTCGCTACCAACAAATACACCGAGCAAAGGCTTATTGGATTGCCCCTTTTTGAATCCAATACGATGCTAAGCATGCTGTTGCTCGGGGAATGAAAGTTTTTGGTATTGGCCGCAAATTTTAATTCATGAAACAGCACGCTGTTGATCGTGCGGACTTGTTCATAGGGGGAGAGGTGATTGTCAAAGGAAGTCCACACGTCAAAATAGATTTGGTGCATGGAGGCATTCAAGGTCTCAAATTCCAACTCGGGGTACTGAAAGGTGTTGATGATCCATAAACCCTGAAGGAGTTCTTGGTCAGAATCCTTTTTCCATGAGCGAAGACGCTCTTTCAGCAGCGAAAACTGAAGTTCGTGCACCAGGTCTTCGATCTCTTTTTGGATAACCGGGTCAAAACTATCCTCCCATTTCTTTTCCAAAAACGGGATAATGTCATTGCCCAGTGAAATGATTTTTCCCCGTACGTGGTCCTTTACCTCCGGGTCTTGATCATCGAGGAGAGAGACCAGCGCAGTTAATTCCTTTTCGTTTAATATGTCCATGCGCAAACCCTGTTAGTGCTGTCAAGTACCCCGTAAATTTACCAATAATTTGAAAAAGTCGGTACCTAGGCAGCAGGGGAAGACGGTTAAAATGACTCAATTTCCTCTTTGTAGGCTTTAATGGCACGAAACAAACCGGACGCAATGTAGGTTTGGCCGTCTTTGCTATTGAGGTATCGCTCTTCATTTGTGTTGGACAGAAACCCCACCTCTACCAATACGCTGGGCATACCGGTCGTCCAAAGCACGTAAAATGGGGCCTGTTTGACTCCCCGGCTGTACCGGTTTACCCTCGTTTTGAAGTCATTTTCGATCTTTTCGGCCAAGGAAAGGCTGTTGGCAAAATAGGCCTTTTGCATGAGGTTAAACATCATGTAGGACTCCGGCGAAGAAGGATCAAATCCCTCGTAGTTTTCCTCGTAATCGTCTTCGAGTAAGATTACCGCATTCTCACGCTTTACGATTTCGAAGTTGGCGTTAAAGTTCTTATTTCCCATCACAAAGGTTTCCGTGCCGTATACCTGCGTGGCAGAGGTGGCATTGCAATGAATGGAAATAAACAGGTCAGCTTTGTTTCGGTTGGCGATATTTGCGCGTTCTTTGAGTTCGATGAAGGTGTCGGACTTGCGGGTGTAGATGACCTCTACTTCGGGCAGGAGGTCGTTGATGTATTTACCCAACTGCAGGGCCAAGCTGAGGGCAATGTCTTTTTCCTTCGAGATTTTGCCCACTGTGCCGGGGTCTTTACCTCCATGCCCGGCATCAATCACAATCCTACGCAGCTTGTATTCCGAGGTCCGTTTATTACCAGTAGGGACAAAACCTGTAAAAATCAAGGAGAAGGTGAGTAGGGAAATAATGAGAATATTTTTTGGCCTCCTTCGTTTCATAAACGTTATTAAAGTTAACTTTACGCAAAATTTATAAATTTTTGAAGCAAACAGAAATAAACGGTGCATAATCTTAGGCTCGTATTTCTTTCCGTAACGCTCCTAACCCTTCTTTGCCAGGACTTATTGGGACAGGAACCCGGCAGACGACCCGTAGAACGAGAATTTATTGTACCCGATACCCTTATCAACCCTTCCGCCAGTCCGGATACCTTGTTGCCTTCGCTCCCTGACAGTATTCTCTCCATAGAACCTGAAATGCTGGAGCCCGATTCTGCAGAGTTGGCCCAAATAGGAGATATTGAAACCGTCATCAATTATTTTGCCGAAGACAGCATCGTATCTGATTTTTCTCAAAATAAGGTGTTTCTGTATAAGCAAGCCTGGTTTGAGTATGGAAACATTCGCTTAGATGCGGATTATATCGTGATTGACTGGGAAAAAAGCGAGCTCTATGCATCCGGACTTGCGGATACCACCGGAGTGATTCAGGGTACCCCCATGTTCAAGGAAGGATCCAGCATCTACGAGATCCGCAAAGACATGCGGTATAATTTCAAGTCAAGCAAAGCCATTATTTCGGATGTGGTTACTCAGCAGGATGAAGGGCTTCTGCGTGGACAGACCGTCAAGAAGGGCCGCGATGGGAGTATCTACCTGAACAAAGGTTTTTATACAACCTGTGACCTCCTGGAGCCGCATTGGCACATATCTTCTTCCAAGATCAAATCCATTCGGGGCAAACAGGTCGTTTCAGGGCCCTTTAATCTGTATTTTAATGGGATTCCCACACCCTTGGGACTGCCGTTCGGAATCATCCCGGACACTCCCGAGGAAAAGGTTTCCGGCATCCTTTTTCCATCCTATGGGCAGGAACAGGTACGGGGTTTCTTCTTGAGGGACTTTGGCTATTATTTTGCCCTAAACGACTACATCCATACCAAGGTGACCGGTGAAGTCTTTTCATTAGGCGGTTGGGGAGTAAAGACCGCCTCTGTTTACAACAAGCGTTATCGCTTTAAGGGAGGCTTTAATGTGGATTTTCAGAAGTTCCAAAGCCCGGAAACAGCCGAAAACCCCATTTCCTACGATGCATTTTGGTTGCGCTGGAACCACACGCCAGAATCTCGCGGAAATTCCCGGTTTTCGGCTTCTGCTAACTTCGGAACCAAGTCCTACAATGACAATGTCTTGCAGCAGGCTAACTTTCAACAAAACACCTCGTCTGACTTCTCCTCTAACATTGCCTACAGCAAAACCTTCGTAGGTACGCCCTTCAGTATGTCTGCCAATCTGCGGCATTCCCAAAATCAGGTGACGGATGAGGTAAACCTGCTGCTGCCCGATGTGGCCATTAATATGAACCGACAAAACCCGTTTCGAAATATCAAATTTGAGCCGCTGAAGACCCTGAATATCGCATGGAACTTCAATGCCCAGAATTCCATCAATAACCGGATCACACCGGAGTTTGGCGTCGATCCTAACCTGCTTCGAAACGATCTGGAGATGTTTAACCAGCCAAATGCTCCTAACATTCTTCCATTTACCTTTGCCAACATGCCGCAGCTCCTGAGGGAAGCGGATAATGGGTTTAGGCACACGGTGCCGGTTTCCTCGAATTTTACCCTGTTTCGATTCTTTACCGGGACGGCGTCTATGAATTTTACCGAACTTTGGTACCTGGAGCGGATAAACTATTACTTCAATCCACAAGAGGGCCGCTTGGACCGTATCTTGGAGCAGGGTTTCAATCGGGTGGGGTATTACAATGCCTCCTTTAATATGGCCACCAACATTTACGGATTTTACACCTTCAAGAAGGGATCGAAGATCGAAGCAATCCGCCACCACATGCAGCCTACATTTGGCTTTTCCTCCACGCCGGATTTTTCGGATCCCCGATTTGGGTATTACCAAGAAGTTCAGGTAGACCCCTCCGGGCGCACCCAGCGGCTGTCCCGTTATCAGGGTTTTCTGTATGGGGGTGCACCTATGGGCGAAGCCAAAGCCCTTAGCATCAATATCCGAAACGTGGTGGAAGCCAAGGTCAGAATGGAAAGTGATACCGCCGAAGTTCAGACCAAAAAAGTTCCCCTACTGCAGACGCTAAACATCGCCACCAATTATAACTTTGCGGCTGACTCGTTTCAGCTGGCGCCAATAAACATGAATACCAGAACCTCGCTGTTTGATAACAAGATTTCAGTTTTCCTGAGCGCCAACCTAGACCCCTATGCCACCGGTGTTTACACTATCAACGGGCAGGAACGAATATCTCGTATCAACGATTTTGCCTTTAGGCGGGGGCAGGGCATCGGAACGATCCGAAGCGCAACAATGAACCTAAACGGAAGCCTAAACCCCAGTAAAACTGAGAAATCTCCCGGAGAGGTAAGGGACGAATTGACCAACGATTTTTTGAATAATGGCGGCCAGATGACGGAGTTTGTGCAAAATGAGATCGACCGCATTGCAAACGATCCCAGCCAATACATTGACTGGTCCATTCCATGGAATATGACCTTTGGGTATAACCTCAGCTACAATAGACCAACTACCGGCGATCCCCGAATCACCCAAGCTATTAACATATCCGGCGACATCAGCCTTTCGGATAAATGGAAGGTAAACTTTAATTCCGGTTTTGATGTCACTGCCGGCAACATCACCCAAACGATGATCGGAATAGCGCGGGATCTGCACTGCTGGCAGATGAACGTAAACTGGGTGCCTTTTGGCCGCTTCACCAGCTACAACATAGACATCCGCGTAAAATCAAACATCCTGCGGGACTTGAAAGTATCGCGCAGACGCTCCTTCTTCGACAGTTTTTAAGTATTAAAAGTCCGCTCGGCTGATCGGCATGGTCATACATCTTGGTCCACCCAGCCCTCGGGACAATTCCGAGGACGGGATTTCCAATACTTCCACCCCCACATCGCGTAGTGCCCGGTTGGTATGCTTGTTACGGCTGTAGGATATCACCCTTCTGGGGGAGATGGTCAGCACGTTGGCCCCGTCAAACCACTGCTCGCGTAGGGCATAATCCGGGTTGCCATTGCCGGTATGTATGATTTGGAGGTGGGGGATTTCCAACTGGAGGATCTCGGCGAGGGATTCCTTGAGAATGGTCTTCTTGATGTGGACCACCTCCTGCTCTCGACTTTTTAGAGTATAAACAGAGGTCTGTACTACCGCTTCCAGCGCATCGGGATACGTTAAGATAAGGTTTTCATCCAAGACTGTAAAAACGGTATCCAAGTGCATGAAATTTCGTTTTTTTGGCAGTTGTACTTTGTACACACGCTCGATGGTTCCTTCTGAAATTAACTGCTTGGCCAAATGATAGATAGACCGTTCGTCTGTTCGCTCGGAATCGCCCACGGCGATAGCCTTTTCTGAGAGGATGATGATATCGCCACCTTCTATGCAAGGCGGATTGTTTTGGTTGTCTTTGGGATATACCCGGTGTATTTGGTTTCTAAAATCCGGGTGGTTTTCAAACACAGCGCGTACCAGATCTGCCTCCCGCTGTCTTTCCTCGTTACGCATACTGGAAAACAGCATACCCCCCGGGCAGATAGCCGCGGTGTCCCGCTGGAAATAGAGGTTTGGAATGGGGGGTATGAGGTAGGCAAAATCCAAGAGCTCTTCCAGTTGAAGCCCTTTCATCTTACGCCTGGCTTCGTGAACCTTTATACCTGCGATAAGTGCGGTTGCGCATTCCGAAGTAGAAAGCTTCTCCATAAATTCGTCGGCCAAGTATCCCAGTCGGTATTTTTTCAGTCCCTCAGTGAGAAGTAAATGCTGTAGTTTTTTATCGAGCAGCACCTCCATCAACAGTTCATGCAGCAGGTACACCTTGGCGCCAGTGGTTTGGGAGAGTAAGGACCGGAAATAGTCATGCTCTCGTTGCATATCTTCCAGGTAAGGGACGTCCTCAAATAGCAATAGATGCTTGTTGTAGGGAGTGAGCCGGTCGATTTCCTTACCGGGGCGATGCATCAATACGGCTTTTAGCGTGCCGTATTCGGATTTTATGCGAAGGTCTGTCATAGAGGCTCTACCTGTTTAGGTTTGGAAAGACGCTCTAATTTCGCAAAATCCCGACAATATTGTACCTTTCTCCTTTAATTTATCCACGATCCCAATATAAATCCGATCTTTCTCGACTTCCCCCAAGTAGTTGGTTTTGTTCAGACAAGCAGCATCAAAAGAGCCTGCTTTACCTTCCTTTATCCAAATCCAAAATATCCCGGATTTTATTCGCCTCGGCCATTTCGTCTGCCAAGCCTTTGTAGTCTTCTGCGGCGATTTTATCCCGAAAATCCTGCATATGGGCAATGTAGGAATCCATGGCTTCCAGGAGATTTTTGCGATTTTCGACAAATATTGGGGCCCACATCGCCGGAGAGCTTTTTGCCAGACGCACTGTAGAAGCAAATCCACTGCCGGCCATGTCAAAGATGTGCTTTTCATCCGCCGTCTTGTCCAGCACCGTCTTGCCCAGCATAAACGAGGTCACGTGCGATAGATGTGATACAAATGCCAAATGCAGGTCATGGTCTTTGGGATCCATGAAACGAAGCTTCATGTTCATCAATTCAAAAAGCTCATAGGCCATACCCTTCAGGTGCACGTCTGTTTTTTCCATTTCGCAGATGATCATCACCTTGCCGTCAAACAAGGTTTCCTCTGCGGCTTTAGGGCCGGAATTTTCCGTACCGGCTATGGGGTGTACGGCCAGATAATTCGCACGTTTTGGATGTTGGGCGATTTTCTCGCAGATCAATTCCTTGGTAGAACCGAAGTCGAATACCAAGGTCTTATCTCCCGTCTCAGCGAGGGTTTGCTCCAAAAGGCTGCTCAGTGTATCCACAGGAGTAGCCAAGACCACTACATCGGTGTCCGGGTCCGGTTTTTCTTTGGCTTCTGTAATCATGCCCAAAGCTTGGGCTTGCTCCAAGTGGATAGGGTTTTGGTCGTAACCGGTGATGACCAGGTCGGGTCGCTTTTTTTTCAGCACCAAGGCAAATGATCCCCCAAGCAGTCCCAGACCAATAATGTGTATCTTTTTCATCTGTTTATAATTGTTTTTCAGTTACCATAACTTTTCCCGGTTTATTGAGATGCCTGCCTGTCCGGTAGGTAGGCTCAATTTTATGGGTAATATTGTTTGTTAATCAGTGTTCAATCCGATTCAAAGCCTCCAAAATATCTTCTTCAGAAACGCATAAGGAAAAACGGATAAAATGTTCTCCGGCACTGCCAAAGATCATTCCAGGGGTGACGAAGAGGTGCTTCTCGTGCAGCAGGCTATCGACCATTGCTAGGGCGTCGGTTCCCGTAGGGACCTTGGTCCAGACAAACATGCCGCCCGGTTGTTTCATGAGTTGCAGCCCCAGCCTTTCTGCCAGCTTCCACACCAGCTCCCTTCTACGCGAATAGATGGCGTTGTTTTCCGCAAACCAGTCTTTGCCCAGGTTGAGTGCCGCAACGGCCCCCTGCTGTAGACCCAAAAACATGCCCGAATCCATGTTGCTTTTCACCCGAAGTACTGCCTGTAGGTAGTCTTTCCGTCCTGCGAGCATCCCCACCCGCCATCCGGGGATATTGAAACTCTTGCTTAGCGAGTTCAATTCCAAGGCATGTTCTTTGGCACCGGGTACGGCCAACAGACTGATGGCTTCCTCATACAGCACAAAGCTGTAGGGATTGTCGTTGATCAATAAGATCTCGTTGGCTTTTGCAAAGTGGATCAAACGTTGAAAGAGCTCTGTGTTTCCGGCTGCACCGGTGGGCATGTTGGGGTAATTTACCCACATCAGCTTCACCCTTTTCAGATCCATTTGGGCCAGTTGCTCCCAGTTGGGCTCCCAGTTGCTGGTTTCATCCAGTTCATAGTAAAGGGGTGTGGCATTCAGCAGCTTGGTAACGGAGGTGTAGGTAGGGTAGCCGGGATTGGGGATCAATACCTCATCTCCCTCATCCAAGAAGGCCATGGAAATATGCATGATACCTTCTTTGGATCCCATTAGTGGTAGGATTTCCTGTTCGGGATCCAGGGGTACCCCATAGTACCGATCATAGAATGCGGCAAAGGAATTTCGCAGTGCCGGAATACCGGTGTAAGACTGATAGCCGTGGGCTTTTGGGTCTTCAGCCGCACTTTTCAAAGCATTGATTACATTCGGGTGCGGTGGCAGATCCGGGCTGCCGATACCCATATTGATGATCGCATGACCTGCCTGCCGAAGCTGCGCTACTTCCTTTAGCTTGGTTGAGAAGTAATATTCCTTCACCTCTCCCAGTCGTTTGGAAAATCCCTTCATATCTTTCGGTTTTGATATTCCCCGAATATTTTCACCTCACCGAAGCTCTCTTGGATCTGACCAATGGCCTGACGGAAGCGGTCGTAATCGCCGATCAGCGTGTCGATAAAAAATGCGTACTCCCAAGGCTTGTTGATTACGGGGATCGATTGGATCTTGGTGAGATCCAAGTCGTGTTCGCTCATCACGGTGAGTAATTTGGCCAGACCTCCTTTTTGATTGTGGATGGTGATTTTCAGCGAGGCTTTGGAAGGGACCTCTTTGATCTCCGGTTTCTCACGCTGAAGCAGGATAAACCGGGTAAAGTTATTTTTAACGGTTTGTATATTGGAGGCGATGATTTCCAGCCCGTAGTATTCGGCTGCTTTGGGGCTGGCGATGGCCCCTACACCCTTGAGTTTCTTTTCGGCGATTACTTGGGCAACGTAGGCGGTATCTACGTCGTCTATCAGCCGAATATGGGGATGCTGCGCAAAAAACACTTTGCACTGCAGGATGGCCATGGGATGGGATCTTACTTCATGGATATCGGCAATGCCCTGACCGGGCCACACCATCAGGTTATGGGAAATGGGAAGGTAATATTCGTCAAAAACGAACAGGTTGTGCCGGTCTATGATATCGTAATTGGGAAGGATAGCGCCTGCAATGGAATTTTCGATGGCCATGACCGCAAAATCAGCGGTACCGGATTCGACACTTTTTGCCACTTCTTCGAAGGTGTGAAAGCCACCTAAGTCGATGTTTTCGCCGAAATACTGCTGGGCTACCTGATGGTGAAAAGAACCCGGTACGCCCTGAATGGCGATGTTAAGCTTTTTGGTTTCCAATACTTCATTCATACCATTGCCTCCCTCGGGAGATTAATCATTTTTTGAATATAAAATAGACAGCCAGTAGCAAGAAGCCGAAGCCTACCAGGTGGTTCCAGCGGAATGATTCATTTTTGAAAAACAGAAAGGTAAAAGCCATGAATACTACCAATGTAATCACCTCCTGTATAACTTTCAGTTCCACCAACGAAAAGGGGCCTCCGTAAGCTTTATATCCCAATCGGTTGGCGGGAACTTGAAAGAAATATTCAAATAGGGCTATCCCCCAGCTTATCAAAATGATGGAGATCAGCCCGAGGTTTTCAAACCACTTGAGTTCTTTGAATTTCAGGTGGCCATACCAGGCCATCGTCATAAACGCATTTGATACGACCAACAGGACGATTGAATAGACCCCCTTCATCTGTTTACAATTGTTTTTCAGCGGTCATAACCTGTCCCGCACTTCCGGCGGGTCGCATGTTTGATAGTCGATCCAGTGTGTGTCGTTTGCATCATGCTCGATTCTTGCTGACACGTATCTATTGTTGAATCAAGGGTTCCACGCCTAGAAGCGACACATGCTTCCAAAAGCTGGGGTAGGACTTGTTGACTACCTCCGGATCGTCAAAAACCACCTCCATCTTAGCCATCAGAGGCATAAAGGCCATGGCCATGCGGTGGTCGTCGTAGGTATGAATCTGTACCCGGTCGGGAAGATGGTGGCTGGGGACGAGGGTGAAAACGCCCTCTTGCCGCTCTTCCAGTCCGGCATGGATTTTTGCAAGCTCCCGTTGCAAAGCATCTATTCGGTCGGTTTCCTTGATCCGTAGGCTTTCAAGCCCGGTGAAGTCACAGCTACGCCCCAACAAGGCGCAGGTAACGGCTACTGTCTGAGCAATGTCCGGACAGTGGGTAAAATCGATGTGGTCTATTCCTTCTATGGGTTTTTTGGTCAATCTGACGCCTTGGGGGTCAAATTCACTCTGTACCCCAAGTTTATCCATGATGCCTACGATCTGGGAATCTCCCTGTAGGCTATTTGCCTTTAAGCCGGTCAGATAGAGCTCTCCCTCCTCGGCGCAAGCCAACAGGCTAAACCAATAACTTGCTCCAGACCAGTCGCTTTCCACCGCAAAGCGTGTAGGCTGGTAGGATTGGGGCTTGATGGAGATGATGTTTCCTTCAAAGGTGTAGTTCACGCCAAATTCCTTCATCAGCTCCAAGGTCATCTCGATGTAGGTACGAGACCCGATCTTGCCGGTCAGTTCGAGCGTCAGCCCCTTTGGCAGCAGGGGAGCATTCATGACCAAAGCGGAAATATACTGGCTGCTCACATCCCCGCGGATTTGGAGTCGGTCGGTAAGCTGGGAGCTAAAGCCCTTTGTCCTCAAAGGTGGATAACCTTCCACTCCCAAATATTCGATGTCAGCACCTAGGCTTCGGAGGGCGTCTACCAGAATTCCAATGGGTCGCTCACACATCCGGGGGGTGCCTGTTAGCGTTTTTGTGCGGTTGGTTAGGGCGGCGTAAGCGGTCAGAAAGCGCATGGTGGTGCCGGCGTCCAAGACATCCAAGGTCTCGGGATCCTCTTGAAGCAGTCGAATCATGGTTTGGGTATCCCTTGCCTCTGCGAGGTTGCTTAGCTGATTGTCCCCTGCTGTCAGCGCATCGATAATCAGCGCCCGATTGCTTTCACTCTTCGAGGAAGGCAGTGGGATCAACACGTGGCCTAGGCGGCTTTTTCGGGGAATGGTGATCGTATTCATGTCCTTACAATGGCTTTTTCCCGTTCACAAGGTTTCCCAAAAGGTAAATGAAGGGTTTTCCGATGTGATCAGAGGAATTGTTACCGGTTAGAAATTCATTCTTTATGCATGGGTTTCCTTGAGTCCGATTTCACGGGGTAAGCTCGTTGTAATAACGCAGCGATTGGAAGATTTCATCTTTACCCACGGCAATGTTGTATTCGCAGTGGCCGATTTTGGTCAGTAGCGAAAAATTGAGTACGGATCCCTCGTTCTTCTTGTCCTGGAAGCAACGGGAGACGATGGCTTCAAAATCATCTTCCGGAATGGTGACCTTGCCAAATACCCCTAGAATTTTGGATTCGATCTTATATAGGTCTTCCGGACTCAGCCGTAGGTATTTTTGGGAGAGAAAGGCTTCTGCCAACATGCCCACTGCGATGGCTTCACCGTGCAGCAGGTGGTTCGGACTATCCAAGTAATGGGATTCTACGGCATGGCCGATGGTATGTCCAAAATTCAGGATTTTCCGCAGCCCCTCTTCCCGGGGATCTCTGCTTACCACAGCCTCCTTGATACCCACAGATACCTCGATGATATCCTTCCAATTTTGGGTCTGCCAATTTTCAGTTTTGAGGCTTTCAAAATAGTTGGCGTTGGAAATAAGGCCGTGCTTGATGATTTCTGCGTACCCGGAGCGGAGTTCTGCCTCCGGAAGGGTTTGTAAAAACACCTCACTGATGATCACGGCTTCGGGTTGGGTAAAGACCCCAATGTGATTTTTGAATCCCATGAAATCAATGCCGAGTTTGCCACCCACGCTGGCATCTACCTGAGATAGTAGTGTGGTGGGGATGTTGATAAAGCGTATGCCCCGCTTATAGGTGCTAGCGCAAAATCCCCCCATATCACCCGTGACACCCCCGCCAATATTGATCACCAATGCTTTTCGGTCAAAGCCCTCTTCGGTCATCCACTGCCAAATCTGAGTACAGGTATCCAGATTTTTGTGGATCTCGCCGGCCTCAAATGCAAAGACGGTATGATCCGGAAGGGATGACTGAAGGATGGGGTAGCAAGTCTGTACAGTATGGCTGTCTGCGATGACCCCTAGTTTCGAAAACTTACGGGTGTCGAGATAGCGCGGTATATCCTTGGCGATTTGTGCCGAAAAGATGACTTTTTCCAAAGTAAGTGTGTTTAAGAGAAGGTCAAAATTAGACGCTTTTCTTTACAGATACATCCTCTCTTAATTTTTTCTCTTGTCTTTTCACCGATTCTTCATGTATGCAATAAAGCAACTCTTTCATGAATTTTTCGCTAAGGTTCTTCTCAATGCCCTTTTGTGTTCTCGAATCCATGACAGCTTTCCAGCGTTCCGCTTGAAAGACGGTTAGGTTATGCTCGCGTTTGTGGTCACCAATCTGATCAATGATCGCAAACCTTTCCGCAAGTAGATCCAACAGTTGATCGTCGATGTGATCTACAGCCCGTCTCAAATCTTGTAGTTTTTCAGAAGGCTGCTCGGCTTCAAGCGGCTTTTTGAAATCGATGGCATCGATGATTTCCCGTAGGCGTCGGGGAGTTACTTGCTGTTTGGCGTCAGACCAAGCATTGTCGGGATCGTGGTGGGTTTCGATCATCAAACCGTCCAAGCCGAAGTTGATGGCTCGTTGGGCAGTTTCGAGCAGGCCTTCCCGGTTACCCACGATGTGGCTGGGGTCGTTGATTACTTGCATGCCCTTCCAGATTCTCTTCAGATGCATCGGCATAGACCAGTTTGGTTTGTTTCGGAACCGCTTGTCGTAGGCGTCACTGAATCCTCGGTGGATTGCTGCCAGTTTGTTGATTCCCACCGCTTGCAAACGCTCCAAGGCACCTCTCCAAAGCTCCAAGTCGGGGTTCATGGGGTTTTTTACCATCACCGGGATATCCACACCCTTCAGGGCGTCGGCAATTTCCTGCACGGCAAAGGGGTTCACCGTGGTTCGGGCACCTATCCAAAGGATATCTACGCCATGCTTTAGGGCAGATTCTACGTGGGCTGTATTGCCTACTTCGGTCGTGATGGGAATATTCAGATGATGCCTTACAATCTCCATCCAAGTGAGGCCTACTTCACCAATACCTTCAAAGCTTCCCGGTCTGGTTCTTGGCTTCCAGATACCTGCACGAAACACGTCGGGAACCATGTTGGCCTCTTTCATGTCCAAACAGATTTTTTCGATTTGCTCGGGAGTCTCCGCACTGCAAGGTCCCGCGATGATCAGGTGCTTGTCCTTCAGGCCCAAACCCCAGTCTTGTGTTTGTAAGTGATTTTCCATTTTCTTGGTTCTGGTTAATAAAAAAGGCCCGATTCCTTCGAACCGGGCCTCTTTAAGTTTATCTTTCGTTTTAGTTATTACTTAGACAATAAGCAGCTCCGATTCGACCTTGGGGACGAAAGTAAAAGTAAAAGAAGCTAAAGTAAGTAGCTGCGAATTTTTTCATGTGCCAAATTTAACCTCCCTGGGATAATAATCAAACGTTTTGCCGAAAAATCTTTACCATTTTGTAAAATAAAATTTGATGGTGTGGATTTTTTCCTATATTGGGAAAAGGATTTTCGGCAGTCCTACCCAGAGTGCTCTCCTAAAAAAGGCTGTTGGGATCCAATGTGCTATTTCTGCCGTTTCTTCTAAAAACCTATCGCTATCTTTGTTTCTTATTCAATAGCAGCACCCTTGTGTTTGCTTTCCTAACCCTCTGACAATTGCTCAATCTGCCTAGCCAACCGGAATCTCCCGGATTTTTTGAACATTTAGCCATGCATTCTATGGACATGGTCAGTGTACACGATCTTGACGGAAATATCAGGTACCTCTCTCCTGCGGCCTTGGAATTGACCGGATATTCGGTTGAAGAACTTCAACGGGGAGGTTTTCGGGCGCATTTGCCGTTTTTAAAGGATCAGGAGGCATACTCAAACGCATTCAAAGGCATGTCGGATGGGGAGAGTCAGGTGTCCCTCACCTTTCGATTTCGTACAAAAGGAGGCATGCTTAGATGGTTTGAAACACGTATGAAGAAAATCGATGCCATCGTGGAAGGTACGGGACAGCTACTATTGGTCACGCGGGAGGTCTCCGAACGGATGGCTACTGAGGAGGAGGTAAAAAAACTATCCCTCATAGCACGCCAAACCAGCAACTCGGTGGTCATTACCGATATTGACGGGAAGATCACCTTTGTAAATCCCGGATTTGAAATCATCACAGGGTACCGTGAATCCGAAGTAATGGGAAGAAAGCCCGGTGATTTTCTTCAGGGCGAGGAAACAGACCCTGCCGTGGTGGCCGTCATGAGGCAGGCGATTGCTGCGTTTCAGCCTTTTTCAGTAGAAGTCATCAATTACAGTAAATCGGGTAAGAAATATTGGCTCCGGATATTCGCAGAGCCCATGTTGGATTTCGAGGGGCAAAGACTCGGTTTTTTTTCCATTCAATACGATATTTCCCAACAGAAAGAATACGAGGCCAAGATTGATCAGCTAAATCAGCAACTAAAGCGGCAAAATGACCGGCTGGAAGAAAGTAACTCGGCACTACAGGATTTTGCCTATGTTGCCTCTCACGACCTGAAAGCTCCCCTACGTCAAGTCATCGGTCTTGCAGAGCTGATCATGCGCAAACGGGAATTGCTGACGCCAGATAAGTTGGAGGAACTGTTGGAGGTGATCTACAAGGCATCCCGGGATATGAACCAAATGATAGAGGGATTATTGGAATATGCCCGCTCAGGTATAGTCAATGAGGAGCTGCAATCGGTAGCGCTGAACCCACTTTTTGCCGCTATTCAGGGCATTTTTGAAGAGGAAATTAGGCAGTCACATGCAGATTTTATCCTTCATGCCGAAGTAGACAGCGTCACGGTTTACCCAGTTCTTTTTAAACGGCTGCTTATCAATTTGGTGGGCAATGCCCTAAAGTACCGTAGTGAAGCCAATCCCATCATTCAAGTTTCCTGTACCCGGGAGCAGGACGGATTTTTGATAGCCGTCACAGACAACGGTATTGGCATTCCCGCCGATAGACAAGAAGCAATTTTTAAGCGGTTTGCCCGCCTTAATATGCGAGAAGACAGCAATGGCATCGGACTTTGGGCCTGTAAAAAAATCGTTGAGCTCCATAATGGATCCATCAGCGTCGATAGTCAGGTAGGGAAGGGGACTACGTTTTCGGTGCGTGTCCCTCTTTTAACAGGTGATTAGACCACATGGGATGTGCGGGTTGCCGTTTTTATGGCTTAATTTTTAGGGAAGCTTCCTATTGTGGTTTTTGGAGGCAAAAGTGATCATTCGTTTTGCCCAGTCAATTTTTAGTCCTAAATTTTGGGTACGCAAACGAAGCCATTCGCCTATGTCCCAGCCTAACTTATTTGTAACCTACCTCTTGGTTTTTGGCCTTTTGCTGTTTTGGATTTGTCCCCTGGCCTTTGCACCGCTCTTGGCCCGGCAGAGCAGCGACAATCAGATGCGGCATCAGTCTTCGGTAGCTTGGGAAGCAATTGCTCCCTACTTCTCTCCCCCCGCCGCTTTAGATAACAGTTTTGGTGATTACCGTAGTCCGCTGCTTTTTGAAAACGGCAAACAGGCCAGGAGCAAAAGGGCATGGAAGCACAGAAGATCCGAGATCTTACGTAAATGGCATGGGCTGATGGGGACTTGGCCCCAGATAAACGAACGCCCTGCCACTGAGGTGCTGCAGGTCGAGGAAAAGGAAGGTTACCTTCAGAAAAAAATTGCCTTTGAATGGGTGCCGGGCCAGCGCACTACGGCATACCTATTGATCCCCTATGGGGCGGTTAAGAGCGCTGCCGTTATAACCGTCTATTACGAACCCGAGACCGCAGTGGGTTTGGGCAGGCCGGATTTAACAGATCGGGACTTTGCCCGGCAATTGACTCGGCGTGGCTTTGTGACGCTGTCGCTTGGTACCACGGAATCAACCCTAAATGAGACCTACTCTATCTACTATCCTTCCATTGAGCAGGCCACCGTGGAGCCGCTGTCTATGTTGGCATATGCCGCTGCCACGTCATGGCATTTGCTGGCACAGCTGCCGGAGGTGGATCCCGAAAGAATCGGTATTATGGGGCATTCCTATGGCGGGAAATGGGCCATGTTTGCGTCCTGTCTGTACGATAAGTTTGCTGCCGCGGCCTGGTCTGATCCCGGCATTGTATTCCAGCAGGACCGGCCGAGTATTAATTACTGGGAGCCTTGGTATTTGGGATATCATCCCCCACCCTGGAGGGCGAGGGGCATTCCTACTGCCGATAACCCGGCAGTAGGGCTGTACCCTAGGTTGTTGGCGAAAGGGATGGATTTACACGAGCTGCATGCACTGATGGCCCCCAGGCCTTTTCTGGTTTCGGGGGGATCGGAAGATCCGCTTGAGCGATGGATTCCGCTAAACCACAGCAGGGCGGTAAACAAACTTCTGGGGCATACCGACCGCCTGGGAATGACTAACCGACCCGAACATGCGCCTAATGAGGCTTCCAATCAGGTTATCATGGATTTCTTCAGCTATTTTCTAAAGCTCCAATCCGATTCCCGTTGATCGAAAAATTTAGTATATTGGCAGACTTTTGCCAGTTAGTGGGCATGCGTTAGCTTTCATCCAAACCAACAGATATTGAAAGAGTCACATTTCGTAAAACCCAACTACCCAGGACCGATCCAACGTTGGTGGAAGTCCCTGGGACCGGGCATCATTACCGCAGCCTTGGTATTCGGGCCAGGGAGTCTAACCATAGCCTCGAAGCTTGGGGCGGTATTCAGCTATGACCTGTTGTGGGTGCTGGTAATTACAACAGTGCTAATGATGACCTTTACAGGTATGGGGGCCCGTATCGGATTGGTCAGCAATCGGTCTCTATTGGATTGTTTTCGAGATCGCTGGGGACGCTGGGCGTCCCTCTTGGCAGGTTTTGGGATTTTTTTGGTGACAGCTTCATTTCAGGCGGGAAATACTATCGGAGCCGGGTTGGCATTTGCGGAGTCATTCGGGACGTCTACGGCACCTTGGATACTGTTTATCTCTTTGGCAGCGATTTCCCTTCTATTTACCCGCTCGTTCTACAGTATATTGGAAAAAGTCATGGTGAGCATGGTGGGGATTATGTTGATTTCCTTTTTGTTCACGGTGATCATCGCAAAGCCCAATTGGAGCCAGATTTTACAGCGCCTCATGCCTTCGGTTCCGGATGGATCGTTGTTGTTGGTTGTCGCATTGGTAGCCTCCACGTTTTCCATAGGGGGGGCTTTTTATCAATCCTACTTGGTGCAGGAGCGAGGTTGGAATGCCTCCTCTGCTAAGCAGGCAAAACGAGAGGCTTTTACCGGGATCTTGGTTTTGGGGTTGATCTCTGGAATGATATTGATAAGTGCCGCCACCATTCTTTTCCCTCAGGGCATTCAGGTCAATTCGGCATCAGACATGGGCAAGGCGCTGGAGCCACTTTATGGGGACTTCGCCACCCATATCTTTATGCTGGGATTATTCGGTGCATCGTTTTCCTCCCTGGTGGGTAATGCCACCATCGGCGGGACGTTATTTGCAGATGCACTGGGTTTGGGAAGGGATCTGAACAGCAGACCGGTGAAGCTATTGATCTCATTGGTCATTGTACTGGGTGCTACGGTTGCGTTGGTGTTTGGAAGACTTCCTCTGGAGCTTATTGTATTTGCGCAGGGTGTTACGATTTTTGTGGTGCCCTTTATAGGTATGGGCATGTTCCTCATAGCGGGTGATACGAAGCTCATGGGATCCTTGGCAAATAGCCGTCTCGCACGGGTGCTGGGCATTCTTGGCATTCTCGTATTGCTTTTCCTTGCGTGGACCAATTTTAAGAATCTCTTTTTATCATAAAAATTTAGTCAAAAGAAATGAATTCATTGCATGAATTGGAGCGGAAGCTGGCCACACCTAGCCGGGCATGTGTGGAAGACATGGCGAAAATAAAGGGGGATATCCTCGTGTTGGGAGTGGGTGGTAAGATGGGGCCTAGCTTGGCAAAGCTGGCTGTGAATGCCCTTCGGCAGGCAGGCTCCTCCAGTAGGGTTATTGGGGTTTCGCGCTTTTCGGAGGCAGGTGTGAAGGATGACCTGATTCGGCATGGCGTGGAGGCTATATCTGCGGATATACTCGATGATGGGGAGCTGTCCAGATTACCCAAGGTGGAGAATGTCATCTACATGGCCGGAAGGAAGTTTGGCACCCATGGCAATGAACACCTTACTTGGGCGATGAATGCCTATTTGCCGGGAAGGGTGGCCGAGCATAACCGGGACGCCCGAATTGTCGTGTTTTCCTCTGGAAATATCTACCCCTTCGTGTCGATAAGCTCCGGTGGGGCTACCGAGGAGACTGCACCGGGGCCTGTGGGAGAGTATGCGCAATCCTGCTTGGGCCGGGAGCGTATCTTTCAGTCCTTTAGCCACCGTTACCAAATTCCCATGCTTATTTACCGGCTGAATTATGCCATTGACATGCGATACGGGAATTTACTTGAAATCGCTAAGATGGTCCAGGAAGATAGAGAAATCGATGTTACCAATGGGTATATGAATGTGATCTGGCAGGGTGATGCGAATGAAATTGCCCTGCGTTCCTTACTTCACTGCGAAGTGCCTGCCAAAATCCTTAACGTCACCGGTCCGGAAATCATTGCTGTTAGATGGGCGGCAGAGGAGTTTGGGCGGTTATTTGGCAAACAACCAAGAATTATCGGTCAGGAGTCCCCCAACGCATTGCTAAACAATGCCGCTCGGTGCCATAGGCTGTTCGGCTATCCCAGCGTCACCCTTGGGGAAATGATGGAAATGACATACGAGTGGGTTATTCAGGGAGGAGAGACCTTCAATAAACCAACGCACTTTCAAGAGCGATCCGGAAAATATTAGGCGAAACATCCCTTCCAATCGATAGCTTGCAAATGCTCTCGGCAAACCTAAACGATAGACCTATGAATTTACTAGATAAAGAAATAAAGTTGGCCCTGCATGATGGGTTGGCTATCCCGGCACATCCTCTGGCATTGGATGCCGGCCGAAAATTGGATGAGCGAAGGCAGCGAGGGCTCACTCGCTACTACATTGCTAGCGGAGCTGGAGGTGTAGCGGTGGGGGTACATTCCACCCAATTTGAAATCAGGGACAAAAAGATCGGGCTGTTGGAGCCGGTTCTGCGCATTGCCATGGAAGAAATTCATGCGGCACAGCTCAGCAGGCCCTTTGTGAAAGTAGCTGGAATCGTAGGCCCCACAGATCAGGCGATAGCAGAAGCCCAATTGGCTGCCAGCCTAGGATACGACTTGGGTCTTTTGAGCGCCGGGGGGCTTGGGCACTGGTCTGAATCGGATCTGATCAAGCGAGCGGAGAGGGTTGCTGAATATATTCCGCTATTTGGATTTTATCTTCAGCCTTCGGCCGGAGGTAGGCTGTTGAGCCATTCATTTTGGAGGGACTTTGCAGATATTCCCAATGTGCATGCCATAAAGATGGCCCCCTTCAACCGGTATCAGTCACTCGATGTCATTAGGGCCGTGCTTAGCGCTGACAGGTTCGAAGACATCGCCTTGTATACCGGCAACGATGACAATATTGTCGCCGACCTGTTAACGACCTACCGCCTATGGGTAAATGGCCGTTACCGGGAAAAGCAAATTGTGGGAGGACTACTTGGCCATTGGGCGGTTTGGACCCAAAAGGCCGTGGAGCTATTGGAAGATATCAAACGGTGTAAACTGGTCGGTTCACCCAGTGTTTCGGAACTGCTTACGCTGGGTGTACAGGTAACCGACGTCAATGCAGCGATCTTCGATCCACACCATCAATTTCACGGTTGCATTCCCGGAATTCACGAAATTCTCCGTCGGCAGGGGCTGTTGGAAGGCCGTTGGTGCCTGAATCCCTCCGAAGAATTGTCGCCGGGCCAAATGGAAGAAATCGATCGGGTTTGCCGAGACTACCCCCATCTGAGCGACGATGACTTTGTGCGGCAGTACTTGGAGAAATTCCTCGCAGAATAAATCCAAGGAAAGGCGCACTGATTGAGGCGTCCTTTGGGCCATAGGATGGGAGCAGTTTGCCAACAAGCTGCGCCTTGTAATGACCGAAAACCCCATTTTCAAAAGATGAGCAAAAAAAGAAATCTTTCCGGCGTCAAGGAAATCGCCCGTAGGGCAAACGTTTCCATTGCTACGGTAGATCGCGTATTGCACAACCGCAGCGGAGTGTCTCCCAAAACAAAAAAAAGGATTGAAGCTATTATCAAAGAGCTGAACTACCGGCCCAATATCTTGGCCAGTAGGCTGGCTTCGGGTAAGGTATTTCAAATAGCGGTGATCATTCCAAAGCGGTCCGAGCGCACGGATTTTTGGGATGCACCATTAAAAGGCATCGAGCGGGCCCAGGGAGAAATCAAGCAGTACGGAGTGACCGTAGATACCTACCTGTTTGATCTTCAAGATAAAAGTACGTTTCAGCATGGGGTGGAAAGGATTCAGGCAGGAAATTACGATGGCGTGTTAATCGCGCCTTCCTTCGTAGAAGAGGCCTTGCCATTTTTGGCATATTGCCGGGAAAATGCGATACCTTTTGTATTTATCGATAGCAATATCGAAAACCAGCCCAGCCTATCCTATATTGGTCCGCCGCTGCGGCAAAGCGGTTTCTTAGGCGCCCGCTTATGTGATTTCGGATTGGGAGAATCCCGTAAGGCCTTATTGGTACACATCACGAAACAACCGGATAGCTACAATTACGTGCAGATCGAAGAGGGTTTTCGGTCTTATTTTGAACAAAGCGAGGCTCCCTATGAACTGATCCGACTGCACGTCGAGCAGTCAGATCATGAGTCGGTGGCGATTTCCCTAAAGCGGGCCATGCTACTCTATCCGGATATAGAGGCTATTTTTGTGACAAATTCAAGGGTTTTTTCCGCCGCAAAGTTTTTGGAGGATGAGGGGATTACCCATATTCACTTGGTGGGATATGATTTTGTTTTTCAGAATCAGGAGTATCTGCGCAAGGGAGTAATTGATTTCCTGATTTGCCATAAGCCTGAGGATCAGGGATACAAGGGGTTGATGAATTTATACCACCATTTGAGCCTTGACTTGCCAGTGGAACCGGTTTATTATATGCCCATCGATATTGTAACCAAAGAAAACCAGGAGTTTTACCGGTAATTCGGGCGATGGAATGGTTTAGGCCAGGGACGTACGTAATCTGGTGCGCAATGTGGTTACATTTTAACGGTATGGTCGCATGGAAAGATGGATGGAGAATTATTGTGATAAATAACTAAGCTATTCTTGTTTTTTTGTACCTTTCTTTTTTATTTTCAACTGGAAAGGTAATTATTTGGAATTTTGACGGATGAAGAATGACGGCGTGCGGTCTAGCAGAAATGGCGGTGTGGGCGTGGGAACGACCGATCTACCTGGTAAAGCGAAAAACCAGCAATATGATTTTTTTACGAAGATGGCTGCACGGATTTGTCAATCAACGTCGTCTATTTTACTTGTGGAAATTGACGGCAACCAAGAGGTGTTTTCGGCTTTTGGTATGGAAGGATTACTGCTGTCTGAGTACCGCAATCTGGTTTTATCCTTATTAGGCAGTTCCAACTCCACGGTGGCAATACCGGATGGTTTCATGCATCTCCGGCAAGTTGGTGGCTTGGAACCTGCAATTCTCCAACAAATAGGGTTTTTTGTAGGAGTTCCGCTTCTATCTGAGGCAGGTGTGACGATAGGTTCGCTTTCCGTGACGGCCCCAAAACCGCAAATACTGCGGGACGCTCAAATTCGGGATTTGGAAGACTTGGCCGGACAGTTGATCGAAAGCTTTGAGCGGCATAGGCAAATATCAGCATACGCCATCCGGGAGAAAAAGCTGCTCGATACACTTCGGATTTTTAGGGAGGGTCAGCAGATCAATAAGCTTGGCGTCTGGGAGTTGGATATTACTACCGGAAAAACTGAATGGACGGAGGAAGTTTATAGAATTCATGAAGTGCCGATCGGATTTGACCATAATCAGGTCAACGGCGTGGATTTTTATCATCCGGATGATAGGCCCCTTATTGAGCGTTGCATCACTTCCTGTATAGAGGCCTATGAACCCTTTGATGTGACCTGTAGGCTTATCGCAGCCAGCGGAAAGGTGAAATGGGTGCGGGCTACCGGTAAGCGTGTAAATGGAACCTTGCTTGGTGCTTTTCAGGATATATCCGAGATCAAGGAACAGGAGTGGAAGTACAAGGGAATATTCAATTCAAGTTTTTCCTTTATCGGTATGCTAAATACAGATGGGATCTTGCTTGACTCCAACGATACGTCATTACATGCGGCGGGAATAGAAAGAGAGGATGTGATTGGTAAGTATTTTTGGGATTGTTACTGGTGGCAGATTTCCGAGACGACCCAGCAGGAGCTTAAGCAGCACTTTAAAAAGGCCCTGACAGGCGTTGAAGTAACTTACGAAGTTTCGGTGTGGGCACGAATGCAGACACCTGTGACTATACTTTTTAGTTTGAAGCCTATCAAAGACGCTTCCGGCAACGTGATTTTCATTATTCCGGAAGGAAGACCTATACAGGATATAGTTGACACGAGAAACCGCTATAAAGCCCTAATAGAAAGTACTTCTGCGGGTACCTTTGAGTGGAATATTGATACAGAAGAGGTATTAATCAACGATCAGTATGCAGAAATGCTTGGTTATACGGTAGATGAATTGCGTCCTTTTTCAGCACGGAAATGGGAGGAAATCATCGATAGGGGTTCATTCAATGAGGCAAAGAAGCACCTGATTTCCTGTTTGAAAAAAGAACGTGCTTTCTTTCAACTGGAGCTTCCGCTTGTGCACAAGCTAGGGCACCTGGTGTGGGTAAATGTACGGGGTAAGGTGATCGAATGGACGGAATCCGGACGTGCGCTAAAGTTTTATGGAACCAATCAAAATATAACCGAGCGGAAGCGGAAGGAGGAGGAAGCGAAATACCAGCAAAACATATTGAATGCTTTGTATGAGTTGTCACCCATTGGCATTTCGTTAATAGACTACTACACGGGTCGTTTTGTGGATGTGAACCGAAAAATGCTGGAACCCACCGGCTACACGAAGGAAGAATTTTTGCAGCTGACCAATTTTGACCTTACTCCAGAGGAGTACCTTCCGATGGAGCGAGAGGTGATACAAAGAATGAAAGTGGATGGCCGCTATGCACCGTTTGAAAAGGCGTATTTCAGAAAGGACGGTTCCCGGTATCCGGTGCTTCTTCAGGGGGTGATGATTAGAGACTTGAAAGGTAGAAAGTTGATTTGGTCATTTACCGAGGATATATCCCTAAAGAAACAGACCGAGTCAAAAGTAAAGGAGTTGCACGAGCTGGCCAAGGAACAAAACGAGCGATTGAGGAATTTTTCGTTTATCGTTTCCCATAACCTTCGTTCCCATAGTGGAGGGCTGACCGGCCTGATTGACTTGTTGAAGTCTATAAATCCCGAGTATTTTGAAAACGAAGTGGTTTCCATGATTGAAGCAGGGGTCAATAATCTTAAGCAAACCATACAGGATCTCACAGAAATCATACAGGTCAACTTAGACGTAAGTGTCAAAGTAGATCAGCCCATCCGACCTTTGGTTCAAAAAACGCTGGATAGCCTTAGCGCGCTGATAGCTAAGGAATGTGTCTCAGTTGAAAACGCGGTCTCAAGTTCCTTAACGGTTCCGGTCATACCTGCGTATATGCAGAGTATTATCCTGAATTTTGTTACCAACGCCATAAAATACAAGGCCGTGGATAGGGATAGTTACCTACGTATTTATTCGGATGTAGACCAGGACCGTGTTCACTTGTATTTTGAAGATAACGGGTTGGGTATAGACCTAAAAAAATATGGAACCGATTTGTTTGGCATGTACAAAACCTTTCACCGGCATCAGGATTCCCGCGGAGTCGGTTTATTTTTAACGAAAAGTCAGATCGAATCGATGGGAGGTAGTGTGGCAGTCTACAGTGAGGTAGGCAAGGGGACTACCTTTCAGGTCAGTTTGCCTTTAAGGGAATAAGTGGCTTGGATTTCCCCGAATTTTTTGGTTGCATGCCAGTTAATGTTCCAACCACTACCAGGCAATTTCTCCTTGACGCTGATTGTTGGCTTTGCGGGCATCTTTGGATTGAATTTTCAGCTTGTATTTCAATGGTTTGGTTTTGTTGCTGTTTGGGATGAATTTCGTCTCTGAGGTATATAGGAGCGACTTGCCTGGCTCTAAGGCCGATGTTTTGGTGTCTAAGCTGATCACGCGCCCATTAACTGAAAGGAATACCTCGTAACTGCCGGCAGGGGCAGTGTCACTGCCCACATTGGTAATGAGATACGAAAAGTAACGCTCGCCGGCATCGGTGGTTTTGACAACGACTTCCGTGGCTTCCATGTCATACAATACGCCTTGTGGTAGTAAGGTTAGTGCGATCCAAAGCAGAAAGGAAATACTCATCGGTTTTTGGGTATGGGTTAAACAGGAATCGGGTTATACGCCCTTAAATATAAAAAAAGCCCACACCGAATAGGGAGTGGGCTTGATATTTTTCGTTATCCAATTAATTTGCAGGATTAGCAGGTGGGGTTACCCCTAATTTCGCCAGTACAAGATCGGTAAAGGGATCATCGTCTTTGGTGTAAAGTAGGATGGGAGCCTGCCCAGCAGAGTCAGCCAAGATATGGGTGTAGTTGTTTTCTGCAGCTACCGCATTGATGGCGTTGTAGACCTTGGTCTGAACTGGCTCAAGCAATTCCTGCAGCTTGCGCTGATAGGAGGTTTGCACGTCCTGCTGAAATTTTTGGATATCCTGCTGCATTTTTGTCAGTTCCTGCTCCTTTTCACCTCTAGCTTGTTCAGTCATGGTATTCATAGACTGCTGGTAAGACTGTACTTGCTGCTGAAAGTCCCGCGTTTTAGTTTGTATTTGCTGATCCAGTTGGGCCCCGTAGTCGGTAATATCCGCATCGATCTGCTGCATCTCTGGCATCAGGCTCATGATGTACTCCACGTTGGTATAACCAATCTTTACCCCTTGTGCAGAGGCTACAAATCCAAAGCAAAGCACTGCAATTGCCGATAGGATGATTTTCGCTTTCATAGTGTTAATTTTTATTAAATTTTAATTGTTTTCATCTAAACCTAACTCTTCCAACACAAAATCGGAATAATCGTGCCGTGGATCCGTGTATATGATGGCGCTGGGTCCGGAGGCCTTATCAAAGAGAATTGCCAGTGCATTTCGCTTCGAAACCCGGTCTATGGCATCGTAGATCTTCGATTGAAGGGGCTGCATCAGTTCGGATTGTTTCTGATAAAACTGCCCATTTACGCCAAAAACACGGTTTTTGAAGGCGACTGCCTCCCGTTCTTTTTCTTTGATCACGGTCATTCGCTCCTCATACATTTCTTCCGTCAGCAGGACTTCTTCTGCCTTTAGTGCGTTATAGAGTTCGCTTATTTCAGTGTCCAATTTTTGTGCCTCTTTTTTCCATTCAGACCCTAGGGCCTCCACCTCTTCCTGCACTTTTTTGTAATCCGGGTGTTTGTTGAGTATGTATTCGGTATCCACATAGCCTATCTTCTGCCCCATACCGATCATCGGCAAAAGAGACAGCAAAAGTACTAATTTTAGGCACTTTTCCATAATTATCTGAACTGTTGTCCGATGGTAAAGTGGAACATGCCACCGCTTCGTCCAGGATTGGGGTTGGAGATCGACGGTACCTCGTCAAACCCATATCCCCAGTCTATACCTAACAGGCCGAAAGCCGGCATAAAGATCCTCGCACCAAATCCTGCGGATTTCTTCAGGTCGTAGGGATTGTACTCGGCGTAGTTGCCCCAGTTGTTGCCGGCCTCAGCAAATCCCAATAGGAAGATGGTAGCGGATGGGTTGGGAGATACCAGGAACCTAACTTCCATCACGTGCTTGTTATATACCACCCCTCCGTAGGGGATAGGGGCATTCGGCTGTCCCCGGAAATCCCGACCAGGGGTGATGGACTGGTTTTCGTAGCCACGCAAACCAATAATCTCTTGACCTAGGGCAAAGTTCATCATATTCATGCCATCTCCTCCCAATACGAAACGTTCGAGTGGGATGATGCCGATTCGGTCTCCGTATGAACCTACAAATCCCAAGTGCGTTCTGGCGCTAAACACCAGCTTATTGGATCCAAATAGGGGCGTATAAAGCGAGGCATCGAACATCCACTTATGGTACTCTAGCCATTGGTATTTCACCTCGTCGGGCGATTCCCGGTTGATACTTCGGTTCATAGAAGTATAAGGAGGTGTAAGTGTTCCGCTCAACGTGATGTTTGACCCAAATCGGGGATAGATTGGGTTGTCAATATTGTTTCGTGCGATGGTGGTATTGAGGGCGACGCTTCGCGCAGTACCGGTGTTATAGCTAAGACCGAAGAAGTTTCCGTATCGGTCAAATTCATACACTTGGAACTGCAGGGAGTTGCTAACCTGGAAGTAGTCATCGGGCCAAGTTACCCGTTTGGCAAGGCCTACATTTACCCCGGTGATTTTGAATGAACCCATATCAGCGCCAAAGTTTTGGCGGTTCCAAAGATCGATCTGCCGCTGCACGGAGTGGTTAAATCCAATACTAAGCGCATTGGGCTTTTTGCCGCCAAACCATGGTTCGGTAAACGACATGCTGTAGTTTTGAAAACTCTGCCCATTGGCCTGCACGCGGAGCGATAGTTTTTGCCCATCACCTACCGGCAGGGGCCGCCACTTGGAGAAGTCCCTGATGTTCTTTATCGAGAAGTTATTGAAGGTCAAACCCACCGTACCTACAAATCCGAACAAGCCTCCCCATCCCCCTGAGAGCTCGATCTGGTCATTGGGACGCTCTTCCAGTTTGAATACGATGTCCACGGTAGCTTCTTCAAAATTAGGGCGCATATCCGGCTCAATATTTTCCGGGTTGAAATAGCCGATCTGAGAGAGCTCGCGTATGGTTCGTACTAACGCACTTCGGTTAAATTTCTGCCCGGGAAGGATACGTATTTCACGCATCACCACGTGGTCACTGGTTCGCTCGTTTCCTTCAATGGTGACCGAATTTACGGTCACCTGCGGACCCTCAAAGATCCGAAGTTCAATATCGATCGAGTCTCCTGCGATGTTTACTTCTACCGGGTCTATGGTAAAAAACAGGTACCCGTCATCTTGGTAAAGCGAACTGACGTCATCGCCCCGCTGTGGATCGTAGTTCAAGCGCTTGTCCAGCTTCTCTTTGTTGTAAATATCCCCTTTGAAGATTCCGAGCTTGGCCTGCAGCTGTTCGCTGTCGTAGATGTAATTGCCGGCAAAGGTGATGTTACGGTAATAATATTGCCTGCCCTCTTCGACGAAGAGGTCTAGGTTGATACGGTCTGCGTCGTATTTGTAAATGGAATCACTCACAATAGAAGCGTCTCGATATCCTCTGCTATTGTAGAAGGCGATTACTTTGTCCTTATCCTCCCGGTAATCGCTGCGGACAAATTTGGAACCGTTGAAAAAGTTAAGTTTGAAGTTCTTGTTAATATACGCTTGAATGTCGTCCTGATCTACCGGGTTACGGTAGACGATCGCTTCTTTGGCTGTTTTAGGGGTCGTGTTTGTAATCCTGGAAATCAGGTCTTTGAAAATGTATAACCTTGCGTGTTCTTTGGTACCCTTGAGTTTTTTCTTGATTTTGTTGTCGGGGAGGTTGTCGTTGCCGTGGATTTTGATTTCGTTTATGCGGACCTTGCTTCCCTTATCCACGTTGAATACGAGTTTGACACTGTTCGGGAGGGTGGTGTCCCGTTCCTGTATCACTTTCACATCGGTATTGAGGTAGCCTTTATCTACGAAATAGTCCTTGATTTTTCGTTGCGAGTTATTCAATACATCGTCACGTACCACTCGGCCCCTGATAGAAACTTTGTCTTTGAGTTCACCTTCTTGTGTTTTGTTGATGCCGGTAAACTCCACCCGGCTAAACCGGGGCCTTTCGGTGAGTTCTAACAACAGATGGATATCGTCTCCTTCTATTTTGGTGACCAATATTTTTACATCTCCGATGATGCCCTGCGCCCAAAGCTTTTTGAGCGCGCTGGATATCGCATCTCCCGGTACACTGATTTCGTCATCTACGCGGAGTCCTGCCAAAGAAATGATGGCGGTTTCATCCAAGGTACTCAATCCAACCGCTTGAATTTCGGCTATCCGGAATTTCTTTGGTTTGGAATAATCCAAGTCTAAAATATTGGTTGGCCGTTGTATGGCAAATCTACTCTGGCCCAGACGAATCTGAGCCTCTGCCATGCCCACGGTCAACAGCAATAAACAAATGATTACACTTAATTTTTTCATCAACTTTGTGATTTAATCTGAGCTCCTGTCTTACCGAAGCGGCGTTCCCGCTGCTGATAGGCTAGGATAGCTTCGTGGAGGTCGTTTTTTCGGAAATCCGGCCACAATACCTCGGTGAAATACAACTCGGTATAGGCTAGCTGCCACAGCATAAAATTACTTATACGCTGTTCTCCACTGGTTCTTATCAATAATTCTGGATCAGGTATGCCTGCGGTATTTAGATGTTCCGCTATCATTTGCTGATCGATTTCGTCCTGTTTTATGTCTCCGGCGACTATTTTTTTGACAATCTCAGATACGGCAGAGGCTATTTCCCATCTTCCGCTGTAACTGAGGGCAAGCACTACCGTGAGTCCGGTATTGTTTTTTGTCTCCTCCTTACCCCATTGTAAGTGCGACTGACACCCTTCCGGCAGGCTACTGATGTCGCCTATCGTGGCTAGGCGTATGTTGTTTTTCATCATGGTAGGAACTTCATCCACGATGGC
Organism: Lunatimonas salinarum; assembly: GCF_017811155.1. Classification (GTDB taxonomy): domain Bacteria; phylum Bacteroidota; class Bacteroidia; order Cytophagales; family Cyclobacteriaceae; genus Lunatimonas; species Lunatimonas salinarum. Next base: position 103,813 of record NZ_JACVCV010000008.1, on the reverse strand, counting down.
CTGAACCAATATTTCCATTAGGGCATTTACCTCATCCTGAGGTCGAGACCAGTTTTCGGTAGAAAACGCATAAAGGGTGATGTATTTCACCCCCAATTCGGCAGAACCTTCAATTGCATCCCTCACCGCAGAAATCGCGTTGCGGTGTCCGAAAATCCGCATGGCTCCTTTTTTCTGAGCCCAGCGACCGTTTCCGTCCATGATTACCGCGATGTGTTGGGGGATGTTATTCCTGTCGATTTTTTCCTTCATGCTTTGCACTTCTCCAAAACTTCTATTTTTGAAGGTACAAAAATGACATTTCTTTTTTAAAATTCTACCCTAAGGGCTAATTATAAATCGTTAAAGCTAGTTAAAGCATTTAACTTGATGAAAGGAATAACTGAGGGTGAGACCGAGAAAATAATACCAATCGCGGTCGTTTGGATTGCCAAAATTTAGCGCATAGGGATTGACGACCTGATTGGTCGGAGGAGGACCCGCTTGGAACCTCGGTAGGTACCGCTCTTCGTTGGCGATTTTGTCGATTTGGTCATTAAAGCTGGCCCGCATGCCGGCCTCTACTCCTAAGATAAGACGATCCGTTAATTTGTATTTAAGACCCAGTCCAAAGGGTATCACGGGGGTGGAGGTAGTGTAGCTCCCTGCGGTAAGATCTTCGTCATGGGCCTGCCCGTTGCCGCTGAAGATGCTATATCCGAGTCCGAAAAAACCGTAAGGAGAAAACCGGTTAATTGAATTGTGGGCCATATAGTCCAAAAAATGGAACTCCATCACAGCAGAAACCTCTACTAGGGTTCCGTTGAAATGGGCGTTTCGGTTGAACGCCAACGGGTCAATCGGCCGCACACTGTCGGCTGCATTCAATCGGGCCACGTGCACTCCGGCGCGTAAGCTCCAAGCATTGTCAAAATTTCGTCTGCCAAACAACGTACCTTGAATTCCTATCTGACCGGGGTCTACCCTGCGGATAATGTCTCCACTGTAGGTTGCACCTCCCAAACCAAAACCCACTTCATACTGCTGGGCTTCAGCGGTAGTCAACCCTATGAAGAAAGTTGAGAACCAAGCCACTAGGCGCAGCGCAACAGGGAACGTTTTTCTATTCAAGTCTATGCAATTTATAAACTACCCAACGAATAAAAAACCAATCAGGGTATTTGCTGGGTTAATTTTTGTTAAAACTAATTTCGCATATCAAAGCCCCAATTCAGCTTTTGGCGCAGGGTATCGAAGAAACTGTACCGATGGCATTTTACCAGTTTAGCAACAAACCGTTCTTTTTTGATCTTCAACTCTACAGAGGCGTCAATGGGTGTGGACCTAGAATCTAAAGATACTAAAAACTTTTCGCTTCTTCCTTCAATTTTAAACGAGATTTCGCTGTCGTCTGATACCACCATGGGGCGGACGTTTAGGTTGTGGGGGCTTACGGGGGTGATCACGAAGTTTTTGGCTGTAGGTGATATCAAAGGACCGCCGCAGCTCAAGGAGTAGCCTGTAGACCCGGTAGGAGTAGAGATGATCAGTCCATCGGCCCAATAACTGTTGACATATTCTCCGTCTATGTAGGTATGAACCGTAATCATGGAGGAGGTATCCCGCTTGTGAATGGTAAATTCGTTTAATCCAAAAGGCAAGCCCTCAAAGAGTTCCGGCTTGGAATCCAAGTGCACCAGGGTTCTATCCTCTAGGGAGTACGCATTATTAGCCAGAGTTTGAATGGCGCCCGCAATATCATCTTTTGCAATGGTTGCTAAAAACCCCAGTCGGCCTGTGTTGATGCCCATAATTGGAATCTCGTGAGGGCCTACGAGGCAAACGGCATCCAATAGGGTTCCATCTCCGCCTACCGAGATTACCACATCCATCTCGGCTATTCGGTTTATTTCGGAAAGTAGGGAAATGGAGGTTGACTGTAACCTTAACTTTTGAAGGCTTCGAAAAAATGCAGACGTAACGAACACCTCAAATCCCGCGGCGTCCAGTTCCAGAAGCAGTTTTTGGATATATGGTTTAAATTCGGGCTCAAAGTTAATTCCGTGGAGTGTGGCTTTCATCCAGTTCTTAAATATCTAAAAAGCGCAAAAGGTTTCCAAGCCGATCTTGTTCCGAGCTCAGCCCTATTTCTTCCTGGTAATGATCGATGACCTTGTACCCAAAGCGTTCCATGGTGGCTTTGATATGGCGCAGTTCGGTTTGATCCAGCTTTAGGGTTACCTTGATCTTGCTGTCATCCAGCGGGTCACTCGAGATGAAGCTGCTGAGAATCTTGGCGTTTTCGGATTCCACGATCCGCGCAATGTCGTATAGGCTGTAATCCGTCATGAACATGGAGAGGATCAGCACACCACCCTGAGATTGGATTGAAATAGAATCCGTGAATGCGGTGATCGCATCCTCCACGGTGACTACCCCTTGGTAGACTTGGTCTTTATCCAGTACAGCTATCATGTTGGCATGATGCTCGGAAGAAACCCGGAGCACTTCGTAGATGTGGCGGTCCATCTGAACGAAACCACCCGTGGAGATCAGGTCCATTTCCTGTATGGTCAGGTTGGGATCGTTGATCTCATAAATCATCTCATCTGTGACTAGGCCCATGAAGTGTCCTTCGTGCACAACAGGCAACACATCGGTTCTGATTTCCTCCATCCAAGCCAATGCTTTGCCTACCCTATCGGTAAGTTTAAGGGGTGGAATGAGGTTGTTGATAAATTCGTAGGCCTGCATATACCGATAAAGATATTAATTTGAAATTAAAAATAAAACGCCCTTATCCGGATGAATGTTCAATGAGAGGAAAAATGGCGGAGGAAAATTTGTTAACTACCTATTAGTTAGGTTGGTATATCGCTTTTATTCAATTCGTGCATAAAAATCCAAGAACGGATGATTTGCTCTCCGTATTCGGTTAGGTATGCCTCCGGGTGGAATTGAATGCCCAGGATCGGAAGCGTACGGTGGGCTAGAACCATGATCTCTCCTTGTTCGGTTGTGTAAAGTACCTGCAACTCCTCGGGAAGGTTTTTGAGTTCCAAGGAATGATAGCGGGTCACTTTAAAGGCATCTGGGAGCCCGTCAAAGGCGGGGTGCGGCTGTTTACGAAACACGGTACTTACCTTGCCATGCATGGGTTTTACGCTTCGCACCAGGCCGGCGCCGAAAAATTGTCCGATAGCCTGATGCCCCAAGCAAACTCCAAGAACGGGGATCTTGTCGTGGTAATAGGCCAAAATAGCCATCAGGTTGCCGGCTTTATCCGGTGATCCCGGGCCCGGCGAGATGACCAAGGCAGTGTAGTCTATATGGAGTAGTTGATCTAAGCTGACATCGTTTCGTACGATGGAAAGAGGCGCCCCCGTGCGGAGAAAGTAGTCCGCAAGCATGTGCGAAAAGGAATCGAAATTGTCAATTAACAGAATCACTTGCTCCGGAATTTACCAGGTCTTTCACGGCCGCCATGGTGGTTTCGATGATAGGCGTGTATTCGTCTAGCAGGCTGACAACAGTAGGCGCAATGGGCGTTACCGTTGGGTAGATAACGGTGCCCTCCATGAATCTCTCGGGGATTTTAAAATCAAAGGCATGGGCTACCCATAAGAGCAGGCTGATCATCATTGCCCATTTAAATACGCCCAAGATCATCCCTGCAAAGCTGTCGAAGGATCCTAATATCGTTAAATTCAGCGCCTGCTTCACCAAATAGGCCAAGATCCGGATCACCGCCGTCACTACGAAGAAGATGATCAGAAAAGAGATAAACGGTAGCATGAAGGTGAGGCTTTCCACCCGCTCGGCTAAGATGGCTGCTCCGAAATGCATAAGGCGGAATGCGACAAGCAGTCCGAAAAAGAAGGCGATGATGGACAGGATACCGATAAAAAGTCCCTTCTTGTACCCGCTGTAGGCCCCTACCCCCAGCATGATGAGCAAGATGATATCAACTGTTGCCAATTCCTAAGGGTTGAGTAGTGACTTTACCGTTTGTGATATGGCCTTTCCATCGGCTTTTCCGGCCAGCTTTTTGGTGGCGGCACCCATTACTTTTCCCATGTCCTTAGGACCTTCTGCTCCTACTTCTGCGATAATTGCCTTGAGCTCGGCTTCCAACTCCTCGTCACTGAGCTGCTTAGGGAGAAACTCATTGATGACTTGCAGCTCGCCCAGTTCTAAATCCGCCAGATCTTGACGCTTTTGTTGAAGGAAAATATCCGAAGAGTCCTTGCGCTGTTTCGCCGCTTTGGTCAGGATCTTGAGTTCATCCTCTTCACTGATTCCTTTATCTCCCCCTTCTTTGGTTTCTTCAAGGAGAATCAGCGATTTGATAGCGCGCAGTGCCCGAAGTCGGTCCCGATCCTTGGCGAGCATGGCTTTCTTAATTTCCCCTTCGATTCTCAGTTTAAGGCTCATGGTCCAGATGTTTAGGTTTATTTGGTCGTTGCCAATGTATGTCTAAAAACAAATTCAAAATACCCCAATGATTTACAAACGAACAAAACGAAATTTCGCTGGATGTGGTTTATCTTTGAGGCAGCTTTAGCACAAAAATAACGTTTAATTAGACACATGACGAAATTAAGTGTGAATATTAACAAAATCGCCACCTTACGAAACGCCCGAGGAGCCAATAATCCGGACGTGGTGAAAGTGGCCTTGGATGCGGAGCGTTTTGGAGCGCAGGGAATCACGGTTCACCCACGCCCGGACGAACGGCATATCCGTTACGACGATGTGATCGCTCTCCATCAGGTAGTCACCACCGAATTCAATATCGAGGGGTACCCGGATAAGCGCTACATGGAGTTGGTACGGCTGACCAAGCCTGCACAGGCTACCTTGGTGCCGGATCCGCCCGATGCCATTACCTCCAACACCGGCTGGGATACGATCACCCACCAATCGTTATTGAATGACATCATCGCCGAATTGCATGAATACGGCGTGCGTACTTCCATCTTCATCAACCCCGAGAACAAATACTTTGAACCGGCCAAGAATACCGGTACCGAAAGGGTAGAGCTGTACACCGAACCCTATGCGAGCCACTACCACCAAGATCGGGATGCCGCCGTAAGACCCTATGTGGAAGTGGCCCAGTTGGCCCGTGAACTAGGCCTGGGGTTAAATGCAGGTCACGATTTGGATCTGCATAACCTGGCCTTTCTAAAACAGCAGATCCCCTGGCTGGACGAAGTGTCCATAGGCCATGCGCTGATCTGTGATGCACTGTACTATGGCCTAGAGAATACCATTCAGATGTACCGCAGGCAACTAGAGCTATAGAGCTGGCAGATTTTTGATGGTAGATGCAAAAAAGGAGATAGTATGCAATTAAATTTTCGAAAAGCGGGTGAGGGCAAACCTCTGGTAATTTTGCACGGGCTGTTTGGATCGGCTGACAACTGGATGGGCATTGCCAAAGACCTATCCCGACACTATACCCTTTACCTCGTAGATCAGCGTAATCACGGCGACTCACCGCATTCAGACGAATGGAATTATGCCGTAATGGCGGATGATCTGAAGGAACTGCTGGATGCGGAGGGTCTGGATACCGTGTACCTGATGGGGCATTCCATGGGGGGCAAGACGGCGATGAATTTTGCGCTGAGGTATCCGGATCGGGTAGAAAAACTCGTAGTGGCAGACATCGCGCCGCGCTATTATCCGGTGCATCATGCCACTATACTAGAAGGGTTGAATAGCCTGGATTTTAAAAAGATCACTTCCCGAAAGGAGGCCGACGAGCAACTGGCCAAATACATCCCGGAGCTGGGCATAAGGCAGTTTTTGCTCAAAAGTCTTACCCGGACGGATGGAAAATTTGCCTGGAAAATCAACCTTCCGGTGATCACCGAAAATATCGAGAATGTCGGCGAGGCCCTGAAAGGAGAAGGAAGCTATGATGGCCCCACGCTGTTTATGGGAGGAGAAAACTCCAACTACATCCAAGATAAGGACCGGGTGGACATGGAGCGGTTTTTTCCCGAACATCACCTGATCTATATCAAAAAGGCGGGTCATTGGTTGCATGCCGAGCAGCCCGAGGCGGTTATCGAGACATTGAAAGCGTTTTTGGGGTAGAAATGTGACTATTGCGATACATTCCTTAAAATACCTAATGAAGAGCTAGCCAAACCAAAGGCGGTTTTTAAGCGCTGACAAATGTGCTTATCCGCCAAACTTTCTCCACAGGTACATCAGCAGGGTTAGCAGCACGCTGACCAGTATGGACGTACCCAGCGGAAAATAGAACGTAAAGTTTTCCTTTTTGATCACGATATCGCCCGGAAGGGACTTGAACCCTCCCCACTTGGGAAGCATCCAAAGTACAAACCCCGCTGCGACCAAAACTAGTCCGGCAAATATCAGTATCTTTGCCACTTGTCCGGTTCCATGTTCCATACCCAAAAATAATGCATTCTAACGGAAAACTCTACCTTATCCCCAACGTGCTGGCTGAAGGCACGGCGTCCAAGGTGATAGCGCCTCAGGTTAAGGAAGTAATCTCGCATACTCAGTATTATTTGGTGGAGAATTTCCGTACCGTGAGGCGATACATCAGTAGCCTGCAGCTCGGTGTGGATATTGGAACCCTCCATATGGCGTTGTTGGACAAAAACACCTCCGAAGCCCAGATGGCTGAACTAATGAGGCCGATTTTCGAGGGGCAGGATATGGGTATACTATCGGAGGCGGGCTGTCCGGGAATAGCGGATCCCGGAGCCTTGGCCGTGGCCTATGCTCACCGAAAAGGGATCCAAGTAGTACCCATCCCGGGACCTTCTTCCATTTTTCTGGCACTGATGGGTTCGGGATTTAGTGGCCAAGCATTTGCGTTTCACGGATACCTTCCTATAGAAAAAAAGGATAGGGCAGCGGCGATCCGTCACCTGGAAGCCGCATCGCGAAGGGATCAAAGCACACAGATCTTTATGGAAACTCCCTTTCGCAATCAACAGCTTGCAGAGGATCTGCTTCAGCATTTGCAGCCCACTACCCAGCTGTGCATAGGCAAAAACCTCACCGCAGCGGATGAGGAAATCCGCACTTTGCCGGTCAGCGCATGGAGGAGTAAAGGACTGCCTGCCTTGCACAAAATTCCCACCGTCTTTTTACTATCTGTTTCCTAAATCCACCTCCGCGAATCGGAGTGGCTATGCCTTTTTGGCCAGCGGTTTGAGGGAGGTTAGATCGGCGATTTTCACGATTTTTCCGGTTTCGATGCTTTGCCGCGCCGCGATGCCGATCAATGCTGACATGGCCCCGTCCCGGGAACCGGCAGACTGCTTGTACCGATCCGGGCTATCCGGGAACCGGAAGATCTTATCCTTTAGCCGCGGGTCCGAACCCCCATGACCGCCAGCTCTGGGAATGACCTGAATGGTTTTCACGTTGCCGAAAAGACTGGTAATTACAATTTCCTGGTACGGAGGTACTCCCGTAGGCATGGATGACTGTATCCACGCATCCAATCTGCCCTTGGTACCGTTGATGGCTACCCTAAAGCCTTCGTAAGGCGAAAAGGCCGTCAGCGAGTAGTTTACGGGTACCCCATTGGCATACCGGTACTGAACGGCCATGGTGTCATAAATATCAATTTCCTTTCGGAAAACGCATCCATCCCGCAGGTAACCATCGTGCTTTTCATGATCTACGTACAGGCTCATCGCTCCACGGTCTTTGGTAATGTCCCAATAGAAGTTGCAGGAGGTCTTGTGGGGGCAGGTACGGCAATGGGTATGATGGATGGGGCTGTTTTTTTGGCCGTAAAAGTCCAAGGAGCCGTAGGCGAATACTTCTTCAGGCTCCGAGTCCATCCAGTAATTCAGCGTATCGAAATGATGCGTGGCTTTATGCACCAAGAGGGTACCGCCAAACTGCCTCTCGCCGTGCCATCGCCGGAAGTAACTGGCGCCGTGGCTGGTATCGAGGTACCAGTTTAGGTCCACGGATTTGATGTCTCCAATTTCTCCGCTGCGTAGTAAATCCCAGATCTCCTCTACATAGGGCGTATACCGCATATTGAAAGTGACAATTACTTTATTTCCGGTCCGTTTTTCGGCTTCAAATATCGCCTCGCACTTCTCCGCATCGGTGGTCATGGGTTTTTCAGAGATCACCCGCAGGCCAGCCTCCAGACCTTTGATGATGTATTCGTGATGGGTGGAGTCGGTGGTGGTAACGATCAGCGTGTCGGGCTTGGTCTCTTTGAGCATTTTATCAAAGTCGGTGTATACGGGGCATGCCACTTTCATCTGATTTTTTGCGTAGGCCACCCTGCCCGGGTTGACGTCACACAGTCCGACAAATTCGACAATGTCGCTGTAGGCTTCCACGACGGAAGTACCCCACATGCTAATGCCCCTTCCGCCAGTGCCTACCATCGCAAGCCGTTGTTTTTCCCGTCGGTAGCCGTATCCGGCCAAAGGGGACAGGAGGCTTCCGGCCGCCATTAGACTGGTATGCTGAATAAATTTTCTTCTATTTAAAGGTTCCATAGAGGTCGGGTGTATTTATTAAAGATTTATGCGGTATAGGTGTAAATCGGTTTTACCGAATCTGCGGTTACGCAGTTGGGTAGTTAGGCGGAATCTACCGATTCTTTGTCATAGGATCCGATTCGCCATACTATTTAGTCATTTTCAGCTAAAAAAGAATGGAAAATGACTGTTTTCTACCTTGCGCGTGATGAGCGGTAAAGTTTCTATCTCAAAACGTGCGATATTCCAAGGAATAGCCATGCACAAGCGGGTATGGCCTACAGTATACCTTGATTATGCGGAAATGTACCTTTGTTTCATCTGTCTATAATTGATTCTTAATGGTCAGATGGAATCTCGCATGGTTGATAGTCATCCCAGTGTGTGTCGCTTGCGTCATGCTCGATTTCCTCCATTCATTTTTTCCGGATAAATGAAGGATTTCGGTAACTTGGTAGTCAGAGCTGTCTCCGAACTATTGTAAGCTCATTTTTGCAAAGAGTAAATGCCGTCGAAATTTCCAAATCCGCCTTTTTTGTTCGATTTTCGGCACATGGAATGGATCATGGAAGGGCTTCGGGCCGGTATTGTGGATATGACCTGGCTGGAGGCGGTGGCGGTTTTTTTTGGACTGGCTTCGGTGTATTATTCGATGAAGGAAAACATCTTGGTGTTTCCGACGGGCATCGTCAGCACATTGATCTATGTATGGATATGCCTTCAGGTAAAGCTTTATGCGGATATGGGAATCAATGCCTATTATTTTGCTATGTCCATCTACGGGTGGTACCTATGGTCCCGACCCAAGCCGGGGGTTGACCGAGTCCCAGTTACTTGGCTGAACGGCAGGGGCATTGTTTTTTCCCTGCTGCTCTTCGTAGCATCCTATGGGGTTTTGTACGTTGTGCTCGCAACCTTTACGGATAGCGATGTGCCCCAATGGGATTCTTTTACTACTGCTTCGGCTTTTGTGGGGATGTGGTTAATGGCCAAGAAAAAGGTAGAAAACTGGATCGCTTGGATCGTGACCGACTTGGTGTCGGTGCCCTTGTATCTCTACAAAGGGCTGGTGCTTACCTCATTTCAGTTTTTTGTTTTTACTCTGCTAGCCGTCATGGGCCTGCTTGCCTGGGTCAAATCTGCAAAATCCGTATCTTCCCATGCCTAAGCGGATCGTTATCATAGGGCCAGAGTCTACGGGGAAAAGCACGTTAAGCGCAGACCTAGCGGCGTATTTCGACGAGCCCTGGGTTCCTGAATATGCACGGGAGTACCTCGAAGAAATCGGGCGACCCTATTCTTTTTCGGATTTATCGGAAATCGCAAAAGGTCAACTGGCTGCCGAAGAACGGCTTTCGCAAGCTGCAAGGCGGTTTTTGTTTTGTGATACTGATCTTCGGGTGATCCAGGTATGGAGTGAGCATAAGTATGGGAAGTTGGATTCATGGATTGGGGAGACCATCAGCCGCCGGTATTACGATGGTTATCTGCTGACTTCTATAGATATGCCCTGGGAACCGGATCCGCTGCGTGAACATCCGGATCCGGGTATGAGGCAGTATTTTTACGAAACTTACCATGAATTATTGACCGTCGCTCAGGTACCGTTTCTTCCGGTTGCTGGAAGTAGAGAGGAGCGCTTGATGACCGCGGTGGAGTGGATTCAGCGGTTGTATCAGGATCCCAATAGTGGAAATATGCGGGATATTCCGGAGATTTGACCGAAAAACCTGCTAATTTTAAACACCTCACGCGGGAACATATTGTATCGTCCAAATTGAACCAAACACATGAAGACAACGCATCTACTGGTAATGGCTGCCCTATTGGCTGCCTGCAGTTCAAACTCTAACCAATCCGAAAACATGGGATCAAACGAATCTGAAGAAGCATATTATGTGGCAAAACCCCTCACCACCGGCGGGGAATTTACCGGCGGAATAGAAGGCCCTGCAGTAGATAGAGATGGAAATCTATACGTGGTAAATGTTTACAGGGAGGGCACTATCGGGAAAGTTACACCGGAAGGAGAAGTCTCGCTTTTTGTAGAACTTCCAGAGGGAAGTACCGGAAACGGCATTCGTTTTCACAGTAATGGAAAGATGTTGATTGCTGATTACACCGGTCACAATGTGCTGCAAGTGGACATGCAAACGAAGGAAATCGGCATTTATGCCCACGATCCCACACTGAACCAGCCCAACGACATCGCCATCATGGACAATGACATGGTGTTTGCCAGTGATCCAAGTTGGAAGAATAGCACCGGGCAGATCTGGCGGGTTGGCAAAGAGGGAAAGTTTGAGCTTTTGGAGGCTGAAATGGGCACTACTAATGGAATTGAGGTAAGTCCAGATAACAAAACCCTTTATGTGAATGAATCAGTACAACGCACCGTATGGGCCTATGACCTGTCTCCTGACGGAGAAGTCAGCAACAAGCGTTTGCTCATCCAATTTGAGGATTTTGGAATGGACGGCATGCGTTGTGACATGGAAGGTAATTTGTACATCACCCGCCACGGCAAGGGAACGGTGGTGAAGCTTTCCCCTGCGGGCGAGGTACTGGAGGAGATCACCATGTCGGGCAGCAAACCTTCCAACATCGCCTTTGGTGGACCGGATGGCAAAACAGCCTATGTGACGCTACAGGATAGTGGGAATATAGACAGTTTTCGGGTAGAAAGTCCCGGGAGAGCATTCAAACTAAGGCAGTAGATATCGACTTTTTTTTGCTATTTAAAAAATTTTTTATCGCTAGCGAATTGAATATACCTCCTTTCCGGTCATTCATTTGGAAGGGAGGTATATTTTTAGAGTGTGTAAAAGACTGTAAAACAGGGGGATAGATTGCTTTTTGATTTGGGAGAGATGACTTTTCATTTTTTATATAAAAAATGTTTATGTTTTTCATACTAAATCAAAATGAAAACTTATGGATTTTTTTGCAAAACTTTGCAACACCTAAAAAACGATAAGCTATGTCAGAAAATATGTTGGCGCTTATGGCGCTTGTTTCCCCAGCGGTTTTTGTGGCCATGGCCATAGCCTCCTGGTTTCAGCCTGGATCAAACCCGAAGAAGGTTATTTTGATGGGTAAGATTGCCACCCTTAGCAGTATTTTAATTTGTTTTTTGTGCAGCTATTATGCCATCAGGATAGGATTGGTGGAGTCGGCCTTACTTGGAATCAACGAGATTGGGTTTAGCATTCGTTTGGATTCGCTCAGCCTGTTGATGCTGGGGATGATTGCATTGATAGCTTTTATTGTGATCAAGTTCAGCGGAAATTACTTGGATGGAGACAAGCGTCAAGGGATATTTCTCGGTAGGCTAGGTGCTACCATTGCATCGGTTCAATTGCTGGTCCTTTCGGGAAATATCGGACTGCTGTTTTTTGCGTGGGTATTGACAAGTATGTCTCTTCATAGGCTGTTGCTTTTTTACCGAGAGCGGCCTGGGGCACAGATTGCGGCAAAGAAAAAGTTCATCCTAGCCCGACTGGGGGACGCCTGTTTGTTGATAGCGGTAGGGTTGCTCTATTACGAGGTCGGATCGGGTAATCTAGAAGCGATATTTTCCTACCTGAAAAATCAGGTAGCGCTGGATGGCACGCTTCTACCGGTAGAGTTTGCGGCATGGTTTCTAGCCTTGGCGGCGATTTTGAAATCTGCCCAATTTCCGACCCACGGGTGGTTGATAGAGGTGATGGAAACCCCCACACCGGTATCTGCGCTGTTGCATGCAGGTTTGTTGAATGCCGGACCCTTCTTGATCATCCGAATGGCCTACGTGATGGAGGCAAGTACTTTTGCTCCGATGTTTTTGATGGCCCTAGGAGGCTTCACGGCGCTCTTTGCATCGGTTGCCTACTTGACACAGACGTCAGTGAAGACGGCTCTGGGCTATTCGAGCGTAGGCCATATGGGTTTCAGCTTAATGATTTGTGGATTGGGTGTTTACCCCGCAGCTATGCTGCATTTGGTGGCCCATTCCTTCTACAAAGCTCATGCATTCTTGTCATCAGGTAGTGTGATTGATGTAATCAGAGCTTCTAAGGTCACTTACACTGCTGGGAAGGTCAGTCCAATGGGCCTCATAGCAGGTATTTTGATGGCTTTACTGATGTATGCCGGCTTTGCGATTCTTTGGGGGATAAGCCCTACAAATCAATTATCGCTGCTCTTCATTGGTGCTGTTATTGTACTGGGATTATCCCGCATTTTCACCGCCGCATTGGCTGGAGAGTGGAAGCCCAAGTTGATCGTCCGTGCGGTATTATTGGGGTTAATGGTGACGCTTTCCTTTTTCGTATTGGAATCTGGGACCCATTACTTACTGGGTTCTCAGGCCCCTGATTTGACGCAACCTTCTGCGGGAAAAATAGGATTGATGGGAATACTCCTTGTTGGATTTGCTTTTGTCGTGTTCGTTCAAAATTACGCAGGAAAGCTCGCTGGGAGCACCCGTTTTCATGCCTTGGCCATACATTTTCGAAATGGTTTTTATGCCAATGCCTGGTTTGATAGGTTTGTCAATGCCCTTCACATCCCTTCATCCAAGGGGAGCGATTTGGATAGTGTGAGGCTTTCCCTGGTGAAGCAGGAGCGCAGCAAGAGTCAATAGCTCCATATTTAGTCAGTTTTCATCAATTGTCGAAAAATTTAAAGATCCGCATTTAGAGCATTTTATGATGGAAGATCAGTTAATAAAACAAGCAAAGGAAATCAAAGTTGCCTCTTTGTCAAGTGTCCTACAGGAGGCCTGTAAGAAGATTGCGCCAGTATGGCCTTTGGAGAATTTTGTCGCCGTGAACCCGTACTTGGGATTGACCGAACAAAAGTTTGGTGATGTGGCTGATTATCTGGGAAGGGTAGCCGGGATACAGATGACCCTGCCCGTATCTTTTTACCGGGACAAAATCAATCAAGGCGTTATTACCCCAGCTGATTTGAAAGCAGCATGTAAGAAGCAAGCGGTGGACGATCTGGATGTCAATGCATTCCTTACCCAATTGGATAGCCTTTCGGACACGGCCGATATGGGAGCGTCGTTTTCTACGCTGACTGATGTAGCTTCCATACTTACCGGCAAGGACTGGAATCGGTTTTCCATCTCACGTATATCCACTTGGGCTGCTTCTTACTTTGACAACGGGCAGGCAGTCTGGAATGCTTCGTGCCAACAGGAAGGAATGTATTTATCGTGGAAGATGGAAGCAGAGGTCGATAAAACACCGGAAATATCGGGTTTGAAGGGATTTCGGGCAGCGGTAAAGAAGCTGCCAAACCAACCCCTATTGGCCGCGCAAAGTGCTCTGGAAATATTAGGTGTCTCTGAGGAGGGGCTGCCCATCTACCTCCATCGTCTGTTGTTGCGGGTAGGAGGTTGGTCGGCGCATGCCGCACGTTTGGACTGGGACCAATCATTGCAGGGCAAGAACGACGGAGTACTCCAAGAATTTTTGACCATATTGATCTGTTGGGAGGCGTGTTTGCTGCAATGTCTGAATGAGGCCGAGTTAAATTTTGTGTGGCTTGAGGCGAAGAAGAAGCTTTCTGACGCAGGCCAGGACAGAGAGATCAGTCAGTTACTGTCGGATAAGCTTTTGTTGCAGGATGCATTTGATATCGCAATTCAACGGCAGTTTATCGCAAAATTCAACACGGAAAAGACCATTGCTCCCAAGCAAATTGAACGTCCACTGGCCCAGTCAATTTTTTGTATAGACGTACGGTCTGAAGTGTTTCGACGAAATCTAGAGCGGGTCGATTCGCGGATTGAAACCATTGGTTTTGCCGGTTTTTTTGCCTTTCCGATCAAGTTTGTGCCCATCGCCCACGAAGAGGGGGAGGCCCAGTGTCCGGTGCTTATTCCAACTGGCCCTACCATTATGGAGGAACTTTCAGATAAGGCATCTCAGCAGTCCGCCTACCAAAATCGGGTATTTGAGTATCAGCTCAAGAAGATCTGGAAATCGTTTAAAACCGGGGCGGTGACCTGCTTCAGCTTTGTAAGTCCCATGGGCTTGTCCTTTTTACCCAAGCTGTTTACAGACTCCTTTGGATTGACCCGGCCTGTTCCGCATCCCGATCACGCAGGGCTTAAAGGGATTGCATCCCGGCAAAAAGGCGTGTCCCTTCAGGTGTCCACGCATCCACATGGAGAAGTAGGGATTCCATTGGAAAAGCAAATCGAGATGGCTAACAACGCATTAAAAGCGATGTCATTGACGGAGAATTTTGGACAGTTTGTGATGGTTGTAGGACACGGAAGCAGCTCCGTAAACAATCCCCATGCCACCGGATTGGATTGTGGGGCATGTGGTGGCCATACCGGTGAAGCGAATGCAAAAGTCGCCGCTGCGGTACTCAACAATGTCCAAGTAAGGGCGTCCCTCTGCGAGGCAGGGATTGTCATACCTGAAGACACGGTGTTTTTGGCCTGCTTGCATGACACTACCACCGATGAAATTACCGTCTACAACGAAGAAGTGGTGCCGGCGGATCTTCAGCAAGTTTACGGCCTCTTAATCGATTCGCTATCAAAGGCAACCAAAGCAACTCGTGCAGAGCGGGCGTTGCGAATGGCTATCGATGAAAATCAGGATAAAGCGATAGTGGCAAGAAGCAAAGACTGGTCCCAAGTGCGTCCGGAATGGGGCTTGGCAGGTTGCCACGCCTTTGTGGTCGCACCACGTAGCCGCACCATTCAGATGGATCTGGGCGGAAAATCCTTCCTTCATTCCTATGACTGGCAGAAGGATAGCGGCTTTTCAATCCTTGAGTTGATCATGACCGCCCCCATGGTGGTAACCAGCTGGATTAATTTGCAATATTATGGATCTACGGTCGACAATACGCATTTTGGTTCCGGAAACAAGACGTTGCATAACGTTACCTCCGGCATAGGGGTGCTGGAAGGGTACTCTGGCGATCTGCGGGTAGGTCTGCCAATGCAGTCGGTGCACGATGGTACCAAATACCAGCACGAGCCAGTGAGATTGAATGTGTTTATTGAAGCGCCATTGGACGCCATGAACGGGATTCTGGAAAAACACAGCATGGTAAAAGACCTTTGCGATAATGGCTGGATAAACCTTTTGGCGTTGGATGAACAAGGTAAGGTAGCCTATCGTTACGATGGGGATCTAAGCTGGGAATGCGTCTGACAAACGTCAGGATAAGGAGTGCAAAAGGGCCAGGGGAATTTTCTCTTGGCCCCCTTTTTTGGGGCTTTAGGTTCGTCAAACCTAAAGTAATTCTGACAACAGCGGTAGCTTCGGCCTTAACAAAGAAAACGATGGCAATTTGTTTGGCCAAAGGGCATAAAAAAAGCCACCCGGAAACGGGTAGCTCTTTAAGCTCCTCCTCTTGGGCTCGAACCAAGGACCCTCCTGACTGCCGTCAGGATGCACTAACCCACTGGGCCAGATTACAATTATTGATTCATTTTTAGTAGAGGGTCAAAAAGGTGCTTTGGAGAATTTCAACGTTATTTCCCAAATTTTCTTGTCCCAAGGTTCTTGACCTGTCTTTCCCTTACCAGTGCCGAAGCCCTGTCCGGGGAATGTTCTGAGTGGACCAAAGTCCAAGGTACACCGGCCTTGGTGGACTTGTTCCTGCCCGAATTGTGACGGGCCAGTCTGTCGGCCAAATCTTCCGTCTGGCCAACGTAAAACCTGCCCAAGGACGGTGAGTATAATATGTAGACAACGTATGACATAAAAATAGCCAGACTGGATTACAGTCTGGCCTAACCTCGTCGGGGTGCCCTGACTCCCGTCAGGGTCCGCTCTAGTTGAACCCACGACCCTCCTGACCGCAGTCAGGATACGCTACCGGACTGCGCTGCAACCAGACTATGATCAATCGGTGCTCTAGGCTTCAGTAGGCGATTCAATACCGGAACTGTCTGTCCCAAAGTCTCTGCCCAGTTTTTCGAGATACCTCCGTGCTCCGAGATTCTTTATCTTTCTTTCCCTTGCGAGTGCCTCAGCCCGGTTAGGAGCCTGTTCCGAGTGGACCAAAGTCCAAGGTACACCGGCCTTGGTGGACTTGTTCCTGCCCGAATTGTGACGGGCCAGTCTGTCGGCCAAATCTTCCGTCTGGCCAACGTAAAACCTGCCCAAGGACGGTGAGTATAATATGTAGACAACGTATGACATAAAAATAGCCAGACTGGATTACAGTCTGGCCTAACCTCGTCGGGGTGGCGGGATTTGAACCCACGACCCCTTGCACCCCATGCAAGTACGCTACCGGACTGCGCTACACCCCGAGATTTATTAATTTTTTTTCTTTATCCTAAACTCAGGATTTGCTCCCACGACCCTCCTGAATCCAGTCAGGATACGCTACCGGACTGCGCTACACCCCGAGATCTTCCTAAACGGTCGTATCACCCGTTTGTGGACTGCAAAATTAGCATAAATTTATAAAATCAAAAATTTACCATGCAGTTTTAAGGGCTTGGGTTGGGGTTCATGAGAGTCGCAACCAGACCTATACAGGCAGTAGAAAAAATAACCGCTTGACTATTAGCTTCTATTTGTTGAATTCAACTCGCTCCCTCTTTTTTTCTTCGGGTAATTTGGAAAAAAATAAGGAACCTGTTATGTTTGCATCACGAAAAACGAATAGGCGGTTTTCGTACAATTTCCTCCTTAGCTCAGTCGGTTAGAGCATTTGACTGTTAATCAAAGGGTCCTTGGTTCGAGCCCAAGAGGAGGAGCAAAAAAAAGCCAGACGATTTTCTCGTTTGGCTTTTTTGTTTTTTTCCGAGTGTATTAAAATTCCTTCTCCCCAAATTCACTTTTCACAAATTTTGCGCGGTTGTTTCCACCGGTAAGGGAGTAGCTAAGGTTTAACACGAGCACATCCACTTCATAGATGTAGTTGGTCGTGGTATAGAAATCGTTTGGACGAAAGGTCGTGATGCGTTGCTCATTCGACCTCAATAATCCCATGTCGATATGTTGCCAGTTCATCGTTGCGGTTAGCCTTCCATCCATCCAAGATTTACGGATCGATAAACTTGGCGAATAGAAGCGTCCATCCTCACCTTGGGCTGTGACGCGAGCCGACAGGTAGTTTACATTGGTCTGTATATACCAATCTTGGCATACGGTAAACGTAGAGGTAAAGGTAGTCGAAGAAACCCATGTGGCATTTTGAATCGGACGGTTGTCAAAGCGCCCATCGATCGCATACCTGTACAGGTTTAGTCCTGCAAATAGCTTCCACCATTTGGCAGGATATACTTCCATACCCGTATCGAAGCCGAATGTAGTGGCCTTTCCTACATTGGAGTATATACGGTTCAATATAGTGTCGTTATAGACCGTGTTTACCCGATTTACCAGGTTTTTTATGCGGCTGTGGTAAGCATTGAGGTACCAGGAGTTATCCTTCCAATTTTTGACTAGGCCCATTTCCACTTGGTTGATAAATTCCGGCAAGAGATTCGGATCGCCTTGTTCGAGGGTTTCGCTGTGTTCCCGCTCGGGAAAGGGATTCATCTTGAAGGTAGTGGTCCGCTCTACTCGTTGGGTAAAGCTGCCCTTGAGCTGTAAATCGTCCCTGAGTTGATAGCCCACATTTCCACTAAAAAAGGGACGTATGAAATCGTATTGGTATAGCGTATCGATGGTGCCTGCTACGTCTTTTAGGCGTAGGTCCCGGGTCATTTGTTCGCCCCGCATGCCCAATCCATAACTCCAGCGCTTCAGTTTGCCGTCTAGCTGCACGTAAGCGGAGTGAATGGCCCGGGTGAGGTTCACCTCGCTGGAAAATTCCGGAATGAGCTCAAATATCCCGGTTTCGTTGTTCTTGCGCTCGTATACAAAATTACCCTGGTGGTCCAGCGTCCTGAACTGATATCCGGTAATCAACTGACCGATTTTCCAGGGCTTCAACTGGTAGTCCATATTGAAGCGAAAGCCATGAAGGGGGTTTTCGTTTGTGTTAAATTCATCTTGATACACCAGTTCAGAATTGGGATAGCCCAAGTTCCGGTTTATTGTAGGGCCTCCTAATAAGGTATATTCGTATAAAACAGAGGTGCTCAGCGAGCTTCCGTCGTTAAATTGCCGAACGTAGTCGAAACTCCCCAGCGCAAAGTCACCGCGTCGGTTTTGGTCGTTGGCATTGAAATATTGGAGGGTGTACAGCCTATTGCCACCTACCGTGGCATGGTTGTCGTAATACAAAATGTCGGCTGTGCGTAGCCGGTCGCGTACGCCTCCGTAGAATCCCAGGCTAAAGGAGTTTTGATCATTCGGTTTATAGCCGACGGTAAACCTGCCCGCGTAATTTTTTTCATCGAAACTTCGCTCACCCCGCGATGGAAAGTAGGTGGTGGTATCTCCGGACACCGTGTATACCTCCCCGACACGCCGACCCGATTGGTCATTTCGTTGGTAGCTTGCTCCAACAGAAAAGTCCCATTTTCCGGTCATATAGTTCAGGTTAAAATCTGCCCCGTAGCGCCGGGACGGATCCGCATTGTTGTAGTCTTCGATAGAAGGAGCCCCCAATCGAAGGTTTACTTGTGCAAATAGGCCGTCAGCGGCACCCGTTTTGGTGGTGATGTTGATCATCCCTCCCTTGCCTTCTGAGTCATTTCGCGCTGAAGGGGAAGAAATCCATTCAACTTTTTCGATGGCATTGGCGGGTAGCTGACTGAGAATCATCATCGGATCGGACTGAACCGGTTTGCCATTGACCATCACGACAAAACCCGCACTGCCACGAATGGTGAGCCCATTTTCGGGACTGATACTGATCCCAGGTAGGTTTTGAAGTACGTCTGTTGCTGTCCCACCGCGTGCCGATTCGAAGCTTGCAGCTTCGTAGCTTTGGCGATCCAATTGGAAATCGGCAGTCATGCGCTGACTCTGCACTTCCACACCCTCCAGTTCCTGCGGGTCGATTTCCAGTGGTATGATGCCCAGGTCCAGAGATGCACCGCTTTGAAGTTGTAGGTCAGAGAGCGTTTTGGTAGTATATCCAATAAATGTCAGTTTCAAAAAGTAAGACCCCGAACGTAGGCTTTTTAGCTTAAAAGATCCCTGATCATCGGTAATGGTACCGTCTATTAGGGTGCTATCCGATTGCGCATATAGCGCCACAGAAGCAAATGCCAGCGGCATTTGAGTTGCCTCGCCTACGATTTTTCCCGTCATTTCTTGACCGAGAACAGGCGTTGAGTAGAGGAGCACTACGATAAGTGCTGCAAGGATTTTTTCATTCATGCCCCAAAGTTGGGCAAAAATTCACCTAGTTACATTCCGCTAATCAAAAAACTCAGTCCTCCGCCGGCTTATTTGCTGAGTTTTACATTGACTCCGACACCCACTTCAATCCCGTGCATGCGGTCACCAATCAGTCCCGTGCGGGACAGAGGCAGCCAATAATGACTCCGCAAGAAAAAGCCATACCGATTTTTCAGCAAATAGTTGGTACCTACACCGATCTTTGCATGACTAAGCCGAAATGCCCTCACAGCTTGATTGGCGTATTGGTACTCCTCCGGATTGGTATTTTCAAACTCGTATACGAAATCCTGTCGGGAAAGGAAATTTCCCATCAGCCCAAAGGCACCTTCGAAGCTAAATCTATCAAAATAGGGGCTACGCCATCTTGCCTCCAAGGGGAAAAACCACTGTCTATTGGTAAAATAGATTTCATCCAAGGATTCGATGTCCTCGGGTGCTTCGGGAAAGCTACCAATAACAGCATTGCCGAGTGACATAATTTCTTCGTCGTCCAATTCGCCCTCTACCTCGTTGCGAATGGCACCTGCATAGATGCCCCAGCCGTTTTTCCATTCCAAACCCAGTCCGATCGCCTGCTGAAAGGGTGTATAATATTCCACCAATCGGCTAATGGGAAACAAGAGGGAGGTGCCTAATTCTACATGAACTGCGGGCCTGCTGCGGACAGGGACAGGGGTTTGGTTGAGGTTACTGGTGTCTCCCACTGCGGTTTCCCGCTGGGCGCGCCTAAAATAAGACTCGTCGACTGCTTCATCGGCAGGGGTACCCTTAGGGATGGGAGTGGATCCCATCGGCTTAGTGCCGGTGCTTTCACTCTTTTTTGGGGTACCGGAAAAATCCGCTCCTTGGCCAAGTGTATCAGCGCCTATCGAATCACCTGCCGTGGACGGTGATTCCCGGCCAGGCATACCCCCGGCATCATTACGCAGGTCGCTCGTCCGATCTGCTTCTCCGATCTGCTGCTTTTCCTTGCCATTTTCTACAGGGTTTTGATCGATTTTTGTGGTACTCGATGACGGAACCGGTCGAAAGGAGGTGGTTTCATTTATATAAAGCTGTTTATACACGTAGATGGTGTCCACGATGTATACTGTATCGGTTCGGTACAGGGTGTCTATCCTGTGCTGAGTGGCCAATGGGGAGGCTTGATCCGATTGCTTGCTGGGGCTGCTGAGCATCATCCAGCTAAGGGTACCTATGAATAGTAAACTCGCATACACATAGGGCATCGCCCAATGCCTCCAGAAAGGCAGTTGGGTGTCGTGTAGCTGATTGGAGAAGTTGTTCCAAGCGTCGTCAGCATCAGGTGCCTCGAGCTGCTCGAGCTTGGCTTTAATTTTTTGCTCAAATTGATCTCGCTTATCCATGTTGCTGCTTTTTGACGGTGTAATGTTGCTCCAAAGCCTTCTGCATTTTTATTCTGGCTTTGGCGTAGTTGGACTTGGAGGTTCCTTCCGAGATGCCCAGCTCTTCGGCTATCTCCCGGTGATTGTAGCCTTCTACCGCATAGAGTAAGAAGACGGACCGGTAGGCAGGGCTAAGTTTTTGCACTAGGGCCAATATTTCTTCTGCACTTATTCTGTCCAGAATACCCTCGTCAAAGGTAGAGGTGGGTTCTATCTCGCTGTAGTCCTCGTGACGGTCTTCAAAGCGCTTTGTCCGCCGGATATGGTCTATGGCACTATGGACGAGAATGCGCCTTACCCATCCCCCAAAACTCAATTCAGGAGAATAGTTTGCCAGCTGCGTGAAAACCTTGAGCATGCCTTCATTTACCACCGATTGAGCTTCGCTCAGCGATTGGGTATACCTGCGTCCTATACTTATGGCAAGTGGGTATACCATTTTAAACAATCGCTCTTCGGCCTTCCGGCTGCCTTTTAAGCAAAGGTGGATTACTTCCTGCAGCTCTTTCGAATCGGGTAAATTCATCTTATAAGCATCACGTTTCAAGTCGGCCAACGGTTGCCTGCAAAAACAAAAATATTATTTTTGTTTTTGCAGGCAACCCTCTCCCACAATTAGAGCGTGATCTCATAAAAAATCAGGTACGGCGGATGTTCTGCCAATTTTCAAAAACAAAATAAGAACGAATCATGTATGCCGAGGAACAGTTTTTGTACTGGAAATTTGGAGTGAAATTTTCCAATTGGGCGAAGGAGGTTCCGGCGTTTATCCCCAAAATGAGCGGGTTGAACCGGGCAGAATTATCATTCAGTTGGAAGAAGGTTCTGAAGAAGGAAAAAAAATGGTTTCTTGGCCCTGTTTTTAGTCATTTTTTTATTTGATTTAGTGGGAAATGCATCCCGAGTTTCTTTTCAAGTAGGGGGGATAAAATAAATCCACATGGGATAGGCCAACCACCATGTTTTTTTGCCTATATTGACACTGGAGAGATTCTATTCGTGTCGAGGACAAAGCAGATTGGCTGCTAGCTACAGCTTTACCGACGGCGTAATAGGAGGAGGCCACCGAAAATCAATGACCATAGCATGCAAAGACACCTTACTGCCATTATCTTCGCCGTTGCGGTGATCGCATCATCGGCTATTTTGGGCAATGCCTTTATGAATCGCAACAAAAAAACCGGTACCGTGGATGTGACGGGGCTGGGTCAGAAGGATTTTATGTCTGACTTGGTGGTTTGGGAGGGGAATTTTAGCAGGGAGAGTGTGGATATCAAGATCGCCTATGCCGAATTGGAAAAGGACCGAAAAAGTGTCTTGGAATACCTGATGGGTAAGGGCATTGCGAGAGAGCAGATCATTTTCAATGCTGTAAACACCAATCCGCTATATCAGCAGAATTACAGCGCCTCCGGAAATTATATGGGGCAGACTTTTTTGGGCTATGAACTTAGCCAAAGCCTACAGATTGAGTCCAAGGAAGTGGATAAGGTGGAGCAGATTTCCAGGGAAATCACCGAGCTCCTCCTGCAGGGAGTGAAGTTCTATTCCCAGCCCCCACGGTATTACTATACCGATTTGGAGAGTCTTAAGATCGAGATGATCTCCCGTGCCACCGAAGATGCCAGATTGCGGGCAGAGACCATCGCCGAAAATTCAGGTTCCAAGTTAGGTCGGTTGATTTCCGCCAACATGGGGATTTTTCAGATAACAGGTCAAAATTCTACCGAAGACTACTCCTGGGGCGGAACTTTCAATACCACTTCCAAGGCTAAAACTACGTCAATTACCATGCGGCTGAGTTATGGGGTGCAATAACTCGGAAAGTAGGCCGGTCCCATAGCAAAAACGCTCACCGTTCCTAAGCAGTGGCCTTTTTCGGTTTTTTCAGCGTATTAGGATCGTAAATACATTTCCCTTCGTTATGATGCGTTTTGCAGGATTCTTTTCTTTGATGGTGTGGTTTCAGGTAGCCGGTTTAGGTGATCTCTGTGCACAGGTCACTGACCCTATTCACGAAAGCTTCACCTTTGCCTTTCTTACCGATATCCACCTACAGCCCGAACGCCGTGCGCCGGTGGGGTTTCAGATGGCCATAGAGAAGGTGAATGAGCTAAATCCCGACTTTGTGATCAGTGGTGGTGATCAAGTGTACGATGTCATGCGAGGCAATCAGGAAAGGGCGGATTCGCTTTTTCGGCTTTATGCCGAAATGAGCAAGGGATTCAATATGCCGGTGTACAATACCGTTGGCAACCACGATCTTTTTGCCATTTACCCAGAAAGTCCTGAAGACGAATTACATCCCGACTACAAATACGGCATGTATCAGCGCTACCTAGGGGATACCTATTATAGTTTTGATCACAAAGGCTGGCATTTTATCGTGTTGAATTCCCTGGGAACCACTGGGGATGGACGCTACACAGCCGTGGTGGATTCTGTACAGCTAGCTTGGTTAAAGGAAAATTTGGAACGTGTATCCCGCCAAACCCCTGTGGTCGTAGTCACCCATATCCCGCTAGTCACTGCCCGGGGGATTGTAACCGGTAATCCGGCAGGTCATCATGTGACAAATAGCTCGGAAGTTTTGGCGGCATTGGAGGGACACAATCTCAAATTGGTTTTACAGGGCCATATTCACTGGAAAGAATACGGAGAGGTAAACGACCGTTTTCGGTACCTGACTGGGGGTTCTATTGCCGGGAATGGCTGGAAAGGCCGGCGGCACGACACCAAAGAAGGATTTGTCCTGTTGCGGGTAGAGGGGGAGGAATTTACCTGGGAGTACATTGACCACGGCTGGGAGGCCGAACGGCTTCGGTTCAACGCAGTGGAATAGGTAGTGGGAAGTGTTTTACCTAACTTCCAGGCAACTATCGTCACGGTATTGGATGAGGCTAGGTTACAAAAAAAGCCCAAGCTGATGGTGCAGGGCTTTTTAGTAAGAATGGATGGGTCGTTAGGTCTATTGCTTGCTCAATCCCTCGATTGCTTCAATCACCAAAAAGTCATCGGTATTGGATCTTCCTTCCGTTTTTTCTTCATCCGTTTGCGATGGAAAAGAACCGTTTTTCAGGTGTTCTTGATAGACCGACGAGTCGGCGTGGAACATTCCCCTGCCCGGAAAATAGAAGATATGGTCACCCTTTTTGATCTTCTGTTTGGTCTGTACGCAAACGCCGTCATGCTTTGCATCGATAAACTTTCCCATATCTGCTCATTAAAATGTAGACGAAGCACCGGGCTTATCCCGGGTATTCCTAATAATACCCCAAGCCGAGTAGTAGGCTTTTTAAGCTTGGGGGTGATTGTGGCTTTCCGACCGGAGCGTGTCAGAAAAAAACGCTGAAGATTATTCAGCGTTTTTAATGTCCTGAACTTCTTTTCGAATATCTTGGGCCAGGTTTTTAAGATCCATCATGGCTTTTCGGATACGAGTTCCTGCGGCTTTGTTTTTGGCCCCATAGAATTTCTCAAAGTCAGCTTCAATGCCGTCTACCAATTCTTTTACTTCTTTAAATCTGCTCATTGTATTAATGGTTTTTAGGTTAATTTGTTTGCTCTATTTTCTAAAGTTAGTTAAAATTCTCAATTAGCCCATTAATTTGGATTGAAAAGCATTTTATTTTTTGTGCGCTTTGTGCCTTTACAATAGCCCGGAGCCAAGTTATTGGTGGCAATTCCTTTTTATCCTCCCGGTGGAAAACGTAAAAACGTATCTTGCCTAATTTTATTTGCATTTCGAATTGCCCAGGCCATTTCCACTCCGTATTAAGCAGAAAGGCAAAAACGGTGCCTTTTTTTTCGATATTGGTGGCTTTTTGTTAAAAAGTAGTCAATTTTTCCATGAAAAAAATCCCCCAACCGCCTCCGGCTGGGGGATTTCGAATGAGTCCTTTAAGTAAGTTTAGGACACCGTATCATCCTGCTTTCTTCTTTGCTTCCTGCTTGGCTTTCTTATCAGCCCGCTTTTCTGTCAGGCTTTTAGCCGCTTTCTTTTTGGGGTCTTTTTTCTCCCCTTTGTCCTTGCTCATAATGTATAGGAATTAGACAGAAAGGTACTTATTTTTTCGCATAGAACTGACAATAATTTAAAGATCCGGAAAATTTCTAGCTTTTTTCAAGGCCTTCTGCATGAACCCGAGGCCAATTAGACTATTCACGATATCAACATGAAGAATTCTCTCTTGTTCTAATCGATAATCGTTTATTCTTAAATAATCGTAAGTGTAACGTTCTTCTTCAGAGAGGTTTTTACTTACATCTATTTTGGTTGGTGTCCCTTTCACAACTAAATCCTTGTACTTGGAAATAATTGAAAAATCCATTAGAAATGATTGCGCCTTAGGGTAATAAGACCTTAATTGAGATAACATTTGGAACCCTTGTACATCCAAGTCACTCCAATAGAATATTTCTTTTTCTTTTAGCCAGTCTATTGCTTTTAGTGATTCGATTGCATAACCTTGACCCCAAATTGCAATCGAATGGAATACCTTCGGAAAGGCCAAAAAATTCATCTTGTTTTCAATAATGAAGATCCTAGAACAATTGAGGGGATTTCGTGAGAACTGCTCAATCGGAACAGTTAGGTCATCATAGAATCCAATATGCCAACAAGCTTGATCTAGCGAGCGAAATCTAACCAGAGGTTGATCGTATTTTAGATGAAACCTCTTTTCAAGTAGGCTTTCAGTGTAATTCACCACGTCTGGCACCAGTTCATCCAAAAGAGACCTCAAGATAGTCCTATTCTCTTCAATGAACTTGGTGTGAACAGAGATGGGCAATTCTCTAATATAATATTTGTCGGGCTCGAAGTTTTGAAGAAACCATTCGCACACTTTAATTAGTCCCGGCCATACATCGGAGTTGTCTATAATGGCCTTAGGGTTTTCTTTCAGCCATGATTCAAGCTGAGGAAGTTCTGACTTGATGAAACTAAAACTTTCCATCATCACACCATACTCTTTTTCCTTATTGAGAAATTTCAGAAAATCTAGCAGACTCTCAAATGTGATAGACTTGGGGATGTCCTGGATGCCATGTTGACGGGTTTTAACAGGTTCTGAAATGACGGAATAACCAAACCCTTTTCTGTCCTTGGAGGAGCTAAAGACCCCCGCTATTTCCTGACTCATCTGAATAAAGTCTTTGGAAAGAGTTTTGTTGGAGCGAATCGCAAGAGGAAAGCAGTCTTCTCCATTTAATGAAGACTGAAGCACTTCATAGTATTTCCTTTCTGCTTTCTCCTTAATTTCCTTTGCTGTTATCATAGGCTAAACTACCGATTGCAAATACTCATCCCTCTGAGCTTGAAGTTGTTTAATAGGCATATCATAAACCACAGAGTGCCGGTTGTCCTTTCTCTGTACGAAATGCACCCGGGCTATGTAAGGTTCTACAATGGCCACTTCTTCCGCTTTGGCCGGAGATACGACCATCACCTGGAGGTGAAGTTGTTTACAGAGCTCCATCAGGAATTGTGCTTTTTCATCGTCTTGTTTGCTGAATGCTTCATCCACACAAATAAATCGGAATGAGTTGGTATTAAGTCCTTCACTATGAATGCCAAATTGGTAGGCTATTGCAGAGCCAAGAATTGTATAAGTCAGCTGAGCCCCTTCGCCTCCCGAGAGCTTGGCAGTTCCTGTATAACTTCTAAAAACCTTTGTTGGGTCTTCTCTATGATGTGCAACAGCTTTGAACTTTAACCAATTTCGAACATCCAATACTTCTTTTCTGAGATTTTCATCCTCTGTCAAGTTGTCAAGAAGGGATCTGATTTTCTTGAAACTTTCTTCTAATATTCGGTCATCCTTTGAGCGCTCAAACTCTGCCAGATTTGGTTTCCATTCATTGAGACGAAACGTAAAATCTTTCACTTTCGGAGAGTAGTCTTTTTCTACATGCAGTTTGATGAAGGTTGGAGGATTGCTATTGAAATTGATCTTTTCTAACGACTTGTTCAAAGTCTCGATGTTTTCCTCAATATCCTCTTCCTGCCTCTCGAGCCAAGTTTGGAAGTCAGACATTTTGGTAATCATTTCTTCATTCAGGTACTTCTTGAATTGTTGTTTGTATTGGGCCAATTCCTCCTTTTCAATCTTCTCCAATAAAGCAACGTACTCTTCAATAAACTCAGCACTATCACTAAGCCGATGGGTGTCTGAATTCCAATCACTGAACTTTTCTGCGATCTCCTTATCAGGATTCTTAAAGAGCCTCATCAGGCCTTCAGCGGCACTTTCTATTTTTCGAATGTCATCTCTTAGTCGTTCGATATCCTGATTGATTTCACCAATGATTTTACTTCTGATTTTTTCAATGGACTCAATTTCAGACTCAATTTTTGTCGTAAAGTGTTCTTCGAAAGCAGCTATTTTTTCACTTGTTTCAAAATCAGCATAACGGTCAATTACCTCCCTAGCCTCTCTCAATTTTTGCTGTTGAATATCTAATTTTGAATCAATTTGGTTGATCTCCTTCTCAAGGTGCCTTATTACTTCCTGTTTGGTTTTGATTGTCCTAACGATCTCTTCTCGTTGTTTTTTGAGGGCATTAACCCTGTCATTGGTCTTTTCAAGCTCTTCTATTTTCAGCTTGTTCTTCTGAATTTCAGCTGATAAAGACCACCAATCTATTTTTTTGAATACCTTAAAATCAATGAAACGAGTTAGGTCTTCTGCTTCCCTACGCACCCTTGTTTGATGTGCTTTAATCACTTTCAACCTGTTGTCAATTTTATTGATCTTGTCGTTCAGATGGGCTGCTTCCTCCTTTAAGACGGTTACTTTCTCTTTATTGTCCCATCCGAGAACATACTGCTGGCGGCTCCTAACTTCCGGTCGATCATCCTTTTCATGTCGGGTTGCATTTTTGGTAAGCCCCTCTTGCGTTATTGCCTTTTCTGCCAACCGGAATGAATCAAGATCATCGACACATAAATAATTGAACTTTGAACTAACCTCATTCTTTATCCACTCAGTGTATTCGCATGTTTTAAAATCCAACTTGTTAATCAACTCCTTTTCATCCTGCTGTTGGAAGATGCGAGAGGCTACTTCTTTTTTATTAAATTTATGATAGATGATCCTGCCCCTTAAATCATGCTCTTTCACATATTGATTGACTTTTTGGTAATATTCTTCAGGGACTATCAGCCTTAGTGCGAAATTGTGAAGCAGCCGTTCGATGGCCTGCTCCCACTCCCGGGCTTCTTCCCGAACTTTCAGGAGTTCACCGACAAACGGAATTTCCTTTTCTGTTGCCCCGATTGATTCAAGGATTTCGCTTCTAATTCGAGCAGGATGCCCGGTTATATTATTTTTTTGAGATCTAAGTATCACTAGTTCGTTGGAAACATTGTCAAATTTTGTTTTTGCTTCCTCAGATTCTTTTCGGGTTTGAAAAAGCTCCTCCTCATTCTGCTCCAATATTCCAGCGGTCTTATTCTTTTTATCCAAAGCGAGCTTTCTTTGATCGTCAAACAGCTCTCTTGATTGGGGACTTGGCTGGAATCCCAAGTTTTCAGCCAGTTGATTATAAAAACTCAGTTCTTTTTCCCTATCAGACTTTTCTTGTTCGAACCTCTTATTGTCTTTTTCTAAATCACGGATATGCCTACCGACTTCATCAGATTCAATTTGTACATCAAGCTTTACCCGGTTATGATCCAATTCTTCAACCTCATTAGTCAATATTTCAAGTTTTCCCTCCTTTTCCTGCCTTTGCTCATTTATGGAAGCCATGAATTCCAGAATTAAAGTCTCTTGCTTTTTGGCAAACCAAAGTGGGGCAGTCTGTTTGAAGCTTTCTTTTTGGATCAGGTCTACTTTCAGTTTTGTTAACCTGATGGATTTATCTCTGATTGGAGCTAGCAATTCGATTTGCTTATGGGCTTTTTCAATAGCTCGATGTGCATCATTTAGTGTTTTGAAATAACTTTTTATCTTCTGAAACTCCTCTTCTGACTCCCGTTCTTCCAGCATTTGCAGCCGGACAAATTCGTCCAGATTACCCAATACTTTGAGCCCTATGGTTTTATTGAAAAGCGTTTGAGCTTTCTCCGATCTCATTCCAAAGGCCTTACGCATCCAGCGGCCATATTCACCAATGCTCTCGGTAAATAAGAGAAACTCTTTGTTTCTTTGTTTGGGGTATTTTTGCTTCAATCTCTTTTTCCACTCCCCATTACTATCAAAAGGCATAAAGTCATCTTTTATGGAAAGTTTCTTAAAAGCGATAACAAAGTTTCGCTTCAACTCACTTCCTGAGAACCACCGTACCTGAGCCAGCGTGACAAATTGGGATTCATTTTGAAAGACTGCTACTAATACCGATTGTGCCTTTGATTTGTCACCTCTTAGCTTTTTTACTTCTCGTGTATTGGTGTCTGCGTTTTCGGTTTCCCCAAATTCTCCAAGTAAATAGGTCTCCTCGGTCCGCTCACCTTTTTCTCCTGCGGTCTGATTGTAAGCCCGTGCCCTACGATCAGGTAGTAACAGAGTTAGAAGACCATCCACCAAAGTTGTTTTTCCAGAACCATTTCCTCCTGTAAGAAGGGAGGTTTCACCTCCTGGCTCAATGGAGAATATGTCCTTATCAAAGGTCCCCCAGTTCCATACTTCAAAAGCATGGAGGCGAAAGCCGGATTGGCTCGGTTTAGTACTAAACAGACTTAAATTCATCTTCTAGTTGTTTTTTAAACTTTGAAAGCTCATCTGTTGTAATCCTGGCTTTCAGGATACGCTTTACTTCGTATCTGTAGTCTTCAGGGGATACTCCGTCTTTATGAACCAACTTCAAAAAGCCCATTTTCGCGCAATCTTCCATATGCCGATTGAGCTCCTTAATGAACTTTAGCTCATTGGTTTTCTCTTGGAAAAACATCTCCATCCGGTCCCTAAATTCCTTTGGAGTAATGTATAAATTGGCGGTTTCTAGGTCCCTCGATTCAAATTCGAGAAGCCATTCTCTTAGCAACACACAAACCAGAGTCAGGTCGTATGTCAGTGGCATTCTTCGAATTAATCCAATTGTGCTTCCTGATTCATCAAGTTCTATTTGTCTCAGGTAGGAATAACCATCTCTTTTGTCAATGACTACCTCAAGAGCAATTTTTTCAAAGTATTGAGTGAGTTCGACTTGGTACTGTAGCACCTCATTCCAAACATCTTGCTGATCTTCAAAAACGGGGCCTTGTAAAAGCTTCACAGCTGACTTCGCATAGGGAGCAATATTTCGGTTTTGGTGTTCCATAGACTATCTGGTGAAAATGATTTGTGGCAAATCAAGGCATTTTCCTTCTTTTAAATTGAACAGAATAGTTTCCCGAATATTCCCATTGATGAAAAATTTCTTGTTTACGTTTATGAGCGTGACATAAGCCAACAGTTCCGCCAGGCCTTTATTAAGCCCTTTTTCTTTAACTACTTCCTGAAGAGAAACTTGGGATCTTGTCTGTAGTAGTTCGTAAATATTGGCCAGTAATTGCTGCTTGTCTATCAAGTCGGCACTGTAAATTTTTGATAGCTCTTCCAGGTCTTCCAATGCAAGTTGAGCCTTCTCTGCCTTCATAACAAATGAATTGTTTTCCGGCCTTTCCCCAAGCTTACGCTCTAAGGGGAGGTAGATTTCAGGATTACCCTTTATTTCGAGATAATACTCTTTAAATGAGGGGCGGTTGACTAACTGAAGGGCAAGCTGGCGGATTCCTGACATGAGTTCTTTTGCCTTTCGTGATTCTAATTGCTCTTTGGCTACAATCTCCCTACTGAGTTTATCAGCAAGTACCCCGTTTTTATCCAGCACTTTACGAGCTGCCATATGCAGAAGTGATTTTAGTTTTCTGAGTGAGCGTGAAGAGATTTCGATGCCACGATCTTCGAGCACATTATATACTTCTTTGGTCAACTTTTGAAAATCCGATTGACTTGCATCATCTAGCATGAATTGCCAAAAGGCATAAAAACTTTTGCCCTGATCAGTACTGCGAAGTTCATACAACGAATCAAAGGTTTCTGATATAAGTTTTCCTTTGGAGAGTTCGGCTTGATGCTGCCGCTCGTAAATCTTCCGGGTGATTTCTTTAAAGTTATCCTCCACCTCCTTGAAATCCCCGATTAACTCATTAGCCAAACGGTTTGCCTCTTCATACCTAGACTTGACTTGGTAATCTTCATAAGTGTTTACATAGCCATCAATCTTTATTTTTCGGATTTCTTCCTCTATTGCTAGCTTTCTTCGTTCCAGTTCGGCTAACCTCTTTTCCCTATCCGGATTGGCATTTTCTATGATGTCCCTGAGTTTGTTGAAAATGTCCTTGAACTTGGATTCCGTCCCTACAAATTCCTTTTCCTTTAACAACTCAAATACCTGAAAAACCTTTTCCACATGCTTGGAAAGAAAGACCAAGGGTTCTTTCCTAGCATCATCCATAATGTTACGTAGGTAATTCGCGTCAATCCATTGATCGATATACAGTTTGGCCTTTTCATCAAAAGCAATAATAAGCCTTTCGGATTTGACCTCGTCATCCTCCTCCAAGTATTCGATTTCCTCGAGAAAGTCAGCTAATCTTTGCACCAAAAGCTGGTAAGGAATAGAAATCTGAGAATTCTCTTTATACTCCCTATGAAAAAATGAAACAATTAAAGCCAAATTCCTAGACCTAATCAGCTTAATTAATACACTTGAATTAATAGTTGAAACTAATCCCGAATAATTAAAAGTAAAGTGCTGCATTTTTTGATTTAGTTATTAGAAGTAATTCTTCCTCTCCGGAACCACCCCTCTCACTCCACCCCGTGGATCTTCCACATCTCCTTCATACCTCGGAATCAAATGGATATGAACATGCGACACCGTTTGTCCGGCCTTTTCGCCGATATTGATCCCAACATTAAATCCCTCAGGATTAAAACGTTTCTGAACCTCCTTTTTCACCTGATTAAGCATAAGCAGGCAGGAGGCTTGCTCCTTAAAATTTAATTCGAAATAACCCGAAACATGTTTTTTTGGAATGATCAAGCTATGGCCCGGGTTTACCGGGTATTTATCAAAAATGGAAAAAGTTCGACCTGATTCCACAATCAACTCTACATCTTCGCCTGGGTTGCAAAAGGGGCACGTAGACGCAACTTTTTGTAGTTGATTGTAATGCCTGTATTCATAAATTTCACAACTCGCGTTTCTAAAAATCGACTGAAACGGTAAAACCACATTAGTCTGGTAGGTGGGTTTTTGATGAACTCTGTGCGTTCTAAACCCCTCATAAACCAAGTCTCTTCGCACCGCAAAGTAGGCTTTGCCAGATGGTTTAAGCAACGAGGAAATTTCCATCAATACCGATGCCTGTTCTTCCGGAAGAAGCACATTGAGTACATAAAAGCAAAGGATGGTGTCAAATTTTTTCTCAGGAAATTCGGGGAAATAATGCTTATCATAGCCTTCGATTGGGATCCCCTGCTTGGCTAAGATCTCCACATCTTTCCCAAAGCCGCATCCGAAATCCAATACATCCCCCATCAAAAGACCTCTTTCCTTCACTACTCTTGCAGGAAAGGAAAGAGAATCACGCTCTTTGGCGGTGAGGTGAGAATACTGGTTAGCGTTTAGGTTCATAGAATTCAAAGCCATTATTATGGGCAATGGTTATCAATGGTTCCAATGTTTCCCGTAACCTGACCTTTCCCGTTTCTTCAATTAGAAGCCCATCAATAGAAGGAAAAACAGTGAGGTATTGCTCAATGTACTTGGACTTAGGAGCTTTTTTAAGAACTATTTCAAGACTCTTTTTTTGAATCTCAAAAAAGCGCTCAAAAAATTGGCTGAGGCGGGGGAGCTTGTCGCTTTTTGATGAATTGATCGATTGATGGGCGGGAACCAAATTCCAATTCAGATCATGTGATACGAAATTGTAGGGCACAAAATGGTCAAGCGAATAATCTCTTTTAGTCAATAGGTTGCCTGAATAAATACATCGCTGCTCTTTTACTTCATCAAAATACAGGTTCCAAAACCCCTTTTTGTTGTTTTCCAGGCTTCCTCTTCTTATCGGTTTTATCAACTTGTTTGGAATATCCGGTACATTGGGGTTATGCTTCTGAAGGAAAAGGCTTAAATTCCAAAAACAAAAATCTTTTAGAATAGAGGAATTTCTGGTCAGGTATTCCTGCCATGCAGGATTTATCTCCACATAATCCCTGTACAAAAAATAAGGGCTGTTGATCGCTGGATTTGCAGAGTGGATATATATCTGTTTTTTCTTGTATTTGGAGGGAAACCAGGGAGAAATAAACCAATGCGGAACCTGATTATCGAAATGGAGGAGGCAAGAAATGGATGCAGAGTCATTACAGGTCATAATGCTTTTCCAGACTTCATGTCGGGTTAAATCTATGGGGATTCCCCTTTGACTGTGAAAAAAACAAATTGCTTCCTGTATCTTATCCTGCTTTCCAAAGGATAACTTGAAATAGTTTATGGGGTACCATGCGTTAGCCAACATACGCGCAAAAATCCTTCGTTTTTCAATTATTACGCCCCCCTCCTCAATTAGCTGAATCAGCGAGAGAAACCAGAAAAACTTGTACGTCGCCGATGTCTTACTAAAAGTGGTTGCCAGTAACCGAACCGGCAAATCTTGGCTTGGAGGTATATGGAAATTCATGGCCTTAAAAAACAAAGATCAATGTACTCATAAGGCCGGTAAAATCAAAATAATCTGTTTATTCTAACTCATACAGATACACCACCCTACTCGTCAGCTCCATCCTGTCCAGGCCGCTGACCTCGATTAAGACTTCGTAGTACTGGGGGACGGCACCCAATGCGGTCTTCATCTCCTTTTCCAAGTCCAAGGCCAGCTGGGTATCGGTAAAGATCTTCAGGCTTTGCGTGGCACCCGTATCCCAGATCCCGCCAAACACATAGACGGCGTTGCCGTTGGGCCCGGGCATCTTCATCAGCACGGCATAGTCGGTGTGGTAGGCGTTCGGATCGCCGAAGGGTTTATACACCTTTTCCTCCCCCTCATGCAGCACCCGTATGCCATCCACCGCAGCGTCGTACATGAGTCGGGACCCTTGAAAGTAATTTTGAAAAAGTCCCAGGGTCTTTAACATACCTACCACTAGCAGGTCCTGATCCTGAATTTCCTTCGGGTTAAAACGGGACATGGTGCGGATGGAATAGTCTTTGTCCAAGATCCTAAACATCTCCGTGAGGTTTTTGATCCAATGCGCACTGCCCTGTATCAAGAACCCATAGGTCGCTGCGGTCCATTCCCGTTGTGGCGGCTGGTGCTGCTCCTTAAAACGCTCAAACTCTGCTTGTGAATTGATTTCAGATTGCCGGATGGTGCGTGTGATGCTTCCCTCCGGCCCGTTTTCGCTGAAGATAAATAAATCACCCAGCACCAATGTGGAGGGAAAGCGGCTTTCCCGTAGGTCTTCCCAAAGAACCGGTAGCGGAGTCAAGTTTTCCCGTGGGCCTACTTGGGGCCAGAGGAAATAGCCGATCACTGCGGAGACTACCACACCAGCCAAAAAGTAGGCAACCGGTCGGCCAATGGGTGGGTTCGTTTGGTCGGAGTCTTCTCGTGGGATGATTTTGAGTGCATAGCTACCCTTCGGTATGGTCAGCCGCTCGGGTTCTTCCTTGCCCTCATTTTCGTAGTAGGCCGTCAACTTCTCCCTTAATTTGTACATGTATACCCGGATCAGGGTACTTTGCGAGGGATCGTAATCTTCCTTTCCGAAAATCTCCGCTGCTATGGTCGCCTCCTTGGGGACATTGGCCTCAGCCGTACACGTTGCCAAGTACCGGAGCAGATTGGCATAGGTCAGGGATCTCCCAAAGGACTTGCTTTGAATGATCCGTGCTACAATTTCCTCATAATCTTGCTTCTGCATGGACGATTTTCTTTCTCCGTTCAAAGATAATCATTAATTTTAACTGTTAACAAAACGGTTTTTTAACGGAAATTGCGAAGATTTAAAGGCGTATATTTGGATTTCGTGAAAAAACGTGAAACAAACCTAAGGAATAAAACATGATGTTATCTATTGACAGGCGATGGACTTATTTACTAAGCGTGGCCGGCCTATTTCTGCTGCTATCCTGCGGAAAATGGGAGGCTCCTGAAGAAGTGGCCGTCCATTTCAAAGACCTGCCGGAACAGATTGATTTCAACTACCACGTGAAACCGATTTTGTCTGATAAATGCTTTGCCTGCCACGGGCCGGATGCCACCAATCAATCGTCCAGCTTTCGGATAGACTTGGAGGAACACGCCTTTGCGTCCCTGGAAGTGAGCCCAGGAAAGCGGGCGATTGTGACCGGCAAACCTGGAAAAAGCGATGCATTGCTTCGCATGCTTTCGGCAGATGCTTCCTATCAAATGCCTCCACCGGAATCCCACCTCACACTGGAACCCCGTGAAATCGCCCTCATTGCCAAATGGATCGAACAAGGCGCCGAGTACAAACCCCATTGGTCTTTTATTCAGCCCGAAAAGGTATCTCCTCCTTCAACCCGCTTCGGGGACTGGGCAAACAACGACATAGATCGGTTTGTAGGGAAAAAACTGGAAGCGTATAACCTGTCGCCTTCGCCGGAAGCTTCCAAAGAAACCTTGATCCGGAGGCTTAGCTTTGACCTGACCGGCCTGCCGCCTAGTTTGGAGGAAATCGAAGCCTTTGTGCAGGATGATTCTCCCCAAGCTTACGAACGGCTGGTGGATAAGTACCTGGCTTCTCCCGCTTATGGGGAGCGCATGGCAGCCGATTGGATGGATGTGGCCCGGTACGCCGATTCGGACGGGTACCTGGACGACAAGCACCGGGATTTCAGTCCTTATCGAGACTGGGTTATTCAGGCCTTTAACGACAACATGACCTACGAGCAGTTCATCACCTGGCAATTGGCAGGGGACCTGATCGATCAGCCTTCCAAAGAAAGTATCTTGGCTACGGCTTTTAACCGACTGCATAAGCGGAACTCCGAGGCGGGTATCGTCTTTGAAGAATACAGGGTGGAGTATGTGGCAGACCGTGCCCAGACGGTGGGGAAAGCCATCATGGGCCTTTCCATGGAATGCGCACGCTGCCATGACCACAAGTACGACCCCATCACCCAACGGGAGTATTTTGAGCTGTTTGCCTTCTTTAACAGCACCAATGAGATCGGTACCGCGGTGTACGGGCCTGGACAGGTCCCGGGCCCCTCGCTGCTATTGACAGACGAGGAACAGGAAAAATTGCTGACCTACCTGGATGAAGAGATACAAGAAGATGGGGATCAGCTGCATGCTCTGCTGAACGCAGAGACGGCGGATTTGCATGCCTGGTCTGAACAACCCGATAGGGTCTTGGCTTCGGTGGAAAAAGGTTTACGGGATGGTTTGGTCGCCTATTACCCCCTTGATCGGCTCGATGCCCAAGAGGAAGCGGGCCAGTTTATCAGTCCTAATGCAGTTTCCGGCGGTAAGCCCATCCGGGTCAAGGAACCCGATACAGGCAAGGGGTTTCGGGGGGAGGGCGTTTTCCTTAACGATTACACCACGCTCACATTGCCGGAAAAAGTGGGATGGTTTGACCATACCGACCCCTTTAGTGTGTCGGTGGCGGTTTTTCCAGATAGGGAATTTGAAGAGGCAGGCCTCTTTTACCACTGCGAAGACATCCGTCTGGGATTAAAGGGATACTCCCTCTTTTTGGAGGATAACCGATTGAAATTTATCATTTCCTACTCCTGGCCCACCAATGCCATACAGGTGGAGACAGTGGATCCTATCCCTGTAAAGGAGTGGACGCAGGTTACCCTGACATACGATGGACAGGGAAAGGCTGCCGGAATTGGGGTTTATCTCAATGGCAAGCCCATGCCGGTACTGGTAAAAGCGGACAACCTGTATAAGTCCATTCTGTTTAAGCCAGATATCCACACGTACGGGTTTCGGGGATTGACATTGGGAATGCGGGATAAGATGAAAACCTTTTTGCACAGCGGCTTAGATGAGCTTGCCGTGTTTTCCACGGAATTGACCCCGCTGGAGGTTATGCAGCTCTATGACCGGGAATCGGTCAAGAAAGCGGTTTCGGAGCCCACTAACCCCGAGCAGTTTGAGAGGATTCGTTCCCAGTACCTGAAGCGGGAATTGGCCGAGATCAAACGCCTGCAGGAGCGCCTCCGGAGCAAAAGGAAGGAGAAGATGGAGTTGGTAGAGGATATTCCGGAGATTATGGTGTTGGGAGATACCGAGGAGCCCCGACCTACCTTTATACTGGACCGGGGGCTATACAGTGAACCCACCGAAGAAGTACACCCCGCCTTACCGGAACGGGTGCTGCCATTTGACGAAGGCCTGCCCAGAAACCGGCTTGGTTTGGCAAATTGGCTGTTTGATCCCGAAAACCCGCTCACCGCAAGGGTGTTTGTGAACCGGCTGTGGCAGATGCACTTCGGTAAAGGACTGGTGGCGACTTCCGATGATTTTGGCAATCAGGGTAGCCTACCTACCCATCCGGAATTACTCGATTGGCTTTCGGTTACCTTTCAAGAGTCCGGTTGGGACATCAAGCACATGCACAAGCTGATGGTCATGTCAGCTACCTACCGGCAGTCGTCCTATGGCAATCCGGACTTGCTGGAAATTGATCCGGCAAATGACCTCTTGGCCAGGGGGCCAAGCTACCGCATGACGGCTGAGATGGTACGGGACAATGCGCTCGCAGTAAGCGGCCTTTTGTCTAAGCGTGTGGGTGGTCCCAGTGCCTATCCCTATCAGCCGGAGGGATTGTGGGACGAATTGTCCTCCAAATCCTGGCGCTATAAGTACCTACAGGAACCCGGAGAGGGGCTGTACCGACGAAGTTTGTATACTATCTGGAAAAGGACCTCCGGACCGCCTTCCATGATGATTTTTGACGTGGGCGACCGAAACGAATGCTCCGTGCGACGAAGGCAAACCAGTACCCCCCTTCAGGCCTTGGTTTTGCTGAATGATCCGCAATACGTAGAGGCTGCGCGGATTTTGGCAGAGAACCTGCTGAAAGCCTCTCCAGAACGGGAAGTTAGGCTCAAAAAAGCCTTTCAGATAAGCACCGGTCGAACGCCGGGTGAGCGGGAATTTGAACTGGTGCGTACTTATCACCAGGAAGAATTGGAAAAGTTTCGCGAAAATAATCAAGATGCCCTTGCCTATGTGGGCATTGGCAGTACACCAATAAGGCCAGGGTCTGATCCCGTAGAAGTGGCCGCCTTGGCCACCGTCATCAATGGCCTTATGAATACCTCTGACGGATATACCATTAGATAACGAAGCTATGGACGAATACTTAAAGCATTTACAGTTTACCGAAAGTAGAAGGGGATTTCTCAAGAAAACCTCTTTGGGCTTTGGCGCCATTGCCTTGGCGTCGCTGATGGGCAAATCGGGCTCCTTTGCGGGGGATTTGGTAGCGCCTAGGGGAGCGACCGGCATGAGCGGATTGCTACAGGGAACCCATTTTCCTCCTAAGGCCAAGCGAGTAATCTACTTATTCCAAAGTGGAGGCCCCTCCCAGATTGAAACCTTTGACTACAAACCCGAGCTGGTCAAGTGGCACGGTCAGGAGATTCCGCCCTCTGTTCAGGGAACACAGCGGAATTCCGGGATGGTGTCCGACCAGTCTACCTTTCCCTTGGTGAAATCCATCTATGACTTCAAGCAATACGGGCAGTCTGGTGCTTGGGTTAGTGAGCTTTTTCCCCATACCGCCAAGGTGGTGGACGACCTGTGCATTATCAAGTCGATGAAAACCGAAGCCATCAACCACGAGCCGGCGGTGATGTTTGTACAGACCGGCAGTCAATTGAGTGGGCGGCCCTCGATCGGGTCCTGGGTGAGTTATGGCTTAGGCAGTGACAATGAAAACATGCCTTCGTTTGTGGTGTTGATCTCCCAAAGCCAAGGAGACCAGCCGCTTAATTCCAATGCTTGGGGCAACGGCTTCTTGCCTTCCCACCATCAGGGGGTGCAGTTTCGCTCGGGAAAGGATCCCGTGCTGTACCTGAATAATCCCCATGGCATACACGATCACGATCGGAAAAAGGCATTGAACTTTATTGAGGAACTAAATCATGAGCAATTTGCGCTGTGGAATGATCCCGAAATCCACTCCAAAATAAGTCAATATGAAATGGCTTACCGCATGCAAAATTCCGTACCGGATGCAGTAAATCTTTCGGAGGAGCCGGATCACATCTATAAATTGTATGGGGAGGATGCCCGGATTCCTGGGACTTACGCAGCCAATTGCCTTCAAGCGAGGCGTCTTGCGGAGCGGGATGTAAAGTTTATTCAGCTATACCACATGGGATGGGATCAGCACGGTAATCTCCCCCGGGGTATCAAGACACAGGCGCAGGCTACCGACCAAGCCACCGCAGGCCTCATCATGGATCTCAAGCAGCGTGGGTTGTTGGACGATACGCTGGTAGTGTGGGGCGGGGAGTTTGGTAGAACGAGTTTTTCTCAGGGAAGGCTCACCAAAGACAATTACGGCAGAGACCATCATCCGGGCTGCTTCACCATGTGGATGGCAGGGGCAGGTGTGAAGCCCGGCATCGTTTACGGTGAGACAGACGAGTTTAGCTATAACGTGACCGAAAAGGGGGTACATGTGCATGATTTTCAAGCTACCCTGCTTCACCTGATGGGCGTAGATCACGAGCGGCTCACATTTAAGCATCAAGGCAGAAGGTTTCGCCTCACCGATGTACATGGTCACGTGGTTAAGGATATTTTAACCTAAAAGGGATGACAGGAAGAAGGAAGTTTTTGAAAGCATCGGCTCTTGGGGCCGTGTCATTGGGAACAGGTGTCAAGACCTTTCACATAGGCAACACAAAACGGCATCTCTCAGACGAGCTGTTGGGCCATGGAAATTTCCAATACCGGGTAGACCGCGCCTGGGGCGATTTGGATCCAGCCAAGACCCCGGTAAACAACTGCCACGAAATGGTGATGGACCGTAAAGACCGGCTTTTTATGCTGACGGACCATCCCAAAAACAATATGATCGTCTATGACACCGCAGGCAAGCTGCTGTTTACTTGGACTTTGGGCTTTTCGGGTGCCCATGGGCTTACCTTGGTGGATGAAGGAGATACCGAATACCTGTATGTGACGGATTCCGGTTTGGGAAAGGTCGTGAAATGTACGTTGGATGGCACCGTGGTCATGGAACTGCCCACGCCACTGCAGGTGGGTACCTATACCGAAACCATTCCCTATCGCCCTACAGAGACGGCGGTAGCGCCAAACGGAGACATCTATGTGGCCGACGGCTACGGAGCCCAGTTTATCCTTCAGTTTGACGCCAAGGGGCAGTTTATCCGGAAATTTGGCGGGGATAGTTTTTTGCAACCCGATAAGTTCAAGCAGGTGCACGGGGTGGCAATCGATCGGCGGGATCCCCAAAATCCTACCCTTCTATGCTCGGCACGGATAAAAAATACTTTCAAACGCTTTACCTTGGATGGAAAGCACCTGGAAGATATCTATTTGCCAGGTGCATTTATCAGCAGGCCTGTGTTGGACGGAGACAACCTGTATTCGGGTGTCTGCTTTGGCATGTCCGAGGGTAATTATAACATGCAGTTGAATAAGGGCTTTATTACCATTTTGGATAAAAACAACCGGGTGATCTCCAATCCAGGAGGCACGGAACCCCGCTACGAAAACGGTAAGCTGACCCTCATGCTTCAAGAGATACCTGTTTTTAAACACTGCCACGATGTATGCGTGGACCGGGACAAAAATCTGTACGTTTGCCAATGGAATGCAGGAGGTAGTTACCCCTTCAAGCTACACCGGATCTGAACAGGTTTTAATTAGCTGCCTTTAAACTGAAAAAAGCTATGAAACAATGTCTCATAGCTTTAGTCAATTAACAATAAACCCAAAATAACCTGCTGTAGGAGAAGGAGTCGAACCTCCACGGGGCAGTTAGGCAAAACACGAGCTCCATGTTTGCTTTGTCCTTAGCTCCCCACCCCCGAGACCGGAGGGCATGTCTGCCAGTTTCATCACCCTACATTGTCAACAAACGTTTTCGACACGTTTTGTCGTTGTTTGATAATTCAAAGGTAGGATAGCGAGTATTAATTTGCAAATAATATAACAAAAATATTTAAAAAATACATATTTAGCAAAAATATACTTACATTGTTATGAATATGAAAAAATACTATGCTTGATAGGCGGGGCATATTGAAAAATGCGTAATCGGTTTTTGGCTGGAAATGAAGAAAATCCCCTTCGGGTTGACTTTAGCATTTCCCATAGCGGTTTTCCAAGTATTGTATGGTTTGGTTCATGAGGTTTTTTAACACCTGTTCGTCGATATCGGAAAGCTTTTTTACGTAGATGCAAGCCTTGCCCATGGTGTATTTGCCAAGGCCCTCCAACAACGGTTTATGATCTTCCAAGCCTGTAAAAACGTACAGGGAAATGGCCGCCTTTCGTGGTGAGAAACCCAGCAGTGGCGCATACCCCTCGTGTCCACTGGCATATTTGTAGTGGTATTTTCCAAACCCAATGATGCTGGGTCCCCACATCTTCGCCGGGTGCCCGGTGATCTCTTCCATCCACTGTATGAGTCGCAGGCTATCGGCCTGTTTTTGGGTGGAGGGCACATCAGCGATGTATTGAAGCACATTCTGTCCGGTTTCTTGGGTTTTCTGTTTACTCATTGCATGCGGATTGGTGATGGGTTCATCTCATCGCTGGCATAAGGCGGTGCAGCTAGGGCTTCCATTCTGCGATACCGCCTTTGGCAGAATCCACCTGAATGCGGTAGGGTCGGTTTCCTTTTACGATCC
Organism: Lunatimonas salinarum; assembly: GCF_017811155.1. Taxonomy (GTDB): domain Bacteria; phylum Bacteroidota; class Bacteroidia; order Cytophagales; family Cyclobacteriaceae; genus Lunatimonas; species Lunatimonas salinarum. The sequence goes on along the minus strand of NZ_JACVCV010000008.1, from coordinate 61,771 downwards.
AGCGTACTTTGACGGTGCCCATTCCGGGAATATTTTCCACGCGGATTTTTTCAGGCTCGTAGGTTTGTTCCTGTACCTTGTTAAAGTCTTCGTTTTCGACGATCATCCCCGATAGGACCTCCACGCCGCTGATCGATACAAAATCGGGCCGTTCGATACGGTATTTCAAATCTTGGCTGGAATGGGTAGGCATCAACCGTTCGTTTTGAATGGTGGCGGTGATGGCTTTTAGCCCCCGGCCCAGATCTTCCTCTTTGACATCGCTCACGGATAGCTTGGGGGTATGATAGCCATGGTAGATCGTAAAGGCCATATTTCGATGTGCATCTTGCTCCAATAGAAATCCGGGGTGTAAACGGCCAAAATTTTTCTTGAAACCACCAATTTCGACCCTGCCAAATTGCGGGTGTTCGAATGCCTCCCAAGGCACAAATGCATCCCCAAAGGTCAGGTACCGGTCTACCTTCATCTCTTCCTCTTGGTTACCCCTTCCGGCATTTTCGTGAAAGTAAAGGTAAGAGACCATCAGTTCATTGGTATAGGTGTAGATGCCCCGGCCACCGTAAAACCAATCCAGTTCGCCCCCAAATACAGAGTATAAATCTTTGTAAACGACCAAGTACCTGTAGCCTGGGATCATTTCCTCGCCTTTTTTGGCGATGGCGTCGTAAATACGGATATCCTGTTGATTATAGGTGTCCAGGTCTTCTTCGGCACCTGGTCCACGCAGGATCATTCCGCCGTAGTTATGGTAGCTTTGTGCTCCGGCAATATTGGGATGCTTCATCACAAATTCCATTACGGCTCGGTTTTCGGGCAGGCTGAAGGGATACTTATAGGCTCCTCGTTGCACGTAATCCGGTTGCCATTTCCATCCCCAATCCCGGTTGGGATCGTAGTATCCGATGCCATCTTCGTTTACCCGGCCGTCTCCGTCTGCGTCAATGCCCTCATAGCCCAATATTTCATAGTCACCAAACGCTTCCGCAGAAACAGGGATTAATTTTCGTGGATCGAGAGGGTCTTTGATGTATCGTCCATTGGGTGACTTTCGAATCATTTGGGTGATATGGCCGTCTACATTGAGATCATTGAAGCCGTCTTCTCCGATCGCTCCATCCTGATCGTCATCCAGCTTGATCATGCCTGACCGGGGCGAGTGCGGCGTATTAGCTTCTTTGATGAAGTTATCCCTAGCATCGGGGTTGATGGTGGGAGCAATGTAAAACGTTTTATCTCGCAGCAATTCACGGATGAAATCCAGTTCTCCATACATCTCGGTGAGGTACCAAGCGGTGTACAAGGCAAATTCGGATCCCTGCAGTTCGTTGGAATGGATGTTTCCATCGATGTACATGCCCGGCTTGCGATCCGGATTTCCGTGGCCAAAATCAGAGATGGTCAGCAGCCATATATCCCTGCCCTCAAAGGACTTACCGATGCTTTCAAGTTTTGCCAGAGAAGGGTGTGCTTTGACCATGCGTTGCATGATATCCAGCAGGCCATCGTTTGTGTGATAGCGGTTCCATGCTACTTCCACTTTGGGCGTATGGGGTGTTCCGATGGCTCGGAAGAACTTTTCTTGGGCGTCAACCTCTATGGAAACAAGCAGAAATAGCGTTCCGAAAAATAGAATCGTTTTATTGAATTTAATCATAGTGAAACGGATCATAGGTTAACTGTGATTTCGGTAAATCCGGTATGCGGTGCTCCTGCCTGAATGCGGACAGCACCTTTTCCTTTAACCACCCAACTTAAGGTAGTCTTCCCGTAGGCATCCAAACTGTCGATCAATTTGATCTTATCCCCTAACAGGATGTCGGATGCCTCCCTGCCCATATCCACCCGGATTTTCTTGAACCACCTCGACCGATTCCCCATTTCCGTATGCGTTGGAATGGGTGCGTCGTTAAACAGCTCCACTGTAATCCGGGTCAAGTCTTTGTCCAGTTTTTCCGTTTTTAGATCTAGCAACATCAATTTGGGATGTTGGCGGGCAACCTGTAGGATAAAATCCGTGTGCATCTGTGCTAAGCTGTCTGTCATGCCAAAAGGAGGATTGTGCATCACAAAGGGTTTGATGCCACCCACTTCTACCTTTTTGCCCGGATAATCCGGGTGCTCTATTTTTGTCCAGGGAACAAAAACATCCTCCATGCCCATGGAGTCCGCCCAAGCCAGAAAATTGGCTTCGGAAGATCTGAAGTTTTTGGTATCACCTGTTTTCATTTCAGGTACCCACCAGCCTGGCGTGGACAAGCTAAGCCGGGCAAAATGAAAATAGGCCCATTGGAAAAAATCCCCAGGAGTTCCCTGATTGGTTTGTCCATAGGATTTTAAGGAAACCGTTTCTGCATAAAGCGTTGACAGACGCTGATTTAGCTGGGCATCTTTCTCCAGGATGGAGGTGACAACTCTTTTTTGGGCATTGGCTGCCTGATAGGGCAAGGCTACGGATAGGTTGTTGGCTGGCCCAAAGGTAAATACCGTGTAGATATTCGGTCGCTCATACAGGTAGTCCAGCAACAACCGACTTTCTATCTGGGATACGGGAAAATCACCGGCCAACGCTTCAAACGCCGGGAATTGGTACGATAAACTTTTGTTGAAAGCAATACCTTCTTCCAAGTCTTCATTGTGTTGTCCGTCTTTATCATTGTCAATACCCTCAATGAGGTACATGTGGGTTCCTTTTTCACCTTTTTTAGAATCAATGGGCCGTAGTAAAAGCGGGTTTTCTTCCGAGGTGACATATCCTCCCAAAGGAGACTCCACCCGCATCATCGTAATGTACCCGTCATCGTTTAGATCGTCGAATCCGTCTTCGCTGACAGTCCCATCCCTATCATGGTCCACCGCCGTTGCATTTCCCCTGCGTTCGTATTTTATGGGGGCAAAATATTGCTGGTAGGCATCAGGCGACATATTTGGAAAGATGTAGAAAGTTTGGGAATCGAGGATCTCTTTGTTAGAGGAGAGAAGGTTTTCGGCAAATTTAAGGGCAAGTGTAACCCCCAAGAGATGGTAGCCTTCCACTCCTCCGAATACAGCCATGGCAGGCTTACTGTCCATCCTGCCGGTCCCAACTTCAAGCACCCAGATATCTTTTCCACCTGCGGTCTTTCCCAGGCTCTTGCGTGTTGCTTCCGGATGTGCGTTTGCCAGTTGCGCCAACTGCGCTGCCAGTTGGTCTAAGGTAGGATAATCTCCCTGACCATTAGCCGAACCTGAAATCGTGAGGGAGATCGTCATTAGCATCCCGAAAAGCAGGTATTGCATGTTTTTAATAGACATATTGGACAAAAAGAAAATCAAAATTAGGGATAAATACTTATTGAAGATTAAAGATAATTGAAAAATTAACTCGGAGGGTGATTGGTTGATTTTTTAAAATCAAAATCTGTGTCAAAAAGCAAAAATAAACCTCAGCGCAAGCCGGGATTAGCTAAGGGACTGATTCGGATGAAAGATGATTTTGATGAACCGTTAGATGATTTTAAAGAGTACATGTGATGAATCTTCTGATAGACACACATGCAGTCATATGGTTTATTACAGAGGACAAGCGATTGTGCAAAAAGGCTTGGGACTTAATATTTGATTCGTTCACTGGTAGATGAACACCGCATTTCGGGAAGGTTTGTAATACTAGGATCTGCCTCCCCTGAATTGTTGAAACAGTCCTCCGAAAGCCTTGCGGGGAGAATCAATTACCTAGAAATGTACCCTTTGAATTTATTGGAAGTCAATGATCAGATTCCGTTGACTTCTTTATGGCTTTATGGTGGATTTCCTGAGCCTGCGCTTAATGAAAGCATTAAATACAAACAATCTTGGTATGCGAGTTTTATCCATAGTTATATCCAAAGAGATCTTCCATCTCTAGGTTTAACCGCCAATCCGAATATCACAAGGCAACTTATGATGATGTTAGCTTCACTAAACGGTGCAATAGTAAACTACAGCACGTTGGCGAAGTCACTTGGCCTAAGTATGCCAACCGTCAAAACCTATACGGGGTATTTTGTCAACGCCTTTTTGGTTACCGAACTGCCTTTATGGCATATCAATGTCAAAAAGCGACTGGTAAAATCTCCAAAAATCTATTTTAGGGATACGGGCATGCTTCATTACCTGCTAGGTATTAAAGGTATGGAGGGCCTTTATGGAAATATAGCCGTTGGGAGCTCGTGGGAATCCTTTGTCGTTCATCAGGTAAAGGCTGTACTACATATTGATGATGAGCTATATTTTTACCGCACGCAGGACGGGGCCGAGATTGACCTACTGATAAGGAGGGAAAACCGCTGGATTGCCGCTGCGGAAATTAAATTAAGCCGATCTCCCAAGCTGACCAAAGGCACCTATATCGCCATGGAGGATCTGGGTATCGATAAATTGTATATCATCACTCCCGGAGAGGATAGCTATGTTTATGATTCTAAGGTGCAAGTGGTTGGATTACGCGGTTTTTTGGAAAAGCTGGTAGAATAAGGCTGTTTGTTAGATGAAAGAATTGATCGAGCCGGCATTGCAAATGCCAAAAGTCCGTGAACAGAAAGATAAATGAGATGTAGATGCAATCTACACCCAGTAAAAGGAAAAAATGCTTCAGTCGCTGAGTTTACTTTTTATTCCCGGAAGGGACCAGATTTCCCAATATTTTTACCTACTTTGATTTTTGATAGAGATCCCGAAGAAAATATGTACCGGAAGATAGCCCTTGCCATAGCGTTTTCGCCCAGGATAGAGGCGTTGATTGCCGAAACCAAGAGATTGAAAGATTTGCACCGATCCGAATTGGTATTAGTCCATATCGGAAAGAAGACTCCGGAGCTGGAAAACCGCCTTTTTGGTATGCTGGAAAAATACGGGGTGAACTTAGGTCAGACCAAGATTGTGTGGGAGGAAGGCAAGCCGGCCAAGAAAATCATCCAAGTATGCAACAGGGAGGGGGTGGATCTATTGGTGGCAGGGGCTTTGAAAAAGGAAGAATTGTTTACTTATTACATTGGCAGCATTGCTAGAAAGATCATCCGGAAGGCAAAATGCTCGGTGTTGGTACTTATAGAACCCAGTACCCATCCACGTCCTTTTCATAAGATCGTGATTAATGGAACCCAGCAGGCGCTCACTCCTTATGTAGTAGCTCAAGGTATAGCGCTGTGCAAGCTGGAACAGGTTAAACAGGTTTTTATCTTAAACGAGATAAAGATGTACGGGTTGAAGATGGCCACCATCTCTGATAGCAGCGAAGCAGAGATTTCTAAAAACCGAAAAAAGCTTGTGAGCGAGGAAGTCAGTTACGTGGAGGATATCCTAAAGACCATAGATAAGGGCGATTTAAAGATAAACATCAAGGTGACCTCGGGCCGATGGGCACCGGAGTTAGCGAAGTTTTCAGAAAGTATCTCCGCAGATTTGCTCGTACTTGGCGGGCATGAAAACCTCACTTTTTTTGATCGGCTGTTTCCTCACGACATTGAGGACATTTTAGGAAATCTTCCTTGCAATCTTTTGATAATCAAAAAATAATTTCCCTACATGAACGGACTATCTCATACCGAGGTCATCAACTTGTTGATTCAGCTTGCATCCATGCTGTTAATGGCGCGGATGTTTGCCGAGCTGGCCCGAAAGTTCAATCAACCTGCGGTAGTGGGCGAATTGCTGGCCGGGATCTTGTTGGGGCCTACCATCCTGGGAACCTTTGCCCCGGGCTTGTTTGAGTCCTTGTTTATGAGTAACCCCTCGGCCAATTTGGCGTTGGATGGATTTATACAGATTGCGGTAATTTTGCTTTTATTTATAGCGGGCTTGGAAGTAGAGCTACACCTGGTGTGGTCCCAAGGGAAGGCCGCCCTTAGTATTAGCTTGTTGGGATTGGTTGTTCCTTTTGCGCTAGGATTTGTATTTCCCTATTTCTTTCCGGACTTTTTTGGGTTGGCGGAGGGAAATCGCATGCTTTTTTCCCTTTTTATGGGTACGGCCATGTCCATCACGGCCCTGCCGGTCGTCGTCCGTATCCTGATGGATCTAGACCTGTTTAAGACTAAGATGGGCATGCTGATCGTGGCATCTGCCATGGTTAATGACATTATTGGATGGCTCATTTTTTCCGTCATTCTTTCCTTTATGGGGAAATCAGGCAGCCTCTCTCTGTTGCAGACGATCGGTATCACGCTGCTGTTTACCTTCTTTATGCTCACCGTTGGCAAGGCGTTGATCAACAAAGGGCTTCCATGGGTGAATAAAAAGCTGGCTTGGCCGGGAGGCGTGCTTTCCCTTTCCATGGCCGTGTGTTTTATTTCGGCGGCCTTTACAGAGTGGTTGGGCATACACGCCATTTTTGGGGCCTTCCTATTAGGCGTAGCCTTGGGTGATAGCGAACACATGTCGGAGCGCGCCAAGGAAATCGTCCATCAGTTTATCAATAATATATTCGCGCCATTGTTTTTTGTATCCATCGGATTGAAGATAAACTTTGTCGCCAATTTCGACCTTTTCCTCACCTTGGCTGTACTAGTGATTTCATTTGTAGGAAAGATCGTGGGCAGCGGCTTTGGCGCCTATCAGGGGAAATTTAATGTCAAAGAATCGCTTGCCGTGGGATTCGGTATGAACGCCCGGGGTGCCATGGAGATCATCTTAGGCCTTATAGCGCTGGAAAATGGCCTTATCGACGAAAAGTTGTTCGTCGCACTGGTGGTGATGGCCATAGTGACGAGTATGACCTCGGGGCCGCTGATGAAGTGGAGCCTGAAAGCCAGCCAAGCACCTCACTGACCCGAAGCAAGCCGCATCTCGGTTTATCCCTTCAAGTGATTTCTACTAAGCAAATCCCACCGTCTTATAAAAGGTCGGAGGACCCGTCCGCAAATGGCCGGATGCTTTTCCTTTTTATAACTTTTGGCAGTACCTTTGGTTTATAGAGAATGTCAACGGAAAACCGATCATGATGAGTAAAAATACCGCGAAAACCGGCGTGTTACTGGTTAACTTGGGAACTCCCGACAGTACGGCTACAGGGGATGTACGAAAGTATCTAAGGGAGTTTTTGATGGATGGCAGGGTGATCGACTTTCCGTTTATCCCACGTTGGATGCTGGTCAATCTGATCATCGCGCCTTTTCGGGCGCCTAAGTCGGCCAAGGAATACCGCAAGCTGTGGACGGAACGGGGATCCCCGCTATTGTTCCATACCCAAGACCTAACGGACAAGCTGAGAAAAAAGCTAGACCCAAAGAAATACCATGTTGAAATGGCGATGCGCTACCAAAGTCCCAGTATCGCCGACGGATTGAAGGCCCTGAATAAGGCCAATGTGAAAAAAATTATCGTTTTGCCCCTGTTTCCACAATATGCCTCAGCTACAAACGGGTCAGTGATAGACAAGGTCATGGAGGAAGCCCGCAAATGGCAGATCATTCCCAGTATCTCCTACGTCACCAATTTTGTGGAGCATCCATTGTTTTTGCAGGCCTGGGAGGAACTTGGCAGGGAGTATGTGGCAAAGGAGGAATACGACATGTTTGTGTTTTCCTACCACGGTTTGCCCGAACGGCAGATCAAAAAGGGGTCTGTAGACGGCTATTGCCAGTTAAGCGACAAGTGCTGCGCGCAATACACCAAGAAAAACCAGTTTTGCTACCGATCCCAATGTTTTCTGACGACCCGCCTCATAGCAGAACGATTGAATTTGCCGGAGGAGAAAGTCAAGACCTGCTTCCAATCCAGGTTGGGTAATGATCCTTGGATCAAACCCTACACCGAAGATCTGATCAAGGAAATGGCTGCCAAAGGTGTCAAAAAGGTTTTGGTGTTTTCGCCGGCCTTTGTAGCGGATTGCCTGGAGACCACCGTGGAGGTGGGAGAGGAATACAAGGAAGAATTTATCGAGCTTGGCGGTACCGCTTGGGATTTGGTACCCAGCCTGAACTCCAAAGACACGTGGGTAGATTGCGTGCAATCGATCGTAGAGAAGGAAGCCTGATTTTAACGGACTCTTTAAAAAATTGAAAAAGCCTGCTGTAGATATTTACAGCAGGCTTTTGTGTTTTTACTTTTTGCCGTAGGTGATGCCTGGCCAATCGTCCGTTCGGAATGGATTCAAGGGGAGGCCCTCGCGGTTGTATATATTCAGGTCATCGGGATTATCTGCCCAGCCATAGCGTAAAGCCAAGGGGTTGGCGATGCCCGAAACGTCCAAGAGGATATCGTTACCCTCTTGCCGTCCTTTTACCCAGTGAAATTTGCGGTCCGAACCGGCTACTGCAAATCCTTTTACGTAGCCATACTTATCGCTTACCATCAAGCCGGAACCTACGTGGTCGAAACTGACCCGCAGGGTATTGCCTTCCCGCTGCATGCCCTTATATACCGGGCCGCTGTAGACGACGTCCTTGCCATAGGCCACCTTTTCGGCAGCCCGGTACAGGCGGTTTGCTACGGTCCACTTATCTCTCGGGTGAATATCATTTGCTTCGCCCCGGTCAATAATCACCGCCTGCCCCGTATTGGGCAGGGAAAGTGTCAAGGTCTGTGCTTCCCGAAGCTCGGCCCAATCGCTGTCTTCAGGTTGCGCTTTCGGAGCTTTAAAATTGGCCAATTGTACCCATAGGAAAGGAAAATCCCCTTGTCCCCAATGCTGCCGCCAATCTTGGATCATCAGGGGAAATAGCTCCCGGTATTGGTAGGCCCTCGTTGCATTGGATTCACCTTGATACCATAGGGCGCCTTTGATGCCAAAAGGAATGACCGGTTCCAGCATACCGTAAAAAAGGCTGGTAGGCCAAGGGTTAGGTCTTTTGTCGGAGGGATCAAAGCCCTCGACGGGCCCTGACTGGTACTTGCCTGTTCGCTCGGCAAAATCCGGGTGGGTACTGAGGGCGTCATGGCTTGTCCATACTTCCACTAAGGTGCCTCCCCAGTTGATGTCCAACAGTCCCACGGCTACGCCTTTTTCCAAATGGAGCTGCTTGCCGAAGTAATACCCTATCGCGGAGAAATTGGCAACCGACTCAGGGGTGCACACCGACCAAGTGGCCACAGGCACATCATTAATAGGAGTCAGGCTCAGGTTTCTTCCCACCTCAAATAGACGTATTTGGGGAAAATCGGCCGTCGCAATGCTATCCTCTCCCTGATTGGTGTTTTTTAGAGCCCATTCCATATTGGATTGGCCACCAAGTAACCAAACGTCTCCCAACCATACATCTTGGAATGTTTTGTGGTCCTTTTTACCTTTTATCTCTAACGTAAACGGCCCACCTGCGGGACTTGGATCCATCTTTAGCATCCACTTGCCTTCTTTGTCTGCCCGGACGTTATAGGTTTTTCCGTTAAAACTAACCTGAATGCGTTCACGGGGCTCTGCCCAGCCCCATACGGGTACTTCCAAGTCCCGTTGTAGCACCATATGGTCGGAAAAAACTTTAGGTAGTAACCACTCGGCTTGCACCATGGTGGTATAAAACAGCAGGCTAAGCAGCCAAATCATCTTTTTCATACGTTTTTGGGTTTTAAAATAAGCCGCATAAGGTAATGATTTTTCCGGGACAATGGGCTGCGAACAGGGCAAAATGGTCGCGTTTTGTCGTAAGTGGCTTTGTCTTGCCACGAATGGATTAGGATAATGGAAAGAAACCCTGCTACCGGCGGGGAAATCTAGTCTTTCACGCACCTACAAGATCCCCCTAGGTTTAAGGATTTTTGCAGGGTGGTCTCTACCTGTGTGCTGTTAAAGTGCAGCCGTACAAAAGCGGCCGAATTGGTGGTCAGCGGTGTAGCGGTCCAATATTCCCCTTCCTGGCCCAGCCTTTCAAACAGGTTCTGTACCAAAGAGCCACCCGGTAGTGCCGAAAACCTGGAGAGGTCGTTTGCGCCGGTGTTTGGTGCGTCCCATCCGGTAGTGGCTTTCAGCGACGCACCGGCCTGCTCCACTCCACCAAAGCGGTCAATGAGTACCTGATATTCTTCCAATGTGGGCAGGTGCCACCCTTCGGGGCAGGCATCGATGGCATCCCACCAATCGTATAAACGGCCGTAGGTGGTGCAGTTTGCAGGATCGTTGTCGTAGCAAGAGCTCAAGGGCGTTTCGTAATTGAGGTTTTCAGCCATCCATGTCTGACTGCCAATGATCACGTATTGGTATTCCTGACCGTCACGATCATCGGTGAAGTTTCCTACCTGATAGGCCGGGGTAGGCCCATCCGATTCACCCGAACAGGATGCAACTAATCCTAGCACTGCTAAAAAAAAATATAATGGGAAGCTCCTGCGAAAGGAGGAATAGGAGTTTGCGATGTTCATGTGAAAGAGCATTTGATTTATACTAGATTTATTTTTGCTTCACAACAACTCTCCCGAGCGGTTCAGGGATCCGTTAGTTCATTTGCCAGTTCTTTTGCACGGGGATGATTGCTTTTTTCCAATGTAGCCTTAGCCGATCGCCGATCGCCTTCCAGTACGAAAGCCAAGCCCAGATTCCAAAGAGCCTTTGGCTGTAAGGAGGATTTGCTGTCTTTTACTACACCTTGAAGGTAGTAAATGGCCGGTTTCGCTTGCTTTAGCGCCAGATGGGAGGTGCCCAGTAAGTACTTCAAGGTGTCGCTGTCCGGATGTTCATCAAGCACCGATCGGGTGAGGGTGATGGCGTCTTCGTATTTTCCGGATTGATAGGCCTCGATGGCCCGTTCAAAAAAGCTACCATACGCTTCGGCGTGATAGCCGGATAGCTCCTGTTCCGGCTCAAAGTACTGTGAAAATAGGTCAGGGACTTGGTACCAAGAGCTCATCAGCCACATCGTATTGATAAATACTACGACGCCCAAAAATAAAATGATCCCTGTTAGAACCCCTTTTGAGGCCCGTCCAAGTAAGGTGATGCGTTTTATGAAGGCTACAACCTTCTCCTTTTTAACTTTTTTTGTCACCGGGCCCCTGATTAATGCCGTGGTTAATGAAATGAGGCGTTGCTTGGTACATGGAGGATATGCGAAAGCTTATGCTTGAAAATTCCTTAAACACATGAAAGATAAACGAAAATTTGCGCGATCCAAAACAAGATACCTCAATTCGCACGATTGGTTTTCAATTGCGCAAAATTCAAACCGCATTTTTGCTCAGATAGTTCCGGTGCGCCACCTACTTCGTCTCCCGGAATGCGTAGTCGGATCAATAAATCCGGCGTGTTCCTTCGGAGATAGTGACCCGATAGGGTTTTAATTGAATCCCAAAGGCCTCCTGATAGGCTTGGGAGATCTCGGCAAGCACGGTATCTACCCGATCGGAGGCGATCAAATTAATGGTGCATCCGCCAAATCCACCCCCCATCATCCTTGCCCCCAGTACTTCGGTGCGATCGATCGTATAGGCCACCAGGAAGTCCAATTCATCGCAGCTTACTTCGTATTGCTGGGACAAACCGCGATGAGATGCATACATCGCTTCGCCAAACGAAGCGAGGTCGCCGGCTTCCAGCGCTTTGCAGCTATTTAGCAACCGCTGATTTTCGGAAATGACATAGTGACAGCGATCGAAGACGACATCGGATAGTTCCTGCCTGACCGATTGCAACATATCCATGGTCACGTCCCGTAGACTACTCACTTCAGGGAAATGGGCACGGACCGTGTCGACACCGGTTTGGCATTCTTCTCTTCGGGTGTTATAGGCGGAGTCTCCAAGGGAATGCGCTACCCTCGTGTCCAAAAGTACCAGTTCATATGCGCCGAGGGATAAGGGGAAATAGGCAAATTCGAGGCTTCGGCAGTCTAGGCGCAGCGCATGGCCACTTCTGCCCATCATGGAGGCAAACATGTCCATGATCCCACATTTTACGCCGGCAAACTCATGCTCTGCTTTTTGAGAGAGGTGGACCAGCTCCAGTTTTGGAATATTTAAGGAAAAGAGTTCTGAAAGGCCCATTCCTACGCCGTTTTCAAGTGCGGCAGAGGAAGATAATCCCGCACCAATGGGTATATCCCCGCCAAATACACAGTCAAATCCTTCGATGGGATAACCTGCCCGCAGCAATTGGGCAGTCACACCCATGATAAAATTGATCCATCCGCTCTCACGGGGTACGAGTTCATTGAGTGAAAAGGAGTCCATGGCCTGGTAATCCAGGCTATACACCCTACAAGAACGCGTGCCGTTTTTGGCAAATCCTAAAAAGATGGCCTTGTCAATGGCCGCCGGCAGGACAAACCCTTCGTTGTAGTCGGTATGTTCTCCGATCAAATTGATTCGGCCCGGCGAGGCTATTACCAGCGGGTCGCCTCCAAAAAGTCGCTTAAATTCATTTTGAACTTGGTTGATGATCATGGTCATTGGGTTTGGAAGGCAGCGGGTTACTCCTGATAAAGTGTAAAGAGCACCGTTTCTCCCACCACTTGCAAGGTTTTTCGATCGATCAGTTCCATGTTATCTGCATGGGTATGGTGATAGTGTCCAAATCCATAGTCGGGACTGTACTCGATGATGTTAATCATGGGGATGTTGGCGTCCTTATTGACAAACAGATGGTCATCAGTGATGGCCTCTGTCTGACGCATGATGAAAAAGTCTCCGTGTCCTAGGTGATGCGCGTAGCTCCACACCTTATCCACGACATTTTTGGCATAGTGGATTGAATACCCTTCTTTATGAAAGCGGGCACCTTTTCCACCTACCATATCCAAGAGAATTCCAAAATAGGCGCTGTAACCGGCTTTATGCGGAGTCTTGGACCAATGCTGGGAGCCCAGGCACCACCAGATTTCATTGGTGTTTCTTCGGCGGGAAAACTCCGGCTCGCCGTCGTCTTCTCCGTCAAAGAGGATGAAGTCAACACCTACACTCGGGGGCAGTTGGGTGAGACTTAGCGTCCGGGCAAGCTCTAAGATGACGCCCACGCCGCTGCCGCCGTCGTTTGCCCCGTCTATGGGTTCGTTTATCCGGTCTGAATCTTTGTCTGCCATACGTCGGGTATCCCAGTGGGCGGCAATCAGGATGCGCTTAGATGCCTGCGGCTGAAAGGAGGCAATGATATTCGTGAGGTTCCAGTCCAGGCCATCGTAGGTTTTGACGGTGAATTCCTGCCTTTCCACAGTTAAGCCAAAGGATTCGAATTTGCCCACCAGCCAGTCGGCGGTTTGTGCATGGCCCGGCGTATTGGGTACCCGGGGCCCAAATTCCACTTGCTTTTGAATATACGCATAGGCGGAATCCGCAAAGAAATCCGGAATGGATTCGTTATAGGTAGCCGCAGCTGTTTCGATCGACTCCCGGTTGGCAGATTTTTCGCAGGCTACTAATAAGAGCAGCAGGACTATAAGAGTCCATCCTCTATTCTTCATAAGCCCAGTCAATTTTGTTTTTCATGTCTTTTACGATGATGCCCAGGCTCTTCAGATTTGCCCTGATTTCATCCACCCTGCGATAGTCTCTTTGTACTTTTGCTTCCTGATAAAGGTCCAGCAGTAATTTGAGGAGCTGTTCCTGTGCGTCCATCTTTTCTTCCACCAGACCCAGGATTTCCGTCACAAAGGAACGGAAAGTGGAGATCATTTGATCGAACACCTCCTTGCCAAAAACGGACGGAGAGAGCTGTCCGGTATACATGCTGTTGATTTTTTTCAGGAGGTTAAAAAGGTGGCCTATCGCCTGTGCGGTATTGAAATCGTCATCCATGGCGGCATAAGCCGCTTGGATACTTTTCTTCGCCTGCTCGATTTGATTTTCATCGATGGATACACCTGATTCCTCTGTGTAGGTCAACATGCCCGAAATACGGAATCCATTGATGAGCTTCTTGTAACCTTTCTGCGCCGCTTGCAGGGCTTGGTTGGAAAAATCCAGCGTAGACCGGTAATGGGCGGTCAGAATAAAATACCGGATGGTCATGGGGCTGTAGGCCTGCTCCAGCACCGGATGATCCCCTTGGAAGAGCTGCTGCAGGGTAATGAAGTTACCAAGGGACTTGCCCATTTTTTGTCCATTGATGGTAATCATGTTGTTGTGCAGCCAATACTTGGCAGGATCCTGATGGTTGCAGGCATTGCCCTGTGCAATCTCGCACTCGTGATGGGGAAACATCAAGTCCATGCCCCCTCCGTGTATGTCAAAATGCTGGCCCAGGTATTTGCTGGACATGGCCGTACATTCCAAATGCCAACCGGGAAAGCCCAAGCTCCAGGGAGAAGGCCATTTCATGAGGTGTTCAGGTGCTGCTTTTTTCCAAAGGGCAAAGTCTAAGGCGTTTCGTTTCTCTGACTGACCGTCCAAGTCCCTGCTGCCGCTGACAAGCTCTTCGATTACGCGCCCGGAAAGGCGTCCGTATTTTGTGCCTTCGTTGTACTTTAACACGTCGAAGTAGACGCTGCCGTTTTCTTCGTAAGCCAGCCCTTGGCTTAAGATGTCTTCCACGAGTTGGATTTGCTCGGGAATATGGCCCGTGGCGCGGGGTTCTATGCTCGGTTTCCGCGTATTTAGTAACTCCATGTCCCGGTGGTAGGACTCCGCATAATGCTGTACTACCTCCATGGGTTCCAGTTGTTCCAGTTTGGCTTTTTTGGCGATTTTATCCTCTCCATCATCCGAATCCGCTTCCAGATGGCCTACGTCGGTGATGTTTCGAACGTAGCGTACTTTGTAACCCAAAAATGTAAGGTATCGGTATACCACATCAAAGGACACGGCGGCACGGGCATGGCCCAGGTGTGCATCGCCATATACGGTGGGTCCACAGACATACATTCCCACACGGGGCGGGCTGAGCGGTTCAAATTTTTCTTTTTGGCGGGTGAGTGTGTTGAATAGTTTGAGGTCGTGTAATCGCATTCCGCAAATTTATCAAACTTTCAATACTTTTTTTAGGAAAATAATTTTATTACCTTTGTATCGTATATGACATTAAGCCAAGAGGGGACGCAGCGTCCCCTCTTTCGTTTAGGACTTGAAAACAGATAAGGGGCACTCTCTGAGGGATTAAAAATGGAATTGGAACAGACTATTGCTGAGATTGTAGAAAAGCATTTGCCGGATGATTCCCATTTTGTGGTAGAAGTAAAAGTGAACCAAGTGGGATACAAGAAGGTGCTGAACATTCTGATTGATGCAGATCAGGGGTTAAACATCGACAGTTGTGCCAAGGTAAGCCGGCAGGTTTCGGACGAAATCGAAGCAAAGGAGCTGATTGCAGACGCCTACACGATTGAAGTTTCCTCTCCGGGCGTGGATTACCCACTTAGCTCCAGAAGGCAGTACAGTAAAAACCAGGGAAGAAACCTGAAGGTGCATCGAGATTCTGGCGAGGTTTTGGAGGGAGTACTGAAGGAAGTGGGTCAGATCGGTATTGTATTGGTCGTCAAGCGGAAGGAAAAAGGTAAAAAGGCAACGGAAGAGGAGGTTTCCATCTCCTTTGATCAGATAAAAAAGTCAACAGTATTGGTTTCTTTTAAATAAAAACAATGGATGCTAAAGTTTTAATTGAGTCGTTTGCGGAGTTTGCAAGGTCCAAAAACGTGGACCGACCCACCATGATCCGGATTTTAGAGGACGTATTCAGGGCCATGATTCGGAAGAAGTACGAGACAGACGAAAACTTTGACGTCATCATCAACGCAGACAAAGGTGATTTGGAGATTGTTCGGATCCGTGAAATTGTCGATGACGATTCGGAAGATATCTGGGATTACGATAAAATCAGCCTTTCGGAAGCCAGAAAAATAGAGCCCGATTTTGAGATCGGAGAAGAAACCTACGAGCGGATTGAACTGGAAGACTTTGGACGCAGGGCGGTAATGATGGCTCGGCAAACGCTGATTCAGCGCATAAAGGATTTGGAAAAAGACATCCTTTTCCAGCATTATGAGGAGTTGGCGGGAGAGATTATCAATGCGGAAGTATATCAGATACTCGGCAGGGAGACCTTGCTGATGGATGGAGAGGGCAACGAGCTGATCCTGCCCAAGGGCGAGCAGATTCCCAAAGACCGGTTCCGAAAAGGAGACATGGTTCGCGCGATTGTGCACAAAGTGGAAATGATCAACGGCAACCCGCGCATCATCCTTTCTAGGACCTCACCGATCTTTTTGGAGCGTCTCTTTGAAAATGAGGTGCCGGAAGTGTACGATGGGCTGATCACCATCAAAAAGATCGTTCGCGAACCCGGAGAGCGTGCCAAGGTAGCCGTGGAGTCCTATGACGACCGCATCGACCCGGTAGGTGCCTGTGTGGGGATGAAGGGAAGCAGGATTCATGCCGTAGTGAGGGAGTTGCAAAATGAGAACATCGATGTAATCAACTATACCGAGAACTTGGACTTGTATGTGACACGGGCATTGAGTCCAGCCAAGGTATCGTCCATTCAGGTAGATGAAGAGCGAAAGCGTATCTCCGTATTTCTGAAGCCTGACCAAGTATCATTGGCCATCGGAAAGGGGGGATTCAACATCCGGCTTGCCAGCAGACTGGTTGGTTACGAGATTGATGTGTTTAGAGAGCTGTCGGACTTTGAGGAGGAGGAAGACGTGGACTTGTCCGAGTTTTCTGATGAAATCGAAGAGTGGGTTATTTTGGAATTCAAGAAGACAGGCTTAGACACTGCTAAGAGTGTGTTGGCGCTGACCAAAGAAGACTTGATCCGAAGAACCGAGCTGGAAGAAGAGACGATCGACGAGGTCTTCCGGATATTAAAACAAGAATTTGAGCAATAAAATCCCATAGAATATTCGCTTTCGGGGTTATATTTGCAGAACATTAAAATTATTAGGAATAGGTTTAGCGTATGTCAGAAGAAAAAATGATGCGATTGGGCCAAGTTGCCAGAAAACTCAACGTGGGTATTTCGACCATCGTGGAGTCTATGGCAAAAAAAGGCTTTGAGGTAGAAGGGAATCCAAACTCCAAAATTAGCTTGGAGCATTTCAATATGCTCGCCAAGGAGTTCAAGTCCTCTGCCCAAGATAAAGAGGAGGCCGCTCATCTATCTATTGGTAAACGCCACGGAGAGAATATCGTGATCAAGGCCGAATCTGAGCTTGAGCCCGAAACCCCCAAGAAGCAGGAGTTGCCTGACAAGCCGGTTGAAAAGGTGGAAAAACAGCCTGAACCGGCCCAGCCTATTGCCAGTAAGGAAGATGCAGCGAAAGTTCCTACCGATGCCCCCAAATTGCCGGGCATCAAAGTGGTTGGGAAGATTGATTTAGATGCGAAGAAGCCGACTGAAAAGCCGAAGGTCGAAAGCGCCCCAGCTCCTTCTGCCCCAGTGGCACCGAAGGTTGAAGCGCCAGAACCTAAAGTGGAAGCACCAAGTGCACCTAAGGTAGCATCAGCACCGGCCAAGCCCGAACCGCCCAAACAGCCCGAACCCCCAAAAGCCGCTCCGGTAGCGCCGCCTGCTGCGGAAAAACCCGCAGCTCCAACACCCGCGGAAAAATCAGCGCCGGAACCCAAGGAAACGCCAGCCACTCCAAAAGAATCTCCAGTCCAACAGGCGGAGCAGCCCTCTGATGGAGAATCGAATACCCCTGTGAATCCATCAGAGAAAGCAAACAAAACAGAAGAGGTGATCTCGGCAAAGGCCGATTCCCTGAAGGGACTGACCGTATTGGGCAAGATTGAATTGCCCGTCGATAAGCCGAAGAAAAAGTCCAAGCCCGTGGCGTCCTCTGACGAACGGGGATCAAAGGACAAGAAGAAGCGCCCCAGAAAACGCATCGATCAGCGGCAAAAGCCCGGCGAGGCCGCGGCTCCAGGTGATGCTTCGCAAGCAAGAGGTGCCGCAGGTGCCAGGAAGCCCTCCCAAGGCGGCAATCGAGGGCCTGCGAATCGTCCCGCGCCACGAGGTGCGGCCGGTGCCAGCAGATTCCAAAAGGCAGAACCTACCCAAAAGGAAATCCAAGAGCAGATCAAGCAAACGCTTGCCCGCCTACAAGGAGGATCCAAAGGTGGCGGCAAAGGTAAAAACCGGCGGGATAAGCGCATGGAGCGCAATAAGGAGGTAGAGGAATATATAGAGGATTCACGTATACTAAAAGTCACGGAGTTTATCTCTGCAAACGACCTTGCATCCCTTATGGACGTGTCGGTCAACGAAGTGATCTCCGTCTGCATGTCCCTAGGTATGTTCGTATCCATCAATCAGCGTTTGGATGCGGAAGCTATCACTATCATTGCAGATGAATTTAACTACGACGTGGAGTTCACCAAAGCAGACGAGGAAGAAAATGTCATCGTGGCTCAGGATTCTCCCGAGGAACTCGAAGAGCGAGCACCCATTGTAACCATCATGGGGCACGTAGACCACGGAAAAACATCCCTTCTTGATTACATCCGAAGGGCCAAGGTAACCCATGGGGAGGCCGGAGGTATCACGCAGCACATCGGGGCATACGATGTGATGACCAACACAGGACATAAAATTGCGTTTTTGGATACACCGGGTCACGAAGCCTTTACGGCCATGCGGGCCAGGGGTGCCAAGATCACCGACGTAGCCATCATCGTCATTGCCGCGGACGACAACGTGATGCCGCAGACCAAGGAGGCGATCAACCACGCACAGGTTGCCGGCGTACCGATGATCTTTGCCATCAACAAAGTGGATAAGCCAAACGCTAACCCCAACAAAATAAAAGAGGAGTTGGCCAATATGAACCTGTTGGTGGAAGATTGGGGTGGTAAGTACCAATCCCAGGAAATCTCGGCCAAGACCGGTTTGGGCATTGATGAGCTGCTGGAAAAAGTGCTACTGGAAGCAGAAATCTTGGAGCTTAAAGCCAATCCAGATAAAAATGCCGTGGGTACAGTCGTGGAGGCTTCCCTCGATAAGGGACGAGGCTATGTATCCACCATCATGGTACAAGCAGGTACCCTCAAGGTGGGGGATGTGATCCTTGCAGGCCAGCATTACGGCCGTGTGAAGGCCATGTTTGACCATTTGGGCAAAAAGGTGGAGGCCGCAGGTCCATCTACCCCGGTGCAGGTACTTGGCCTGAGCGGAGCACCACAGGCAGGTGACATCTTTAAGGTGTATGATACCGAGCGTGAAGCCAGGGAAATCGCCAACTCTAGGGAACAGATACAGCGGGAGCAAAGCCTTCGCACTAAAAAGCACATCACGCTGGATGAAATCGGTAGACGACTGGCCATCGGAAGCTTTAAGGAGCTTAACATCATCATCAAGGGTGACGTGGACGGATCGGTGGAAGCCCTTTCGGACTCTTTGCTCAAGCTTTCCAAAGACGAGGTAAGTGTGAACATCATCCATCAAGGGGTTGGTCAAATTTCCGAGTCGGATGTACTCCTCGCTTCTGCTTCGGACGCCATCATCCTCGGCTTCCAAGTGCGGCCATCAGCGAATGCAAAGAAACTTGCCGAGCAGGAAGAGATCGAGATCCGACACTATTCGGTTATTTACGACGCCATCAATCAGATCAAGGATGCCATTGAAGGTATGTTGGAGCCTGAGTTTGAAGAAGTGATCACCGGAAATATTGAGGTTCGTGAGGTATTCAAAATCTCCAAAATCGGTACAGTGGCAGGTTGTTATGTCACCAACGGGGTGATGAACCGAAAAAATAAGATCCGCGTGATTCGGGATGGAATCGTAATCCACGATGGAGATATCGATCAGTTGAAGCGATTTAAGGACGATGTTTCCGAAGTAAGGTCCGGCTATGAATGCGGGGTTTCCATCAAAGGGTTTAACGACATACAGGTCGGTGATACCTTTGAAGGCTACAAAATGGAAGAAATCAAGCGCAAGAAATAAATCACCTAGCAAAAGGCAGCCGCAAGCTGCCTTTTGTCTTTTCAGGCACCATGGTAACGGCGTATTATTTTATACTGACCCTGGCGATAATCTCGTTGTTGTCCCTGATAGCCGGGATGATTCGACCGGTGACAGTGCTTTGGTTTCGCTCGGTAGTTAACCGATTCGGTGTATGGCGTTATTACGGTACAGCCACGCTGTTTTTGTTTTGCCTTGCGGCGTTGCTAAAGGTCCTGTTTCTGGAAAATTAGAGCTGAATGCCTACTTTTTTACCCTCCGCCCGAATATGCGTTGCTGCAAGGTCGTACTCCATTTCCGAACTCAAGTGTTCCATCATTAGGGGGATTTCAGGGATTTTGGCGAGTTCTGTCAAAAATACTTGGTAGTCTAATACGCCCATCCCGGGCCGGACCTCTGTGAACTGGGGCATGTAGTAATCTTCCTTAATAACGATATCTTTGCCATGGCAACTTCGGATATGGGGCCCCAGCCGTCGGAAACAATCCCGTATCAGATCGGCATTCCGGTAGAAGAGGGTGGGCGTGGTGATTAGGTTCATCGGATCCATGTGCACGCCAAAATGTGGATGGGCAATGGCTTTGATCAGTTGCAGGTAGGAATCCACGCTGTCCGGATAGGTCCAGGGCATGGGTTCCAGCACAAAGTAGGTGCGCTTGGGGTTGACGTCCGAGAGGATTTTGCGGGTTACTTCCACGATCTGCTCAAACGTCTCTGAAGTTAGGTTATCGGCGTGGGGTCCTGCCCAGTGTACCGGGTTTTTGGAACCACTGATGTTTACGCAGCAGTTGGCACCGATCTCATCGGCCAAAGCCAGGGAATCCACGCATTTCTGGTAGGCTGCCTTTGCCATTTCGGCATCAGGACTAATGGGGTTGCTCCAGGCGCCCACTTCCGCGATGACGATGTCTGCCTGCTTTGCCGCAGCTTCATAGGCCCTTATTTCCTCTGTTTTGGCACCCAGCCCCACCGGGCAATAGGCAGCCCGGTATCCCTTGGCTTTGACCGCCTGTACCCACGCCTCGGGGTCGGTGTATTTGTGGTATATGGGTCCGCCTAATCGCAGGTGGGTATAGCTACCTTGGGCGAATGCAGGGAGATGCGGTGCGAAAGCCAATGACAGCGAGGCCATTACCGCCTTTTTCTGAAAGTTCCTTCGGTTCATAATCGCAGGTTTTTTCCTAAATATAGCGTTAATCAGTGAAACTTTGTGCCGGGAAGCTGAACGGTATACCTTTGCTTAAAGCAAATCCCCACGGAGGGCAACTTGCGTATTGGAAACAACCCTATGGTGCACTTAGAATGAACGAGGACAAAAAACAACAGCTGCTGGATGATTTGCAACGATGCGACAACCCCTACCTATTGAGTCAGGTGGCGCATCTGATAGATCGGGTCAAGGCGTTGCAGCCGTTGACTGATCTGATGGAAAAGTACCCCTTTCTGTTGGAAAAAGGGGATGAGGCTGACTTGACATTGCATTTGCACCTGCAGCCTTCGGTAAATTCAGCTTTAGCGGCGTACGAGCACTTCGCAAAGCCGATACGTACCATACTGGCATTTGCCCTATTGGTCGTGGCCGCTTCTATTGTCAACGTATTGTCCCATGAAGGTGAAAACGTCTCCCGCATACTCTTCCAATCCACCATGGCCAAGCTGTATGGTTGGGGTTGGGGGATCTTTGCGGCGGAGTTCTTGGCGGTCCTCTGGTTAAGAAAAGGAGAAAAAATAGCTAATTCTGTCTACTGGGGCTTGGTTGTTCCGCCATTGCATTTCGCTAGCCCCCATATGTTGGATCCTGAATTGATGTGGCTTCCCGGCTTCGGATGGTGCCGGAGAAACGAGGGCTTGTTTCGTCTATTGCGGAGCAAATTTTCAATACCCATGATCGTGATCGCCATGTTGATTATTCCCGTACTGCTGATCGAGTGGAAATACTACGAAGAGGTGCAGCGGCTGCTACAAGCTGACCTCACGTTACTTCTCGATCTCACGCAAGCCTTAATATGGCTTGCTTTTGCTTTCGAATTTATATTGATGGCGGGCATCAGCAAGGATCGGATCAGCTATGCCAAGGAACATTGGGTAGACCTGCTGATCGTACTGCTTCCCTTTATCGCCTTTGTGCGCACCATGCGGATCATCAAGGTGGCCCGGCTGTCGCAGGTGGCCCGGGGCTATAAGCTGCGGGGCCTCCTGCTGAAAGCAAGGCAGGGGGCATTGTTCGCAGGGTTGCTGTTCAAGGCCCTGTCCCTAAGACCGGAGTTTGGGTTGAGAGGTATTCAAAAGAAACTTCACAAAAACCGGCAGCAACGCGAACGCCTGGAGGAGGAACTCTTGCAGTACGCGAGGATCCTCGATAAAGTGGAGGGAAAATCCCGCCGACCTACCAAAACCTGATCTTTTGGAGCGCGGCACCCAGCCGTTCGAAATCCTCCGGAAACACATGCCCGATATGGCCGATCCGGAACGTAGCCGCATGGGAGACCTTGCCCGGATAAATGACAAATCCCTCTGCTTTCAGCCTATTGTAGAGTTTTCCAAAACCAAAAGACGAGCTTTCTGGCTCCACAAAAGCCGTGATGATCGGGGATCGGTCTTCTTCCTGCAAAAACGGCCGTACATCCACCGCGGCCATACCCTTGATCAGGCTGTGGTGATTTGCCCAGTAGCGCTCGTGTCGTGCAGCAATGCCCCCTTCTTCGTACAGCTCTGTGATGGCCTGTAAGAAAGCCCTTACCGTGTGGGTAGGGGAGGTAAAGCGCCATTTACCCTTGTCCTGCTCCATGGCATCCCACTGATCGTACAGGTCCAAGGAGTGGCTTCTGGAATTGCCTTTGCAGCTTTCCAACACCTCTTTTCGGGCGATCACAAAGCCAAATCCCGGTACACCCTGAATGCACTTATTGGCACTGCTGATCAGCAAATCCACCTTGGGAGCAGTAATGTCCAAGGGAATACCGCCAAAGCTACTCATGGCATCCAGTATAAAAATCTTGCCATACTTCTCTGCCAACCGCGCATGGGGTTCGTAGCGGTTGAGCATTCCGGTGGTGGTTTCGCTGTGCACCATGCCTATGTGGGTGATTGTGGGGTCTGTTTGCAGGATTTCCTCTACCTGATCGGGATCCGGCTGTTGGCCTTCCTCCCAAGAAAGTACTCGGTGCGATATGCCGATCATTTGCACGATTTTCCCCATGCGCTTGCCGTAGGCGCCGTTGGAGAGCACGAGGATCTTGCTGTCCGGCTTGAGGCAGGTCCACATCACCGACTCCACCGCAAAGGTGCCGCTCCCCTGCATCAGCACGGTGGTGTATTGATCGCCACCACCGCTAAGGGCCAGCAGCTCCTCGCGGATTTTCTGGACAATCTGTTTGTAATCGTCGTCCCAAGTGCACCAGTCGCGCGTCATGGCACCGCGCACGGTCTTGCTGGTACTTAGGGGACCTGGTGTGAGAAGGAGGTAGGGATTTTCGGGTATCTGAGGGATCATGGTGGGGTGTAGTAGGGGTTGATGTAAAAACTCCGGCCCGGGTTCCGGAAATGCACACGCAGGATTATCGTCTTGCCAATCGCATTTTCGGAATTTCCGGCAGGCCGACCAAAGATACATGGAATGATAAAAATTCCTTATCTGGTCGGTGAAATTATCTTTACCGGTCTATTCGGGGTAAGTCCGTCAGTGTTTCAATCGGTCAAAAAATAGCAGCATATCTTTTTTTTACCGCCAAAAGAATTTATCTTACTCGACCGTTTTAAGCGGAAACACTTGGCAAATTTTTCTTTAAACAGTAACAGAAAAAAAAATGAAAAAGCAGTGGATTGAACCGAAACTCGTCGGAATAGTAGTTCAAGGGGGTGGTAGCCCAAGTACAAATGAAACTGGTGGGTACTTCCCAGTGAGTTAGTTTGATCATCGATACCCTCCGATTGATCGTATTGTCTCCCTCCAAAACAGGTTCTTCTTCCTTGAGAAGTCTGTTTTTAGGAGAAAAATGGCTTCCAAGGCCGGGGTTTCGAAATCTTCCCTATCCGCACTACCACCTCACGTTATCAGAGTTGATGTATGTGCATGGACTTTCAGCGGAAAATCTCACTTCCTACCGGACCATTCAGGTGGTCAGGGATCCGTTTGCCCGGTTTGTTTCGGCTTGGAGGCATCAGGAGCGGATACTGGGAGAGAAAATTGACCTGCAAGTGCTTTTGGAAAAACTTAAACGCTATAAAAGTTTGCTTCCGCACAGCTGGGAGGAGTTTTACCTAAAGTTCTACGACGATCCTGATCACCGAAAAAGATCCTTTGCCCGCGGAAACTGGGGAGGATTGCGGTTTTACATGGATCAGGTGGATTGGAATGATGTGGATCAGCCCGTTCAATATTTTAAGCTGGAGGAATTGAGCGCCGACATGTCCAAGCTGTCGGAATTATTGGGACTATCCTTGCCGCCATTGCCAGTCAAGAATAAGGGGGATTATTCAGGAACAACAAACGATTTGTTAACGCTTGAAGAGCGAGCGCAAATACACAAGCTATTCGAAAGGGATTTCAGCACATTTGGGTATGGATTTTAACTTTAGATTTCTGGGAAATATTGCAGTGGATGGTTTTCGGTCTAAACTGGACACCTTGGATTGGCATTATTTTACGCACAGACAGCAAGCCCACAAAGTTCACCGGGAAACTCTCACCGTGCCGCTGTTATTTGATCAGGGATTTTCAAAAATTGGTTTTTTCAAGGATTTTGGTCCGTTTATGAAGGAGTTGGAACCTCTAAAGAAGGTATTATCGGATACCCTCGGAAACGGGGTTTTTCAATCCGCTCTTTTGGTCAATTTGCCTGCCGGCAAGGAGGTACTGCGGCATGTGGATCAGGGGGAAGGCTTTAAGGCATTTAGCAGGATACACGTACCCCTGCGAACGAACGAGAACTGTTTTTTTGAGGTGGATGGGGAGGTGATACAGATGAAGGCAGGCGAAGTGTGGGAAATCAATAATTCCGAAAAGGCCCATGCGGTTCAAAATCTAGGCGACACCGACCGCATTCATTTGTTGATTGATTGGAAGGTGAATAAGGGCTAGGGCGTAGATTTCCGGCGGTTCGCCCTGGTACGTAAACGTTGATTTCGGATAGCTCGGCATTGGACCCCTCGGTATCCAGGCTAAAAAAATCCGGAATGGCTTGCTTTTTTCAGATAGTATTTTTTCTTTCGCAGAAATAAGATAAATGCGATTCTTTCACCAAAAAAACAGCTAATCATGGAAAACGAAAAAAAACAATGGATTGAACCGGAAATAAAGCAAATGGTCGTTAATGGTGGACCCTTCACCTTTACTGCTGAGAACTATGCTGGTGTACATCCTGATTCTTGACATTTGATCCCCTCCGATTAATTGTATTATTGCCCTCCAAAACAGGCTCCTCCTAGGTGAGAAGCCTGTATTTGTTTGTATACCCATACCTGGCTTGGATGTCGGCAACTCGCTAACGATTGCCCCAGAATCCGACGTGGAGGTTTTTTAGGCAGCGTCGTGCCGTAAACTTGGTACAGTATCCGTAGGCTAGGGGTGGTTTCATCTGTTTATTCTTGTGAATATCCCAAAAGGGTCCCCTTCTGCATTGCCACATTTAGGGCATGAGGTAGCCTAGGCGGCCTTTTCCAACATGCTCTTGATTTCCAGCCCAGCCGCGCGGTTTTGGGATCCCGACGGGATCGAATGTGTATAGCAGGAGGCAGACATGGAAAGTGTACGACCCCATTCGGGGTCGAATAGGATGAGGTGATACCTTATTCTTTTTACCCCTACTTGCTGCGCGATGTTACCGATTGGAGGCACACCCTGCCGGTGGTTCTCATCTGCCACGGGAGACAAATAGGTATGCGAAGGAAGGGACAAGGACCCGGTAGCGGAATCCCACGCGTGTTTGTTGTTTCCAATCCGGAATTTTTCCTATATTTCTTTTCTGAAAACCCTCTACGGATATGGAACTGTATGCCAAAGTGCTCAACTATACCATGCCGGTCTTTCTCCTCCTGATTTTGGGGGAGCAGCTCGCCGCCCGGCGTATGGGCAAGCAGGTAAACCGCAGCCTCGACAGTGTGTCCAGCATCAGCTCGGGCATGACCAATGTGATCAAAAACGTGCTAGGCCTGACCATTTCCCTGCTGACCTACGATTGGATGTTGTCCCATCTGGCGATTTTTCAGATCGAATCCACTTGGGTCACCTACCTGGTCACGTTTTTGGTCATCGATTTCAAAGGCTACTGGGTGCATCGCTGGGAGCACCGGATCAACCTACTGTGGAACCGGCACGTGATCCACCACAGCAGCGAGGAGTTTAACCTAAGCTGCGCCCTGCGGCAGACCGTTTCCACCGTGTTTGATTACTTTGCTTTTTTGTTGTTGCCCGCAGCCCTACTCGGTATCCCGGTGGAAGTGATCGCTATAGTGGCACCACTTCACCTGTTTCTTCAATTTTGGTACCATACCCGGCTGATCGGTCGGATGGGTTTTTTGGAACACATCATTGTAACGCCCTCCCACCACCGCGTTCACCATGCCATCAACCCCATCTACATGGACCGGAATTTTGGCCAGATATTCATCGTGTGGGACAAGTGGTTTGGTACATTTCAGGAGGAACTACAGGAGGTTCCCTGTGTCTACGGAATTACCCGGCCCGCCCGAACATGGAATCCGATCAAGATCAATTTTCAGCATTTCTGGCTCCTGCTTCGGGATGCTTACCACACCCGGAGCTGGCGGGACAAGGCGCGCATCTGGTTTATGCCCACCGGCTGGAGACCTGCGGACGTAAAAGCGCACTACCCGGTGTATGCGATAGAGAGCCCCGAGACCTACCAAAAGTTCGATACGCCCAGCTCTCCGGCCTTCAGCCTTTGGGCCTGGACGCAGCTTATGGTAAGTTACGGCTTGCTGATTTACCTCTTTGCCTATATTGGCAGTATCGGGTTTGCGATGGCCGCGCTCTATGGCGGATTTCTTGTCCTTTCCATCTATGCCTATACCGAACTGATGGACCGCAATCCCCTCGCTTGGACTTTTGAGCTGACAAAGTCGGTCCTCGGTTTAGCCATTATTTTTTGGTTGGACGATTGGTTCGGAGCCTCCCAACACGTTGGTACCTGGGTAACGCCGCTAGTTGCCGGCTACCAGGTGCTGTCGGTACTGGTGGTGGTCTATTTTTCGGCTAGCTTCCGTAAGGATCAGGCACCCCAACAGGCACCCGCCAAAAGCGCCGCCGTAGGGTAGGTGCCTAGCGCAGTGTGTTGACGTCTTCTAGGATATAGCAGTTTTCGTGGCGTTGCATGCCGATTTTGGGGTAATAGCCTACCGCCTTGGGGGCAGCAATCAGGATCAGCTTTGCCAAGGGTGCAGCCTCTTTGGTGTGGCGGATGAGTTCCTTTCCAATGCCCTGCTTCTGGTAGCGCTCGTCCACAGCGAGGTCAGATAGATAAGTGCAAAACGAAAAGTCGCTCAGCGCCCGGGATATGCCCACGAGCAGGTCACCGTCCCGTGCGGTAACGATCAGGTTGGCGTGCTGTAGCATGGATTGGAGCCGCGGAGTGTCTTCGACGGGGCGCCGTTCGCCTAGTGTGGATCGCTGAAGCAAGGAGGCGAATTCTCCCACGCTGAGGTTGTGTTCTGTTTGGTACCGGATAGGGTTTGTCATGTGCTGGTCTAAGGTGTAGACGAAGGTACTAATTTGAATAGCAACGTGTTTTGAAGAACTAAGAAAAATTATACAAAAATCGAGCTCTCCGAACTTAGTTCAGTACACGGTTTCAGTCAAAGCAAACAGAAAAACGGTCGCACTAATGGATATTCCCCAAGAGGATATCGCCATCTCCGACAAAACTTTCAAAGCAGCAGAAATAATTACGCCTATCGATGAAAGTAACAATATATAAAGTGTTCTCTTCATAACCGTTTGACCAATTAAATTGCCCTTGCTACACAGGTTCTTTAATATCGACGCTCGCTTTCACCTAGTCGATGTTGGGGCGCGAACGTTAATATAGCCTTTTTAAAGCGTAAATTATCATATAACTATTCGTTAGTTTAAACATAATATGTAATTTACAAAGAATAAAAATCCTAACAACCTAACTTCCTAGGTATGCGACTGTTCTTTAGTCGCTACCGCGGATAATAGTTGATAAGTTGATTTTAAGCGTAAGGTAAGTTCATCAATTGGTGAAAAAACAGTATCTTTCCGGTACATCTGCCTGCGGTAAAAAACAATATTATTCAATCACCGTAATACTTCACAAACCAAAAAACCGAATAAACCTATGAAATCCAGAAGAGACTTTTTACAAAAGCTTACCCTCTCGGCAGTTTCCCTGCCATTTGTTTCCTCCCTTCAGGCGAAGGATTTTGCCTCCGTATCTACTACCGTGCCTTATCAGGGGCCCGTACTTCGGGTAGCTATTATGGGCTTGGGCAGCTACGGCACCCGGGTGGCGGAAGCCATGAAGGACTGCAAAAAAGCCAAACTGGTAGGTGTCATCAGCGGTACTCCATCCAAGGTGACCGAATGGCAAGCCAAGTATACTATCCCGGCCAAAAACTGCTACAACTACGAAAACTTCGACGCCATCAAGGACAACCCGGATATCGATGCCGTCTACATCATCACGCCCAATTCCCTGCACAAGGATCAGACGATCCGCGTAGCCCGGGCCGGAAAGCACGTGATCTGTGAGAAGCCCATGGGGCTAAATGAAAAGGAAGGCAGGGAGATGGTAGCCGAATGCAAGAAGGCAAACGTACACCTGCTGGTGGGGTACCGCATGCACTTTGAAGGAAATACCCTGGAGGTGATCCGGATGCGGCAGGAAGGCGAACTGGGCAAGATCATGTTCTTTCAGGGTCTAAGTGGCTTTCGCATAGGAGATCCCACCCAGTGGCGGTTAAACCGCGCATTGGCCGGAGGTGGTGCCATGATGGATATCGGAATCTATTCGGTGAACGGTGCCCGCTACATGGTAGGCGAGGAGCCCATCTGGGTGACGGCCCAAGAGACCAAAACCGATCCCGTAAAGTTCAAGCCCGGGGTGGATGAAACCATCCAGTTTCAGTTTGGATTTCCCAGCGGGGCCGTGGCTTCCTGCCTATCTACCTACAATATGAACGGACTGGATAAATTTTACCTCAATGGAGAAAAAGGTTTTGCCGAGATGCAGCCTTCCACCGGCTATGGGCCTATCAAAGGGAGAACCCATAAGGGACCATTGGACAAGCCGCACATTACCCATCAGACGGTGCAGATGGATGAGATGTCCGATATCATCTTGTCCGGTAAAAAACCGGTGGTTCCCGTGGATGGAGAGGAAGGTCTGAAGGACCTGATCATCATCGATGCCATCTACAAGGCCGTGAAGACGGGGAAGAAAGTGGCGCTCAACTTGACCTAAGCAGAAGGGTCTCCAAAAAAATGTCAGGCCGGCCAAGGGATCTTCTCAGCCGGCCTTGTTCTTACGCCTGCGCTCTGTAGATTTTCCAAAGCAGGGGTGTTGGGGTGATGCCACTGACTGATGATTCCGCGCCTTTGGCGCTTGGTCCGTGTATTCCCATTTCTCCTTGGGCGTTGCCCAAGGATAATGATTTTGCACCGTTGGTGCTTGCAATTAAGTAAGCACCAACGGTGCGACAATCGCTTGGCGTATTCCCATTTTAGGTTTGGCGTTTCCGAAGGCTTATGATTGTGGACCGGTGCTACCGTTGATTAAATAAGCACCAAAGGTGCGGTAATCAATAGCATAGTCTGCCAGGGCTATGCAGATATGTCATCCGAACCACCGCAAGCACCAACGGTGCGACAATCAATCCCACAAATAGCGCTCATCATAGTCAATCTTATACTTTTTTAAAAACGCCAGATATTCCTCCTGAAATGTTTTCGTTTTATGGTGCTCGGATTGATTTTCAATATACCTCACCACCACGTCAATTTCAGAAGGGTTCACCGAAAAACTTCCATATCCACGCTGCCAATAAAAGTTTTGATATTTTTCTCCTTTGGTCTTCATCCACTTGGAGGAATGCGATTTCACTTCTTCAATGAATTTCATCAAAGTGATTTTTTTGGACAAAACGCAAAATATAGGTACATGGTCTTTATAGCCCCCAATTTTCACAGGTTTGAAATCCAAATTTTTACAGATCCTTCCAATGTATTTAAACAATTCATGTTCAAAAAGGTCTTTTCAGGATATACCGCATCCACAATGCCCTCACAATAAACAGTATCGAAGTCATCACCATGGCCCATTTGGCGCAGGTGACAAAGCCCACTCCAGTGGCCAGCCAGCGATATTCCGTGGGGTACGCTATCAGCAGGTAGATCAAGGTGGCATTTTCCAGGTAATCTACCGGCAATATCCAGAGGGGGAACAGGGCCCAGCCCATGTGCCGGCTTACCCGGAAGATCGCAAATGACAGCATCAGGCAGTAAAAAACCGGATACAGAAAGTCCAGCAGGAGCGTGCCCCGGATGTACATGGCCCGGTAATAGGTGCCGTATTGTTCAAAGATGGCGTATGCTTCGTCTGCGGTGTAAAAGAGGTAGGTGTCCAGAATGGGCTCCGGAAAATTCCGGAAAAACCACAAAAGCGCCAAATTGTTGGCTACCACTAAGACCAGCGACAGGATTAGCAAGGTGGGGGTGGCGTACCGAGAAACAAACTTCTTCATGATAAGCAAACAACAAAGTCGCGTCCAAAATTGCCATCTGATAGAAAAGGGCTATTTACCCTTCTTCAAATCTGACAGCCTCCGTAGCGTTGATAAATAAATATAGGTTTAAAAACAAGCGATAATTCCGGATCGTTTCCGTACCCAAACCAAGTCCCAACCACGCGGTCCAATACCCACAACTCCTTGATATCACGGTTTTTCACAACAAAGAAAGGAGGTTTAGGAGTGCTCTCCAAGTTTTTCTTTCCGGAATTTTTAAGCTAGCCGCAATTTTTTGAGCCGATAGTTTATCCTATCAGGTTTGGGTGCCGCCAATACCTATCGGCAGGGGCCAAGAGTGAGGCGTCTTCGAAACCGGGAGTGCGTTTCACTCGGAAGACCTTATTTCGGGATCAGCATCACCCTTTTTCCCTCCCGATCACTTTGAATGGCAGCCTCCAGTATCTCCACCACGATCAGGTTGTTTTCCAAGGAGGAAAGGTCATAAGGCTGCATGCTTAGTTTTCCGCGGATCAGTCCGGCGAAGAAGGAAAAGGGATCGTCGTAGGGATAGGACCGAGGGGCCAGCTTGGTGTCGCTTTCCTGACGTTCTCCTGGCAACCGGCT
This sequence comes from Lunatimonas salinarum, assembly GCF_017811155.1. Classification (GTDB taxonomy): domain Bacteria; phylum Bacteroidota; class Bacteroidia; order Cytophagales; family Cyclobacteriaceae; genus Lunatimonas; species Lunatimonas salinarum. Next base: position 30,663 of record NZ_JACVCV010000008.1, on the reverse strand, counting down.
GCTTAGGCGGGTACCGTCTCGGGCGATCAGGTAGCCCGTTTCTCCATATACCTCCATGTCTTTTCGGCTAAAGGGCCAGTTCCACGAGGCCTGAATGACTCCCTTGGTGTGGGGGTATTGGAGCAGGATGGTGGCGTCGTCGTCCACCTTGGGGTAAATGTCCGTTTTGATCTGTTTTAGCTCCGCCGTGACGGAAATGGGCCGCTCGCCCTGCATCAGCCAGGTAAGCAAGTTGGCTCCGTAGCAACCGAAGTCGATCACCGCCCCGCCCCCATTCTGCACCGGGTCGGCCAGCCAGTCCAAAAACTCCGGATTCACACCGATCTCTTTGGGGCCCTCGTGGCCATCGTTGATGATCATGCGGCGGAGTTCGCCGATGGCTTTTTCCTCGTGGACTTGCCGGTACACTTCCAGGTTAGAGGCATACCAGGTGGTCTCGTAGTTGGTGATCAGGTGGATGCCGTGCTGTTTGGCCAAGCGCGCCATTTCGGCGGCATGTGCGGTGCTTACGGCAAGGGGCTTCTCCACCATCACATGTACACCGCGTGGGGCACAGGCCTGCACCACTTCCAAGTGTTCGTAGATGGATCCAAAGGCCGTGACTCCGTCGGGCGTGACAACCTTAAACATCTCCTCCATGCTGCTGAAGTGCAGGGACTGGGGGAGTTTGTACCGGTTCATCAAGCGGGTAGCCAGGTCCCGGTTGGGTTCTACGATGCCGACAATCTCCACGTCGCCCTTATCCTGCCGTCCCAGTATCCAATGCACGTGCGAGTGGGTGAGCCCCACCACGGCCAGTTTTACCTTTTGCCGCTGTTGGGCAAAGGTGGTGGTAAGGGTAAGAATTCCTATTAGCAGGATGGCAAGGCAGCGGTTCATGGGTTTCTAGAAACTGGTTGTAGGGTAAAGGTAGGGAAAATGGGTGGAAGGAATAGGTGGGATATCCTTAAAAAATTGGATTTACCGTTCCATTTTAGAACGTAGGTAAATTCAAATCCGCTTGATTGGCAGGGGTTGCAATGATCCGCCACCTGATATTTTCCCTGATCCGTTTGATGCAAAAGGAAATAGGAGTCGCCTCTAAAGCGTTGGTCTTGTCTATAAGGTTTATGTCGGTAAATTCATGCAAGCCATTTGAAAGGAGTGTAGAACCCCTTTTGACTTTGCCCTCGATAGGATCAAGGACGAAGTCGACGTAGCAGGTCCCGAATAGGTAAAAGCTCCAAAACCCTCAACCGGATAGACGGCAAAGAATTTTCTTTTGCCTATATTGGAGCTACTTTGGGCCGAGTTGCCAAGGTGGGCGATTTGATCGGCCACTTATGGGCGTGACGAAGCCTAATGATGGTTTTTGGGCTATTTTAGCTCGGTTAACCAGTAACTTGTTGGGATTTTTCCATTAATCAATCGCAATGGAATAAGTGGAAGATAATGGTATACTTTGTGTTAGGTATGGTGAAATTCATTCGAAATCTGGAAGGATTGTGGATCCTGAAAAGCACTTATTGAAATATGCTGAAGAAAGTTTTCTTGGAGAGAAATCCAAATTCATTATTGACTAGAGGTGATTTTTTGTTTGCGGATACCTCTGAAGATTTAGAGGGCTCAGGTAATTTCACCTGTTTGGATAGTGATACTGCTACTTTTGCCGGATATCATACCGTTATAGGAAGGTTATCAAATCGTCAAAATTCAGATTACAAGTATATTTTGACCCTTTGGCCAAGCTCAACAACGCCAAGCAGCAGAAATTCCTGTATAGTTTTACCGACCCGGCAGTTGATCGTTTAGCGGGTTATCGTTCGCTGTCAATCCGCACGGAGCGGTTTTTCCAAAAAAAAAGGAGAACGATTGATTCGTTCTCCCAAGGGTTGTATCGAATTTAGGGCGGACTAGGGGTTCAGTCTGTAGAAGGCATCGCTCCATTTGATCTCCTTCTGCAGGTGCCTGAGCGAGGTGTTCCGATCGATGGTGATGTTTTCGATGCCGGCCATTTTGGCAAAATCGTCCAAATGCTCCGTGCTTAGGTTTTGACTGAAACAGGTATGGTGCGCGCCACCTGCATAAATCCAGCCCGCGCAGCCGGTTTGCATATCGGGTAGCGGTTTCCAAAGTACCCGGGCCACCGGCAAGTTGGGCAAAGTCTCCGTTACTTCCACGGCTTCCACTTCATTGACCACCAGTCTAAATCGGTTGCCCATGTCAATCAGCGATGCGTTGAGGGCTTTGCCCGCTTTGCCGTTGAATACCAATCGTACCGGGTCTTCTTTGCCACCAATGCCCAACGGGTGTACCTCACACCTAGGCCGGTCTGCCGCCAACACCGGGTCTACCTCCAGCATATGCGCTCCGAGCACCAGTTGGTTTTCGGGGTCAAAATGGTAGGTGTAGTCTTCCATGAATGCATTGCCACCCGGAAGGCCCGTTCCCATCACCTTCATCGCACGGACCAAGGCGGCGGTTTTCCAATCTCCTTCGCCGGCATAGCCGTAGCCCTCAGCCATCAGGCGTTGGGTAGCGATTCCCGGCAGTTGCTTCATTCCGTGCAGGTCTTCGAAGGTGTTTGTGAAGCCCTTGAATCCACCTTCTTGTAAGAACCGGCGCATCCCTACCTCAATTTGAGCGGCATCGATCAGCGATGATCGCCGGTCGCCATTAGCCTTTAGGTTTGCCGCCAAGGTGTAGTTGGCTTCGTAGTCTTCGACCAATGCCTGTACTTCATCGGCAGGGGCTGCTTGGATATACGCTACCAAATCGCCCACGGCAAACGTGTTTACGGAAAAGCCGAAGCGTAACTCGGCCTCTACCTTGTCCCCCTCTGTGACGGCTACTTGGCGCATGTTGTCGCCAAACCGTGCAAATTTGGCCCCCTGCCAATCGGACCAGGCAGCAGCGGCCCTTGCCCAGGTGTCTACTTGGGAATGAACCCCGGGTGATTCCCAGTGGCCCACCACGACCTTACGTTCCAGCTTCATCCGGGATGTGATAAACCCAAATTCGCGATCCCCGTGGGCACTTTGGTTGAGGTTCATAAAATCCATGTCTATACCTTTCCATGGAATATCCCGGTTAAATTGCGTGTGAAGATGAAGTAGCGGCTTTTGCAGGATCTTTAGTCCGTTGATCCACATTTTTGCGGGAGAGAATGTATGCATCCAGGCGATTATGCCAATGCAGGCAGGGGATTGATTGGCCTGTTGGCACATGCGATAGATCTCTTCGGTGGTTTTGACTGTTGGCTGAAACAATACCCGTACGGAGATGGCCTCGGATCGATCTAGCTTTTCAGCGATGATTTGCGCGTGTTTGGCAACCTGAAGTAGGGTTTCTTCTCCGTATAGATGCTGACTGCCGGTCAGCAACCACACTTCCTTGGTTTTTAAATTTGTCATCAATTAGGTGTTATTGGATATGATAGGTACAAAATGGCATGTCCTGTGAAGGAGGCAAAGGAATTAATATGAGGGTTTTGTTCGATTTGGGTAATTTTCGGGAAAAATAATCGAATTCAATATTAATTGCAATTTTTACACTTATTAAGCGTGCAAGGGACTTCGCCTGTCCGTCGCTACAGGGCCTTCTCTTTTTGGATATCATTTTTTATTGGGAAAGAAATATTTTTTCTTTTTTTGTAAGGTACTGATAATCAACATTTTCATTTAAGCGTAATTTCTAATTTTCCGCAAAAAAGGCCGATTGCGGCCGTTTTTCAGCGTTTTGGGCTAAAAAGGGCTGTTATTTTTATTTTTTTAAACGCAACATTTATTTTAAATAACTGAAAATCAGTGGTATACTAAACTATTTGTTTTTTTTATTTCAAAAAGTAACGATTAGTTTTGAGCGTTCAGTAAACCTAAATCATAACTATCATGACTACAAACCATTGCATTTTGCCGCAGGTGTCGAGGGTAAATTTGGCAGGTTGCCTTCGAATACCGTTGAAACCGTTCATGGGTTATTTTTTCACAAAAGCGCCGGCATCCATCGCTTCTTTCTTTTGCAATTTCCTTGACGTTGGCATTTGCCGGTATTCATGCTAAATCAAACCTAACTTAACCCCATAATTATATGAAACAAAAATTACGAAGGGAATGTCTCCGCCTCCTGGGAAGGGTTTTTGCCTATCCGATCATCTCAGCAGCGCTGTTGATGTGGACACAGGTAAATGCTTTTCCGGACGAAGGGTATCTTTACCATTCGGAGGCACTAGTGGAAGGAGTCGGGATTCCGTCTCCTAGGGAGGTCAATCCAATTTACAAAGGCAGTGCGGAAGCTTGGAGTGGATCCCGGGCAGCGGGATCGATGGAAGAGCGGAAGCCTAAGAAAGGGAAAGCCAATCAGGGAAACTCTGTGGGAGAGGAGGCCTTGTTTCAGGAGATCAGGGGGGTGGTTACGGACGTGAAGGACGATATGCCGCTTCCGGGCGTCACCATTCTGATCAAGGGCTCTACTCGGGGGGTAGCGACGGGTATCGATGGAGATTTTGTGCTCGACGCCCAGCCCGGGGATGTGTTGGTAGTGAGCTTTATTGGCTACACTTCTGCAGAGGTAGTCGTAGAAGCCGGTAAATCGGTCTATAACATTGCCCTGGCGGAGTCTGAAACCTCCCTGCAAGAGTTTGTAGTGGTCGGGTATGGCGAGCAGCGAAAGGAAACGCTGATCGGTGCAGTGTCACAGACGAACGCAACGGTATTGCAGCGTACAGGTGGGGTTTCTAACCTGGGGGCGGCGCTTGCAGGTAACCTCCCTGGGTTGATCGCTGTGCAAAGCTCGGGTGCGCCCGGTGACGAGCAGCCGCAGATCGTGATCCGGGGCAATAACACTTGGAATAGCAACGGCCCCTTGATTCTGGTAGACGGGGTTGAAAGGCCCGAGTTTTTCAACAACATGGACATTGGGTCCGTGGAGTCGATTTCTGTGTTGAAGGATGCTTCTGCCACGGCGGTATTTGGATCCAGAGGGGCAAACGGGGTGATCATCGTGACTACCAAACGGGGTAAGGAGGGAAAGGCAGAGATCGTTGCCCGGGTCAATAGTACCGTCAAGTCTCCTTCCAAATTGCCTGGAAAAATGGATGCCTACGATGCCATAGGAATTCGAAATAGGGCCATTGAGCGGGAATTGACATCCAGTCCGCAGGCTTGGTCGCAGATGATTCCTCAAGGAATACGCGAAAAATACCGAGATCCCGCAAACCTCGCAGAGGCGGAGCGGTATCCCAACATTGATTGGCAGAATTACCTGTTTAATGATTATGCGATGGCGTATAACGCCAATCTCTCCATCAACGGAGGCACCAAGCTCACCAAGTATTTTGCCGCATTTGACTTCCAACACGAGGGCGACCTATTTCGGGAATTTGAAAACGGAAGGGGCTATCAGCCGGGTTACAATTACAACCGACTGAATTTCCGTAACAACCTGGATTTTCAGTTGACTTCCTCTACGCTCTTAAAAGTCAATCTAGGCGGGATATATGGGGTGCGCAAGACGCCTTGGAATGGCAGCGAAGATGCCAACTTCTGGCGTGCGGCCTATAGAAACCCACCGGATGTATTTATGCCGAGGTATTCGAACGGTTTGTGGGGCTATTACCCATTGGATGATTTTGGGGCGATCAACTCGGCGCGGGTCTTGGCCATTGGAGGGATCGAAAACATCACGACCACCAGTCTATCCACCAATATCGTGGTAGAGCAGGACTTGGGTAAAATCATAAAAGGGTTGAATTTCCGCGGCACGGTAGCGTTGGATAACACCTTTACCGAAAACAGCCGGGGCGTCAACGACTTGTTCAACAATACCGAGGAAATGTGGATTGACCCGGTCACCGGCCGGGTAAACCTGAAAAACAACTTTGACAACAGCAACTTCGACTTTTTTCAGCCTATAGCTTGGACTACCCAAGGAGGTACGGTGCAAGGGGCGCAGCGAAGGATGTTCTATCAGGGACAGCTAAATTACAACACCACCATTGCAAACCACCATAACGTGAATGCCATGGCTTTGGTGATGCGGCAAGAAGATGCCATCGGGAACATGATTCCGAGTTATCGGGAAGACTGGGTTTTCCGGGCGGTGTACAATTATAAAAACAAGTACCTGGCTGAATACAACGGGGCATACAATGGTTCCGAAAAATTTGGCGTCGATTACCGCTTTGCGTTTTTCTCATCCGGCGGTATTGGATGGGTGGTGTCTGAGGAAAACTTCATGAGAGACATCAAACCCATCGACTTTCTGAAAGTGACCGCCTCCTATGGAGAGGTAGGCGACGACAATATCGGAGGAAGGTTTCTCTTTATGAATCAGTGGGCATTTGGGGGGAATTCCCGCATGACGAGCGTTGGATGGAGAGGTGATCTCAGCCCCTTTACCTGGTATAGAGAAGATGTATTGGGTAATCCGAATGTGCGTTGGGAGACCGTGTACAAATACAACCTAAAAACTGAGTTCAGCCTTTTCAACGGGTTTTTGGATGGAAGTTTTGATATCTTCAGGGATAACCGGGTAGATATTTTGATGGCGGGCGACCGCTCTATTCCCAGTTATTTTGGGGTAAACGCACCTGCTGCCAACTTAGGAAGGGTGGAGACCACCGGATACGAGGTGGAACTTCGCTTCAATAAAGTGTATGCCAGCGGGGTAAGAATGTGGGCTGACGTGGCGCTGACACGGGCGATCGATGTGGTCATCAATCGGGACGATCCGGAATTTCTTCCCGCCTATCAAAAGCAAGCGGGATTTCAATTGGGGCAAGCCAGGTCTCACATCAATAGTGGTTTCTACAATACCTGGGATGAGGTGTATGCCAGTACGCCGCACAATACAAACAACGGAGGGAAGCTTCCAGGTGGGTACCATATCCTTGACTTCAACGGAGACGGCGTTATCGACGCCTTCGATTCCGCTCCCTATGGCTTTTCCAATATCCCCCAAAACACCTACAATACCAACGTGGGGATAGAATACAAGGGGCTGTCCTTTTTTATGCAGTTTTACGGTGTAACCAATGTCACCCGAAGTATTCCATTCACCAATTTGGATGGGCAGCGGAACTTGGTTTATGATGAGGGCACCTACTGGTCAAAAGATACACCGGATGCAGGGACTCCCCTTCCGGTGTGGTTGACGCCGGTTTCCTACTACTACGGTGCCAGGTACCTTTACGACGGTTCATTTCTTCGGTTAAAAAATGCCGAGATCGCCTACAGTTTCAATCCCCTACGTGCCAAGCGACTCGGAATGGGCGGATTGAGGGTCTTCCTAAATGGCAACAACCTGTTGGTGTGGAGTAAAATGCCTGATGATAGAGAATCGAATTTTGGAACCGGCGCGGCATGGGAAGGAGCCTATCCCATGATGAGAAGAATAAATCTGGGTTTAACGATGTCATTCTAAAAGCTGATTAGTGATGCAATTGATCAAACAAAACATATACGTGTTCGGGGCCTGCTTATGCTTGTTGCTCGGGACTACCTCTTGCTTGGATTATTTGGAGAGAACACCGGAGTCGGTGATTTCTGAAGAAACGGCGTTTTTGAATTTCCAAAACTTCCAAGGATATACCGAGGAGTTGTATCAGTGTGTTCCAAACTTTACCACCAGCTATTGGACATCCTCTTGGAACTGGGGTGAAGATGAGATGGTTTCTGCCGCGGGAAATTTCCACGTGACATTTGCATTTGACCGGGGCAATTTCTGGGCCTGGCAGGTAGAACATTCCGGTCACGGTGGTCAGGCAAGCTGGATGGACAAGTGGTCCGCCAATACCGGAGACAACCCACACCAAAAAGGGCTGTGGCCACTCGCCTGGTATGGCATTCGAAAGGCCAATCTGGGTTTGGAAAACCTAGACCGGATGACGGATGCCACCGATGAAGAGCGCGCATTGATCGAAGGCCAATTGTTGTTCTTTAGGGGATGGTTCCACTTTATGTTGATTCAGCACGTGGGCGGCTTGCCCTATATAGACAGGGTTCTCCCTGGTGATCAGCAATTGCGCGAACCGCGGTTGAGTTACCACGAAAGTGCCGAAAAAGCGGCAGCGGACTTGAGACGAGCGGCGGATCTGTTGCCCATCAACTGGGACAACACAGTCGCAGGAAGAAGGACGCTGGGAAGGAACGAACTCCGGATCAATAAAATTATGGCCTTGGCCTACCTAGGCAAGAACCTGTTGTATGCCGGAAGCCCGTTGATGAACTTTGAGTCAACCGGTAGTCGGTCTTACAATGCCGATTTCTGCCGTCGATCGGCGGAAGCATTTGGAGAGTTGCTGGACTTGGTAGAAAGTGGTCAGACCCAATATGCGCTTATGCCGTTTGATCGTTGGCATAGCCTTTTTTATACAATGGGTCAGAACTGGGCCCTTTCAGGTGGTACCGAGTCTATTTTCAGGTCGCTCTATTGGTCTGGCGATCAGTCCAACTGGGGAATCACCAAGCAGTTTTTTCCGTCCATCGTGGTGGATGGAGACGCCACCAAGTTTGTCCCTACGGCAAATTACGTTAACCGGAACTTTGGTATGGCAAACGGGTATCCCCTGCCTGCGGATGTCAGCAATGCCGATCCCGAATCGGGTTACGACCCCGAATACCCGTTTAGAGGTAGGGATCCGAGATTCTATAAAAGCGTCGTATTTGATGGGGTACAGGTGGTGCAGGGCTCTATGCCGCCAAACCAAGAGGACAACCGATATGCAAACCTCTTTTCTGGGGGTAGTTATCGTGGAGCGGTTTCCGGAAGCCCCACAGGTTATTTGAATCGGAAGTTTGTGCCACTTACTGCGAATGCGTATGACAATGCGTTTGCCTTTGGTGCGGCCCTTCATCTGAACGTACCCTACCTAAGGCTGGCGGATGTGTATTTGATGTACGCCGAAGCGGCGCTTATGGGGCATAACGCCGTGGGAGCAAGGTCATCCAATTTTACTAAAACCGCCTTGGATGCAGTAAACGTCATCCGCGAAAGAGCCGGTATGCCGGGTGTATTGCCTGAATTCCAGACTTCGGTAGATGTTTTCCTCGAAGAAATCAAAAGAGAAAGAGCCGTGGAGTTGGCCTTTGAAAGGCACCGATTCAACGATCTAAGACGATGGATGCAATTGATTGAAAGGCCCTATACGCTAAAAACGTCCATGGAATTCAACCGCGCACCTGAGTCCGAAGTGGGAGAGGATCCTGCAGATATGAGGGTATTGAATTTTAGAGAGCAGGTTCTATTGGAAAGGCCGCTTGCCGATAGGCATTACTGGCTGCCTCTGAAAGTTTCCGACGTGACGCTATACCCTGAGTTTAGACAAAACCCGGGCTGGTAAAATAATTCAAATTCAACGATATAAGTAGCACTGATGAAATCGAGCGTGACATACCTGTCACACACCGGGTTGCCACGATAGCTATCGGGGCAACCATGCGAGATTCCATCTGACCATTAAGAATCAATTATAGAAAGATGAAATTTAAACATATAAGTTGGGTTTTGGCTTTGATGCTGACGCTTAGTTACACACTGGCGTTGGCACAGGCAGGTCAAACGATCCGCATACGGGCTGCGATCAAGGATACGGAGGGTGTTCCCCTGGTCGATGCAGTCGTAATGAACGATGATGAACAGGTCATCGGCGAGGTAGATCAGCAGGGCAATTTTGAGGTAGAGGTGATGCTCAACTCCATGCTGATTTTCAAGGCACCCGGTTTTGAGAGCAGGGTTCTCAGGGTTTCAGGCCAAACAGAAGACATCATCTTGTTTCCAGAGTGGGAATCACGGCAGGTAAACACGGCTTTTCAGGTAAAAGACAAGTCAAACCTGATTGGGGGCATATCCTATGTCAATGTACCCGAGCTGCTGGAGAAGAATTACTTCACATGGACCTTGGATAACATGGAGGGGTTTGCTCCCGGATTTCATGGAAACATTTGGGGGAACAATGAATACCTGGTGTTGGTAGATGGAGTCCCAAGAGATCCTGGGAGTGTGATGCCGATCGAAATCGAGCAAATCACTTTTCTAAAAGGCGTATCGGCGGTTGCACTTTACGGAAGCCGAGCGGCCAAGGGTGCGGTGATGATTACCACCAAGCGAGGCAGTGTCAGTAAGCAGACGGTCAACGTCAGGGCCAATACAGGTGTTCATGCTGCGAGGGCGATACCAAAATACCTTGGTTCTGCTGAGTACATGAGTCTGTTTAATGAGGCCCGTGCCAACGATGGCTTGCAGCCCTTGTTTTCCCAAGAGGAAATATTCAACCATGCGTCGGGTTCCAACCCGTTTCGCTACCCTAACCTGGATTTCTACTCCACGGATTTTCTTCAAAAAGCTTACAGCAGACACGATGCTACGGTAGAGATCGGAGGAGGAAACGATCGGGCCAGGTATTACACCAACTTGGGCATGATGACCGAAGGTTCTCTGCTCAACTTTGGACAAGCAGCGCAAAACAGGAATGAACGATTTAACGTGCGGGGTAATGTGGACATGAACCTGACCGAATACATATCCGGTTTCGCCGATGCAGCGGTGATTTTCTACAATGGGAGAGGGGTGAACACCGACTATTGGCAAGGAGCCGCCAATATCCGACCCAACCGTTTTTCCGCATTGGTGCCGGTAGCCATGGTAGAAGAGGACGATGTGGCCTCGCAAAATTTCATTCAGAACAGCAGCCACCTGATCGACGGACAGTACCTTTTGGGCGGAAGTCAGCTGGAACAGTCCAACCCCATAGCAGATATCTATGCGGGAGGCTCCAATCAGTTTACAAGTCGGCAATATCAGTTCAACACCGGGGTGAATGCAGACCTGAGAAATGTTGCAAAAGGACTGACCTTTGGTTATCGATTTGGATTGGACTATCAGACGTCCTATGTATTGGCATTTAACAACCAATATGCAGTGTACGAGCCTCAGTGGAACAACTATGCAGGGGAAGACCTGATTACAGGCCTTACCCGATTTGGTCAAGACGCCAGTACGCGAACACAGAATATCAGTGGGAGCACTTTTCAGCAGACCTTGTCCATGTCCGCCCAATTGAACTACAATACCGTGATCGACGACAAGCACGAGATTTCCGCGATGTTGGTCGCCGGGGGATTCCAAACGGGTATTTCCCAATTATACCATCGGGTGAGTAATGCCAACCTGGGTCTCCACATTGGCTACAGTTATCAAAATCGCTTGTTGGCAGAGTTTAACGGTGCTGTAGTGCATTCTGCAAGGCTTCCAGAAAACAACCGGCAGGCATTTTCGCCAACCGGATCACTGGGATGGCGAATCAGTAACGAGGGTTTTTTGAAAAACTCCTCCGTAGTCAACAATCTCTTGCTTTCGGTTTCCGGCGGTGTGATCCACACGGACTTGGATATCGTCGATTATTACATGTACGAACAGGTATTTACCCAACAGGGCGATGGTACCGTCTTCTACACGTGGAAGGACGGGTTGAACAACATCACCACCATTTCCCGAAGGGGATCGAATCCAGAGATGAGATTCCCACGCCGGGAGGAGATCAATTTTGGAATCGAAAGCTCCTTTTTCAACAACAAGCTGAATTTTAACGGATCCGCATTCATCAGCCGGATGACCGGCCTATTGGTGCAGCGGGCCGATATCTATCCAGCCTACTTCACCACAGGTTTTCCAGTTTCCTCTTTTATCCCATTTGAAAACTTCAATAGCGACCAACGAACGGGCTTTGATTTCAATTTGAACCTGAATGAAAGGATTCGGAGTGTAAACTTGAATATAGGCTTGGTGGGGACCTATTATAACACCAAGGCGCTGCAGCGGGGCGAAAACTGGCTAGATGAGTATCAGGTAAGAAGTGGAAGACCCCTTGATGCCATTTGGGGCCTCCGGAATGCCGGATTCTTTGGCAGCACCGCGGAGGTAGAGTCGTCACCAACCCAAATTTTTGGTGAGGTAGCGCCGGGTGATTTGAAATATGTAGACCAAAACGGCGATGGTAGGATCACGCCACAGGACGAAGTATTCCTGGGTAGAGGAGGGTGGTTTGGAGCGCCATTGACCATGGGGTTGAATGTTACTGCCAAGTGGAAAAACCTCACCTTCTTTGCTTTGGGGATGTGGAGAAGCGGTGCTCATGCGCTTCGAAACAATTCCTATTTCTGGATTTCAGGCGAGGGTAAATACTCTGAGGTAGTTAGAGACCGATGGACTCCCGAGACGGCTGAAACAGCTAGCTATCCCCGGCTTACTACACTAAACGGAGCGAATAACTTCCGCAACACGGATTTCTGGATGTACAGCACCGACCGGTTCGATTTGGCTAGGTTGCAGGTGACCTATCGGCTTCCCGCGGAACGCATGTTTGGAGGATCCTTCGTGAAGGGAATGGATGTCTACATGAATGGGGCCAACCTGCTGACCTTAGGCCCTAACCGAAAGATCTTGACGACGAACGTCGGATCTGCGCCTCAGACACACTTCTTTAACCTAGGTTTGGCTGCGCAATTTTAACAAGGAAGAGATATGAAGAACAAGATAACGATACTCGGAGTTATGGCCCTGTTCATGACCCTACATACGGCCTGCACGGACTTGTTTGAGCCTGCCATTCAGAATAACCGCGATCTGGAGAGCAGTTACAATGAGCCACGGTTTGCCCAAGGGTTGATCATCAATGGATATGCACGAATTCCCCGAAACGGCTGGTCTTTTAACGACATGGCCACCGATGATGCTGTAAGCAACAACGAGGACAATGCCTTTTTTACCATGGCTAGTGGTCAATGGGCAGCCGATAACAATCCCGTAAACCAATGGGGAAACGCCAAGGCGGCAATTCAGTACCTCAATCTTATGATTGAAACGGCAGACAGCGTCACCTTTACGGTAAACAACAGTATGCTGGATCGCATGTTTGCCGACCGGATTAAGGGGGAGGCCCTTGGGCTGCGGGCGCTGTTTATGTACCACCTCTTGCAGGCCCACGGAGGCATGGCGGATGGACAGATGCTGGGCGTGCAGCTATTTACTGAACCTCAGGATTTGAATTCTGAATTCAATCTTCCCAGAAACACCTTCGAGGAATGCATGCAGCAGCTATATGCCGATGTGGATGCCGCCATCGATCTATTGCCTTTGGATTACGAAGACATCCTAAGCGAAGAGGATGTGCCCGAGCGCTATCGTCTCTTGGGTGCTAACCGAAATGATTATAACAGGATATTTGGAGAGGACGCCAGGCAATTGATGAGTGGGCGAATTGCTAGGGCGGTTCGGGCACAGGCTGCATTAATGGCCGCCAGTCCTGCCTTTACTCAAGGTAATACCACTACTTGGCAGGATGCCGCAAGGTATGCGGGGGAAGTATTAAGACTCAATGGAGGGGTAGCCGGATTGTCTCCCAACGGCCTGACTTGGTATACCAATGTAACCGAAATCAATAATTTGGGCGGGGGTGTCAATCCCGGGGAAATTCTATGGCGAACCTCATTGGGAGGGCCTTCGAGTAATTTGGAAGCCGCTCATTTTCCGCCGACGCAGTTTGGAAATGGATTACTGAACCCCACCCAAAACCTGGTAGATGCATTTCCTACCGTAGATGGTTATCCTATCAACCATCCCAATAGTGCGTATGATCCCGCCAATCCATTTGCCAACAGAGATCCTAGGTTTGGTCACTTTATCATTCGGAATGGGAGTACGGCAGGGCCGAATAGCCAGGTGATCAATACGGCCGCGGACGGTGGAACCAATGATGGGATCAATAGGGTGGAGGTTTCTACGCGTACGGGGTATTATATGCGGAAATTGCTCCGACAAGACGTAAACCTCAATCCAGTATCTGTCAATGGGCAATTGCACGTGATGCCTCGAATCCGATATACCGAGCTCTACCTGATATATGCCGAAGCGGCCAACGAAGCTTGGGGGCCAATGGGTTCTGGCGAGTTTGGTTTTTCCGCCTACGATGTGATCAAAGCCATCCGTCAACGGGCCGGGATTGGCCTGAACAATGGGGATGCCTATCTGGAGTCGATTCGAGATGACCAAGATGCGATGCGTGCGTTGATCCGAAATGAGCGCCGGTTGGAGCTTTGTTTCGAGGGTTTCCGCTTCTGGGATTTGAGAAGATGGAATGAGAATCTTACCGAACCCGCCCGGGGTATGCGAATTGAAAACAATAACTTTCAGATCGTCAATGTCCAAAATCGGGTTTTCGCAGAACATATGATCTATGGTCCAGTACCGCTGAGTGAGATCTTGAAGTACAGCGCTGTTCGTCAGAACACCGGCTGGTAAAATAGATAGGATAGAGAATACCTTGATAGCTAAAATTCAAAAAGATGAAGAATATATTCATACTACTACTCACGGTGATAGGCATCAGTTCTTGTGTGAACGATGACTGGCAATTTCCGGACTTTGACTTTCAGAGTGTGTATTTTGCCCACCAATATCCCGTCAGAACGATTACCCTAGGCGAAGACATTTTCGACACCACCTTGGACAACGAATGGAAGTTTAAAGTCATGGCCACAACAGGAGGCGTGTATTCCAATCGCGAAGATATCCGGCTGGATGTCGCCTATGATCCATCCTTAGCTGAAAACCTCCTTTTTTCGGAGGGCGGTAGAGAGGTCAAAGTGCTTCCTTCGGAGTACTTCCAAATGCCGGAACCGGTAATTACGATTCCTAGAGGAGAGATTATCGGGGGAATGGAGATGACGCTCACCGGGGCCTTTTTCAACGACCCCGAAGCCATTCAAAACACGTATGTGGTTCCGTTAAGGATCGTTTCGGTAGCAGGAGCGGATAGTGTATTGACGGGTAGATCGCCCATTCCGAACCCGAATCGACACCTGATTGGGGACTGGGAAGTAGCTCCAAAGGACTTTGTATTGTATGCTGTAAAATACGTAAACGAGTGGCATGGAATCTATCTCCGGAGGGGAAGGGATGTGGTGACCGGGAAGTCTGGCAACGAGCAATTAAGCGGAGAGATCATCCGTCGTGCTGAATTTGTAGAACAGGATCAGCTACAAGAGTTGCATACGCAGTCGCTTACTACTGTTGATTTTCCACTTACTGTACAGGGTGCCGATGGTGCTGACCAACAGGTTAACCTCAGACTAGTCTTTAACAATCAAGGTGCCTGCACCATTACATCGGCTACCGATGGTGTGACTGCGACAGGTACGGGTCAATTCGTAAAAAGAGGGGAAGAGCGAAGTTGGGGAAATCAGGACAGGGATGCCATGTATCTGCAGTATGAAATAGACTTTCCTACCATGACCGTGGCTACCACCGATACCCTGGTGATGAGAAATCGGGGAGTGGGAGCGGAGTTTTTCACTCCGGTTGTTCGGTAAGCAGCAGTGGGTGGAAAGTGTAGGAAGTATACGCTACTTAACCGAGAGACAAAGAGATGATCATAAAAATGGCGGCCCGCACGAGTGGAATAGATACCCAGTATGGCCACGGCCTTGGATCTTAGTCACCGGAGCTAGTTGAGACCGCTGAAAAACGATTATAAACATGAAATCGAGCACGACGCAAGCGACACACGGAGGGACGATTGAAATTCGTGCGAGATTCCATCTGACCGCTAAAGAACAAATTATAAACAGATGAAAAAGATATTTTATTCTGCATATATATGGGTATTTCTGGGATTGGCATCTTGTGCTGATTTCGGAGCCTTGGAAGACTTTGTAGTCGAAAAGCCGCTGAATGTTGAAATTCAGGAGGAAATTAATGCGTTTCCGGACTTGTTAAGCTACCTGGAGGGGATGAATAATCCCAAATTCAAGCTGGGTATAAGTTTGCCGATGAGTGATTTTACGTCACAGGGTGTTCGGTTTAGGCTGGCTAATCGGAATTTCAATGAGTTTACGCCAAGTTCTGGATTGGATCATCGTTCAATCGTACAAAGCAACGGGAATCTCAACTTTGCACCGGCGGAATCACTTATTGAGTTGGTAGGATCGAGGGAAATGAGTGTCTTTGGCAGTCCCCTGGTCTGGCATAGAAACCAAAATTCATCCTACCTAAACACCCTGCTCTCTCCCCTGATCGTAAATTCCCCGGCATTTAGGAATGAGTTGAACGTCGGAGAGATCGCTGCGGGTGTCCTCGATCAGTGGTCCTTCTCGTCGGGGGTTTCCGTGGAGGCCAACTCGGGAATGGGGGCCGATGCTCCGGGAGTTAAACTCGTGGCAGGTGCGTCGGTGGGCAGTCCGTCCGACGTTAAACTGACTTCCCCTTCGCTTCCCGTTATTCCGGGCAAAACCTACGAGGTGATCGCTTACATTAAATCGGATGTACCCGGGGAAGGCAGGTTTACCTTTGAGGGACTAAGCAACAATGAACCGCCTCTTGCTTGGTCAGGCACCGGTGCTCCTACCGAAACATTCACCACGGGAATTTCCTGGCAGGAGATACGCTTTCGCGTAAGTGACTTTGCCGGAGACAGTTTTCGGTTTAGCTTAGAATTGGGCTACCAGCCTGGCGTGACCTATTACTTGGATGTGAATAATTTGTATGTCTATGACCTCGATGGAGATCCGATAATCAATAACTTGGTCGATTCCGGTGATTTTGAGTCTGGTATTGCTTGGGGAGGCTGGGGAAATAACTCCACCCGCGGAGTAACAGAAGATGGGATGGGTGCCGGGAATGCAGGTAGGGCATTTTTTGTAACCAACCCCTCGGTCACCGGCGGATTTTGGGAAGTGCAAACATTGTATCAACTGGCTGCTCCCGTTGAAAATGGAGAGACATACCGATTGAGTTTCTGGGTTAGGGGAGACGCCGAGGGAGTCATACGTCCGGAGCTGCAAAGTCCTAACTTCTCCTCAAACGGTTTTGGGCAGGTATTCGTGACCACCGACTGGAGGTATGTATCGCTTACCACAACGGTCTCCGCCAGCGATCGAAATCGATTGATTTTCAGCTATGGGGAGTTTGCAGGCACGGTTTACATTGACCAAGTGGTGTTGTCCAGTGAGCGTATGACAGGTGGGTCAACCACCATCGTGGAAAAGACCGAGATGGAAAAGTCCTCTATCATCCACACGCAAATGGAACATTGGATCAGTAGTTTTGTGTCTCAAACGAAAGAAACCATCAAGGAAAGGGAAGTGGTGGCTGATCCAATCAATGATTCCGATCCGGAACTTATCCGCACCGGTTTGGGCCTTACTCCCGGAGAGGGGGAATTTTATTGGCAGGATTACATAGGGAGAGCGTACGCGGCGGAGGCGTTTAAGCTAGCCAGGCAGTATGGAAACGCAGATGATATTTTATACATCAGTGAGAGCGGAATGGAAGCGAACCTTGCAAAATGCCGTGCGTTGATTGACTATGTGGCGTACATTGAACAGCAAGGCGGTAGCGTAGATGGAATCGCGGCCAAAATAGTGTTGAATCTGGACTCCAATCTGGAGCAGGTTGGTGCCATGTTTAGGTTGCTTGCAGAAACAGGCAAATTAATCAAAATCAGTGCATTAGAGGTTAGGCTAAACGATCCGGCTCCTTCTTCCGTAGCCTTGATCCGGCAAGGGGAAATATACCAAGAAGTGGTAAGTCAATACCTTTCGTTGATTCCGGCTAATCAGCAAACCGGGATCACGTTGGCAGCGCCGGTTGATGGTACTGATTCGGCTCGGTCTGGTTTGTGGTCTTCCAATTTAAACCGAAAGCATGCGTATGCAGGTTTTGCCGAGGCCTTGGCGCAGTAAGCAGGATAGTCGGCGCCCTCTACCGTAGGGGATTGCCCTTCGGATGTGTTTATTATTTGGGGAGGCTTCCGCTGAAGGACAAAGATTAACTTATTAAAGCCCGCCTGACCGTTCTAGATTGGCAGGCGGGCACACCAAAAAAGCAATTGCATACCTATGAATAAAAACCTATTGCTCAAATTCACCTTTACGGTATCCCTCGTATGGTTATCGTCCTTTTCCGTGGATCATAAAGCCCCAAGCCACGATGAGCTTTTCCTTCAGTCTGCCTTTGAAGGCAAGTTTCTTTTTGGGGCTGCACTCGGCCGCCGTCATATCAATGGAACGGATCTGAAAGGATTGGAGCTACTGCGGCAGCACTTCAATTCAATTGTAGCGGAAAATGTGATGAAAAGCGGGCCTATCCAACCCACCGAGGGCAACTTTAACTTTACGATGGCCGACCGCTTTGTCGAGATTGGACTGCAAGGTGGGTACCACATGGTAGGCCATACATTGATATGGCATTCACAGGCGCCGAAGTGGTTTTTTACGGATAAGGATGGAAACGATGTCAGTCCAGAGGTATTGACGCAGCGGATGAAAGACCATATTTATACCGTAGTAGGGAGATACAAGGGCAAGGTCCATGGGTGGGATGTAGTGAATGAGGCGATCTTGGACGATGGTTCATGGAGAAACAGCAAGTTTTATCAAATTCTGGGTGAAGACTTTGTAAAGTTGGCCTTTCAGTTTGCCCACGAAGCCGACCCGGATGCAGAACTCTATTACAACGACTATTCGATGGCCAATCCCGGAAAAAGAGAAGGGGTGGTGCGTATGGTGAAGCGTTTGCAGGAGCAGGGCATTCCCATACATGGGATAGGGATGCAAGGGCACATAGGTCTGGAATACCCTAGCATGAATCAATTTGAAAAGAGCATTTTGGCATTTTCAGAATTGAACGTGAATGTAATGATTACCGAACTGGATTTGACGGTATTGCCGGCGCCACGTAGAGATATGGGAGCGGATGTGGCCACAAACGCAGCATATCAGGAAAGCCTGAATCCTTACACCGAAGGATTGCCTGAAGAGGTGCAGCGAAAGTTTGATGAGCGGTACTTGGATCTGTTTGGCCTTCTTTTAAAGCACCATGACAAAATATCAAGGGTGACTCTTTGGGGAATTCAAGATGGGGATTCCTGGAAAAATGGATGGCCCGTAAGAGGCCGTACAGACTACCCCTTGTTGTTCAACAGAGATTATTCCCCCAAGCGGGTGGTCGGTGAAATCATTCATATGGCCACCGCATACCAATAATTATTTTTATCAAACCTGTTAAATGCCCCAAATGATCGTGATTCGAGCGTTTACCTTGTTCTGTAGCCTGCTAATAGTTAGCTATTCAGGGGAGCTAATGGCGCAAGGTGCGACGAATCCGATCATTTATGCTGACGTTCCCGACCCTTCTTTGATAAGGGTCGGGGATGTCTATTACATGAGCAGTACCACCATGCACATGAGTCCGGGACTCCCTTTGATGAAATCCACTGATTTAGTGAACTGGGAGATGCTGAACTATGCGTACGATGTCTTGGATACGGGGGATGACCTGGCGCTAACGGATGGTAAGTCCATGTATGGCAAAGGGTCTTGGGCCAGCAGCCTGCGCTATCATGAAGGGACTTACTATGTTTCCACTTTTTCAGGTAACACCAATAAAACCTACATTTACACGACCAATGATATAGAAAAGGGCGCATGGAAGGCAACCTCCTTTAGTCCTTCGCTTCATGACCACACGTTGTTTTTCGAAGGGGGCAAAGTTTATATGGTATGGGGAGCAGGAACCATAAAAATCGTGGAATTGGAGTCCGACCTTTCCGGGATAAAAATGGATACCGAGCGGGTGCTGATCGAAACTGCCCATGCACCCGTTGCACGCGAGATTATGCTCCCGGCAGAGGGCTCTCAGTTGTTTCAAATTAACGGGTATTATTACCTTCTTCATATCACATGGCCCCGTGGAGGGATGCGTACAGTGCTTGTTCATCGTTCAAAGGAACTAATGGGCCCCTACGAGGGCAGGGTCGCTTTAGAGGATAAAGGAGTGGCGCAGGGAGGCTTGGTGGAAGCTGTAGACGGAAATTGGTATGGCTATTTATTTCGCGACTTTGGCGCGGTTGGCCGTATCCCCTATCTGGTGCCCGTGAAATGGGAAGATAATTGGCCGGTTTTTGGAGTAGAAGGTCAAGTTCCCATGGAATTGCCCCAATTGCCAAAACAGCTTTCTGGTATTCCACCGATTGTGGCCTCAGATGATTTTAAACGGACCGCTAAACAGCCGAGACTGCCCTTGGTATGGCAGTGGAACCATCATCCGGTAAGTGAACTTTGGGATATAGACGGTGAAAAGGGACGCCTGATTCTGAAGTCGGATCGCACAGATGAATCCTGGCTTGCGGCAAGAAATACCCTGACTCAACGCACCTTTGGGCCAGTCAGCAGTGCTGCGGTAACCATTCATCTCAATGAGCTTAAAGAGGGAGATGTCGCAGGATTGGGTTTGCTTCAAAAACAGTATGGATGGCTGGGCGTACAGGTCAAAGAGGGAAAAAAAGTTCTTAGCCTGGAACTGGTTGACAAAGGCCAAGTCACGCGAACGTATGGAAAAATATTGGATAAAGACCGTATCCAGTTGAAGGTGTCTTGTGATTTTACGGACCGAAAAGACCAAGCTAATTTCTACTACAGTGAGAATGGAGGAAAGTCTTGGATTCCGTTTGGGCCGACCCTTCAGATGAACTATACCCTGCCTCATTTCATGGGCTACCGCTTTGCGCTGTTTTACTATGCCACCGTTGATCCGGGAGGAAGAGCTGGCTTCAGTGACTTTGTGCTTTCGCCAAGTCTCTAATGAAGCCGTTATCTTTGACTCAACGCATAGAAATAGCTAGTCAAAATCAGGTTGATAGGATGTTGAAATAACTTTGAGATACAAACCCACTATTATCGATGAAAGTCTACCGAAAGTATGTATTGCTCGTTGCATGGATGGTCTTGACGACTGTAGAGGCATTTTCCCAAAGTGGAAAAGCGAATCAGGCGGTGTTTCACCATGCCACCTATGTAGGAGAGGATCAAGTGTACCTGGACAATCCATTGGGAGCGGACGAATTCTATAATCCAATTCTTCAAGGGTGCTATCCGGATCCTTCTATCACGCGAAAAGGAGATGATTATTTCATGGTTGCTTCCTCTTTTGCAATGTTCCCGGGGGTGCCTATTTTCCATTCCAAGGATTTGGTAAACTGGACTCAGATAGGCCACGTGCTAGACCGTAAGTCTCAACTGAAAGTATCCGATGCAGGGATTGCTTTTGGGATTTTTGCGCCTGACATCAAATACAACCCTTTCAACGACACCTTCTACATGATCACCACGCAGTTTGCGGGCGGCATTGGAAATATGGTAGTCAAGACCAAGGATCCCTTTCAAGGCTGGAGCGACCCGATTCAACTCAAGTTTGATGGAATAGACCCCGGAATTTTCTTCGATGAAGATGGAAAGGCGTACGTGGTGCACAATGATGCCCCTGATCGGGGAAAGGAAAGGTATAGTGGTCATCGGGTCATTAAGATTTGGGAATATGATCTGGATAAGGATCAGGTGGTAGAAGGAACTGACAAGATTATCGTAGACGGTGGGGTGGACCCATCCAAAAATCCCATTTGGATAGAAGCCCCACACATCTATAAGAAAAATGGGGCATATTATTTAATGTGCGCTGAAGGAGGCACCGGCGACAATCATAGTGAGGTGATCTTTAAGAGCGACCACCCCATGGGGACGTATATTCCTGCTCCTTCAAACCCTATTTTGACGCAGCGGTATTTTGGTCGCAGAAGCAACCGGGTAGATTGGGCAGGCCATGCAGACTTGGTGTTAGGCCCGGATGGTAAATATTACGGTGTCTTTTTAGGAATTAGGCCCAACGAAAAGAATCGTGTAAATACGGGAAGAGAGACCTTTATCCTGCCGGTAGACTGGTCAGGAGAGTGGCCGGTTTTTGAAAATGGGCTTGTTCCTCTGGAGCCTAAACTGAAAATGCCGGCCGGCATAAGCGAAAATAAAACCGGGCAAGAAGGATTTTTTCCTAATGGGAATTTCACGTACACAGAAGATTTTAAGAGCGAAAGGCTGGACTTTAGGTGGATTGGACTGCGTGGGCCAAGGGAAGATTTTATGAAAACCACAAAAAATGGGGTGCAGATCACGCCATTTCCAGTGAACATAAAGGAAGTGAAACCCACGTCTACCTTGTTCTACAGGCAACAACACAAGCATTTCTCGTTTACTGCCACGCTCGATTACCAACCCCGATCCGAAAGAGATCTTGCAGGTATGGTTTGTTTGCAGAGTGAGGCATTTCATTATGTCTTTGGTGTAACCAAAGTAGGAGACGATTACCTACTAGTGCTCGAACGCACAGAGGCTGAAGGGAATGGAAGGAATCGAAAGGTTAATTCTACCATCATTGCCAGTACCCAGGTAGATCTTTTCAAGCCGATCACATTGCAGGTAAAGGCTACCTCCGACGATTACCAATTCGGCTATGCTACAGCGGGTGGAGAGCTTAAAAATCTAGGGGGTGTAGTATCCGGAGATATTTTATCTACGAACGTAGCAGGGGGCTTTACCGGAACCTTGATAGGTCTGTATGCGACTTCTGCAAATGATATCCTGCCGGGCAATCCCTGACCTCGCAGAGATGTGCACAACGGGAAATAAGAAACCGGTACCTATGCGCGCAATCTAAGGGGTAGAAGGTATCCTGCGGATCGCCTAGGGGGCAAGCAAAATAGTCATTTTGTCCGTCGATTGGCGGGCTGATAACCGATAAAACCAATTATTAATACCATGGAAAGAAACGTAAATGTGATTGTATGGAGGGTGGTTTCCATTTGTTGCATCAGTTTAGGCTGGCTTTTGGCGACCCATGCGTGGGGACAACAGACCCATTTGGCGCCTTTGGTGCGGGACGGGAAATATGTGCACACCCATCCCGGGAATCCCTATTTGCCCTTGTGGGAGCACCTACCAGATGGTGAACCCCGCGTATTTGAGGATCCGGACAATCCGGGAAAATACCGGGCATATATTATCGGTTCACATGATTTGCGTTTCGCCAGTTATTGCGGACCTGATATCCGCATGTGGTCGGCCCCAGTGGAGGATCTGACCCAATGGAGAGACGAGGGGGCTATTTTTACCTATGAAATAGACGGTCAGTGGGACGTCATGTACGCGCCTGACTTGGTAGAGGTGAAGCGAAAGGATGGGACGAAGGAATATTACTTATATCCCCACAGCCGCGGACCGGGTAGGGAGGCGATGGTGGCGAAGGGCCATAGACCTGATGGGCCGTTCACCCCGATCAATTTGACCGAGGACGGCCGCAATACATTGCCAGGTAGTATTTTGGGGTTTGATCCCGCTGTTTTTATAGAGTACGTCACGGACCCTGCTGACCCAGATTACGAAATTGGCTTTAGAGCCTATGCATATTGGGGATTTCAGAGATCGCTTGCGGCAGAGCTGGATCAAAATACCATGTATAGCCTGCGTCCCGGGACCGAAATCATACCTTATTTTTTGCCGGCAAGCAGCAGATACGGCGCGTTGAGAGACCCCGAGGGCACCACCTATCCTGCGATATATTCGGGCGAAGATTTAGGGTCTTTCAATTTCTTTGAAGCCTCTTCTATCCGAAAGGTTGGGAACAAATACATTACGGTATTTAGTGGGTATTCCGGGCCAGAGTACGGTGTAAGCAGTACCAACTCAACGCTGCGATATGCAGTGGGTGATTCACCGCTTGGGCCATGGAAGAGTGGAGGTGTGTTGGTGGATTCCAGAGGTCCGGTGCTAAACCAAGACGGAAGCGGGATTGTCCTGACTAACGGAGGGCATAACACGCATGGAAGTATTGAAGAGATCAACGGCCAATGGTATGCTTTTTACCACAAGCCTCCGAGGGGCTTCGGATTTGCGCGTCAGGCGGTAGTTGCACCGGTTGTTATTGAAGTAGATGAAAAGCCGGTAGCTGAGGGCGGAGGTGCTCGTATTCGGGCTTTTGACCCTTATGCTGAAAATAAGATTTGGACCGCCAAAGATAAACAAGGCCGGGAATATACCGGAGCTGAGGTGACCTCCGAAGGGTTTCATGTATATGGACTGGATCCCTACCGGTATTATTCTGCAGGATATGCCTCCTATCTTTCCGATATCAGCATTCAACAGGACTCCTGGGATATTTGGGATAATCACATGCCGATCACCCAAGTTAAAAATGGCCATATTATAGGGTATAAGTACTTTGGGTTTGGCGGATTAGCCGAGGATAAGTTGGGTTTGAAAGCGTTTGAAGGAACCAAGGTAGGAAATCAAACCGCGTTTAACTTGTTTTTGACACCGAAGACGAAACAGGCTTTCAAGGTGCATGTTTGGTTGGACGGCCCTTGGGATAACCAAACATGGAAAGGCACCAAGATTGGAACGATAGAAGTAGCTGCCAACACTCCTCAAGAGGCTACCAAATTCAAAATTGACGTGTCGTCCTTTGTGGATGACTTGGATAGAAAGCATGCAATCTTCCTGGTGGCTGAAGCGGACAACGGGGAGCCATTATTTGATTTATTGGGATTGGGATTTAGCGCCAGAAGAAAGGAGTTGGAGCGCCCGATATCTCCCAGTGTCCGTATTTCCGTAAATGGGCAAGCGTTGCAACTCCCCGAAGTGCCGGTGAGATCGACGAACGAAAACGGAATCTTGGACTACGAACGCTATGAGGTTCATGCCAACGTGCCTCTGGGAAAGACACCCCAGATTGAAGCGAGTTCAAATAATCCGAATGTGAAAATTTCAGTGGAGCGTAACAGTTCCAGTGCAATCGTAACCGGTGATTACCGAGGGGTGATCAAGAAGTATGTAGTCAACTATTGATCGAGGATTCCCGTCTGCCTGACATTTGGCACGATGGTTTTATACTGAGTATATCGCTTTCTGCCAGGCATTCAGTCTTGGCTAATCCAAGACTGAATGCTTCTTTTAGGAAAGTATGTGACCCTTTCCCAACGATAAATAATAAACAAATGCACAATTACCGCAACTATTTTTGGATCTGCGTAGTCTTATCGGCATCGCTTGTCAGCTGTGTTACTACCGATGATTCGGATCCGGAACTCGCCGAAGGAGTTGAGAGGCAACACGTTCCTTTGAAGGAGCTTTTCAAAGATCATTTTTTTATTGGAGCTGCGATAACTCCTGAACATACCGACGCCCGAACCCCTCATGGGAGTACCCTATTGGAGCACTTCAACAGTGTGACGGCCGAAAATGTAATGAAGCCGGATGCCATACAGCGTGTAAAAGGAGCCTATACGTGGACCAATGCGGACCGAATCGTTGATTTTGCCCTGGAAAATAATCTGAAGGTAAGGGGGCATACGCTGACTTGGCACTCGCAGACGCCAGATTGGTTTTTCTATGATGAACATGGTGATTTATTGTCCAAAGAAGTAGCGCTAGACCAACTGGAAGAACATATTACTACCGTGATGACCCGGTATAAGGGGCGTATTGACTCTTGGGATGTGGTAAATGAAGCCTTATATGATTGGGATCCGAATGGTCAGATAATCTACAGGGAAGATTCACCCTGGTACCAAATCATGGGGGAATCGTACATTGATTCTGCGTTCGTTTATGCACGTAGGGCAGACCCGGACGCAAAGCTTTTTTACAATGACTACAATGCCATTTTCAGTTGGAAGAGGGATAAGATTTACAACTTGGTCAAAAGGCTAAAGGACAATAATATCCCTATAGACGGCGTGGGTCTCCAAGGGCATTGGTCCGTAGGGACTTCCATACAGGATCTTCGGACTACCCTGGAGCTATTCAAAGGGCTAGGCGTGGAGGTACAGATCACCGAGTTGGACTTGTCTGTCTATTTATCAAACAATGAGCCCGGGTCTGAAATCTATACCGATGCGTTCAACTTAAGGCAACGGGTAGCTTATCGGGAGATATTCAGTGTGCTGCTAGACTACAGCGATATGATTACGGGAGTGACGTTTTGGGGAATAGGAGATGATGCGTCTTGGTTGGATAGGCCGGGAAGAAAGCATTTTCCTTTCCTATTGAATGAGCAGTTGGAGCCTAAGGATGCCTATCGCGACGTACAGCAATTATTGGAGTAGGGAGCAATAGGATCATGGCGTCAGGCAAGGCATCGATGCGGATAATACCATAAGGTTAAACCCGAGTTATTCCAACTCCACGAGTGCCAACGATTCCCAGCCGCTCAGTTCTTTGTTGTGCCCGACTTTTTCCATCGCCTGGGAGATCTTATTTTTGAATGCCCAGCACGTTTCCCTACGGAGTTCCAGAATTTCCGAGAGCTCATTTAAGGTCAGGTCTACATCTTTTCTATTGGAGAGATAGAGGATATAGAAGGCCTTTTCTATGGGGAATTTGAGTTTGTTGAAAAGCGTATATACCGTGGGAGATTCGAGGTAGTTGCAATTTTTGCACCGCCGGCTGAAGTTGGTTGTCTCTTGGAATTTTTTGTATTCACATTTCTTGCAGCGGTACCCATCTTTCCATTTCAGCTCTGCCAGAAACTTCAAGCAGGTCTCTTTATCGGGGAACACTTTTTTGAATTCTTCAAAGCCAAGGCCTTTCATCAGGGCAAGGCTTTTGGTGATTTCCTCCACCGAGGATTTCAATTCGGCATTCCTCTCCAGCAGCAATTGATTCATCTCGGTGACTCTTTTGTTGAGGTCTGCTAGCTTGGCGTTGCTGTCCTGAAGTTCATCGTTTTTAGTTGCCAAATCGGCCGCCATCCGCTCTATTTTTTCGGTTCGGGCTTTTACTTTTTCTTTCAGCTTGCTATTTAGCTCTTGGGTGAGTTGGTTGTTTTTCTCGAGTATCAGCGTTTTTTCCGCATTTGCCTGCAGTGCTTCATCCTGCAAAAACTTGATCTGATTAAAAATGGAAAAGGAGAAAAGAAGCATCTCCAGGAAAATTACCGGATACACCAGGTACCAGTTTAGGATCGCATTTTGGAAGAGTTCGATGCTACGGGAATAGGTGTAAATAATCACCAAAAACAGGCATGCGTAGGCGAAGACATAAGACCAAGAGTGGATTTTTTCTTTTAGGAGTTCCCGCATGCCAAACGCAAAGGGGATCAGCAAAATCAAGATGGTAATGACCAAGTAGGTGATGTAGTGTAACTCAATCCCAAAAAGTTGGTTGAGGAAAAAGAGAAGCTTCAGTGAAATGGCCCAATAGGTGAATTTTAGTACCCGGTCACTCTTGGTGTATTTCTGAACAAACCGGTTGGAAAACAGGAGAGTGGTCACGATAATGAAAAATTCGATGAGGTATTGATTGTTCAGTTTATTCAACGAAGGCATATTGGGCCAGAAGTACTGAAAACCCAAGCCGTCTCTGCCGAGAGAAAACAAGATGTAAACCAGTATAAGCGATGGGAAATAGAGGTAGAGCAAATCTTTAAGTTTGAAAAATAAATACAGGTTGAACGTCAGAATAAGAATCAACACCCCATAGTAGGTACCCAGCAAAAAGTATTCATTTAACGAGTGGTTTAGCGACCGGTCGTTAGCCCTGACATAAAAGCTGAATTGCAGGTTGTAGTCTCTCTTGATTTTGAGGTAATACGTTTTTTGCTCTCCCGGCCTTAAATCTAGCAGGTAGATAAAGTTTTTGTGTTGGATATTTCTACTGCCAAACGGCAGTTCATAGCCGGCTTCGTAGGCTTCAAATGTGCCGTCGGGATTGGGGAAATAGAAATTGATTTGGCTGATATCAAAGCCCCAGGATTCAAAATACCATGCCTTGTCGTAGGCGCTGTGGGAGTTTTTGATCGTAAGCCGGACCCAGATTGCGGATTCGTAAAAATCATACAGGATATGGGGATCCGTAACCTTTTGAAACAGGCGTTGAACCTTAGGTGCTTGTACATCTTCTACCGAATACTCGTTGGCGGTATCCAGCAGAAAATCCATTGTAGTACTGATCCGAAACTGGGACTCACCATCTTGAATCTCGAATACGGAAGGAGGCGACAATTCCTTTGCTTGAATTGCTGTCGGCGACAGCAACGCCAAGCCCCAAAAAAAGAATAGTGATGAAATGATGTGGTTCCTCACCTGAAGTCGTTCAATTTAAGTAGGAGTACCGAGGATTTACTTATTGTTAACCAAGGAAGGAAGGTAAGAGTTTTTCAGCGATTCCCTTTCAAACCTCCCGGCGAAATTGCAAAAAATTGCTTGTACGGCGGAACATCTGAACGGCATGCATTTTCGATGTTTACTTTCCTATTCTTTTTCGGATCTACCATATTTTTTGTCTCTCCCCTTGTGGACGTTTCGAGGATTTGCAGCATTATAAAGATTTGGCCCGTCCAAGCCATGCGTTTTTGATTTTCAAATGAAATCAATCCAAAGATACGAGAGTGGATTCAATACTATGGGAAAATAAGCCGTAGAAGTTTAAAATCGGTGTTTTATTACCTACACCATCGATTGATCAGGTGGATTTTGAACAAGTACAAGAGCTTCAAAGGAAGCAAGGTCAAGGCAGTTAAATGGCTTAGACAAGTTACCGTTTCTTATCCAAACCTGTTCTACCATTGGGAACTGGGCTACAAATTGGTCTAGTATAATTGACTATAACCGACTGCATAATAAGAGCCGTATGAAATGCCCAAGCATTCGTGAATACAACTAAAAACAAATCTATCATGAACAATCGAGAGATTCACTGCCTGTCTGTGAGAGGTTTAGGGGTGGGATTCCCCTTTACCTACTCGACTATCGCCTCGGTGTTCTTTTCTGCTCATTTGATTCTTCCATTTGTTTTATCCTTGAGCCAACCTTGAGCCCATTGTGAGCCAACTGAGCCAACTATGAGCCAACTCCTAGTTTGTAAATTGCACTCGATCCCTTTGTCCCAATATTTTTTAATAACCCCTTGTTTTCTAAATCCTTAATGTCTCTAGTAGCCGTTGCTTTTGAAACATCAGCTATCTCCTGATACTTCGAATTAGTAATTTCTCCATATTTTTTAGTGTACAGGATCACTTCAATCTGTCTTACATTTAGTCCGGCCTTCTTCAACTGCTCTTCGGTAAATCGGTCTTTGAATACCATGCTAAGGAATCCTCCTTGTTCTTCTTTTAAAACTGGTTCAGGCAACCCTGCATTTTTACAAGCTTCAATGATTTTGATTGTTCCCCTTCCCCAAGAGTCAATATAGCCTGCTTTGAAACAAACATCTGCAAGCAATGGGTTTCTGGGTTTCGATCGATGTACTTTCTTTAAATCTTCTTCGGAAATTCCTTCTGGCAAACCGCCATCATTCCAAACACTGAAATTATCCTCATACAATCGAATTTGTATGGGTGCTCCCATATAGTTCCGGTGAACTAAAGCATTGAGGAGCATCTCTCGGACAGCAGCAACTGGATATTCATCCAGTTCCACTCTTTGCATTCCCATAAAGTCAATCGGGTTAATGAAGAACTTGGCGTTAAGCATTTCTCCTATCCTGTCTTTGAGTTGTATCAGATTACCTTCTATTACCTCATGAAATTTCAGGTCGGCATCCGTTTCCCCGAATTTACCGATCTTAACCGCCATGTTCGGGTAGAATTTCCCAGGCTCTTTTCCAAATAAGACAATGGCTGCTCTTTTCAAATGTCCATTTTCAAGCAAACGCAATTTATCAAGCAAGTTAGATATGCTGATATCGTCTTCAACATTTATTCGTTTAACGATCCTTGAATCTTACAAAAATTGCTTAATGCTCGATTCATCAATGTCACTGAGGGAAGCCCTTTGTTCAGGAATATCATCCCATGTCTTTCCTGTTCTTCTTAAAATAAATTCGTTCAAAGCCAATCCAGTTATTTCCTGAAGAGTGCTTCCGGTACGCACATAATATTTACCTCTTACAGAAATCGGTACATCATACCGTGGAACAATAATTTCAAGATAGTAATTGTCCATTTCTTCTTGAAGGTTCACTTCCGCATACACGCCCAGAATATCCCGAAACTTATTGGGCAAATCTTCCAATAGTTTTTTATGGTTGTCAACACCAGTAACCTTGCCTTTATCGTCAATACCAATACACAGTTTACCTCCATTGCCATTGGCAAAACCACAAATCCATTTTAGGTATTCGTCTCTCCAGGATACTTTGAACTCAATATTTTGCGATTCTGATGTCACTACAGATAGTTAATAATTTATTAGTTATAAATTTACTTTTTTTTAATATCATTTTGATGCTCGGGTTTTTTACACTGAGCGATAACGGTTCTCAGCTATACGCAGGCAGGGAATTTTATCATTGAACTTCCTACGAAGAACTGAACTTCAAATTTACCAATTACCTGTCCTACGAAGCACGAAACCCCTGCTTGCGTATAGGTGATGTGTGTGCCCGGCATGGGCGTCTGGTATCGAAGATACCATAATATTCCAGAGGGTGTGCTGATTTCTCAGCATCCCTTACGTGCGGGGGTAACCCTGACCGTGTCAGGGCAGGCTGCTCCGAAGCGTTAGTCCCGCTATGGCGGGATTTCCACTTCGTTCCAACAAGTCCCCTGTTTTTCACAGGGGTGGTTTGCCGTGAGAGGACCGAGCGTAAAGAAATCTTCCAGTGGAAGATTTTAGTGAGGGGCCAGGGGGCGGGGTGGCAAGGCAGCGAGACTGCAAACCCCGGTTCCAACGAACATGCCCGAGCACGGGAGTGCGAAGGGGACGCACGCAGTGCTGGATACTGAGGCCTGGCAGCCCTCGATAGCTATCGGGGGGATGAGGTAGCACAGCATACTGACGTCCAAAGGGTGGGGAACCACCAAGTACCT
>NZ_JACVCV010000089.1 GCF_017811155.1 Lunatimonas salinarum | reverse complement strand
AAGTGGATACGGGAAAGGTTTTCTTCGTCGATTCTTCCACGATCTCACTTTTCGTGGATGTATTCAAAGGTGCCGGGCGCAATCCGATGATGGGCACAAAGAAAGGAGGTCTTAAAATCCATGCCAAACTGCCCTTGGGCGGTTTCGTGCCCTCTCTGATACACATTACGGAAGCGGCGTGCAACGACAAATATTTTCTCGGACAGCTTGAAGCTGAAAAAGGCGCAATCTATGTCTTTGACAAAGGGTATGTGAAGTACCAAAAATGGCTGGAGTGGTCCGAGAAGGGAACCAATTTTGTGACCAGGCTCAATGAAAATGCGGAATATCTGGTTCTGGAAGGCCATAAAAACCACATCAGTGATTATGCCGACGGAGGGGTCGTTGCCGACCAAATAATCCTGCTAAACCCGTCAAAAGAGCCTCTAAAAGCAAGATTGATCACTTATAAAGACCCGGTCAGTGGGAAGGTACTGGAGTTTGTGTCAAATATGTTTGACTACAGCCACAGCACGATCATTCTCCTCTACAAATACAGATGGAACATCGAGATACTGCTCAAACAGCTCAAGCAAAATTTTGAATTGGGGTATTTTTACTCGGACAGCTCGGAGGGAATCAAGACGCAGGTGTGGATAGCTCTGATAGCAAATTTGTTGCTTTCGGTGATTCACCGGCAGTGCAAGCAGGCCGAGCAGTTTGTGACGATTGTAAACATGGCAGCAATAAACATGTGCTCATACATATCGCTGATAAAACTTGTCAAATCGGGCAGATTATCACATGTGGACAGGGATCTGAAAATAGTACAATTTGAATTGTTCGGTTTAAAGCAGGGGGGTGTTTTTCAAAATCCC
>NZ_JACVCV010000088.1 GCF_017811155.1 Lunatimonas salinarum | reverse complement strand
CGGGGTTTGCAGTCTCGCTTCCTTCAGTGCATGCCTCACGGCAAACCACCTTGCGACTTGCTAACGCTTCGGGGCGTTACCCCCGCACGTAAGGGACTTGCACCCTCTGGAATATTATGGTATCTTCGATACCAGATGCCCATGCCGGGCACACACAGCACCTACCCAAAAGTGGCGGTTCAGTGGTTAAATGAAGCTTTGTGCATCTATCAAAGCTTGTGCTTGGTTGAAAGTGAAGTGCTTCGAAATCGCCACCTTCGGGTAGCTGCAAAACGTTATGCAACAGACCAAGGAGCACCTTTTGAAAAGCGGACTGTTTAAAATGAAAAGATTGGGATTTTTATGAAGTTGGTTTAAAACAGAGAGTGAATGTTAAGAATTGAAGATTGTTTGGGAGGGAAAAAAAGTGAATTCGTCGCTTTTGATTTCTTGGTTTAGCAAGTATTGTTTGGGGTCGCAAAAAAGGGGGAAAACCTCAATAGGGATCCTCAAATTGGTTTCAACAAGAAAAGATAAAAATGGTCTAAAGGATATTGGTTTCTGAAAGTGAGGCTTTTTTCAATCAAGGCAATTATGCCAGGTAAAAAAAGAAAAAGTTGAAACCCCGTTACCTACAAGATCAATGAACACTTTAGAATCTTTTCATTCAAAGAGATTTTAAAAAGTGAATTCGACGAAAACGAAAAAACCGAAGCTTCTGGCTACGTTGATTTTAAGGCGGGAGGCTGTGAAAGGGATAAACGAAAGGGGAGTTCGAATTCGGTTAGAGAGGAAATTTCAGCTCCGAAAACCTGGTCCATTGCATAATCGAGTAGACGGCCCCGCCAACCGTTAGGTTAGCGAGGTGCGCCTCTCACACCA
>NZ_JACVCV010000087.1 GCF_017811155.1 Lunatimonas salinarum | reverse complement strand
TTGGAAACCAAGAAACCCACCAATAAGAGTGAGATGATCGGGTTTAACGCCCTCACCCCCCGGCCCCCTCTCCCCACCGGAGAGGGGGAGGATTTCCAGCAACATACCTTCGGTTCCAAAGATAGACTTACCCCACAGCGTCCGATCGGTAAAGAAAACGCCCTTGCTCGCCAACCCGGAGAGGGGGAAATTTTGAGGAGAGCTAAGGAAATAGCACTTCAGGGAAAAAAGGTTAATCCCATCATTCTCGAGTTTGCTAGAAACAACCGGAAAAATGCCACGGATGCAGAAGCATTCCTGTGGGAAATGCTCAGAAATAGAAAACTGAATGGGTTAAAATTTAGGAGACAACATCCTGTCAACGATCAGTTTATTCTAGATTTTTATTGTGCCGAATGCCGATTGGCCATTGAAGTTGATGGCGGATACCACCATTCATTGGACCAAAGGGAATATGATGAGGGCAGGACATATGCATTGAACGAATTGGGATTGACTGTATTAAGGTTTTCCAATAAAGAGGTCATCGAAGAAAGCGAACGGGTATTGCAAGAGATTTTGGATTGTGCCCTTGTACTTCAAACTTCATTGGGGGATAACGCCCTCGCCCCCCGGCCCCCTCGCCCCGCCGGAGAGGGGGAGGATTCCCTCTCAGCTTCGCCGAGAGGGGATTTGGAGGTGAATCTGAATGCCAAATCCTTTCAGGAACTGGTACTGTACTTCCTGAGAGAGCGCATCACCCATGGAAACCTAGCCGTTAAACACCTGATCATTACCAATATCTATGAGTGGTTTGTGTTTGATTCAGCCGTTTTTGAAAAGGCATTTGCCCAAAACAAGGCGCTGGTAAAGGATTTTAAGGCCTTTG
>NZ_JACVCV010000086.1 GCF_017811155.1 Lunatimonas salinarum | reverse complement strand
TTTCTAACCCTTTAACGAGTACTGTTAATTGTTCATAGTTCATGGTCAACATTGTTGAACCCTCAACCCCGAACCACGAACACTGAACTCTATAACTCATCAACCAGTGCCGTTAATTGTTCATAGTTCATGGTCAACATTGTTGAACCCACAACCCTGAACCACGAACCCCGAACTCATTAACCCTTCAACCAGTGCTGCTAATTGTTCATAGTTCATGGTTAACATTACCGAACCCACAACCCTGAACCACGAACCACGAACTCATTAGCTCTTCAACGATTGCTGTTAATTGTTCATAGTTCAAAGTTAACATTACCGAACCCACAACCCTCAACCACGAACCACGAACTCTCTAACTCATCAACCAGTACTGCTAATTGTTCATAGTTAACATTACTGAACCCTCAACCACGAACCACGAACCACGAACTCATTAACCCTTCAACCAGTACTGCGAATTGTTCAGAGTTCATAGTTAACATTACCGAACCCTCAACCCCGAACCCCGAACCACGAACTCATTAACCCTTCAACCAGTACTGCGAATTGTTCAGAGTTCATAGTTAACATTACCGAACCCTCAACCCCGAACCCCGAACCCTGAACTTTCTAACCCTTTAACGAGTACTGCGAATTGTTCAGAGTTCATGGTCAACATTGTTGAACCCACAACCCTGAACCACGAACGCTGAACTCTCTAACTCATCAACCAATACTGCTAATTGTTCATAGTTCATGGTTAACATTATTGAACCCACAACCACGAACCCCGAACCACGAACTCTCTAACCCTTCAACGAACCTGTTAATTGTTCATAGTTCATGGTCAACATTGTTGAACCCTCAACCCCGAACCACGAACACTGAACTCT
>NZ_JACVCV010000085.1 GCF_017811155.1 Lunatimonas salinarum | reverse complement strand
GGCATCATAAATCTCTATAAAGAAAACCTGCCCATGCCCCTTATCGCAAAGGTAATGGAGGCAGATGAGGTTATAGTGATGAGAATCCTAAAGGAAGAAGGGTTGTTGGGTGAAACGTAGGTAGTAAGACGTAAGATATAAGACGTAAGACGTAAGACTCGCAAATCGTTCGAGCCTACTTTCGGTAACAATACCCTTATGCCCTGGTTTGGAGATTGCCACGCTCCTACGTCGCTCGCAATGACGCAATTCACCGAAACGCCACTGCCCACGTCATTGCGAGGCTTGGAGATAGGCGGTAACGGAGATACAGGGTAGAATACGATCGGAATCTTTCGGTAGACCGTCAACTAGTATCAAGCCGAAGCAATCTCCTTGAGGAGACGGTTAGATCTGAGATGTGAGATTTTTAGAAAACGCAAGACTCGCGAATCGTTCGAGCCTACATTCGGTAACAATACCCTTATGCCCTGGCTTGGAGATTGCCACGCTCCTACGTCGCTCGCAATGACGGTCTGTAACGAAGCAATCCCCTCGAGGAGACGGTTAGATCTGAGATTCTTAGAAGACGTAAGACTCGCAAATCGTTCGACCCTACATTCGGTAACAATACCCTTATGCCCTGGTTTGGAGATTGCCACGCTCCTGCGTCGCTCGCAATGACGGGCCCAACCCCGAAGGGGTGGCAGGTTTATAGCATAAGCAATCACGACTACACCCGGTTTTGGCCGCCAACAACATCCATCCTGCCACCCCTCTCCCGCCAAAACCCGAGGATGGTTGAGGAGGTGAGAGACGGTGAGATGTGAGATTCTTAGAAGACGTAAGATATAAAACATAAGACGTAAGACTCGCAAATCGTTCGAGCCTACATTCGGT
>NZ_JACVCV010000084.1 GCF_017811155.1 Lunatimonas salinarum | reverse complement strand
GGGTGGACGGCATGCAGGTCACCGAACTGTTTTCCTACCTGGAAAACAACAGGGACAGGATTGCCACTTCCATCCTGAACCACACGTACGTACCTCAACCTATCAAGGGGGTTGAAATCCCCAAGAGCAACGGAAAAACCAGATTACTGGGAGTACCCACGGCAGTGGAAAGGTGGCTCCAACAGGCGGTAAGCCAAGTGCTGATGACCAAATATGAACTTACGTTCGAGGAACACAGCTATGGCTTCCGCCCCGAAAAGAACATCCATAAGGCAGTTACACAAGCCCTGAAAAACATCAACGATGGCTATCAGGATATCGTGGACATCGACCTTAAGGGGTTCTTTGACGAAGTTGACCACTCGGTTCTACTTCAACTGATCTACCAACGAGTAAAATGTCCTACCACCCTACGGCTGATCCGAAAATGGCTGCGTGCACCCATCCAGATCAACGGAAAACTGCACAAACGTAGAAAAGGCGTTCCGCAAGGCTCGCCACTCAGTCCGTTGCTGTCCAATATCCTACTGGACTTGCTGGACAAGGAACTGGAACGGAGAAACCTGAAATACGTCCGTTATGCGGATGATTTCAGCATCTACACCAAGTCAAAGAAGGAGGCCAGAAAGGTGGGCAACGAGATTTACCTCTTTCTGAGGGACAAGCTCAGGTTGCCCATCAACAGGGAGAAAAGTGGCATCCGAAGACCATCCGACTTCGAGCTGCTGGGACATGCATTTGTCCCAACTTACGAGAAGGGAGTCAAAGGAAAATACCAACTGGTGGTGAAAAAGAACAGCTGGGACTCACTCAAACGCAAACTCAAGCAGATCACCAAGAAGACCAGACCGTACAGCTTCGCAGAACGGCTCCAAAAGCTTAAAGAAATATGGATGGGATGGGTAAATAATTACCGCCTAGCCAGTATTGCATCAAAGCTGAAATCACTCGACGAGTGGCTGAGAAACCGACTTA
>NZ_JACVCV010000083.1 GCF_017811155.1 Lunatimonas salinarum | reverse complement strand
TAAAGGGGTTAATGTTCCGTGGCGTGGCTTGCATGGGTTGAATATACAAAATATTGGAAACAAGTCGGCATGCAGATCTACCGACGTTGCTAAGATCAGCGCAAGGCCTTTATTGCGAGTGACGCAGGAGCGAAGCAATCTTGTTTTTCTGTTGAATCGTCGGACTGTCGAATCGTTTAACCAAAACGGTCAACGTTATTTAGGGAAGGACAAAGTGTAACGTCTTAGTTCTCACATCTTATGTCTTACGTCTAAAATCTTACGTCTTCTAAAAATCTCACATCTCATATCTAACCATCTACCCGCACCTCAACCACCTCTGGGTTTTGGCGGGAGGGGGATAGCAGGATGGACAGGGTAAGCGGCCAAAACGGGGGAGAAGGGCGCTTTTTTGGTCTCCGGGTTGACACCCAGGGCTATAATCATGCCACCCCGTTGGGGTTGGACCGAATGTAAGGTCGACCGATTTGCGAGTCTTACGTTTTCGGCCCGTCATTGCGAGTGACGCAGGAGCGAAGCAATCTCCAAACCAGGGCTTAAGGGGATTGTTACCTAATGTAGGCTCGAACGTTTTGCGAGTCTAACGTCTTAAATCTTACGTCTCATCAACCAACCCTTCCTCCTTGAGGATTCTCATCACGGTGCCCTCGTCTATTTCCATTACCTTGGCAATAAGGGGCGTGGGCAGGTTTTCTTTATAGAGATTTATGATGCCTGATCGTAATACTTCCATTTTTCCTTTCTCCAGCCCGATCTGTTCTCCTTCTTCCCGCCCTTTCTCTAACCCTTTCTCCAGCCCTTTCTGCTCACTTGCGTCGAGTGCGTTTTTCAGGTCGCGGTAGCGCTTCAGGCTCTGCTCGTAGGCTCTGCGGTCCTTTTTTTCCAGATTTGTCAGTGTGGCTATGTCCATGACTTTTTCGAATATTTTTTCCTTTACTCTACCCGGCAGCCTCTCCAGAAACTCCAAGTGTTTTAATACATACAGCCATTTCTCGAATTTGG
>NZ_JACVCV010000082.1 GCF_017811155.1 Lunatimonas salinarum | reverse complement strand
CTCTTCAACCAGTACTGCTAATTGTTCATAGTTCATGGTCAACATTGTAGAACCCTCAACCCCGAACCACGAACCACGAACTCTTAAACCCTTCAACCAGTGCTGCTAATTGTTCATAGTTCAAAGTTAACATTACCGAACCCACAACCCTGAACCACGAACCCCGAACGCTTCAACCCATGAAAATCCACGTATTTGAGGAGTTAGAAATTTGGAGGGAGGCGAGGGGATTGGCTAAGATTATCAGAGAACTTACAAGAAAGGATGGTTTCAAGACGGATTTTAGGCTTTGCCGTCAGATCACCTCTTCATCGGGCTCTACGATGGATAATATCGCCGAAGGCTTCGAAAGGGATGGTAATAGGGAATTTATACAGTTTTTGTCAATAGCCAAAGGCTCCAATGGGGAAACTAGGTCCCAGGCCTATCGCTCATTCGATGCAGGGTTTATCAATGAGGACGAACTTAACGACATCCTATTTAGGACAGAAAATATTAGGCGAAAAATAAGCGCCATGATCCAATACCTTAAAAATTCAGAAAGAAAAGGCAATAAGTTCTAAACGTGTAGGCAACCAGTGCCAAACCCTCAACCCCGAACCCTGAACCACGAACTCTTAAACCCTTCAACCGGTGTTGCTAATTGTTCATAGTTCATGGTCAACATTGTAGAACCCACAACCCCGAACCACGAACACTGAACTCTATAACTCATCAACTATTGCTGTTGATTGTTCATAGTTCAAAGTTAACATTACCGAACCCTAAACCCTAAACCACGAACCCCGAACTCTCTAACTCATCAACCAGTACTGCTAATTGTTCAGAGTTCATAGTTAACATTACCGAACCCTGAACCCTGAACCCCGAACCCTGAACTTTCTAACCCTTTAACGAGTACTGTTAATTGTTCATAGTTCATGGTCAACATTGTAGAACCCACAACCCTGAACCACGAACCACGAACTCTTAAACCCTTCAACCGGTGTTGCTAATTGTTCATAGTTCAAAGTTAACATTACCGAACCCACAACCCCGAACCCTGAACCACGAACTCATTAACTCTT
>NZ_JACVCV010000081.1 GCF_017811155.1 Lunatimonas salinarum | reverse complement strand
CTTGCTAACGCTTCGGGGCGTTACCCCCGCACGTAAGGGACTTGCACCCTCTGGAATATTATGGTATCTTCGATACCAGATGCCCATGCCGGGCACACACATCACCTTGGATACAGCGGACAGTTTCGTTTAAAGAAGGAGATTCGTATATTGTTAACGATTGGGGTAGGCTGGAAGAGAGGTGGCACGAATGTCCGCCGTCTCCAAGCTGAGGACCGTTAGCAAAAATTAAAAAGCAGACGAGCAACCAATGAATAACATAGATAATATGAGAAAAATTTTTCTGGATTTAGCTGTAATTGTATTTTTAATAATGATGACTCCATCAGCGATTAACGCTCAATTGTTAAAGACTAATGAATTGTATCCAAATACCAATATGATAAAAGGAAAATATTATAGCGGAACAGGTGGTGGTAGATATTGGTCATTAGAATATGTGGATTCGTTAGGAAGAATAATTAGTAAAGAGAGTTATCATAAAAAGCAATTGATGTCAAGGAATAAAATTGTATATGACGCCAACAATAATAAGATTTTTGACATCCAGACTTTTGATTTTAATAATCCTGACCGAATTGATACAAACAGATTTGAATATAAATACGCTGATAATCGGATAATATATCAATTTCGCAAACTTTCTGAAAATGATTCTACTGTAATGAAAATGATTGAAAATCAAGGCGACACACTTCTAACATATCAGGAACAAGCTTTTTATTACAGACCAAAGACTAATAAGACCGATGTTTATGAAACCGTTTATACTTTAAAATACAAGGATGGATTATTGATAAGTAGAGAAGAATTTGATAAAGAGCAAAACTCAACAGAAATAAAAAAGTATGAGTATTTCGAAAACGGCAGATTAAAAAGGAGATTAATTGAGAGAATTCCTGAACTGGAGGAAAAATCGGTATATGTAGGTGGACCAGGAAGTGACGATGAGTTTTATGAATACAAACTTGATTCTGAAGGTCGAATTAAGGTATTTTATCGGATTATAAATGAAAAGAAATTTAAGATTGCAGAATATAGCTATGAATAAGAATAACTTTTGCTAATCGAGTAGACGGCCTCGCCAGATTTCTCTGACGAGGTGCGCCTCTCACACC
>NZ_JACVCV010000080.1 GCF_017811155.1 Lunatimonas salinarum | reverse complement strand
CTTGCTAACGCTTCGGGGCGTTACCCCCGCACGTAAGGGACTTGCACCCTCTGGAATATTATGGTATCTTCGATACCAGATGCCCATGCCGGGCACACACAGCACCTAAGAAAACATGGGGCGGATAGTGGTTTCCGCAAGGTTCGTTCTTCGTGGCTACCTTTGTCGCGGGCGGACAGGAAAGTACTTCGAAAAGCCCCACGTTTCTTAGCTGCAAACCGTTATGTGGCATTTAAAATAAAGACACAGTGAAAAAACAAACTCTCGACAAACGAATTTATCGGCATCATCTTGACATTGTTAAAGAGTTGAACAACTCTCACATCTTTATACAAAGGACAAGAGATATATTGTTAAATGAGATTTCACAAATAAAGGACGATAAAGCCGACACAGATAAAACTTACAATGTGCCGTCAAGAAAAGGTAAGTTGTTCTCAAAAGAGGCTTTTCGCACTGATAAAGAGTTGAAAGGACTATTAAAGGAAATTGCTGAAAGAGACTTATTTGAAAATTTTATCGTTACCAATGTTTCAAAATTTGAGAGCTATCTTTTCAGGACTCTTACTGAAGTAATCTCCGAATATCCCGAGAAATTGAGTATTAACGTTAATGGAATTAAGCCCTACAAAACAGTCCCCATTGACTTTGTAATGGGCTCTCAGTCAATTGATGTACTAATCGAGAAAGTTATTACTGACAGAATCAGCAGTATTTCTTATGCCACTCCCCAACAATATTTACAATTTTTCCAAGAAGTAACAGGCTGTAAAACTCACGGTGAAGAGTTTATAGACTATATTGAAATTAAGGCTACTCGAGACTTGCTAGTGCATAATGACAAGAGAGTCAATGATATTTATTTGGAAAAAGTGGGGGACAAAAAACGTGGAACTTTAAACCAAATTATTCCAATAGATGGTAAATATTTTGACTTCACAATCGCAACAATGAAAAGAGTTTCGGGAATAATTAGACGTGAATTAGAAAAAAAATACAAAAAATAAACGCCACATAATCGAGTAGACGGCCTCGCCAGATTTCTCTGACGAGGTGCGCCTCTCACACCACCAAGCGTACGGGTCTCGTACTTGGCGGTTCACTGGATTGTAGGTTGCGATTTGAGGTAATAGGAAAGCATAGATTCGTA
>NZ_JACVCV010000007.1 GCF_017811155.1 Lunatimonas salinarum | reverse complement strand
AATATAGCAATTTTGGAGCTCCTAACCAAGTAATTTTTAACTCCGTAAAGTAGTACTATTGAAAGTAACAAAACAATCCGACTATCGTCCCAAGTCCGACGCCAATCCACCTGCCAAACCTATCACGCTAGCAGCTAAGCGGATACGTTCCCTTTTGACCCAATTCCTATAGCGCATCCGTAAGCCGCAATATACCGAAAAGCAAAGCCCTCGTTTGCGTTTTGGTATTCCAGGTAGAAAAAGTAGTGGAGCTTTCGAATAAATTAAAATGCATCTCAGATAATTATTTATGAATTTTATTTTAATACCTAGCTATTCATAAAATATTATATTGAAAAAATTTCCAATTCCAAACTATAATACGTACACTTGTTGGTAAATTAAATCAATAAACAGCTATGAAAAAAGAATGGACAAATCCGGAGATGAATGCGTTAGAAATAAGAAATGATTTTTATGCGGGTAATGATGGGGGCATTAAGGGAGACCTGACAGGTTCCCCTGTTTAAACTCATTACACGTAGAAATAATGGAAAACATGGCTATGCAGATTCGCTTAGCCATGTTTTATTTAACTTGGAAAATGCCAAATCTACAGGCTTTTCTCCACTACGACGACTTGCATGCTCTTTAATTCCCTGGAGTTCGGCATTTTCCTTCCACTAGTATTTGCCCTGTACTGGATTATACCAAAAGAAAAAACGAAACTCCGAACCCTGCTATTGCTGCTTGCCAGCTACTTTTTTTACGGCTGGTGGGACCCGCGCTTTTTGGGACTGATCTTTGTCAGTTCCTTGGTTGATTTTTGGATTGGCACGGCATTGGACCGGGAAACGAAGCTCTCCCGCCGGAAATTATTACTCTACACCAGCCTGATCACCAACCTAGGTATACTTCTGATTTTTAAGTACTTTAATTTCTTTGTCGAAAACTTCACCACCGCCTTCACTTACATTGGGGTACCCATCCAAAACTCTTGGTCCCTAAACTTGGTGCTTCCGGTGGGCATCAGTTTTTACACCTTTCAGACACTCGGCTATACCATCGATGTGTATAAGAAAAAGGTCAGCGCCTGCCGGGATCCCTTGACCTTTTTTGCCTATGTCAGCTTTTTCCCCCAGCTTGTGGCCGGCCCAATTGAGCGGGCAACATCCCTGCTGCCACAGTTTGCCACCCAAAAAACCTTTGACTCCGCTCAAGGGAGCGATGGCCTTCGGCTGATCCTTTGGGGGCTCTTCAAAAAAGTGGTGATCGCCGACGGATGCGCGGAATACGTCAATCAGGTCTTTGCTGCATACGAGATTTACCAACCCCACACACTTTTTTTAGCAGCAGTTTTGTTTGCCATACAGATTTATGGGGATTTCTCGGGATATTCAGATGTCGCAATTGGAATAGCTAGGCTTTTTGGCTTCAGTCTAATGAGGAATTTTGCCTTTCCTTATTTTTCCCGTGACATTGCCGAGTTTTGGAAAAGGTGGCATATATCGCTTACTACGTGGCTTAGGGACTATCTTTACATCCCGTTGGGTGGTGGTTTCACGTCTAATTGGTTGAAAGTAAAAAATGTATTAATCGTATTTATGGTAAGCGGGATATGGCATGGGGCAAATTGGACTTTTGTTGTCTTTGGGCTACTCCACGGCATGATGTACCTGCCTATACTCTTCAAATTGCAGCACAGAAGCCATGGTACTATCGGCGAACGCATTGATCGGATTTTGGTGACAGACCTTGTAAAAATGGTTTTTAACTTTGCCTTTGTTTGCTTTACGTTCATATTCTTCCGTTCCGAGTCCCTAACGGATGCGCTCGCTTACCTTCATGGCATGCTTTCTTGGAAGATTTTGGCTATTCCCACCGCATCCCAGGCCAAATTGCTGACCCTAATAGCCCTTATGATGGGCGTGGAATGGCTGCAACGGTTTAAGCGCCACGGATTGGATCTGTCGGGCATGCGCATACCCAAGCCGCTACGCTGGACGATATATGCATCCCTATTGTTGCTGCTGATTCTCTTTGGGAGAGAACCGCAGGACTTTCTCTATTTTCAGTTTTGATCCGACCTAACATGAAGTCCTTTCTGAGAAATCTGTTGCTTTTTGTCAGTATATCGGTATTGTTCGCGGCCCTGTTGCAGTATTCCATCGATCAGGGCCTCCGGAAAACAGACTTTCACCTTTTTCACGACTGGAACCGTATCTATCGCGGACCTATAGGTGCAGAAATACTCTTCGTTGGCTCCTCCCGTACAAAGTACACCTTTGCCATACCATTGCTGGAAAAAACCCTGCGCATCTCCGCTTACAACCTGGGTGAGGCAGCACAGAAATCCTATGTTCAGATGGCAAAACTGCGCCATTACCTACACCACCAAGCAGCTCCCAAGCTGGTGGTTTTTAACATAGACTCCGACTCTTTCGAAGATATCCGCACCCGTGCTAAAACCTATATGCCCTACCTTTCCGATTCCGTTATTGGCAGGGAGCTAGTCCGAACGGGAGAGGTGCCTGCATTTCTACGTTATTTGCCCTTGGTCAAATACTTTGGGAAATTTGATGCCGCCAAGGTAGGCTTGCAGGAGTACTTCTCCTGGCATCAGTACGAAAACCCCAAAACAAAAGGTTACCAAGCGCTGCCGGGCAACTATAACAAACGGCAAGTAGAAGAGATTATCCACCTGTACCCCCTAGGCATTCCCACGCGGATAGATGCCAAGGTAGTAGCCGAATGGGACCGTCTTTTGGGCGATCTGGCAGCAGCGGGAATAGCTGTTCTTTTTGTTTACTCGCCAGAATACCAGACTATACAGCGGCATTACGAAGACAAATCAGCTGTTTTGCACACGGCTCGGCAGCTGGCCTTGCGTCACAACTCGGTGCTGTGGGACTACAGCGACCACCCAATCAGCCATAACACGCAGTACTTCCACGACGATATCCACCTGAACGAGGCGGGGGCTGAGGAATTTTGCCTTGTGTTGGCAGAAAGATTGCAGGAGGAACTGGGAGAGACCTTGGGTTTTTACTAACCTAACTGAAAAAAAATTCTGCGGAAAAATGGTATGGTACGAAGAATAATCTTTAACTTAGTCACCTAATATTGACGCTGTTAAACCTGTAGGTAACCTATCGGGTTTATGAGCTATCAAATTTTTTACTAAACAATTAGTCAGACACAAAAACAGCTTTACGTATGAAAAAAGAATGGGCAAATCCAGAGATTAGTGAGATTGAAATCAGGTTGGGTGCATATAGTGGAGCTGACGTTTTATTAGAGGATTTTGGAGAAGGGGGGGCCTCCTGATCTCCGGTTAGGTTGAACCTAACCATGTACGAAACATGAACCGCCTATGGGTAGGGTACATACATACCGTTTGGTGGGTCACTTTCCTGTTTTATCTTATCCTAATTAAGTCGTATTACGAGGCTGTTGTTTTTTCTATTCGAAAACAAATCAGAATAAAATAATTCGACTATGAAAAAAAAGTGGCTACCCCTAAATTTCAAGAAATATCCATCCAAAACAACCCCGGAACGGCATTGAATGGATTTGCTTCGGGAGGATCTTCCTAATTAGTAAAGACTTGTGTGAT
Organism: Lunatimonas salinarum; assembly: GCF_017811155.1. Lineage (GTDB taxonomy): Bacteria > Bacteroidota > Bacteroidia > Cytophagales > Cyclobacteriaceae > Lunatimonas > Lunatimonas salinarum. The sequence continues at coordinate 295,796 of NZ_JACVCV010000007.1, read as the reverse complement.
AAACGTCAACAAATCCACCATCTCCCGCTTACTTATGCCACCTTCCAAGCCGGAGGACGTAAGGAATATGTGCAGGGTCTAAATCTTATGAATCTGCTTGTGATTCCCCCCCGTTGGCGCTTGAGCCACTTTTTCTCATTCTTCCTTGGGCGTTGCCCAAGGCTATTGATATTGCACCTTTGGTGCGGATAGTTGAATAACGACTAGAGGCGCGACAATAAATCACGACCCTTTCGATACCGCACATGGGAATAAATGAAGAACTGAGGGCACAACGCTATATTAATCCAACTCTTCTGGCGGTTACCCTCCCTTCTTAATAAACGCCAACAAATCCGCCATCTCCTGCTTGCTGATGCCCCCCTCTAGCCCGGCCGGCATGGCGGAAACACCCAACGTCTGAATCTTTTGAATCTGATCGCGTGCAATCGTACGCTCCATGCCACCGACTTGTCGAATGGCCAATGCCGTAGGCGTCTCCGAGGCAATCAAGCCCTGTACCGTTTCCCCATCCTGCAATTCAACAGACCAGAGATCGTAGCCATCCGCTATGGACAGGTTGGGGTCCAAGATATCACTCAGGATATTTTCCAAGCGGCGATTGCGCAGCGAGGCCAGATCGGGCCCAAATACCTGCCCCCTATCCTTCCCCATCTGATGGCATACGGCGCAGTTGGTATCGAAGACTTTTGCCCCTTCCAACGCCGACCCTTCCAGCGCAAGTGCCGCCTCATACTGTGTCAGCACCTCCTTCCGTTCCCTTTCGTGGCGGGTCAGGATCTCCCGGGCACGTGCTTTTAGCGCCAAATCCTTTTGATTCATCAACTGCACGGTACGGGGCCAGCCCAAATGCGAGGGATGTACCACACCCTGATCCAATGCTTCCAGCAGCTTTTCAATAGAAGCGCTACTGCCCATCATGGTCGAAAGTGCGGCCTCCCGGAGCTCCGGTGTAAGTGAAGACCAACTCGCAAAGAGCCGCTCCTGAAAATCGCCGGTAGCCGATTTGGCAAGTTGGCGCAAAGCACTAAGCTGCACGGGCAAGGGCTCTATACTCCCTATCCATCCCCACTGCGTAGCGGTAAATTCTGGGTCGACCACCAACCCTGCTAAGCGAATATATACTGCTCGCTCCTCCCCACTTCGTTGCGGATCCATAGCTAGGCGCTTCGCAAGCATTTGCTCTTGGAGACTGAGTGCGACCCCTCGGGTTCCCATCATTTCGGCCAGTTGTACGAGTGCCGCCTTCACTGAAATATCCGGGTGTTCGAAAATGGCTCCCTTTAGTTCTTGGAGCTGTGCCGCCGACAGGTCATCTGCGCTCAGATTGCCCCTCAACCCTTCGTTAAGCCCGGCCAGCAAAGGTGCCTGCCAGGCCTTGCTAGGCAATTCGATAGCCTGTCCCAACAGCTGCGTCACGGCCTGCCTGTTTGCCTCTGCTCCTACCATACGGGCGAGCTTGCGCAGCAGCGAAGCCTTTTCCGGGCTGCCTTCCCCAAAATCTGCCAAAACCTGCGGAAGCATGGATCGAACCTGATCCGGCACCGCCGAAAGGGCCGCTACCTGCACCCATTCATCGAAGAGGTCCTGCTTGAGTAACCGCTGCCTAACTTCCGCCACACCGCGCAGGTCTACCGTTCCCAAGGTATTCATGAGCTGAAAACGAACCTTTGGATCCGGGTCGTCATCCATGGAAACCAATGCCGGTACCATTTTGGCCGATTGCGGAAGCCATCCCTCGGCAAGCCGGATGGCATTGGCACGTATCCCCGCGTGTACGGATTGCAAGGCATCGACGATCCGATCTTCATCCAGCTTTCCCATACCTTCCAAGGTCCATAGCGCATGCAGTCGCCCAAATTCTTTTTCGTCATTTGACGACAGTGCTCTCAAATCCCCGAGAGACGTGGGGTCGGCCCGGTCTATCAGCAGCCGCTGTGCATTGTTTCTCCACCAAACGTTGGGGTGGTCCAGGTAGGCCACCAATTCCGCTGTCGAAGCCTCGCCCAACCTTATCCGACCACTCCACTGGGCTTTTTCTGTGCCGGTAGGAGAAATACGGTAGATTCTTCCTTGATCGGTTCCGTTATACAAGGCCCCGGACTTGACCACTTCCTCGGCCATCCACTCGGGATGCTCGATGATCTGCCGGTAATAGTCCACCACATACATGGCCCCATCGGGGCCCACATAAAGGTTCACAGGACGAAACCAGGGATCTTTGGAGGCTAAAAACTCTTTGTTTTCCAACAAGCGGCTAGCGGTAAAAGAAGCCCCAGCCGGAATCAGGCGGTCTGCGTGAATCAGGTTGCTTACTGGCTCGTTAACGAAAAAGACCCCTTCCATCGCCTCCGGAAAAACCCCACCCAAGTAAATCAGGGGACCACATGCGGAGGTTACCACTCCTACATCGGTCAGCAACTGATGCTCCGGATTTTCGGTCACGGAATAAACTTCGGCAGCGTTACCATGGTCGGAAATGGATTGGGTGGTATTCGATACCGGAAAATATGGATTGCGGCCGAGGTACTCGGCGCGCATCACTTCGTGGATCACGTGGTTGTTGTTGTTGACCAAAAAACGGTTTCCGTGGGCATCCCAAGTATGTCCAAACTGGGTTCGGCTGGAAAGCAATTCCAAGTCCCAATTATCAGGCTTAAACCGGACACCCCGACCGGCTGCGTTTACGGGCAAGCGTGCGCCATCTGCCTGGGCCGGGAAATGCACTTCACTGCCCTTATCTCCCAGCAATTCCTCGTACTGATTGGTGGTCACCGCAGGTTCATGGCCGAGGTAGATCCAGTTATCCATCGCCAATCGAGGGCTGTTGACATTATGCTGCGGATTGGACCGGGCAAAACCGGTCAACAGTACTTCCTTGACATCGGCCACGCCGTCTCCATCTCTATCTTCCAGGTACCACACATGCGGAGGGTCGGTTACCAACACACCTTGCTTCCAGCGCATGATCCCAGTAGGAAGGATCAGGCTATCGGCAAATACCGTACTCCGATCCATCACCCCGTCCCCATCCGTGTCTTCCAACAGCTTGACCTTGCCACTACCGCTGAGATCCAAGGGATAGCCGTGCATCTCCACCACGTACATCCTGCCATACTCGTCAATTTCCATATCCACGGGATCCGCTACCAACGGCTCCGACGCGATCAACTCGATCTGAAAACCTTCCATCAGTTCAAAAGACCGGATTGATTGGAAAGGCGCCTGATCCGCCCGGTCGGCACCCTTGCAGGAGACTGCCAGCACCCATACAACGAGACTGAAGGATCTCCAAGCACAAGCACCCAGCAAGGCGGTACAACGGGATCGTAGGGAAAAAAGCGAAAAGCGCTGGGAAAGTGAACGAAACGCAGGAAGTATCATGGATGTATCAACTTATGGTTTGACAATGGCTTGAAGGTGGGTGCAGGGAATTAATCCGCAGAAGGCGGCTTTTGTTGGCGGTTCCTCAATTCCCCGTGCAGGTAACCGAGCACCGCTTGTATCAGGTCTTGTCCTGCGCGGGGGGTGAAGGCAGAAACCACATCGGTTTCGTAGCCTCCTTCGGCATAAGCCGCCGCCGTGGGCAGGTAGCCGAGCCAACCATTGGCATAGCCATAATAATAGGTATAATCAAAGGGAGACTGATCCCTAACTTCGTTGGAAATTTCACAAAACAACTCCAGGGGTGCGCTCCAAATGGCCAACTGCCCACCTACACGTAAAAAACGAATGGGCAACCGTATCATTGGCGTACCATCTGCTGCTTCCGAACTGTAGGCAGCCAAATCTTCCGGCCACCCCAGACTCTCCTTGCGCGGCGTCAACACGGTCACGGATCCGGATGTGAGTGAAACCTCCGAAGAGGTACCCACAAGTTGCTGGTTGGCATCTAAAATCTTATCCCCAAGCAGTACCTGAAACTGAGAAAGGTGACCTGCACGGGGGTTGGCGTACGTACTATAGATGGAGGCAATGTTCCCGGCCGCACCGTTAATAAACAGCATGGGCGCACCGATTTTTTCCTCCACATAGGCCGATACAATGCCCGGGGCATCCCCGCTAATCTCCGTATGGGGCTGCCCAAGCACGGTTCCGTGAATCGCATAATTGGCGACCAATGCCAAGGGTTGGTCGGAATCCCGATGATCTACCCGAATCAGCCCAATACGCCGATCAACCGGGCCGTCGGGGTTCAGTCCCAAAGAAGCCCGGCCATCCGGACCGATGGCCCTTCGGTTAATATTGGCATTGGAATGCCCCCAACCAATGCCTAGCTTGGCGGGCACTAGCGAGGCCAAAGCTGTTTCGATCGAGGAAACCAATCTATCTTCCACGAGGCCCGTGTATTCCCTGTCCCACTCGTGTTCGTATCGTTCACTCATAAACACCTCCGGCAATCCGGGCGGCCCTACTTCTGGAGCCGAGTGGGTATGGGTTACCGTCCACCAAAGGTTTTGTGGCTCAATTCCCAGCTCCTGTTGGACACGCGCCGCCACCCGGTCGTACTCTGCGGGTGACACCAAACAGATGTCGGAAGATATGAGGCAGAAAGTAATGCTCCCATCATCCAATACCAACACCCGATGATAGATGCGGTCGTGGATGCCGGTGGACTTGCGCGGACCATAACCAACTAGCCACTGCGAGTTTTCGGGGGTGATGTCGGTCTTGACCACAGCCGCACGAAGTCCTTGTGCGGGCGCATGGACCGAGGGAAGTAGGCAGCAAAATAGGATAGTAACCAGTGAGAGAACGGAAAGGCGAAGGAAAGACAGCGACATAAATCTACATAAGAATAACCGTCAAAAAGATAGCGGTTTCTGCCCTCATATCCAACCTGAAAAAACACCAATGGATCGGTCCATTGTTAGGGCTGCCTTTCCCGCAGCTCAAAAATGTAAAAGCACTGATAATCCTTTTCGTAATCATGCAGGACGGCTTGGTCCGTCGCATACTGTATGTAGCGGTTTTCGCCGACTCCGAGTACCAGGTCCCCTGGCTTATCCCATGCGATGGGATGGCCCTGAACTTCTCCATCCCGTACGGGAATGTAAAAAACCTTTCGGGATTCCTGAAACTTTCGCCTCGCCTCGTTGTCCAATTCTTCAGACAAAAGCATGCCGTTACCGCCGGTTTTATAGGCTAACAAAAAAGCATTCCCTTTTCCCATCATATTAAAAAATGTGCCGCTGAGCACCGATTTTCGCCTTCCGGCCTGCACATTTTCCATGGTGGCATCCGCCATGGGAATGCCATTCCACACATCCGGCTGAGGACGGGGCAATGAAATTCGGTTTGCCGTAGAAAACGAACGGCGGGGATCAATCTGGTATAGTACCGAGTCTCCAAAAAGTACCACGCTGATCAGGTCAGATTCCCTATCGGAAAAGTACACGGGCTTGTCATTCCAGGGACTCAGCTGCCCCTGCATAAAGGCACTTTGTGCATCCAGTTTTCCGCCCTTCCGGACCTCTCCTGTTTGTACATCCATCAGATGCACCAAGTTCAAGGTATCGAAATAATCCACCGGATAGCGGGGAAGGATCTGCTCGCTGATATTGACCAAGGGCCACTCCTTCCCGTCCAACTGATAAGTAGCCAGGTAATCACGAACGGCATGGATCAGCCGAAAACGAACCTCTTGTTCAAATGGGTAATCGCGCCGTCGCACCAATTGAAGATCGTATACAAAAACACGGTTGGTACCTACCAACACAACCTCGTCGCCCACAAATCCCGCCCGATGAAGCACCATGCCAAACCCGTTGGGACCATCTGCCAGCGAATTTTCTGCGACCACTTCACCTGCGTCGTTTACTAAGTAGTAGGTTCCCTCCAACAGCTTCGCAGAAAACAGATACAAACCCTTGTCTTTGTGATAATCCAGCAGGTTGTAAGGTCCCAAGTGGTCGAATGTCAGTGAATCTACGACCACCAACTCGAAAGACTTTCTCTTGGATTCATTGTTTTGTTGCGTTCCACAGGAAGCATGCAACAAAATAAAGGCGGTTAGGATAGAAGGGAGGATGGGAAGCTTCATTGGAACAAAGTTTGAATGAAGCCTTAATTTACTTAATTAATTCGTTAAAACTAATTATTTAAATATTATTTTTTGCGTTGGGCTTTGAACTCCGAACCATCCTTCCATGCCGGCCAATGATCAGAAAAAGCCAATCGACGACCCACACGATAATAAATACCCACGTCTTCCACTGCTCCCTCGAGGTTCCAGCGGTCCGGATCATATTCATCTGAGGACTTGTGATAGTACTGGGCCACGTAGTTATCGGCCAGCTCCTTGCCAAATACCTTTCCTTTCTCGACATGGTCAATCCCTGTCCCCATGTACAGGGCAGGAACGCCTTTTTTGGCAAAATTAAAATGGTCGGACCGAAAATAAAAACCGGCACTTGGGTTGGATTCCGGTGCCACGTATCGTCCCTCCTTTTCCAACTCTTCCGCCGCTAAATCCTCCAGTTCGGACTGTCCCATGCCTACCAGCTCCATATCCCGCATTCTGCCGTACGGATTGATACCGTCCATGTTGATATTGGCCACTGTTTTCTCCAAGGGGAACACCGGGTTTTGGGCATAGTGGGCAGACCCCAACAACCCTTGCTCTTCCGCTGTTACAGCTAAAAACACCACCGTTCTGTCGGGCTTCTCCGACGACTCGGCGAATGAACGAGCTATTTCCAATAGAGCCGCTGTACCACTTGCATTATCCAGGGCGCCGTTGTAAATCGAATCTCCTCTTTCGTCCGGCTTGCCTATGCCCAGGTGATCCCAATGAGCGGTGTAGACGATGTACTCATCGGGCCGAGTGGCGCCCGGAATCGTTGCGATAAGGTTATTGGAGGTATTGTAGGCAACCGCTACTTCCATATCGGTACGCGCACGCAGTCCCAGGGGAATGGGGCTAAATTCGCGACTCCTTGCCTTTGCCAGCAGCTCCCGGTCATTGTACCCGGCCAATTCAAACAATTTGGTAGCCATGGGGTAGGAAACCCATCCCTCCACACTCAAGTTTGGCTCCGAGCCATCCTTGGCATCTAGGTAGAGCTTGGTGGTGTTCCAACTGTTTTGAACCACATTAAACCCGTACCCTGCGGGAATGGTGTTATGGATAACCAGACAACCCAAAGCACCCTGCCTGGCAGCCTCTTCGTATTTGTACGTCCAACGTCCATAATAGGTCATGGTATTGCCTTTGAAAAATGCCGGATCGTCCGATCCAAAACCGGGGTCGTTCACGAGTACCAGCACGATTTTTCCTTCCACATCCAGGTTTTGGTAATCATCCCAACCATACTCGGGGGCGACAATGCCAAAACCAGCAAAGACCAGTTCCGCATCGTCCACGTTGAGCGACTCTCCCACACGCTGCGTCCAGAGCACATAATCTTTCAGTCCCTCAAAAACATGGGATACTTGGCCAGTCCGAACTTCCATCTGAGGATTTGCCTGCGTGGTGACTGATTTGAGCGGCACGCCCTGCTCGAAGCTGCCGGCGTTGCCCGGTGTCAGCCCAAGTGCAGTAAACTGTTCCGACAAGTAGGCCAAGGTCTTGGTTTCACCTTCAGTAAAAGGCATCCGCCCCATATACTCGTCGGAGGAAAGCACTTGAATATGCTTTTCTAAGTTATCTAATTGGACCGTCAACGCTTGGTCCGTGTTTACGGATTGGCAGGACACAAACCAAGTGATCAATAGGATAGCAAGCGGGGTTTTACGAAGTAGTTGCGGGAGATGGTTCATATAAAAGGTAACTATAGAAGAAAATGAAGGTGGCTCAACGTGAACCGAAATTAGCCGAAATTTCTGTATACTGCAACCTGTATACTAAACCACCGGATACCAAATGCCCTGGTATGATAGTTGCTGTTGTTCAAAAAATGGATTAGATGGGCGTTTTTCAGGTCAGAACAACAACTTAGACAGCATACCCGATAGCATTAACTCATATTATATCCATTTCAAATTTCCCATGCCGATTATCTCTGGTCCAACAACTCGCAAAGTCCGTTTGCTGGCCGTTTCCCGGTCAAAACTTCAAATATCAGGACTCCTGCTTCATCCGTAAAGTGAACCGGATCCCGGAAGCTTTCATAATCTGAAGTCATAGTAGATGGAATATTAAAATCATAGACTCGATCCAATGCTAATAAATCTCGTTTAAACTGATCCGTATAAGCCTCCAAATGGTAGGGTATCAGCGCTTCTTGGTAGTCTCGGTGATTGGGAGGAATCCAAAGTAAGAGGTGTATTTCATTGTCTTCACAGTATTGGGCAATCTTTGCTAATTCGTTGTAATACTCTTCCGGATAACCCATTGCACTAAAAAACTTATCTGTTTCAGCTAGCTTTTCTTCCCAATAAACGCGCTTTAGGCTATCAAAAGCGTTTGTATTATCTACCACAGGCTGTGTCTCGTAAACCGAATTAGACAAATAAGTAACCATCGTATTAAACGTATAGGTGTTAAGAGCATAACCAAAAACGCTGCTTTGCCTTTCCAAAGACTCTTCTATCCAAAAACGCTTATTGTACTTATTATAAAGATTTAGACTTATCCCCATAACCACCGAATCTATAGGAGAAATCGACACCGCATACCAAAAAGAATCGATCATTTCCCGTAAACTTGCTCCACCATATGCCAAATTGCCCCAATTTTGTTGCTCAAAACGGTAATATAATGCATTTGACCTCGAATCCCCTATGACAATATTTCGCTTCGGCTCATTTTTAAATTTTATCATTTTAAATAAATGGGGTGACTGCTCCTCCGCAATATCGTATTTACGGGAAGGCTCATTATACCCATAACCGTTAAAATAATTAAACGGATCTATGACAAGCACAAGGATAAAGTAAATACCGAAAGGGATGAGAAATAAAAGTGTCTTTTGTATAAATAACCTCATAAACACCTGCCTTAAAACTGGAAATAAATAAAATCTTTTTCAACGCCATTCATCATAAAACAGGCTATAACTACCCCATAGTACATTGACCAACGAAGGTAAACAGGCACCCTTGTTGTTTGCGAGAATTCGAGCGCATGTTCCTTTTCGCGTTGAAACCATTCCAAGAGGATAAAAAACACGATAAAAACAAACAAATAAATGAGGTGGTTACCGGTATTCATGCTCCAAAAATCCTGAATAGGAGATCGGAACAGAGAATCGCTAAACATGATACCCAAGTAATCCAATGCACCTGATAAACTTTCGGCTCTAAAGAACACCCATGCAATAATCGTCAAAAAGAAAGTAAGCATCATACGACCTAAATCAATTAGACTGGGTAGGTATTTGCCCTTAGCGACTATATCAACATTACTTCGATGAACCGAAGTAAGCAGTAAAGGAAGAAAATAAACAGCATTGAGTGCCCCCCAAACTACAAAAGTCCAATTAGCCCCATGCCATATCCCGCTAACAATAAATATTATAAATACATTTCTTACTTTCATCAACGTTGACCCATAACTACCTCCCAAAGGGATGTATAGATAATCCCTAAACCATGTCGTGAGGGAGATGTGCCACCTTCTCCAAAATTCGGCGATATCACGTGAAAAATAAGGAAAAGCAAAATTTCTCATCAGACTGAATCCAAAAAGTCGAGCTACTCCAATCGCAACATCAGAATAACCAGAGAAATCTCCATATATCTGCACCGCAAATAAAATCGCCCCCAGAAATAATGTGCTACCCTGATAATCTCCGGGACTGCTAAAAATATCATTCACGTAAACTGCACAATTATCCGCAATCACAATCTTTTTAAATAAGCCCCAGAGTATTTGCCTCATCCCGTCTGCTGCCTTTGCGTAATCAAATTTTCTGGGCTTCATAAATTGCGGAAGTAGATTGGAGGCACGTTCTATTGGGCCTGCAACCATCTGGGGAAAAAAGGATACGAAAACAAAAAACTCTGAAATCGACTTAACCGGTTCAATCTTGCCTCTATAGATATCGATTGAATAGCTGAGTGTTTGAAATGTGTAGAAACTAATCCCCAATGGCAAGATGATGTTAAGACGATCTACACCAATAGGCGCCCCCATAAAAGTGAACGCCGCAGAAAAGCTCTCGACAAAAAAATTGTAGTATTTAAAAAACCAAAGAATACCCAAATTAGTAATTAAACTAATAGAAAGCAGGATTTTCTTATACAGTGCATTTCCCATTTTCGACATTGCCATGCCGATAAAAAAATCCGCTAACGAACTGAAAGCCAATAAACCTAAAAACCGATAATCCCACCAGCCATAAAAAAAATAGCTCGCTAAAAGAAGAAAGATGTTTTGATGCCTGTAGTCTCGGCCCAACAAAAACCAATAGACCAAAAAAACGATCGGTAGAAAAAAACCAAACTCGATAGAATTAAACAACATGATGAATAATGGATGGAATTAGTGAACCCAAAAGTATTTTTTTAGCTTTGAAAAACCAACGAATTGAAATGTTTTTAATCTAGATGGCGCAAATTTCATCTAGGTCGCTATTTCCTCTTTTTATGGCAAAGTCGTTTAACTGTCCCTTCTATACCAAATCGATCTTTTTCTTAGTCATACCTTCTAAAAGGTACGAAACATCCATTATATCAAACATGGAACACTTTTTTTAATCATTCATTTCATCCATAATATCAAGGCAAGTAGCAACTGTCAGAAGAGGGAACCCCATGTCTTCCCGTAGATTTCGTATTGCTTCGCAAAAGGGAAGGAAGCTCCTGCCACCAAACTTCTAAAGGCCGAACCTGACTGATTCTACCTTGCTCCATTGTTGATACTGTTGTGGCAAGATCCCTAATAAGGCTGTTGTGATGGGTGACCAACAAAACACCCGTTCCCTGCACAGCAAGTTCGCGTAGCTGCTCACTGGCCTTTAACACGGTCGCCGCATCCATCCCGTCAAAGGGTTCGTCCAGTATTAGGTATCTGGGTTTATGAATTAAGGCAGCGGCAAAGGAAACCTTCCTTTTCATGCCCTTGGAATAATCGGCAATTTTCTTGCGGCCGGTGGGCAAATCAAAAAACTCTAACAGTTCCGTGGCCCTTCGCTGACTTTCGGGCTTATCCAATCCATATAGCCTGCCTACAAATTCCAGGTACTTCCCCCCACTGAACCCCTCCACATAAATCGGTTGGTCAAAGGCAAAGCCTACCCGTCTTAAAACGCTATGATATCGAATACCCGTGGGCACATCATCGATGAATACTGCCCCTCCATCTACCGGAATCAAGCCGGCAATCGCCTGTATCAAGGTACTCTTTCCGCATCCGTTCTTTCCTACCAGTGCCATTACATCTCCCGGGGATAAATTAAGGTCTACCCCTTCCAACACCTTTTGCTTTCCGAAATTTTTATAAAGTTTTCTCACCGATATCATAGTCCACCATTTATTTTGTTCATATGAGCTGCCAGTTGCATGGGCAGAAAATACCAAAAGCTAAGGAGCGCCAACCCTAGGATCAAGCATCTGCCTACCTGTTCAAAACCGACCCACAACCAGAATAAACACCCCAAACACATCACTAACACCCCTGCCAAAAGCACCCAAACACTTCGAAGCACCTCGGGCCGTCCAGTGTAAAAACTATACACAGCCAATGTTTGCGTATAAATCAGAATCCAAAGCATTACTCCATTAAAGAACACCGTCTGGGGAAAAACCATCCCTAAGGAAAATGCGGGGTTCAGGACAAGGAGTACGATCACACCCATGAAATTCAACCCATTGAGTACCATAAACACCAAAGCATCCAGCTGACGTACGATACCCAAAAAATTGCTTCCGTATAGACGATAGTTCACATACACTCCCTCCGTAGGGAAATATGCCTCCAGGATTGCTTTCATCATTAGTCCAAGCAGCACAATCACCGGAACAAAGGGGTTATAAAAGTAAAATGGCACCGCCACCAATCCGGCCAATAGTGACTTCAGTAGAAATCCCTCTGAAATACTCATGGCCGATAACATTCTAAACATCATTGCCTCCTAAAAAAATTGGTTGAGATCATTGAATTCCCTGATAAAGGGTTTTCGGGTTTGGGAAATACTGCCAAGGACAAGAAACGAAAAAATTCCAAAGGCTAAAACAAACGCAGTGCCTCCGATCAAGAGACCATAGTTCTCCAGATACCAAGCATCTGCACGCTGTTGCAAGGCAGCCTGCGCAACACTGTCATCAAAATTAAAAGGAAAAAACCGGGTAGTGGCAAAGCAAAATGGGAGGAAAAAAAAATAGACATACCGATAAATTATCCGTATCCACTTAATCCGCAAACTGGTCTCCAGCATAGCGGTATCGCAAGCTATAAACGCTGCATAAAAAAGAATCAGCATTGAAACATCACGCACCGGATGTACAGCGTGAATACCCAAGATCACGCCAAAAAAAACCAACAGAAACATACCGAGGCCACCTAGACCTGTCAACAATACCAGGAACCTCCGTTTGATCGGGTCCACACCTTGTGGAAACAGGTGAATGGGATCCAAATAGGCATGGCCATGGAATTTTGCCATACTAAACAACACCAAACAAATCAGAAAGGCTGAATAAAAGTACAGGTAGCTAAAATCTTCCCAAAGACGATAGAGAAAAAACGCGACGATAAGCGAGAAGGGAAGTATAAAAGGTACCACCCAACCAAAAACCGAAAGTTTGGTGGGCAGCGAGAGCTGCATGCTGATAAGCTGCTTGACTGTATAAGTATAGAGAGGGTGGATCATTTCCAGCGGAATATAAAACCCCAAAATACGCTGGCTCACTGAAAAAAAATTTCAGTGAGACGGATTTAACAAAAAAATTCCTGCACGAATGACCTTGAAAACAAGAGCCCACGGTACAGGCTATTCCGATTTAATCAACGAGCACAACATATTCCTGTCAAATATGAACTTTTATGACTAACTTTTCCTTTCTTTATAGTCTCAACTACAGCAGGCGTTTAACTCACGTGAGGAAAGGACTTTACGATACCGCAAATAAGATTTTTTCGTCCGGCAAACCGGTACTGAAAAAGGTATGCCTATTCCATACCCACCAAAAAGCCTTTGTAATTTAACCCCCTGCTCTCACCTTAATTAGTACCTACGAAGCAGGGGAAAACTCCTACTTGCACGCATTTGCATCCGCCTAGCAATGGTCATATCCATACATTATTTTAAACATTCCATACATCATGATGATACCTATCTTAAAAAAAAGCGACTATGAAACGATCAAAGCGTTGATCGAAGGCATCCACCCTACCCAGCGGACCAAGGAAGTGGGGACGCTTCAGAGCGAATTGCGCAGAGCCAAAATCGTCGAGGACGACAAAATCGGCCAGAACGTCATTCAGCTAGGCTCCTACTTTGAAGTGCGGGAAATTACCTCCAAGCGGCAACTTTGTCTGACACTTACCCTGCCCGGCGAGGCTAACCTGCAGGAGCAGCGTGTTTCCATTCTTTCTCCACTGGGTGTAGCCCTGATCGGCTTTCAGAAAGGCAAGGAGTTCGAATGGCAATTGCCCGCAGGAAAAAGAACCTTTATCATCGAAAAAGTAACTTCACCTAATACCGAACCCGTACAATAGAAAATTCCCTTTCCCCAACCTTGGGTGAAAGGGAATTTTCGTTTGAGGGGTCTACATCGAACGGATTACGTTGACAACGATACCTTTTTCACCGTACAGTCCAACTACTTTCTTGTTTCCGGGTTTCGTACGGCAGCGAGCAAGGTTTTCATTTCTTCCAACTTTTCCGGTTGGGCATCTGCAAGGTTCACGCTCTCACCTGGATCATCGGGCAAATAAAACAATTGGTCTTTGGGCAAGAATCCCGTGCTGATCCCGGTACCCCAAGGCACCAGTTCAGGACCTTGGTGCGCAGGAATGAATTTATAGCCGTCCCGACTGACGTAACTGAGAACACCTTGTATTGCCTCTTGAACCAATCCGGTTCTTCCCTCCTTGTCCCGTCCAATAAACGCCTCCCAGTTATTTCCCGTATCGGCTGCCTGAACCTGATCGAATGGCTCTTCAAAAAATCCCGCAAACGATCCCATCAAATCCAACTGTGAAAATAAGGCCGGACTAACCGTCCCTGAGGGAATTCCTTTAGGCCATCTTACCAACATGGGGACCTTGGTACCTGCCTCGTAGGTACTGTATTTTCCTCCCCTCAAATTGGCCCAAGGCTTGTGATCTCCTATGAGCTCTTCTGCCTCATCCTTGTAGCCATCATTTAGGACGGGGCCGTTGTCACTGGTAAAGATTACGATGGTGTTTTCGGCAAGTCCCTTATCATCCAAGAACCTCAGCACCTCACCGACCGTCCAGTCCAATTGCAGCAGCGCATCGCCTCGAAATCCATAGCCGGATTTGCCCTGAAACCGCTCATGGGGCATCCGGGGAACATGGATATCGTGGGTAGCTAAGAAAAGAAAAAAGGGCGCGTCTCCTGATTCCTCCATGAAACGGACCGACTTATCCACAAAAATGTCCGCAAAATCTTCGTCCCTCCAAAGGGCAGACTCCCCTCCTGCCATATACCCCATGCGGCTGATTCCATTGATGATGGTATGGTTATGGCCGTGAGACCACATCATTTTTAGGAACTCGGGATGATCTAGGCCTGTTGGTCTGTCCCCCACCTTTTCCCGGTAATTTACTTCTATGGGATCCTGTGGATCCAAATTTAAAACACTTCTATTTTCTACGTATACCGTTGGCACCCGGTCTCCCGTGGATGGAATGATAAAGGAATAATCAAACCCAATGTCCAAAGGGCCATGACTGATCTCGCCATTCCATTCCGGACCATCGTCGCCACCCAGCCCCAAGTGCCATTTACCCACCACTGCCGTACGGTATCCTGCCCGCTGCATTATGGCAGGCCAGGTTTCCCTGCCCTTGCGAATGAGCGCGGAGGCATCCCCGGGGGCTACGCCTCTTCCCTGGGCTCTCCATGCGTACTCTCCGGTCAGCATGGAATACCGGGAAGGCGTACAAGTCGCAGCAGTAGCATAGGCATTTTCCATCAGCAAACCTTCTTTTGCCAATCGATCGATATGCGGCGTGGGGATCAATCCTCCATAAACGCCTATGTCACCGTACCCAATATCATCCGTATAAATTACCACGACATTGGGCTTGGTAGACAAATCGCTTTTTTCCTGCCCCCCACAGGCCGAGAGTACAGACCCTGCTAATATTGCCAGCCCCAGTAGGGAGTTGATCGATATAAAACTATGTTGCATGTGTATATGGTTTTCGTCTAAACGGAGATATCGGCCTGGATAAGAAAAAGCAGTCGGGTTTCCGTCAAATTCCCTTACCCTAACCGGTAATATTAGGTTGCTATCCTCGGATAATCACAAAGAATGCCGGAAAAATAGGTTAAACCGCACAGTTTTTTATCAACTCTACGGATTTTCAGAAAGCGAATCAATCCAAGCTTTGATCAAAGCCAAGCCTTCTGCGTGCACACTCACGCGTCCGATCTCCGGCATAGCCGCACCTACCTGATTGGTTCCCATGCGATAGGTCAATATGGACTCTGCGGAGTTTCCGGGCAGGATGTCATACGTAAACGAACCCGCTCCAAAACCAGCTGCTACCGGTGTTTTGAAAATCCCTAGCTTCATGGGGTCTTTTTCCTCATAGGTCAAAAAAAGTCCTGACGTGCTGGCCGGCCCCTCCGCGCGGTGGCAATGCGCACAGTTGATATCCAAATAAGCTCTCGCCCTGGCATCCAGTGCCTCCTTTTCATCCTCATAGGCGGCCATTTTGGGAAATGCCTCCAGGTTATCAAATGGAGGGATAAATCCGTGTCCTTCCCACATGCGGAGCTGATTTTCGGCCTCTTGCCCACCCTTGCTAAAATTGAGGTACTTGGCCTTCACGCCGATGGGCTGCATTTCTTCGCCCACGTTATGGCAGCTCTTGCATTGGGCTTTGTTGGGCACGATGTAGTTGATCACCTGATCTTCCCCCGTCAGGTCTGTCCACTTTACGGGAATCTCAGCCCCTACCACCTTATACACCGCATCGGTCTGATCGGTATCCCACACGTAGGGAAAGGCTTCCCATACCCCGGCCCGTTTGATCATCAGCCGGGTTTCCAAGATACGAATAGCCTTAGTGGGTGCCCGGAAATCGGCCGGATAATAGAAATTTTTAACAATGATGGTTTGGTCCGGAAAATCCATGGTCCCCTCTTCATCATCCAACACGGTGGCACGGGTACCTTCCGGCATCCAGATAAACCGGGATTTCAACGCATAGTCGGTAAAAAGCGCCGAAACAGGCTCGTAGCCAATCACCCTGTCCGCTGCGTGAAACTCCCGGATTTTGCCGGTAAACAGCCCATAGTCAGAAAGATTGGGAAATGGGATGGCACCAAAATCCAAGTTCTGCATGTCCACCTCGGGGGCCTCCCAGTCCCCATAAGCCACTACATCCTCGGGTGTATCCTCAGGTATGTTTTCCGAACGGCTACAGGCTGACAGGGCCATTACCAAGAGGGTCAAAAGAATCGGCAATGTTCGCATAACTTATCGGGTGGATATTGCGCTTACATCGGTGTGCACGCGAAGTTGACAGTCAAAATTACCGTAGTCTTTGAAAGCCTTGATGGCATCCTCTCCCTCATACAGGTCAAAACGGGTAAACCTCAGATCCGGCCTCAATCGCTCTTGAATACATATCTGCATGGGATTGGATGTCCAATCCGAGGCCAAGCTCTTGTCCCAAAAACCATCGTATATGATGTCCTGCGATTTCCCTATTCCGTGGGCATTGTACATGGTGATGAGTTGTCCGAACTCCTTGCTAAAATCCGAAACCTTCCAAGTCCGCTTGTAATCGTTTTCGTGTATATATACACCGGAGGTGTAAGGAGACCAATTGGGTGCCTCAGTAGGAAAACCGGTAACGTGGTAGTTGGTAATGGCCACGCCTACCGTTTTGTTTTTATGGATTCGATTATTGAAAATTTCCACTTCCTTGGCCGCCAAAAGAATCACGCCCGAACCCGGAGGAATCATCGTGACCGTGTTCCCATTGGGTCCCTCCCCCATGGGTACCGCAAAATTGACGTGGTTGTTCGATACGATATCGTTGTCGTAGATCCTGGTACCGCGGCCCTCCGCTTTGGGCAGTCCGGGCAGGTTGAAGACCAGTATCCCGCCGGAATTGTCCCGTGCGGTGTTTCCAAACACCTCCGCATTGTCGGAATTTTCAATTTCTATCCCGGCCACATTACCGAAGGCCAGGGAATTCTTGACGATGATGTTTTCCGATTGCCCTACATAGATGCCCGCGTCCTTCGAATGGGAAGCAATGCATCCATCGATGAGTACATTTCTACACTGTACCGGATAGATCGCATAGGTGCCGTTTTTCGACTTATCGCCGTTGGTCCAGGTGACGTTTACCCGGCGGAAAGTGATTCCATCGCAGTGCTGCGCCTTTACCCCGTCTCCCGGGGCATCTTCGATACTCAGGTCTTCGATCGAGATATTGTCACCTACCAACTTTACTCCCTCACCCCCTGTGCGCAGGTTTCGAAATGAAAGCACTGTCTCGGCCATGCCGGCTCCTGTAATCCGTACATTCTTCTTCCTTTCAATGATAAGCTGTGTCTTCAGCTCGTAAAACCCCGCGGGAATCTCGATCACCGCGCCATCTTCTGCCAGGATAAAAGCTTCGATTACTTTTTCTACCTCCTGGGCCGTTGCCCGGCGAAGCTTACTCGAATCAAAGGTCATTTCCGAACTGCTGGATTGACAAGAAGCCAGGTGGAGTCCGATTGCCAACAAAAGCATTGGCAAAAAAGCAAATCGAGCAAATTTCATAAGTGGTCAGGATTTAAACTGCTCAAAAATAAGGAGAAAAGCAGTCAGCACCGTTTGACAAATGTCAAAAAAATCACCTGGATCCGCGGATCCGGCTCAAGGTCTCGATGCTGATCCCTAAATAGGAAGCGATGTGTCCAATGGAGGCGGACTGTACAATCTCGGGACTTTCCCTCAGCAATTCCTCATACCGCTCCCGGGCCGGCTTGAATTTGGAAAAAATAGCGGCTTCCTCTATTCTCACGTAATACTCCTCCAGGGACTTTCGGTATACCTCTGCCCAAAAAAGCTCCTTTCGGACCAGTTCCATAAGCGATTCCCGCTTAATCATCCATACATGGGCATCGGTAATGACCTCCAATCCCTCGTAACTGGGCTTGCCGGTGATAAAACTGGCCATGGAAGTAACGAATTCTCCCGGTCGGGTAAAGCTCACAGTGACGTCCTTCCCTTCCCGCAGGTAGAAGCTCCTCGCCATCCCCGAATCAAAGAAAAACAGCCAATCGCACCGTGCCCCAGGCACCAATAGCCGGCTTCCCTTAGGCCGGAACGCGACTTCTCCCAATCCCATAAACCGGTCAAACTCCCTATCCGGGATTGATCCCATCTGCTGCAATATGGTCTTTAGTTTTTCGATAGTAGCTGCTTTTTGTTTACTTCAATTAGTTAACCGATAACGATGGAATTTAGCCATTGCCCTCAACGAGCTTGATTTCCTCCTCCGTCAACCCGTAAAGCTGGTAAACCAGTTGATCTACTTCGGATTCAATTGGGGAGGTGTTTTCTACCGGGGATATTCTCTTTGTTTCAATGATACTCGAAACAAGTTGTTCTATTTTCTCCCGAACTTGGGAGGGTGGATCAATTACTGGTATCTGGGCCAAATATTGCCGGATAAACCTCAAATAACCACCTCGGATGGTAGACGTGAGATTGGCATAGAAAAAGTGGACGAGTGAAGAATTGAGCAGGGCCAATAAAAACGTATCCGCTTTTGGGATTATATAGGCTGTATTGACGCAGTACATGCCATTTCGGTCCAACAAAGCCTCCGCTTTGATCGAAATATCCGGAAGCATGATCTTTTCTTGCTCAAACTGGTCATAGTAGTCACAAGCCCTTAACTCCCACCAAAAATCCCCTTTGTCCGTGCGCCTTTTTGCTGCCTGCTCAAATGGCTTAAGGTGTTTTGCGATGGCCGGGTAATTTCTTCGGAGCCATTCCCAAGCCGGGTCATACTCCATATACCCATATCTTGGTGGCTCATTAACTTGGTTTATCTTATTCGGATCACCATCGGGCAAATTTCTTTTGATGGTAAATCCTTTTGGAAAAAGGATCAGGTATTTTTCCGGATCGGGCGATTGGTACCGCTTGATGTCCCTTCCCGCCAAAAACGGCTTGATCACCTCTTCGCTTCTTGGATCTTCGACGATCAATCGCTCCCGGGTCGCCTGATCGATGACAAAGGCTTCGTTTAAACCCGTAAGAATCCCTCTGTAGATCTTTCCGTTTACATACTCTGATAATGGAACCCCTTTGGACTTTAACTTGAGAAGCAATTCCTGAGACTTCCTGTCTGTCAGAGTCCAGCCATCTGCGGCAAGTCCTTCCACCAGCACCTCAATCCGGTTGTCGCGCAGATACCTATCCATTCCCCTAGGGAAGTCCAATGTGTCCAGGTTAACAGCAGTGAACTTTTGGGATGGCTTGCCTTTCCCCAGCCCCATAATTAACGGATAGGTAGTCGCTTCTTCAAAAACCGGCAAATCTCCAAAGTCCAATAATTCCTGAACCTCAAAGGTCTTGACATAGCTTCGGAGCGCCTTTCCATAAGAAGCCCTCAGCCATTTATTGGGAATGATGAAAATGAAATTGCCTGACCTTTTTAGCAGGTTCATACCCAGCTCTACAAAGTAGACGTATAGATCAGCCGTGCCTAGAAAGGTTTTGAAGGCAGTTTGTAAATAGGGCTTCAATGCAGAAAACTCTTCCTGCCTGATATAGGGCGGATTACCAATCACCACATCAAACCCCACAAAATCCCCCTCGTCGTTGAGCACCTCCGGGAACTCAACCCGCCATTCGAAGGCATTTTCATAGATCTTATTGGCTTTTATTTCCTCGATTTCCGTTTCGAGTTTGTTGAGGGTCTCTTCCAGCTTGGCCACTCTGCCGTTGCGTTCCTTTTTCTCCTTTGCGCTCTCTTCGAATAGCCCCTGCTGCATGGTCAGGTTGTACAGTTCGCCGGCCAGCTGGGCTTTTCGCTTGATTTTGGGGTCGTTTTTGGCGATCTCGCTGCGGAAATCCGATTTGATGTCGGCGATCAGCCGCTCCATCTCCCGTTTCTGTTCCTTGTTTTGGGCATTCCGGTAGGTGTCTACGGCGATCCGGTAGGCATCTATCGTCCACTTACTCTTCTTCAATGCTTGCCTCAGGTCAGCATCGAGGGCAAAGCGACTCACCAGGGAATTGCCGCATTTGATGTTGATATCGATATTGGGCAGTGTTTCCAGCTCGGTAGGGCTTTTGTAGTAGGCATTTTTCAATAATTCTATCCACAACCGCAGCCTACAGATTTTTACTGAGTTGGGATTTATGTCTACGCCGAACAGGCAGTTTTCGATCAGGGCCTGCTTTTCATGGAAAAGTGCTTCCTGCATACGTTGGCTTTCTTTGTTTTTGGGATTATATTGAAAGATGGCACCATCTTCGTCGCTGACCACCAGTTCATCGTTGGCTACTTCTACCGTGTAGTGGCTGAGTGGCTCCCCGTTAGCGTCGACGAGGATCCTCAGTTCGCTTTTGATGGTTATCAGTTCGTTCAGTACAGACACCAAGAAATGGCCCGAACCCACGGCCGGGTCTACGATGCGCAGGCTGTTGATGATCCGGTTGGCGATTTTTCTCAGTTCCCTTCTATCACCAGCTTTTATTTCCTCTTGGATGTCCTCCTTCAGCTCTTCAAAGGACTTGCAGCGCCACCCTTTGGCTTCGTTGAATTTTTGAACCACCGCTCTTCGGATGGTTTCCCGGGACATGTGCATGGTGATAAATCCGGGAGTGAAGATGGAACCGTCTTTATAGCCGTTGATCTTTTCAAAGATCAGTCCCAACACAGATGCGTTGATCAAGGTTTTGTTTTCTTCTTGAATATCTTCGGAGCCTTCGCTGCTAAAATCATAGGCATTGAGGAACTCAAAGAGGTACTCCAAGGTCGGCATCGTACCGGAACGCTTCCTTCCCTGTCCATCTTTCAGCACCGTAGTAGAAATGATGGGAATGGTCTTGTCGTCTTTTAAGTTGCTGATAAATAAGGCGGCATGTTCGATTTCCGTGGGCTCAAAGAGGGATGAATTAAGATAGGGAACCCGCTCGAAAGTTTTTTTGACATCGATGTTCCGCTCGTCATACTTCTTCGCCAAAACGTCAAAAAATAGACTGTTCAGGTCGTCGTAGTTTTTGACTTTATCCAAGCTGAGAAAGGAATAGGAGGCATCCCCCCGATGGTAGCTGATCAGCTGTGCCTCCAAGAGCTTCAGAAAAAGAATACGGTTGATCCACGTGATGGCAAGCTCCAGGGCTACATGGAACAGCTGCTCTTGATACGTGACCCCAAACCGGGAAGGCCGCTCCAGGAACCGGATCTTATCGAGGCTGTCCAATCGGAGGATTGTGTTTTCCAATAAGCTCCCGGTGCTACGGTCATCATCCTTGTGCCTTCCAATCAGCTTCTTGCCGCCGTCTTTGGTTTCGGTCAGGCCGATAATATGCAGCAACTCGCTGTAAAAGCGTCTGTCCAGGCTGTTGCTGTCATTGGCAAAGGGGAGCTTCAGCAGGTGCTCGGGTGACAGCAACTTATACAGGGCAATCAGCTTGTTGTCGTCCGCCTTGTCCTCGTTGCGTAGAGGCTTCTGATACTCCTGCAGGTTAAAGTAGGTAAATTCGATTTCCTCGACAATGCCGTTGATAAAGGGTTCCGCAATCTGCTTGTAGAAAAAATCTGTCCGCGTATCCGCAAGTCGCCCTGCTTCAAAGTCACTGAATTGTCTGACCAGGCCTTTGCTTTGGGCAAAGTATCTGTCGAATATGCCAGCGTCAAAAATAAACCATTCGTAACTATTGGTGATGATAAGGTGCTTTACCGCCAAGTTGCCATGCGTGATCCGCTCACGGAGGTAGTACAATACCAATTCCTGGAAGGCTTTGGTATTTAGCTTATCAGCAGACACCATTTGCTCCCCTTCTTGTGTATTTCTAGAAGCATTTGCGAATACCTGAGGCATTTCGCTTTTGTTGGTGGGCTTCTTCGTTTCTACAATGACTCCCACCGAGCTATGCGGCTTGGGTCCATTGTGGATGACCAGGTCGGTTCTTTCCTTGGTATTGATGAAGTAATCCGGATCATAATAGGTTTTCTTCAAAAAATCAATGACGAGGTTTTTATGGAACTCCTCAGAACCCACCTCGTTGGTAGTATCTAGCAAATGGATAAGGCCACGCTTAAACCGTTCTATGTCCGCACGGTTTGGTTTTACCTTTAAGAAGGCTTTGTTCAGCGCCTGTCTGGGTTTCAGTATACTTAACCACATTTACTAACCTTATCTCTTTTTTGATTGCTCAATTTAACGTTTTATCACGATTTTTCTTTCCTGAAACCTTAAATTTAGGCTTTGCGCATTTCGGTTCCAACCTGTCTTGCATTCGAATTCACGGATCTTTGTCAGAGTGTGCCTGCCGGCTTGCTTCCCGGAAAATCATTTTACCACTTTCGGGAACAATTACACTTTTTTAAATGTATATACATTAAATTTACCAACACGAAATGAACACAGTTATTGAAAACCTACGCTGGCGCTACGCCACCAAGCGAATGAGCGGAAACGAAGTGCCCGAAGATAAATTGGAAACCATCTTGGAAGCAGTCCGGCTGACGGCCACTTCTAACGGACTACAGCCTTTTACACTACTGCTTGTCAGTGATTTGGAGGTACGTAAGAAGATTCAACAGGCGGCGTTTAACCAGCCACAGATCGTGGAGGGGTCGCACCTACTCGTATTTGCGGCTTGGAAAACCATTTCCGAACAACGCATCCGCACCTACTTTGAGCAGGTATACCGGGAGCGGAACCTACCGGCAGGCTCCTTGGCTAGTTATGAACAGTCATTGATCAACCGTTTTGCTTCCATGTCTGAAAAAGACCAGTTTGAATGGGCGGCACGGCAGGCCTATATCGGGCTAGGCTCGGCACTGATTGCCGCAGCAGAAGAACGCGTGGACAGCACCCCCATGGAAGGCTTCAATCCCGAGGAGGTAGACAGCATCTTGCAACTGGAAAAACTTGGCCTCGGCAGCGCCACCATGCTGGCAATGGGCTACCGAGACCAACAGGCCGATCCCATGGTACATGCCCCAAAGGTCAGAAGACCCATGGAGGAACTACTGGTACGCATTTAAACCAAGGCATACAAAGTCGCCGTACTCATTCCGGCCGGTTTGGTACCGGCCGACTTTTTTTTCAAGCTGGGAAGTCAAACAGCATCAATCAAAAGCGGTAATTCAAAAATATTCCCGTGTAGGGCTGGAACCGGATGCCGTTTTCGCTTATGGTATGCCCAGCGGTTGACTGCAGCTGGTACCTGGCTCCCTCATCCAGCATTTTTGTGGATTCTTCCGTGGTAATTCGTTGGCGTCCGATCGAGCCGGCCAGACGGAATTCCGTGCTGAACAGCAGCCGCGGTGAGATGGAGAACCGGATACCCGCGAGGGGCGACAGGGCCAGACGGTCCATGTGGTGGTAGTTATCCGTTTTTTCCAAATAGGTAATATCCGTAGCCTCGTTCCAGCGCGGCCTTTCATAAAGGATATGCCGGCGGTCCCGGCTGCCTCCCAGTTCCAGCCCATAATACCACTGCCATTTCCTGTGGATGGATTTTAGCCATTCGTGCCCGATGGCAAGGCCGTATTTTGCATGCTGGCTCATCTCCAATATGGTGCCAGCTACCATGTTTGATCTGTTTAAATTGCCGTAGACCCTTACCCTTAGCATCCGATTGGCTTTTATTTTTCGCTTCAGCATGACCTCCAGAGGAGACCTACCGCTTTGATCCATCCAACCGTCAAAGGCAAAATAGGTATTGATCCCCAGTTCATAGTTACCCAAGGTGTCAGGGAGGGCAATGGGGGCTAAAACCTGTTCGGGAGTACTTTGGGAAAACACCTTGATACAACCCAAAAAGGCAAAAAGCGTGATGATTATCGTTGGTTTCATATACTTTTGTCAAAACAGAGATCAAGTTGGGATGGTTGCTTATTGCGACAATCCCAACCAAATTCAATTACTCTACTAATATTTGCCTTTTTATCACGCCATCAGGGTGCTCGATATGAACAAAATACCTGCCCGCTTTCAGACTACTCACATCCACAGCTTGTTTCATTTGGTCCGATTTAACGGATTTCACAAGGTTACCTACCTGATCATAGATTTTTATCTCATAGTCCAGTTTGTTGAAGGTAAATTCAGAGTTCTTAGTAGTCAGCTTATCTATAGGGTTCTCCCATCCTTTATCGCTTGTTTCTAACGGAACTTCCTCTAACTCAATATTGATGAAATCATCCGCAGGATTTGGATTAATACTTACAGCATAGTAATAGCAGCCATAAACGTATGGATAAATCCAATGCCATCCGCTGATGCCACAGGCATTTTGCGCCCTGGCCCTAAGCGTGTGATAACCATCCTGCTGGAAGTTACAAATCAACACCTGGTTCTTATTACCTGTGGAGTAACATCCTGAAAATGGGGGTATCCATTCATAATAGGTGATGTTACTTTCCATGTTGCCGGGCATAGCACCATTATAATATGCATTTAAATATGTAGGCTCATTCAGGCATATGGGAAGATAATTCGGCGTGATTGATATTTGATCACTATTCGGCACACCTACCCACATTTGCCTTTCCACTTCAAAGGAGCCACAACTTGTCTGTATGGTAAAAGTGATTTTTCCTTGCCCACTGGTGCTGAAATTGTTTAATGCTCTTATACTCGCAGTTGTTCCCGAACCGCTAAGTGAACCACCAAACAATCCGGTTGGTGTTACCGCCCATGTGGCAGTGGCTCCAGCCGGCAGGTTTTGTAATGAATAACTTGAGTTGGATACGCAAAGCAAATTAGCTCCGGAGATCGTGGGCGGGTTGGAAGGATTGAATATATTTATATTGATGGCCGTGGATAAGGTGGAAGTTTGTGTCCCACATAAGTTGGCTGTCACCGTTACATTGCCACCGTTTGTTCCATTCGGGGTCAACGTAATGGTATTTGAAGTACTAGAGCCTCCCCAGCCATTAGGTTTTGTCCAGCTATAACTTGTAGCACCTGGAACCGCCGCAACACTAATTGTAATGGGAGTCGTTACACCACACGTAATGGAACTGGGGGGCGCTTGGTTAAAAGTCAAAGTGGGCAAAGGTCTGGAAATAGTAATTTCATTTGACCAGTTGCTTGTATAGCCTGAGCCGCAATTGCTAAATGCCCTTACCCTTATTTTTCCGCCATTACCGTCACAAGAATGGGGAGTCACGGTTACGGAATGGCTTTGGCCGGTGATTGGGGTAGTTCCATTGCTGGTCGTTGTCCCTATTTTCCAACCCGAAGGAATAATCCACTGGTAGCTGTCCGCATAGAGTGTCGAAGGATGTCCTCCCTGTACACCTGTATTTGGAAAAGCCACCCGTTGAATAGAATAACTAAGGTTATTGGTCACCCCTCTATTTACTGCAACTGGACCGGATATCGACCCTGGTGTAACATTATTCAGTGTTTTGATGATAATATTAGTCAAGCTGTGGGATGGAGGATCTCCCCCGTTAGTTGCGCAGTTAATCCTTTCAACCTTAAGCGTTCCTTTCGGCGCTGCGGCACTTGAAGTAGCCTGTACATTATTCCAAGTAACATTGACAAATTGCATCAACCCCCAGGGGCCTTCGATGACTGTACTCCCATTAGCGGTAAAAACTCCATTTGTCACTGTCCATCTATATGTGCAACTTCCCGACGTAGCATGGACAGTCGTGTATTCCATAGACTCTCCGGGACAAACCAATTGGGGACCGGAAACAAATAATTGAGCATAGCTGTATTAATGGTACACCAACAACATCAACAACAGTAAATAGATTTTTTTCATAAGATTTAAAATTTAAGGTGAATAAAAATTCCCGAATACGGCTGGAAATTCAATTTCCAGTTTGCTATGTTATATCTGCCCCAGGAACCAGGCATGGAATTATTTGGGTTTTCAATTGGGGCAATCAGCGAATCCGAATTAAACTTGAGCTTCTCGTAGAAAATTTCCAGCCGCATTTCAAGCGAAACATATAAATAGGGCAATGGTCTATAGGTAAAACCAGCCAACGGCAATACGCCGATTCTTCGTGTCTTTTCAAAGTCTGTTCGTTTCACAAAAAAATCCCCCATTGATGTGCTATTGATAAAATACCTGGTAACGTTGTTGTTATTCACTCCCATTTCAGCTTCCCCTCCATAATAATAGCCGAATCGGTTACCAAGAGGCAGGTACCACTCGTACCCCAACGCCAAGCCCAACTGGGATTGATGGGTTTTCCGCCTTTCCTGATCGTCGTTTCTTTCAGTGTTGGCCAATAGGCCTTTTAGCCGGACCCGGAATGCCTGGTTGTTCTTTGCCCCTTTCCTTAACAAAATCTCCATTGGGGTAAATATACTTTGGTCGAACAATCCCTCTACCGCAAGCTGAGAATTTATCCCCAGACTATACCCCCTCTTATCTAGAAAAAGCCTGCCTGCACGAATCGTGTCACCTCCCTGACCAAAACCTAAACCATAGAAACCTGTAAAAAAAACAACCATTAAAAAGCACCTCATCATTTCCTTTTTTTTAGAAAAGTAGATGAATGAAAATTGTTTTCCTAATCAATTAATATAATTATTTTTAAAAATATTTTTAATGTATTTTAATAACAGGTCTCTTTTAAATTTACAATGATTCAACTAATATTATTTATACTTTACCGATTTTAATATATTAATTTATATTGTCATTTTATCTAATTTTAATATTTAAATATGTTAATTTAGAATATTTTGTTAAACTAATTTGATTGTGTTTGTAAAAATCCTCGAAGGCATTGATCAATGGAGACTGGGGTAAGGACGAATATGGAAACCACCGGCTTATCGGAACTGAAAAAAATGCCTAATTTTAGGCATGATTGCCCAAACACCTACTCCTCCCTACTATGCGGTGATTTTCACCAGTGTTAAGCGGCCTGATGACAGTGGATATTCCGAAATGGCCAAGCTCATGGAAGAACTTGTGGTAAAACAACCGGGATATCTGGGTCATGAGTCTGCCCGAGACGGACTCGGTATTACCGTAAGCTATTGGGATAGCTTGGAGTCCATCGCCGCCTGGAAAGAGGTAAGCCTCCACAAAATGGCGCAAAAAACCGGAAAAGAAAGATGGTATGCGCACTACTCGGTGCGCATTTGCCGGGTTGAAAAAGCCTACGAATTCCCCTAAAATCCCCCTTTATCCTACGATCACAAAAAGCGATCAATTTTGTATTGATTTTTTAGGGATAATTTTTTTACATTAGAAAACTAAAAATCAGTCTATCATCACGCAGTCGATACAAATGGAGAAAAACAGTTTACCCGAAAATGGAAATCCACGCAGAATGTTTCTGAAAACTTCTGCCACGGCGTTAGCCGGTTTTTACATCGTTCCCCGCCACGTACTGGGAGGCCCCGGATTTAAGGCCCCCAGCGACAAGTTACGTATTGCCGGAATTGGCGTGGGCGGCAAGGGCTACTCAGACATCAAAGCCTTCTATGACAGTGGAAATGCAGAAATCATAGCGCTCTGCGATGTGGATGACGAACGTGCTGCACGAAGTGTAGCCGACTATCCCAAGGCCGCTTACTACCGGGACTACCGCAAGATGCTCGAAAAAGAACACCAAAACATTGATGCCGTATCCGTCTCTACCGCAGACCACAACCACGCCGTACAGGCACTTTCGGCGATGCAATTGGGCAAACACGTGTATGTTCAAAAGCCGCTGACCCACGACATCTACGAAGCACGCATCCTCACAAAAGCGGCTGAAAAGTACAAAGTGGTCACTCAAATGGGCAACCAAGGTGCTTCCGGTGACGGTGTCCGAAAAATGCGGGAGTGGTACGCCGCCGGATTGATCGGTGAAGCCAAAAGCGTTTGGTGCTGGACAGACCGTCCCGTATGGCCACAGGGCGTAGAATGGCCAAAAGCCAGCGCCAAAAAAGCCCCCAAACACCTGGACTGGAACCTTTGGTTGGGAACTGCTCCTAAAAAGGATTTTACCGAAAACATCCACCCATTCAATTGGAGGGGATGGTGGGACTACGGCACAGGGGCATTAGGTGACATGGCCTGCCACATCATGGAGCCTCCCTACCGCATTTTGGACCTGGGATATCCCATTGAAGCAGAATGTAGTGTTGGATCCGTATATGTCGGGGAATTTACCCGAGGCTATTTCCCAGAAAGCTGCCCGCCTTCTTCGCATATAACCCTGAAATTCCGCAGACCAAACGGTTCCCTACTGGACTTCCATTGGATGGACGGTGGCATCAAACCCAGCCGCCCGGACGAATTGGGAGCAAACGAGCAAATGGGAGATGGAGGCAACGGGGTAATCATCGAAGGTACACGGGGCAAAATGATGTGTGATACCTACGGATTAAACCCCCGATTGCTGCCGCTTTCACTGAATGACAGTATCAGCGTGAAAGAAACACTCCCTAGAGTGTCCGGAAATATCGGTGGACACTATGCACAGTGGGTAAATGCATGCATCGCAGGCTATGGTTCAAAGGAATTCCAAGAATTAAGCTCTCCTTTTTCCATTGCCGGGCCGCTGACCGAAACAGTATTGATGGGCAATCTGGCCATTCGAAGCTACGATTACAGAGAGCCCCGTGCAGATGGAAAATACAACTATCCCGGCAGGGATATCAAACTCCTCTGGGATGGTGCCAACATGAAGGTGACCAACTTTGATCCGGCCAACGAATTTGTGAAGCGAGCCTACCCTGCAGGGTTTGAACTGGCTAACATCTGATTCCTAAGCCACTTACCTGTAGAGGCCCCATGGAATACGGCAAAAATGCGTGTATCCCGTGGGGCTTTTTTTGGAAACATACCAAACCTCTAAAAGCTGCCATTTGATCTATCCCTTTTCCTTGCCCTTACCCAATAAACCACAACTGCGAGGATAAACAGTATCCCCACCATCCCATAACAGAGACTTTTGCTCCAATTTCTTTCTACGATCAATGGCTGAACACTGCCTAAAACAATGCTCCCTCCCCAAAAGTATGGCAATGCCTGCATGCGGTCATCGCCTTGTAGCATCATGAGCTTTGCCTGCCGAAGGGCTTCATCCATGGAAATGCCTGTAACCACTTGCCGGTAAAAATTCTCGGTCAGGGAATAAGTCGCACGGGAATCTATTTCCCAAAGTGTCGTGACACTCGTGGGTATACCTGCAGCCGCAAAGCCCCTAGCCAAACTAAAGACTCCCTCACCCGGTCGGTTCGCCCCGGTACCGGTATTGCATGCCGAAAGGATGATTAGTTCTGTCGGCAGCGCATCGAGTAGTTGCAGTTCGGAAACCTTCAACCTATCGTCGTGAAAATACAGATAGGCCTCCTGATTAGCCGTATCAGCCTCGGCATGGGTATATAGCACCACCATGGCATGATCCGTTATCTTGTCCATAAATCTACCTTTAGTGGCATCGCCTTGCACAAAAAACTCACAGCCCGAAAAAAATGTGTTCAACTTATTAAGGGAGAAATCGGCACCCGTCAATGTGGGGAGCTGTAGGTGAGCTTGATAGCTAACCGGGGCGAATCCCAATAGGGTGGGCTTTCCATCGAGTCCCCCGCGATGGGACTGACCAAGTAGTCCTGCAGAATAGGTGTAACTAACGGCATAATCATACAGCAAAAAGCTGCCATTAGGACACTGATCCTTTACCAGAAGGTCTACCGGTAAAAGCCTATCGTCCGGAGATACAATCAATCGCTCTTGCAAAGCCCCCAGCGGGGCTATCAGCTGTTGGTACAATTCGTACCCTAGTGAAATAAACTCGCCAAAATTCCTATTGAGCAATTCCTTCGAAGCGGCGATCTCCAAAAAACGATCTGCCCGAAGCTTATACTGCCCCATGGGAACTTTCACAAACCTGGCGTCCTCCGGATTAACTACCAGCGCATATATGTATTGCTCCCCCTGCTGATCGGCTAACCCGTTAAAGAAAGCTACATAACTTTGGCCTCCCTCCTTCAACAATTGGCGCAATATGGATAGAGGCCTTGTGGATGCACCATATTTTGCCTCCACATACTGCGGATGCTTAGACTCCAATGATTTGACAAAGGATCGGTACTGCTCGCGCAATCGACTCAACTCAGCTTGCCTCTCCGGATAGTGATCCATGCTTTCATCCATATCTGCTAGCCTTTGGGCGAGTGAAGCCACGTCAATTCTCAACTGTTTTTCCCGAGCACTCTCTGCCTCGGAAAGAAACCGGCGGGCTTCTTGGTCGTTGAGCCTATCCTGAAGCATCACCGCCCTACTCTTTTCAAAAAACAGGTAGGCAGCCGCTGCATCATTAAGCTGGAAACACACATCCAACGCTTGGGTAAAGGTCTCCTTGCCCTGTTCCCGCCAATAGAGCTTGGACTGATCGTATTCGTGGCTCCACCTAACTCGGTCAGTCGCCGCGATAAAAGCGTTGAAGTGCGAAAGCGCCGTGCGTAGATCGGTTGAATCCCCGGTGCTGTTAAATTTCAATGAAAAAGACTTGCCCAAGTCTCCTAGTAGGATTCCTGCAAGTAAGTCATTGGAATAGCCAGCTTCTTCTCCACCCAGTTCAAATCTATTAGGTACGACTCGCAAGCCGTCTAGTGCCTCCTGCAAATAAGCAATAGCCGCATCAACATCATTCTCCAACAACAGCAGCGCCAAGCTATTTAATATCCGGGGCTTTAAGTCGATGCGATTTACGCGGTCAAGGGTCTTTAACCCCTCTTCAAACACCTTCTTGGCCATTGCCGGATTACCAAGTTTATCGGAGTACAAATTCCCCAATTTCAGCAGGTTTCGGACTACCCCCTCGTAATCCTCGGCACGGGAATATCGGGCTATGGCTTCTTCATACCTGCGCTGAGCCAATTCCGGATGACCAGTTTTCCATTGGTAATGTGCCTCTACGGACCTTACCAATCCTGCCAAATCTGGATCGTCCTTCAACAAGATCCGGCTTCTTTCCAATGCTTCAGCAGCCTTTGCGTAAGTGCCGCTTTGGTCCGGCAGGGCCAAGCCTGCCTGCGCACTCTGCAGGTACAGGAGGCCCACATAACGATCCTCCACTTCAGCAGTTTGAATACCCAGCTCCGCCTTTGCCAAACAACTGGCATAGTCGCCAATATCGTAATAATACGTGGCGAGCAGTTCGTAGGTATGAATGCCTATGTATTGCTTTTCAGGGTACACATTGCTATAATGAATGCAGCTATCGGCATAGGCCCTAAATTCGGGAATCAACCCGAGCCCCAAATGAAAAAAAGCGAGGTTATAAAAGGAATTCACCACCATGGAAGGATCCTCCGAGTGTGGAAGTCTATGCGCAACCAATGCCTGCTCAAAAACCCCAAAGGCCTCATTAAACCTGCCTGCTCTTCCAAAGGAAGTGGCCAGCACGTGCGATAACTGACCGTAATAACCGCCATCGGCACCTACTTCATTCACATATTGGTTACGGAGCTCCTCCAACCGCACATTTCTTTCGTCTGCATCTGTGATGGCCATGACCTCCTGCAATGCCAATTGCCAATCGGGTTCAAGCCGCCCTTGTCCATACGAACGATTGGTATAAGCGGTCCATAGGATGATCACACCCATACCAAGTAGATACAGGTACCTGGCACCTACGCGGGCGATCATGCCCCATTGGCTTTCTGGACAAGATTCAACACCCGCCCTCCGATGATCCCTTCAGCCAGTTCGGGATGTGCCAAAAAGGCGGATTGATCGCCGTATTCTAAAAACCCTTGCTTTCCCCTACTTCTCCTGTTTACGTACAACATTTCCGGAAAACCCGATGCCAAAAATCCTGTCGTGATCGCAGCAGCGATGGATCCTCCTTGCTGATAGTTCAATTCGCCATTTTTGGTCTTCAACGGCAGTTCAAACAGGTAATGGCCATGTTCGTCCTTGTCACACGGAACCCCAAAATCCACGTAAATATTATTGCCCACTTCAAAAGGAGACACCGTAGCGTGATCCTGAGAGACAGTAACCGCTACCAATACGCCCAAGGGATGATTGACCGCCCGATCACCAAATTTTGCGGGAAAAAAGTGTGGATTGGTCAGGTCGTTCTCTTTATTGCCAGATACCGTGACAAGTAGGGTGTTGTTTTCCGCGAATGCCTGCTGTATCCCATCCCTCAGAATACTATAACTCTCATTCATATTGGCTGGAAATACCCAACTTGCCTGTATAAAATCTGCCCCATGGTACCTCGCGAAATGAATTGCCCGGTAGATGTCCTCCAAACTTCCGGTACCATTTGATTGGTGGGTTTTCAAACACATGATCTTCACCGCATAGTCCGAATCACGAAACTGATTTATGATATACGCACACATCATGGTGCCATGCAGCCTTGGATGGTCGTCGGTAATATCCAAATTTTCTGGATCTCGCAGAACCATCTTGCCGTACTCGTCTTTTACGGGCAATTCCGACTCTGAAACAAAGTTTCTTCCGTGGACTCCCTTTGCGATGTTTTCAAGGTAGTCATTGCCCTTTTCAATGGTCGGATCTTCCCACAAATACTCTGCAGGGATAAGCCCTGGGACAATTCCGGTGTCCAATACCGCAATTACGAGCTGCTTGTCCCTTCCATCATTTATCCCTCCATCCAAAGGGATAAAATCAGTGGAACGAAGCTCCGGCAATTCTCCCCCCTTACCGTCCACGCAGCATTCCTCAGTGCCAAATCTGCAGGATTTAAAGGAATATTGATAGTGAAGTATCGACGACCTCTCCGCCGGGTCTCCCTTAAAACTTACTAAACTTTCGTAAGAGGACGATTTCGTTTTTACCAACACCAGATCCTCAGGAAAATACGCACTCTCCAAAAAGATCAGATCCAGCGGATCCTGCTTACTCTTTTCCGCCCAGGTATACTGTATCTCCGCAGTTTTGATTTTCTTGGCTAGGGAAGCAGCACCCGGCTCATTCCCTAGATTCAATTTGAAATGGATCAGGTTATTGAACAAATCGGAAGAACCTCCTCCTTTTGGGTCTGGATTTTGAGTAGTAGGCATAGTAGACGGGTTTTAGGGTTATCAGGGTTGTCCCACCACTGCAGAGTAAAAGCCGAAGCGGGATGCCCATTTTGTGTTTAATTTGTGTATAATAATTATCAAATACAAATTTAATTTTTATAAAATATATTTTTTCAGTACTAACAAATACAACTAGCAGCGATATACACTTTTTGTATGGTACTTATCCAAACCGGTAGAATTTACAGAAAGAAGCCTTATTGCTTGCCCGAAAATTTCTACGTGGCTTGGGAATCTGAAAAGGCCGCTCCGTACCGGGCTTGCTCTCGGAGACTTCGACCACCCGAATAAGCAATTTCGGGTAATGCTCTCCGGGCCCACTTGCCAACTCCAACGCCAAATCCCTTTTTGGTTAATTCTTTTGCTACAGCGATATATCCATGAAGTGTCACCCGTGTTACCCCGCTTTCTACATTATTTTCGAATTTTCTGCCAATTTTTTGGTCCGGAACAATGCGCATACCTGATGGTAATTTCGATAATCCAAATCTGACGGAGCAGCATCCATGGATAGTGTAAGCACTTTGACGGAAACTGTCCACTCGGATAAGGAATCAGACGCGAGGGGCAATACAAAAATCCGCGCCCAACCTGCTGCATAGGCCGTATAAATGCGGTAGTAAACTGTTCCTCCAGGATCCACACCCGGAGCCGCAAACCATCCCTCGGCGGTCTGAAGAAACACCTTAAACTGGGCCTTGGCGTACATATCGGGATCCATAGGAATATTAAACTCGTACTTGCCTGCACTTCCAAAAAAGCCGGCTACATAGGTGTACAGCTGAATTGCTTGACAATTTCGGGAAAGGAGGACCGAAACCGGGGGCTTTAATCCATAGCGTGCGTGTTCTGTAGGGCAAAAATACATCTCCTCCATTTAGGTTTTGCGTTCAGGTTCCTGTTGCTAACCGGTCAAATTCGTGTCTATATCCTGAATTCTCTCGGGTTGTTACCCCCTATCAAAACCCTACAATTCTCTAAAACCTCTGATGTAACTCCTTTGCCCGTGGAGCGGGATTCCAACTGCCCTAGTCCTTGACAATTCCCCAAAATAAACCCCTTTGACTGAGGCACGATCGAAGGATGAACCGACTGCGTAGGAGGGCAATACAAACACATTTTTGTGGTAAAGACAGTCTTGGAACCACCCAATCCCCAAAAGTAAAATGGCTGCCACCAAAATCATTTCGATCATCGATGCTCTTACGTTCAGTCTCATGCAGTACCTGTCTCAGTTATGCCGTTATATCAAAAATTTCACAGATTGTTACCCCTTTAGGAGCCGAAAATGAAAGCTGAAAAATCCATGCGCCCAAAAAAACCACCCAAGAACCCGCTCCAAAAAACAAAAAAAAGAGGCTGCACTTTTCAGGCAGCCTGATTTACTTTTCCAATCACCGAATTCCTAACCCTTGCTACTAGGATTACAACACGACAAACGCCTCAGATTCCTTTACCCTGGTAAAAAGCGTATTTCTTCCAATTGTTCTATGCCTCCATACGGCTGCCACGCTTCCATCTACCATTTCCATCTCGGGAAAGCTGTTCCTGATTGACGCAAGCAGGAGGCTTGCCGATTGGGCACTTTCCAACAGTCCATACCGGTTTACCTCTGAATGGAACGCCATGCCCGCCATCCAGCCAAGTTGCACCAAGACACTGTGACCTGCGGATTGATGGACAATATCGTAGCCGATAAATTCAAAATCCCCCTCTAGAACCTCAAGGTCGTCCGTTAATGGGTAGATCAGAATGGCTAAGAGGCTGAACTCCGACGGCAAACCGGTGTGTTGCATTTTCTCTTCCACCATCTCATGCACAAAGTCGTTGATTTTGCCCACTAGATCACTCTGCGTATCATAGACACCCTGCAAGCCCTCAATAGGCCCGTTATAAAAGGAATCCAATGACACCAACTCTTCAACCTGATTCAACCCGGTCCAAGTTACAAACTCTCCCCACGAAAGGCCCTCCCGACTGCTCGTAGGACCAAACACTTCTCTTCCAGAAACGATCACTTTCATAACTTCCTTTTTAACGTCCAACTTCTCAGATTCCAATTTTTTCCTTTAAAGAATAGCTAACTACGTCAAATTATACAATGTTTACAACAATATTGGAAAATAAATTTTTACCATAAAACACAGAATGACAAGCTACGAACTAAGATAAATGAAACAAAAACCGACATAAGCATATTTTACAGATGTGAAAAACCAGTATAATTAAATTACATGAAACATTTTCGTGCCTTGAAAAGTCAAATAAGCTTATTTAACCTGCCTAGACCACCAAAAATGCCGCTTATGCACAGTCGATATATCCCGTCTCAGAACATCTCATTCCGACATTCAGATCAATCCAAATTCGTCAGCCTACGGTTGGAAAAAACCTTCACTTAAACTTCTTGAGCCAAGCCTCTGCTTGCACGCTTCCAGGCTCATCGCCTGAAACGATCTGCTGCAACAGAACTTTAGCCCTGGCATCGTCCGCTGCTTCGCCCCGCATCAATAGAGTGACCGCCTGAAGCATCCGTCCGTCGTTGACAAATAAATCCGGAATGCGACCATACTGCTCAAATACACGCAACGCATTGGCATAGTCTCCCATTGCGAGGTAACTGAGCCCTAGATTCCTTAATGCCTCACTATTTTCCGGATCGTCTTCCAGCATTCCCGAAAAAATACCCTCCGCAACTTCGTATTTTTTTTGATTGTAGGCTGCAATTCCTCGTTGCATCTCATCCTTCGCCTGCCCCATTGTCTGACTCAGGGTCGAATAGTTATCGGCATAATAGGTAGCAACTTCCTGATCGAGACCCTTTGATGCAGTCAGATACAGGACGTATACCCCAGCTAACACCAATAATACGGCAGCAACCCCTTTCAAAAAAGGGAGGAAATAGCCCCTCTTCGGTTCCTTATGTCTATCGAACAGCACGTATTCCCTCCCCAGCCTTTCCAATGTTTCCCGTAACGGGCCTTGTATGTCAGAGGTTCTGTAGAAAGCACGCATGTCGGTCTCTATGCGCCGGTAAATAGTAAAATCCTGTTTCAGTTCCGGATCGCTTTCCAGATTCTGCTCAAAGGTACTTCGTTCCTCTTCGGACATACCTCCTGCCAGGTACTTTTCAAAATCGCTGAACCTATCATTATCCATGAACTACCATTTTAATGCCCCATACTCCGACGAGTTCTTGACCAGCTCGACTAACCTTCCCATACACTCAGACTTCTTCTTTCTTGCATAGCCGTAGGTATAGCTTAACATCGCGGCCACTTCCTCCATGGATTTCCCCGACCAACTCAGGCGCAACAATTCCCTGCAAGCATCGCCGAGCTCCTTGATTTTTTTGTTCAGTAGGGCCATTCGCTCCTCCTCCAGCAACGTATCCTCGGCTAGACTGAAACTATCCTCTACGGGAATATATCTTTCATCCTCTTCGATTGTTACCTTCGGATTGGATTTTCTTTTTGAGAGCACATTCAGCCAACGCTTCTTGCACACCATGTAAAAATAGGCGTCAAACGGACAGGTCAACACAAAGTCTCCTTTCATAGCCCTGCGGTAAATCACCAACAAGCTCTCCTGAATAATGTCGCCGGCATCGTGCTCGGAACCGTTGTTTTTCAGAATCATCCACTTGATTTTTCCCGAATAGGTAGCGTATAGCTCTTTGAGTATTTTCTGATCGTTGTTTAGCAGGGCATCGATGTATTTTTGATCCGGATGAGCCATTTCGGAATATAATTTTTTATTTTTAAAAAGTAAAAAATTTCAATACTAATACAACTGAAAAATACAAAAAAAATCCTTCGTCCGGAATCCAATGACAGAATTTACCAAACGAAGGAACTAGTTTTTTTACAAACCGTGAAAACAGGCTAATACAAAGGGGCCAAATGGTCGGTTTCTACCATTGAGGCTTTTATTCGGGCATCACCATGGTAGGCGCTGCTGTTAACTTCCTTTTTTCAAAGAAATTATTCAGCCCAAAAGCCATGACCACTACAAAACAAACAACTGGTACCCAATAAGATAGACCGATACTACCGGTCGCATCTGAAACCTGACCTTGAATGGCTGTGATCACCGCACCTCCTAATATTGCCATGATCAGTCCCGAACCTCCAAGCTTGGTATCATTGCCCAACCCTACAGCAGAAAGGCCGTAAATCGTTGGAAACATCAACGACATGCACACCGAGACCATCACCAATGAAATCACGCCGGTCATACCGCTGGAGTAAATGACCATCAGGCTACATGCGGTAGCGGCCAACGCCGAGGCAGCTAACAGCAACGAAGGCTTCACATATTTCATCAATGCAGTGAAGACAAATCTGCTGACTGCAAACAACACGAGTGACAACAAATAATAGTCCGAAGCATCACTTTCATTCATGTCCAATTCCACCATCACATATCGGATGGTAAAGGACCATACTCCGATCTGAGCACCCACGTAAAAAAACTGGGCCATCACTCCCAGGGTGTAATTTCGGTTTTTTAGCAGCCTACGGAATCCGGAAATGACACCGTCCTTTTCCACGGTTTCAGAAGCAACGGGCATCCGTACTGCCTTGATAACAAACCAAACCAACACCAAAAACATCGCCACGCCGACGTAGGTACCCATGACACCCGCCAACTCCTCAGCCTGAATGGCCTTTAAACTTTCAGGATCCATGGACGTACGGTCAGCCGCCTCGGCGGTATTCAGTTTGGAAAGTATAAAAACCTTACTCAGGTAAACCCCAAGAATAGATCCTATAGGATTGAAGGACTGGGCTAAATTCAGTCGCTGCGTGGCGGTCTCCTGGGGTCCGATTACCAGAATGTAAGGATTGGCTGCGGTTTCTAATACAGACAGGCCCCCAGCCAACACGTAAAGCGCAAACAAGAAAAACCCATAAGACATCAACACACTTGCGGGATAAAACAATAGTGCACCAATCGCAAATAGCCCCAAACCAAGTAGAATTCCCGACTTATACGTATACTTCCGGATGAACAGGGCTGCTGGCAAAGCCAAGCAGAAATACGAACCGTAGAAAGCCAACTGTATCCAAGAAGTCTGAAAATCAGTCATGCTCATGATTCGCTTAAACGCCGCCAACAGCGTATCGGTCATATTATGCGCTACGCCCCAAAGGGCAAACAGCATGGTAAGGAGCAAAAAAGGCCAAAAGTCCCTTTTAGAAATCAAAGCGGCTTTTGCAGGGTTGGTGGATTGTGGCATTTGAATAGGAAGGTTATATGGTTTATAGAAAGCTAAAATCAGGTAGGAGCTCGGCCTCCTTCATGGCCTCCCAAAATGAAGCAGGAAGGGGATATTGGGTGGCATGAAAATTTTCCATAAGACGGGTTTCATCTGCGGTGCTAAGGGCCACACTGTGTATGCCCGGTACGGACATTCCAAATTGAATACACGCATGGGACGGCTTCACTCCATGCTGTTCACAAAGGAGGTGAAACCGGTGTCTCCATGCCAGCTTCTTGGCATCGGTTGGTTTTGCAGGGTCTAAGAGTTGGTAATTGTACCGATCTCCACCAACCAAAAACCCCCCATTAAAAACGGCTGCATTGATCACTGCCACGCCATCGTGATGGAGCTTCGCAATAAACCCTAGCAGCTCAGGGGGGTGCTGATAAATCGTGAGGCTATTAGCAACCATCACCCAGTCCAGGCGTACGTGGCGATAAATCTCAGGGATCACTTTCCAGTCTTTGGCGCCTACCCCGATGCCTGCTACACGACCCTCACGCTTGAGGTTTTCCAAGGCTCGGTACGCCTCCAAGATATCCTCAAATCGCCGCTTTCTGTCAGATTCACTGCGCGCAGCATCCAAATACTCATCCGGATCATGCACGCTGACCAACTGAGGCACATAGTGCTTTAGCAGCGTATTGCCTTCCTCGAAACATTCGAGGATGCCATCGTAACTTATTTTCTGTACCGCATCGTTTTTGATGCCTTTCCATATACCCGGCTCAAAAGTGGGTTCCGAACCCTTCAACGGGGAACGTACCCAGCCAAGCTTATTGCTGATAACTACCTCATCCGGGCCAACACCCAGCTGATGCAGGCAGTTACCGATCACCTCCAATGCCAATCCGGCACCATACTTACCAGCCGTATCAAACACGGTGTGCTTGCCGCCTAGCGCTAGGCATTGACGAATGATTTCCAGCTTTTGTTGAAAGGGCATCTCCCGGTACAAGTTGCCCAGGTCGCTACTTCCAAATACCATACGCGGCATTTGTAGTCCTGTATTACCAAAGGGAAACAGTGGTATCTTTGCCTTATTCTCCATCACCAAATCAGCGGGCTGAGGTCAACGATTGCTTCGTTTGCCAAAATGCCGGTCTCGTTCAAACGTATCCAGATGACGGTGCTTCTTGGTATCGTAAATATCCGCTATCGTCAACAGAATTCCGGTTTCTTCCACCGCGCCAAACTCATAATTCATACTCGTGCCAAAGGTCTTCATCGTTGAAGACAGGTTCATGTAGGTGTTTATCAAGGGAGGTATATTTTCACCAAGTGCACGGACTTTTGAATTGAGCAGCTTATAACCTTCTTTATAGGACAGGCTATCAAACATCCCAGTGATGCGTGTCACGTCTCCTTTGTAACCCAATAGATCAATCGGCTCTACCAGTCGCTCCCGATCGGGAAAATAATGATTCATAAAGTAAATCAGCAAATCACGCGCCTCGGCGTGGTAGTGCGGGTACATGGTCACTTTGCCAAATAGGTATTTAACGTCCGGATTCAACATCACCACAGCTCCCAAGCCGTCCCAGAGATTATCAAGCGAAAACAGTCCCCTCCGGTTATCTATGCTCGGTTGATAGTTAGGCTGTACCCAGGATCTGCCCAACTCAATCGTGTAGGGCAAATAGTCTGTTTTGAATTTTTTCGAAAAACGAAAAAGGTGGGCCGTGGAAAGATTGATTTCCCCGTTTTTATCGTGACCTGCATCCGAACATTTGATCAGCCGATATCCAGCAATGATTTCTTGGTCCTGAGGATTCCATGCTAGCAGTTGTTGATAGCAGTTTTCGCAGGTATCGTTTTCATCTACGTCTAAAGGAAGTCCAGTCCCCCCGCCCGCTGACCGAAAGGAGATCTCCCGAAGGCGTCCGATCTCCCGCATCACGTTCGGGGCATTGTGATGATTGACCAGGTAAATTTCGTTTTCTCCGTTATTTACATACCGTAAAAACCTATCTGGTGTAAGTTCCTTATTTATAAGTGCTCTATCTACCGGAGCTATAATCTCTTGCATAGATGTCATTTATCTAGGGCCATATCGTAAACCTTGTTTTTAACCACTTCTGCCCAGTACCTGTCGCTTTTAGAATCATCAAAATACTGGTAAGAAATGGGTTTTCCTACATGGACGGAAATTTTTTTATTTCTCTGACCAAACATCTCATCGGCCAAGTAAAACATCTCTACGTTGGCCTTAACCCCCATTTTCTTTCGAAAATTTGCCAGTCCGTAAAAAAAAGACGAGTTCTTGCCATCCATGTATACCGGAACGACATCCTTTTTATATTTTTTGGATTTGCTGATGAAGCTTTTTTTCCATTCTAAATCCTTGATGCCCGACTCCTGCTTTCGTGATACCAACCCGGCAGGAAAAATCAAGACAGCCTCCTCGGAAGCATACGTATGTTCAATGCGTTCCA
Organism: Lunatimonas salinarum; assembly: GCF_017811155.1. Classification (GTDB taxonomy): domain Bacteria; phylum Bacteroidota; class Bacteroidia; order Cytophagales; family Cyclobacteriaceae; genus Lunatimonas; species Lunatimonas salinarum. Next base: position 254,775 of record NZ_JACVCV010000007.1, on the reverse strand, counting down.
CACCACGCTTTCCATGCCCGCCATGCTTGTTTACAGGCACGAAAAGCCCCTCAAAATTGGGTATGTTCAGCAGAATGTCATTGACTAAAAACTTCAAGTCCTTTCTGTACTTTCCAAGGGCATGCATGAGTACAATCCCATCCAATCCACCTAGCGGGTGGTTCGATGCAAATATCACCGGTCGGTCAAGCGGGATGTTTTCCGCACCCTGCAAAACCACCTCCACACCAAACTCATCCACGAGTGCATCCACGAAATCCAAGCCGCGCAGGTTTCCATGCTTGGCCATAATCTCATTTATATCCTTCTCATGGGCGATCCGTTTAATATAGGAAAGCACAAAGCCAGGCATCCACTTGAGCAGAGCGGGATTCTTATCCCCAATTACCTTCTGAATGTCTATAAACTTTTTATTATCCTCCACGACGGAACGGTTTCAATAACACCTGATTGTCCAAACCCGATGTACAAACAATTGATTGACAACCTACTAACTTAGCATATCAACTCAATGGTCAACTGCATTAGGGTGAAATGGTGAGAATTAGTCGGACAAAAATAGAAAAAAATAGCATATGGACGGCCTTTTTAGGCAAGTCAGGCCGAATTTCCCCGCCAACCTAGTCGATGCCCACCTACCGGTTTTTTGTGACCGATTCGCCTATCATCACGCCCCCCCCTTCGCACCAAATGACCGTGCTCGGAATCGCCTTCTAATTTGAAATATTGGTATCCTAAACGAACAATAAACGGAAATCTCCAGTTAGTACCCCTAAACAACCCTTTAAACCCTTGCCCATATGAATGCAGTTATCACCGGATGCACCTCTGGCATAGGTGCTGAAACGGTCAAAGGCCTCAGTACCCAATGTCAACGCCTATTTTTATTGGTAAGAAACGAAAAGAAAGCAAGCATTTTGTTGGGAGAACTCCCTAAAGACCTTCCAAGAGACCGATTCGAAGTGGTTTATTGCGACTTAGAGGACCTAAAATCTGTCGCCGCAGCCGCTGATTACATAGGAGGAAAAATTGCCACATTGGATCTATTGATCAATAACGCCGGAGGTATATTTCCAGAGGGGACCATTACCCGTGATGGGTTTGAAACCACCTTCCAAGTAAACCACCTTGGACACTTCCTATTGACCCAAAAAATAATGCCGCTCCTTTTGAATGCGAAAAATCCGCGCATCATCAATGTCAGTTCAGAAGCTCATCGGGCTGCAAATCCTAAGCTGAACCAAGTGAATACCGCGAAAAACTACAGTTCCTTTCCAGCTTATGCCAACGCAAAACTGTACAATATCCTCTTTTCCAAATCGCTTCAGGAAAAATACGCCCACGAAGGACTAGGTGCCTACTCCCTGCATCCTGGTGTGGTCAAGACCAATTTTGGTGGTCAGTTTACCGGCGCTTTCAGGTGGTTGATCAAACTTTCCCAGCCATTTATGATCTCAGCAGAAGCAGGGGCTCGAACCACCCTTTACCTGGCCAACTCCCCACTTAAGGATGAATGGAATGGTGCCTATTTCAATAAAAGCAAACCCTCTAAGCCTTCCAAACTGGCCCATTCAAAAAAACTACGGGATGACCTATGGGAAAAAAGCACCAACTGGGTTGCAGACTTTTTATGACATCGAAAAAAAATCACTACCTTGCAAGGGCTGCCACTTCTGCCATTGGATAGAGGCACCTTCTAATCCGATCCGAAGCTAAATTAGATTCGTACATACGATACTTTTTATCTCAAAATGATTAAAAACATAATCTTTGCATGGCTAATACTTTGCTACGTAACCCCTGGGAAACTATGGGCACAGAATCTGGAACTGGAAGCGGTGCTGGATATGGCCATGGAAAACAACCCCTTACTCAAGCAGGTTGAAAATCAGCGTATCATTAGCGTTAATGAGGTAAAATCAGCTCTCTCGGGCTGGATGCCACAGGTTGGAATGGCAGGAGATTACAACCGGTATTTTAGCCAACCAGTAGCTATTTTTCCGGATTTCAACAACCCTGAGTCAGGTGAATTTCAGGAGGTAAGAACGGGCGTTCCATTTAATTCGAGTCTGCGCTTTTCAGCAGATCAGCCAATCATCGACAACGAATTGATCCGGAGCCTTCAGCAATCGGACGATCAAAAAAAACAGGCCGATCAATTGCTGCAAGAATTAAAAACCAACCTGACAGTTGCGGTTACCCAGATGTTTTATGAAGTCTTGTTGGCTCAAGAGCAAGTCAGCCTTACCCAAGAGGACCTACGCCGTCAGCAAAAGCAGCTTACCGATGCCCAGCTGCTCTATGAAGCCGGACTGACAGACCAGATTGACCTAAAACGGGCAGAGATGACGCTTCAAAATACGCAAGCTGCCTTGTACCAATATCAACAAGATATTGAAATCCGCAAAGCCCAACTTAATGAGCTGCTGGGCAGACCTGGTTCTGCCGATCTCACCCTATACGCACCCTACGAGCAGCTTTTACAGGAAATCCACATAGACACGTTACAAGGATTCGTTCCAGAACAACGCATTGAATTTCGATTGCTACAGACCCAAGTCGCCCTACAGGATGCGGAATTAAGCTACGAGAAGCGGAGGTTCTTACCCTCGCTGTCGGCTTTTTATAACTACAACCTTTTGTTCTTAAGCCCCATCGGAAACACGCTGTACCAACAAGCCTATCCATTTTCCCTCATAGGCCTGCGATTGTCATACCCAATCTTTCAGGGAGGTCGAAGGAGACATGACTACAAGATAGCCGCATTGAAGCGGCAGAACCTGGAATTGGAGAAGAACGCGCTTTCCAACACCATCAGTACCGAGCTGCAAGAGGCGCTAAGCAACTACAAAAAACAGCTGTACCAGTTCAAAACCCAAGAAGGCAACAAACAGCTTGCCGAAGAAATCTACGAGATCATCAGCCTACAATATCAAGAGGGAATCAAAAATTTCCTAGAGCTAATAGTAGCAGAAACCGATTTACGTACTGCGAGAATCAACTATTACCGCTCCTTGTTCGGCGTGCTGACCAGTAAGACCTCCCTGCAACGGGCCAGAGGCGAAATCCAATCAGAACCATGATTCAGACATCAAAAATACCAGCGATATTTTTATGCCTGCTGGGCATAGTAAGCTGCACCCAAGAAACGGTACGAGAAAATCCCCTGACCACGGTCACCGTCGATTTGGTAAAACTGGAATCCGTAACCAATGAACAAACCTATCCAGGGACAGTCGTCGCACTAAAGGAGGTGGAGCTTCGTGCAGATGTGGCTGGGTATGTAATAGACATTCCGGTAAAAGACGGACAACAAGTGAGAAAAGGCCAGGTACTGTACCGGATAGATCAAACCCGATACACAGCCTCTCTCGATCAGGCCAGCTCACGGTTACGGATAGCACAGGCCAACCATCAACGAATTCAGCGCGACGTATCAAGATACGAGCGCCTAAGGGAGGGTAACGCCGTGGCTGCTCAAATCTATGATGATGCGCTCACGTTACTCAATAACGCGGAGCAGGAATTAATCAGCGCAAAAGCAGAAGTGGAAAGCGCCCAGGTGAATCTTGACTATGCAACCATACGGGCGCCCTTTGATGGTACCATTGGGTTTTCATCGGTAAGATTGGGAGCGTTGGTAAATCCTGGACAAACCGCTTTGAATGTGATCAGCTCAAATGATCCCATCGGGCTGGACTTCTTTGCAGACGAAAGATCCCTACCGCTCTTTTTAGAAATGCAAAAAAATGAAGAGCTGACCATGAGGGATTCGGTATTCCGGCTCACCATGGCAAATGGTAACGAATACCCCCTTCCCGGAAAAATTGAGATTATCGATAGGGCGGTAGATCCGGGCACGGGTACGATTCAGATTCGCCTTAGCTTTCCGAACCCGGACGGTACGCTCAAACCCGGTATGAGCAATAGGCTAACGGTGCATATACCCGTGGCCGGGCAAAAACTGACGGTACCCAACAGTGCCTTGGTGGAGCGGCTGGGAGAGACCTATGTTTTTGTGGCGGAAGAGGGCGAGGCGAGGCAACAAAGGGTACAAACAGGCATCAAATCGAACGGACGGATCGTGGTAGAAGACGGCCTTTCAGAAGGGCAACAAGTGGTTGTTGCAGGCATTCAACGTCTCTCAGAAGGGGATCCCATACAGATTAAAAAGGAGGCTAATCCATGATTTCAGCCTTTTTTATTGACCGGCCAAATGCGGCCATTGTGCTTTCCCTACTCATCCTGTTATTGGGCACATTGGCGATTGTGAACCTTCCTGTTTCCCAATATCCAAGAATTACACCTCCGGTGATCCAAGTGTCTGCCACCTACACAGGTGCAGATGCGGAAACCATCGAACGGACCGTGGCAACCCCGCTGGAAACACAGATAAACGGTACGCCCGGTATGGCATATATGGAAAGCACCAGCAGCAACGAAGGGAGGCTTACGATAAGCATTACCTTTGAGGTGGGCACCGATATCAACGCCGCAGCGGTCGAGGTTCAAAACCGGATAAATATCGCGGAACCACTGTTACCGGAAGAGGTTAGGCGTTTGGGTGTCACCATACGCCAGCGAAATCCAAGCTTACTCCTCATTGTTTCCCTGTTTTCGCCAGAGGGGAGCCACGGAATTGATTTTCTAAACAATTACGCCAATATCTATGTAAAGGACGAATTGTTGCGTGTCCCCGGTATAGGGGATATTTTTACCAGGGCGCAAGACTTTAGCATGCGGATATGGCTCCAGCCAGATAAGCTGTTTCAATTGGGGATTACTGCCAGTGAAATCACCAACGCCCTGAGGCAGCAAAACATTCAAGTGGCCGCCGGTTCGATCGGCACCCCGCCACAGCAGTCATACCAAGCATTTGAATACACGCTATTTACCAACGGAAGACTGCAAACGGAGAAGGAATTTGAAAATGTCATTCTCAAGGTGTCGGAAGAAGATGGCCGCATTGTATACCTGAAAGATGTGGCAAGAGTGGAACTTGGTAGGTTTGACTACAGCGTCAACAATTTTACGGACAAAAAGCCGGCAGCCTACCTGATTGTGTTTCAGACGCCTGACAGCAATATCCTTGACGTGGAAGAAGGCATTATCGAAACAATGGAAAGACTTAAAGCGTCCTTTCCAAAAGACATCGACTACGTAATCCCTTTTGAATCGGCTTCGGTAGTACGGGTTTCCATAGGAGAAGTGATCGAAACATTGATCTTGGCGCTCTTGCTCGTATCCTTTGTAGTGTACCTATTTCTCCAGAACTGGCGCAGTACCCTCATCCCCATTCTGATAATTCCGGTCTCCATCATCGGGACTTTTGCCTTGTTCTTGCCATTTGGATTTTCCATCAATAACCTGACGCTATTCGGGTTTGTATTGGCGATAGGCATTGTGGTAGACGATGCCATTGTAGTCGTGGAAGCTACGATGGCTTATATGGAGCGCGAGGGGCTATCTGCCAAAGAAGCCGTCAAAAAAGCCATGGGAGATATTGCGGGGCCGGTCGTGGCAATGTCGCTGATAGTAGCCGCCGTATTCATACCTGTAGGGTTTATTCCCGGAATCGTCGGCCGACTCTACCAGCAATTTGCGATGGCTGTGGCGGCATCGGGGCTCATATCCGGTTTTGTGGCGCTTTCCTTGACCCCAGCCCTATGTTCCCTCATCCTAAAGCCCTCGTCAATAAACGAAAAGTCGCGAGGCATTAATCGTTTTTTCAATTGGTTTAACCGGAAGTTTGATGCAGCCAACAACCGCTATGAAAAGCTGGTGGGTGACAGCTACGGCTACACGGTCCCTTTTATGATTGGCTTGGCTTTGTTGGGAGGGCTCACTTGGTTTCTTTTTCAACAAAAACCCACGGGCTTTATACCCAACGAAGACGAAGGGCGGCTCTTTGTCACCTATCAGCTACCAGAAGGTGCCTCGACAGCGCGCAGCCTGGAAACCATCCAACGGCTCATGGAAATTCTTGGCGAAGAGAAAGACATTTATCACTTTACGGCGGTGACCGGACTCAATGCCGTGAACTTTTCGAGCAAATCGAACAGTGGCACCGTCTTCTGCCAACTGAAACCCTGGAGTGAACGCAAGGGTGATGGGCAGGGAGCATTCGAAATCCGGGATCGGCTTTTGAAAGAACTCGCCGAAAAGCTCCCGGAGGCTTCCATTGTGATTGTAGCCCCTGCAGCGATCCCCGGCCTAGGCAGCACTTCAGGCTTTAGTGTGGTATTGCAGGAAATGGAAGGAATTCTTAGCGTTCAGGAATTTGAAGCCGAACTAAAGGAGTTCGTAGGACAGCTTAACCAGTCTGAGGAAATTGCCAACGCGTTTAGCTTTTTCAGTGCGACTACACCTGCCTATAAGGTAAACTTGGATAGGGAGAAAGCCGCCCGGCAGGGGGTGAATATTGGCGAGGCTTTTGCAACACTGCAAACGTTCCTTGGAAGTATCTATGTCAATGATTTTATCCTGTATGGAAGAAATTTCCGTGTGGTGGCCCAAGCGGACACCATGTATCGCGAAAGCCTACAGTCGCTAAATAGCTTTTTTGTTAGAAATAATCAGGGAAAGATGACGCCGATCAGCAGCTTGGTGGAGACGGAACTGGTGGAAAACGCACCCTTGATCAGCCATTTCAACCTATTCCGCTCGGCGACGGTCAATGGGGATGCCGCAAATGGCTACAGTTCCGGACAAGCCATTGAGCGAATCCGAGAAGTTGCTTCCCGTCTGCCGGCAGGCTTTTCAATCGATTTCTCCGGAATCAGCCGGGAGGAAATCAAATCAGGCGGTAGCACCCTGATAATCTTCCTTTTGTCTATCGTTTTCGTCTTTCTTTGCCTTACCGCTTTGTATGAAAGTTGGTCCGTGCCCTTTTCGGTGTTGCTTGCGGTCCCTTCGGGTGTCTTTGGAGCGATGGTTACACTTTCGCTATTCCCTTCCCTGACGAACAACGTCTATGCGCAGATTGGCTTGCTCACCCTGGTGGCCCTCGCCGCCAAAAACGCTATTCTGATCGTAGAATACGCAAAGGAACGTGTAGACAGAGGAATGTCTATCAAAAAGGCGGCTACCATCGCAGCCAAACTGCGCCTGCGACCCATCCTAATGACCTCCTTTGCCTTCATCTTGGGGGTAGTACCTTTGGCTTTTGCCGGGGGAGCAGGATCTGTGGCTAGACAGACAATCGGATGGACCGTACTGGGAGGCATGCTGACGGCTACTTTTTTCACCATTTCATTGGTTCCCATCTTGTTCGTATTGATCACCAAAATGGCTTATTCAAAAGAAGAGCTACGTAGACTTAAATCCGGTAGTTCAACTAACGAAGAATAAGCTATCACTCAATTGGAATGGTTACTGTCTCGGCCAGAACTGGCGCAACCACGAAATACCCCTCTACACGTCCATTACCCTGTACCACCTGAATGTTCGATCGGGGATTTTGAGGCGGAGGGCTAAAAAGCCCTCCATCGTTAAAAAGAAGATTTACCAAGTCATTCAAGTAGTCATAGGCGGGTTGGTTTAACCTAAAAAGTTCCAGCTTTACCTTGTCACCAGCTTGAAAAGTAAATCCTCCCAACTCGAACCCATTGTCCAAAATGGAGGTTCCAAACGTGTCATCAAACAACAGGTAGTCTTGCCTTCCAGTTAATAGCGTATCGTTACGAGTAACTCTCACCCGGTAGTAATTATCGGTATCGAAGGGAATTTTACCATAAACGGTCAGGTAATATCCTTCTTCTGAAAAGAGCCGCTCCTCCCTAAATTGATAAACAATGCTATCCAATACAGGAGGTTCCAATAAGGCGCCCTCTGAACGATAAACCTGATCACCGAGCAACACTTCCAGTTGGTAGCGATCCCCCCTCCTTCCCGAAAAATACCTGGTAGGGAGGTACCGCTGAAAGTCCTCGGAGAAGCCAAAGGGAATTTCCTCTCCTGTAGAAAGGTTTGTGATGCGCACATCGGCCTCCGCTTCCAGTGCATTGGAAGCAGTATCGTAATAGTCCCTTCCGTAGCTAATCTTGACCCGATTGAGTGCAGGATTGTCGGTCCAGTATGCTTCTATCACCGGTATACGTTCCTGATTCCGAAGATCTAGATACACCTCTTCCTGACAGGAAATAAGCGTTAGCATACCAAAAAGGAATAAGAAATATTTCATGTTAAAATTCAAAATTATAGGTTATCGATGGGAGGATTCCAAAAAGGTAGGTCATTACCACCCCTGGTCGTACGGAAGAAATTTCTTCCCCCGATGAAGGAGTGACCCGAAAATCGTTGTTGTATATCTCGGTAAACTGATATGAGAAAGGGTTTTTTCGATTGTACACATTGTAAATGCTAAAGTTCCAGCTACCCTTCCACCACCGACCTTTATCTTTGTTTTTAAGGTTCACAGAGAGATCCATCCGGTGATAATCGGGAAAGCGATCTTCGTTTCTGCGGGGACTGTAAAGTGGTACTCGCTGATTATCCACCACATAAGATCCAACAGGAAAGGTAACTGCTACACCACTACTGTATACAAACGTCCCGGATAGTTCCACCCGGTTACTCAGTCGGTGGTTCAGCACCAAACTTACATCATGCGGACGGTCAAATCGGGGATTAAAAGGACGATCCTCGTTAATGCCATTTATCTGCCGAAAAACACGAGACCAAGTGTACGCCAGCCATCCGGTAGTTTTGCCTAGATTTTTTCTAAGCAGAAACTCTACCCCATAGGCCCATCCCCTTCCAGTTAGAATTTCCGTCTCTAAATTATCACTGAATAAGATACTCGCTCCCTGCCTCAGATCAATTACCTGGTCGAAATCCTTGTAATAGCCCTCCACAGAAAGTTCAAATCGGTTGTTATCCAAATTCTTAAAGACTCCGAGCGAAACTTGATCACTTCTCACCGGCTTAATATAGGTACCTGCTGGTGTCCACCTGTCAATGGGCAATCCGGCTGAATTATTCGTAGCGATTTGTACGTACTGAAAGTTACGATTGTAGGCACCTTTAACCGAAAGGGATTCTCCAAAAAGGTACCTTAATGCGAGCCGAGGTTCCCATCCCTGATAGGTGTTCATTCGTTGCCCAAACTGATAGCTTAGGGTATCTGTAATGGCTCCACTAGCAGGATCTTCGCCCTCATACAGGTAATCTGTGCCCGGCCCTATTTGCTGATAATGGCTCCACCGAAGTCCCGCCTCCATGAAAAACTGTTTTGAAACCGCTTGAGCCCAGTTTAGAAACAGGTTATTCTGAAAACCGGTTTTGGGATTGGTTCTTAGGGGCTCTATCACACTTTCCGGTCGGGGAACAAGCCTGACAGGCGAAAAGTGATACACCTGACTGTGCATCCCTACGTGGATATCGGCACCCTCCATTGGCACGTAATGAAGCTCTCCCCTCAAGCCTGACTCTGAAAGACTATTTGTCCAATCGAATCCAATATCCGGATCGGTGAAATCGATTAGGTACTTGTAATAACTATGATACCCCTTGACATCGAGAAAAAGGTTGTCCTTCAGCGAGCGAGTCCAGTTCAGCGACGACACCCAATTCGTCCAGCCTAACCCAAACTGCCCCCCCGCTCCCAGAAAATCGGCGCCATAATAAGTTGCCAAGGTAATCTTATCCCGATCCTTGATACGCCACATGAACTTGCCACTCGTATCGTAAAAATACAACTGATTGTTTCGCACGTTTTCGTTCGGCGAAAAATTCAAAAAAAGATCCGCATACGTTCGTCGACCTGAAAGGATAAACGAAGAATTGCCAGAGGAAAGAGGCCCTTCTATGGTGAGGCGGGAGCTAATGCTTCCTATTCCTCCTTCTCCCCGGAGCTGCTGTGAATTGCCTTCCTTTAACGAAACATCAATCAAGGATGATAGCCTTCCTCCAAAACGGGCAGGTATGTGCCCCTTACTGAGCGACACATCTTCTAATGCATCCGGGTTGAATACCGAAAAAAACCCAAAAAAATGCGATGGATTGTAAATAGGGGCGCCATCCAGTTGAACCAAGTTTTGGTCGGCGGAACCTCCTCGTACAAACAACCCAGTGGTACCCTCGCCTGCAGTATTTACTCCCGGCAAAAACTGCAAACTACGCAGCAAATCTACCTCACCGAATAGTGCTGGAATACGCTTTATCACCGAACCGGGCAGTTTTGTCTGCCCCATCTGAACTCCCACTACATTGTTGTTTTCCCGGATATCGCGAACCACCACTTCCTCTAGCGACATCTCCTCAGCACTCAAGAATACTTTCAGCTCTTTGCCGAGATCACTTTGTGAGATTGACCGTTTAATCGGCTCATACCCTATAAAGGATACCACGAGCTCAGAGGGTAACGAGACCAAAGGCAAATCAAACGCTCCATCCGGATCACTGACTACCCCTTGGCTTAAGGACTGACTCCAATACACATTAGCCCCGGGAAGTGGCTCGTTGGTTGATTTATCCAAGACCACCCCACTCAACACCTCTGCACTTTGCGCATGGGACGCACCATAAATGGCTAGTTGAAAAAAAATCCCCAAAAGGATTGCATAAATTACCTTCATTAATCAGTAGCTAAATTCTGTCCATCAAAGCGGGCAAAAAAGGCCTGCTTCCACAAATACTTGTTGGCTTAATTGGAATAACCGAAATGTTAACGACAGAATTCAAAGGAAGTTCAGCCAACAGGTTATTTTTAATGTGTCAGACCGGATTGATTGCATCATCGGGTCTATCCCTGTAATTTTGAATTTGGAATAATTAACACGCGCAACTTTCGTTTTACATATAAATATGTAATTTCAGGGCATGATTTGGGCATATCCTAGTACTGGACTTTCTATCTTACTAATCGGTTTATTCTCGCTGCTATACGGGATCTACCTCTATCGGTTCTGGCGCATCAATCAGCGCTTGCAAGTAAAAAAGCGCAGTTTAGTCTGGAAATGCGTGCTTAGAACCCTTTATTTTGCGTTGTTTTTGATTGCATTGGCGGGACCTTCGATAGGAAGCTCGTTGAAAGAAATCAAGCAAGAAGGAAAAGACATCTTTTTAGCCATAGACCTCTCCCAGTCCATGAATGCCCAAGACATCAATCCCAGCCGGCTTCAGAGGGTAAAGTTTGAGATGAAAAATTTGGTTAAAAACTTTAGTTCAGATCGGATAGGTATTATCATATTTTCGTCAGAGGCCTTTATCCAATGCCCTCTAACCTTTGATCAAAACGTTATTCAGCTCCATTTGGACGGTCTAAACACGAACTTGGTGCCTAATTATGGAACGGATGTCGCATCACCTTTAAACATGGCTTACCAAAAATTCCAAAATGAAAATGATCAGGAAAACACCTCCAAGGCCATCATCCTGATCAGCGACGGGGAGGATTTTGGCGAAAACCTGCCTCCCGTGTTGGAAAAACTGGCTGAGCAGGGTATTCGGGTATTCAGCCTGGGTGTGGGCACCGAAGAAGGCGCTACCATTCCAAGAGGAAACAGTGTGGTGATGGATCCCCAAGTGAACCGCCCGGCCATTACGCGGCTGGACGCTACCAATCTAAAGACTATCGCTACCCGTACCGACGGTGCTTACTTCGAAATCAGTGACGTATCAGTAGACATCCCACAACTCATCAATGCCGTGGAACGACTGGAAGGTACGGTGATGGCAAGCCGGATGGTAGAAGCCTCCGCCAACAAGTACTTCTATTTTCTCGCGGCTGCACTGGTTTTGGCCTTGATAGATTTGATGCTCCCACTGCGAACCATTTCGATCTGACCCAACTGTTGACCCCATGAACTTAGTGATACCAATTCTGCTGGCTATACTACTACTAATCCCCGCATCCTGGAATAAAATCAGGGAACGTAATCATGCGCTGGACGAGGCCGAGGCAGCTTATATGTCAACAGACTTCGAAGAATCTGTTCGTCGGCATTTGGCGTTGATCAGCGACCAGCAAATCACAGATCCGCAGGTAAAATTTAACCTTGCACTGAGCTATCAGAACAATGGGCAGGAAGAAGAAGCGCTAAAAACCTACTCCGAGATCTCCGGATCTCAACAGTTACAGATTGCTTCCTTGGGTGCAAACCAAGCAGGCGTACTGGAGGGGCGAGAGAGTAACTACAAGGAAGCCCTTGCCTACTTCAAAACAGCTCTTCTGAAAAACCCCGATAACGAAGTCGCTCGTTACAACTTTGAGCTGCTGAGCCGGTGGCTGGAAGAAAACGAGGAGGAAGAAAAAGAGCAGCAAGACCAGGAAGAAGAAGAAAAATTAGAGCCTTCCAATTACGCCAAACGAATGAAGGCACAAGCAGATGCCTTTTTGGATCAGTTTCGATTTAAGGAGGCCTTGGAAACAATGCAAAAAGCCTTGGAGATTGACGAAACAGTCAGGTATTACGAGGGCTATATGAACAACCTAAACGATATCAATGAAATCGATAATCAGTAAACTACTAGTTGGGACGGTGATACTCGTAGGTGGATTTACCCTGCAGGGGAGTGCCCAAACAGAAGCAGATTACTTTAATCGGGCTGCGAAGCAATACGTAAACGAGGATTTGCCCGGCACGGGACAGATTCTGGCGGAAGGTCTTCAGAAATACCCCAATGACCGGAAATTGAACGCGCTGCTGGAAAAACTTCAAAAGGATCAAGAAGATCAGCAGAAAAAAGACCAACAGCAAAACCAAGAGCAAGAGGATCAGGAAAATCAGGAAAATCAAGAACAGGAAAGCCAGGAAAAAAAAGATGGAGAGGGTGAAGAGCAAACCTCAGAGGATGGTGCCGAAGATTCTGACGAAATGGAGGAACAGCAGGGTGAAAAATCAACCCAAGAGGAACCCACCGAAGATCCCAGTAGCATGGAAAGTGATCTGAGTGAACGGGAAAAACAACTGGAAGAACTCCGACAGCGCTTGGAGCAAATGAACATTTCCCCCGAGCAGGCAGCACAGATTCTGGACGCAATGAACAGTAACGAGCTGCAATATATTCAGCAAAATCGCCGAAAGCCTACACAGCGACCGCAACGGGGATTACCCGACTGGTAAACCAAATCCCATTTACATGAAATCGAGCATGACCTACTGTCACACGCTGGGATGCCCCGATAGCTATCCGGGCAAACATGCGACCTGCCTGCCGTTAGGCAGGGATTCCATGTGACCGCTGAATAACAATTATAAACACATGGAAGAAGTATATATCGCATCGCTCGCAAGGACTGCACTGGGAAGCTTTGGAGGAAGTCTTTCTTCGCTCAGTGCTGTTGAATTGGGTAACGTGGCGATTCGGGGCGCATTGGACAAAGCCACGCTATCTGTGGATAAGGTGGACGAAGTGCTCATGGGCAATGTGCTATCTGCTAATCTGGGCCAGGCACCTGCAAGGCAGGCAGCACTAGGAGCAGGGATAGGGCCTAGCGTCCCTTGCACGACTATCCATAAAGTATGCGCATCCGGTATGAAAGCCATCATGCTTGGCGCACAATCAATTATGGCCGGTATGAACGACGTAGTCATAGCCGGAGGGATGGAAAGCATGAGCAACGTCCCCTTTTACGTACCTAACGCACGGTTTGGATATAAATTTGGGAATGGCGAGTTGGTCGACGGCTTAGTTAAAGATGGGCTCTTGGAAGCGTACCATGCATTTCCGATGGGCAACTGCGCAGACCATACCGCAACTGAGATGAAAATCTCCCGAGACGAGCAAGACGATTATGCGATCCTATCCTATCAGCGGGCTTCCAAGGCATGGAACGAAGGCCACTTTCGTAGCGAAGTAGTACCGACTGAAATTGCCAACCCAAAGGGATCAACCACGCTAATCACAGCGGATGAAGCGTATCGCAATATAAGGCTAGATAAAATTCGCTCGCTCCGGCCCGTCTTCAATAAGGATAATGGCACAGTCACTGCGGCAAACGCCTCCACCCTAAGCGATGGCGCAGCAGCATTGGTCCTGATAAGTGCAAAAAAAATATCGGAATGGGGCATTACCCCAATTGCAAAAATTCGGGGGTTTGCCGACGCCGCGCAAGACCCGTTATGGTTTACGACTGCTCCCGCGCTAGCCATTCCAAAAGCATTAAAAAACGCTGGCCTATCCGCCGAGGAAGTAGATTATTACGAGATCAATGAGGCCTTTGCCGCGGTAGCCATTGCCAATCAACGGTTGTTGAATATTCCATTGGATCGGCTAAATATTTTTGGGGGAGCAATTGCCTTAGGTCACCCCCTTGGATGTTCCGGTGCCCGCATCGTATGCACACTTGCCAATATATTGCAACACAAAAAGGCCTTTATCGGCGTTGCAGGCATTTGCAATGGCGGCGGAGGTGCCTCTGCGCTGGTAATTGAGCGTTTTGAATCCTAACCTAGTGCCATGCGCCCAATGAATTATCCTTGGTTTATCAAATTACTCGGCGGTAGAAATAATCTCTGTGCACTTGCCTTTTTTTTCATAGCGGCAATGCTACTACCAACTTCGACCGTAATTGGACAAGACCAAGCCTTTACCTACTACGATGAAGCGGAAACCCTCGTAAAAGAGGCCTATTTTTTAGAAAACGGCCTTCCTCACGGGCAGTATTTATTTTATGATGAACAAGGGGAACTGATCCAAAAAGGATGGCTCGAAAGCGGAAAGAAACAGGGGGCTTTTGTACATTTTTTCCCTGGCACGACCGACACCCTCCGGTTGGTGACTTATGAGCGCAACCTACGGACAGGGGAAGCCCTATCCTTTTATAAAAGCGGTGCTTTGGCGCAGCAGGCCTCCTTCACAGCAGACCAACTGACTGGCCTAAGCACTAGCTATTATGAAGACGGTACTGTAAAAAATAAGGCCTTTTTTCGGGAAAATTTACCCCACGGAGGGTTCGAATCATTCCATCCTAATGGGAATGTGGCGGAAAGATCCCATTACCTGGCAGGAAAACTCCATGGAACGCAATTGATATTTAACGAAAACGGAACCCTCACGGAAAGGAATTCATATAGCTTTGGGTTGCAAACAGGCCCCCAGATCACCTATTATTCAAACGGAAAACGGTCATCGGAAATCCACTTCCGCAAAGGAGTCAAGGATGGCATATCTCAAAGCTACTATCCGGACGGAAGAATTGAAAAAACCGGCACGTATAAAAAAGGGCTCCCAGAAGGTACATTTTTAACCTATTGGGAAGACGGCAGCTTGGAAGAAGAAGCCCATTTCAAAAGCGGCCGTCCCCGCGGTCAGGTCATTGCTTACCATGCAAATGGACAGGTTTCTCGAATTCTCCACCATTCCAATAAAGGGGTCCTACAGCTCTCCGAGTCATTTGATGAATCAGGTAACATAATCCAAGAAGCGCCCTACCTAGACGGGTCACTCCATGGCGAAACGGTGAATTACTACCCAAATGGGCAGATTGAAGAGCGAATACCTTATAACAACGGAGAGCTACATGGAAAATATGTACGCTTTTCGGCGGATGGCGAGTTACAAATAGAAAGAAACTACCTAAGAGGGCGTAAAACGAAGGAAAAAATCCACAATTAATTCCAAAACCTTGACAATATAACGTAGTGTAGTATCTATTTTTGTCAAACTTATTTGAAAAACTATGAGTAAAGGCATCAGAGAAACCAACTTTAACTTTTCCGGACAAGTTGGCTTTTACAGAGGGAAGGTCAGGGATGTATATATTTTCCCCGATAAACTGGCGGTAGTAGCGTCTGATCGGATTTCAGCCTTTGACGTAGTACTGCCCAAGCCTATCCCTTATAAGGGGCAGGTGCTTAACCAAATTGCCTATCATTTTTTAGATGCAACCAAAAAAGTGGTTCCCAATTGGGTATTGAGTTCTCCCGACCCGAACGTCACAATTGGGCATCGCTGTGAGCCCTTCAAGGTGGAAATGGTAATTCGGGGTTATCTGGCAGGACACGCATGGCGCACCTATCGGTCAGGCAAAAGGGAACTGTGCGGCGTGACCCTGCCCGAGGGATTGAATGAAAACGATCCCCTCCCTTTCCCCATCATTACGCCAACGACCAAAGCGGACGAAGGACATGACGAGGACATCTCCAAAGCGGATATCTTGGCAAAAGGCATCGTTTCGCCGGGGGACTACGAACAACTTGAAGTGTATACCCAGGCCCTTTTTGCCGAAGGCAGTAAAATGGCAAACGAAAAGGGATTGATATTGGTAGATACCAAATACGAGTTTGGAAAACGAGGAGGTCAGATTCTGCTGATCGACGAAATCCACACACCAGACTCTTCCAGGTATTTTTATGCAGAAGGGTATCAGGAGCGCCAAAAGCGCGGAGAAGCACAAAAACAGCTCTCCAAAGAATTCGTCAGACAATGGCTGATCTCCAATGGTTTTCAAGGATTAGACGGGCAGAAAATACCCGAAATGTCAGATGAAATCATCACTGATATTTCCGACCGCTATATCGAGCTTTACGAAAACATTACCGGGAAAAAGTTTGTTAAACAGAATCTGGAAGATGTGGAGGATCGGATTAAAAATTCCATTATCTCAAATATCTAATTTTTTGTACCTTTGAAAAACAACCGACGGCAAATTACCGACGGCAAATGATAGACGAATGAAATATACGGTAGATAAAAAAGAGCAATACGTCATATTCACCCTATTGGAGGATAAACTGGATACAGCCATTTCTCCGCAACTAAAATCCGAGCTGCTTACAGTAAACGCCGAGGGTTATAAAAACTTGGTATTGGATATGAGCCAGGTAAAATATACCGACTCCAGTGGCCTCAGTGCACTTTTGGTGGGAAACCGAACATTTGGTGAAGAAGGGGGTATCTTTGTGATCGCCGCGCCTCAGGAGCATGTGCTGAAACTTATCAAAATATCCATGCTTGATAAAGTATTAAAGGTCGTGGATAGTACCGAAGCAGCCGCAGAGGCGATCTTTATTCACGAAATTGACAATGGTGAAGACGAAGAAGTAGACTAACCGATCGACATTGGAATTTCAGGTTACTATTTTAGGGTCAAACTCAGCTGCACCGGCCCACGGACGCAACCAAACCTCTCAAATAGTAACCTATGGCAAAAGGCAGTTTATGGTCGATTGTGGGGAAGGCACACAGCATCAGCTAAAGCGGCATAGGGTAAAATCCTCTAAAATTGACCATATCTTTATTTCACACCTCCACGGCGATCATTATTTAGGCCTGATGGGGCTGTTGTCCACTTTTCATCTTAATGGGAGGACAGCGCCGTTGCAGATTTATGGTCCCAAGGGGCTGGACGAGATTCTCACGATTCATCTTAAGCATTCTCATACGCTGCTTAAGTTCCCGCTCCACTTTACACAGACCTCCACCGAAGGCAAAAACCTCTTACTGGTGGCGGGAAATATCCGCGTTTTTAGCTTTCCGTTAAAACATCGGATTCCTTGCACCGGATTTTTGTTTGAAGAAATCTCTAGACAACAAAAATTGATCAAGGAAAAGATCGTCGGTTCAGGTATGTCTGTGGAAGAAATCCAATGCTTGTTGCAGGGTGGAGATGTGATGCATACAGATGGCACATTGAAATACCGTGCCCGCGATTACACCCATCAGCCTGTCCCCCCCCGGAAATACGCCTTCTGTTCCGATACCGTATTTGACCCCACGCTAGTCCCTTACATTCAGGGAGTTGATTTGCTTTACCATGAATCAACCTTCATGGCATCAGATAAGGAGCGTGCCAAACTCACCCTTCACAGTACCACGGAGGAAGCGGCAACGATCGCAAACTATGCGGCGGCGAAGGAATTGTTATTGGGGCACTATTCGGTTCGTTACATCGATCTGTATCCGTTGCTTTGGGAAGCCAAGGCCATCTTTGACGCCACGCAACTAAGTGAAGAAGGCAAAACTTACGTGATAAAATGAGCAATACTCAAAATAAGGTTTACCAAACCAAAAAGACCAACCTCTTTATCATCCTCTCGGGAATTTTCCTGACAAACGCCATACTGGCCGAAATCATTGGTGTTAAAATCTTTTCGGGAGAGTTGACATTGGGAATTGCTCCCGTCGGTTGGCGCTTCTTCGACGAATACGTGTTGGACTTCAATCTCACGGCTGGAGCGGTCATTTGGCCGATCGTTTTCATCACTACCGATATTATAAATGAATATTTTGGAAAAAAGGGTGTTCGGAAAATAAGCTTTATTACGGCAGGCTTTATACTTTACGTTTTTCTGATTATCGTACTCGTGACGAAGCTACCACCTGCCCCCTTTTGGTTGGAAGTAAATGCTGCGGACAACGATGGCAATCCCTTCAATATCGATTATGCCTTTAACACGATATTCCGGCAGGGTCTGGGTATCATCATCGGATCATTGGTGGCATTTCTACTCGGACAATTACTTGATGTGTATGTCTTTCAAAAACTGCGAAAAATAACCGGATCAAAGAAAATCTGGCTCCGTGCCACCGGCTCCACATTGGTCTCCCAGTTCATCGATTCCTTTGTTGTATTGGGCATTGCTTTTTACGTATTTGGCAACTGGTCGTTGGCACAGATCATCGCGGTAGGAATAATCAACTACATCTATAAATTTTCGGTGGCTATCGCCCTTACTCCCCTACTCTATGTAGGTCATGGACTGATCGATCGATATCTCGGAGAGGATGCCGCTCAACAGATGACCGAGGAAGCTGCGGAAGACACCTCATTCATGTAGCCCCTTTTCCGCACCCAATCGTTCTGCCAGCGCACTGCCCACGATTAATTGCTGGGTATGATATATCATTAACGGCAACAGCACCACTCCAAAAACCACCGGGTCAGGAAATAGAATTTTCCCCATTACCGCCCCTTGCACAAGCGATTTTTTCGATCCGCAAAAGAGTACCGTTACCCGGTCAGCATAGGAAAATGAGAAAAGGCTGGAAAGTCCGTACATTAACCCCATCATCACCAAAAACAAAGCCAACATCAGTACACACAATAGAAGTAGTGCGGTTAAAGATTGTCCCTCAAACATTCTTTCGGCAAATGAATTGGCAAACGCACTGAAGATGATCAGCAAAATGATGGTTTGATCGAAATTTTTAAGCCACTTCTGCTGTGAAGCCACAAAGGCCCCCAAGTACTTGTGCAAGGAAAAACCCACGGCCACTGGGATTAGAATCTGAATGACCAACTTGGAAATGGTACCAGACAATTCATACTCACCATGGGCACTACTCATAAAGAGGCTCATCCAAATTGGTGTGATAAAAATACCCAAGATGCTGGAAGCACTGGCGTTGAAAATTGCGGCGGGTAAATTCCCCTTGGCTATAGATACCATGACGACAGAAGAAGACACGGTGGATGGAAGTGCGGCCAAGTAAAATGCCCCCAGCCATAGGGGAGATAGCCCGCTTCCCCACATTGCCAAAAGAACAAGGATAATCGCAGGAAAGAAAAGAAAGGTAGAGGTTTGGACCAAGAGGTGCAATTTCCAATTGGAGAGGCCGGACTTCAGCGAATCGGGACTTATCTTAACGCCATAGAAAAAAAAGATGATCGCCACGCCATAATAGGTGATCGTGTCCAACGGGATCCATGAATCCTTCCTTCCTGCTTCCGGAAAAATATAGGCAAGCACAATGCTTAGCACCAACAAAAAGAAAAACGTGTTTATTCCTGCCTTTGCCAAGGTCCTTTTGATGGATTTCATGCTTGGATCAATCGAATGAGGTAAATACTTCAATTCCCGAACCTACGGAAATTATCGCAAATGACGGCGGTAGCAATGGCCACATTGAGAGATTCAGCGCTTCCAAAGGATGGGATGGTGATGCGGTGTTGGATATGCTCGGCTATTTCCGAAGAAATCCCGTGGGATTCATTGCCCATTACCAAGATCCCCTCCATGGTTAACTTTAGGGTATGAATATTTGTACCGTCCAGAAATGCTCCATAGCAGGGTATAGCTGTTTCCGACAAGAAGTCTGCCAAATCCACATAGGAAAAGTCTACTCTGGTAAAAGACCCCATGCTGGCATGCAGCACTTTGGGATTGTAAAAATCGGCGCTGCGGGCGGAGAGGACCAATTTTCGGATCCCGTACCAATCTGCAATGCGTAGGATCGTACCCAGGTTTCCTGGATCCCGCACCTCATCCAATGCCAAGACAAACTCTCCCCGCTGAGGTACAATGGTAGCTGGCACTTTCATACGTGCTACAGCGAGGGCGGAATTATTGGTCTGAAACGAGCCCAAGCTTTCAAGAATCCTTTCATCCACCTCGTAGCATTCCGCCGACAAGTTCGAAATCAAGGGGACGTTTTCATCCCCGAAGCTCCTTGTATACAAAAGATGGGTTACTTCAAAATCTGACACCAATAGCTCCGTTACATTCTTGGAACCTTCGACAAAAAAAGACCCTGCCTGCTTGCGGAATTTCTTTTGGTGCAAGGATTTAATAAACTTAAGCGTATTTTTGCTTAGCATTAGTCGGGCATGTTGTAGTGAACAGATCCAAATATATACATTTTCTATTGTTCATCGTGTACCTTGGTGGTTGCTCCGTGACGAAAGGACTGAAAGAGAATCAGTATGTGGTTTTCGACGCAGAAGTAAATGGTGTGGAAAAAAGTGATGCTGACGCCCTTCGGAACCTAATAAGCCAAAAGCCCAACACCCGCATTCCGATCCTGAATTTTTCTCCCGGGGTATTTCTTTATCGATTCGGGGAACTAACCTACGATCGAACCAAACTGGCAAACAGAAAAACCGCATGGCAACAAAAAGCAGCGCTATTGGAAACCCAACTGGAAGCAGATGCTTCCAACCGTAAACTGAACAGAAGGTATGCAAAAGTATCTTCCAACATAGCCGCATTGGACAAAAAACTGGAATATGGCAATTGGTTTATGCGAACCGGCAACCCGGTCATTCTCTACGATAGCATAAAGAGCCAGGAATCCCAACAACAGATGCAGGCCTACTTGATAAATAATGGCTTCTTCGATGCACAAGTAGAAACCCGCGTGGAAACGAAAAAGAAGAAAGCATTAGTAAACTACGATATCGAGGAGAACGATCCGTACCTTATCGACAGCCTGTATACCACTACTGTAGACGAAGCCATCGAACAACTGCTGGGCAGCAATAGCCGGCATTCCCATGTCCAACTATCCTCCAGGTATAATCAGAACAACCTTTCGCGGGAGAGGCAACGCATAGAGGATATCCTGAAAGATAACGGGTACTATACCTTTTCCAAATCCTATATCGAATACAACGTCTACAAGGACACGATTGATAAAACAGTGGCCATCGAGCAAGTGATTCGGGTCCCTTCAAACAGTGGTTTTCACGCCGTATACACGATTGATTCGATACGCTTTTTCATTGCCAGTCCTTCAGAAACAATCCAGGACGAAAAACAATCCGGGACATTTGACGGGCTTTTTTTTCAAATGTATCAGGATCGGTATGCCGAAAAAATTATCCGCTCCAGGATATTCCTCCAAAATGGAGACCGGTACAATCGCACAGATGTGATCGAAACCCAACGGCAACTGGCAAATCTGGATGTGTTTCGCTTTGTAAATATTTCCTTTGATACGCTGGCAAACTCGCTCACTACCAACATTTACACCATGCCAAACCAGAAATACCAGGTAACCAACCAACTGGGGGCCAGTGTAACAGAACAGCTGCCGGGACCTTTCTTTAGCCATTCCCTTCGAAACCGTAATTTATTCAGAGGGCTTGAAATTTTCGAATTTAACTTCCGGGCGGGCCTCGAAGGGGTAGCCTCAGCCACTACTGAAGGGGGCGTTTATCGAAGCCGGGAACTCAGTGCTTCTGGTTCCGTGATCTTTCCACAATTCTTAATTCCATTCAATTTTGGCACCTTGGAAAAATTCGGGCGGTATAATCCCCGAACCAGGGCCTTGCTAGGGTATTCTTATGTAAATAGGCCCGAGTATGTGCGTGAGGCACTCAACACGATTCTGGCTTACACCTGGGCAACCAGGAATCTGCGTCAGCAATTCTCGGTCAACTTACTGGATGCCAACCTCATCCGGTCTACACTCAACCCCTTCTTTCAAGAAAGGCTTGAAGAACTACAAAACCAAGGAAATAACCTAATCAATTCGTTCCTACCCTCCTACGTCAGCAGCATATCCGGGCAGGTCATCATTAACTTCAACCAGTATGGCCTGAATCAGCGGCGGGCAGCATCCCTTTGGAGGTTGTTTTTTGAAAGCGGGGGCACCAGTATCAATCTACTTGGATCCTCGCTGACCCAAGACCGCAGTCTTCAGTATTTCCAGTTTTTGAAATTTCAATCCGATTTCAGACGCTACCTTCCACTCAGCAATCGAAGTACGATGGCCTACCGTGTCAATGTCGGCCTGGCCAAACCATACGGTATCAGCGAAGGCGTTTTGCCCTACGAGAAATATTTCTTTGCGGGTGGAAGTACGAGCATTCGGGCTTGGCAACCCAGACGACTGGGGCCAGGTTCATTTACACCAGAGATCCGGGAAGACGGAACCTTCGATTACCGCTTTGAGCAACCCGGCGAGATTCTCTTTGAAACCATGTTAGAATTTAGACGAAAGCTGTTTGGTTATTTTGATGGTGCCTTTTTCATCGACGCCGGAAATACCTGGAACTTCCAGGAAGACCCCTCCCGAGAAGGGGCGGATTTCCGCGTGGATCGATTTTATAAAGAAATCGCCGTCGGAACCGGTCTGGGGCTACGCATGGACTTTGACTTCCTCGTGTTACGATTAGACATGGGGATCAAGGCCTATGACCCCGCCCGCGCGGAAGGTGAGCGTTTTATCCTGGACAATCTTTCATTCAGTCGGCCCCTGGGAGAACGGGGGCAGCATGTGTTTAATATTGGTATTGGATACCCGTTTTAATACACCCAAACAAGTTATGATGCTAGACAAAAATACAATCAGTGAAGATTTCAAAACCATTCAGGGCCATATCTGCAAAGAGCTGGAAATGGCGGATGGCAAAGGCTCCTTTCTACTGGATCCCTGGGACCGCGCCGAGGGCGGAGGAGGACTTACCCGAATAATGACCGGAGGCGAAATCATCGCCAAAGGTGGGGTAGCCTTTTCTGCGGTTCACGGCCCCACACCCGATAAGATCCTGAAAAAACTGAAGCTTGAAAAATCCGACTTTTTCGCCACGGGGGTATCCATCGTCATTCACCCCTTGAGCCCCATGGTACCGATCATCCACATGAATATCCGGTACTTTGAAATGAGTAATGGGGTCTACTGGTTTGGTGGTGGCATTGACCTTACGCCGCATTACGTGATTCCTGAGGATGCCGCTTTTTTTCACCAACAGCTGAAGGCGCTCTGTGATGGCTTTAACGCGGATTATTATCCTAAATTCAAAAATTGGGCGGATGATTACTTCTACCTGCCCCATCGGAAGGAAACCCGAGGCATAGGAGGCATCTTCTTTGACCGCCTAACGGAAACATCGGATCAATCGGCGGAAAAGATTTTTCAGTTTGTAAAGGAAGTGGGCTACCTATTTCCCAAGGTGTACGCTCATTTTATGAAAAAAAATGCTACGATACCTTACGGTGAGGCAGAGCGAGCCTGGCAGGCACTACGCAGGGGCCGTTACGTGGAGTTTAACTTGGTATGGGATGCCGGTACCAAATTTGGTCTTGATACAAATGGACGAACCGAAAGTATCCTTATGAGCATGCCACCTCAAGCAGCTTGGCAGTATAACCAACAACCCATAGAGGGTTCTGCGGAGAAATTCACACTGGATCATCTGAAAAAAGGAATCGACTGGATCAATTTTGGCCTATGATAGAAACCGTAATCTCTTGGGATGAATCCCTCTTTCTGTGGCTGAATGCGCAGCGAACGGATTGGCTGGATCCGGTGATGAATACGCTTACGGGCACGGCCATTTGGATTCCATTTTACCTGCTGCTGGTGTATCTCCTCATTCGACAATACCGGATGGAAGCGGTCTGGTATCTGGCTGGCATCGTTGGGTTGATTTTATTGGCTGACCAATTTACCTCGGGCTTTATGAAACCCTATTTTGAGCGGCTTAGACCCTGCCACGATCCCCGCTGGCAAGATGTCATTCACAATTATTCAGGCTGCGGTGGCCAGTATGGCTTTGCTTCGAGCCATGCATCCAACACCTTTGCATTGGCGACGTACTTTTGGTTGGTGTTTCGATCCAATCCCGCCAAATGGATGTTCATTTGGGCGGGAGTCATCTCCTACACCCGTATTTACCTAGGTGTTCATTATCCTGGCGATGTCCTAGTGGGTGCTATTGTGGGGTTGTTTTCCGGCTTTCTGCTTTACTATCTGGTGGGATTTGTCCGCAATCTCAGACGAGACGAAGCGGCTAGTCCCAACTGATACACCAGTTATGCCTGGTATCCCTTTAAGATGCGCTGAATGTATTTTCCCACCACGTCAAATTCCAGATTTACCCTGTCTCCCAGGGCAAGTCGATGAAAAACGGTATGTTCGTACGTGTATGGGATAATCGCGACCGAAAATCCTCCCGCTTTGGTATTAAAACAGGTAAGACTGGTTCCGTTGACGCAAATGGAGCCTTTTTCTACCGTTATATTGCCCATGGAAGGATCGTAGACAAAATCAAATTCCCAGCTGCCGCCCTTATCCACCATTTGGGTTACGGTGCCTACCTGATCCACATGCCCTTGAACAATGTGTCCATCAAACCTGCCATCTGCTGGCATACATCGCTCAATATTTACC
Organism: Lunatimonas salinarum; assembly: GCF_017811155.1. Taxonomy (GTDB): domain Bacteria; phylum Bacteroidota; class Bacteroidia; order Cytophagales; family Cyclobacteriaceae; genus Lunatimonas; species Lunatimonas salinarum. The sequence goes on along the minus strand of NZ_JACVCV010000007.1, from coordinate 229,992 downwards.
TGATCTCCAACGCGCCAGTCTCCCAAATTCGTCTTTTGCAGCGTTTCCTGCACTGCCGTAACCCGATAGGACTTGGGGGATACCGCTACCACAGTCAAACACACGCCATTATGGCTGACTGACTGGTCTACAGTCAGTTCCGACTGAATCGGACAAGTGAGATCAAAATGAACATTGGTGCCATCCTGGCTGATTTGGCTGATTTGAGCCATCGTTTCTATAATTCCTGTAAACATGTTTGAATAAGCGAATTGCGCACAACTTGGTTTAGATTTGTAAATTTAATTCCCCTGAAACCTAAAATTAGCCTTAACTTAGTAAAATATAAAGGTTATTTGATCAGATATTCCTGGACATATGCTGAAACTGGAAGACTCATACATACACAAGGGAAAACGTAGAGTCCTCATAGAAACACTAAGGAAAAAAGGCATTGCCGATGAGCGGGTGTTAACCGCTATGGATGCCCTTCCCAGGCACTTTTTCTTTGACAGCGCACTGGTAAACCATGCCTACGAAGACAAGGCGTTCCCCATTGGGGAAGGGCAGACGATTTCCCAACCCTACACGGTAGCCTTTCAGACTTCTCTACTGAATATAAACATAGGTGACAAAGTGCTGGAAATAGGCACCGGATCTGGGTACCAGGCAGGAATATTGCACCTCATGGGTGCTCGGGTATATTCGATTGAATACAACGCCAAACTCTACGAGCACACCAAAAAGTTTTTGCCAAAACTGGGCATTCGGATCAAACACTTTCATGGCGACGGCAGCCTGGGACTGGGGGTTCACGCTCCATTTGACAAGATTCTCGTAACAGCAGGTGCCCCCGTGGTACCGAGCTCCCTACTCCATCAACTGAATATAGACGGCATATTGGTGATTCCGGTAGGTGACCGAGAAAATCAGCAAATGCTCCGATTAACGAAAAAAACTGAAAAAAACATCCTCCAGGAATCTTTTGACAGCTTTTCCTTTGTTCCCTTATTGGGAGACAAAGGATGGAAAGTTCCCTAATATCCGTTAACAAATGACCGAACGTAAGTACGTGCAAGACTCCCGGGCCACCATGACAGAAATGGTCCTCCCGAATGACACCAATACCCTAAGCAATCTCATGGGGGGAAAACTGATGCATTGGATGGATATTGTGGCTGCCATCTGTGCACAGCGCCATTGTAACAACATTGTGGTGACCGCTTCCGTGGATAACATCTCGTTCAAAAACCCCATTGCACTAGGAAATGTAGTCACGCTGAACGCCCAAGTGACACGGGCCTTTAACACATCCATGGAGATTTTTTTGGAGGTGTATGCGGAAGACATTCCAGCCAACAGTAAATTGCTGACGCACCGGGCATTTTTTACTTTTGTGGCGGTAGATAAATCTGGACGACCTGTAAGGGTTCCGGAACTGATCCCTCAGGGTAAAGTAGAAAATGAACTGTACGAAGGAGCCCTTCGAAGAAGGCAGCTGCGTTTGGTACTGGCTAAGCGGATGGATCCGCAGGATGCCACGGAACTGAAGTCCCTTTTTGACCTTGAAAAAACAGATAATGAGTAGCCAAATGACCAAACCAACGAACCAAGGAGCCATGACACTACAGGAACGGGCACTCTTTTTGCCCGAGGGTCTGTTTGTCATCGCTGGAGAGCAGGAAAAACTGCTATTTGCGGAACGCGTGAAAAGAAGCCTACCCCTATCCACCAGCGAACAACCCCAAGTAAATGAACCGGTGGAAGAATACGAGGAGGAGGCGTATCATTTAAGTTATGAAGGGGGCTTTAAAAAGAAAATACTTGTGTTGTTTATGGGGGCCGAACTAGAGGCACCGCTAAAAGTTTTCCTGTTGAAAATCCTTGGAGCCGTAGAATGCACTGCCCAAGATATTGCGCTCACCTCAGAAATTGCCCTCAAGGAAGCCGGTAGCGCCGGAATTCAATCCTTGGATCCGGAAAAGATCATCGCTTTTGGAAAGATTGACCTGCCCATTCCTCTGTCCAAAAAAAATCTCTACGAAATCATCAGTGAGGACGATAAGGAACTGCTGTTTGCAGATTCGTTGGAAGAATTAATTCAAGATACAGACCTAAAAAGAAAGCTTTGGAACAGTCTGCAAAGCCTATTTAACATCAAGCAGAAAAAATGAAAAAGGAAGAAAAATTAAAAGTGCTGTCTCAATTTAGGATGGTAAGCATCACCGAAGGCATCTCGATGGTCGTACTGGTCTTTTTGGCGATGCCTTTGAAATACATCTTTGAATTGCCCTTGATGGTAACGTATGTAGGTTGGATTCACGGAGTCTTGTTTGTTGTATATATGTTGGTGCTATTTCCCACCAGCCGCAAACTACGCTGGCCCTTCCGCACCGCCTTGATGGGGCTCATAGCCGCCATTTTACCATTTGGCCCATTTCTGTTTGATAGAAAGCTGAAAAAGCAAGAACACCTAATTGCTTCAGCCCCCTAACCGAATACGGCAATGGCAGTCATCAGCAAAAAAAAGATTGTATATCCCATCAGTGAGGGACTGCGGAGTTACCTTATCAGATACGGCAGGGAGGTAGATATACCCATTCATTACAAGGAACTATTGCGGTATAGCGGATCTATCGCTCTATATGATTCCAAGGGAAATGACACCTTGTGGGAGACTGTTTTTTATGACGAGGCAGACCGGAGTGAGATACACTATAAGGTAAAGCAAATCTATGCATTGCTAAAGGCAGATGGAGACATATCTGTGATGCAGCACCTCTATGTCGATCGCATTGATCTGTGCATCTACGGAAACACCCAGCCGTTCCGAGTGAGGATCGTCAACCGTATAAATGACAACTTTGATTATTTTTACATCAAAAATGCCGACGCTTCCCGGGTTTACGGTTTGGAATTGGAACACCTGCTATCTCCCAACCGGATCAGCTACTTGGTGTACCGCGATTCGCTGATCGAAGAACACATCGCGGGTATTCCCGGTGAGCAGTTTATGAAGCATTTTATGCCGGATGACCTCTTGAATCCAATCAGACTGTCAAAGGAATTTGTAAAGTTTAACGAACGCTGTTTCGTCCGGCTACTGGGCGATATGCATTCCTCCAACTTTGTCATTGATGTCACACCGGACTTTGAGGAAATCCACTACCGGATTCGGGCCATCGACTTTGACCAGCAATCCTATGAGGGCAAAAAATCCATTTACCTTCCCCAATATTTTAAGCAGAATAATAAGTTGATCCAGTTGGGTATTGAACACATCACGCCCGAATCCATGGTGCAATACCAGCGGGAAGAAAGGGCACTAATTGCCACCAGATTAAAATCCTCTCCCAAGGAGATAGAAGGCATTCTTAGCAGTATGGAATCCGACACGATCTCCACCGAAGAAAATACCGAATCCCTGAAAAACGAACTTGCCAAACACTATAAGAACATGAAATTCTACCGGTGTCGCAACATGGGACAGATCCTGCGTACCAGCCTAAACCTCGTCTTACAGCGTTAAAATACCCGTGCCATTTTGGCACCATTTGTGATGCAAATATGTTATACCATTAATTCGGGCAGGAATCCGATAGGAACTGATATCTTGGTTATATAGGATAGACTGTTTCCTTTTTTAGTAAACAAAAAACATTTTAATCGATCAACATTATGGGTGTTTCAGAAAAAAGAGTGTTTAAAAAACTAGGTTATAACAAAGACGAATCGGAGAAAATTGTTTCTTCCCTAAATAAGTTGCTGGCCAATTACCATGTTCATTATCAAAAGCTACGCAACTTTCACTGGAACGTAACGGGTGGTGATTTCTTCGAACTGCACAACCAATTTGAAGAGTTGTATAACGAGGCTTTTGCCAACATTGACTTGATTGCAGAGCGTATTCGGGTGTTCGGCATGAAGCCTTACAGCCTGATGAAGGACTACCTAACCCATGCCGATATCAAAGAGGTGAGTACCGATCTGAAATCGAGGGAGATGGTAGAAGAGGTATTGAGGGACTTCCAAGTGCTGGTAGACAATATGAACGAATGTGCCGAAAAAGTAAGCGACTTGGGTGACACCGCCACCGAGGATATGCTTATTTCCTTTATCAAGAGCTTGGAAATGCACCATTGGATGCTCACCTCCTTTCTCAAATAAAGATGTTGCCTAGATTTGAAAAAAACCCGGTCCGTAAAAAAAGATCGGGTTTTTTATGCTGCTTACATTAAGATAATCAATCCCGTTGCTTTGTCCATCTTGCCAATCAGCATGACTTAATTTACAATACCAACCGATATATAATCCTATCAATAGTGCTCAATCCGGAAAACGAATATGCGTACTTCCTATATTCTTTACTCCGACGATTGGGACATCAAGCGGACAACGACACGGCTTCTGAGGGAATGATATATGAAAAGGTGGCCATCCGAAGCCTGTGGCACAATTTTTCAACACCTATGCCCGAATATGCGAGTAGACGAGTCCATTTACAAAAGTGCCAGTATGACAGTATTGTTTGCGCGGGAAGGAAATATAGAACAGCCCAATGAGCAATTGCGTATTTTTTTGCGCTTTTCTTTTCCATAGCTTGATGCCCCAGCCTTTGCCAAAAGGTGAAACAATCCTCGAACTCCTCAAAGGACTCCGCCGCTCTTCCGGTTGGTTATTACGATCCAAATTGCTTCAGGTGGTGGTCCAGGTGCTTGTAAAACATATTGTTCCACTCTTCTTTCGATAACTTCCCGAAAGACAAAGATTCCCTTCCATCGAAATGAGCTGCACCCAACTCCACCGTTTTTTGCAAGTACCGAACCAAGCGTTTTTTTTCCGCCTCAAAATCGCGCTCATCCGCGATGATAAAAGCCGGCGCCGTTTGAAGATTTCTTTTGTAGGGCGTTTCGCTGACCACCATTTTCTTTACAAAGGCTTTAAGGATCCACCTCGTCAAGAAATTGGGTTTGGGATGCTTGTTTTCAAAAGCCATTTCGTAAGTAACGTTGCAATGTGCCAACATCTGCGACACATTCATTTTTCCCCATTGAGGTTGCGTGTAGGGGGATAAGGAGTTTATTCGAGCGATCAATTCGTCTGCCACCGCTTTTTCGAAAATAACAGGTAAAGCCATATCAATTATCGTTTGTGTTTCAGGTGTTTCCGCTTTCAGCCCAGCCAAAAGCAAGCATGGGTTCTTTCCCATTTAAATTCTAAGCGAGCAGACCGCAAAAAGGCCGGGAGAAGCCGCTTGCCATTCAGGTCAAATAGGCTGCCTACCCGCCTTCCCCCCCTTCTTCTATACTCACCCTCAGAGCATCACAAATGATACCGGCTCAGCTGCGTTTGGGTAGACATTTGGAAATACCGTATAGCCCAGGACTGGATCAAGGTACGCATTGCTCCAGAACGAATCGCCAAAGGCCCTGACAAATACGGTTTGTCCGGAGGTAAATCCGGCATTCTGTAGGTCTGTTTGAGACAAGGTAAGCTCAAACGGGTTGATCTGGGCAACAAATAACGGAGAAAAGGCGCGGTAATTTTCCAGATCCAGGCTGGACTCAGTACCGAGCAAATACCGGACATACCGGCGGTTTGCCGAATTACCCGCCGGTTCAGTGGTGATACGTAGTATCAGCTCTCCAGCCAACCGTTCAATCCCCAAACCGGTAATCTCGGTGGAGGAACGCTGCCCAAGAGAGGGCGTCTCGGTAATGGGTGTGGCCATGCCGGTGTTCTCGTGTAACACCTCGTGCTTTTTGTAGGTACCGAAGCCTTCTTTTTCATACACAAGGGTGTACGTACCAAACGGTACATCAGATAATACGAAGCGTCCATTGGCATCGGTTGTAGCTGCGATTAGCGGAGAAGATCCTTCCACACTGACCTGCATGCCGGAATTATCCAGAGAGTTGGTGCCCTCGTCGTATAGATTGACGGAACCTACGATATCTGCAGCTGTTGCCGGCCCCTCCTCGGGGTCAGTATCGTTGTCACAGGACACCGCCAGGAACCCAATCAGGGCTCCGAAAAGAATTTTTAATTGCCTCATTTTCTCGTTAACTATTTACGCCAAGTTTTTGGCTGGCATGGAGCCCTGCAGGTCCCTATTTCCAATAAATGCTGTTTTCATCAAACAGCGGAGCTTCCTGCCCAATTTCCACAAACAAGGCTTTGTCCGGATTCGTTCGGTGTATCTCAAAATAGCGAATGCCACTGTTACCCATTCCCCAGCCGGCACAAGTATGGGTAATGGGCTCCACAGCGGCCCGTTCTTCGTACTCCCGCCTGGCCTTTCCTGTGGGGCGCAGCTCGTATCGACCCACCCCCTCCCTGTTGGAATCAATCGCCTCAAAGGAACAACCCGCTGATTTTGACCACCCCTCATACTCTGCCAAAATATCCAGCAGGTCCTCTATTTTTTTGTTTGGAAGATAAAACACCTGAAGGACGCGCTGTAAGGCAACCGGCTTCCCGTATTCCATGCGCTCCACAAATGCGCCGGGCAAGGTTTCGCTGATTCCGACCCGTAGATCAGGACTTTGTTGTGCCCAAAACTCCATGCCTGCCCCGGAAATTTTCTCCCAGTTCATACCTGCGTACGGCTCCCTTAATGGCTTTTCTTGTTGCGTTTGTGCACCGTCATCTTCGCTTTCTTCACCTTCCTCCTCATTACGACAAGTCCCAAACAGGAGGAAAACTAGCAAATAAAACAGTACCGGATAGTTCATTGATGATAATGTGGGTAGACCAGCGAAATTAAAACGCATAAATCTACGCGCTTTTTCTTCTTTTTGAAAGTGGGAACGGGTCATTTTCAACGGATTGCATGAACTATTGGTAGAGGACATTTCAGAAAAAACAAAGTCCGATTAATCGGGGGCTAGACCAACGCCTTTAGCGTGTCTAAATACACGTTCGAAAATTTACCGAAGAAAACAGGAGAGAACTGGATTCTTTGACCACAGATAACACAGATTTACACAGATCTTTTCAATGAATGAATCGATTACCGCCTACTTTTTCCTGCTTTTCTCGTTGGGACAACCAATTCAATTTCGATTATTAAAATTGACCTGATACCTTTTTTCATCAAGGCGCTTGATAGTTTTCGATGGTTTGATGTGACCCGTTAAAATGTAAATTGGAGAAAAACAACATGCTCACGTTATCTTTCGCCTTGCAGGTTTTAGCGTGAAGAAATCCGGGCAGTGCGGTGGCAAAGAGAGGCATGTCTGACGAGATTTTGGGCTGTAAATTCCTTTTTAGTACGTGTACTTTCCAAAAACCGAGGAAAACAGGAGCAAGTGGGCCAAAACCTGAAGAGGAATGCCGGCTTGTACTGTAATATTAGCTTCCAACACCTACTTGGTAGGCTGAATTTCGGCGGTGATCCAATGCTGAATAAAAAGCAAAAAAAGGTGCCGTTTTTAAGAGCACCTTTTCCCAACAGGTTTAAAACGGTTTGTTAATATCCAGGATTCTGGTCCCCATCAGAAATACCCGCATTCACATCTATTTCTGCCAACGGAATAGGAAGGTATCGATGTGTGCTATAGGTAAATGCAGGGATTCCCGCCAGTTGGAATTCCGCTTCCGCCACAGCTTGTCCCCATCTTAAAACATCTTTTTTTCTGATCTGCTCTAAGCTGAGTTCCCACAACCTTTCGTCCATTATTGCCTTTCTGGTTTCTTCCTGAGACAGATTCAGCTCCAAAGGAGGTAAATTCACGGAAGGTCGTTGCCTTACCTGATTTATGTACGGGATCGCGAGATTAGTTGGCTTGTTCTGCTCATTTATCGCTTCTGCATACATTAACAGGACATCAGCATATCTCAAAACTCTAAAATTAATAGGAGAGTCACCATTCTCTTGATTAGCAGGAATATAGTCATATCTCCCATACTTTCGTGAAACCCAATCCTCCCTATTATAGGGTACATCGTTAAAAATACGCATGGGTTCTGGATGTGCTGGCGTTGGAGGGCCATAAGCTGTATACCTTAAGCGAGGGTCTTCGTCATTATACCTATTGATAAAGGTTGGATTCATCACTGCATTGAACCAAGTCAGGTATCCAAAAGTCCTGGCTCTGTTGGTTCCCTCTGCAACACTGGCAAAATCATGATCATTCCAAGCCCCTGTGTTTCCACCGATATTGGTATATTGCACTTCAAACAAGGATTCTGAGTTATTTTCATTGAACCATGTATGATTGTCCTTGTAATCCGAAACCAAGCTATAAGAAAACTCAGAACCATCAACCAATCGAGCGAAGTACGCTTCGGCTTTTTCATACCCTTGTGGATCAAGATTTACGCCCGGAGACGCCATGTACAAATGGATTTTTCCCAGATACCCTACAGCTGCTCCTTTCGTAACCCTACCTATGTCCGGACCACTATAGCTAAGGGGTAAATTCTCCTCAGCAACTTTGAAATCATCTATCGCCAATTGGTAGACTTCCAATTCTGTTTCAGACCTTGGGTTATTTGCCTGCTCTGAATTTTCTGGCAAACTCAGCACAATCGGCACTCTTCCATAATTAAACACAAGCTCAAAAAAGGCCCATCCTCTCAAAAAATGGGCTTCACCTAGCAATCTGCCCTTTAAAGTAGGATCAAGATTATTCATCCCATTGATTCCAGCAATGGCAAAATTCGCCCTTCCTACCATCTCATAAAGTGCTGTCCATACGTTTCTAACCGTTTCATGATTAGAATCAAATGAATAAGTGGCTATGTGCCAGCTACCTGGCATATTGGAGTTCGGAGACATCTCAATACCCACATCCATCATATTAAAGTAGGAATTATGGTACATTCGACCACTTTGCAGCGGGGTGTAGGCTGCATTTACGGCTGCGATTGCATCATCTGGTGTCTGGAAGAAATTGGCATTCGTTATCTCATTGGGATTGTCGAGGGTAAGAAAATCAGATTCTAGCTCGCAACCAAAACTGAACAGCACTGTTATCAGAAAATATATATTTGCGTATTTCATTTTTTTCAACGTTTAGATTTGAATTAGAAACCAACTTGAAGTCCAATTAAATAAGATCTTGCTTGGGGATAAATGGACTCCGCTACCCCTCTATACATGTTATTAAAGGTGCCCTGCCGGCTGGTAAACTCTGGATCCCATGCGCTAAACTTTGTAAACGTCAGGAGATTTTGACCTGTCACATACACTCTTACGGAGGAAATAGAGTTTTTCAAAAAATTCGTCAACGCGGCTGAGGGAATGGTATACCCGATCGTAGCATTTTTCAACCTCATAAAAGAGCCGTCCTCCATCCAACGATCGGAAAACCTAGCATTGTTGTTAGGATCTCCTGCCACCGCCCTCGGCATGGTAGTTGATGGATTTTCCGCAGTCCATCTTTCCAATACAGCCGTGGTGGTATTGAAAGCTCTCGTCATGCTTTCCAAAACCCTCGCCCGATCCTTATTGTACAACTCGAAGCCGGTCATTCCCTGAAACATCATTGAAAAGTCAAGATTCTTAAATCCGGCATTCAAAGTGGATCCAAAGTTAAACCGGGGAATGGAGTTGCCGATGATTTCCCTATCCTCCGCGTTAACAATTCCATCACCATTTAAATCTTTAAACCGGATATCTCCTGGAGAGGTATTCGCGGTTTGATAGACATTAAAACCATTAGCGCGAGCTGCTTCATTGTCACTAATAATTTCTGCTTCTGTTTGAAAAATCCTATCAACCCGAAACCCATAAAAATGCCCTATTGGTTCTCCAACGATACTCCTATTCAAGCTCTCAGCACCAAATAGAGGTTGGGTTCTCGCACCTAAAGAGGTGACAACATTTTCCAGGAGGAGCCCAAAATTACCATTCAATCCAAAATAAAAATCACCATTATTGATTTGGTATCCAAGGCTTAAATCTATTCCTCTGTTTCTTACAGAGCCTGCATTCACCGTTGGCGACAGACTTATACCAGATGACAATGCTACCGGTACCTGCAAAAGCATGTCATCTGTATCTCTTACCCAATAGTCAAAGCTCAGATTCAATGTGTTTCCAAACATTACCGCATCTATTCCGAAATTAGATTGCGTAGTCGTTTCCCAAGAGATATCCCTGTTTGCCAATGCTCGTTGGGTTATCGCGGGTACGGGCTGTTGGGTATCTCCCAATACGTACCTGATAGTTCCTGTGAGGGTAGCTTGATAGGGGTACAAGCCAATTTCCTGCATACCCAATTTACCCCAACCGTATTTGAGTTTCAAATCATCAATAAACCCCAAGGACTCCATAAAAGATTCATCTGAAACCCTCCAGCCTAGTGAAAATGAAGGAAACACTCCCTTCTGATTACCTGGCGCAAACCGTGAGCTACCATCTTGTCTTACCACACCGGTGAAGAGGTACTTACCTTTATAATCATAGTTCACCCTACTTAATAGTGATGCCAAAGCCCATGTTTGTTCTTGGCCAGTTGCCGCAGTTATTTCGTTGGCAGCTGACAAAACCCGAATCGTCGTGTTGGGGAAATTTCTGGTGTTAATTCCCATCCCTCTTGAGTAGAAGCTTTGCCTTGTATAGCCGGCTAGGATGGAGAAGTTATGGTCACCGACAGACCTCCGATAGTTTATCGTATTCTCTAGCAAAGCCGAATTTCGTCGAGATGATCCTTCTGATAAGGTAGTGAAGTTATTAATATCCCTTTCACCTGCATTGTACACAGGTGTATAGTTGTACATTGAATTCATCCCATAATCAATCGAGGCGGAAAACTTGTAGTTCAGCCCCGGAATTACCTCATAGTTGAGGTAGGCATTTCCAATTAAGCTGATTTCATTTCTTTCGACATCGGTCAACTCAAGAATTCTCACTGGATTTTTGGCATCCATGCCATCTGCTACATTCGGACCATCAAATCCACCCAAATTATTGGGATTGTAAACAGGGATATATGTGGGCATAAACAATGAATTCATCATCGCGAAATTTTCATCGTTTAATGTACCGGTGTGCGCCACCTGTAATGATTCCCCAATCGTTACCTTTCCCAATGTAAAATCCGTATTCGCCCTGAATGAGTACCTTTCAAATCCGGTTGATCTCAGAATACCCTGTTGATTCATATACCCTCCAGAAATCATATATTTTGAATTCTCTGTACCCCCTGAGACCGATAGATTATGTTCTTGCAACGGAGCTGATCTGAAAATCGCATCCTGCCAATCGGTTACATCCTGCAAATTACCGGGATTTTGGAGATTTGGGATCGGAGCCTGCCCTCCGTTACGCTGTATTTCGTTGGCATATTCCGCGTACTGCCTTGCATTGAGTACGTCCATTTTTTTCCATACTTCCTGCAACCCTACGTAAGAATTAAAACTAACTTTTGGCTTTCCTGTGCCTCCCCTTTTGGTCGTAATTAATACTACACCATTGGCCGCCCTAGATCCGTAAATTGCGGCCGAGGAAGCATCCTTCAAAATTTCGATTGATTCAATATCATTGGGATTGATATTATTTGCGCCACCGGCGCCTATCACTCCGTCGATCACAAACAGGGGCTCTGTATTTCCTAAAGACCCCACACCCCGAACCTGAATTACAAAGGGAGCACCTGGAGCACCTGTCGCCTGAGTAACCGAAACACCGGCTGCACGGCCTTGAAGTGCTTGCGCCGCATTCAACAGAGGAATACTATTAATTTCTTTCATGTTAATTGAAGAAACTGAGCCGGTGAGATTCTTAACTTCCTGAGTTCCATAACCCACTACCACCACTTCATCCAAAGACGCTTGGTCTAACAATAGGGTGATATCAATATTGCTTTGACCCCCTACTTCTCTGGTCTGGGTGGCATACCCAATGTAGGAAAATACCAATATAGCCCCGTCTGGTGCATTGATGGTATACTTCCCATCCAAGTCAGTAACAGTACCTATACTAGTTCCCCTTACAGATATCGTCGCTCCAGGCAATGGGGATCCGTTTTCATCGGTCACCGTTCCTGAAATACTGATATCAGCCAACGCTTCCCGCTCAAAAAAAGCATCAGACTCATCGGGCTGCTGCATGGACTTCCTTACGTGAATGCTCTGGTTAACCTGCTTGAAATGAAGTCCGGTTTGTCGACCTATTTGCGTAAGCACCTCATAGACGCTCTTTGTTCCGCTGCTTATTTGAACCCTTTGAACTCCCTTTAACTCCTTATCGGTATACACAAATACATAATCAGTACTCCTTTCTATGGCCGAAAATACCCGCTCGATCTGGGCATCTTCCATGCTGAAGGAGACCATCACCTCTTCAATATCTTTGATTTGGGCTTTCCCGCTCCACGCAAACAGGAAACTCATAGAGAGCGTCTGAATCAAAAATGCGTACGTAACTAGTTTGGTCATACGTATGACATGGTATAGTACAAGATTTTTCATACCTTTACTTGGTTTGTTTTTAAAACTATGCTGAATGGTTTTGGACGAACATTTACCGGACACTTCAGGTCTATGAATTCCGGTGTTGCAATAAGCTGGGGATGTTGGCGCATCCTCAGCTTTTTTTTTTAATTTGGGTTTATCTCATAAGCTTTGGGGTTAAAATACAATGGTTACATTTTCCTCGTTTATAGCATATTCAAATCTGACGGAGAATTTCAGACCCTCCAGCACATTTTCCAGGGTTTCATCTTGAAATCTTCCCGAGAGCAAGACTTGCTGCTTAGGTTTATTTTTGATCAATACTTTGACACCATACCAATTTTCCAAAACCCTAATTGCTTCCATGAGTGGCGTTTTCTTAAAAATGATCCATTTCTTTGTCCAGCCAATTACCTGGTCTGAATCAAAACCCCTCCTAAACAGCTCCTTGTTTTCCGAGTCAATTTCTACTGCCTCTCCCGGAAGTAAAATCAACGTTTCTTCACGCTCACCTTCCCGCTTCACAGCTATTTTTCCAGTCAGCAACGAAATGTCCACCGATTCTCCTTCATAAGCCTTGACGTTGAAACTGGTTCCGAGGGCAGTCGTTTTCGTTTCACGCGAATGCACGGTGAATGGTCTTAGAGAATCTTCCGCTACCATGAAATAACCCTCTCCGGTTAAATAGACCTCCCTTTTGTCCTGCTCAAAACTTTTTACATAAGTCAACGTGCTTCCTGAATTTAAAATAACCTGGGAACCGTCACTCAGGGTCAGCTGGGATTTTACACCAGGATTTGTCCGGTGTTCAACATATTCTAATATGGCGGTCCTGGTCTCCGGAATAGAGGTGTTCTCAAAAACCCAACTAAAAAAATAACCCAACCCAAATGCAATCGCCAATATACAGGCTACACGAGAACCGTATGAACTCAATAGATGTCCCTTTGAAGGTTCTTTCGGTAATCCCCTTTCCAGAGTGCTTAACGAGTTCAGTGGAATCACCTTGGGTTCTCCGGAGGGCGTGGCGCCATTTTCACCCTCGTCGAGTCTACGATCAATGGTCTTCCACAAATCCTGTATTTCTACCTGTGAGAGGCTCCAATGTTTAGCCTCATTGAGGCGTAAAATGAGGGCACGGGCCTGTTTGGCTTCCTCATATTTTGATGGATTCTTACGCAACAAATCTTCCCATAAAATATTGGATGCGGTATTTGGTTGTAATACCCACTTTCTGAAAGAAGGATCTAATATGAAATCTTCTGCGGTATAGTTGGCAATCTCCATGTGATGCTAAATTCGACCACATAAGTCCCAGGCTATTAAAATCTATCCTTCGTTTGCAGAAAAAAATTCACTTTTACATAAAAAATAATATCATGACCAATTGGTTAAAAAAACAATAAAAAAAACCATAATATGTTGATATTTTAACAACTACCCTCATTATGTTGTCAGCAAGGATAGCAGTATGAATAAAATCTGCCTTTTTAAATTGGTCAATGCTTTCCATGCAAGGGTATAGACCGATTGGACGTTGATGCCCATAATAGCTGAAATGTCTTCGTAGGAATGATTTTCAAAATAAAGCAGCTGAATAACCTCGTGCTGCCTGGATGGAAGGGCATTCAGCGCTTTCATTAGATCCCTCCCCTTTTCCTTCCGTATTGAAGCATTTTCTGAATCAACGTCTTGACCACAAATCAGACTTTCTTCTAAATCAGAACTTAATGAGCCATAACGGCGCTTTTCCCTTCCTACTTCTTTATGGATTCTATTGCTCAAGCACTTAAACAAATAAAGCTTTACATTGTCCGTGGGCTTTACCGTATCCCTGTACTGCCAAATTTTTAAAAAGACATCCTGAATACAATCCTTAACCAAACTTCGATCTGCCTTAATCGACATACCTAAACGGAACAGTTCTTGGACATAGTTCACATACAAAGCCTGCAAAGCAGTTCGATCTCCCACCTTAACCCGCTGCCACAGCACCGAATCCTCAAAAGACGAATCTGAATTGGCATAACTTTTTGGGCTGGGCATAATTTGGAAAATTGGACTTATTGGTCCGAAAAATAGGTAAAAATCCATGAATTGAAAACTAATCACAGCGTTTTTGACGATGAAACCAAAAATCCATAGCCACTGCTACGCGAAGCAGCTTATTTGTGCGCTTAAAAACAAAAATTGTGACCTATATATGGTCTTTCGCCTTTTTTAAAATTACCTCAGAAACAGAAACTTCGTACGGTTATAATCCCATTGCGTAAGCGTTTCTATCCCATCAATTTGAATATCTGTAAGCTCCGCAACTGTATGTCATTTTTTTTGAATATTGCTCCTTTCTGACTGCTATTTTTTTTATTTTCAAACTTGATTCAAATGCCGATAAAGATAACACCTTAAGAATGAATTACTCGACAAGGTTTTACGCCACTGTTTTCCCCCGAAGGCGGCTCACAACATGGGTTGGTAGGCGACTAGAGACACTGCATAAAGATAAGCTGCGCCTACTCCGGTCGGCAATACCTTTCGTATTGGTTCTTTGCTTCCCTCTTCTTTTGAACGCCCAGAGTGCCGTGAGCCCCGGGAAATTCATCGTCGAGCCGCCAACTTTGCTCAATCTTGGATTTGAGTGGTATATCCACGGCGACGATAACCGGAATGCAACGGTAAAGGTAGCCTATCGAATCGCCGGATCGGACGGTGAATGGAAAAACGGCATGCCCCTCCTTCGCATCGGGGGAGAACACATCGAAAGAGCAGGTATTGATTACACCACACCCGCCATGTTTGCCGGAAGCATTTTGGATCTTACCGAAAACACAGCCTACGAAGCCCGTTTCATTTTGGAAGATCCTGACGGGGTTGAAGGGGAAGCTGTAAAAGTAGTGACGGTTTCCACGCACGCCGAACCAAAGGCTGCCGAGGGGGGCAGAGTACGACATGTCTATCCCCAGTATTATACCGGCGAAAAAGAAGAACCACATTACCCAGGCCTGGTATCCGCTTACGGCGGTTCTACCAACACCAAGGGAGATTGGAACGTAGTGGCCGAAGATAAGGTGCAGCCCGGGGATATCATTAAAATACATGGGGGGCTTTATCAGGGGAATCTACTGAACTATCCCGATTGGCATAACATCCCCTTTGATGGAACCTATTTCTTCACGGCAAAAGGCACCGCGGAGCGTCCCATCGTCATCGAGGCAGCAGGGGATGGCGAAGTGATCTTTGACGGAGCCGGGGCAGCCATATTATTTAATGTCATGGCTACCGATCATCATATCTTCCAGGGACTTACCTTTCGAAATGTGGGGAGAGTGTTTGAAGCCGGCAGAAAACATCTGGCAGGAGCGAGTAACCTGACCATACGCAATTGCCGCTTTGAAAATGTGGGTGAGGGTATTGTGACGGAATACGCCGGCTCAAAAAACTTCCTTATCCAAGATAACGTCCTCATCGGGCGCGACGATCGCTACCGATTATACGGGTGGCAGGCCCACCGGGAAGGGCTGATTCCCTATGGGACGCACCTGCTCGATTCCTACTACGGCATCAAGGTTTACGGATCCGGGCACGTAATTGCCTACAATTCGATCGCTTTCTTCCACGATGCCATTGGCATATCCACCTACGGTACCCCGGAAAAGGAACAGGAGCTAAAGGCTGTGTCGATTGATATTTACAACAATGATCTACACCTCCTGGTCGACGACTTTATCGAGGCAGATGGAGGCGTGCACAATATCCGGGTGATGCGAAACCGCGGTGTGAACTCCGCCGGAAGCGGGATAAGCGCGCAACCCGTCTTTGGGGGGCCTGCTTACTACATCAGAAATGTGCTCTATCATATCGTGCGGGGAGCGCTCAAGATTCATGGGGGAGTGCCTGGCCTGATTGCCTACCATAATACCTTCATTGCCGAAAACAACGCCGGTGGCGGTCACCCAAATTCAAACTACCGAAATAATCTGTTTCTCGGGGCAGATGGTCCGACGGTCATAGCGGCTTTCCCTTATACCACTGCCTATTCGGTAGCGGATTACAACGGTTATAGGACCAATCGGGGTGCCCGAAGTCCAGCAAATCAGTACCGTTGGCTAACACCCGGGGGAGAATGGCAGGAATTTGCTACGTTGACTGACCTGCGAAAAGCGAGTGGTCTTGAAGCCCACGGCATTCTGGTCGACTACGACATCTTTGAAAATCTAAACATGCCGATCAAAGCGCCCGGAGAGGACGTACCCGGTCCGGTGTATCATTCGGTAGACCTTAATTTCAAACTTAATCCTAAAGGAAAGGCAGTGGATGCAGGTGTTCTTATCCCAAACGTAAATGACGATTTCAATGGAAACGCACCGGATTTGGGAGCGCTGGAAGTAGGATTACCGGAACCCATTTACGGGGCCCGTAGTCAAATCCACAATCAGCCCTTCTACAGGTAAGCCATTTGAGAAGGAGAAAGCCCTTTATGTTTTAGGAGCGTAAAGGCCATGCTTGTTTAGTCTAGCTTACATCCGACCGTTAAAGAAAAACTCACCTCAAGGGCATTAAAAACCGAGGAAGATATCAGGGAAGGCCGGGTTTACGCAAGGAAAGAGTTCGTGAAGAGGCTGGATTAGAAGGTTTGATAGCCATAGATTATTGGTAATTCCGTTCCTTTCCAATTGCAAATTGGAAAATTTTAGAAGGGTTGGACAAGCCATTAATAATCAGCGCTTTGGGCTGATTTGGACTTGGAACGGGAAGAAGAGAGGGCAAACTACACCTAGTTTGGGAAAAACAGGAATAGATGGATAGGCATCTTTTCTATTTGGCGAGAACTTCTTCTATCCGATTACGGTGAAATTCATCGTCGTAAAGCGGATTAGGCTGGCCTGGAACCGGGGCGTTGACTTCCTTTCTCCAGGCGTTAAGGAGGGATATGAGTTGGTCCCGCATTTCGGGTTGGATAGCAACCAAGTTATGGGCCTCTCCGGGATCCTGCTCCAAGTCATAGAGTTCATAATCATTGTTTTCAAAATAGTGGTGCAGCTTCCATTTGCCCATTCTAACCACCGAACCGGGGCGGGTCCGGAAGAGTGGATCCCTTCCCCCATCCTCCTTGGGATTATAGGCCTCGAGGTAAATGGGGAAATGCCAAAAAAGTGCTCTTTCCGCTAGCTCCTGTTGGTCAAAAAGAGGTGTCAAGTCCAGCCCATCCAACGCATCACTGCTTAGGCTAGCCCCCCCTTTGATGATACTTCCGATCGTGGGAAAAAAATCCAACTGGGTGACCGGAACATCGGATGTGCTACCGGCCTGAATCCTCCCTGGCCATCGGATAACCAACGGAACCCGGATACCTCCTTCATAGTAAGAGCCCTTTCCTGCCCTAAGGGGGTTTTGATAAGAGATGTCCCGGATACCCCCATTGTCCGAAGTGAAGATTAGGAGGGTGTTTTTCGTGAGTTTCAATTCATCCAATACGACCAGTAATCTCCCTACATTTTCATCAACGGAAGCTACCATTGCTGCATAATCTGCTCGATCCTGTCCGTCTGATCCGGGCTTACTTTCAAATTTTTTAATCCATTCCGCCTTCCCCATAATAGGGGTATGCACGGAATAAAAAGGAAGATACAGGAAAAAGCGTCTTTTTCTGTTTCCCATTATAAAGGCAATTGCTTCATCAGTCAGACGGTCGGTCAGATACTCTCCCTCGGGACCATCCTCTATAAAATCAATCTTATACGGACTAACATATCCTCCACTCCCCGGATTGCCCCTTTGGCTTCCCCCCACGTTTACATCAAAACCATGTTGCCGTGGATCTTCATTCACATGCCATTTGCCAAAGGTACCGGTAATATACCCGTTATCCTGTAGCATTTCGGCCAAGGTGTAGATAGAATGCGGCAAAAAATCGTTGTTGGCCGTGGGGATGATCCTTCGGGTTTTCGCGTCTCCCCTCTCCGAGCTACCCACGGTATAAATCTGATGTTTAGGGGTATTCATCCCACTCATCATAGCGGCCCTACTCGGGGCACAGTTGGCCGCCGCAGCGTAGGCATGGTAAAACACCATACCTTGCGCGGCCAATTTATCCAGGTTTGGGGTTTCATAGTAATCACTGCCCATAAACCCTAAATCCTTCCAGCCTAGGTCATCCACATTGATCAGGATGATGTTAGGTTTACTCTTGGCTTCGCTACAAATAATCGGCAAGATCAGTAGAAAAACGACGTAGAACCCCCTGTTATAGCTATTCATTTTGCTCTTACTTTTGCATCCGAAAATAGTCATTGTTGTCATACCGTGATTCCTTAGCCCATTTGACATTGATCTTTGGCAAATACTTCCCCAGTTCCGATTTGACCTCAACGTAGGCTTGTTGGTCGGCCAAATTTTACCACTCATCGGGATCTCGACTCAGGTCGTACAATTCCTCTGAGCCATCCTCGTAACGAATGTAGCGATAATCTTTGGTTAAAATGGCGTGGTTGTTTCGGCCCCAGGTGGTTATTGCAGTGTTTTTTCCCGCAGTTACCGGGATTTTGGCGGGAATAAATATGTCTGGAAATTTAAAAAACCCCTCCAGATCCATCCCTAAAGGCACCTTCGCTGCGGTGGGCACTGGGCCTTATCCTTGCTCGGTTCTGTTGGGTGCATTGCGGTTATGTTTTTGATCATCGCAGTGGCCACCGGCATGGCATTCCTTTTTATTTCACTGATTTTTGTTTGGTTACAAAGCCGCGAGTTAAAGACAGCATGGGGAGATGTGTGCCGAAAAATCTACATGGCCATGATTGGCACCAGCCTATTAAACCTGAGTCAAAAAAAGGCTACAAAGGCATGGAGGCCAAGCCCATTGGTACTTTCCGGAGCACCTACCAGCCGTTGGCACCTTATTGACTTTGCCATTTCAATTATCCACAACCGGGGAATTCTAACGGTAGCAACGGTTCTTACCAGCGATCATCTCGCTAGTGACCGGTTGCGAGCGCTCGAACTAAATATTGAGGAATTTTTACTGAAGCGGCAAACGCAGGGTTTTGCACGGGTAGTTACGGCACCGGATCCTTTTACCGGATCGGTTGATTTTGTCAAAGCGTACGGCATTGGTTCATTGATTCCCAATACCGTTATTCTAGGTGATACCGAAAACCCGGCGCACATGGCGGACTATGGCGAAATGATTTCCCAATTTCACCTGCTGAACAGAAATGTCGTCATTATCAAGGACGATAAGGTCAAAGGGTTTGGAAACCGGAAAAAAATGATCTTTGGCGGGGCGGCCGGAAGACCAATAGTGGCCTGCTGCTCATCTTATCCTATCTCTTATCTACCAGTCGTGCCTGGTACGGGGCTGAGGTTACGGTGAAGATGATGGTAAAAACGGAAAAGGTTGCGCAGGATGCACAAAAAAACCTATCGGTATTGCTACAAAAACTGCAATCCTGGATTCATCGACTCCCTACCACCATTCTTGTCCTTGCCGCAAAAGATATCTCCTTTGGTGAAGTTCTCCTGCAACAGGATATCTTTCGGAATGATTAAGCCCCCCTCTCAATTACCCTAGTGATCCGGCAGGTTCTATCTACCCTGGATGGGAGGTGCATTGCTAAGGATGGAAGAAACTTCTAATTCACTAAACACCCCTCGCTCTCAACCTAGGTGGGGCGGCCAAAAAAACAAGGGCCAAACCGGATTAGGAATGGCCCTTGGAAACCAAATCGTCATTAGACAAGCGTTGGCGTTTGGCGCAAATTTAACGTATTCCCTTTTTTATCACAATTACTATCGGTTGAACACCAGTAAATTAGAACTTCTTGGCACCGATATACCAACTCCTTGCAGGTTGGGATCGTCATCCTATAGCTGTCACTTTGGTGTTCTCAAGGGAAGAACTGAACCTCTTGTTTTTTAATAATTTAGATCAATAACCGGGATTTTGAGGGTATCCAGGAGAAGAGTCTATAATACGTTGCGGCACAGGCAAATAGTGGTACTGCTCCGAAATCAGTGAAGATACTGTCGGATTAAATGCCCTTACCCGCTCAACGTACTTGTTATGACGAACCAAAACATATTTGCGATGTTCTTCGAACAAAAGCTCACGGGCGCGCTCATCCAACAGAAAATCTACAGAAACATCCGATGAAGTGATTTCAGGAGCATTTGCCCTCCGTCGAAGCACATTGATGGTTTCAGCAGCTTCGGTATTTTTGCCCTGCATAATTTGCGCCTCAGCGAGTAGTAAATAAGTCTCTCCTAACCTTAAGTAAATTTCATCTTTAAAACTTTGTGCCGCTCTAACGTTCTGTTCGAGTGCCCAATCGTACTTGGTGATAGAAGGCCAACCAGAATTGTTGTAAACCATTCTTTCTTCACTCCAATCAAGCCATAGCGTATCTCCCAAAGCATATCCTGCGCCTGCATCTATTCTATCTCCAGGTTGGATGATATAATATTTCCGAAGAGCGTACGGGCCACCACGGTCGTCGTTATCTCCAAAATTTTCAATAGCCCATTTTGTCAAAGAAACAGCAGATAGTCCCCTACCTCCTCTTTCAACCGTAACCTGTAGAGAAACACCCTTGAATTTGATATCGTAGGGAGAATTGAACAGGCGTCGCATATTTGACCGATTCTCTCCTCCGATAACTTGAAATTCCCTTTGGAATGACCACAATACTTCCGTGTTACCCTGATTCCTGCTGACATTCCCATCTATAAACATATCGGTGAATGGCGTGCCTGGTTGATTTCGTTGAATTCCATACCGTTCAGTAACTAATGAAAAGTTACCATTATTGATCAAATTCAGCGCCATGGACTCTGCCTCACTGTACTGTCCCCAAATAAGGTATAACTCTGCCAAATAATGCATTGGTACGGCCTGCGATATTCTACCGGGGATTTCCTGTACTTCTGGGAGATGTTCCATTGCAAACAACCAATCAGCTTCCATCTGCTCTTCTACTTGGATTCTTGGCGTAGGTCTCCATTCTATACCAAGATCTGCACCCGTTGACTCTTTTGTTGTCAGTGGCACGTCGTTCCAGAGGTTGGTCAAATGACGGTAGGACCAAGCCCTGATCGTTCTTGCTTCGGCCAATACACGGTTTTTTCTTGCTTCATCTTCTGCGGTATTCGTGCCTTGCCAGTCAACGTCTGCATTCTCTGCACGTTCTATAATCGTATTCGCAGCGTTTACCACTTGGTACAGCCATTCAAACAGGGCTCCAAACTCCCCAACCTCCGAATTCAATAAGTGCAAATCGATAAATCCGAGGAATGCACCCCCTCCCCATCTCGTTCCATAGGAAATATCAAGCCCTTGCATAGTGGGAATATTGAAAGCGTAATTTCCGGTATTTCCGGGACCATTCCTTTCCTTTATAACATAAGCGTAAAGACCATTAATCCCTGCTTGAAACCCATCGTAATTCCTATACAGGTTATTTGCAGAGATGATATCTCTTGGGTTTTCTTCCAAGAAGTCCTCATGTAAACAAGAACTAAACAGAATAAAATTGAATAATAACAGCGTATTTATAAATCTTTTCATTGCCTGTATTTTTTAGAATCCAATATTGACACGCATAACATATATTCTTTGCAGAGGAATCGACTCCTGATCTGAAAGTTCTGGATCAACTCCCGTCCAGTTGGTTAGCGTAAATACGTTATTGACGTTAAAACTAATATTGAAACTGCTCACATTAAGCAGCCTTTTTGCGACCTGACTTAGATCATAAGCTACTCTTAAATCTCTTAACCTTACGAAACTGGCATCTTCGAATAGTGGAGCACCCGGGTTGGCGTTTACATTGATCTTATTGGCAGGATACCTATTGGTAGGATTTTCCGGTGTCCAGTAATCCCATGTATTAATGTTGTTTCTTCTATACTCCCAGGTCAGCCCAGGATTACCGAGTTCGTTAGGCCTTTCGATACCTATAACCCCTGAAAAAAACAGATTCAGTGATAGATTTTTATACTTAAAATTAGAATTTAGACCACCTACAAAATCAGGGAAAGTTTGTCCTCGAATGACACGGTCTTCCGGTGTGATTTCTCCATCTCCATTTGTATCAACAACCTTGACCCATCCTGGCTTGGCATTTGGCTGTGCACTTTCTCCGATATTATCGTCCAACTGCCAGATACCTCCAAAATCATAGGTATAATACACATTGATTGGCTCTCCGATAAACCACCTGTTCAACAAATCATTCTGACCGTCTCCGTATAACGCAACTATCTTATTTCGCGCAGCACTGTAATTAAGCGCTAGGTTCCATTCAAAATTCTGAGTCTGAATTGCCTTACCGTTTATGCCAAATTCCAAGCCTTTATTTTCAGTCCGACCTAAATTTTCAGTTATCTCTGAGCCAGGTATCCCAAAGATGGAGGAAATTCGCCTGTCTAAGAGCAAGTCACTTACATTTGACTTAAATACATCAAAAGACCCACCAAGTCGTCCGTTGAGCAACATAAAATCTATACCTGCATTCCAGGTACTGGTGGTTTCCCATCCCAATCTAGGATTTGCCAATCTATTAGGCACGTATCCGGTAGCCGTAGTGGTACCTGTGCTTCCACCTAAGTAATGGTTTTCAGATAGCCTGGAAAGTGTTCTGTAAGCTCCAATAGCTTGGTTACCATTCTTACCCCAGGATGCCCTTAATTTTAGCAGTTGAATCCAGTTGAAATTGTTCGCAATAAAATTCTCTTCTGATATGTTCCAGCCCAGTGCAACGGAGGGA
This sequence comes from Lunatimonas salinarum, assembly GCF_017811155.1. Taxonomy (GTDB): domain Bacteria; phylum Bacteroidota; class Bacteroidia; order Cytophagales; family Cyclobacteriaceae; genus Lunatimonas; species Lunatimonas salinarum. The sequence goes on along the minus strand of NZ_JACVCV010000007.1, from coordinate 206,851 downwards.
AACGCTCCAAATTTAGTGTCATCCCCAAAACCAGAAAATCCATCTCTCCTCATTGTCGATGTCACCAAATATTTGCCTTTAAGGGAATAATTGAGCCTCACCATTTGAGAAACCAATCCAGTTTGAGTCAAACTCGATGATGGGTTGATCAGCGTTCCCGCGTTTTCCTGATAGGTGGTTAAAACATGGCCTGGAAACCCTTCTGCTCTAACTCGCCGCATTTTATTCTCGTCGCTTTGAAAACTATATAAACCAGTCAGTCTAATGGTATGGTCTCCAATTATTTTTTCATAATTAAGAATATTTTCAACCAGTGTACGTATGGTGTTTCTATTTGACACATCGGAAACCCCACGATTTGCTAGACCTTGGGGCGTTTGGTCGTCCCAATAGGTTTCCTGAGTCAGCTGTCCATATGTGATCCCTGTATTAATCCGATAATTTAATCCCTTGATAAATGGAATATCTATATCAAAGTAATTATTGGAAAATAAATTATGGTCACGGTCATAATTTTGCGCATTTAAGCCCCCCAGCGGACTATTGAAAAACACATCCTCAGGCCATGGGAAAATTTTGATTGTTCCATCTTCATTAAACGGTGTAGTCAATGGATTCATTCTGAAAGCAGCACCAAAATCAGCAGGAACACCATCACGATCGAGGTATACCAGGGATGTATTCGTGCCGAATCTAAGCCAGTCTGTCAGGTCCTTTTCAAAATTCAATCTAAGAGAATACCTGGAGAAATTATCATTCTTTGCGATACCTTGGGTTTTCAAAAAATTTCCAGAAATGTAAAACAAATGACTATCCCCGCCACCCGATAAGGACAAGGTGTGTTCTTGTTGTTGCCCCATTCTGGTGATAATATCAATCCAGTCTGTGGAATTACCCGCTGCATAGTTTTCCAATTCTGTTTGGGTAAAAGCTACATCAGGGTCCGTCTCAAGGTATTCCAATTTGCGGTTATAAAACTGTTCGGCATTCATTAAATCTGGCTTCTTTGCCAGTTGGACTATGCCATTGGAAGATCGGATAGAAACTCTTGCTTGTCCCCTATTTCCTTTGTTTGTAGTAATTAGAATTACGCCATTGGCTCCCCTTGCTCCATAAATCGCTGTTGATGATGCATCTTTCAGCACATCGATAGATTTGACATCCGCAGAGGGAATCTCCGATAAATTACCCGCCCACGGGATTCCATCCAAGACTATTAATGGATTGTTACTTGCGGTGATAGATTGTTCTCCCCTAATGGTGATGTTTGCGGTTTGCTCGGCATTCGATGAATTGATGGAAACGGATAGGCCGGGCATAACACCCTGTAAAGCCTGAACAATATTTGGTGAAGCCGCATTTTCCAGTGCTTCTGATCCCACTGATGCCACCGAACCGGTGATATCTGCTTTTCGTTGGGTACCATATCCCACCACGACCACTTCTTGCATCAGTGATTGATCCTCCTTAAGGTAAATAGTAAGCTGCGTTTGGTTGCCCACCTTAATGCTCTGCGTCTCGTATCCAATAAACGAAACCCTAATTTCATCTCCTACCTCAACGTTGATGTTAAACTTGCCATCTATATCGGTAACGGTACCTAAGTTGGTTCCTGCCACAAAAACTGTAGCGCCAGGTATGGGCTCTCCTTTTTCATCTGTGACTGTTCCAGTAATCGTGATATCCGCTTCTATTTTTTCTATGGGTAGCGCGCTGTTTTTCTCCGATTTCTTTACGTGTATATTGTAATCCACCTGTTTGAAGTTGAGGTTGGTTTGCGTTGCCAAGCTCTGAAGAACGCTGTACAGGGAATTCTCGTCCGACCTCACCTCCACATTTGGGATTTCCCTAAGCTCTTTGTTGGTAAACACAAAATTATAACCCGTGCTTTTTTCCAGTTCACGGAACACACGTTCGATTTTCACATCCTCAAGGAATAACGATACCTTGACTTCCTCAATGTTCTTGACTTGGGCATTCCCATTCCATGCCAGCAAGAGGCTCATGGTAAGGCATTGGAAAAGGAACGCAATAGAGAATAACTTGGTCATGTGCAATACATGCTTAAGTATGTTTTTTTTCATATCTTTGATTGGTTTGTTTGGGCTATGCCAATTGTTTAAGCAAACATTTACGGATACAGGGATTGCCGTCTCTGCGTCCGGAGTTCAAGGGCCATGAATGCACCATCATTCATGGCCATTTTCGTATATTAACGGGTTTTACATAGGCACGCTGGGGTTATAATGATGATTCAAATTTTATAATGACCCGGTCTTTATTTACCTGAAAATCAAACCGGGCTGAATAACTCAATCCTTCTAGGACACCTTCTAGCGTCTGATCTACAAATCTTCCAGAAAGGAGTACTCCTCTTTCAGGGCGATTTTGTATTTCAACCTTGACTCCATACCAATTTTCCAGCACCCGAATTGCCTCTTCCATGGGGGTTTGCTCAAATAGGATGGTCTTTCTTGTCCATGCCAGCACCTTTTCCTCCTGAATCTGGTGTTTCATTTGTACACCCGTTTCCATTTTTATGAACAACCCCTCACCTGGGTACAAGTTAACCTGATCCGGTTCGTCAAAATCCAACGCCACACTGACCCTTCCAGTAATCAAGGCCACACTGAGAGGTTCATTATCGTATGAACTGATATTGAACGAGGTTCCTAAAGCGGTGGTGGAAACCGGACCCGTTATGACGGTAAATGGTCTTAAACTATCTTTTGCTACTTCGAAATAAGCTTCTCCGATCAAAAACAATTCCCGCTTGTCCGCTTCAAAATTCTTGACATAACGTAGGGTACTGCCAGCGTTCAATATCACCTTAGAACCGTCCTGAAGTGTCAGATTGGACTTCACACCTGGCGGAACCATATGTTCTTCATACACTACCGGAACTTCTACAATTTTATCCTCCGGAGGCTGATACGTTAGGTTAAACAAGACACCCATCGCAAATACCAAAACCAAAATACTGGCCACCCTGTAAAATTGACGGTTGGGCTGATACCGATGCATTGGTCTATCGGTTGTAAAATGCTTGAGAGTACTTTCCGGGCTGATAGGGACTACTCGTCTGTTTGCTCTCCCCTCCTTGGGGTCATCGATTACCCTACGAATGGAGGACCAAGTATCCTCGATGCGCTTGTCGCTCACATCGTAGGAATTTCTCGACAAATGGAGCAATGTCTTCCGCGCGATCTCCATTTCAACACGCTTTTCCGGATGCTTTCGCAAAAAGGCTTCCCAATAGGCCTTTACCACTCCATCCGGAACAAGAACCCAGGCCCGGAATTCCGGGTCTAGGACAAAATCTTCGACAGTATATTCGGACTTGCTCATAAAAGAAGGCTTTCAAGTATAATAAGACCGCTAACACAAAAAGTTATCCTCGAAAAAAAATAAATTTTTAAAATTTCTTTAACCCAAAAAACGGCACCATCCGAATATCATGGAATTTTCGACAAAAAAAACCAAATCCTATACCCCTTATTTAACTGTCAATAAACTAGTTAGATAGGTTATGATCCAAAAAACAACGATTACCCAATAACCAGCGGAATGGACAACCAACATAGGGCTTTACGCAGGGTAGCAAGTGCCTTCCAGGCTAAGGTATAAACCGAACGAAGGTTTATACCCATCACTTTAGCTACTTCTTCGTAACTCAGACTTTCAAAATACAAATATTGAATCACTTCATTTTGCCTGACCGGCAGCTTCTGAAGACCATCTGCCAACTTCCGTTGTAGCATTTCGTTCCGTTGGGTGTTGATCAAGGTTGTCTCCACACTTTCTATCTTGTTGGAAGCCTCCTCATAGGCTTGGCGCAATTTCTCACTCGATTGAGCGGCCCTTCTATTTTCCTTGTGGATACGGTTAGATAGTGACCGGAAAAGGTAAAGTCTTACATTGTCAGTAGCCTTTATATTCTCCCGGTATTTCCAGAGATCGATAAAGAGCTCCTGAATGCAATCCTGTGTAAAATCCGCATCCCCAGAAATGGAGATGCCCAATTGGAACAACCCCTTGGCAAATTGCCTGTAAAGGCATTCAAAGGCATATTGATCACCGCATTTGAGTGCCCTCCAAAGCTCTTCCGGATTCGATTCTGATGATAAAGAGGTTGATTTTCTCACACTTTCCATGCGGGCATTTTGGCTTCATTGTCATAATAGTCACTAATAATAATGAAATCTACCTAAAACTCCATAGATCTTTTTAAAATAAAATTACCCGCTATGGGCCTTCACCACTTCAGTGAAAAGCATCCAAACCCAATCAGATCAAAAGTCACCTCAATCTTCCCATTACTAGCTCCTTATTTACTTAACAGCAAGTTGCCACTTTTTGTTGGTTCTCTGTAATGCTGGGCAGGTAGTTTGTCAAAATAGACCTTTAAGATCCCTATTACGCTATTTCACAAAATCTATGGAGCTTTTACAGCCAAGTAGGCCAAAAAAAGCGGCTCCTTTTGATTAGGGTCAACCCACTGTGTAATTTTAGGCACATTTTAAAACTAATAAAAAAACATTTTTTAATTTATATATTTATAAATTAACCATTGATTTACAAAATAAAAATTTATTTTAATCATTAATAGACTATATAGATATTATTTCACATCAATTAGATTTGTTTAGTAAAATATTTTATAAAATTACTTATATAAAATTCATCCAAAAGACTAGGAAATGAGTAGCGAAGTGTGAAGAAAAAACCTTGGAAGACCGCTGATAAAGCGCTTAAAGCTAACCACCGTACATGATGCAGAAGCAAAATAATAAAATTTTAAAAATAAGCCATTCGTAAAATAAAAATTTATCTATACAAGGAAAAATATTTATTTTATAAATTATTTAATGTCTTTTTCAAATTTTTGATTCGTTTAAAAATTATTTAGACCGAAGAGGCAAATTGATCCCTATTTGAAAAAGAAGGCACTATGCTTCTCTTTTGCCAATGCTTTCCTTTGGGTATCATTTTGATTGTAACGTATTTTGGTCTAAATTTCACCCCAAAAAGTAATCTTAAGAGTGAAATTTTAGTAATGTTTATTCATATTTATTATCACTTTAATTGCAAACTATGTTCAAAATCCTACTAAACCGATCGGGAGTGATCACTCCCTTACGCCGATTGATCGGGGGTCTGTTTTTGATGACCTTCCTTATCACTCAGTATGCATTCGCTCAAAACCGCTCAGTAAGTGGTAAAGTCACCTCCGACAGTGGAGAACCGCTACCGGGGGTAAGCGTTTTGTTGGAGGGCACAAACACGGGTACCATCACCAACATCGATGGAGAGTATCGGATCAATGTGCCATCTGCTGATGCTCTCCTGATTTTCTCCTTTATAGGATACCAATCAAAGCGACTCCCTGCTGGTAGTCAATCTGTCCTAAATGTTACGCTAGAAGAAGACCTAGCTCAGCTAGGTGAAGTGGTCGTCACAGCCTTCGGTGTGCAGCAGGAGAAAAAATCCCTAGGCTATGCCGTGCAAGAAATCAAGGCTGAGGCTATCGTAGAAGCCCAGCAGCCTAACTTGGTCAATGCGTTACAGGGAAAAATCGCAGGAGTTCAGATCAACAACTCAGGAGGAGCTCCCGGAGCCTCTTCTGTAATATTGATTCGTGGCGGCACATCGCTAAGCGGTAACAATCAGCCACTATTCGTCGTGGATGGTATTCCGATAGACAACAGTGCCCCCACTGGAAGAGGTGTTGGACTTGGTGCTCAAAACACCGTAAACGCTAACCGGGGTATTGACATTAATCCCGAAGACATTGAGTCAATCACTGTTTTGAAAGGACCGGCTGCCGCTGTTTTGTATGGCCTTCGTGCTTCGGAAGGCGCCGTCATTATCACCACCAAAAAAGGGACTGCTGGTCAGGCACGTATCACCTACAGCAATGCCTTTTCATTTGATGAAGTCAACCGTCTGCCCGAACTACAGACCCGATTTAAGCAAGGAGTCAATGGCGTTTTCAATCCGGATGCCCGTATTTCTTGGGGTCCTGAGTTCGGTTCCAATGAAACCGTTTATGACAACCTAGGTGATTTCTTCCGGACCGCTACCACGCAACGGCACGACATTTCGGCCTCAGGGGGCAACGATCGCTCCACTTTTTACCTCTCCGCTAGCCGTTTTGACCAAAATGGCGTGATTGAAAATACGGATTTCAATCGTACCTCTTTCCGGATGACCGCGGAAACCAAACTTTCGGAAAAGCTCAAAGTCGGTGGTTCTGCCAACTTTACCAACACCCAAAATTCCTTTGCCCTACAAGGCTCCGGCGTTGCAGAAACGAACATAATAGGCGCTACCGGAGGTGGCGGGGGTGGTACCATGCGTGGCATTTATAACTGGCCGCTGAACGACGACATGCGCAATTACCTGAATCCAGATGGTACGCAGCGTACTATCTTGGGCGTGGCGCAGGATGCCTCTTTTGTAGACAATCCATACTGGAGTATCTACAATAATCCCAACACCAGCAATGTGAATCGAATGATTGCAGTCGCAAACCTCTCTTACGATCCGGTAGATTTCCTAAATATTACCTACCGGGCCGGAACCGACTTCTTCAATGAGGAATTTCGCAGTGTAAGAGGCACCGGTACTGTGATCGGAGGAGAAGAAAGAGGCGCCATCACCGAAAACGACCGGTTCAACCAAATCACCACGTCCACCCTACTGGCCACACTTAAGCACACCTTTCCCGGACAGTTCAACGCCAACTTAACGCTAGGCCACAATGTGGAGGTTGCCCGAAGCGTCACAACCGACTGGTATGGGCGTAATTTCATTGCCCCAAATTTCCCCAGCATCAACAACGTGGAGCAAAGTGACCGAACAGTATCTCAGGGAGGGTCCCGTCGCCGTATCATTGGCGCATTTGGTGACCTGAACCTAGATTGGAAGTCGATCGTTTTCCTCAACGTGCGGGGACGTAATGATTGGTCTTCCACCCTACCTCCAAATGCCCGTTCGTTTTTCTACCCCTCCTTGAGTACTTCCATCGTCGTTTCTGACCTCCTAGACGAGATAGGAGTCACCAACGAGGGCCCAAAAAAGATTCTTTCCTTTGCCAAAGTCAGGGCCTCATGGACTAGGGTGGGTAAAGATGCCCCGCCACACGTGTTGGGGAATCGCTTCTTCAATACCACAAATTCGTTTACCGCTGCTCCACGTGGCTTCATCGTGGATACCTACGCGTTCGGAAGCCCGGATTTACGGCCAGAGTTCACCAATGCCTTTGAAACCGGGCTGGATCTTCGTTTCTTTAGTGGGCGGCTGGGCTTAGACTTCACGTACTACAAAATGAGCTCTGACGATCAGATCCTCTTCACCCGTGTTCCCCCTTCGGCAAGTTCATTTATTGCCTATCTTAATGGAGGACGTATTGATAACGAAGGTGTAGAACTGATGGTCAACGCAGTTCCTGTTGTCCGCAATAAATTTCGATGGGAAACGGACATCAACTTTTCCCGAAACACCTCTACTGTGGTGGATCTTCCAGGAACCCTTGATCGGGTGGAGCAATCTGACGCATCGGTAGACGGATTCGTGGCACAGGGTGCCGGATTTTTGGGTGCTTCCCTTTTTGGAATCAATGGGGATGTGTGGAAAACCAATGAGAACGGCGTGTTATTGCTAAACAACGACGGATATCCTCAAATAGACCCCATCAAGCAAATCATCGGCGACCGAAATCCGGATGCACTTATTGGTATCACCAATACCTTACGATACAATAATCTCGCCCTGTCGTTTCTGTGGGACATTCGGATAGGTGGGGATATCTACAATGCCACTGAAAATGCGCTGGTACGTAGCGGGCTCAGCACGCAGACACTGAATAGGGGAACTACGACGGTCTTTGACGGCATCATCGAATCCACAGGCGAGCCAAACACCCAGCAAGTGGTATTGGATCAGAACTTCTACCAACTGGTTTACCGTGGAAACGGCCCTGCCTTTGTAGAGGATGGAAGCTGGTATAGACTACGCTACGTGACCCTTTCTTACCGCTTACCCAAAACCCTACTGGAGCGGGTAAACATCAAAGGACTCGAATTCTATGCTACCGGGCGAAACCTAATCCTGATAACTAACTACTCGGGTGTGGATCCCGAAGTAAGCTCTGGCGGTGCCGGTGTAGCCGGAACCGGCTCGATGGGCATGGACAATCTGGGGGTACCTGCCACAAGAGGTTTCGACTTGGGACTTAGATTGAGTTTTTAAATGATTAACCGATGAAGACGATGAAATCGAGCATGACGCAAGCGACACACACTGAGATGCCCCGATAGCTATCGGGGAATTCGTGCGACCTGCCTGCCGCAGGCAGGGATTCCATCTGACCGCTAAAGAACAAATTATAAACACATGAAAATCAAAACTATAAACAAATTATTTCTGGGCCTCGCCCTGACCTTTACAGCTAGCTCCTGCGAGGATTTTCTGGATGTAAATGCCGATCCAAACAATCCCTCTTACATTCCGGTAGAAAACCGCATTGTGGGTGCGATCACCATGTCCAATGGGGCATCCCAGTGGCGGGGAGCCCGCGAAATAGCCGCGGTAGTACAGTATGCAGCTTCCGGTCTTCAGGCATCCGGTGCCGAAACCTGGAACTTTAATGCCAGCAACTTCTTCTGGCAGAATGCCTATACTTGGGCAATTCCCAACTGCGTTGACTTGGTTGTACAGGGTCAGGAGGAAGGCTCTCCCCACTTTGCCGGTGTAGGTCGTACCTTGGAAGCACTCAACTTTGGTATGCTCACGGACCAATACGGACGCATTCCGGTGTCATCTGCATACGATGGCGTAAGCCAGGTGAACTTGACTCCCACCTTTGATGATCAGGAGCTGGTGTATCAGCTGATCATTGAAAAACTGGATGAAGCGATTGCTTTTTTTAATGAAAGCGAAAATGCCATTGGGCTAAATCAGGCGGGAGGAGATATCATGTACCAAGGAGATGTGGATAAATGGCGTAGATTTGCCTATTCACTCAAGGCACGCTACCTGAACCACTTGAGTAAGAAAAGCAACTACGATGCCCAGGCGATTTTGGCCGCTGTCCAAAATGGCTTCAACGCCGATAATATGGATGCCGAATTCCCCTACCTTGAGGGAGGACAAGCGACTGAAGCCAATCCTTGGAGCGATGTGGGCTTTGGCGGCTTTACCAGCGCCACCAATCCCCGCTTCTTTTCTTACACACAGTTCTTCGTAGACCTACTCAAAACGCTTCCTGTAACGAATTCGGCATACGTAGACCCACGAATCGGTATCATCATGAACCCTGCTCCTGCTGATGGCGAATTCCGTGGACTGATTCCCGGAGAGGGAGTACCGGGAGGACGCGTAGGTAGCGGCCCGTTTATAAATGGAGACAACTACGGACGGGTGACCGGAGGCTTCTATGCACGACCTGATTCTCCCTTTCCTTTTATGACATACTCGGAGCTGAAGTTTATTGAAGCAGAGGCCCGCTTAAGATCAGGGGACAACAGCGGGGCATTGGACGCCTATGAAGAAGGCGTACGCGCCAACATGCGAAAATTGGGCGTGCCCGCTGACGAAATGGAGGCTTTCTGGCAGGCTGTAGTCAACGATGGGGTAACTAACCATTTTAATGACCTGACATCCGGTCTTAGCCATATCATGCGGCAAAAGTACATTACGCAGGTCTTTAATCCGGAAACCTGGGTAGATATGCGCCGAATGGACTACCGACAGGAAATTTACGGGCCTTCTCTACAACAGCCCTCCAATATAAACCCCCTCTTTGGACCGGGAGAATGGATTCGGGGAATGATCTATGAAGGGAATGAGGTGGTAAGAAATGGTGACAATGTGGGCGATAACAGCCCCGAAATAAGACTAAAAACACCACTTTGGTGGGATACCGCCAACTAACGTAGACAGACTTACATTGAAAGCTGCCCCAAAAATTTTGGGGCAGCTTTTTTTAGAACCTATCCCCCCAGCAAAATTCGCTGCAAAAGAAGTAAATCATGCTAGATCCGTTCGATACCGGATACTCATCGCCATTCATTAATACTAAGATGTTACAGGCCCAAACAAAGCCGTAGACCAATTCGGCGAAAAGGAGCTAAATCTACTCCTGCGCTCCGGCTGCCCACCGGATCATCCGCATCAGATGCTCTTCCCCAAATGGGGTCACCAGTGGCCGCAAATCATGCCCGATCATGGTGTAGGCAAAGCGACCGCCTTCAAACTCCCGAATCCACGCCATCGGATGGTCCTCACCCATCGGTTTTCCCCCACTTTTTTTGAACTGAGGCCGGACAGGATCGTAGGTGGTTTCATCTAGGGTCAACAAGATCGTCACTCCGGGAAGGTCGCGCACACTGCGCTTGAAGTTCAGCCAATCTCCATCAAAGGTGAAAGTTTCAGGTAGTCCTTGATTCAGCCAATGGTTTTTGGCACCCGGATCTACCGCCACGCGGGCGGGAACATACTCCGAATCGCTGTCAAAATCGGTTCCGAAAAGCTCGCTATACCAATCCCAGGTGTCGTGATGGACACCGGCTGCATGCATGGCAACGAAACCCTTGCCCGACCTATACCACTGGATAAATGCCTCCTGCTGCGCAGCACTCAGGGACTTGCCAATATCGGTTGTGCTAATAAACAGTACCACATCGTACGCTGCGAGCTTTGCATCGGTGAAGTCCTCTGCATCTTCGGTGACGTCCACCTCAAAGCCATACACACCACCTAAGTGTACCAGGTGATCGTTGGTCATGGGAATGGCCGGGTGCCGGTACCAAGACGTTTTGGAGAACACCAGCATTTTTTTAGGAAGGCCTTGAATGGTCTTGATCTCAGCCTCAGCCTGTATTTGACCGCCCAGGTAGAGGCTGGCGTTTTCCAGGATCTTTAGCGGCTCGGGTTCGGTAAATATGCGGTACGTTTCGTGGCCGGGGCGGAAATAAAAAACCTGCCCACGACCCAGCCTCCAGGTCATGCCACTTCGGAAGTGCTCCCCGCCAGCCCAAGTTTCGCGCAAAATCACCTCGTCGGGCTCCGGAACGTGGAAGGGTTCATCGTACATCTCTGTTTCAGGAATGGTAAACCTGGACGGCAGGCCCTGCGCGATGGGATGTTCGGGGAGCAGCACATTCACTGTGCTCGGCTGCATTGGGGTGCAGCAGGCCGGAAAAACGCTGGTAGGCCGTTCCAGCAATACATGCCAATGGCCGTTTGGCAACTTTTCAATGCGGGTATCAAATCGGGGACTTTCTCGGCGGCTTGGCATCACATTGCTGCGCCATTGGATAAATTCCGGAACTACCAGATCCCGTTCCCGGATAGGCAGCATGTTGACCACATCCTGAATCGCGCGCTCCTCCATGGCCATATGGAACGGTAGAGACCAATGCGCCGAGTGCAATGCGATCAGCGAAAGCCTGCCCTCTTTTACCCGGTCCACGATCGCTTTGGCCGTTTCTACGGGTATCTCCTGGTGCCGCACATGACCCCACCAGATTAGGACATCTGTCTCGTCGAGCACTTCCTTGGACAGGCCCTGTTCCGGCTGATTGATTTTGGCTGAGCTTACTCGAAGGGCAGGGTTTTTTTGCAGGTGTTGGACCAGATGGTTGCCGAGGAAGTCCGGATACACCATTTTCTGCTCAGGCTGCTGCTCATCCCAAACCAGCACCCGGATGGGCTTTTGCTGGGTGGAAACAACCTTTCCGTTGGATGCAGGTTGATTTTTTTGAGCCAACACACTGGCCGGAAAGCTGAAAAAAATAAACGCGCCTAATAGATAGGTTAGGCGCAAAAAACGATCTGATAAAGATTTGCGTATTGTGCGCATACAGGCTATTGGAAACACGGCTAATCTGGGCATATATTTTTTCGGTCGTTTGGGTAAATTTCGAGGTTGTGGTGCCACGCCTTTTTGGAGAATGGCTACCGAGGAGCGAATGGCGCTGCTATTATTTAGCTTACTTCGATTCCGGTATATCGCTGCGGTCCATTTACTACCAATATAAAGACATCCTGCGCACGGAGGGCACCTATTTTATTATGTTGATTTCCCGTACGCTGCCTGTTAAGGTAATCAATTTACCTAATAATTGAATGGTCATACCTGCTTTCGTATCCCATTTACCCACGCTAATACTGGATTTTTACAAATTCGGAAAATTCCCTGTACTTACGGTATCATTACTTCCCAATACCGGGTTCGTTTGGAACTGCCCTGCTTGCCTTCGACTTCCATGGTGATGACCTTTCTGACTCCCTTTTTTTCAAACTTATGTATCGGGTTTTGTTCGTTGGAGCTTTCTCCATCCCCAAAATCCCAGGTCCATTTCTCGATTAATCCAACCGATTGGTCCTTAAACGCCACTATTCCCCTATCCTTGTCTATCACTTCAAAAGTCCAATCCGCTTTAATTGGTGGCAGAAACTGCTCCTCCAAGGGCATCAACTTAAAGGCACACAGATAAGAGGCATTGCTGACCATCCGGACATCATGAGAGAGATTAACATGGCCTTCCCTTTTCCCCCCATCAAAGTCCAAGATCGACCAGGAAAGGCCGATCACCTTGTTTTCCCATAACTTGGATTCGATCGCACCTTCAGGTCCGTCGTGAGGTGCATAATCATAGGGAGTGATCCACCCTTCCAGTCGCAGCGTGCCACTTTCGCCGTGTTTAAAATCAAAGTCGTAGGCGTAGTTTGCCTTAGGGAACTCGGAAATCCAGGGTTGGCTGCCCCACACCAGCACCCACGCATTGTTTACGGGTGGGGTGAAAATATGGTAGTTTTGGGCGTGAACGCCGCTGAAATTTAGATGATTTTCGATGTAGGCGTCGGATTGGGGCTCCCATTTCAGGTCGTTTCGATCATACAGGGGATTGTAGATAAATGGCCCACCCGAAAGGTCCCCATCGACCACGATCTCAAATATATCGTTTAAATAACCCTCCGGATTGAACCGCTCAAAATCCCAAAAATCATCATAGGCCTCATACTTAAAGTAAAGACGATTCATCTCCTTTACCCAACCGATGGTCACTTTTACGTCAAGATCTTCGGGAGAAATGTCGGTTCCCATGCCATCTTCAGTATCATTCAATTCATCGGTACCATAGGTATAATCCTTCGGAACGATCTCCCAGTCACTGAAATCCCCATCGATTCTTGGTATTTGATCGGTTGGGAATTGAAAAATCTTGAATAGCTTTCCATCCCTTGCGGTTTGATAGGTCGGGTAGCTTTGACCCATCGATTCCGAGAGGGTTGCTAATAAACAGAAAACCATAAAGATCCAACTGGAATAGTAACTGCTTGATTCTAAACTTTTATGTACTTTCATAAGGTGTATGATGATCTGCCTTTAAAGGTAACTTTTACCTTATGGGTTTCTTTCAGGCCTCTACTGTATTGCCATAAATCTAAAAATAAATCTTGAATACGATTTTATAAAATTCAATTTCACCCTATTCCTTGATTATAAACCAAGCCTTTACGAATCGGAAAGAATATACCTTAAAAAGGTTATCTCCCTATCTACTCAGGGTTTAATTTACTGGTTTTCTAAGCGTTGAAAAAACATCACCAAAGGGCCCGTCTGGTAGCGTAGCTTTCCAGGCTTTCAACATGGCAAGAAGATCAGTCACTGTTTCTGGCTTCTCAGCATGCAGGTCCTTAGACTCACCAACGTCTTTGGATATATTAAATAGCGCGACTCGGGAATGGTCACTATTCGTGACGAGTTTCCATTGATCATGTACAACGGCAAAGGCAGCCCAGTGATCAGAACCATGACGAGATCCGGGATGGATCTTCCAGAAAAGAGGCTTTTTTCGTTGCGGCATAGGTTCGCCCTTCAACACGCTGGTAAAGCTTATTCCGTCAGACACATAATCATCAGGCAACTTAGCCGCAGCCAGTTCACAAAAGGTAGGTAAAAGGTCCACCGCCGAGATAAGAGATTCGTCATCAATCATGCCCGCCTTGATCTGCCCTGGCCAACGGGCGATAAAAGGCACACCTATACCTCCTTCGAAAACTGCCGCTTTAAAACCTCGTCGACCACCGGTAGTACCCTTGGACGCGGCTGTGTTCCACCCAGATCCCGTGGCGTGATCATCCATCAATAAAAGTTCCGTGCCGGGTCTGGCACGCTCCGGACCGTTATCGGAGCTAAAAATAACCAGGGTTTGGTCTGTAATTCCCAAACGGTCTAAGGTAGCGAGCAGTTGACCGATTCGCTCGTCCGCATGGGCTAGCACTGCTGCGTATATTTGATCCTCCCGATGTTCCAGGTGGTCAAACATTCGTTCGTATTTTGGCAGTGAATGATGGGGAGTGTGGGGCTCGTGTATCCAAAGGTTGATGAAGAAGGGCTGATCACGATGAACGCTTTCTTCTATAAATGCGCTTGCCAAATTCGTATCTTCGAACCAGGGCATCTCTTCTCCGGAGCAGTTAAATGCGGCATAATCGTCGTAACCATAAGCATCGGGTCTTGGTGAATCCGTAACGGGGCTATTGGACAAATGCCACTTCCCAAAGAGGGCGGTGCGGTAACCAGCTTCCTGTAAAAAACGGGGTAGCGATGGTGCTTCGGGTGAAAGCCAATCTGGCATTCCGCGACGGACATTGTTGGGAACTACATCAAAGTGCTGAATAATGCTTTGTCGGGCCGGAAACTGGCCAGTCACAACCGCAGCCCGACTGGGTGAACAGACACCGGATGCTACGGTGAAGCGGGTAAAATCGGTTCCTTCAACCGCAAGTCGGTCAATGTTTGGGGTCTTAATATAGGGATGTCCATGACATGAAAGATCGCCCCAACCCCAGTCGTCAGCAAATATAAATACAATATTAGGCCGATCGTCCTCCGAACAAAATGCACCATATTCGACAAGGAATAGTATAAAAAACAAAGTCGTTAGCTTTTTCATTAGATCTTTAATTTACACACTAGGTTCTAATTCATGTAAGCCGAATAGGCGGTTATTGGATAAAGAGCCAAGGCCTCATCCCCCAGCACGCTCGACCAGTGATCCCTCCTCATACTTTGTGCCGCAAGGCTTCCAGGTAGTATCAGACTCACTTTTAGCCATCGGGGGGAAGGGATCGGCCCTTCTTTTAATCCGCTGCCTGCATGAAGCCGGCCAAGCGGATACCTTCCTGGGAAATTCTTCATGGGCTCAAAATCATCGTATCTCATCTATTTAACGTAATCATGACCGCTATTGCTTTCCTGGCAGGAAAGCAACCATGCTTTTAACTGAGCAGAAAGATTACTGACCTTATCCGGATATGAGGTTGAAACATCCTCCCTTTCTCCGGGATCCTTGATCAAGTCATAGAGTTCATAGGTATTGCCTTCATCGGAAGAATACAACTTGAACTGATTGTCCATGATGGCTTCCTGTTTTTGAAACTTAAAAAAAATCGGATTGGGTCTTTTCTCTACCTGATCCGCTAGGTAGGGAAAGACATTCACTCCGTCCAGTGGATGGGCTTGGTCTTCATTCTCAAAGCCCAAAATCCCCAAAATGGTAGGAAAGTAATCGTTCGTTGACACGGGCAGGTTGGTTTTCCTTCCTTTTGAGATTTTTGCCGGCCATTCCAATACGGCGGGAACCCGTACACCACCTTCATAAAGACTGCGCTTCCGCCCTCTAAACGGCCCAGCGGAACCCTGGGTCCGATTGACCTGTTCCTTCCCTTCCGGACCATTGTCACTGCAAAACCAGATCATCGTATCGTCCGCCACACCCAATTCCCGGAGGGTTTCCCTCAATCTTCCTATCTGTTCGTCCATAGCGGTGATACTCCCAAAATAATGTTGCTTATCTTCGGACAGTTCCGGATAAAGTGCTCGGTACTCCGGTCCAGCCAGCACGGGGAGATGGGGAGTATGAAACCAGACCACCGTGAAAAAGGGAGTTTTCTCTTCTGCCGCGTCTTTGATAAAGGGTATAACCCTGTCCATAATCACCCGGGAATCGTCTCCTTCCAGGTTATCGGAGACCTTTTGGTCTTCACCGACCCAGTAGTAGGTACCGAAATGTTCTCCCGGTGTCCGCTTACCGATATCTCCAGCACTTGCATCCGGGGTTACCATAGGATCCCAGGTGGGCACTTTGGACTCCGTGGAAAAGCAGACATCAAATCCGTTTTCCCATGGTGGGGAATAATCCTTTGCCCCTGCGGGTCCACCTCTGTTGGCATCTTGTTCTTTTACGGTCAGGGTTCCTAAATGCCACTTGCCAAAATGCCCGGTACGATAGCCTTGGCCCTTCAATACTTCGGCGAGCGTAATCTCTTGCCTTTTCAAGTGGCCCACATTGGCATGGGTGATTCCATACCGTTCCGGATGTCTTCCTGTCAGTGCACTTCCCCGCGTGGGCGAACAAACTGCAGAAGCCGAATAGAATCGGTTCATCTGTATGCCCTGCTTAGCCATTTCATCCAATGCAGGAGTCTTGATGTACAGATTCCCGTTAAACCCCACATCCCCCCAGCCCAGGTCGTCGGCCATAATTAAAATGATGTTGGGTCTGTCAGGGGTATTATGCGCGTAAACCGGTACCAAGAGTAAGGAATACAAAAAGGAGCTGATTTGGATAACGCACCAAATAGGCCTGCTCTTGGATTCTAGTTCGATCATATTCCTAGTGTATATTTTGGGTGGGAACTTCAAGTTAACGCATAATTACCGTTAAAAAAAATCTAAAAAAATTCGGAAACAATACACAGGAGACCCTAAGATCTAATAACCTATCTTCCAGCGGATTGGGTATTCCTGAAAACAACTAGGCGGTTCACTACCAATCACCTCCAAAGGAGGATGCATTTATTCACTGCAATGGTATACCATCCCAGATGCATGCTGTCCGTCAAAGCTATTTAGTGCTGACCAATGCGCGGCAGGTTCTTGATACATCCTTGACTCAATGGTTGATTTGGAAATACCGTCAGAAATCACCCTTTCGGACGTATCGCCTTGGCCGGTACTTACATCAGAAGAAGCAAATCAAAAAAACTCCCGTATAAACTGTCGACTGTCCATTACGGGAATCTCAGCGTAGAAAAAATCCGATACGTTCTCTGTTATAATCAGTTGACAACCTTCCTTAATCGCTGAATAATACTCCAGGCCATCCTCAAAATCAATTACGCGCTTGTTATTGATTGCTTTTGTGACCACTTCATGATCCACACAGGTGCTTCCTATTTTTGAAGTCAAAACTTGGATTTTACTTTTCGCCACCTTTGATCCACTTTTCTTTTCAGAGAAATAAAAAGAGATCGCCAAACATATAGGGGACGTAAACAACTGATAGGGAGTTCGATCAGCCAGACTCAAGATCCTAGAAGTATAGTTGAAAACTGGATATTCCTGATTGAGCACGGAAATCAAGATATTTGCATCCAGAAACAGCTTCATTTCTTGGATTCAAAATAGTCATCTTTCAATGACTTTCGGGAAGATGGCTTTTTATATTCGGCAGGGCCCTCCGCCACCATATGCACCCAATCAGAAATTGGCAACTCGTCCAAGGACTTATAGTCCCCAGACGTGATCTGAGCATACAAAAATTCTGTAAGTCTGGATAAACTTATCTGCTGGGAAGCCGCGAACGCTTTGGCCTTTTCAATAACCTGCCTATCGAAGGAAAGTGTGATTTTGGCGTCCATAGTAGTTCTATTTTTAGTTATACGACAAAGATAAATTTTACTTACGTACAAAAAAACTAATTTGCCAAAATTTTTTGTCTTTCAGGTCTTTGTAGTCGCTTCTTCCTAATCGAATTAAGCCTCTATGACCTCTACCTCTAGCAATTCATGCTCATTCATATACACACCATTTCTACTTTATCCGCTAGCCTTACCTCAATCAAAATCCAATCTAGCATAAATCAATTCCACACTATCTTTAAAGCCCTTGTCCTCGAAATCCGAAATATAGGTTTTGGGTAATTGGCTATCCCCTTTTGCCTCGATCATCAACGCGTTGCATCTACTTCTAAGCATTGCCAATACCTCTTGCTTATCTTTTTCATCCGCCAGATTATGCCTTTCATGGGGATCATCTTTTAAATTAAACAGCTCTTCATAAATCGGCTCCTCGCCCATAAAAGGTGCAATTAAGGATAGAACATGCCGCTGATCCTTTTCCTTGCTATAATACCGAATATACTTCCAATCCTTGGAGCGAACGGCCTCCATTCTTGGGTAGTTTTGTTCCATAAACAGGTTCTCGCTGAAAAAATCCGCTCTCCAATCTTTCTGGGAATTCTCAAGGATAGGTTTTAGACTTTTTCCTTGCATGGCAGCAGGTATTCCTATGCCGGCAAAATCAAGAAGTGTAGGGGCTATATCGATGTTGAGCGCTATTTCGTCCGCAACTCTACCATTAGACAACCCAGGAGCATATATAATCATGGGAATTATCAAATCTATGTCGTAGAGGAAGGTCTTGCCGGCTAGCCCAAATTCCCCATGAAAGAGACCATGATCCGACGTAAAAACGATGATGGTATTGTCAAGGATTCCCTGTCTTGAAAGTTCCTCCACGATTTTCCCCACGACCTGATCTATGCCTGTCACGGTTTGGATCGTTCTAATCTGATTCTCCTTGAGTGATTTTGCCGTTTTCGTCCAGTTATAACTTGGCAGGTATTGCCCGTTATACACATCCACCGGCAGCTTGGGCGTTTGGATGGAATCATAGGCAATGTAATCAGCAGGCAAGGGAATCTGATCGATCTGATCCCGGTAGGCTGATCGATACAGCTCAGGGTCATCCGGCAACTGTTTCATCGAGTTAGTCCCGTTGCTATGGGGAACGTTAAAGTTGATCATCAGGCAAAATGGCTGGTCTGTGGGACGGGTACGTAGGAAGCTTTGGGAGGTCACCAACGCCTCATCAATACTTAAAAATTCATCTACCGCCTCTTGAATGATATCTATCTGATTGTCTGCATTGGCATCTTGGAAAATCTCATGCACATTCTTGGGGTAAAAGGAAAGATGCCCGTGACCCGCCCTCCAGTAGTCAAACGATTCCTCCATCACGCCACTTTTATACCCGAGTCCCTTTTCGCTTTTCCCGACAGGCGTGTGATTCTTGCCCACCCAACCCGTGTAGTAACCATTTTCACGAAGGAGCATGGGGTAGGTTTGGGCAAAAGCTTCTTCCGTCATGACGGAATTGGAGCCAAAGGTGACGCCATGCTTTCGTTCGTACATCCCTGTTAAAATGGACGTTCTGCTTGGGGTACAAATGGCGGACGTGACAAATGCATTACTGAAAAGGGTTCCCTCAGCGGCGAGCTTATCCAGATTAGGAGTTTGAACAACAGCGTTGGCTCCTATCGCCCCTAAGTAGTCCCATCTCATATCGTCTGCTAAGACAAAAACGATATTTGGTTTCTTGACCTCCTGATCGTATTCTTTACAATTTGTCAAAAAACCCATCGCTCCTAGGAGCAATAGCAGGATCAAATGGTGCTTTATCTTCCTATTTTTCATAAAAGACCCCTGGATTAAAATTATCGAGGCAATTTCTCGATATACACATAGTACGCAGGGTAAACTCTTTTTGCAGCGTCAATGAGTTGTGCTTCGATATCGTACTTGCCTGCGGAAACATGCCCCGTAAAAGTGACTTCTTCCTGATCCGCTTCAATATTTTTGGTTCCTTCCAAATTAGCTACATAAATATATGCTTGTTCAAAATCTGCTTTATCACTGCCTATCTTTGCCCTTTCAAGTTCCACCGGCTTGTCCTGTGTGGGAAAGGTCGCGTTGATTGCCAAGCCACTCTCCCTGGGAAATCTGCGTATCGAAATCGCATACTCGCCATCTTCCACAAATTCGATCTTCCATCGCCCGGTAGCCTGTGCCGCCGAAGTCGCTCCATTCTGATGCCATGATGAACCATGCTTTCCCGTCAACATATCGTGGGCGTTGATACGGCTGGGACTCTCTTTTCCAGCACCTACTTTTATATAAGCATAGCGTTCATTCGGCCCCTCATCCATGATAGACTGCCACCATTTTTCGTACCCTAACAATAGTTTTTCCACCACCAACGGATGCTGGTCAATAACATTGTTGGACTGGATTTTATCATTCGTCATGTCATAGAGTTCTTTGCCATTTACCAATCTCCAGCGATCATCCATCACGGAGTAATCTTTGTACTTGACTAGATTTTGCAGCCGCTGGGTATCCACGTACATGACCCTGTTGGGCCAAGACTTGGCGGTTTCCGTCAGTAAAGGTTTAAGGCTGATGCCATCAAGCGGCTTCACCGGATTGAAATCCAGCCCAAGAAGATCCACAAAGGTGGGAAGCAAATCGTAGTGTGCCACCAAGTTGTCAATGTCTTTACCGCCTGTCAGCTGTCCGTCTGGCCAACGGATAAACAGGGGTACCCGGTGGCCACCTTCGTATACCGATGCCTTGGCACCCCTCATACCAGCATCGAATATTCTGTTTCCACCCGCAGTACCATTGTCCGTAGTAAAAATCAGGATGGTATTGTCTGTCAGCTCCAACTCCTGCAGCTTTTGCTCCAGCCGCTTAAAGTTGTCATCAATGTTGGTAATCATCCCATAGAATCTTTTGAATCGCTCAGGAAGCTCTTCTTCGCAGTAATCTTTGTATAGATCAATATATTCCTTAGGTACGTTTAGCGGTCCATGGGGTGCATTGGTGGAAATGTAGGCGAAAAACGGTGTATCCTTATTTTCTTCTATAAACGCCATCGCTTCCGAAAAGAACACATCCGTACAATAGCCTTCGTACTTTTCAAGCTCGCCATTGTGCCAGTAGGTATCATCGAAGTAGTCATTGTCCCAATAGTCCGGACCTTGGCCAATACCTCCTCCCCCATGCCGAACGACTTCGTGAAATCCCCTGTCTTCCGGGCGAAGCGGTAAGTTGTCTCCCAAATGCCATTTGCCAAACATCCCGTTGGTGTAGCCATTTTGGCCAAAAATCTGCGGCAATATAACTTCATCTTCGAAAAGCAGCGATCGCCCGGTAATGGTATGGAACACATTCAGCCGATTGGTATGCCTGCCAGTCATCAGTGCGCCCCTTGTCGGGGCACAGGTCGTAGAAACATGATAGTTAGTGAACCTTACCGCATCACCATAAAATGCATCCAGATTTGGCGTTTTTATGATGGGATTTCCCATCGCGCCTAAGTCTCCCATGCCTTGGTCGTCTGTGATTATCAGGATGACGTTTGGTTTTTTGATAGGCTTTTGCTGGGCAAAAAGATGGATTGACATCAAAAGCATTCCGCTCAACAGAGCTATCAATGGATAAAGTTTCATAAGTTGTTTTTGAATTAGGTAAGTTATAAAAAACGCTTTGTAGGAATATGGGGCAGCGCCAGCCTGCTGACGATTACATGTTCAACATGGATTCTCTGTTCGCTGGAAATTTTCGGTTTAGTGCTACTTTGAACACGCTTTTATGCTTTTTTTTGAGAAATAGATGTGCCTAAAAGCAATATAGAGATATTTTGACCAACTACAAACTGCCCAATAGATCCCTAAAATTAGCAGGTTCTGTCGCCTGCTGTACTGCATGCAGAATAATAGAACCGCAAGAATGGTATTATCTTTGAAAATTAAGGAGTTACCCATATTCATTAATCAATGTAATTGGCTTTCTGTAGTCCAGACAAAGCAGGTGTGTATTGATCATTGCCCCGAAAAGCACACTCAGATTCAGTGTCGGTCTGCCGGTCTGCCGATCGCTTTGGGGGATTGTGTCTGTAGAAGAGCCCCACCAGATCGCCCCAGGGAATCTGGGAGCTCAGCACAACCCAGCGGTTGGAAGGGTCAAGCTGGTGGTTGTAAAACGGAGTCTCAAAACCTGTAAAGGAAAGCTGGCTGGGACTGGTGTATTCGCTCCCCGGTGCACGCCTTTTGGTGTTCCTTCTCATAATACTGCACTTACTGGCCTTCAAAATGAAAAAAAATCCGATCATTTCTGACTTTTGAGGTGATTTATTGCTTTCTAAGCAGGCCCTATGTAGCAGTATGTAACACGTTAAAAAAAATGAACTTAAGCCTTGGACAGTAAAAGGTTGGGGGATACCTCTCGGTCAGAGTAGCTTATTTTTTTCAAGCATAGAGGAAGTGCCTGACGTGTACAAAAGGCCATGTGACGAAAAAAGGCCCGTGGTATGCATGAATGAATCCCTGAAGCAGCTCATTTCTGATCCCACGGGTCTTCTCGAACACCGATAATTATTTGCTAGGATATCGAATCACCTCGACATCATTTTCCTGAATAGTCCCGGGAGTACTTCTACCGTCCACTATAAGATTTTCCAACAGCATCACCATCTTTTCTACCCGATCGGGTTCTTGGCTAGCCAGATTCTGCGTTTCACCAGGGTCCATGCCTAAGTTATAGAGTTGTACTGGAAAGTCGCCTTCCCCGGGTGTCCAACCTCCTGACCCAGGACCAGCTATGTATTTCCAATCTCCATTGCGCAAGCTGGGTAGACCATTTATAGAAGTGCTAACCGCTGTTTCACGTACCGGCTGATCTCCTCCCATGAGCAACGGAAGTAGACTGAAACTATCTTCACCCGCATTGTTAGGAATCTCAACTCCTATGATCTCAGCTATGGTTGCCATAAGATCGGCCTGATGAGCTAATTGGGAGGTGGTACTTCCAGGTTTCACTTTTCCAGGCCATTTGACTATAAACGGTATTCTGTGGCCACCTTCCCAAACGTCAGATTTGTATCCCCGAAAAGGCCCACTTGGGTAATGGCCTTTCTCTTCCATGGACGCAACAGGAGGGGCATTTCTATCCCAGTCCCAAACTCTCATATTCAGGTCATAAGCTTCTTCGGCAGTAGTTTTACCCACATAGGGTGCACACCCATTATCACTAGTAAAGATTACCAACGTGTTCTCCATTACCCCGCTTCTTTCTATTGCCTCGAGCACCCTTCCGACGACCGCATCAGTCTCCATGACCAAATCTGCGTAGAGTGATAATTTGCTTTCACCAAACCACTCGTCATTTACGGAAAGAGGTGTATGTGGCGAGGTCAGGGATAGGTAGAGAAAAAAAGGCCGAGAAGCCGCCGCCTCCCGTTCAATATATGCAGTCGAACGGACAGCTAAGGTAGGTAAAATATCTTCCAATGCCCAAAGCTCCCTCGCCGGACCTTGGAGGCTAGCCTGATTCCGCCCAAATAAACGGGGTGCTCCGAATTCCGTAGGAATGCCCACCGTCCTGTCGTTTTCTATAAAACAAAAAGGGGGATGGTTAGGCACATCGGTACCAAAGTATTCATCAAAACCAACGGATGTCGGACCGCCCGGAATCGGGAGAGAAAATACCTCTCTCCATACTTTTTTGTGTTTTGGAGAGGCGACAACATCTTTTCTTTCTGATCGGAATAAATTCATTTGACCGTCAGCAATAGGCCAATCCCACCCCAAATGCCATTTACCAATGCAACTGGTCTGGTACCCCTGCTGTTTTACCAGTCCGGCTATGGTTAGCCTTTCTTGGGTGATTAGCGGTTTTCCATATAATCCAACAATTCCCTTTTGGAGCCTACTGCGCCAGTGATAACGACCGGTTAACAGGGTATACCGCGAAGGAGAACAAACTCCCGATGAGGAATGCGCATCAGTAAACGACATTCCTTCTGCTGCCAGCCGATCAATATGAGGGGTTAAAATTTTACCTCTCTCCGGATTATAGGATTGAACGTCGCCATATCCCAGGTCATCGGCATAAATAATCACAATATTTGGACGTTCCACTTTCTTACTTTCCTGTGTACAGGAGAGTAAAATCGATGAAAATAAAATAACTATCACATTCACATGCATTTTAGCATTTTTAACCACTACCACCATCCTACTGATTTTTTTCATCCTATTTTTCAACATACTAGCTGATCACTCGTACATCCAGTAAAGTTGTTTCCAAGTTTCCGGTCCATCATTTTTCTGCGGTATTCCAGGCGTACTTCGTCCATTTTTTATGTATTCTGTCAAGAGCGATTTCAATTCATGAACTTTGTCAGGATGGCTTTCTATTATATTTTGCGTTTCTGCCGGATCCTTATCAAGATTGAAAAGCTGCATTGGAGGTAATCCCTTTAACTCTTCCGGGGTCCTGGGAAAACTCCATCCTCCAGAACCAGGGCACAAAATAAGTTTCCATTCCTCTTTCCGGATGGCAAAACTTCCGTCTATGGAATGATGAACTGTTGCCTCCCTCAAAAATGTGGTTTCATTTCCGTTCAACAACAGAGGTAAGAAGCTAAAACTATCTTCCCCCGCCTGTGCTGGCAATTCAAAACTTACCAAATCTGCCAGGGTGGCCATTAAGTCTGTGGTGCATATTGTTGAAGAGACAGTTCTGGCTTGCTGTATTTTTTCCGGCCAATGAACGATAAAAGGCACCCTATGCCCACCTTCATAAATATCAGCCTTATGGCCTCTATAAATAAAACTGGGATTATGATTTACTTTTTCAAGTTCCGGAAAACTTGCCTTTGGAGAGCAGCCATTGTCACTGACAAAAATTAGAATCGTATTTTCAAGTTGACCCTTGTCTTCCAATGCTTGGATGATTTGCCCAACCACATCATCTACCTGTAGCATAAAATCCCCATACATATTGGTATTGCTTTTTCCCATAAACTCAGTAGTTGGCAAAATCGGGGTATGGGGTGCTGGCAAGGCAAAATACATAAAAAACGGTTTCCCGGTATCGGATTGCCGATGGATGTATTCCACCGCTTTATCGGTAAGGTGTGGCAATACCTGAACATGGTCAAAATCACTTCCGGTGGGACCCTGCCTCCAAAATCCTTTATCGTCAACATTAACAGTAACCCGGTCCGGTGAAGCCGTGACCTTATTATCTTCCACATATACATATGGGGGCATATCCAATGAACCGCTGAATCCATAGGAATAAGAAAACCCGAGATCTTTGGGGCCATTTGTAATGGGCTTGGAATAATCAATATCGAAATTATTGCCGAGGTTATCGATATCCGAGGTATTTTCCTTAAACGCCCAATCCCAGCCTAGATGCCATTTTCCAACAAAAGCAGTATGATACCCTTTTTCCTGGAGAAGGTCACCTACAGTCAACCTACCACTGCCTATCAACGGTTTGGAATAACCTCCCAATACACCGCTTTTTAAGGTAGACCGCCAATTATACCTCCCGGTGATGATGCCGTATCGGGTTGGGGTACAAACCGCCGAACTGGTATGCGCATCGGTAAATTTCAACCCATGATTAATCAATCGATCTAAATTTTTGGTATTGATTTTGGAATCGGGATTATACCCGGTTATGTCTCCAATCCCCAAATCATCCGCCAAGATGTATACAATATTCGGATTATTTGGTAAATTGGACGACTGCCCCGTTAAATGTAAAGGGATGCCAACGAGGACAATTAAAAATAATGCTCGCATTGTAATTACTTTAAGCATAGTTAATTTCTATTTTCTAATAATTGAATTTTTCTTCTTGACGGTATAGAAGGAAGAAGAAATAATGGGTGAATTGGAATTTTGTGACTTTAAGCGTTTTTAAAATTTCCCTCAGAATAAATTTAGATCAGGAGGAGATTATTTCCTCGGTCAAACCAGACTCCCAATCTTCATAGGCTCTTTTTAATTCTTGGAAAATATCTGGATATGCGCCCTTAATGTCAGTGGATTCTTGAATATCAGTGGAAAGATCATATAAATTGGATGTATCACCGATTTTCAACAATTTCCAATCGCCTTTCCGGACAGCAATTTGATTTCCAAATCTCCAGAATACGATTCTTTCCTCTTCCAAATTTGAAGGACCATTCCCATCAACTATTCCTGCCAGGTTCTTTCCCGACAAACCCGCAGGAATCTCTAAACCCAACAAGCCGGCAATGGTGGGGAACAAATCCATGGATAATACCAATTCCTCAGAAACCTTTTGAGGAATTTTGTCCTTCCTGTAGAAAATTGCCGGTACCCTATGTCCTCCCTCGTAAAGTTGTCCTTTGAATCCACTGAACGGTGTATTTGATCCAACGTTTTTGGCACCTCCATTGTCTGAACAGAAAATAACAAGAGTGTTTTCTGAAAGCTGGTTTTTTTCTAGGTAGTCCATTACCCTACCAACATTACCATCCAGAGATTCTATCATCTCCTTGTAGGCAGCTTCCTTATCTTCACGACTTCCCTGTATCGGAAAATCACCGCCGACTGTTCTATCCGCATTATCATTGGGTCCCTGATAAGGGGAATGGGGGGCGCCATGGGCCAAATACAGAAAAAATGGTTTGTCGATATTTCTTTCTTCCAAGTACTCAAGTGCCTTATCCGTGATCAAATCAGTCAAATAGCCGGCTTCTTTTTCAAGATATTGATTATTCCACCAGTCCTCATATCCTTCCTGATCGATATGGCTGAAATAATCGACATTTCCGCTTACAAATCCCACAAAATGGTCAAATCCTTGGACATTAGGGCCAAATTCCGGTTTATACCCCAAATGCCATTTCCCAAATATGGCGGTAGCATAACCTGACTCCTTTAAAAATTCCGCAAGTGTGAATTTATCTAAGGACATCCCCTTTTCTCTATGGCTTTTTGCAGTAATCACGCCTTCCACTCCTGCTTCCTGAGGATAAAGCCCTGTTAGCAGAGAGGCACGGGTTGGACTACAAACCGCACCGTTGGAATGGTAATCGGTAAACCTGAAACCTGAAGCTGCAAGCCGATCAATCGTTGGCGTTTTTATCGAAATATTACCATAACAGCCCAAGTCATTGAATCCCAGATCATCGGCCATTATAAGTACCACATTGGGTGCTGTGCGTTTCGAATTTGATTTTCCCTCTTCGTTGGGTTGGGAATTACATCCCCAACCCATCAAAATAAATAACCCTATCGCATAAAGGAATTCTTTCATACAACAGCTTCTCAATATCCCGGGTTTTGCTCACCTAACTGCACATTATTTACAAATTCAATAGCCGGTAGTGGATACAAATGATAATCTTTTCCTGTAATCGGATGAGAAATTAGCCTTTGCCTTGGGAAATTCAAATTAGTATAATCCATTTGAACTTGAATAACATCGGCTAATACCCCCCATCTGTTCAAATCAAAATACCGCTTCGCTTCGAAGGCAAGCTCAATCCTCCTTTCCCTCCTCACCGCTTCCCTGAACTCATCTTGATTAGAAAGCTCTCCAGAAGTCAAAGGCATCAAACCAGCATTTTCCCTTACTTCATTTAACATGTCGAATGCTTCTCCATCTGCCTGAAATCCAAGTTCATTTAATGCTTCGGCAAAACTCAATAGTATCTCTGCATACCTAATTAATGGGAAGTTCCATGTGCTCAATCCTCTCGGGTCACTGGTATTGAAATATTTATTGACATAATAAAGGCTCCCATCAGGTTTGGAAGGATCAATAAAATTTGAAAGTCCATAAGTATCCACTATGATATTCTTTCGGAGATCCCCATCCTCAAAAGCCTGAATCAAACCATTTCCAGAGGACAACCCTCCACCTTCACCTTCCAGTCCATCATCGGTAGGTAAAATGAAGGCGGACCCGTTTTCAAAATCAGCAGGAGCAAAGGCAATACTTTTATTAGTTGTAGTTTCGCCTATTACACCACCATATTGTACCTCAAAAAAGGATGCAGAACTATTTTCCTGTGAGCCATTAAAATTATTACTGTAATTGGACAACAATGATCCTACTCCATATATTCCCTGGGAAAGATTGACAACTTCCGACCATTCTTCCAATTCCAGATGTACTAATGACAACAAGGCCCTAGCAGAATTAGAAGTAGGCCTACCCACCTCTTTTCCCACCCCTCCATCATAGGACATAGGTAACAGTTGTATAGCATCATTTATATCCGCTTTAATTTGAGCGTACACCTCAATTATGCCGCTTCTCGGCTTTTCAGCATCGTTTCTTTCCACAATTTCCTCAACAATTAATGGTAAAGATCCGAAAAACCGCACTAGGTTAAAATAATAAAAGGCACGCATAAATTTTGCCTGGCCTTCAATGGATCTTCTCATTTCTTCACTTGAAAAATCCTGTACTTGGGATAGATTGTGCAACACCCCATTGGCTCTGGTAATCCCAAAGTAATGGGAGGTCCAAACTTGCTGAACAGGCCCAGAAGTCGGATCCACCTCAAATAGGTCAGGTTGGGTTTCAAATCGCCAGGTCCATCCATCATCCCCTGCAAGTTCTGTCAACCTTAACATGTTTTGTTGGTACAGCCCAAGTAACGGATTATATATCCCATTTACAGCCGTAATAATATTACTTTCACTTGTGTACAATTCTGCCATTGGTACAATCCCTTCTGGAATAGGCTCCAAAATCGAGGTGCAATTCGAATTAAGAAATACACTTATTGCGAGGGCAAACTTTGTTATATATTTATAAGATTTCATGATCAAAGGGATTTATCTATCAGAAAATAATTTGGGCTGAAAGTGAAACTAGTCTAGTTTGTGGGTATGGGGTATAATCTATGCCCGCAGATAATAGGCTTGCCCTACTTGAAGCTTCAGGATCAAGTCCTGTATAATTGGTAAACATGATCAAATTGGTCCCGGTAAGGGACAATTTTAAGGCTTCAACAGATTTATCATTAAAAAGGTAGGAAGGAAAGTTATAGCTTAAGCTTAAATTTTTTAGTCTTATGAAATCTCCATTTTCCAAAAACCTATCAGAAACCATAGTCACCAAAGTCGTGGTGTTTCCTCCCTGTGAAGGTCTGGGAACAGCATTACTGGGGTTTTCAGGAGTCCAGAAATCATTAACCTCCGCAAGGTTTTGGACAAATGGAACTCCTCTCGCAAATAAGTTTCTTGCGGTATTATATACCTGAAAACCTCCGGAAAAGTCAAAAAACACAGACAAACTGAAGTTTTTGTAATCAAATGAATTGTCAATTCCTCCAAAAAACCTAGGGTGGGGATTGCCTACTATGGTTTTATCACCAGCGTCAAATACCCCATTGCCATTCAAGTCCTTATATTTTGGATCACCTGGTACAGCACCTGCCCAAGCTCTAGCAGCATCCTCTTCACCAAGTTGCCAAACACCATCAAATTGCCACATATAGAAAGAACCAACTGGATGGCCCGCCCGAGATAGATTAGCAGGTTGATTTGAAAGAGGGATTAACTGCCCGGGAATTTCTAATGATTCACCTATTGAGTTGCTTCCAATATCCAAAATCTCATTTCTATTAAAGGAAATATTGAAGTTAGTACTCCAACCTAACTTCCCCACGGTGTTCCGTGAGTTTATAGTAAATTCAAAGCCCTTATTTAATACGGACCCCAAATTTACCGTAGGATCCTCAGTTACACCAGCCGTCAATGCCACTGGGGTTTGAATAAGCAAGTCTTGAGAGGTCCTATTGTAATAATCTGCAGTTAAATAAATCCTTCCCTCAAATAAAGAAATATCTGTTCCGATGTCAAATTGCCTGGTGGATTCCCATTGGAGATTTGGGTCACCTATATTTTGGGGTGAATTACCCACCACTAAATTATTCCCGAAAACGTAAGGAGTCCCGGTAGCTCTGGTTAAGAACGCAAAGTTGCCAATCTCTTGGTTGCCGGTAAGGCCATAACTGGTACGTATTTTAAAATCATCAATGACTTTCGAGTTTTTAATGAATTCTTCGTCTGAAATTCTCCAAGCAATCGAACCAGAAGGGAACACACCGTACCTGCTTTCCGGCCCAAACTTAGAGGATCCATCTCTCCTAACTGTTGCCGTAAATAAATATTTATCGCTATAGGAATAATTCCCCCTTAAAAAAGTGGAAACCAGTCCGGAGCTAACGCTAGTACCACTCGCATTGAAATTGATTTGATTAGCTAATTGGTTCAAAGAGTTATTAATAGTTCCTGCACCTGTCACTGAACTGTTTTCGAAAATAAATTGCTGAGCCGAAAATCCTCCCAGCAATTTTATGTCATGTTGGTTAAATTTTTTCTCATAATTTGCCGTTAAATCAGTAACCCAATTAAGCTCTTGTCTATTTTGAACGGTAACCTGTCCCTCGGGCCTCACAAAACGTCCTATCTGATAAACTGGCAAAAAAGTGTAACCAGCTCCATTTACAATATCGCCACCTAAATTTGCAGAAACTGTCAAATCTTCAGTAGGCTTGAAGTCAAATTTCACATTACCCAATAACCTAGTAACATCCCGCTCCCTAGTAGGGAGCATTATGTCGATTAACGGATTTGCATTCGCTCCAAAATAAGGTGCTGCTACAGTATTTATGGCAGTTAAATTACCGGCCGCATCAAACGGCTCTGTGTACGAGTGCTCAAAAATAAAACTTCTATATCCGGCTGAATTCCAGTCGTCGGCAGGTACAGTGTTTTGCATCTGATAACTGCCCGTCAAGTTACTGGAAACAGAAAACTTCTCGTTGATCTTGGTGTTGAGATTCAATCTCAAAAACCAATTTTTAAGATCACTATTTACAATTGTTCCCTGCCTATCTAGATAAGATATAGAACCAGAAAACTGCGTTTTATCAGTACCTCCGCTAAATCCCAAATTGTAGTTTTGTCTTAATGCAGTTCTTGTACCAAGATCTTGCCAGTCTGTATCGACTTGCCATGCAGGATGAGATGGGTCATCGTAGGTAGCGATACTTCTATTCGAGTTCCGGAATGCCTCTATAAATAATAACCTTTGTTCCTCAGTACTCATAACATCGAACCGATTAAAAATTTCCTCAAACCCTATATCGGTACTAAACGTAAATTGGGTTTTTCCTGCTTTTCCCTTTTTGGTGGTAATTATTACAACGCCATTTGCTGCCCTAGCACCATATATAGCCGTAGCAGAAGCATCCTTCAAGATATCCATTGAAACAATATCTTTCGGATTAATAGTCGAAAAATCAGAACTGAAAAGAGGAACACCATCAACCACTATCAATGGATCATTACTACCCGTAACTGAACCAACTCCTCTTATGTTTATCGAAAACCTTCCTTCCAAATCGCCGCCTGTTTGCCTTACTTGTACACCACTTGCTCTCCCTTGGAGAGCATCTTCAAAATTGGCAACGGGTCTTGATTGAATCAAATCCTCAGATAATGAGGATACTGATCCAGTAATATCAGCCTTTCTTTGGGTTCCATAACCTACTACAACCACTTCTTCTAGCGAAGATTGATCCTCCTCCAATATTATATTAATATTGGATTGATTTCCAACGGTTATTCTCTGCGATCTATAACCAATAAACGAAACGACTAAAACCGATCCCTCGGATGCTTCAAGATTAAACACCCCATCAATATTTGTTACGGTCCCTGTATTAGTTCCTTCTACTACAATCGTAGCCCCAGGAATAGGCTCGCCTCGTTCATCCGTTACCTTCCCTGTTATGACAGCATATTCCTGCTCAACAACCTCAATTCTACGATTCTTATCACCCCCAGCCCTTACGTGGATGTTCTCATTTACCTGCACAAAATTCAGATCTGTCTGTTGAGAGACAACGGCCAGAATGTCGTATAGAGAACCTTCATTTGATTCTATCGACACTGGCTTTTTCAGATCTATCAGACCATTGGAATACGTAAACCTAAAATCCGTCTTCGCCTCAACCAGCCTGAAAAACTGACCAAGTGACTTTTCATTTAATTTTACGGAGATAGTGACTTCTTCTAGGGTCTTTCGTTGGGCATTGCCCGTATTGGCCAAAAGTACCGTGCAAAAGAACAGCTGAATAAGAAAGCCATACATCAATCGTTTAGACAGCATAAGCAATTGCCTAAGTATATTTTTTTTCATAATATTGAAATGTTTAAGGATTTGTACTTGAACCATGCCTTGTCTTCTTTCCACGGACACAAGGCGGTAGGAGGCAGTATCTTGTTCCCCCCAGAACAGATACTGCCTTTGAGTTTTAACTACTGTCTTCCCTTTTCATGACTGGTCAATTTGGGTTATATATGGTTACTTGCTTTCCGTCAATCTTATAACTAATCCCCGAGGTGTGGAAAATACCCCTTAGCACATTCTCCAAAAGCTCATCCTGGTACACACCGGTGTAGGCCCACCCCCGGGGTATCGCCCCCTTTACCTGCACCTCCACGCCATACCAATTTTCGATCTTTCGCTTAGCGGATTCCATATTATCCATCTTGAAAACCAGCTGCTTATCCTTCCAGCCAAGCACCTCCAGGGGATCAAATGCGGTTTTGTAAAAGGCACCTCCTTCTTCCATTACCAACATCTCGCTAGGCTCTAAATGAACTTGACTCCCCTGTTCGTCTTTGACTCGCACCTTACCGGTCACCAAGGCAATCGCTAGCTTGCCCCCCTCCTGCTGATTCACATTAAAACTGGTCCCCAAGACCTCCACCCGGACATTCCCACTTCGCACCACAAAGGGCCTATCGGATTCCGGATGTACATCGAAGAAGGCTTCCCCCGTCAGGGTAACCTCCCGCTTATCGGATCCAAACTCCTTTGGATACCAAATTGCGCTACCGGCATTCAAGTACACTTTGCTTCCATCTGTCAGGGTGACGATCGATTTCTTACCGGCTGGGTTTTCCTTGGTTACTATTGGAATTTCAACCAGGGGTTCAGCAGTCTCTCTCCGGGGCTGAAACATAATGTCTAAACTCAGCCATCCAAAGAATCCCAGCACCAAAACAGCCACTAGCTTTCGCAGCGTCAAAAGCCCCAATATGTGCGAAACGGCTCCCCCGCCGGATTTGACGGCTTCCAAGGAGCCCGCAGCACGCACGATATTCTCAAAGGTCTCGACATAGACCGTGTCAGTCACCGGAATAGTTTTACCGTACCGAACCGCGCGTATCAGCCGGGCAGCCTCCTGCACGATAATCCGCTTCTCCGGATGTTCTCGCAGCCATTTCTCCCAAAAATGTCGGTTGTTCTCATCGGGACATTTGACCCACTGAATGAAAAATTCATCCACCAGGAAATGTTCCAGTTCATAATCTTTGTACCGCATAGGGGTCGGAAATTCCATTGGATTGTTGCTATGATTCACGCTTCTTAATTAATAGTGCCTTGAGACTTTCCATGGCCCTGTAGATGATCTTCCGGGCTGACTTTACCTCGCTTAACTCCATCACTTCCGCTATTTCTCTGTAGCTCATGCCCTCTTCGTAGAGCAATAAAATGGCCTGTCTTTGCCTACTCGTCAGCTGACCCAATGCCTGCTTGATCTTTACCTGTTGCTCACTTTCCCGCTCTTGCTGTATAAGCTTCGTCTCGAAGGAAACTTCAATCTCAAAAAAAACCTCTCCCAGTGTATCTGAACCAACCTTGGTATCCTTTCGCTTACCGATTTCCCGTATCAGATCACGCTGTAAACATTTGTATAGGTAGGATTTGATGCTTTTTACTTCGCTCAGACTTCCACGCTTTTTTCGCAATCCGATAAAGATATTTTGAATGCAGTCCTGAACGAGGCCTTGATCCTGTGTAAATTGACCGCCAAACCGAAACAAGTTTGTTGCATGCACTCGGTAGATGTAATTGAACGCCATTTCATCGCCTTCGTCAAATGCCTTCCAAATTTCCAGATCAGGCTTCTCTTTGAAAATCTCCATGGTCACGGCATGCCGGTACGGCAGAGGGATTACCGGTAAGGTGGTTTTAATTTTTGGGTTTGTACTCATGAGCGCGGGTTATTTCGCCTTTACAATATTAAGAGGAAGTGAAGCCTTAAAATGACCCCATTATTATTTTAAAAAAAATATCACTGACAAAATTTTACAGCGAGTATAGTTTACAAAAACAAAATATAAAATAGAAACAAAGGCATTTTACTCACTTCAAAAAAACGAAAAGGAACCAAAAACCTCAATAGCAGCCAACATATTCCGCTAAATCAACATGAACTCACACCCCAAAAAAAACAAATTTATGACCGGGATGTCGTGAATTTCGGCTAAAAATAAATTCTTTGCCAGTTAATACCGGTAAGTCTGAGCTTTTGAAATTCGTTAGGTTTCGTGTGACACTAAGATCCCGGCCTACTTCAATTTTATAACCTGACCCTTTGGCCATAAAGGCAAGTTGAACTCCAAGGTATTTTCAGTACACGACGTGCAACCACAACAATTTTACAGGTCATTTGCAACGACATACCACAGAAACGCAAATCACCAACCTGGCCAATCATCTCCTTTTTACCGACCAAATCAACCCGTTCACCTGCTTGGCACCCGTGTTAGTCGATTAATTTTCAAATTCCAATCATCTAGTGGTAATTTTATTTCCGTAATCAGCAAGGTATCCTAGCGATGCCCATACCTGATGGAAGTTGGTTTGTGTGGTTGATTTGTGAGGTGGATGTGCGGTTGGCTAGTGAAGTGGGTTGTGTAGAAAGTGAAGTTGGTTAGTTGGGTTATTTTTTTAACTGGCAATTTTTTAGGAAAAGTCGCAGCTAAAGGCTTAATTCCCCCGGAAGCATATTCCGGGGGATTTTTTGTTTGTACCTAATCCACAAAATGCTGGGGATATTTGGGATGTTAGAAATCGCTCGTTAAATTTGTCGGTAAGTTATGAAGCCAATGCGCAACCATATTGCCTTTCATTCGATTTTTTCCCATCCTAACTTGCATGGGCACCACCGGCTTTGCCACCATGGCAAGTAAGCGGCCGTCCCATATCCCCATGCACTCATTTTGGATCATACGTTGAATCCACTAACCCAAACACCCTGATCATTTAATCCCTAAATACTTTCATGGAAAACATCATACGAATTGCCGTACAGAAAAGTGGTAGACTGAGCGATGATTCACTGAGCCTGATTAAGGAATGTGGCATCAAGTTCTACAACGGTACCGGCAAGCTCAAATCCACCTCCACCAATTTTCCCATCGAATTTTTGTTTCTGCGGGATGACGACATTCCGGGTTACGTCTCAGATGGCGTAGCGGACCTAGGCATAGTAGGCGAAAACGAGTTGGTGGAAAAAAACAAAGAGGTCACCGTCGTCAAGAAATTGGGCTTTTCCAAGTGCCGCCTTTCCTTGGCCATTCCAAAAGGCGAAGAATATGCGGGTATCAGCCACTTTGAAGGAAAAAGCATCGCAACCTCCTATCCCAAAATTTTGGGTGACTATTTGGAAACACACGGCATACAGGCGGAAATCCATGAAATCAGCGGTTCTGTAGAGATTGCCCCCAGCATTGGCCTGGCGGAAGGGATCTGTGACATCGTCAGTTCCGGATCTACCCTGATGATGAACGGACTGAAGGAAGTAGAAGAGATATTCCGATCGGAGGCGGTGCTTATAGCGGATCCAAAAATAACTCCAGCCAAACAAGACATCGTAGATAAGCTGCTATTCCGCATGAACGCGGTTCAAAAAGGCAAGAGCAACAAATACGTATTGCTAAATGCCCCGAATGCTTCCTTGGAACGGATCATCTCCCTGATTCCGGGCATGCGAAGCCCAACGATCCTGCCTTTGGCCCAAGAAGGATGGTCCTCGGTACATTCGGTCATAGCCGAAGACCAATTTTGGGAAAACATCGAAGAGCTGCGGGCCGCAGGTGCAGAAGGCATCCTGGTGGTTCCCATAGAAAAGATGGTCCTCTAGCAAACCGGAAATGACAGAAACCACTCGCTTATTCGAGGATTCGTCTTCCTCCCGACGTTTTGCCAATGACCTGGCCGGTATCAACGCTGAAAAGACACTACTATCCCTATGAAAGTCCTTGTAAATCCCCCCAAAAATAGCTGGAAAAAAGAACTGGCGAGGCCAGCCATCAAGCTAAAGGATATCGAAAAAATCGTGAAGCCTATCATGCAAAAGGTGAAACGACAGGGAGATAAAGCCCTGCGTAAATTTGCTCTGGAATACGATCATGTGGAAATTGACCGGCTTTTGGTCACGAAAGAAGAAATCGAAGAAGCGAAAGAGCTGGTGCCCATGGATTTGAAAAAATCCATCCAACAGGCCTTGGAAAACATCACCAAATTTCACGAGGCTCAAAAAACGCCCGATTTGGAAATGGAAGTCATGGAAGGGGTTACCTGCATGCGACGGAGTGTAGCTGTGCAAAAAGTAGGGCTATATATTCCTGGTGGTACCGCACCGCTTTTTTCCACGGTATTGATGTTGGGTGTACCGGCTAAGCTGGCCGGCTGCGAAGAAGTGGTGCTTTGCTCCCCCCCCAACGCCGAAGGTAAAATTCACCCCGCTATCCTGTACACAGCAGACTTGGTAGGCATACCGACCGTCGTAAAAGCAGGCGGCGCGCAAGCCATAGCCGCATTCACCTACGGTACCCAATCGGTACCCAAGGTAGACAAGATCTTTGGTCCCGGAAACCAATACGTCACTGCTGCCAAACAACTGGCCATCAAAAAAGGAGTTGCCATAGACATGCCTGCCGGTCCTTCAGAGGTGCTTGTTTATGCCGATGAAACCGCCATTCCAGCCTTTGTTGCCGCAGATTTACTGTCCCAAGCGGAACACGGGATCGACAGCCAAGTCGTGCTGGTCTGCTCATCGGAAAAAATCGCCAAAAAAACCCTTAAAGAGGTGGACGCCCAGCTAACCAAACTGCCCCGTCAAAAAATCGCCCAAAAGGCCCTGGACAATAGCGTGGCCTTCGTGATGTCAAACCAGGACAAAGCCATCGCGCTGATCAACGAATACGCCCCCGAACACCTCATTCTATCGGTCGCCGACGAAGACGAGGTTGCCGCTCGAATTGTCAATGCCGGATCGGTGTTTTTGGGGAATTATACCCCGGAATCAGCGGGAGACTATGCCTCAGGTACCAATCATACCCTGCCCACCAATGGCTACGCGAGAAACCACAGCGGCGTATCCCTGGACAGTTTTGTGAAGAAAATCACCTACCAGAAGATTACGGAAAAAGGACTGCTTAACCTCGGGCCTACCGTAGAGGTAATGGCTGGAAGCGAATCGCTGGAGGCACACAAAAACGCAGTCACCATTCGCATCAACCACATCAACGGCAAGGATTAACATGGAATTTGACCTGAACCGCCTACTTAGGCCCCATATAGCCACCCTTAAGCCCTACTCTTCGGCCAGAGACGAGTATAGTGGCAAGGAAGGCATCTTTCTGGACGCAAACGAAAACCCCTTCGGTTCCATCACCGAAGATACCTTCAACCGCTACCCGGACCCCTATCAGAAAGACCTCAAAGCCCGTATCGGAGAGATCAAAGGCGTTGATTCAAGCCGCATTTTTCTGGGAAATGGCAGTGACGAGGCCATTGACCTGTTGTTTCGGGCATTTTGCAGGCCGGGCGTGGATAATGTTATCCTGCTCCCGCCCACTTATGGAATGTATGAGGTAAGTGCCGGCATCAACGATGTCGCTACCATCAAGGTCCCACTGACTGCCAATTTCCAGTTGGATATCCCGGCCATTCAGGCTGCCTTCACTCCACATTCCAAAATACTGTTTATCTGCTCGCCAAACAACCCATCAGGAAACAAGCTAAACCGCGAAGATATCCGGACCCTGATCAGCAGCTTTGAAGGTTTGGTAGTAGTGGACGAGGCTTATATCGACTTTAGCGACGAACCGAGTTTTATCAGTGAACTGGATCGATATCCCAACCTCCTGGTTATGCAGACCTTCTCCAAAGCTTGGGGGTTGGCCTCCTTACGGTTGGGAATGGCTTACGCATCGGTAGAGATTGTCGCCATTCTGAACAAAATCAAGCCACCCTACAATGTCAGCGGACTCACGCAGTCAAAAGTCTTGGAAGCATTGCAGGACCTTAGCAGCATGCACCAAATGACTGCCAATATACTGAGTGCCAGGGAACACCTGCGGGAAGGTCTTCTCAAACTGCCGTCAGTTCATAAAATCCACCCTTCCCATGCCAACTTTCTGTTAGTAAATATCGATAGGCCCAAAGAGACCTACGACGAATTGGTACGGCATAAGATCATCGTGCGTGATCGCTCTAAGGTCACCCTCTGCGAAGGATGCTTGCGTATCACGGTGGGTACTCCTGCCGAAAATCACCAACTGCTGGAAGTCTTATCTCAGATTACTCCCTAAACCTACCTCCGAATGCAAAAAAGAATATTGTTTATAGACCGGGACGGAACCATCATAAAGGAACCACCCACCGACTTTCAGGTGGATAGCTTGGAGAAACTGGAGTTTATACCCAAAGCGATTTCCAACCTGCGAAAAATTGCAGAGGATACCGACTTTGAGTTGGTCATGGTGACCAACCAAGACGGACTAGGTACCGATTCCTTTCCGGAATCGGATTTTTGGCCCGCACAGTTCAAGATGCTCAAAACCTTGGAGCAGGAAAACGTGTTCTTTCGAGCCATCCACATAGACAAAAGCTTCGAGCACGAAAACGCCCCTACCCGAAAGCCAAGGACAGGCATGCTTACGCAATACCTCAATGGAGATTACAACCTCGCCGAGTCCTTTGTGATTGGAGACCGGGAGACCGATGTGCAACTTGCCAAAAATCTGGGAACCAAGGCGATTTTCATTGGAAAAGATCCTATGGAGGGAGCCGCGCTATCCACTACTGATTGGGATGAAATCTACCGGTTCCTGCGCATGCCCCCCCGGGTGGCTACCGTGACGCGAAATACGTCCGAAACCCAAATCCACATCGAACTCAACCTCGATGGAACCGGAAGAAGTGAAATAAACACGGGCTTGGCATTCTTTGACCATATGTTGGACCAATTAGCCAGACACGGCTCTTCCGATCTGAAAATCAAGGTAAATGGAGACCTCCATATCGATGAACACCATACAATAGAGGATACCGCATTGGCTTTGGGAGAAGCCTACCTAAAAGCATTGGGGGATAAAAAGGGCATCACACGCTATGGGTTTTTACTGCCCATGGATGACAGCCTTGCCCAAGTGGCCATTGACTTTGGAGGACGTCCCTGGATTGTTTGGGATGCGGAGTTTAAAAGAGAAAAAATCGGAGATCTGCCTACTGAGATGTTTTTCCACTTCTTCAAGTCCTTCAGCGACACAGCAAAATGCAACCTGAATATCAAGGTTGAAGGCGACAATGAACACCACAAAATCGAGGCAATCTTCAAGGGATTGGCAAAATCCATTCAAATGGCGGTGGCCAGGGATATCCGTAGACTCAACCAACTACCCAGTACCAAAGGAGTGCTTTAGGCATACCGGCTCCAAATCGTCACCGACTTGGAGCCGATCGTTTCTTTCCTCCATCAGCCGGCACGCATGATTTTGTCCAATTTTCTGCCTTTGGCCAGTTCGTCCACAACCTTATCCAAATACCGCACCTTTCTAGTGATCGGATTTTCGATCTCCTCAACTCGGTACCCACAGATCACACCCGTGATCAAGTTGGCTTGTGGGTTAAGCGTAGCTTGGGCAAAAAAGGCTTCAAAGGTGGCCTTTTCGTCGATAAGCCGTTGCAAATCCTGTTCGCTAAAACCAGTCAGCCAAGCTATCACCTGATGTAATTCCTCCTTGCTACGGCCTTTGCGCTCCACTTTCGCAATATAATGGGGATACACCGTGGCAAACGTCATCTCCGCCATGCGTCGATTGTGGTCTGCGGTTGTTTTCATGGGCTTTGCATTTGCTTGATTTGTAAAGATACTACCAAAATACATCTTTTTTTGCAAAAAGCCCATGCGCCACTTTTTGTGCTTTGCCAGCAACCCGCTACCACTCAGTGCCCCTTACGTCCTATTTCAGCCGCTAAATCTCTTTTGGAAACGGATCCTTAAATCTGGTCTTCTTGTCAAAAAGCACTTGCTCCTCATCCCGCAGCAGACACGCCTGCAGTCCCAGTAATAACTTTTCTTTATCAATATCCTGACCAATAAATACCAGTTCGTTCATTCGATCTCCCCATTGCCTGCTCCAACGGCCCTCAATCGCCTGTTGATTTTCTAGAAAAGAAGCATATTTCATTCGTTGGGAAAAAGGCATACTGCACCACCAAACTCCTGCCCGCTCCATACGGGAGGAGCCTCCTGCCTGGGAAAAACTAAGCGCATCGTTGGGTCTAGAGGCCAGCCAAAAAAGGCCCTTTGCCCGGATGATGCCGCTTGGATAACTCTCGTTTAGATACCGCCAAAACCTTTCTGGGTGAAACGGCCGTGGATCCCGAAAAACCATTGATCCAATACCGTATTCCTCCGTCTCAGGGGTATGAACGCCTGACTGAAGCTCCCGTTGCCAGCCAGCCGAAGATTGTGCCTCCTCAAAGTCAAATAGGCGAGTATGCAAGATCTCTGAAATGTCAATTCTTCCAAACTGAGATCTAAGAATCCTAGCTCCGGGGTTCAGCTTTTTTATCGCTGCCTCCAATAATCCGACGGTTTTTTCGTCCACCAAATCCGTCTTATTGAGAATAATTACGTTAGCAAACTCAATCTGATCTGTTAATAGATTGACGATCGTCCGATAATCCCCTTCCATATCGGTGAGATAGCGGTCCCTCAACCGTTCGTTGGTGCCAAAGTCCTGTAAAAAATTAAAGCAGTCCACTATAGTCACCATGGTATCAATGTAACTAAAACGAGAGAGGTCAATTCCATTTTCCTCATCGACAAAGGAAAAGGTCTGTGCAACAGGAACCGGCTCGCTGATACCTGTACTTTCTATCAACAGGTAATCAAAGCGGTTTTCCTTTGCCAGCTTCTCCACTTCTACCATCAGGTCTTCCCTTAGGGTGCAACAAATACACCCATTGCTCATCTCTACCAAACGTTCCTCCGTCCGGGAAAGCGTATTTTCACGGATGCCACCAGAAAGATCGCTATCGACCAAACGGACATCCACGTTTACTTCGCTCATGTCGTTGACAATCACGGCAACCTTTAGGCCTTTCTTATTATGTAACACATGGTTCAGAAGGCTAGTCTTACCTGCCCCCAGAAAACCACTCAAGACGGTGACAGGTAGTTTATCAGTGAGGTTCATGAAATTTGTCGAATGGAAAATCAGTGCTTACGTAAGCACCCTTCGAAAGACAAATATAGCATTAATTATTTACTTGCAACATAGTTGCATTAAAATATTAACTACAGTTATCCCCCCATGCTTTCAATTTTTCGGTTCAAAAGCAGAAAAGGCCTACGCACTTCGGTGACTTCCAATATCAGGCTTCGTTGTAAAGGTCGTTAAACGGCTAGAAGAAGTCATTACCTACAGAGTCTTCCAATTGGGCTTCTCAAAATAGTTAGCCCGTTTTAAAAATTAATTGGCATAAAAAAAGCTATGAAACAATGTCTCATAGCTTTAGTCAATTAACAATAAACCCAAAATAACCTGCTGTAGGAGAAGGAGTCGAACCTCCACGGGGCAGTTAGGCAAAACACGAGCTCCATGTTTGCTTTGTCCTTAGCTCCCCACCCCCGAGACCGGAGGGCATGTCTGCCAGTTTCATCATCCTACATTGTCAACAAACTTTTCGACACGTTTTGTCTTTGTTTGATATCTCAAAGGTAGCACATGAATCGATTTTTTACAAATTCGATAAGATTTAAATTATTTTTTTACAGTATTTTTAATATTTTGACTATACAAGTATCATATCAATAAATACACGTCAATAATGGGCGGCACTTTTTGCCAATTTCACAACGGTTTTCAGGAGGCTTTCCACCCAAAATAACGGGGTTTTAACGGGATCATACCCCTCAAAGACCATCGCTCCTTTCCAAACAGGAAAAACTGCCGTTAATTTTGTATATTTAATCAACCAATTATAAACAGATGAAATCGAGCATGACGCAAGCGACACACACTGGGATGACTATCCGCCATGCGAGATTCCATGTGACCACTGAAAAACAATTATAGACACATGAAATCCCTAACACTACTGATCGGAAATTCACTTTCCTTTTTGGCGGTCCTGTATTCCAACTACCTCTTTGGCAGTGGCGCAGCGGGGGAAAGATCTGTGGGGGAAGTAAGCGAACGGTATACCACACTGATCACGCCCGCCGGATATGCCTTTTCGATCTGGGGACTGATCTACTTGCTTCTTTTGGGGTTCCTATCCTTTCAATGGATCGCTTACCTTCGAGGAGATGCCAATAACTCCCTACAGCCTGGCGGCATCTGGTTTTTGCTTTCAAACGTCTTCAACTGTACTTGGATATTCCTCTGGGTCAACTTGGCTTTGGGTTGGTCGGTATTGGTGATTTTCGGCCTATTGATTTCGCTGGTCGCCTTGTTGATTCAGTTGGAATCGTATAACTTCAGTACCGCTCGGCGTAACCGGATTTTCATTCACCTTCCAATAGGCATTTACCTGGGATGGATTATCCTAGCCACCACGCTGAATATGGCTGTTTGGTTACAATCCACCGGAACAATAGGCATTTCCATACCTGAAAATTGGGTACTGCCCGTGGTGATTACTGCTGTGGCCGTATACCTTTTCCTATTGTACCAACACAATCGCAAAGAACCTGCGTTGGTTGGGGTTTGGGGATTTGTGGCTATCGCCGTCAGCCAATGGAACAAGGAGAATTCCGTGGTTTGGATCAGTCTGACCGCTGCCGTTGTACTCCTTGTACTAGCGGTCACCAAACAGATCAATGGAATCCGGAAAGCGGCATAGATAAGCCGTTAAACAAGGAGTATTTTCCCACTTCGCCCAGGCTTTTCAAATGCCGCTATCGCATCGATGACTCGCTCTATGGGGTACCTTTCTGCGACATCCACCCGCACTTCAGCCTTACCCAAGGACGTCAGTACTTCACGGAAAGCCTTCATTCTGGCAGCTGCGTCCAGCTCGGCCAAATAGGATGTTAGCCAGAAACCCTCCACTTTTAGGTCTTTAAAAATAAGTAGGCCACTGTTCAAGGGAATGCTTTTCAAACTAAGTAAACCATACACGATCATTCTTCCCTTTGCACGAAGACAGGTCAAGGCTTCGGCACCCAAGGTGCCCCCCACAGCATCAAATACCACTGCCACTCCGGCCTTGTCGGTTACCTCGCTAACGCGTGCAGCCAATTTCTCTCTTTCCGTATTTACCACCACTTCAGCACCCAAGGCTACCAAAGATTGTATCTGCTCGTCGCGACGCACCGTGCAAAGGACACGAATTCCCCTTTTTTTGGCCATCTGAATTACCAACTTGGAAAAAGCCGAGGCCCCCGCCGTCAACAACAGCCAATCTCCCTCGCCTAGCTGCGCCCGATCCAGCATCCCATAGGCTGTCATGGGGTTTATAAAAGCCTGACAGGCTACATCGTCGGACATACCCTGCGGCGCAGGTATCAATTGATCTGCTGGAAGGCAAATATACTCTGCCCAAGTGCCTATCCCGCTGAATATTACACGGTCACCCTTCATGAAGCCCGAGTTGCCATTCGAGTCTTCGATGACCCCCACAGCCTCAAACCCCGCCGGGGATGGAAAACGGGGCTGCAGGCCATACATGCCCCTGATAAACATAATATCCGCTGGGTTGATGTTACGTGCGGTGACACGAATCAGTACTTCTCCTTCTCTAGGGGATGGAATGTCCACTTCCTCCACCCGGAGCACTTCAGCTGGCATCCCCGCCTCGTGAAAAATGACTTTCTTCATATCGTTACTATTTTTTCCACATGATTAACTACCTTTCGCGACCCAAAGACCGAGAAAAGTTTACGCTGATAGTATACTATCCTTCTCCTATTCCAAGGATTTGCTGACCCTCCTTACCCGAATCACCCGTTTTTCAACACCCGTTCAATTTCTCCAAGCTCTTCATCCGAAAAAGCCAAATTTTGTATGGTGGCTACGTTATCCTCCAGTTGCTCTACCCGACTGGCACCTACCAGTACGGTAGTAATACGGGGATCTTTCAACAGCCAGGCGATCGCCATTTGGGCAAGCGTCTGCCCACGACGGCCCGCAATATCATTTAATGCGCGAACCCGCTGCAACAGCTCCGGTGTGATGGCATCGGCCTGTAAATACCGGCCGTCACGTACCGCCCTGGAATCCTCTGGTAGGCCTTTGAGGTATTTGCTGGTCAAAACTCCCTGCTCCAACGGCGAGAATGGGATGGCTCCGATGCCTTCCTCCTCAAGTACATCCAACAAACCATCCTCTACCCAGCGATCCAGCATGCTATACCTTGGCTGATGAATGAAACAGGGTGTGCCTAAT
The DNA here is from genome assembly GCF_017811155.1 of Lunatimonas salinarum. Lineage (GTDB taxonomy): Bacteria > Bacteroidota > Bacteroidia > Cytophagales > Cyclobacteriaceae > Lunatimonas > Lunatimonas salinarum. The sequence goes on along the minus strand of NZ_JACVCV010000007.1, from coordinate 162,593 downwards.
GCCTTAAGGATCTGTGACGCCTGCTTGGTCTCCTCGGCAGAATACTGCGAAACCCCCACATACAGCGCCTTACCCTGCCGCACGATGTGATCCAATGCACCCATCGTTTCCTCCATGGGCGTCTTCGGATCCGGCCGGTGATGGTAAAAAACATCCACATAATCCAAACCCATGCGCTTTAGACTTTGGTCCAAACTGGCAATGAGGTACTTGCGCGACCCAAAATTCCCATAGGGCCCGGGCCACATGTCCCAGCCAGCCTTGGAGGAGATGATCAACTCATCCCTGAGTGGCAAAAAATCCTTTTGTAGTATCCTGCCGAAATTCTCCTCCGCGGCGCCAAATGGCGGACCATAATTGTTGGCCAAATCAAAATGGGTGATCCCCAAGTCAAAAGCCTTCCTCAAGAGCTTGCGTTGATTCTTGAAGTCATCGGGATGTCCAAAGTTGTGCCACAGGCCCAGGGAAATTAGCGGGAGATCAATGCCGCTTTTTCCGCAGCGCCGATACTGCATCGTGTTGTATCGGTCGGCCAAAGGCTGATAGGGCAATAACGCATTGTGGTCATTGATATGCATAGGTACTGATTGTTTTAAGTTCGGTAAATCTAAAAAAAGCGGTTGACGGTGATCAATCAACTACTAAGGTAATAAATATTTTTGTTTTGGCCCCGTTCGAGGTAGGCCCGCAGATAGTAAGCGGTCTCCGGTACGGGCTTCACAGGCTTAAGGAGCTCCAGTAGCTGTTCGGGCTGGGAAGGAGCAAAACGCTTATCGATATAACCAAATGCAGACAGAAGCCCTCTTTCAAACAATAGAGCGGCTTCCTCCTCGTCGCCTCGGCCTTTTTCCTTGATCAAAATCACCTTTTCATCGAGCCGAATGGCCTCCAGCATCGCATTGACCCGCTCGTTATAGAGTTCGGGACTCTCTGCACCCTCACAGGCGCCCATGCAGCTTCCCTCTAGACGGTCGTAGCAGGCGCCAACGACCTTTTGAATACCGCAGAGCTTGGGGCAGAGCGCGTGATATTTTACTTGGGCGAGCAGAAAATGCCAAGCCTCTGCATGGGTATTGAAACTGCAAATGGATTCCTGCATGCCGCCGGCCTTCCCAACTCCGAGCCGAATAAACCCTCCCTGATCAAGATAGGTAAACAGTCCCCAACGAGTGGATTTGACCTTCATGGCCCGGTTGTATTTCGGCCAATGCTTTTTTATCTCCAACGTCTCAACCAGCAGCGCCAAGAACTCGCTACCTGTGAGCTCGTAACTGACGTCGTGGACCTCTGTTTTCAAATCAATCTTTGCTTTTCCGGAAAAGTGTCCTTTGAACCGACTCTTGATATTCAGTGCCTTGCCCACGTAGATGATCCGCCCTTGCTGATCGTGAAAGTAATATACCCCAGTTTCTTCCGGCAGCTGCGCATATTTCTCCTGACTGATGTGGGGAGGTAGCGACGTTTCCTTTCGCTTCCCCTTCAACGAAGCTGCGATTACCCCGTTAGCATCCGCCTCCAACAACTGACCAAAAAGCAAGGCTGTGGCATAAGCATCGCCCATGGCGCGGTGCCTACCTCGGATCTGTATTCCCCGCTGATCACATAGAGTACCAAGCGAGTAAGAGCGGTGCCCGGGAAATATTTTCCTACTTAACCGAACCGTGCACAGCATCGCCGGGCTATAGGCAATACCTTCTGACGCGAAGGCCGTCTTCACAAAGTTGAGATCAAAATTCACGTTATGGGCAACAAACACCTTACCCTCCAAAAGTGCGGACAGCTCCCCGGCAATTTCGGAGAATGTCGGAGCCTGCTCCAACATCTCACTGGTAATCCCTGTTAGGCCAGTGATAAAACCCGGCAACATCCGATTGGGATTTATAAGTGTCTGATATTCTTTTACAATACGCACGCCATCGTGAATCACTACGGCGATCTCGATGATCCGATTCCCTGCCGAAAATCCTCCCGTAGTCTCTATATCTACAATGGCATACATGTTGAATCTATCAGTTTTCGATTAGGATAGTATGGATCATTATTTGTAAATTCCCACAGCCTAAAAGTAACACCTTACTCGGAGTTGGCAAATGATACGGGGTAAAAAAGAAAACCGAGATAATACCAATTGAGCATGTTGACGGGTGTAGCCATCGTAAGACTTTTGGGAATGACACGGCAAATGGAAAAAACACCCCGAAATAATGACTGACGAGGAACTTTGACAAATTGGGAGGGGGAGGACGGTTTGAAGATATCCACATAAATTCCTACCATAAAATCGAAATTGACTTTTATTGGTGGAAAGAAAAGTCTTATCTGAACCCTGCAGATGAACAAATCAAAGAGTATTTGGAAGGTATTCATCCTATTGAAGATTATACCTTATTAGACGAAAATACTACTTGATTTTTGAAAGAGGCGAGGAAGAGGCATTACCCCTCTTCTATTAAAAGGGGTATGCCATTTCGTTCCTTAATCAACCCAGCGATTTCTTCTCGTGGTTTTCCTTGATGATCCGACGTAGGATCTTACCTACATTGGATTTGGGAAGCTCGTCCACAAAGTAGACTTCCTTGGGCACCTTATAACTTGTCAGGTTTTCCCGGGCAAAGGAAATCACTTCATCGCTGCTAAGCGCAGCATCATTGGCCACCACATAAGCCACCACCTTCTCGGTGGATTTGTCATCGGGCACACCTATCACACCCACTTCATTTACCTTATCGTGAGCGGCTATGGCATCTTCCACCTCGTTGGGATACACGTTGAAGCCGGATACCAAGATCATTTCCTTTTTGCGGTCCACAATGCGCAGGAAGCCATCCGTATCTATGGTGGCGATGTCACCGGTTTTAAGCCATTCGCCCAAAAAGACTTTTTCACTCTCCTCCGGCCGCTGCCAGTAGCCCCGCATCACCTGCGGCCCCTTGATGCACAGCTCTCCTTTTTCGCCCACCGCAACTTCATTTCCATCGTCATCCACCACTTTCACCTCGGTATTGGGCAGCGGCATGCCGATGGTTCCGATGCGCTCAGTACCGTCTATGGGATTACAGGTTGCCACCGGCGAAGTTTCGGTAAGTCCATATCCCTCTGCCAATGCCGTTCCGGTAACTTTCTGCCACCTCTCGGCCACTGCCCGCTGTACGGCCATTCCACCTCCTACGGCCACTTTCAGAGAACTGAAATCCAGACTTCGGAAGGCCTCTTGATTCAACAGCCCGTTGAAGAGTGTGTTTACGCCCGTGAAAACACTAAACTTGTGCTTGGCGAGCTCCTTGCAAAATGCGGGCATATCCCTTGGATTGGTAATAAGTACATTGTGGGCACCAATTTTCAGCATGGCAAGGCAATTCACTGTCAACGCAAAAATATGGTACAATGGCAGTGCTGTGATAACCGTTTCTTCCTTTTCCTTCAACTTTGGCTTCATCCAAGCAGAAATCTGCTGCATGTTGGCTACGATATTGCCGTGGGTCAATTCTGCACCTTTGGATACACCCGTGGTGCCACCCGTATACTGCAGATAGGCGAGATCGTCTTGGGTGAGTTCCTCCCTGCGGTAGGTCTGCGAGGCTCCGAAAGCAAGTGCCTTTTTGATGGAAATGGCTCCCGGCAGGGAGTAAGAAGGAACCATTTTTTTCACGTGTTTTACCACCAGATTCACGATGGTGCCCTTGAGACCACCGAGTAAATCTCCAATTTCGGTTACAATGATGTGTTTAGCGGGGATCTCGGATCGGATCTTCTGCAGATTGGCGGCAAAGTTCGCCAGAATGACCACCGCAGAAACTCCGGCATCTGTAAACTGGTGCCTCATCTCCGTGGGGGTATAGAGTGGGTTGGTGTTGACGATCACCAATCCGGCCCTCAGTGCGCCAAACATTACCACCGGGTATTGTAACAGGTTGGGCATCTGTATGGCAATCCGATCCCCCTTTTTCAATTTCAGATCATGTTGCAAAAACGCCGCAAAATTTTTGGACAACGTATCCAGCTCGTCAAAGGACAGTGTCTTGCCCATGCATTCATAGGCAATCGCCCCGCCATAGGACTTGATACTCTCTTCAAAAAGATCCACAACGCTGCTGTAAGCGGCCACGTCAACCTGGTGGGGAACCTCCTTGGGGTAAAATTTAAACCATGGAAAATCTTGCATATTGTCTTATTATTTTGAGTTTATCAAACAGGTGATCCGTACAAACTTTGCGTACTAAGATATCAAACTATACAGCGAAACAAAACCGAAGGAAATGTTTTTTTATAAACGCATTTTAGCTGGCTACCGTTTAAGAAACTTAGGCTTTGTTCTGTGCACCAAAATGGCATAACTTTGGCTAATAATTCCTGAAAAATTCCAAACCCATGCATGTAATCCGAATCACACCCATTTTACTGGTATTGAGTGCCTTTGCCTTCGGTGCACGGGCACAACAGGTCGACTCTTTGGCTGTTTCACTCGAAAACTCGCTCAAACAAAGTCTGCTCAAAAGCATTGAATTGAAAACCGACTCACTTAACAGCGATCTGGGAACGAAGCTATCCGATCTCGACCGTCGCATTCAAATGCTGGACGAATCCCTGGAAATCACCACCAACGAACGGCAACTGGTGGACAAATTGGTAGAAAGGGTTAAGCTAATAGAGGATTTTCAGCAGGCTGAGCGGGAGTCTGAGCTCAATATCTATAAAGGCAACTATCAGTCTGCCATCATCAACTTGGTCTCGATGGAAAGGGAACTGAAGCCATTGCTTCTATTCAATTCCACCCGGGAGTTTTTTAACACCTTGAACAACATCGGCAACCCCACCCAATACCCCGGGTTCAACGATTGGTACAAGGGCTTCCAGTCCTTTGTAAAGGAAAACAAAGAAACCAATGCCACCTTGGGCGTGGTATCCAATTTGATGAACCTCACCGGAAACCTTTCCGCTGGAACACCCATTTTCGGCACCTTCAGTCAAACCCTGTTTATGGGCATGTCCAACTACGTAGACCAATTGGGATCCAACAAAAAAACGGCGGATTTGCGTGACCGAAGCCAGAAAATGTTCGAACTGGTAACCGAAATTGGTCAATTCACCAGCGACAAAGATCTGGTAGAGACAGAATGGGAAGCCATTAATGTGGAATTGGAAGAGCTCAAAGAGCTATATGAATCCAACTTGGAGAAAAACCTGGAAATTCTCGGCATCAAACGGAACGAATTTGACCGTCGATTTACCAACGAAAACGACGCAAACAAACGGTATCAGTACCTCAATGAACTGACGGACATTATCTCGCAAAAAGTAAGCGAGGAGCGAAACCAAAATCCCAAGAATTGGAAAAACACCTTCTTCTACGAGATGAGTGAAATACAATCCTTGAAAATCCGCTTTGGGACCATCACCTTCCGAATCAGCGAAAACATCGGCAAGTATAATGACCTGATCACCAAATACAAGAAAAGCCAGAACTTGGGCACTAAAATAGTCGATCTGGAAGCCAAGCTGTTGAATATGAAAAATTCATTTGACTCCGCCTTCAGTCCATTGGACTATATCAATTCCGCAAATAAAATGTATAAAGTTTACTAATCTTTCCCTCCGGCAGGTAGCCGGAGGGATGCCTTTCAATTGCCTATGGTTCGTTTTCTAGCCGGGGTCATCGTCACGCTGATGCTCGTTTTGACCACTTGGTTTTTTGTTTCCAAAAAGGAAGAGAAACAAGAATTACAGTACCACTCCGCTCTCATCCAACAGCAAATCAGCCAAGTCGGCAAGCTGATTGTTACGGAGGGGCAGTTTTCCCAAGTGATGAGCTATCGGAATACCAGAAAAAACTATTTCGATATTTTTTCAGCCAACAAAAAGGCGCTCGTGATCGTCAATGCCAAAGTGACGATAGGGTACGATCTACGTAAGATCCAAACAGATATAGACGAGGCCAACAAAACCGTGCGCATTACGAATATCCCCGCTCCCGAAATCAACATTTACCCTGACCTGTCGTATTACGACGTTACTCAGGATTATTTTAATAAATTTGGGGCGGAGGATTATAACAAAATAAAAAACACCGTCCATAAAATGATGGAGGACAAAGTCTCGCAATCCAATCTGAAGGCAGACGCCAGAGCTCGGCTGCTTAGTGAGCTTTCAAAAATCTACATCCTAACGAACTCCATGGGCTGGACATTGGCCTATGAAGAAACTGAGATTACCAACATGGAAACGTTGCAACAACTGGAATTGAAATAAACAAAAACAAATTACATACAGATGAACAAATCCCTACTTGCAGGGGTGATACTCTTCTTGGCCATAGCGGCAGGCCCACTTGCACGTGCACAAGAAACCCTGAGCATCATACCCTATCCAAAAGAAGTAACTATCCAAAACGGCTATTTTCAACTGACTCCCGGCACGCCCATTTTGGCTACTACGGCCGATTCTCGCAAATCCGCCGAACTTTTTAATCAATTGCTATTGGCCAGACAGGGGTTTAGCCTACCCATCACGCAGGTAAAACCTTCAGGCAAAGCAATCATCCTCGGCGAAACGGAGGGGGCTGACGGAAATGAACGCTACGAGCTGGAGATTTCACCTGAACAGATCCTCTTAACCGGACGAAAGGCGGGAATTTTTTACGGCCTTCAAACTGTGTTACAGCTGATTGAATCCCGAGACGGAAAAGTGACCGTTCCGGCCGCCCAAATCAAAGACGAACCCGCCTTCGCATACAGAGGGCTTATGTTGGACGTTTCTAGGCACTTTTTCAGTACCGATCAGATTAAGAAAATGCTGGATCTCATGGGGTATTTTAAATTCAACCGCATGCATTGGCACCTAACCGAGGATCAGGGCTGGCGATTAGAGATCAAGAAGTACCCCAAACTCACCCAGGTCAGCGCTTGGAGGGATTCCACCATTATAGGCCAGTATTACGACTTCAAGCCGTTCATTTATGACGGCAAGCCACATGGTGGATATTATACACAAGAAGAAGCCAGAGATATCGTTCGATACGCCGCAGAACGGCACATCACGGTCATTCCCGAAATCGAATTGCCCGGACACAGCTCTGCCGTGTTGGCCGCATACCCGGAGCTCGGGAGCTTTGAGGTGAAAGATGGCAAAGCACTGCCTGGTACCATACCTGCCAAGAATGACAAAGGGGAGCCTTACAATAACGAGCTGAATACCTATGTCCCCGGCTACTGGGGCGTACACTACAACATCTACGGACCAACGGAAAAGGCTTTTGGATTTTTAGAGGATGTACTCACGGAGGTAATGGAGATTTTTCCCAGCGAATACATACACATAGGTGGGGATGAGGTACCAAAAGACCAATGGATAACCTCTGAAATCGCCCAAAAGGTTATCAAAAAAGAAAAGTTGGCCGACGAACACGAGTTGCAAAGCTTTTTCATCCGCCGCATCGAAAAGTTCCTGAATAAAAATGGACGTAAGCTTATCGGCTGGGATGAAATCTTGGAAGGAGGGCTGGCCCCTAATGCCACCGTGATGAGTTGGAGAGGAGAAAAGGGCGGCATCGAAGCAGCTAAAATGGGACATGACGTCATCATGACCCCCAATAGCCACCTGTACTTTGACCATTACCAAGCGGCCGACAAAACCACCGAACCCTTGGCCATCGGCGGTTTTTTGCCCCTAAAAAAGGTTTACAGCTACTCCCCCATCCCTGAATCACTTACAACCGAGGAACAAAAACACGTCTTGGGTGTGCAGGCAAACCTGTGGACCGAATACATCCCGACAAACAACAAAATGGAATATTTTCTGTTTCCTAGGGCATTGGCACTGGCAGAAGTGGCTTGGAAAAGCAAGGAAGAAAAGAACTTCAAATCCTTTACGCACCATCGCTTGCCCAAGCGGCTCGCTGAACTGGAGGAAAGAAACGTTTTCTTCCGGATTCCCGAAGCAGAAATTTCGATTTCCAGGGACGAATCTACCAAACGGCACTTAATTGCCATTACGCCTTTAGTAGCCAATGCAGAAGTATTCTACACAGTAGACGGGCATAAAGCCGATCAAACGGCAAACCGCTATACGGGAGCTTTCCTAGCGCCCATTCCGGGAGAAGGGCAGGGACCGCTGACATTAAGATACATCCTGGTAACGCCCGGAGGCAGAAGCAGCAACGAGTTTCAGGTTGAGATCAAACTTCCTTAACCGAGGAATCGACAGATTTTAGGAAAACCCGGAAAGTAGACCCCTTTCCGGGTTTACTTTCTACTCCAAGGCTACCTCCCATCATCTCCGCCTGTACCTTGGTGATAAATAGCCCAAATCCCCGTGAATCCGCTGTTCGGTGAAACGTTTCATACAACTTAAAAAGCCGGTCTTTAAATTTTTCCAGGTCGATACCCAGACCGTTGTCCGTTACTTCCATAACCACGAAATCACCGTCTACCCGCGCAACAATCGCTATCTCTAATGGCCGGGCCGGTGACTTAAATTTGAGGGCATTGGAAAATAAATTCAGCAGTATGTGGTTCAAATAAGAGGGAACGACATCTACCCACAAATTCTTATCAACCTGTACATCAATACGGGCATCCGCTGCCTCTACCTCTCCCTCCATAAGCAACAGCGTCCTAGCCACCGCCTTATTGAGATTTCTGGCTGACCTCGGCTTTGACAAAGCGTCTTGAATATCGATCACCTGATTGAGATTTCGAATGGTCTGATCCAATTGATCCGCCGTCAACCTAATAAGATCGGTATATTTTCTCCTTTCCTCTACGGGCTCATCCGGATCGTCGAGCAAATCCACCAACCCCATGATATTTCCCGCATGAGACCGAATATGATGAGAAACAATATGAGTGAAACTTTTGAGTTTGTGATTTTGATCCGCCGCCAAATCCAACAAGGCCTGCATGCGTTCCCGTTCCTCTATCCTGTCGGTGATCTCACAGCCCCAAGCCAAGAAAATGGCTTCGTTGCCTAGAAACCTCAAAACCTGAACCCTCCATTCGACCACTCTACCTTTGCGGGATTTATCGGATACCCAACTCTTCGATGCTACACTGCCTTCAGTCAACTCTTTAAATAACGGACGGATCATTTCCAGCTCCTTGCTGGAAAATTGGTCAAAAAAAGTGAATCCTGGCTTATGGAAATCTCGCCATGAATAGTTCACAAAGGCGCTATTTGCGAAGCACACGGCTCCCCTACGATCAAAACACACCACAAAACCCGGCGCATTATCCAAAACTTCAGTAAAAAAATCCTCCATCTTTGTCTGATGCACCATTTGCGCCCCAGAGGACGCAAAAAAAGCGCTAGGGGTGCTTAGTTTAACAGGAGTAAGTTGCTCCCTACTATCGTTATTCTTCCGAGTCATGTGTCAAACATTGATTTTTCAGTGTAGCATCAATGCGAATCCTATCTGTTTACGTCCTTTTGCTACACCAATCAAAAAGCTTCGATCAATAGTATAAACGCAAAATTAAAATAATTATAGATAAAAATTAAATATAAATTTAAAATTTTTCTTACTTTATTATAATTACTATTAATTCGCTTTTCAAATAAGCTAAAATGTCTTTTGGTCTCGATGACCCACATTACATCTGTTTATAATTTGTTCTTTAATGTTCAGATGGAGTCCCTTCCTACCGGCCAGGCAGGTCCGAAGTATTATCATTCATCCCTTCGTGGGGCGCTTGCATCATGCCTGCCTGTCCGGTAGACAGGCTCGATTTCAGGGTTTCTTTCTCCGGAAGTTCCAGTAGTCAGCTTATAAATTAACACCCAATCAAAAACCGCATGGGCCAATGCGACTGCGCAAAAGCCCATTTCCTCAAACAAGAAACCAAACCCTGCAATAACCCCTACCATCAGCGCCCCATACACCGAAATCCGCCAATTGCCTGGATTCAGGTAGCCATGAAGCGCCACAAAAATCAGAGATGTCCACCAAATGCCCAATAAGGGCTGTAAACCCGCCCGAAAAAACAACTCCTCCCCCACGCCCGCACAAGCAGAAACCAGCAAAATGGCAAAGGGTGTCCACCGAAATGAACCAATCAGTCTGCGATAGTAATGTCGCTCTTTAGCAAAAAATGGCGCATTTATTACAAGCAAAGCGAGTGCAGAAGACGCAAGACCTGCCAGTATACCCCAAAGCAGCTGCTCCCTGAGCGGCCGTCCACCCACAATCACCAACCATGGATCTGCATCTTGAAAAAAGTAGATAACCAATATCCCTAAAAGTCCAAATACCAGCAGGGTTAACAATCCCAGCCAAAACAAGCTGATCCGCATCTACGATTTCCTTTCCAGCCAATATTGTTCGATCTCTTCGAGGGATTTGCCGGCAGTCTCCGGGATCATCTTCCAGATGATGTACATATAAGGCAAACACATTAGCGCAAACAAAAAGAATGTTCCCGAGGGGCCTAGATTTTCCAAAAACCAGGGAGTCAGCTGCCCGACCAGGTAGGTCCCAACCCAAAGGGAGAGGCCGGCAATCGACATCGCGATCCCTCTGACCCGGTTTGGGTACATTTCAGAAAGCAGGACAAAAATCACCGCCGAGATAGAAATTGCCGTAAAGAAAATGTATGCAATAAATAACACAAGCAGCCAGATGACGCCTATTCCCAGTGCCTCGCCTTGCCAAAAGTAAACACCGATCGCTAGCAGGGTTACGATCATACCGGTCACACCAAAATACACCAAGCTTTTACGCCCGACACGATCGATGATGAAAAGTGCCAAAACAGTGGTCAGCACATTCACGAGACCGACCCAAACCTGATAAAACAAAGCGTCGCCTGAGGAAAGCCCGCTTTGCTCGAAGATAGTAGGACCGTAATACAGTACTGCGTTGACCCCCATAAACTGACCCAAAATGGCAATGGCTACACCGATAAGCACCGGACGACGTAGCTGCGGCTGCCACAGTGAACTCCAACCGGAATCAGAAGCACGGGCTATATTTGTGTACACCTCCTCTATTCTCCATTGAATCTGCTGGGCATCCTGATAGATCCGGGCAAAAATGACCCTTGCAGCCCCTTCCTGCTTCTGAACAAGCAGCCACCTGGGACTTTCAGGAATGAAGAATATCAGGACAAAAAAGGCCATGGCAGGAATAAACTCCATACCCAACATGCCCCGCCAAACCTCATCACGAAAAATCCATATGACCCAACTGGACGATTGATCACTTATTTGGTCAGAAAATGCCTGTAACTGAAAATTCACCAGATAGGCCCCCAAAAATCCAACCGTAATGGCTAGTTGATACAAGGATACCAAGCTGCCGCGGTATGCGGAAATGGCCATTTCGGAAATATACATGGGTGAGATAATGGAAACCATGCCTATGCCCGCACCTCCAACAATGCGAAAAAACACCAGTTGACCAAACCCAGCAGCAACCGCACAACCGAATGCCGACGCAGTAAAAAGCAGCGCCGCCAGAAACATAACCTTCTTTCGGCCAAAACGGTCACTCAGCCATCCTGCCACGGAAACGCCCGCGATCGATCCTACCAAGGCACATCCCACGTACCAACCTTGCTGCAGCACGTCCAATTCAAACTGACGGGAAACCTGCGTGATGGTCCCCGAAATAACAGCAGTGTCATACCCGAACAAAAAGCCGCCCAATGCAGCCACAGTGGATAAAAAAACCAGGTAGAGGAATGAAGGATGGAGGGTTTTCAACGGCTAGAGGAGTTTAATTAGGGAGCAAAATAGGCAAAAGTCACGGGGATACCGTGTACCTACACGCTAAACGTGCCCATTTATCACAAAATTTAGACATTGCTGTTAGGATAAGCAAATTTTGGCTTAAATTTAAACCACTTGGCAGATGTCAAACAGCTAACAAATCCAATGAGAGGTAGGACGCTTCACCTATTACCAGTATGTTTTCTATGGATGCTCATTATGGTCATCCCAGAGATTGTCCATGGCCAAGAGGGTGAGCTCCAAAAAAGGAACGCCTATCTGCGGGAGCTTATAGGACAAAACCGACCCCACCCCACTCCCAAGCAACGACCGAGGGATGTCTTTGCTTCGTTCGTTCGTTTAAGTGCACAGGACAGCACTTGGGACGCTTGGCAATCTCGAACGGGCGAGCTGCCTCCAAACTTCGACCGAATGCCTTCCATTCCGATGTTGCCAGACCCCTTGGTTTGGAACGAAGGTGAACAGTCCCTGCCCATCACCAACAGGTCCCAATGGCACACGCAGCGGGACTGGATCAAAGAAAAAGTGAAGGAACTCTTTGCCGGCACCTTCCCGGATCCCCCAACCAACCTAACCAGCCAACTTTTGGAGGAGCGTCTGGAAAACGACGTGCGGGTACAACGGATTGAGCTGCGGTTTGGAGCACATCCGGAAGCCAAACTAAACCTGGAAGTATTTACGCTTCCCGGCGAAGGGCCCTTTCCGGTTTTCCTCACGCAATGGAACCACCGTGGCTGGGCACAGATCGCTGTCAGAAGGGGGTATATGGGTGTGATCTATGCCGGCGCGGATGAATTTGACGATACCATTCTTTATCAGGAAGTTTATCCGGGGTACGATTGGACCGCGCTGATGACCAGGGCATGGGGCGCATCCCGGGCAGTGGATTACCTCTACACGCTGCCCGAGGTAGATAAATCGAAAATAGCCCTCACGGGGCACTCTAGAAACGGAAAGCTCTCCCTCCTTGCCGGAGCCTTTGATCCCCGCTTCACGGCCGTCATAAGCAGCAGCGGCGGCACAGGTGGGGAGATTCCATATAGATACACCGACGAACGGCATGAAAACGAATCACTGGACTACTTAAATTCCATCCGTCCGCAATGGTTCCACCCAAGGTTACGTTTCTACAATGGACGGGAACACAAACTCCCGATCGATCAAAACTCCCTGATGGCCCTGATCGCTCCCAACGCGCTTTTGCTGAGTTCCTCCATCCGGGAAGAAGGTGGCGGAGATCCCTGGGCCATCGAGCAAAATTTTCACTCCGTAAAACGGGTTTATGAATTTTTGGGAGCGCCTGACCGAATCGGTCTACGGTTCCGGGACGGAGGCCATGGGGTTGCCGCACGGGATTTAGAATCTTACGTAGATTGGTTGGATATCCAATTTGGGCGTTCTGACAAAACCTGGTACAATCGGCTGTACTATCCTTACAGCTTTTATAGTTGGTCAGCTAAGCAATCGGCGCCGATCAATCCCATGGACTTCCGGGAGGTTGACCCTGCCAACCCACCGTTGCTTTCAGGTGTGGCATCCCGTTCGGATTGGGCCGGCCGAAAAGCACAAGTCCGTGAAGGGTTGGAGCTATTACTGGGAAAAACGCCTCCTGGAATAGGACCAGCAGCGATTACCGAGTTAAGTGAACGAGAAGATTATATGGATCAGTTGATCCAACGCCCCAACCCAAAAAACAGCGTAAGAAGGAATATCGCTCCGTATCGTGCCATGGGTGACTACCAATACGCAGCCCTCTACTTTCCCGCCGATCAAGATGGAAAAATACATCAGCCGAAAGGCGGAAAATTCCCCGTAATCATCTGGTCCCATAAATTCATCAATACCGGTTTTGACCGCTTACTCAATCCCTTGATATCAGATTTTCTGGACAAAGGCATCGCGGTGATGGTCTTTGATCAGCTAGGTTACGGTAGCCGTATCGAAGAGGGAACGGACTTCTACGAACGCTACCCCGGTTGGTCCAAGATGGGGAAAATGGTAACCGATGTACAGGCCGCCATGGATGCCCTGCAGGAGATCGAGCTCATTGACACAAACAGCATTTTCTTGGGAGGATATAGTCTGGGCGGTACCATCAGTCTGCTTACCGCCGCCATGGACGACCGGGTTGCCGGCGTAGCTGCCGCCTCGGCTTTCACTCCATGGAGAGAATATACTTCATCCCAAGAGTACGAGGGTATTCGGGCCTATTCACACCTGTATGGGTTAATTCCGAGATTGGGCTACTTCCTGGGCAGTGAAAAACGTATACCTGTTGACTTTCCGGAAATTCTGGCGGCAATCGCCCCGAAACCGTTACTGCTTTTCACACCAGAAATGGACCGCCACGCAGATCTTCGTGCCGTCACCCACAGTATTTCCCTTGCGAACCGTGTGTACGGACTACATGGCAACGTACGTATCAACCAGAAAACCCCTCGGACTTTTAGCCAATTTACTCCTGCCCACCAAAAGGAACTGGTAGACTGGGTTCAACAGCAACTGACTCCCTAATCATGAAAACACAAAAGCGTCTTTTCGTTCTGTTTACTTTCTTGCTTTGCTTGGCCTTTTTTGGCACGGCAAGCGCCCAACTAGCCCCGCTTAGATTGGCTACCTTTGACATGGATGCAACTCCTCCGGTCGGTTCCTATTTGGCCTATGATCAGATGGAAAAGGCAGGCGAACTTGGACTGCGTGCCCGGGGTATTGTCCTGTCAGGCTCGGGGCTTCCCATCGTACTTTGCGCCATCGATTGGATCGGCATTGCCAATGAAAGCCAGGACTTCTTCAAGTCCGTTATTGCCGAAGCAGCGGGTACGATACCGTCACGTGTATCGGTGCATACCGTGCACCAACACGACGCACCGATCAGTGATTTTTCAGCAGAGCGGATACTTAAAGCCGCGGGCATAGACCCGCTTTCCTATGAGGGTACCTTCCAACGGGCATTTGGACACCATTTGGCCCAAACCATTCGAAAATCCCTGGTTTATGCCGTTCCCGTCACCCATATCGGACATGGGGAAGCGAAGGTGGAAAAGGTCGCCTCTAACCGCCGGATCATCGGCTCCGATGGAAAGGCAATACACTCCCGTACATCGGCTACCAAGGACGCTGCGATCCGGGCCTTTCCGGAGGGAGTCATAGATCCAACCGTCAGCCTACTCAGCTTTTGGAGAGACGATACACCTGTAGCCGTACTAAGTTTCTATGCCGTACATCCTCAAAGCTACTACTTAACAAAAATCGCCAATCCGGATTTCCCAGGTTTGGCGAGGTACCTTCGGGAACTGGAAGTACCGGAAGCCCTTCACGTGCATTTCAATGGCGCAGGTGCCAACGTGACCGCAGGCAAATACAACGATGGCTCCAAAGAAAACCGACTGATCCTCGCCCAACGGTTGGCCGCAGGTATGAAAGCCGCCTGGGAAAATACCCAAAAAACCCCCATTTCGGGCAACGAGATAGACTGGAAAGTCGTAAATGTGGACCTGCCCATAGCAGCCAACGTAGCCCAGATACGTCAGGAGATGCTTGAAAAAGACATGCGCTGGCGGACAAATTACCTGCAAAAGCTAGCCTGGAAGGAACGGATGGAATCCGGCTATTCCAACCCCATTTCCTGCCTGTATTTGGGTGATACGCGGGTACTCCTTCTGCCGGGGGAATTATTTGTAGAGTATCAATTGGCTGCTAAACGCTATAAACCCGGCCTACAGGTGCATATGGCGGCCTATGCCGACTATGGCCCCTTCTACATAGGTACCGCAGCAGCCTACGAGCAGGGAGGCTATGAAATATCGACCAGCCCCACCACCGCAGCAGCTGAACCCATTGTGAGCAAAGCAATCAACCAATTGCTCGATTATAAACCGATTAAGAGCGACCTGATTCCCGCAATTACACAGAAAAAACCGGAAAAAGGAGGCATTTCCAATCTGGGAGAATGGCAGCAAAACCGGCAAGAGGTGCTGCGAAACATGGAAAAAGTGATGGGAGCACTTCCTTCCAGAGAACAGGTACAAACTCCCCGGGTTGACTATCTGGATACGCTTACCAACGAGTATTTCACCCGGTACACCATCTCCTACGAAGCTCATAGCGGATTCTGGGTGCCGGCATTTTTGTACCTTCCAAGGGAAACCAGGTCGCTCGGCACACCGGCAATACTGGCCCTGCATAGTACCGGAGATCCGGGCAAAAAAATCGTGGATGGACAAACCACCCTGGAAAACCGTGCGGTGGCGAGGGAACTGGCCGCCCGTGGCTATGTGGTTTTGGCCCCGGATTACCCAAGTTTTGGAGATCTGAAAGACCATGATTTCGAAACAGATGGCTTTGAGTCGGCTACTATGCTGGCGATCTGGAATCACATGCGCGGAATTGATCTCCTGCAGGCGCTACCGGAAGTAGACGGCAGCCGCATCGGAGTCATCGGGCATTCACTGGGCGGGCACAATGCGCTGTTTGTAAGTGCCTTTGATGAGCGGATCCAGGTGATTGTCAGCAGTTGTGGCTGGACCCCCTTTGATTACTATGATATTGGAGAAGAAGCTTCCAAACGGTACGGGGGCCGTCTGGGACCTTGGGCCCAGGATCGGTACATGCCCAAAATACGGGAATATATGCCCGATAAACGGCTTCCCTTTGATTTCACGGATATCATCTCCATATTAGCTCCCCGGGCCTTCTTTTCCAATTCTCCTACCGGCGACGGAAATTTCGATGTAAAAGGCGTGAAACACGCGCTCGGCGAGATCGAACCTGTATTTAAGTACCTGGGGGTTTCTGAAAATCTGGAAGTACATTTTCCGGACGCCGGCCATGATTTTCC
Source organism: Lunatimonas salinarum (assembly GCF_017811155.1). Lineage (GTDB taxonomy): Bacteria > Bacteroidota > Bacteroidia > Cytophagales > Cyclobacteriaceae > Lunatimonas > Lunatimonas salinarum. The sequence goes on along the minus strand of NZ_JACVCV010000007.1, from coordinate 146,035 downwards.
ACTGGAAGTACGACAGGCCGCTTACCGATTTATGGACCGCCAATTGAGTTTTAAACCCATAAACGCCTCCATTCCTTAATACGATTTAGAACAAACAACCATGCAATCCAACGATAAAATGAACATTAGAAACCTCCTCCTTATCCTGCCAGTCATCCTAACACTCTCCTGTCAGGAACAGAAATACGCTGATGCACTGAGTCCAGAGGCATCTATGGCAACGTTTGACTTACACGAGGATTTTGTGATCGAACTATTTGCTGCTGAACCCCATGTGTGGGATCCTGTGGAGATGGTCTTTGACGAAAAAGGTGGCGCCTACGTAGTAGAAATGCCTGATTATCCCTACAAGCCGGAAGAAGGCAAAGGCCGGGGACGGATACGTTTATTGAAAGACACCAACGGAGATGGTATGGTGGATGAATCGGTGATATTTGCCGAGGGATTGCCCGACGCCACCTCCATGCTACCTTGGAAAGGGGGACTGATCGTCACCTCCGCACCCCACATCTATTACCTCAAAGATACTGATAGGGATGAAAAAGCAGATGTAAAAGAAGTCCTCTTTGAAGGATTCTTTGAAAACAACTCGGAAGCACAAATCACCAACCTACGTTTCGGTTTGGATAATTGGATTTATGCCGCCAATAACGGACAGCCCGGAGATGTGAGCTACCTGCGCAAACCGGAGGCCGGAAAAATAAGCATGCGGGGTGCCGATTTTCGGTTTCGCTTGGACACCGATGAATTTGAACTGGAAAGCGGTACAGCGCAGTTTGGCCACACATTGGATGACTGGAACAACAAGTTTTTCACCCAAAACACCCTTCACCTGCAACAGGCGGTGATCCCAAGAAGGTATTTGGAGCGCCATGGACATCTTTCCTCCCTGAATGTCAACCTCAATATTTCCGATCATGATTTTGAGATGTTCCAGCAAACTCCTCCGCCCTATTGGCGTGCCGAAAGAACCAGAAGGCGCAACATCCAATATCAAGAGCAAAAACTGGATCGCGTGGAGCATGCGGAAAAGTATTTTACAGGCGCTTCGGGAGGGACCGTTTACAACGGAGATGCCTTTCCGGAAGCGTTCCGAGGGAATATTTTTACGGGTGAAGTTGCCGGAAACCTCATTCACAGGGATGTATTGGTGAAAAACCCGAACGATCCAGTATTTACGGCCCAACGTGCAGCCGAAGAAAAAACCCGGGAATTTTTAGCCTCTACCGACCCTTGGTTCAGACCAACGAGCTTTGCCATCGGACCGGACGGCTACCTGTATGTGTTGGATTTTTACCGTCAGCACATAGAAACTCCCGTGTCCATTCCCGATGATCTAAAAGCCGAAATGGACTTTATGTATGGAGAGAATCACGGTAGAATATATAGGATTAGACCCAAAAATGAATCGGAACGTCGTCCTGCCACCGTGGATCTAAGCAAAGCAAGTACCAGCCAACTCATTGAGCTACTGGCCCATCCAAACGGCTGGTACCGATCCAATGCGCAGCGGCTGCTTTTGGAAAAAGGAGCACCGGAAAACCAAACCAGTTTAGATGACATCATTCAGAACCACGAAACACCCCAGACCCGTCTGCACGCAGCCTATGTTTTGGAAGCCTGGGGTCTTTTGACAGCAGGACACGTGGATACATTACTAACCCATACGCACCCGGAAGTGCTACGCCATGGACTGCAACTGGCTGAGCGTTTCCCTCCGTTAAAACCTACCATACAGAAACTAAGTGCCCATGAGAATGCCACGGTGGCGCTTCAGGCGCTGTTGAGTTTGGGAAACCACACGGACAAAGAAAGTTTGGAAACCTTAGCGCTGCATTTGGCAAAACGGGGCGAAAACCGTTGGTATAGAACGGCTATCTTAAGCGCCAAAGGAGTAACGGAGCCTATTTTCCTGACAGCTCTTTTTGAAAAGGCAGGTTTTGGAAGCACAGAAGACACGTGGAAAGAGGAGGTGATCCGGGAAACGGCTTATATTCTGGGTTCAAACGGGGAAAAGAAATCGTTGGAAACGTATACGCAATATGTAACCAAAGCTGGTGAGGCCTGGCAAAAAGCAGGTCTGGACGGCCTTTCAAAAGGGCTGAAAAAGCACGAAGAAACTAAGCCCGAACTGAAAGTATTTCTGGATGCGCTGGCTGAAAACACCGAAAACCCAGCCGAATTATTGAAACTGATTACCAGCAATTTGTAAAGTCCTTCAAATCATGCATAGAAGAAAAGTCTTGAAAAACCTGATCCAGCACGGTAGTGCGTGGGTTGTACTTCCGTTGATAGCGGCCTGTTCGGGAGGGTCTTCCGGGTCTTCCAAAGAATACGACCTCGCTGCCATTACCGACTGCGCAGATCTGAGCGGATTGCCCGAGGCGGAGATCAGCAAACGAAATCAGCTTGCGTATGTGGAAAAAACGCCCATCGCCGACAATAGTTGCGACAACTGTCAGCTCTACCTGCCCCCAACCGAGACCCGAAAATGCGGGGGCTGTCAGCTCTTTAAGGGCCCCGTAAAGCCCGAAGCCTACTGCACCTATTGGGCTCCCCGGGTGGATCAAGGTTAATCAATCGTTAGATTCTGCCAAAAGAAACCAATAGGCCTACGGCGGGATCCCGGTAATCGGGATCCCGCATTGGTTATCTGCGTAGCATTCACAAATTAAATAAAAAGACTGTAATTTGTTGACAGATGTTTGGTTAGCCTGCCTTTTCATTACTTATGCAGACCGACCTCGAAATTGCTGTTCTTTGTTTACTAAGACGTTCTTTAATAAGCCATTGCAAATGGCATAAATGGGATTGCAAAAGCAAAGGAGGTTCGGAATAGGAGAGTGTAGCCGATTCTACACGCAGTCGAGGTGCAAACATAGCTATTCCTCTCCGGATAGGGGGTGCTTTTTGAACTTCAATAAAAAGGCCCTCAGGAAATGAATTCAGGGGCCTTTATATCAATTTTCGTGATTTAGCCGGACAACATAATTCTTTCATGTATCTTTTTATCGTATTTTTGAGTTAATAATGCATAATCATCGGTTTAAAGGTGTAATCATGACTAAAGTAGGTAACATGATTGCGCAGCTACGCAAGCAAAACGGCTGGTCGCAAACAGAACTGGCCAAAAAAATCGGGGCTTCAAGAGAGGCTATTGGCAGGTACGAACGCAACGAAGCCTTACCATCGTTAGAGACAGCAAAGAAAATCGCCGTTGCATTCAGCGTAACGGTGGATTACCTTGTAAACGAGACTGCCGGCCTACTTTTGATAAACTCACCGTGAGAAGACTTCAGGATATTGACGCACTTGCACCGGAAGACGGAAGCCACTTGACGGCCTTGATGGATGCATTGCTAAGGGATGCCAAAACGAATAAAACTTACGCTTAGTATTGACCACATGAACAGCACTATAATTATCCACACCGAAACAAAAGAACAGGAAAATGCACTGAAAGCTTTTGCCAAGGCTCTCAAAATCAAGTTTGAAGTGGCAAAAGGAAGCCCGTACAACCCTGATTTCGTGGCCAAGATTGAACAGAGCGAGCAGGATTTTGAAGACGGCAACTTTACCAGGATTGAAAAGAAAGACCTGAAAAGTTTCCTTGGCACTGAATGACCTACCAACTCGAATTCTCCGGACAGGCCATCAAAGACATTGAATTCCACAAAAATTCCGGCAACAAGGCACTGCTCAAAAAACTCTTCCAACTCCTGGAAGAACTGACCGAGCACCCCACTTCAGGAATTGGAAAACCGGAACAGCTAAAACACAACCTTGCAGGCTACTGGTCAAGAAGGATCAACCAGAAGCACAGACTTGTTTACAAAATCCTGGAAAATGAAACCGTACGTATTTATGCTGCCAAGGGCCACTATTGATGAAGAATGTCGTGCAATTACAGGGTATACGCATGCCACTCCCTTAACCCACATTGCATCTTTGCCAGTTTAAAAGAGATATTTTCACTGAATTTCCTGTTTTTTTTTATGCGGCCCAATAGTTATCCGTATCGGCCTACTTAAAAATCGGTTTACACCCACCATTTTGGCGAAAAACGGATTCAAGTGGCGTCCCACCGCTGGCTAAAGTCACAGAGAATGAACCCAAAGCCCCACCGATAAAGTTGGATGCCTGAACTCCCACTCCCATCGCATAAATACCCGCTGAAAAACCCAGTCCAGCACCTGCCGTAAGCCCGCCAATTGTAGCACCTTTGCCTTGACGGGCATGAAAGTCATACCATCCCGTCAGCTTCGTCGTACCTGCCCTGCAACCCGGCTCATGCCTAAATTAGTCCACAAGACTGATTATTAACGTCTTGTCCTACCCTTCTATCGTTTCCAATCTGCAATTGGAAAGGAGCGGAATATACCAATAATTCACCTGTATCAAACGACCTGTTCCAGCATAGATTATCCGCGTAGCATTCACAAATTAAATAAAAAGACTGTAATTTGTTGACGGATGTTTGGTTAGCCTTCCGTTTCATTACTCATCCAGACCGATCTCGAAATTGCTGGTCTTTGTCTACTAAGACGTGCGTTAATAAGCCATTGCAAATGGCCTAAAAGGGATTGCAAAAGCAAAGGAGGCTGGGAATAGGAGGCTGTAGCCGATTCTACACGCAGTCGGGGGATCCCGCTTTTTTTGACATACCTACCTAGAAAAAGAGCGCATATGGACTATACCTGATCTCGTTTCTTAAATTGTTAAAATCTTATCAAAAAAAAGCCATACAATAAAATCCTTTTGGCTATGTTTGTGTCAATCAAACCAACTATTATCTCAGATGAAGCCCTACCTCATTTTCTGTTTTTTATTTTTTGGTGTATTGTTATCGTCTAAAGCTCAAGTCAGTGTAGGCGTGTACAAAAGCAGTGTGTTCACCCACTTGGGAGTGGGTACCGATCCCGAAAAAAAGTATTTCGGAGAAGTCCGGCTTTTTGCAGGTGATTGGTTGAATAATTATTTTGGTGCCGAGCTTATTGGCCAACGGAATTTTACGCAGACGGCATGGTACAACTTTTCCGCAGGACTATTGCTCGGCTACCATGAATTTAGCGATGCAAGCATCGGGGTACCAACTTTCTTTTCGGTCAAACCCATCCAAGCCAATACCAATCTGTCCCTGATCTTGGAAGCCACGCCCTTCGTAGCTTTTGGCAATATTGGCGGATCCTTCAATTTACGGGGAAGCATCGGGGTAAGGTACTTTCTGCGGAAACAGGAATAAGCAGGCTAACGGGCAAATTTGAGCCTGCATGTTTTTATTAATCGGTTTCTCCGTAAACGGGATTAAGCAGCTACCCCAAAGGGGCAGTTAATATCCGACGAGCACCCCACATTCCATAAGGCAATGGCCCGATTGAATGGGCTTCACGTACTATTGAAAAGCCTATTTGTATAAATGAGAATTTATCGTTTAGCGGTCTTAGCTTGCCTTGCGCTTATCGTTCTGCACGTACAGGCGCAGGACCGTAATTTACAGCCTACGAGACCCAATATAATTGTCCTATTGGCCGATGACCTGGGTTACGGCGATTTGGGTGGATTTTTTGGAGGAAACGCCCATACACCGCACATCAACGCGTTGGCGGCTGAAGGGATGCTTTTTACAGACTTTCACAGTAACGGCGCGATGTGTTCCCCAACGCGGGCAGCCCTGCTAACCGGAAGGTATCAGCAACGCGTCGGGATAGAAGATCCGCTAGCCGGAGACTGGCAACAAAAAGGGGTGGGTGCTATCAAAGGCATTGCCTGTGAAAATGTATACTCAGCACCAACTATGGCCGACTACTTAAAACGAGCCGGATATGCAACCGCATTTTTTGGCAAATGGCACTTGGGAAACCACCCCAGCGCTAACCCCCTGCATTTTGGCTTTGATGAATTCAGAGGGCTGACCTCTGGGGATGGCGACTACTTCACCAAGCTGGATCGTCACGGGTACCCGGATTGGTGGCACAACAAGCAGTTGCATTTTCAAAAAGGGTATACCACAGATGTCATCACCGACAACGCTATTCTATTCATCGAAAAACACAAAAACCAACCATTCTTTGTCTACTTGGCACACTTGGGGGTTCATTTCCCCTGGCAATCTCCTGCGGATGCTGTCTTGGAAACACGTGTAGAAGGAAACGATTATACCTCCAGTCTACCCGGGCCATCGAGCAAATTAGGACCCCATTCCCCCGCTGAAGTCCCGAATGCATTGATAGCGATGATCGAAGCACTGGACCACAATGTGGGCAAACTGATGAATTACCTCAAGGCAGCAGGACTGGATCAAAACACCCTACTCTTCTTCACCGCCGACAACGGTCAGTACCTGAGGTACCAAGGTAATACCTGGCCTGAGGTAGGGTCCAACGGGCTACTTCGTGGAGAAAAAGCTGATTTGTACGAAGGAGGACACCGAGTACCCAGCATTGCCTGGTGGCCGGGAAATATTGCGGCTGGTAGTCGCTCGGAAGCGACCCTGGCCTCCTTTGACCTTTTGCCTACTTTTCTGGAATTGACCGGTCAGCCCCTCCCGGATCCGGAGGGAGCAGACCAATTGGATGGCCAAAGCTTTGTTCCGGTCCTGCTTTCCAGAGATACAATGCCCGAACGGATACTATTTTGGCGGACGCCGGAGGCCATTGCCGTGAGGCAAGGCCCATGGAAACTCCTGGAAGACCGAAACAAAGGCAAGTTGAGCTTGTATAACCTACAAAATGACCTGGGCGAAACCCGGGACCTCAAGGCAGCCTATCCGCAGCTCGTCACTGAGCTTATCCACGTTCGTAACACCTGGGAACTGGAAATGGACGGAACAAAGTAACAGTAATTTCCAAGGGGGAATTCAGAATTTTTCATCTGTTTATAATTTGTTCTTTAGCGGTCATATGGAATCTCGCACGAATTACAATTGTCCCTCCGTGTGTCGCTTGCGTCGTGCTCGATTTCAGGTGTTTATAATTTTTAAGCGGTGACAACTTGTCTGAGTTTATCAGGATGGAATCTCGTACGTAGTATAATAGTAATCTTAGTTTGTGCCGGCGACATTAAGCCTACCTGTCCGGTTGCAAGGCTCGATTTCATCTTCGTTTTCGTTTACTCGCTCGTCCCTACAGGTTTGACTATCAATTTTTGTACGTCCATCACTTGGGTTCCCGGAATGCGAAGGGCTTTCAGGCTGAACGTTTGCACACCTTGGTTCAGCGCGATGCTTCCCAGCATCATGGGTTGGAAGTCTTTAACATAGGACTCCATCCGTTCGATGCGGTCGTTTTCCATTCCCTTCAGGGGAGGATCGTGTGCTTCCGCTACCCGTCTGTCCAAGTGGCTTTCCCCCGCGCGAAACCGAAATTCGGACCCCACATCCTGAGGTGGGCAGGTATAGTAAACCTCCACTTGGTAGTTTCCAGCATTTAATACGTCTACCTCCCAAGTCATGCTGTCTTCCACGCTTACCCAGTGGGTGAAAAAGGAGTCGTTGGGAAAACGGTTGGACCGTTGTATCGAACCATGGGCCATACCGTCCCTTGCGGGTAGTTGGGTCAGGGGTGCGTCCGCTGCGCCCAAGGTAAAGGGTCGGGCTTCCGGATCTTTCGCCAGTTCCGCCGCCATCACCGCTTCCCAATCTTCCTTGGCTTCCCGAAGATTCTCCGCTACCTCTGGAAACAAATCCTGAACCGGTCGCCGCTGACCTGGATCCGACTCCATATCGTACAAGTTTCCGTCCCTATCCAGCCGGTACCGTTGCGTACGTAAACTGCTGTTCCCATTCCAGTGGCTGAAAATTACCCGGTCGGGCCACAAGGGGTTTTCCTCCATGATCAAGGGCCTCAGGCTTTTGCCGTCCAATGGTTTTCCTGCCGAATGGGTTAGGCCGGCTAAGTCCACCAATGTGGGAAACAAATCAATGGCGCCAGCTATCTGGGGAATTACTTTTCCCTCCGGAACGCGGCCTTTCCATCTCATGAAAAACGGGCTGCGCACCCCTCCCTCGTCCGTAGAGCCCTTTCTTCCTTTCATGCCTCCATTCCATCGGACACTATTCGGGCCATTGTCGGTAAAATACACCACCAGTGTATTTTCCGTAAGGCCCAGGCCTTCCAGCTTATCCAATAGGCGACCCACGTTCCAATCGATGTTTTCACACATGGCGAGGGCGGCCCGGGTAAAGTCGGGATCTTCTCCCACCACCAGGCTATCAAGCGGTTTGTTTTCGAATTTTTCCCACCAAGGGTCCGGAACCTGCATGGGAGAGTGAGGTGTGTTCAGCGACAGATAAACCAAAAATGGCTCGTCCCGGTGCGCATCGATAAAGTCCATCGCCCGATTGGTCAGGTCATCTGGCAAGTAGCCTTCTCCCTTTACGGGAATGCCATCTTCCTCCAATGGCGGACTGAAGTAATCCCCCCAATGTCCGGAACAAAACCCGTAAAAGGTATCAAAGCCCCGGGAATTCGGATGGTAGGGATGCTGCATGCCATTATGCCATTTGCCAAATGCACCCGTCGCATATCCTCCCTGCTGAAAAAGGGTCACGAAGGTGGTTTCGTCCAGGTCCAACCGCTCCTCCCCGGAGGAGGTACCCCGTATACCGCCCCGCAGGTGGTACCGCCCCGTCAACATTTCCCCACGGGTAGGCGAACACACCGGCTGCACGAAAAACCTATCAAAACTGACGCCCTCACCTGCCAGCCGATCAATATGAGGGGTTGATAGATTACTGTTTCCACTGTGGCTTAGATCACCCCAACCTTGATCATCGGCCAGAATGATTACCACATTTGGCGGGCCTTCATCCATGAAGCTCTTCTTTGGCGACTCGGTACATCCCGCTACCCAAAGCAGGAAAATCACCGATGTGGCGGCAGCTACCCTCTCCACTTACTTGGCCACAATCTGATCGTCCATGGTCAACACCTGCCCATCTGCGCGTAAACGTTCCTTTAATGAATCGTAAGATAAATCCTGCACAGCAATGCCCTGGTCCAAAGCCATCATGGCGGCGGTGGTCGCTGACTGCCCCAAAATCATAAACACCGGTTCCATGCGGATAGAACCGAAGGCAATGTGGCTGGCAGAAACGGCTACCGGAACCACCAGATTGGTGCATTCCTCCTTCTTGGGGATCAGCGAACCATACGCGATCTCATAGGGTCCCGGTAATGGCACGCCTATATCTCCTTCGTTTTGTACGTGGCCATTTTCATCCACGTAGCGTTGAATATTGTGCGAATCAATCGTGTAGGAGCCCATGCCCACAGATTCGGGTGTAGGTTTTTTTTGCAGGAGCTCATTTTCGGTCATCACATACTTGCCTATCATGCGCCTTGCCTCGCGAACATAGATTTGATGAGGCCAGTTACCGTTGTCGGTGAATTCATCTTTTGCAAGTCCCCATTCCTTGAATGCTTTCTGGGTTTTCTCGGGTATCCGGGGATCATTCTGTACAAAATACAAAAGCCCACTCTGATAATCCCGATGTTCTTGGATGATCTCTTTGCGCCGCTCATAACTTGCCTCCGGATAGTCGTAGTTCATACCGATGTTATCTGAACTAAATGGACCATGGTTATTGGTGTCCGTTTTGCGGTTGGGAATCAGGTCAAACTTGTCAAACCACTCGTCCCATCCTGCATCAAAGATTCGAACCAACAGCTCATATTGAGTGGAGTCGTAATTAGCAGGTCTAGGAAAGGGAATTCTATTATCCGGATGGTTGGACATACACATTCGGAAGCAGTAGGCCTGTACCTTATGGTCGCCTTCTCCCTTTACTCCCGGATGCTCGGCACTGATTCGGGGCAACAGGCCCGAAGAAGGATCCCCGGGTATCCAATAGGGATCTATCTGCCTATCCAACACCTGAAAGTGGTGCCTGTGATGGTACACACCAGTCTGAATGCCGTTCCACTCTTCGTTATATACGCTGTTTGCTTCCCTTCCTACGTGGTAGCTGATACCTGCAGCGGCCATCAGGTCACCCTCATAGGTGGCATCCATAAACATTTTGCCTTTAAATTCCTTCCCACTTAGGGTTCGTATAGCTGTGATCTTCCCATTCTCTACTGTCACACCGGTTTCTCTGTCCAACCACTCGTCACGCAGCACCTCAATTCCTAACTCAGCAATCCACTCATCGTACACCTCCTCGGCCACATGCGGTTCAAAAATCCACATGGTCTTAAATTCCCCATCCAAGGCGGGCGTACCTTGGCCTTTATTGCCAAAGTCGGACTTGGCCTCCCATTTCCATGCATCTTCCTCCTGATATTTGTCGTATACCCGTTGGTAGAACTCTCGGGAAAGCCCCCCGATTACTTCCTTTTTGCCCGTATCAGACCATCCCAATCCACCGGAGGTAAGCCCCCCTAAGTGTAAATCGGGCGAAACAACGATGACTGACTTACCCATTTTCTTCGCCTGAACCGCTGCTGTTATTGCCGCAGAAGTGCCTCCGTAAATCACCAGATCGGTTGCTTCTTCCCTTTCCTGTTTCGCGCAGGACTGTAACAGCACGAGTGAGAACAGACCCAAGCAAACTGCTTTGATTTTATTGTTTATCATAACTTGGTTAATGGTTGTTGTTCTTTAGTTTTATTAAAAATCGATTAGCCTCTTTACTTCTGATGGCTTAGCACCTGCTTGTCCGCCAGTAATTTAGAACGAAGGGCCGCATAGTCCACTTCCTGAACCGACTGATTATTGTCAATGGCCAAAGCGGCGGCCGTAGCTGCGGACTGTCCCAAAACCATGAACACGGGTTCCATTCGAATGGATCCAAATGCGACATGCGTAGAACTCACACACACGGGAACCAACAGGTTTTCGGTTTCTCCCTTTTTGGGGACAATGGATCGATAGGGAATGGGGTAGGGGGCTCTCACATGCGCTTCGAAGTTGCCTTCGTTTTGCACATAGCCATTGTGATCCACATATCGATTAACCATGTGAGAATCCATCTGATAGGCAGCAAGTCCTACGGCGTCTTCTACTTCAGGTACCAGGCTCTCACAATCCTTTTGGGTAACTACATAATCACTGATCATTCGCCTCGCTTCCCGCACGTAGAGTTGGGGGGTCCACCCGTTGCCTTCGATAAACTCATCCTTGGCCATACCCCATTTCGAAACCACATCCCTTACTTGTTTTGGGATCCGGGGATGATAGGCCAAGGTCCACATTAACCCCTGCTGATATTCCAAATGACGCTTCGCAATTGCCTCGCGTTCTTCGTAACTCGCCTCTGGATAATCATGATTTTGCCCGATAAAGTCGGTGGAAAACCCTTTCTGATTGTTGGTGTCCGTTTTTCGGTTCGGCATGGGCGTGTTGATCCAAGGCACCAATGGGTCTCCGTAATGATACATCTTCTCGATAGGTCCCGTTGCTGCTTCGTAATTGCGAAATAACAATTCATAATCAAGCTCCCGGTAATTGGCCGGCTTGGCGAAAGGAATCCGGTTATCCGGATGGTCGGTAAGCGTCATGCGAAAGCAGTACGCCTGTATTCCCTTATCGGCCGTTCCATCGACTCCGGGTCCGCCTTGGATAATAAAAGGCAACAACCCGCGGGATGGATCTCCCTTTACCACATAGGGATCCACACGCGGGATGAAATTGTGGTGAACGGCGTTTCGGGATATTCCCCCATTCAAGGTGATTGTATAATAGTTTGCTTGGACGCCGTTTAGGGTTTCTCCGTATTCACTGTTGGCTTCTCTGCCATACGTGTATGACACGCCTGCAGCGGCCATCAGATCGCCCTCATAAGTGGCATCCATAAACATCTTGCCCGTGTACCTTTCGCCGCTCTCCATAGTGATAGCGTGAATACGGTTTTGCCTGACCTGAACGCCACTTTGTCTGTTCAATCGCTGCCGGGTGATTACTTCAACACCCGCTTCAGCCAGCATTTGATCGTACACTGCTTTTGCCGCAGAGGGTTCGAAGGTCCACATCGCATCTTCTCCTTCCCGGGACCGTCCTTCGTTGGGCCGGTTAAAATAATCGCTGCGATTTTGCCAAATCCAATTTTCTGGCTTGTCGTAGTATGCTTTGATGTTTTGGTAGAACTCTCTGGATATCCCACCGATGGCTTGCTTGTTTCCGATGTCGGTGGCTCCCAGGCCACCGGTCGTCAAGCCCCCCACGTGACTAGAAGGCTCTATCAAAATAACTGACTTGCCCATTCGCTTTGCCTGAATAGCGGCAGCGACGCCGGCAGAGGTCCCTCCGTAAATGACGAGGTCGTATTGGGACTTAGCCACCAAAAAATTTGGCTTGAGAGAAAGCAGAAGAAAAAAAACAGAAACGAATGCAAAACGCATCCTTATGATAAAGCATTTTTTTGAGGTCATGGTAGATTATTTGTAAATAAATCGTTTAATTAAAATTTTCATCTGTTTATATTTCGTATTCAGTTAACTTTTTGTTTTAATGGAATGGGCATAAGATACGCTAAGAGGTTTAAATTTTCATCTTCATGCTCACGGCAATACTCCTGTGTGCTTAGCGTTTGATGTCAATTTCATGTACGGGGTTTCACTGCCGGGGCAATGATGTTTCAACCTCCAGTAAAAATCGACCTTTGTTGTGTTATGCTGCCATTTCAGTGCTTATTTCTACCCCGAGCTCCCTGAGTTTGTCCATATACCGTTGGATCTGCCTGTCTTTTTTTCTGCTGTCAAGGTACTCTCCCCCGAGTTCTCTGTATGCTGTTTTGTCCTTTAGGATGAAGTAGGCCGCTATCAGGATCTTGTGTCCTATGGCTACCAGCGCTCGTTTTTTGCCTCTTCTTCCTACCAGACTATCGTACTTGCTCCTCAGATAGGTGTTTTTCGTCCTTGTCGCAGCCCAGGCAAGCTGGGTGACTATTGATTTCAGGTACTTGTTGCCGTGGGTCGTCCTGCTGCTTTTTTTTTTGCCTCCCGATTCGTTGCAGCCGGGGCTTACCCCTGCCCAGGAGGCCAGGTGCTGTTGGCTGGGAAAACGGCCCATGTCGTCGCCTATTTCGGCCAGGATATAGGCTGCCCCGTCCCTGCCCACGCCGGGGATCGTCTCCAGCAGCTTTGCGTCCAGTTCCAGTTAATTCTCCCTTAGCAGCGTTTCGATCTGCGCGTCCAGCTTGGCGACCAGCCGTTCCTTGTCGGCCATCGATTCCTTGATGGCCCCGAGCATGAACCGGTGGTGGGCCGTCAGCCCGCCCCTCAGGGAAGCAGCCAGTTCCGCTTTGCTGCATCGCATTTTTCCGTGGTGGAACTTCACCAGCTCCTCGACATCGTCTTCCCCGCCGATAAGCGCGTTGACGATCCTGGTGGCCACCGCCCCGCTCATGTCGCTGACCACGCTGGAAAGCTTGATGTTGGCATCTTCCAGGATCTTCTGGATACGGTTCTTCTCCGAAGCAGCCTGCTCTATGACCTTGCGCCTGTAACGCGTCAGGTCCCGCAGCTCACGGATATGCCTTGGGGGGATGAAACTCCCTTTCAGCAGCCCGCAGAGAAGCAGCTTGGAAATCCAGCTGCTGTCCTTCTTGTCCGTCTTGTGGCCCGGTACGTTCTTTATATGCCGGGCATTGACCAGGATGATCTCAAAATCCTCTTCCAATATGTTGTAGACAGGCTTCCAGTATACCCCGGTGCTCTCCATGGCAACATGGGTAATGCCGTTCTCCTTCAACCAATCCCGGAGCTGTTCAAGCGATCCGGTGAAACCATCGTAGGAACGGGTCTCTTCGCGTATGCCTTCCCCCCTGATGGAGGCTACTATCAGGTTCTTGTGGACATCTATGCCGCAGCCCCTCTTGATGAGCTGATCAAAGTTTACTGTTTGAGCTTTCATGACCGTACGGTTTATCCCATTAGATTATACGAAAACGGTGCATTCCGGGATATAATCATGCCCCTGTGTGTCGCCACGGCCGTCATGGATATTTCATGTGTTTATAATTTGTCTTTAAGCGGTCAGATAGAATCCCTGCCTGCGGCAGGCAGGTCGCACGAATTCCCCGATAGCCATCGGGGCAGCCCTCCGTGTGTCGCTTGCGTCGTGCTCGATTTCATGAGTAAAAACAAGTTAAGCGGTCTCCCACGAAAATACATAAATTTACTTAGTCCACAAGCACCGAAACATGCTATCCCGCTTTTCTAAATAGGTTTGCCATTTCCATTTTCCAAAGAAAAGCGTACTCGAATCCTCCAATAGTATCCTAGGAATTTGGAAATGGATTGCAACACTTAACACCGATGCTTACAGTTCTAAAGAAAGAGCGATGTAGACTCGCAAAAATCAAAATGGGTAACCAATGGCAAAATTGAATACGAGGTTTTCCCTCCTCCACTTGGAGTCATCCAGCCTAAATTCCCTGCTCCATCGCTCCCCTTCCCGCAAATAGGGCGTACGGAGAGGTGTCGCAAAGTCAAACCGAAGCACAAAGAAATCTACATCTACCCGCAAGCCGACTCCGGCACCAACTCCCAATTCACGAAACCAATTCGAGGAAATCTTTCCCCCAGGAAGCGCCTCATTCTCGTTCATCAGCCACACGTTGCCAGCATCTGCAAATACCGCTCCCTTAAAAAATGAAACAATGGGAAAACGATACTCCAAATTTGCCTCCAACCGGACATCTCCCGCTTGGTCAAAAAAGCTCCCGATACCCACATCCTGTGGTCGATAGGAACCAGGTCCGAGCGATCGGATTCGAAATGCCCGCACGCTATTGGGACCGCCAGAAAAAAACTGCTTCACAAATGGTAATGAAAGCGAATTTCCGTAGGGAATCCCAACCCCTCCAAACATCCTCAAGGCCAGCTTGCTCTCCTCTGAGAACCTCCAGTAGTATCTAAAGTCCACTTCCCCTTTGTTGTATTGGGCATAATCCAACCCCAAAAACTGGTTTGGTGTGGATGAGCCTAGCAATCGGTTGAGGCCATCCAGCCCAAATCCGGCTAAGTCCAAATTGGCCCCAAAATAGATACTGTGGGTACGATACGCATCCATTAATTTGCTATATGAAAACCCGTAACTGATCCCAGCAATAAACTGCTGCTGAAAGCTAAACTTTAAAAATGGATTGCTCTCCAAAATTTCCTCAAACTCAGGAGTCGTGTTGGAAAGGCCCACAAAGTTGATGCTAATTGGGTTTATTTCGTGGTAAACAAACCGGTTGGCATTCCAAAAATACCCGTATGCGGCAGATACCGAATTGAGCCGGTACAGTCCACGACGATCCTGAAATTCCGTTCCCAGACTAATCCGGGTCTTTGGTACCGAGTAGGCAAAACGCTCCTTGATGTCTATCGGAAACACAACCCGCGGAAAAATCAGTTCACTGCTAAGACCAAACTCAAAGGAACTCAGTCCTTCGCGCTCACCACTGGCAATCTGCGTCTCGTAGGCCACCTTACCGGTCACATTCAGAATCTCTCCTCCCTGAAAAATATTCCTATTTCGATAGCTAAGCAAAAATGCCGGCCCGGCAAAGTTGTTAGACTTGGAGACGCCCTGAAATTCTGCACGAAGTGATCGCTTATTTTGTGGAGACAATGAAATCGTTGCGTCCAAAAATCCGGTTCCATCAGAGGATGCGCTGTCTCTTTCTGTATACCGGATGTTGACATATCGGTAATTGCCGATCCCGGAGATCCGGTTGCTTGTGAGTCGGGATTTCGTGGCATTGTACTTTTCTCCCTGATTCAGTAGAATGTACCGCTCCAGCAAATGGGGGTTGAAGGATATGGGATTATCTTGGATAAACGATATTCCTCTTATGACCGTGGTGTCGCCGGGACTGGCAGACTGGTCTAGGGTAAGATTCGGAAATACGGTGATTTCTCCGATTTCATAAGGAATCAAGCTCTCGTTAGGGGCAAGCTGCTTGGTACGCAAATACAGATCAAATCCCTTATCTTCGTACTGGTTCGTATCTGTTTCAAATAACAAAAAATCGGCGTTAAAATTATAATACCCCTGTTCCTTCAATGCCTGATCCAGCCTCGTTCTTTCTGACTTCAATTTGGACAATTCAAAACGGTCTCCCTCTTCTATTTCTGTATCCTCCAACAGCTCTCGGATAGCTCGATCTAACTGGGTAGAATCCTGGTCGTACACAAAATTCCTAAGCGTGTAGGGCGTACTAACTGAAATTTGGTAGGAAACTAAAGCACTTTTCTCCCTAGTAATCACCTCAGAAGCCACCTGATTATTAAAAAACCCATTATTCTCCAGACGGTTGTTCAGCAATAACTCGGTCTGCGGGATATTGACGCTGCTAAGATAAACCGGACTTTCTCCCAGCTTATCTTTTAAAAACCGATTGATAAACCCAGGCCTTTCTTTGTTACCCTTGTAATACGCCCAAAGGCCAATGTACATCCCTAAAAATTTACTGTTCGGTTTTGGCCTCAAAAGCCCTTCAAGTTCTTCCTTCACGCGCTTCCAGTCGCGTACTGAGGTCTCCAATTCTTCGGAAATTTTAGCTCCCTTATACAATTGCTCTTCTTGTGGAATAAATTTCTTCACGCTGCATGCCGAGGTAGCGAAAACCGCAATGAGCACCCCATGTAAAACAATTTGGCAACCTATGGATTTGATCACATTCATGGCACTTGCGTTGATTTCCCCATAGATTCCCCCTTTCTGATCGCATCAGACTGTGAGCGTCGCTTGTTCTCGATGCCTCTCCACAACTCCTCAAAATGATTGAATTCCCGGTTAAAAATCAACGAAATACCGGTTACAATCAGCTGCCCGTCAATAAAGCTCTCAAATTGATTTCTCCTAAACCCGCGAAGTCTATACCTACCGCTTTCTGTTAGCAAGTATTCAATACTGACATTACCCAACAGCGCATTTCCCCGATCCAGTGCTTGGGAACTTCCTTCGATATCAATTTGGCTGCCCACTTGTACGACAAGGCGATCGTTCATAAAACGAGATCGGGCACTTACATTCAATTGCGTTCTATCCCTTGCGGCACCGCTCTGATAGTCGGTAAAACTATCCAAATCAAAATCCAACTCCAATCCGGTGTCGCCCAGCACATTTTCGGAAAGCGTGTTCAACTGTCCTGACAAAAGCTGACTTACGCTGGATCGGGCCAATGCAAAGGTGCTTCCAATAGTACCGTCTCCTCCCCTGTCCGGAAAAAATCGGTTCAAGACCAATAGTGAAAAAACCTGCCTATTCAATTCTCCTTCTTGGGTGTTTAAAAGCTGCAATTGCCCATACACATTACCTCCCGCCGCTCCACGCTGATCCTCCGGCATATCCAGTCGGAAGGAGGGTTCCAGTTGCGTCAGGTCTCCATCGATGTTCAGATAAACCAAAAAAGGCAGTTCCTGCTTATACTGAGATTGGGCCTCTGCACCAAGTCCAGCCGTCTGTGCTGCCATCAACTCCGCTGCCGATGCTCTCACGCGATATATGGCCACCATGTTTAACTTGGCATCCAAAGGGTCTCCCGACCAAGAAATGGAACTCCCCTCCTCGATCACAAACCGCCTGCTTACCAGGTTATATAAACTCATTTCGTAGTGCCCAGTGCTCAACTGATAGATTCCTGAGAGGCTAATTCTACCATTGGGATCCACATTTAGGTTCAGGTTAGCTTCGCCCGCAACCAGAAGGTTATCTCCGGATCGCTCGTCCACAATGATCCTAAACGACGCATCTGAATCTGCTTCCAATAGAGCGGTAACCTGAAACCCCGTAATCCCGGTACTTGGGACTTCTTGCTGCCGACGGGTCAACAGGTCCTCCGGATCCTGCCGATTGACAAACAACACTACTCCGTCCCGCTCGATTACGTCCAACTGGGACTCAGGGATAATGAAAGTAACATCGGTACCACTTCGCACTTTTAGCCTTGCGGCTATTTTCGGAAGCGATAAATCGCCGTTAATATCCGCATTGACATCAATAATTGCTTTGCCGAAAAAGAGATCGTTATCCTGCCTTGATGAATTTAAAACCTGAAAATTCTCGGCTGTAAGATGCAGGTCAAATTCGGGATTGGATAAAGATTCTGTACCAATGGATCCTGCTAATGCAAACCTGTTTTCATTCGCATCCCGGATGGTAAACCGATCGAGGTACAGACCACTATTGTCAATTTTCATCGATTGGTCATGAATACGGTATGCAGCATTCAACGAAGTGACCGTAACGGCTGCGTCCAGAAACCCAAACTCCCCTTCGTAAATCGGATCAACCGTCGTGCCGGAGACACTTGCGCTGCCTACTATCACGCCGGAAGAACCGCTGATCTGATCAGGAAACAGGGACTCCAAGACACCTAGACGTAGCTCCTTTAGGTTAAGTGCGAGATTCAGTTGCGCACCCTGCTCTGCCGCTTGGTAATCTCCTACGAGATCGACATCTACGCCACGGTCTTTCAAGGACATTTCAAAGTCGTATGCACCCACATCAATGGATTCGGCCCCTAGCTCAAGGTTCCCCAAAGGGGTATTAAAAACATGAAGCTCGTCAATTCGAAGCGCCGCAAGAATCCCTGCAGCTTTAAAGGGATTTTCCAGCACAAAACTGCCATTTACAAATCCGGCAGCGATCAAATTATCCGGATTTAAAAACCTGGAAAAGGTGGCTAAACGAAAGTTGTTAAACCGAACACCTACATGATCCGAAGATATATCTGTCGAATCACTGAATAACTCCAAATACTGATTATCCCTACTTAGTTCAAACTGATGAAAATCAACCTTTCCACCACCATATTTAAGGACATTATCTGGATGAATCTCCCAAGGTTGCTTGTTCAATATCAAGTCGCTCGGGCGAATATGCAATTGGATAGAATCGTCTTTGACCCGCATATTCCAACCAACATGAACCAGCCTGTCTTCCCCATCGTAGGCCAAAAAGTCCAAATTCAACTGATCTCTCCCCCATTTTCCGTCAAAGAAAGTCTTCCCTATTTCCACAGTGCCAGACTTCAAGGACACTAACCCTGCCTGAAAAAGAAACGAATCTTCGGTACCCTCAGCATAAACCCCCAAACTATCCATAGAAATCCCCGAATAGGTAAACCCTGGCAGAAATACATAGCCCCGAAAATCGCCCGATTGCTGATCAAAGTTCACCTTGGTATTCAAAGACTCCCAATTTTCCAAACCCGGAAAAACCACCTCCTGTAAAATCCTCGACCTGCCCACATCCGCCGAAAACGTAAAGTTAATCATTGAATCCGGTGAACTATCATCGGCCGTATCGGCAAATAGCTGCTCGAAATAGTTATTGAATGCCTCTATGGTCCGGTCAGGTGACGCATTGGAAGCGAAGGCTACCCCTAAAAGGGAACTCTCAATCTGTAAAAATGTAGAGTCCGGCTCCACGAAGGCGGATACGTCAAAGGCCTCCACGGGATAACTTTGACCTTCAAAAACCAACACACCATCGTTCAGTTCAGAGTCCAGTGAAAACCCGTCCGCATTACCCTCCATATGCAGTGAATAGCTTATCCGAGCACGCAAATCATTTTTAGCCAGCTGCAAGGCACGGAAGTCCGCACCCTTTAAGTCCAGCACCAAGTCCAACATTGTATTCTCGCTATCCAAAACAACTTCTCCATCCAAAGCCAAATCGAGATTCTTATCCGCAAAAACCAAGGAAAAATCACCCTGCTTATCTGCTAATTCCGCATCCAATTTCAGCCCTTTATAATCGTAGCCATTCACTTCCAACCTTTCAAATTCAGAATGCAGCGAAAGCTCCAATTCATCTAAGTCCAAACCACTACCCTGCAGTCGCAGGCGATACCCTAAATACCCATATTGTGGACTTTCGAGAAGGGATCCCAACGCTATTCCGTCCAAAAACAGCTCTCCCTCGTAGTGCGGTTCGGTACCGTCCTCAAAACGTGCGGTCAATTGCACATCGCCATCTGACGTCTGCAAAAGGCATTCAACCGATAGATCAGCGAGCGAGCCACTCAGACTGGACTCAATATTTATCTGCTCCGGGGGCTTTACCCCCAGTTGTTCCTCACTGACAAATTGCCGCACATCTGTACCAGTAGTGGAAAAGGAAACGGAAGAAAGTTGAAAGCTTATATCATCCGAACCTAGTAAATTACCCAGGTTTCCCTGAAGGCGGAAATGGGTATCCTCGCCCCATGCAGCCCTGCCATCTGAGATTCTAAGCCTATCTGGGGTTCCGGATAGGTTTAACGACCCCGAAAGTTCCCTTTCGGATGCCTGCCTAAAGAGTTCATTGGCGCGCAACTCCGGTAAAAAAAAGAACGCATCTGATAGCCCAATGCGAAGTTTCGGTACTGCCAAGGTCAAACGTTCCCAAACCAGCTCATCTACGATGCCGCTTATCCGGTATTGAAGTCCAAAATCCCCCGCCAGTTGGCTATTTCCGGTCTGCAGTTGAACGGACGTAATATTTGTCGCTTGGTCATCAATTTCTGCCCGTAGGGCTAATTTTTGAAGTACCAGTCCAGACCGTTCTTCAAATGACGCTTCGCTTACAGTCGCTTCAAAATGTTGATCTGCGATCGAAATGCCATCAGCTTTGAAATTGAGATTATCCACTACCACGTAACCAGGATCAAAATATCCCGCTTGGGGAGTAACCTCTTTGGTTCTGTAGGCGATTCGATTATCCTCTAGGTCTATCGTGCCGACGGCTACTTGCCAAGAAGGCCATTGAAATGAGCCACCGTGATCCGATTCCTCATCGACTAGCTGTTCAGCAGACTCCGAAAAGAGGCCAACATCTAAGTGGCTATTGTGAAGCAAAAATTGCGAAAGCTCGAATCGACCGGATCCCAAGTCCGCTTCCGGAATAGCTAAATTCATCTTTCCCAATACAATTTCTGCCTCGATATCGTCAGGCAAGGAAACGTACGAAAGCGCGATGTTTTCGAGAGCCAGCTTGTCCAAAATAAAAGCAGGCTCAAGGGATACATCAGAAGAATCCGATGATGAAGGAAAAGGTGAGCGCTGCAGATACCGAATATCAGAATCGGACCAGACCAGCTCCTCCACATCAAAGTCCATACGGTTTAGGTCTAGCGAGTTTGCCGCTAATCGGAAAGCCCCCAGCCTCAGATCCAACTCTGCACCGAGAATTGCATCCATATACCGAACGGAAAAATCCTCCAAACGAACAGGACCGAGGGCAACATCGGGTAAAGGTACTGTATCCTCACCAGATATCTCCGCTGAATCAGGCGGTGTCACCAAACTATCGGGAGGCGACGAAAATGACTCAACCAGAAAATCGAAATTAAATACCCCTTGTTCGTTCCTTTTGATTTGTGCACGAAGTCCTCTCCAGTTGACCCTCGAAAGGTGAACAGCTCCGGATGTCAAAAAAGGCAGGATCTTTAGCCCGGTTTCCAATGAATTGGAATACAACAACGTGTCTCCTTGCTGATCTTCAATGTAAAGCCCTTCCAAATATAGATCACCGCGAAAGGTGAGGAAGAGCTTATCAATCGACACCCTCGTTTTCGCTTTCACTGACACATAAGAAACCACCTTCTGAACAATCATATTCTGACCCCAAGGACTGCGCAAAACCAGCAAAAGGACAATAACCAGTATCAGCAAAGCCCCGACGAGCCAGCCCAAAATTCGAAATAGCTTGAAAAAAAAACGATTCCTTCCGTTCAAAATACTGCGTTGATTATATGACTATCCTACACGGATTTTCTCTAAAGCAATTTACCTCTGGAACAATTCCGAATTGCGCTTTATCCGACACACTAGCTCATAGTCAGCCGGGATCAAAATAACCTATTCAAAAACAATACCACGATCAAATCCCATACACTTACTTTTTAAACCAACAACGCCCCTGAACGTTCAGTGAATTTGGCAGATAAAACCACCCATTCCCACTTACTGAACTCCATTCCAATTGAATACCAACAACCAATTGTCCGCTGCCATTCACCTTTACTATCAAAGTCCTGCGGCGAGAAAGCAATCTAGCCGAGGTCAGAATCCCTTTCAAGGTTGATCGACAGCCGCTTGGACATCGGATCCAACCGTATGTGAAACGAGGTCAGCAGGGTATTCAACTATACACTGTAAGATACGCCTAAAAACCGGGATTCTAAGACTTCTTTCTTGCAAGCATCCGAATCACCAAACCCTTTCCTTGATGAAATAGCCCTTCGTGAAGAAAAACTTCGTCTTCAGAAAGCAATTCGAATTCATAGTCAGGGAAATAATGCTGCAGCTCCTCCTTTGAAAATAACATAGCGGCATCTCTTGGGCCTCCGATGGCCGGATTTTCTCGAAGGTATTCCAGATTACCCTTACTAAAAGCCTCAAATACAATGTATCCTCCCGGCTTTAGTAAGCTATTGAACGCCCGATGATACGCTTCTTTCACTTCAGCGGGAAAATGTGCGTAAATTAAGCCGATGACATCAAAGTATCCCGACTCGAAAGGCATATCTTCCAAGATCCCTACTTTATAATCAAATCGAACACCGCGATTTTCAGCCAGCATATCCGCTTTACGCTTGCCCTCTTCACTTTGATCAAATGCGCTCACCTCCCAGCCATGCATGGCTGCGTAGACCCCATTGCGTCCCTCCCCTTCGGCAGGTAGCAAGAGTTTGCCAGGCGATAACTTTCCTAGCGTATTCTTAAAAAATGCGTTCGGCTCCGTGCCGTACGCATAGGCCTCTTGGGCATAGCGTTCATTCCAAAACTGCTTCATTTCTTCCCTTTTTTTTTCAAAGTTGATATTACCCAAAAAACACCGATTTGCCTAAAAAAGTCCACCGATAGACCATTTGAGGAGATTATCTTCCGTAAAGAGTGCTTTATATGCGATTGGATACAAGGACTCCAGTCACTTTTCTGAGATATGAAGAAAAGGAACCTCATACCTGATCCGGTTGATTACCAATGGATTTGAATTCAGGATTCCCCTGTTTGGCATAAAACTACGGAATTTGGAAAATTGACTAGCTGAATTTAGTTAAATTAGCCCGCCAAACGGTGTAACTGTATGAAAAAAGAGGTGCGAGCAGAGATCATTGCCATCGGAGACGAACTCCTCTATGGTCAAATTCAAGATACAAACAGTCATTGGATCAGCCAAGAACTCACCCAAATAGGTGTGCGGGTGGTCAGGCGTACCACGGTGGGTGACAGCCGAGAAGCAATCCTGAATGCGTTTGCTTCGGCAGAAAAAAATGCGGATGTTATCCTGATGACCGGCGGATTGGGGCCGACACAGGACGACCTCACCAAGCCGTTGCTTGCTTCCTATTTTGGTTGTGACATTGAGCTTGTTCCCGAAGCGCTGGAAGCGGTAAGAGGCTTCTTTGAACGACGTGGTCGTGAACTGACTGAAACAAACAAACTACAAGCACACCTGCCCACCAAATGTACCTATGTACCAAACGAAGTGGGTACAGCCCCCGGCATGTGGTTTCAAGAAAGGGGCTGTGTTTGGATGTCTATGCCTGGCGTGCCACACGAAATGAAAAAACTGATGACCGATTTCGTCTTGCCAAAACTTCGGGAGATATACGATCTTCCGGTGATTTACCACCAGTTGATCCGTACAGTGGGTATTGGCGAAAGTTGGCTGTCTGATCTCATCAGGAACTGGGAAAACGCCCTTCCTGAAAACGTCAGACTTGCCTACCTGCCTTCCTTGGGAGAAGTCAAATTGCGGCTTACGGCCTTTGCCGATGACCTGAAAACAGCATCGGATGCCGTAGAGAAGGAACTGCGTGTCCTCCTACCCAGGATCGAAAAATACATTTATGCTTATGGAAACACCCCCTTGCACGAAGCGGTAGGTTTACTTCTAAAAGAAAGAAACCAACAAGTTGCATTTGCTGAAAGTTGCACTGGAGGCTATATTGCCCACTTGATCACCTCCATTGCAGGGTCAAGCGACTATTTTAACGGCGGCATAATTCCCTATCACAACACATTTAAGCACGTGCTCCTTGGGGTGTCTGAGCAAACACTCTCCGAGCATGGTGCCGTAAGTGAAGAGACTGTCATTGAAATGGCTAAGGGCGTACGGGAAAAATTTGATGCAGATTATGGCGTGGCAAGTAGTGGCATTGCAGGGCCATCGGGAGGCACAGCCAATAAACCTGTCGGAACGGTTTGGATAGCTTGCAGCCACTCGGAAGGCGTTGAAACCAAGCTATTGCAGCTTACACAGGACCGGACAGTGAATATCCACCTCACCGCAATTTCAGCATTGAACCTTCTTCGGACGACGATATTGAGAGAAACATCCTGAAAATTTTGATTTTAAAAATAAATTAGGAGAAATTTAAAATTTAATTTTAAAAGCTATCCAAATACCCAAAAACAATTTATCATGGCACTAATTGAAATGATAATGCCCAAAATGGGTGAGAGCATCTTTGAAGGCACTATCCTTACTTGGCTAAAAAAGGAAGGGGAAAGTATTGAAGAAGATGAATCTATATTAGAGGTAGCCACGGATAAGGTAGATACTGAAGTGCCGACAACGACGTCGGGCATCTTAAAGAAAATCCTGATTTCAGAGGGGCAAGTAGCCAAAGTTGGGCAGGCTATTGCCTTGATAGAGGTCGATGACAATCTACAAACAGCGACACTTTCGGACTCAGAGGAAGAAAGTGATTTGGCCAATGACCTTCTTAACCTTGCTCCTGAGCACACAAACACGCTGGTTGGCGGAATTTTAAGTACGAATTATGCTGGAGAATCCATTCAGGAAGGGACACGGTTTTATTCGCCGTTAGTGCGGTCTATCGCTAAGGCGGAGCAAATCAGTCCCGAACAATTGGCTATGATCGAAGGAACGGGTAAGGATGGAAGGGTAACCAAATCCGATATGTTTGCTTTCCTTAAAAAACGCGAACTTCATACGGGCCATTCCATCGAAGGTACCGGATTTAAAACTCCGGGAGCCATCGTATCCGGGAGCGACGAGATCATCGAGATGGACCGAATGAGAAAGATGATATCCGAGCGCATGTTGGAATCACAGCGCATTTCCGCTACCGTGACTTCCTTTGTAGAAGCTGACCTTACCAATCTGGTAATATGGCGAAACCGGATCAAAGACGAGTACCAAGAGCGGGAGGGAGAAAAAATCACGTTTACCCCGGTTTTTGTGCAAGCGATCGCACAGGCGTTGAAAGACTTCCCCATGATCAATATTTCGGTAGACCGAGACCGGATCATTAAGAAAAAGGATATCAATATAGGTGTAGCGGTAGCGCTCCCAAATGGCAACCTCATCGTACCCGTAATCAAAAATGCAGACACTTACAACCTGATCGGGCTTTCGAAAAAAGTCAATGAGCTGGCCCTCCGAGGACGCAAAAACCAACTGAATCCGGAAGACTTGACCGGGGGGACCTACACGTTATCAAATATCGGCCCTTTTGGCAATATCATGGGGACCCCCATAATCATGCAGCCACAAGTAGCTATTTTGGCCGTTGGAACCATCGTGAAAAAACCTGCTGTTGTTGAAACACCTACGGGTGACGTCATCGCCATCAGGCATAAAATGTATATGTCGCATTCATATGACCATCGAGTGGTGGACGGTGCCCTAGGAGGCATGTTTGTGAAGCGAGTGGCCGATTACCTGGAGGCTTTTGATTTGGACACGAAGCTATGGTAACCTTGGGTAATCGGTGCGATACCGGGTTGCCTTTATCGGTTACCCGTGTTACTTCTTTACGTTGACTTTCGCTGAACAGGTGCGCACCTCCTTCAAAATATCCGATATCTTAACAGGCTTTGTAAGGTAGCTACTCATTCCCGCTCCTAGCGCTTGGTCGATATCGCTTTGAAAAACGTTTGCAGATAATCCTACGATATGTGGATGTGATCCATATACTTGACCTCGTATTACTTTGGTAGCCTCCAGCCCATTCATACCAGGCATCTGAATATCCATAAATATCAAATCGAAGCGCTCTTCTTCAAATTGCTGTACCGCATTTAATCCATTGGGAGCTGACCGGATGCTGTATCCCATCTGATTCATTAGCATCTTCATAAATTGGAGATTTATTTCATTGTCCTCCACAATCATGATTTTCAACGGGTACTCTTCGGCGATCATGGTCAAATTGGGGATTTCCTGATCAGCAAGCTCAAGATCCACCGTAATGGAAGCACGCTCTTCAATCTTCGCCATCACATTAAACGTAAAAACTGATCCTACGCCAATTTCACTCTCAACCTGCAGTCCCCCTCCCATCAACTCGATCAATCTATTGGCTATTGCCAAGCCCAATCCGGTACCTTTAAACTCATTCGACTGATATTCCTCCACTTGGGTAAATGGCAAGGTTAAAAAAGGAATTTTATCCTTCGGAATACCCACCCCACTATCCTTGATGCGTACGTTGATAATCAATGTTTCGGAAAAAAGCTGCTCTCCCCACAGGTAAATACCGATATCGCCACCCTTAAAGGAGTATTTGACAGCATTTCCAATGATATTCAGCAAGACTTGATTAAGCTTCTCCCGGTCCAGCTCGATTATCTCGGGAATAGAGTCTGCAACCTCTAGATTAATATGAATCCCCTTTGTAGTCGCTAGGCCTGTAAACATATTTACCACTTTGGCTAGCTCCTTTCTGATGTCAAAACTCACCTGATTCAACTCCAACTTCCCCGCTTCAATTTTAGAATAATCCAGAATGTCATTGACAATTGCAAGCAACGCCTCTCCCGAGTCTGAGATGATTGAAACCAGCTTTTCCTGATCCTTGGACATTTCCGTCTGCTTTAAAAGTGTAATAATACCCAGCAAACCATTCATGGGAGTACGAATTTCATGACTCATGTTTGCCAAAAACCTAGATTTCTCTTGATTTGCCCGCTCAGCCGCTTCCTTAGCTTCCTGAAGCCCCCTTTCCCATAACTTCTGACCGGTAATGTCTCTAGCTACCGACATGACCCTATTCTCATCTAACTTGAAAAATCTAACCTCAAAGTATACCTTTCCGTTATTCAGGAGTAAATCCATTTCACGGGTTTGAATCTTTCCCGTCCGAACAGCCTTATCAAACGCTGCCATTAGCATCTCACCCGTCTCACCCTTGATCACATCGCTTATCTTGAGCCCCATTGACTCAGCCGGGGGCATGAGCAAATTGCTTTCATCCTGCACGTAATAATCTAAAAAGACGCCTTGGTTATTGTATATAAATATGATGTCAGGGAGACTTTTCAATACAGACCGAAGCCTGTTTTCACTCCTTACCAATTCTTGATCTGCCCGGTACTTCTCGTTGATGTCTGTACAGATTCCCACTCCACCATTGAACTGTCCTGACTCATCGTAAAAGAGTCGCTCAAAAATCCGTACCCTGATGGTTGCTCCATCCTTCTTTCGAATATCTGTTTCATAGACAAAATACTCATTGCCTAGCGCGATATCTTTCTGAACTGTATCCAAAAATGGCTGAAAGCCATGCTCAAAGATCTCGTTGTACCGGCCTACACTCAAATCACTTGCCGTATAGCCGGTTACATTTTCTACGTTTTCGCTTAACTTATAAAACTTCCAATCTTTGTCATGATAGTAGACAAAGCCCTTTGTCTGCTGCAAAAGCATGGTCTGCTGCCTAAAGAGTTGTTCCAGATCATCGGTTTTCCTTTTCAGCAGTGCACTATTTCTGACATTCAGGTCAAAATACTTGTACGTAAATAGGAGCACAACCAGAAGCAAACCAAAGAGTAAGGCAAAAATCACGAAATAGCTTCCGTATATGTTTGCTGTTATGAACCGCTTCTCCTGGGCAAACACGAATGCGACACTTTCGCCAATTTCATGTAACGTGAATGGATACTGAACGATTAAGGAAGGCTCTGGTCTTTCTTGATTGATCAATAGGTTCCCCTCGTACTTTCCCCGCAAGCCCCCTAGAAATTCCCTATTTAGCATTTCAAACGAGCTGCTATCCAGTATCCGCAGGTCATCATTTTTCGCCTCATCAAGCCCTAGAAGCGTTCCATGCATTAAGACCAACTTATGCGTACCCGGACCCAAGTAATAATTCATGACTGACTCGGTAAAAAAGTTGTTCAAATTCAGCTTTAACAAAAACTTCACGTCCCCCCGTGGGGACTCGACAGCTAGACACTCCTTGCATTGACCATCCTCAGGCAAGGTATTTACGCTTCCCTTTTCAAAATAATTATTGGAATTTAGTTTGTAAAACAACACCTTATTTCCATGCTGTACATAGATGGTATCTATCAGGCTGAAGTAATTATTGAGTAGCCTTCTTGCCTTTGCATCGTCAAGGATCTCCAATAAATCCACATCAAGGCGGATCAAATTTTCCGGAGAGTTGGCAAATGAAACCAGTTCCTCGTATAGATTGCCGAATTTTCGTTGAGATTCGTTTGCCGCCAACTCTACTTGCTTGCCTAGAAACTGATGACGGGTTTCCAGAAGGTTTTCTGAAAGTGCGCTATAAAAGGTAAAGGCCAATACAATAATCAGTAAAACAGCTGTAATCCCAAAGCCAAAAAGCCACAGAAACAACCCTGACTTCGTATTATCCCCCTTTTCACCCATCATCTTGTCCCTTTTACACTCAATATATACCAACGCAGCAGGTTCATTGGGATACAATAAGCCTCCAATTGATCACCATCAAAGTCAAACCTATAAACCGTTTCTTTCTCAAGTAGAAACTTGGATGCCATTTGGCGTACTTCCTTACGCTTACTTTTAAAAAGGTTAAAATCTTCCTTTCTAAAATTATCCGCCTGTATGGTTTGAATGTAGGTATGGTTTCTTAAGGGTGGCATGCTAAGGGATTCGATGGCTTCTCTACCGCCTGCGACTATCGTGCCCTGACTGTCTATTACAAGCAAGTTTCCATGGCTGTTTTCTGAAAAATACGGCATTAAATCTACCAATGTGATGTCAACGCCCAACACCCCTTTTAACTCATCCTGATAATACACCGGATGGATTAGCGAAAGAATCCAACCTCTACCAGCTGGATCAATGTAGATTTCATCTATCCAAACGTGTCCCCTACCTGGATTTCTAACCTCATTACCCAAATAAAAAAAATTAAAGGCCATCACATCTATTTCAGGTTCAATCGTATTCATTAGGTCATAAGCGGGATATACCCGGGAGGTCTGACTTTTGGTATTGTAGTAAACCTGGGTCACCATTGGATATTTCTTCTTCAAAACCGAAAATTCCAAATCCAACGGTTCTGTCACATACACCTCTTCCACGGAGCTGCTGAGATCATCACTTAGATACGACACAAACACGGTGCTTTCAGACGTTTCCCAATTTTGATTTCGAAACCAGTTGTTCCGATCGATGAAATACTTTGATTTGTTCGCTACCCGAATCAAGCTGTCACGCGAAAAATACAAGCGACTGGTAAATGACGCCAAATCCGCAATTTCACTCTCCAGCGGCAGTAGATCCGTTTCGATTGCACGAACCACCGACTCCAAAAAATCAAAATGAGCATGAGTTACCATTCTTTCCTCGGAGTTACATGAAGAAGAAATGAGTAAACCACAAAATAAAATAAAATAAAAATATTTCATCTACAAATAATTAAATCAAAGTGAATTTAACTAATTTCTAGTTGATTTCGAAGTGATAGATGCATTTCCTCAAACCTTTTTTTCACCCCCTCCCAAAACACACCTTCCAAAAACCCCTCCAAGCTATTTTCGTCCACAAGATCCGTCTCGGGCACTTTAAACGTTTGCTCTACCATGCCCAACTCGAACTTCAGTAGGTACTTGTTATTCCAAGAAAAAACACTGATGCGTATTTCTTCCTTGGTAAATTCCTTCACCACTCTCATCAGACCCGGATTAATTCACACGAATGGGAAATCTCCGACTTGAGCGAAGAGGCTACCGAGCAGTATTTCTCTACCGCTAACTTGACCACCTTTTCAAACTCCTCCAAAGTAGCATCGGGTGAAGTGAGGATAAATTTAAGATGAATGGCTTTGTAGTAGGCTGGAATCCCTTCATCGCGATCACCTTCCGCTTCGATTTTCAGGTCAGTTACTTCTTTGCGGCGCTTTTTGAGCATCAGCACCGCATCGATAGCTGAGCATCCCGCTAACGCTGACAGCAATAGCTCCATTGGGGCCTGATACTGCTTTTCTGCAGGGTCACGCATATCGATTTTCACCTTGTTGCCGGTGACATTTACCGACTCGTATTCGTAGTCGGAAAGCATCCTTAAAGTAATATTCCTTTTAGACATAGTAAATTTATTAACGCATTTACATTAGATGTACAACGAGACTTTAAGCCCGTCGATTAAATTCCCTTATAACCGAAAATCAACCGAATTCGTTTGTGTCGCTTCCATACCAGACAGAAAACCAACGATTTACTACGGCGAGACTCAAGTGAAAACCTACGACTGGCATAAACCTGCTCAACATCATCGTTGCAGGGTTGCTACCACGCTAGGCTTTTGAATAACAAACATTCGGGATTCCACTATTCGCGAGCTTTAGTAGGTGAACCTAAACCTAGCGAAATATCAGAAAACAGACTTTAGATCGGAAATTGGCCCTCAATAGCCAAGCAAAAGCGGATGAAACCGCAACTTCGTGACTAGTTCGTTGCACCAAACTCAAAGATAATGCTTTCAGCTCCAAAATGGATGATAATTTACAGACTTTCCCGCCAAATGCTTAAAATTATGGCGAAAATCACTCAAAATAGGCTATCTTAACCGAACGAAGTCATAAGCCATTTATCCAATGAAGTTTTCACTCTACCTAGGAAAATACAAAGGAATCAAAGTTTTCATTCACTGGACATTCTCCATTCTCCTCCTTTGGATCATTATCGCAAATGCCCGGTCTGGTATGGCAATTGATGACATCATATGGTCAGTCGTTTTTATACTTGCTATCTTCTTTTGTGTTTTATTGCACGAATTTGGCCATGCACTCACGGCCCAAAAATACAATATTCAAACAAAAGACATTATTCTTTTGCCTATCGGCGGGCTAGCCAGACTGGAAAAAATCCCAGAAGCCCCCCGGCAAGAACTGTATGTGGCACTTGCCGGCCCGCTCGTCAATTTTTTGATTTTCTTCGTCCTCTCGATAGCAGTGTATATAAACGGTACTGAAATCATTCGCTTAGAAGACGTCCACCTGAATGGAAGCACCATTTTGCTCTATTTAGCATCCGCAAATCTACTTTTGGCTGTCTTTAATATGCTTCCTGCATTCCCTATGGATGGGGGCAGAGTATTAAGGGCTTTGCTTTCAATCCGGATGGACCGTGTACGTGCCACCCAGATCGCCGGCAGTATCGGTCAAATGCTTGCGATCGGCTTGGTGTTCTTTGGACTGTTTTACAATCCGGTGATGGTGTTTATTGGGATATTCATATTTCTGGGTGCCCAGGCGGAGGTTACTCACACTACCCAAAGCTCGTTTCTGAAAGGATTTCATGTCTCGGATGTGGTAATGGGGAATTTTCCGATTGTGGCATTTGACGCTCCACTTAAAAAAGCAATCGAAAAACTGCTGGATGGGCAATCTACTGACTTTGTCGTGGTAAAGGATGACATGGCCATAGGCACATTGAGCCGGGAAGACATTATCAAAGGGTTACAAGGCCATGGTGATGAAACCCCCATTGCCAACGTGGCGAATGCGTCTCCATTGAAATTGGACTTGCACCTTCCCCTTGAGGATGCCCTCAAAAGAATGGCTGCTGAAAACACCAAAGTGGCCCTTGTCTTTGAGCAAAATCATTTTATGGGAATTCTGGATCAGGAGAATATCTCGGAATTTATCATGGTAAAAAATGCGTCGCTTCGATGATCAATTTACCCAAATCCCCCCATCATACTGAAATTCAGGAAATAAGAAAACAACTCGAGACCTCGGAATCTGGACTGGCCCAACAAGAAGTAGCGAGAAGACTGGAAGTATTTGGCCTAAACGAGATCCCAGATACCGGAAAACGTTCTCTTTGGGTCATTTTGCTGAAGCAGTTTAACAACCTCATGGTGTATATCCTGCTGGCAGCAGCGTTGATCTCTTACTTGACCGACCATCTCATCGATGTATACGTGATTTTTGGAATCGTTATTATCAACGCTGCGATTGGATTCATCCAAGAATACAAAGCAGAGAGCGCCGTTGCCTCGCTAAAAAGTTTGTTGGTCCCAAAATGCAAAGTGATACGAGAGGGAAAGCTAAAAACCATCGACTCCAAGAACCTCGTACCAGGTGACGTAATCGCTTTAGAGGAAGGAGACTTGGTTCCCGCTGATGCCAGAATATTTAACCAAAAGAATGCGAGAGCTACCGAGGCTTCACTCACAGGAGAAGCGGTGCCTGTAGAAAAAACATCGGAATTGCTTCCCTTGGAATCCGTATTGGCGGATAGATCCAACATGCTTTGGAAAAGTACCTACCTCGCAAGTGGATCAGCAAAGGCCTGGGTAGTTGGAACAGGCATACACACCCAAATTGGCGAAATTGCGTCCACCCTTGCTGCTATTAAGCCGCAGAAAACGAATTTCCAACGAAAGACCGACAAACTTGCCCGGCAAATGGCGCTTATCGCCACCGTAAGCGCTACGCTACTATTTACGGTTGCTTTTTTCGGGCGCGGTGGAGAATTATCGGAAGTGCTTCTTATCTCGATCGCAGCATTGGTATCTGCAATTCCTGAGGGACTTCCAGCTGTATTGTCTATCGTCTTGGCAATCGGATCTCACCGTATGTCCAAGAAAAACGCCATAATCCGGGAATTTACCGCTACCGAGGCCCTTGGATCTGTGTCAACGATTGTGACAGACAAAACCGGGACGCTCACCCAAAATACTATGACCATCAAAAAAGTATGGGTCGTTGGTCACGAGGATGTAGCAGTAAGTGGCGAGGGATGGGAATCAAAGGGCAGACTCGATTATGGCCCGAATTCCGAAAAGGCATTTGACTCATTTTTGGAGATTGCCGCCCATTGCCACCAATCGTCTGTTCACCGAAAAAAGAACGGGGCTTACCAAGTGACCGGTGATCCCACAGAAGCGGCATTTCTCGTGTTAGCAAATAAAGCCGGAAAGGCCCGAAAACTTGCTATCAAAGAAGATGTGGCATTCAGTTCGGCGCTAAAGTATCGGTCTACCACCGTGGAGAAATCAGGCGAATGGATCAAGTTTTTCATCGGTGCGCCCGAAGCCCTTTTGGAGCGGAGCACCTATTACCTAGATAAAGAAGGCAAATCACAGGAGTTAGACGCGGCCACACTGGCGGAGGTGATCAAAACAAAACTCACCTCTTGGTCAAAAGAAAGCTATCGGGTACTCGCTTTGGCATACAAAAAGACAGGTCTGGATCCGGAAAATGATCGGGGATTGGTCTTTGTGGGGTTTGCCGGAATGATCGATCCTCCCCGGCCTGGAGTAAAAGAGGCGGTAGAATCGTGCCGACAAGCAGGAATTCGGGTCATCATGGCCACCGGAGACCACCAAGATACGGCACTGGCTATTGCAAAAAAGGTAGGCATCGTCACCGCAGGTCGGGAAAAAGTGTATACAGATACCGAACTAGAGCAGATGGATAGGGCAACATTTGCAAAGGCGGTTTTGGAGGCCGATGTTTTTTCGAGGTTAACGCCGTTGACGAAACTGAAAATTGCAGAAACCCTGCAAGAACAGGGGGAATTGGTGGCGATGACCGGGGATGGTGTCAACGACGCTCCTGCGTTAAAACAGGCGAATATCGGAGTAGCTATGGGCATTATGGGAACCGACGTAGCACGGGACGCATCCACGATGGTACTGGCAGACGATAATTTTGCTACAATCGTTCAAGCGATAGAACAGGGACGTATTGTATTTAATAATGCGAGGCGATCCAGTTTCTTTTTGGTAACCACAAATTTTGCCGAAATATTTACGTTGATCGTCACGGTATCGATGGGATACCCCATACCCCTTACTGCTACACAGATCTTATGGATCAACCTGGTAACGGACGGGTTTTGTGACAAAGCCTTGGCAGCAGAAAAAGGACAGGGAAACGAGCTGCGGGCAAAACCAATTCATCCTACTGAAAACATCCTAACTAGGCAGTTGCTTCCCTTCCTCATTATGAACGCCACCTACATGACCCTGCTGTCAGTATTCGCTTTCCATTACTACCTCCCTGAGGGCCTTGACAAAGCCCGTACAGTGACTTTTATTGTGTTGGCTTTTTGCCAGCTTTTTAACGTGTTCAATATGAGAAACCTGAAAGGTTCCAGTTTCCAAGTTGGACTGTTCAGCAATAAATGGGTAAACTATGCACTGATTATTTCGGTGATCATCCAACTTTTAATCATCGAAATCCCCCCCTTGGCCCAACTGTTTTCCTTCCAGCCCATATCGGCAGGTGAGTTCTTGTTTTGGGTGGGCATGTCATCATTCGTGTTGTGGATATCAGAAATCTACAAACGTTTCGGGATGCGACATTTAGGCATCAGCTACTAACTACGCGCTACCTGCTCGTTCAGGCATCACGCTCCACCTTTAAAAATGTGATCACGAACTCAGCCCCCGATCCAGAATCCCTTAGAAGTTGAATAGCGCCCTGATTATTTACCACAAACTGCTTTACGAGCATCAAACCCAGTCCGGAACCCGTTTCATTGGCAGTCCCAATATTTGAGGTGATCCTCGCATTTTCGGAGGCGTTAAAAATTGACAGCTTAGCATCATCCATTCCATTTCCGCTGTCTCGCAGGTGAATCTGTACATTGGTGCCGTCCTGCGTGTAAAAGATGTCGATCTGTCCCCCAAATGGTGTAAACTTGATGGCATTATGCAGTAGATTTTGAATGATCACCTGAAAATGTCCTTTGTCTACCCAAATCGGCGGTGGGACGGGCTGTTTATGTCGAACGTCTATACATTTTGATTTTGCCTGAAACTCATACGTGCTTATCAACGCTTCAATTTCCTGACCCGGGTAAACTACTTGAAATTTCGGATGAATATTGTCAATCTGTTCATTTACCCATTTTAGGATGTTATCCAGCATAGTACCCGTCTTCACCACTTGGGAATAAAGTAGGTCCAATGCTTCGTCCTTTTGGTTATCCTCAAAGTACCCCTCGCGGTACATTTCCAATATTTGCAGGATGGAGTGCAGTGGAGACCGAAGATCGTGGGCCACAATGGAGAGTAACTTATCCTTCGTCTGATTAATTTCCTTGAGGGATTGGTTTTGATGCTGAATCTCCTGCTTTTGAAACTCGATCGATCGGCTCTTTTCTTCCAGGTCGCGGCTATACTTTTTCGTGAGGCGCAGATTTCTACGGAGAGAGAATAACAACCCTATCAATAGCATTAACCCCGCAGTCGAAAAAAGCAATCCATAATTCCTGCGGCTAGCCGTTTGTTTGGCCAACTCATTTTCCACCTGCAGGTTTTGATTGTCAGCCTTTGTCAGCTTTAGAT
Organism: Lunatimonas salinarum; assembly: GCF_017811155.1. GTDB lineage: Bacteria > Bacteroidota > Bacteroidia > Cytophagales > Cyclobacteriaceae > Lunatimonas > Lunatimonas salinarum. The sequence goes on along the minus strand of NZ_JACVCV010000007.1, from coordinate 110,563 downwards.
GCAGCTGGGCCAGCTGCCGATCTTTTGTCTCATTATACAGACTGTCGCTATACATCTTATTTAATCGAACAAACTTCACAGCCTTCTCATACTTTCCCGACTGCTCAAAAACACGAGACAAAATTTCGGTTACCCGTGCCAAGTCCCAATAAGCACCTACCTGATCTGCAAATTCAAACCCTTTTAAGCCGGCCTCTTCCGCCGCTGCCGAATGTCCCAAGTGATAATAAACCTCTGCTAGGCCGGTATAGGCATAGGCTTTTTCCCATTTATTCACCGTATCTAGTTGTCCCAATACCTCCAAGTAATAGGATTTGGCCATTGCATGATCTTCCATGAGGTAGGATATTCTACCCAACCGGTTTTTGGTCATAACGGTGTATACCTGTTCTCCTCTATTTGCCAGCAAGGCCATGCTTTGAAGCAGATATGCCTTGCCTTCCTCATATCGTTCTAATTCTTCCAACACAATGCTCAGGTTGATGAGGTTTTTCGAAATCGAAATAGTGTCATTTAGCTTCCTGTTCTCCTGCAAACAGTGCTCCCAAATAGCTAAAGCCTGCCCGTACGATTTCTCGGAAAGATAAATTAAGCCTACGCCATTCAACGAAAACGCCAACCCCCTACTATCGTCATGCCGTTCAAAAATTTCCTTTGCAAAAAGAAAGTGCGCGAATGATTTATCGTAGTCACCGGATATGTAATAAACAACGGCAAGTCTATTTAGCGTAGTGGCATACAAAACCGAATCTCCGGCATTGGCCGCAAGTTGATTTGCGGCTTTGGCAAAAAACAAAGCGGAATCCACGTTATCGTATTGGATCGCCTCTGCCTTGGCCAAATAATCATTTACAGGTATGTCTTTCTGAGCAAAGACACTTGGCCCTACCAATAGGTAGGCAACCAAAAAATATTGGATTCTCACTTGACTTCTCCCCCTCTCCTATTTTACAGGGATTCTACCCCTTAAAATAATACTATACAGGCATCAAATTTATTTCATTTTTTTGATTTTATTAACTTTCCTCGAAAAATAAATTTCCGCGTTGGCCATTACTCCCAAACAACTCATTTTGTTGGGTTTGCATCCAACCCTACAAGGTGAGCTAATCGCTTCAAACCGGTGCTTTCAGGAAAGTGCAGCCCCATGCCGTCCGTTCCAAAATGGAAAGATTTAAACCTACTCTCTGACGTCATTTTGCTTTTTCACATTCGTTGTTGTTGCTTGAAAAGCGCTCGAATCTACTGATTGAAACTAGAAACTGCCGGAGTGGACGCGGAGTTTTCCGGGAAGTATACCTCCTTCACCTCCCCGCACACCAACATCTTGTCCCCATAGTACGGGTTTCGGACGTCCATTTCAGCGCTTAACCAATAAGCGCCCTGATCCCTGAAGGCCATGGGGCAGTATTGCAGGTACAAACTATTATCCACTAACCCGAAGTATTCCACTGCTTCAATCAACTTATTGGATAATACCTCAAAATGCTTCCTTTGATCCTCCACATCCACAACACGCCTAATTTGTTCCAAGCTGTGCTGCATGGGCTTCCATAATGCCACCCATTTATCTTGAGATTTAATTTCAAGTAGCTCCTTATCCATTTTGTCCAAGCTGGACATTGCTGGAACGACAGCGGCTTGGGTTGACTGCGGATCAGTTTCCACCAAGGCTTCCTTTATAAGTAAATACGCTTCTACAAAAGCTGACAGCTGCCTTCTGAAAGCATCCGGCGTATCAGTCTTGGCTTCCGGTCGTGTCATCATACTGTAATTGCCCCTTAGCTGCGCCGCTGCATCGATGGCAAACAACCCATGGCTGACTACCCGTTCTCCTTCTTCAAGGCCAGATAAAATCAAGTAAGCATCCCCTTGCCTAGCCCCTAACACTACCTCTCGCATTTCAAATGCAGGTGCATCCTTACTCCCGACTTGGACATACAACACGGATCTTGGACCTGTCCAAAGGATGGCAGTCTTAGGAACCATTAATTCAGAACTGCCTTTCTGGGAGGTTTCAATATTGGCAGAAACAAACATTCCCGGCTTGAGATCAAAGTTTCGATTTACCGCCTCCGCTCTAATCCCGACCGTACGGGTATCTGGGTTCAACACCGGGTCTATATAGGTGACCTTGGCCTTATAATTCCTTCCCGGATACGCTGACACCGTAAAGCTTAATTCATCCCCCTTCCTAATCGCTCCTAAGTCGGATTCATAGGCATCTAGCACGATCCAAACAACGCTCAAATCCACAATCTCCACTAATGTGGTACCCCTAGTTACAAAATCACCCACCGCGATATTTTTAGCGATCACTACCCCCGCTACATCGGCCAAGACATCAAACTGGGTTTGAACCTGCGATGAGTTTTCCAATGCCACAATCTGCTCTTCAGAGATTTTCCATAACCTTAATTTTTCCTTCGCCGCCTGATACAGCATCGGCTGACTATCCCTTCTCTTGGCAGTTTCCAATAGCTCCTTCTGGGCGTTGACCAAATCAGGAGAATATAAGGTGGCCAATTTTTGCCCGGCCGAGATCTCTTGCCCGGTAAAATTGACAAAGAGCTGATCAACCCGACCGGAATAATTGGCTGCAAGCGTTTTAATCCGTTGTTCGTTGAATTGGATCTTTCCGGTCAAGCTGAGCTTTCCTGGCCCTGATCCGTACCTAACCTCTGTTGTCTGTACGTTGGAAAGCGCCACCGCCTCTGGCGTCATCTCCACCACAAAGGGGCTAGAAACCCCTGTCCGTTCATCTCCGACCGGAGTGAGAGCCATGCCACAAAGCGGACACTTGCCCGGTTCGCCTTGACGTATTTGGGGATGCATGGAACAGGTGTATGTCACATTGCTTTCTCCAATGGGTAAATGTTCGTGTTCATGGGAAGCTCCCCCTCCCCCACGAATCAAATACCCTGCTACAGCACCCAAAAGCAGGGTGCCGAATAAGATAATCAGCATAGATTTCTTGTCGTTCATTTTTTTAATTGAAAGTTTGGTTCATTTCACGTTATGTAGAAATCCTGTTGGATAATAGGCGCTAATGGCTAGTAAATGACAAATAGGGAATCGTCGAATAAACACGATTACCATTCAGGTGAACTGCCCAAACCACCTATACGCCAATTAGGGTCTCAATTTTAGCTAGTTGCATTGCTCTCTCGATTCTTGCATTTAACAAGTTTAGCCTAAAACCCAATAGCTCCTGATGGATGTTCAAAATTTCTTCGAACGAGCTACCATCAGTGGCATAAGAGGTCACAGAGAGGTCTAGGGTCTGCGATGTCAATTCGGTTTGGGCTTCCAACAATCGAATTTTACGGTCTATACTTTTAATTGAAGCTAGGATTGTCTCAAACTCCACTTCTAAACTCCTCCGCATATCTTCCTTTTGCAGTTCGTTGGCTTGCCAATAGCCTTTGGCTTCCGCTTCCATTGACTTGTATTTTCTTCGGTAAATGGGCAAAGTCACTGTAGCCATAGGCATGAGCATATTATCGCCCATCCCTGCGGGCATATAGTCCATCCCATTCATCCCTCCTATCATTCCGGACTCCAACCTAGGCGAAAGCATCATGTAATTCAATCCCAATCCCACCATTGGCTTTCCTTCCAACCTGGCCATTTCACGTTCCTTTTGAAAGGCCAAACCCTCCTTTTCCAGCATCGACAGCATGGGATTTGTTTCCAAAATCTGTTCCAGCACTTCCATTTCCCTGTCCAATGCTATTTGCACTTCCCTCCGGCTTTTTACAGCTATTTCTTCGTTTATTGGTCTTCCAAGTAGCTGATTAAAGCGAACAGTCAGCGGACGCTTATCAATCTCCAGTTGCTCCAATTCACTTTCCAATGCTGTGATTTGAACCTGCAAACGAAGTACATCGGTCAATTTACCAGCACCGGTTCCAGGATTCATTTCGGACATCGAAGCCCCCGGCACAGGGGATTTGCCCATTGAAGGAGCGTTCATGCCCATTCCATCCTCTTGGCCTCTACTTGGTACCTGGCTGATCTTGGTAGTTACAGAGGAAACCGCCTGCGAAATATCCCCTCCCTGATAACGGATGATGGCCAACTGCTCCAAAGACTTCAAAATTTCAAGGTTAGCAGCCGTAATGTCGAGGGTGTGCTGGAGTAGTTGCAATTTGTAGTAGGTCTCCTTTACCTGATACAAAAGCATATTACGCTCCTGCCTAAATTCCTCGTATCTGGCTTCCGCCATGAGTGCCGCTCGATCCTTCTGAGTCCTCAGCATACCAAACCAAGGAAACATCTGCATTACCGAGGCCTCCGCTCGCTGATCCCCCATCAACAGCCCCATGGGTCTGGTGAAGACACCAATATTCAATTGGGGACTTTCCAAACTTACTTGATTTACTTTTTCAAGACTGGCTTGATATTGTTTAAACCTTGCTTGTAAGGCCAGGTTATTCTCTGCGGCTATTTCCAAGTAATCTTCCAACGCTTGGGAATTGACTTGAACTATGGTGGAAACACATAGAAATATTATTAGAAATAGATATTTTTGGATAAAAAATCTAACCCTATCCAAATAGTGGTAACGGCCATAAGACTCTGCTATATTTGCCCCAATAGAATCAGTAGCTTCTATCAATTGGTCACCAGTTATCTTTCGGGTCTGCCAATCCATTTTCTTATAAATAGCCCACCCCATCCTTGAGAGGTCTTTTGATAATTTATAAATCTCCAAATCCTCCAATTTTACATATCCCTTTTTCCATTCCATAATATCATAAAATTTAATAAAATACTATTAATCAATTCGATAACTATAAACATTCAACACCGATCAATATCCAATCGATGTCTCGCATTTCCAAAATCAAATAATCGATCGACCTCCAACATAATATCCTGTATCAATTAATACCCCTAATCTTAAACTCCTGATACTTCCCATAAAGCACCGGCAGAATAAACAGGGAGATAAGTGCCACTGTCATCCCTCCAAAAGCAGGAATGGCCATCGGTATCATGATATCAGAACCACGCCCTGAACTGGTCAGTACAGGCAGCAATGCAAGTAGCGTTGTCGCTGTAGTCATTAGACACGGCCTCACCCTCTTCATACCAGCAATCAGGACCGCCTCATGTACCTCCTTTACACTCATAGGCTGATTTTTTTCAAAACTTTGTTTGAGGTAGGTCCCCATCACGACGCCATCGTCCGTGGCAATTCCAAAAAGCGCTATAAACCCTACCCAAACGGCCACGGAAAGATTAAAAGTCCGCATTTGAAAGAGCTGCCGTAAATTGGTATCCAGGAAGTTGAAATCAAAAAACCAATCCTGCCCATATAACCATAGCATCATAAAACCCCCTGAAAACGCCATCACAACGGCAGTGAAGATCATCAAAACCAACGCAGTAGATCTAAACTGAAAATACAGAATCAAAAATATCGCAGCTAGGCAAAGAGGAATTACGATGATAAGCCGTTTTTCCGCACGGACTTGATTTTCATAACTGCCCGAGAAAGTGTAAGACACGCCCGCAGGCACGCTCAATTCTCCTTCGTCGATTTTCTTTTGGATAAACTTCCTCGCATCCTCTACTACAGAACCCTCCGCAAAACCTGCCTTTTTATCGAATAGCACATATCCTACCAAAAAGGTGTTTTCCCCTTTGATCATCATGGGGCCTGGGCGGTACCCTATATCCGCCAACTGGCCCAAGGGAATTTGTACTCCTGTAGGTGTACTGACCAATATATGTTTTAAAGCTTCTGGATCATCCCTATACTCTCGGGCATACCTTGCGCGAATCGCATACCGCTCCCGGCCTTCTACTGTGGTGCTGAGCGTCATCCCACCGACGGCGACCTCGATCACCTCTTGCACATCTGCAATATTTAACCCATACCTGCCCAATTGCCCCCTATCCAACGCAATTTCCAAATAGGGCTTCCCCAGAGTGCGCTCTGCAAAAACCGCCTCCGCTTTGATTGTGGGCACTTCTTTGAGATACGATTCGAGCCGCAGACAAAAGGTTTCGATCGTCTCCAGATCGGGTCCAAACACCTTTATACCCATCGGGGCACGCATCCCCGTTTGCAGCATCACCAATCGCGTTTCAATAGGCTGTAGTTTCGGTGCGGAAGTCACTCCCGGTAGCGACGAAGTTCTCGTTTGAATCTCATTCCATATATCATCCGGCGTGCGAATTTCATCGCGCCACTGCCGAAAATACAGACCTCTCCTTTCATCCGGAACCAAGTGGCTGGAAATACTTCGGATTACAATTCTTTGTTGTGCTTCATCCATGGACTCGCCCGCATCATCGGTAATGGTTCCTTCCTTTCGGTTATACCACCACTTCTTTCCACTTACCATAACTTGATAATTCCCCTCGCTATCTGCCTTAAAACGAAGCTTTCGGGCATCCTCATCCTGAAGGTATTCGGTCTTATAGTTGATGATATTTTCATACATAGACATTGGGGCCGGATCAAGAGGACTCTCTGCACGTCCTGCTTTACCGACTACCCCCTCCACCTCCGGAATGGCCTGAACCAACATATCCAGTTGCTTCACAATCTGCCTATTCGCCTCCACGCCCGAATGGGGCATGCTGGTGGGCATTAAAAGAAAGGAACCCTCGTTCAACGCCGGCATAAACTCCTTTCCCATTCCCGGAAAAGCGTGGGAAAAGCCTGACCAAGCGGGATTGGCACGAATATTCCACCCTATCCGATCAAACCCCTTGACCACAAAGCCAAACACATTGTCAAAACCCAGCCAAATGTTGATCCCAAAAAAGATGATCGCAGTAGGAAGAAGGAGAAAGGTAGTCGTATGCTCCAAACACCACCTCAACATACGGGAATAGCCTCGAATGAAGAGTGAAAAAAGTCCCAAGACCAACCCAATTATCAAGCTTATGAATAAAAAATTTACCCCCACCGATTGGGTCAAACCTAATGGCCTCCATGCTTCGGCCAGTAAAATGGAGACAGCTACTACCGCGATAAGCATGGTTACTTGACCTTTATACCTACCCCCTAACGTCCATTTGGGAAAAAAATGATGAACTAGGTAGCTTGTAGAAAAGGCCAACAATACGCCCCCGGCCCAAGGAAAATAAAACAGCAACCCCAACCCCAGTAACGCCATAACCGCATTTAGAATCACCGGGTGAGTTTTCGACTTGATGTTAGCCCCAAAAAGCCAATGGGCAAAGGCCGGCATAAATACCAACGTGAAAATCAGCGCTGCGATCAGGGCAAATGTTTTGGTATAGGCCAATGGCCCAAAAAGTTTACCCTCTGCTGCCTGAAGCGTAAATACCGGCAAGAAACTTACCATGGTGGTCATTACGGCCGTCAGAATGGCGGAACTCACCTCAGCTGTTGCCTCGTAGATTACCTGACGTTTTGGCTTATCCTTTCCGGCCTCTTCGAAATGCCGGAGTATGTTCTCATTTAAGATTATCCCCAAATCAACCATCGTCCCTATCGCAATCGCAATTCCTGACAAGGCAACAATATTGGCATCCACTCCCACATACTTCATCATTACAAAACACATCAACACCGCCATCGGCAAAAGTGCAGAAATCAACACGGAAGCCCGCAAATTGTAAACCATCACCATGATCACGACGATGGTGATTAGGATCTGAAGGCTAATCGCTTCATAGAGGGTGTTCAGCGTTTCCTTGATTAAACCAGAACGGTCATAAAAGGGAACGATAGTCACTTTGGAAACAGTCCCATCTGCTAGGGTTTTGGTTGGAAGACCGGGAGAGATCTCGGCGATTTTAGCCTTTATTGCTTCGATGACTTGCAGTGGATTATCCCCATAGCGGGCTACGACGACGCCCCCTACGGCTTCAGCACCTGCTTTGTCCAGAATCGCTCTTTCTGCTCGATTAGCCGGCCCTATGTTGACCATAGCGATATCCCTTATTCGTAAAGGCACATTATTATTTACCGTTACTACAGCCATTTCGATGTCCTCTATGGACTTGACATATCCCAAACCACGCACTATGTATTCTACCTGATTGATTTCAAGTGTATTGGCACCGATATCCAAGTTGGATTGTTTAATCGCAGTCATGACCTGCATCATGGATACATTGTGCGCTTTCATGGCTACCGGATCCAAATCTACCTGATACTCCTTTATATGCCCGCCAATACTGGCTACCTCTGACACCCCTTCTGTTCCAGCCAATCCATAGCGTACATAATAATCCTGTATACTTCGAAGTTCGTGTAGGTCCCAGCCTCCTGCAGGCCGTCCCTTCTCATCCCTTCCTTCAAGCGTATAAAAATAGACCTGCCCCAGCCCCGTAGCGTCGGGGCCAAGCTTCGGCTGAACACCATCGGGAAGTAAATCTGATGGAAGGGAATTAAGCTTCTCCAATATTCTGGACCGGCCCCAATAAAACTCCACGTCCTCCTCAAAGATGATGTATAGGGAAGAAAACCCAAACATCGACGTGCTTCGGATAGATTTTACACCGGGTAGCCCCAGCAAAGAGGCGGTTAATGGATAAGTAATCTGATCCTCCACATCCTGAGGCGAACGCCCCATCCAGTCCGTAAAAACAATTTGTTGGTTTTCGCCGATATCCGGGATGGCATCCACCGGAACCGGATCATTGGGCAGGAATCCAACGTTCCAATTAAATGGCGCCGTAACGATTCCCCAAGTTACCACGAAGACAAACAAAATTACGGTCACCAGTTTATTCTCCAGAAAGAATTTAATAAATCTATTGAGCATAGTATTTCAGACAAACCATCTCGGGATGGCGTAGCTTCTTAATACGAAAGAGTATGGTATGAATTACGGGTGGCATTAATCGGCAGCAAGACTACCCCGATTAAATGGGAACATGAAAGGCGGTGTGTGATTTGAGAAATTGGCTTCAACTAATCCTTCACCCGCAAAAGATTCTACCTAAGATCCTTTATCAATACAGGATTCTTTGTGCCCTCTGCCTTGCTTTTCCCTTACTGAGAAGGAATCAAATCCGGAATACCTGGCAAAAAATTATTATGGGAATGTTATGAAACTTCGGGGGAGAAGAATCGGTAAATCCAAGCTTCCCGTCGGCTTGGAAAATGATATCGGAGTAATTGAAATTGACAGGATAGTGCGGAAAACCCGCAGACGTGGAGTGAAAATCCAGAAAGTCAGCAATCTGTTGGTCGGTATTGGGAAGCTCTAGGTCAGAAACATCGTCGCAACAGCCTGGCATAGGATCTGCTGTTTCACAGCAGGTTTCAGCTTGCGCATAGAGATTGATCCGTTCAAATTTATCTTCGCAAAAATGCAGGGAATAACTCATCCCTGCGTTGAAAAACACATAGCAAAAAAGGAGCCCTATTTTTATACCCGACTTCAACGTTTTTTTTTACGAAATAAAACTACAAAGGTTCTAATGGTTAAAAGTACAGAATTTTTGATTTAATTCATAAACCGCTTGTCCTATGCTTGATCCCAGATTATCGAAAATGTTGATCGATGATCAGTTTCTTTTCCCTTTCCACATAGGCCAAAAAGGCCTCGGCAGCAGGAGAGAGGCGTTTGCTTTTCAAGTAAATGAGGTTCCAATAAGTTTGGATTGGCAGGCCCTCGACCTGAATAATCCGAAGCTCACCCAGTTTGAGCTCATTTTTGATCCCGATAATAGGCATTATGGAACATCCAAGTCCTGCGATGACAGCCTGCTTAACGGCCTCATTGGAAGTCAGCACGAGTGTTTTCCGAACGGGTATTTTCATTCTATTTAAAAAATCCTCCATGGTAATGCGTGTACCGGAACCCTGTTCGCGATAGATAAGCGTCAACTGTTGAAAGAGCTCTATTCCCAAACCGTCGGCCTCCGAGGCGAACTCCTTACCCGATACCAGATACAGTTTATTTTCCATGAGCGGAACCGCCTGAACAGGAAGCTTATCGGGCAAAATAGACACCAAGGCGAAGTCTATTTCATTTTCCGCCAAGCTGTTTAGAACCTGTGCCTTGTTGGTAACATCGAGTTTAAGTTCGACTTGAGGATTTTGCTGAAGAAACCCCGATAGAAAATAAGGGATCACATACTTTCCGGTGGAAACAGATGCTATCTTTAATCTTCCAGAAAGCTGCCCTTTGTAGGCTGCCAATTTATAGTTTATCGCATTGACTTGATCGATGATCGCTTGGGCGGCAACCGCAATCTCTTGACCGAAATCAGTGACATATAATTGGCGTCCAACCACCTCGGTGAGTGGAATATCGAACTGATCCTGAAAGTTTTTTAGCTGAATGGACACTGCCGGTTGCGTCAAGTAGAGCTCCTCCGCTGCCTTGGTAATACTCTTGGTTTCAGACACTTTCAAAAAAACTTGAAGCTGATGCAGGGTGAAGTTCATATTTTTTTATACTTATTATTAAAAACATAAATAAAAATAAATGAAATCAATTTTCAAAATTTGTAAAAAATAAAACTCGAAAATGAACAGGATACTAAATCTCATCTGCCCGACTAGTCATCTGGAACATTTTATCACCAAAAAGACCTACCATGAAAATGTAGTCAACTACTACGTAACTTCTCTGGGTCTAGGCCTCCACCTTCACAAACAGGATCAGGCTGAACAACTTAGGACAACGCTGGAGCGGTTGAATATAGAAGAAATCCGGTTGTTTCAGGATGTCAATTGTCCTTTCATCCAAAATGTAATTGATCGCTCGAGGCCTTGCGAATTTTTCATCGATCAGGTACTAGAGGAAATTTATTCCCAAGAGGTTTCGTATACCGATTTTGAAAAGGCGGACTATCAAAACAAGGCCAAAAAAATTGCTGAACGAAATCTAATTAGACAAATGGAAACCTTGCAGCAGCATACGACATTGTCCTCCTATATTGAACAGCGTAATATGGCATTAAAAGGACTTATCGTAAACAAAGCTGAAAACGCCGTGGTGAAGGAAATTGAGTATTCCCCAAGGTATTTAGCATGAACCTAGACCTTTTAGCAGATAATTTAACGAACCCAGCCTTTCTATTTTTTGCGCTGGGTTTGTTGTCTGTTCAGTTAAAGAGTGATCTAACTATCCCCCAAAATTCCAGCAAATTCATCTCCCTCTACCTCCTATTTTCGATTGGTTTTAAAGGGGGGCAAGAACTTGCGCACAGTGAATTTAGTATGGAGATTGTATGGGGAATACTTTTCGGTTTGTTCATTGCGGGCGTCATACCCATTTTTGCATTTTACATGCTGCGTCGAAAGCTCGGTGTCGAAAACTCCGGTGCGATAGCGGCAGCCTACGGGTCAGTCAGTGCAGTTACCTTCGTGACAGCGGTAAGTTACCTGGAGATCTTGGAGGTACACTTTAGCGGATACATGGTGGCGGTAATGGCCTTTATGGAGGCCCCTGCGATCATCGTGGGGGTTTTATTGGTGCGACTATTTTCCCCATTGCCCTCGCAGAGTGTTGGAATGAAAGACACTATAAAACATGCACTGACAAACGGCAGCGTGATTTTGATATTGGGTAGCCTGGTGATAGGCAGTTTGGCAAGTGATGCGCAGGCGGAAGGGATCAAACCGTTTACGACCGATATTTTCAAGGGATTCCTAGCCATATTCTTATTGGACATGGGAATCAGCAGTGGTAAAAAAATAAAGGACTTCTTGACCACCGGATGGACCACCACATCTTTTGCTATTCTAATGCCGCTCTTCAACGGATTATGGGTTTCGTGGTTAAGTCAATATATCTCCACAGAACCCGGTGACAGGTTCATGTTTGCCATCTTGGCTGCGAGTGCTTCTTACATTGCTGTCCCGGCAGCGATGAAGATTGCTGTCCCAAAGGCAAATCCAGGTATCTTCCTACCGATGGCCTTGGCGATCACCTTTCCGCTAAACATCACCATCGGGCTTCCATTGTACTACTGGGCGGTAACAACGTTTTGAAAAAGCAGCAAAACCCGCTATTTTTGTCCAAAACACCACGTATGCGTAGTCTACTTTTTTCATTATTATTGCCTGTATGCATGGTCTGCGGTCCCTCAGTTTACAGTCAGACGGCAGAAGAGATACGAACAGCAGCCCAAATTTATGCGTATGCGCAGGTAAATTCCGATTTGGATATGCTACTGGATATGACCTATCCTGAACTAGTGCAAAAGGCCGGCGGCCCTCTAAAAATGAAAAATATGCTCGCCGCTTTGCGGGAATCCGAAACTGAAAAAGGTCATTACCTGCAGGATATCACCATTAAGGGCCCGATAGAAGCCGTAGAGGTGGGCAATGAAACCCATGCAATAGTCCCCATTATCTCGACAGTAAGCGTACCGGAGGGACTTATTACGATCGAATCATCGCTGATTGCAGTGGGAACGGAAAATCGCGACAACTGGTATTTCATTGAAACAACTGCATTGGATCAAAGGAACATTCAAAAAGTACTCCGCAATTGGGACAATTCGCTGATACTGCCCCCCAAGCGGCCAGCGGTATTCAAGGATACGAATAAACTATTGGAATAAAGGCCCCTTACTTTTTCCTTTTTGGGTTCAGCTGATCCCATGTTTCTTGGGGCACCGCATCAAAACCATTGAATTCCCCCGCTCCCTTAATCCATTCCCCTCCATCGATGGTGATAACTTCACCGTTAATGAATGCCGAAAAATCAGAAACCAAATAAGCCGCCAGATTTGCCAATTCCTGATGTTCACCGACACGCCCTAGAGGAACCTTCTTTGCAGGATCAAATTCCTCGACCAATTTTCCCGGCAGTAACCTCGACCAAGCACCCTCGGTCGGAAAAGGACCAGGAGCAATCGCATTGGATCGAATGTTGTACTTAGCCCACTCTACTGCGAGAGATCGAGTAATCGCCAGGACACCTGCCTTAGCCGCAGCACTCGGAACCACATAACCGGAACCCGTGAATGCGTATGTGGTCACCATATTCAAAAAGCTTCCGGGCAACCTATTTGCAATCCAATATTTCCCGGCGGTAAGGGTCATATTTACCGTACCCATCAGCACAATATCCACGATTACACGAAAAGCTCTCGAAGACAATCGCTCTGTAGGACTGATGAAATTGGCAGCTGCATTATTCAGTACGGCATCGACCTTTCCCATCCTATCAATGGCTGTTTGAAACATTTGATCCACCTCGGCAGCGTTACTGATGTCGCAGGCCAAGGGAATAACCTCCCCTCCATGCTGTTCCATCAGGTCAACTGCCGATGCTTCCAACACCTCCAGTTTTCTACTGGCAATTATCACCTTAGCGCCCAAATCCAAAAAATAACCCGCCATCGATTTACCTAACCCGGTGCCTCCTCCGGTAACCAAAATTACCTTGCCGCTCAAGGCATCGGCACGTAGCATTCCATTCATATCGTTAGTCCTCATTTTCAGGGCTTCGCAAAAGCAAAAACACCTTTATCCCTATTTCAATAATTTTTTATCCTCAAGATACGTTAATTTTGTGAATAAGCGTAAACCATGCGGGATTCTTTCTTGGAGGCGAATGGAGTAACGGGAAGGGACACACGTGATACACCGCTATTAGTTTGAAATAGGAGCGAGGATTTCGCCTATTTCGTAAGATCTCCCCTATTTATTAGAATCCTTTGAGACCGCTTAATACCAATCATAATCATATGACTAAAAAGATCGAAAGGCACCTAATTATTCTATTGGCTGCTTTGGGAGTGGGTTGCAACAGCGACGAAGGGATCAGGCTACAAACCGACCAATCGTTTGAGGGAGAGGAAATGTACATGGTTTCCAAAATCTTGGACGAGCACCTCCCCTTCATAATTCAGCGCCCAACCTTTTTCCTCCAGCAAGATCCCGACCTACACCTGCCAGATTGTCCGACTATTTCTGTAGATGAACAAACCGGGGATATAGCGTTAATATTTGAAGAAAATGCCTGCGAAACCACCTCCAACAACCGCATAGGCAACGTTTTAATTCGTTATTCAAACGTCCCGCTGACCACGGGAGACTCTGTCATTGTTTCGTTTGAAAATTACCGATTTGAAAATCATCAAGTGCTTGGAACTAGAATATTGCGGCTGGTGGGACTGAACCGTGAAAGACGTGTCTTCGAGGAGTCAAGCGAGGACCTGTTAATCGTGACCCCAAAAAACCACAGCACAAGAGTGGCGGCAAATTTCACCTTTGAAATCATTGAATCCGAAGGGACTATAGCGCGAGTGAGAAGCCATGGCACTGCAAGTGGTCGAAATAGGGGCGGAATGCCATTTGAGGCTGAAGTTTTGGAAACAAAGGTTTTTGAAAACCCATGTATCAACCGGCCACTTTTAAGGCCCGTATCCGGCGTGGAGGTTTGGGAAATTGAACGGAATCCTGCGTCAAAAATCGTCCACCGGCAGACTTTTCACCATGAAGGTGATTGCGTCACCCACACCTTAATCCGGTTGGACGAAGGTGTGGAAATGAAAAAGACGCCGTGATGATGTCACAGCGTCTCTAAACAGCACTTTTCATGCCTGATATATTCGGTTTTCTGGAAACCTAGTCCGTCAAGAATTGCTCTTTTTTAATACCTGTAATATTCAGGTTTGAAAGGCCCGTTAACAGGTACCCCTATGTACTTAGCCTGATCGGGGGTCAGTTGCTCCAAATCCACTCCCAGCTTGGCAAGATGCAATGCCGCTACCTTCTCATCCAAATGCTTTGGAAGCACATACACGCCGGGTGCATATTGGTCGGAGTTTGCCCACAGCTCTATCTGTGCCAAGGTCTGATTGGTGAAAGAGTTTGACATTACAAATGACGGATGGCCTGTAGCACATCCAAGATTTACCAATCGCCCTTCTGCCAATACGATGATATCCTTTCCATCCAAGTGATAAAGGTCCACTTGCGGCTTGATTACATCCTTGGTATGTCCATAGTTTTTGTTGAGCCAAGCCATATCGATTTCATTGTCAAAATGTCCAATGTTACACACGATGGCCTTGTCCTTCATGGTTCTAAAATGAGACTCCCGAATGATATCTTTGTTCCCTGTGGCAGTCACGATAATATCCGCCTCTTTGACCGCATCAGCCATCTTCTTCACCGCATATCCATCCATAGCTGCCTGTAGGGCACATATGGGATCTATTTCGGTGACGATCACTCTTGCTCCGGCTCCCCGTAGAGAAGCAGCAGACCCTTTACCCACATCACCATAACCAGCTACGACAGCCACTTTTCCGGCCATCATCACGTCTGTTGCCCGACGGATTGCATCTACCAGAGACTCCTTACATCCATATTTATTGTCAAACTTGGATTTAGTGACTGAATCGTTGACATTTATGGCGGGCAATCCTAAAGAACCATTCTTCATCCGCTCATATAAACGAAGCACCCCAGTGGTCGTCTCCTCTGACAGTCCTCGTATTCCATCTACCAATTCCGGGTATTGATCAAACACCATATTGGTAAGGTCCCCTCCATCGTCCAATATCATGTTGAGAGGCTTTCGATCCGCTCCAAAGAAAAGCGTTTGTTCGATGCACCAGTTAAACTCCTCTTCGGTCATTCCTTTCCACGCATATACACTTACCCCCGCAGCAGCAATAGCTGCGGCAGCATGATCCTGTGTAGAGAATATATTACAAGAAGACCAAGTTACTTCCGCTCCCAGCGCAATCAGCGTCTCTATTAATACCGCAGTCTGTATTGTCATGTGCAAACAACCGGCAATCCGAGCGCCTTTGAGCGGCTGCGAGGGACCAAACTCCTCTCTCAGGGCCATCAATCCGGGCATTTCGCTTTCCGCAAGTCGAATTTCTTTTCGGCCATACTCGGCTAGCGAAATGTCCTTTACTTTATAAGGGGTAAATTTTTCTACTTTAATATCTGCCATTTGACTACTTATTGATTTTTCCATTATTGTGCCCACAAAATTAACCATTTGACTGGCAAAAGAAAATATTGTGATCAAACGAATCTGATTGATTTGAAAGAATAACGATGGGTTTCTCCGTTTTGTTTTTGCAAAATCAGCTTCCCATCCGCTTCTACACCCACTATTTTCCCTTCAAACTGATCTCCATCATCATACATGGCCCACTGCTGAAATCGATATAGGTGGGCCAAATAGTCCTGAATCAACCCCCTTGCCCCCTTGTACTTCAATGCCATATAGGACCTTTCGATCGATTCCAGCAGTTGTTCAAGCAAGGGTTTCAAATCGATATCCCGTGCTGCGAGCAGACTGAGAGAAGTGGCCCCCGGAAATGGAAACTGTAGCTGATTCACATTAATCCCAAGACCGACCACACTGTAAAGGACTTGCTGACCGCTTATTGAATTTTCTATCAGCATGCCGCCTATTTTGCCTTCCTTAGGGTCTAGAAAATCGTTAGGCCATTTGATCGAAATCGAATGGACAAACCGCTTCAAAACCTGATGTACCGCAAGCGAAACAGCGATGTTGAGCCGGAAGATGTCGGAAACATCGAAGGACTCGTGCTTCAAAATAACGGAAAATGTTAGGTTTTTATTGGGTTCAGTAAACCACCTGTTGCCTCTCTGACCCTTTCCTTTAAGCTGATTTGGTGTCCAAATGAGCATTCCATGGGTGGCCCTCTCGCAGCGCACTAAATCCATCGCAAAATCATTGGTAGAGTGACACTCTGTCAGGTATACGACATCTTTACCTAAAAATTGGGTATTGGCAAGGATTTTATACATCATTAATTAGTAATTTAACGCCGTTATCAAGATATTTAAAAGTGGAATACACATAGCGCAAGATCGGCAGAATGGAAAACAAATCTAAGCATAAAATATGACGGCAGAGGAGCTGAGTAGAGTGATAATTAAAGGGATGGAGGAAAAAAAGGCCTCCAAAATCGTTTTGATGGATTTACGTAACATTAACCAGTCAATGACAGATTTTTTTGTAATCTGCTCAGGAAGCTCAAACACCCAAGTAGATGCCATTTCCCAGTCAATAGAAGAAGAAGTGATCAAAGTCCACAAAGAACGACCTTGGCGCAGCGAAGGCAAATCCAACGGACAGTGGGTTTTAATGGATTATGTAAATGTAGTGGTCCATATTTTCTTGGAGGACGTCAGAAGTTTTTATCGATTGGAGGACTTGTGGGGAGATGCAAAAGTTACGGCAATAAACTAGCGGAATTGAACTTTCGGTTTTTAATTTCGTTTTAGAAAAAAATTAGGCTATTAATATAAGGAAAATGAGCGATAGTAATAAAACAAAAAAATTTATTCCAAAACCTCCGCAAAAGCCCAATTTTCAGCTTTGGCTGATCATTACGGCAGTCATCGTGCTGATCGGGGTAACTTGGTTTAACCAGAACACTGCCGTGATCGAAATCACCATGAAACGATTTGAAGACATGGTGCTGGCAAACGATGTAAAGAAGGTAGTGGTGGTATACAACCAAAATTATGTAGAGGTAACCCTCAAAGAAGATGCCCTTACAAATCAACGGTACCGCGACGAACTGGAGGCGCAGAACCGTTTCTACAATGCTACAGGACCCCACTATAAAATTAATATTGCCGATGTAGCCAACTTCATAGACACCTATACGGATTTGGAAAGCAAGCTTCCCGAGGATCAACGTGTAGGATACACTGCAAAAAAGGAGGAAAGCTGGGGGAATTGGATATCTTCGTTTGGATTCCTTATCCTTATTTTCTTTTTGTTTTGGATGATGATGCGGAGAATGTCCGGCCCAAGCGGGCCCGGGGGTCAGATCTTCAATGTGGGCAAATCCAAGGCGCAGTTGTTTGACGCCGAAAACAAAGTAAAGATTACCTTTGACAATGTGGCAGGTCTTGACGAGGCCAAAGAGGAAGTAGAGGAAATAGTAGAATTCTTAAAAAATCCGTCAAAGTTCACCAAACTTGGTGGAAAAATTCCGAAAGGAGCACTCTTGATTGGCCCTCCAGGCACGGGAAAGACGCTTCTTGCCAAAGCGGTGGCGGGAGAAGCGGGAGTCCCATTCTTTACGCTTTCTGGATCTGATTTCGTGGAAATGTTTGTTGGGGTTGGTGCTGCGAGGGTACGGGATCTTTTCAAACAAGCCAAGGAGAAAGCCCCTTGTATCATATTTATAGACGAGATCGATGCCATCGGACGTTCAAGAGGCAAAGGCCAAATGCCCGGATCAAACGACGAACGGGAAAACACGTTAAACTCCTTGTTGGTGGAAATGGATGGCTTTGGTACGGATTCGGGCGTGATCGTGCTAGCTGCTACCAACCGACCGGATGTGTTGGATTCCGCCCTGCTTAGAGCGGGCAGATTTGACCGGCAGATCAGCATAGACAAGCCGGACATCGTGGGTAGGGAGGCCATTTTCAAGGTTCACCTAGGCCCTATCAAAACAGCGGATGACGTAGAGCCGAAGAAATTGGCCGCGCAAACCCCTGGCTTTGCAGGTGCTGAAATCGCCAATGTCTGCAATGAAGCAGCGCTGATTGCGGCTAGAAGAAACAAATCTGCTGTAGACATGCAGGATTTTCAGGATGCAGTGGACCGGGTGATTGGTGGGCTTGAGAAAAAGAACAAAATCATCTCTCCGGAAGAAAAAATGATCGTTGCCTACCACGAAGCTGGCCACGCGGTAGCAGGCTGGTTCCTAGAGCATGCCGACCCCTTGGTTAAGGTTAGCATCGTGCCACGGGGTATTGCTGCCTTGGGATATGCACAGTACCTACCCAAAGAGCAGTTCCTTTACCAAACAGAGCAACTCATTGACGAAATGTGTATGGCTCTCGGTGGTAGGGCCGCGGAAGAAATCGTATTTGGAAAAATTTCGACCGGTGCCCTAAGTGACCTAGAGCGGATCACCAAAATGGCCTATTCCATCGTATCCATTTATGGGATGAACGAGAAAATAGGGAATGTTTCATTCTATGACAGCAAAGGGAGCGAATACAAATTTGACAAACCGTATTCAGAAGCAACCGCCCAAACCATCGATGAAGAGGTAAGAAAACTAATCAATTTCGCATACGACCGCACCAAAACGCTACTCTCCGAAAGAAAGGTTGAATTGGAGAAACTAGCCAAAAAGCTGTTGGAGAAGGAGATTTTATTTCAATCCGACTTAGAGGCAATTATTGGAAAAAGGCCGTTTGATAAAGAAACCACGTACGAAAAATTTACCAAATCGGTGGTTGAAACGCAATCTACTGATCCTGCATCTGCTGCTAATCCTGCGTCAGATAATGTCGAGGCATCCGTGGAGACCAATAGTTCCGGAGAGGACATCAAGGCGGATGCCGTTGAAAACAAGGAGAACTAATCAAATAACAAGGGAAGCAAAAGCTTCCCTTGTTTCATTTTGGGCGAAAACTTCGGATTCCAAACTGAAAAATTTTTAATTTTGAGCGGTTCGTTTCCCTATTTTATGAAAATAACGCTTAAGGACAATCAAAGAATATTTTTCGCTTCGGATTTTCACCTTGGCACCCCCGACGCTTCTAGCTCTTTGGAAAGGGAAAAAAAAATCATACAATGGCTTGGCGCTATTCAAGACGAGGCAGCAGCTGTCTTCTTGGTGGGAGATTTATTCGACTTTTGGTTCGAATACAAAACAGTTATTCCCAAAGGGCATATGCGCTTTCTCGCTAAAATCACGCAGATGAGAGAGCAAGGAATCCCGATATTTTTCTTCACTGGGAATCACGACCTTTGGATGAAAGATTATTTCACCGATGAACTGGACATCCCCGTATTTCACAATCCCATATCGATTGAGGTTAATCAAAAGAAGTTGCTGATTGGCCATGGGGATGGTCTTGGCCCCGGAGATTACAAGTATAAGGTATTGAAAAAGCTCTTTACCAACACGGCATGTCAATGGCTTTTCAGGTGGTTGCATCCGGACATTGGCATCAAAATAGCACTCCTTTGGTCAAAAAACAGTCGGCTAAGCAACATGCAAAAAGGAGAGGATGACTTCAAAGGTAAAGAGAAAGAATGGCTTTACCTCTACTGCGAAGAAATGGAAAAGAAGATGCACTTCGACTATTACATATTCGGACACAGGCATCTGCCACTAAGGATCCCTGTGGGAAGTTCCTCCATGTACTACAACTTGGGTGAATGGGTGAGTCAATGCCACTACGGTATATTCAATGGTCAGAATTTCGAATTAAAGCAATTCAAACCCGTCTAGGTCTCACGGGAATCAATCCCCATGCAAGCCAATAATTTTGCTTTTTTCCCATCAATTTCTCCCCTATCACTAAATCGCACCAATCCATGAAAATGCAAGTCATAGTTTTATTATGCTACTTAGCCTTCGGAAAGGTTTCGGCACAGTCGACCGACTGGGAACTGATGGCCACGATTTATCCGGGAGTGATTGACCACCTTTCCACCGATCGAAGCAACCACCTCTTCGTCACCGATCGGGAAGGGAACGTCCGACAGTATAACGCAGCTGGAGACTCCCTTAACCTTTACTCTCCGGCAATTCGCTCCAAACTAACCAATCTTGAAACAAACTGGACAGTAAACCTTCTTCTCTTCTCGGCAGACTTACAACAAATAGCGCTTTTGGATCGCTTTCTACGACCTATTACTACGGTGTCCATCCAAGACCATGACCTTGGGGTGGTGAGGCAGGCGACGCTTGGCAATTCGAACACCATTTGGATGGTGGATGAAACCCGACTAAGGTTGATAAAATGGGATTATCGGCGGCAGGAAATCCTACAAGAACAACCATTTTCACTTATCCTAGAAAACGAAAATCACCGCATTGTAAACATTGCAGAACGAAAAAATCTACTATTAATGCATTCTCAAGGCAAGGGGATCCTCCTATTTGACAATCAAGGAAACCTGATTACCCGATTACCGGATATTCCGGACTCTGACCTACATTTTACAGAGGAGTTCGTCTACTACGTGGATGGATCTACCGCCTATCGCCGGTCTTACACCCGCAAAGAAGCCGATGCCCTTGAACTCCCAACAACCACTTATCAAAAAATTGCCGTTTCATCTTCCCGGGTTTTTCTCGCCACGGAATCCAGCGTGGACATCTTTAAAAAGCCACCCAGCTGGTAATAGACTGCCTATCAAGTGATAACTCGATATCAAAATTAAATCTCTGTATTTAGAAGTCCATCTCAAAAAAGGAACAACCCGTAGATGTGGTTAAAAAATGTTATTTTATAACTAATTGATCATACAATACGACTAAATTTTTGCAACTTGCGCCGAAATGGCAAAAGCACTCCTGAGATCAGCTTACATATTCGTATTTTTCCTACTAGGGGTGGGTTTACAACCTTTTTCTCTTTCCGAGGTGCTTTCGCAGAGTATCGGAAGAAGATTTGAGACTGAGATATCCTTCCCGAAAGACCTGAGTACTCCCGAAGTAAAGTTCAATTTACAGCTGACCGGAAGCCGGAAATTTAAGATTGTGCTGGACGAAGTCTCAAATGAACTAACCAACGTAAGAGTTTTTGACATACTTGGCAACCTTATTTTGGAAGATAAGATAATGCCCAAAGACGGCCTGCAAAAAAATTACGACTTTTCGGGAACAAACAGTCAACTCTTTGTAGTGGAAGTCGGAAATGCGAAATACAATAAGACCAAAAGCATTTACGCCCATCCTCAAGGGACGAGACTAGAAAAAGTAGGAAACTAAAAAAAAGCCGCAGCATCTGCAACGGCTTTTTCTATTTGTCCCCGAAAAGGCTTAGCATTAGACGATTTCTACCAATTTAATATCAAAAATTAAATCCTCACCGGCCAAGGGGTGGTTAGCGTCCAAGGTTATTTTTTGTTCATCCACATGTACTACTTTTACCGGAGTTGGTTGACCCATTTGATTTTGGATGGACAAATCCATTCCCACTTCGGGTTTGATTTCAGGCGGAACCTGATCCAAAGGCACGTCAAGCATCATGTCTTCACGCTTTTCACCATAGGCTTCTACAGAAGGAATGGTGACCGTTTTATCTTCTCCTAAGGACATGCCATTTACGGCAGCGTCAAAGCCTTTGATCATCCTTCCGTCACCCACTACAAATTCCAGAGGCTCTCTATTTTCCGACGAATCGAATACAGTCCCATCTTTTAATGTTCCCTTATAATGTACTTTAACGGTGTTTCCTTTACTAGCTACTGACATGGAATAATTGTTTGATTAAAGGTTAAAGGTACGCCTTTTTTAAAACGATCAAAAGCCAAGGGCTCCAATATCCGAAAAGTGTTCGCATTCGCTCCAAATTCGTCCGTTTATGAACACATCAACTAGGTAAAACGGCGTAAATTCCTTATTTTGACGGTGTTTTAACAATGGCATCATTTGGGTATGCATACAATCAAAAAAAGATCATGGAAGAAAATAACATCGGTAGCATTTTAATTGTGGATGATAACGAGGATCTGCTTTTTGCGGCAAAGATGCTCATGAAGAAACATGCCAAAGAAGTAACCATCGAAAAGGATCCCCGAAGAATCCCCTTTTTAGTGACTAACTACAGCTACGACGTCATATTATTGGACATGAATTTTACCGAAGACACAACCTCGGGTAAGGAGGGGTTCTTTTGGCTAAAAAAAATCAAAGAAATTGACCCACAGGCGGTGGTGGTATTGATTACTGCATTTGGTGATGTAGAAATGGCCGTTCAGGCATTGAAAGAGGGGGCTACGGATTTTATCCTAAAACCCTGGCAAAATGAAAAACTCATTGCCACGCTGTCAGCCGCGATTAAGCTCAAGGAAAGCTACAAACAGGTGGAAATACTGTCGACTAAGCAAAAGCAACTACAGGCTGATCTTAAGAAGCCTTTTTCTGAGATCATAGGCCATTGCGCTTCGATGAAGAACGTTTTTTCCATCATTGAAAAAGTAGCCAAAACAGATGCCAATGTGCTGATTTTGGGGGAGAATGGCACAGGAAAAGAGTTGATAGCCCGCGCGATACACGATCGCTCCCACCGTGCCAACGAAATATTCGTAACAGTGGACATGGGTGCTATCACCGAAAGTCTGTTTGAAAGTGAGTTATTTGGGCATAAAAAGGGTGCATTTACAGACGCAAAAGAAGACCGTGCGGGCAGATTTGAGATAGCAGACAAAGGAACCCTCTTCTTGGACGAAATCGGCAACCTAGGTCTACCCCTACAATCTAAACTACTTACGGTACTGCAGAGAAGAGAGGTCACCCGTATTGGCACTAACAAACCCATTCCCGTAGATATCCGATTAATATGCGCAACAAACATGCCGCTGCACGACATGATTCTTGAAAACGATTTCCGTCAGGACCTATTATACCGTATCAATACGGTTGAGATATTCTTGCCCCCTTTGCGGGATAGGAAAGACGACATACCTCTGCTCGCTGAGCACTTTCTAAAAGTGTATACCAACAAATACCGAAAGTCATTTAAAGGGTTTAAGGGAAATGCCCTCCAACTTTTGCAGGGTTATCCTTGGCCGGGTAACATCCGGGAATTACAGCACGCCATCGAACGGGCCATTATCATGGCGGAGGGTGACGAATTGGATGGAAGGGATTTCTTCTTCTTGTCTGCCAAGCCTACATCAGACAAAATCGTTCAAAACAACAGCTTAAACCTTGATGAAGTTGAGAAAAACATGATCCAGAAAGCCATCGACAAAAATGGGGGCAATATATCAAAAGCCGCTAAAGACTTGGGATTGACCAGGGCTTCACTCTATCGAAGACTGGAGAAATATGGACTATAAAATAGGCTTACTTGGGCGCATTGGGGGACTAGCGGCCACCATCTTTGTGCTTTCCTACTTTATCCATAACGATTCCGGTGTCTTTTTGATTTCGTTGGTAATTATTTTGGGCGTTGCCCAAACCATGTATCTGGTTAGATACGGGGAAAGCAGTTTCAAAAAAGTCAGGCTTTTCCTGAACAATATCAAGCAAAGCAACTATGCCACCGTGTACCCCGTAAAATTTGACGGTACGGAAATCGATGACCTCCATATAGAATTTAATGCGATACTAGCAAAATTGAAGGAGGATCAACTGGAAAAAGAGGCCAATTACCATTACTTCCGAACGGTATTTCAGCACCTAAGTATCGGACTGATTACCTTCGAAGAAGACGGCAGCATTCAGATAATGAACACTGCGGCCAAACGCATGCTGAACATACAGCACCTTCACCATATCGAAGAGGTATCGCAGGTAAACAAAGACCTTCACCACGCCATCCATCACCTGAGGACGGGTGGCAGCGAGTTGATAAAGATCGTTCACCCGGATGGCATCATGCAGCTTTCCGTCTATGTGATCGAACTAGTCCTTAGAGACGTAAAATTCAAACTGGTTTCACTCCAAAACATACAGAGCGAACTCGAAGAAAAAGAAATGGAGGCATGGCAAAACCTCGTTCGCGTATTGACTCACGAAATCATGAATTCCATCGCACCAATCTCCTCGCTTGCCGCCACACTGCGCGGGGACTTGGAAAGTAAAACCGGCAAGAATGCCAGCTTATCTGCCGAGGAGTTAGAAGACTGTAGGATGGGCATTGCTACCATAGAGAAACGAAGCGAGGGTTTAATTAACTTCGTGAGCGATTTCCGCAGTCTTGCCCATATACCTACCCCAAAATTTACAGCGATACGGATCGCTGAGTTGTTTGATCGCGTACAATTATTGCTAAAACCCCAATTGGATGCTTGCGGCGTAACCTTGAAAACATCCATCTCTCCAACTGACCTGTTGCTTTTTGCAGATTGCTCGTTGATAGAACAAGTTCTGATCAATCTTACTCAAAATGCCATTCATGCCTTGGAAGAAAGTACTGAAAAAATGATCAAATTGGAGTCATTTCTGGATGAAAACGGAAAAATCATTATAGAGATCACAGATACCGGAAAGGGGATTGAAGAAGATGCGCTAGCCAAAATATTCATTCCGTTCTTCACTACGAAAAAGAAAGGATCCGGTATCGGTTTAAGCCTCTCTAAGCAGATTATGCGGAGGCATAAAGGCAATTTACAGGTACGCTCCACACTGGGAATCGGAACCACCTTTAAGCTGATTTTCAATGCGTAACTACATCTTCATTCTAACTTAACAGAACTGGCAAACTTCTTAAAAGTGCGATATATTATTTGACCTTAATTTAATAATCCCCTCATTTTCATTTGACCTGCCTATGCTACCTTGCTGGCGTAAATTCAGCAAGGATGGAATCATATTACAAAACCATCGTCATTTCAGACGTGCATCTGGGTACAAAAGGATCCAAGGCGAAGGAGGTTGTTCGATTTTTAAAGCAATTCCGATGCG
Source organism: Lunatimonas salinarum (assembly GCF_017811155.1). GTDB lineage: Bacteria > Bacteroidota > Bacteroidia > Cytophagales > Cyclobacteriaceae > Lunatimonas > Lunatimonas salinarum. The sequence continues at coordinate 85,255 of NZ_JACVCV010000007.1, read as the reverse complement.
ATAACCTGATTTTAAATGGTGACATCATCGATGGATGGCAACTCAAAAAATCTGGGTCTTGGAAACGAAAACATACCCGCGTATTTAATCGGATGCTGCGGATGATGGATAATGACCGAACCAAGATTTTTTACCTAAGAGGCAACCATGACGACTTTCTGGATCAAATTCTCCCGCTACAAATCGGCAATCTTTCCATCCGTAAAGAAATGGTATATGAGAGCCATGGAAAACGCTATTTTGTAGCACATGGAGACATCTTTGACAGCGTTACCACAAATTTCCGCTGGATCGCTTACCTCGGAGATATTGGATACACCTTTCTGCTTTGGCTCAACCGACAGGTAAATCATCAGCGCAGAAAAAGGGGACTTCCCTATTACTCCTTATCCCAATACATCAAATCCAAAGTAAAATCGGCAGTTGCCTATGTGGATGGATACGAGCGGGAGCTTACAAAAATGGCTAAATCCAAAGGCTGCGACGGCATCATCTGTGGTCATATCCACCAGGCCGAGATCAAGATGATAGACGGAATTGCCTACTACAACTCAGGTGATTGGGTAGAATCGTTAAGTGCACTGGCAGAGGATTTTTCGGGAAAATGGCAACTAATCCACTACAACGAAATAGACTTCTCTTCCCGTGACCATGCCATAATTCCGATCAACCGGGCAAATACAGAAGCCCTAACCGCCAACCCCACGGCAATCTAAATGCGTTTTCTGTTCATCATTCAAGGAGAGGGACGTGGTCATATGACCCAGGCCATCGCTCTCTACGACATGCTTCGTCATTCAGAACAAGAAGTGTGTCAGGTAATCATCGGAACTAGCAGGAGACGCGAAGTACCCTGCTATGTAGTAGAAAAGTTCAAGTGTTCGGTAAAGCTAATTGAAAGCCCTAACTTTGTGACCGACCACGCGAAAAAATCGATCAGACTGGGGCAGACCATCTGGAAGAATACGCTCAAATTACCTGTATTTCTGAATAGTTTACAGACATTGGATAGGATAGTCTGCGATTCTCAACCTGATGTGATCATTAACTTTTATGATTTTTTGGCTGGAATATATAACGGCCTTTATAATCCCCGCATGAGATTTGTAAGCATAGGCCACCAGTATCTGGCTGCACACCCTTCCTTCCCATGGGCAAGTGGGAGTCGGTTAAAAAGACTGCTTTTTCAAGCTGCAAACCGAATCACCTCATGGGGTGCCGATCAGCGGATCGCACTTTCCTTTCGTGAATTGCCTTCCATCCACGTGCCTATCGATTTGAAGATATGGCCTCCACTACTTAGGAAACAGGTTTTGGAGGCGTGTCCCTTACCGGGGGATTACTTGCTGGTATACATTGTAAACCCGGGTTACCTGACGGATATTTACCACATGGCAAAGCAGTTCCCAGAACTAAGCATTGAGGTATTTCTGGATCTTTCCGAAACAGCAACTCACAAGGTGCCTTCGTCGAACATCCGGCTTCATGCGTTGGATGACCAAAAATTTATTACCTATATGTCGGGTTGCAGGGGTCTGGTATGTACTGCCGGCTTCGAATCCATCTCAGAAGCCTTGTTTCTGGGCAAACCGGTGATGGTCGTTCCTGTATCCGGACAATACGAACAAGCCTGTAACGCGTTGGATACCAAATTATCAGGCGCAGGTACCTACGCAAATACCTTTGACATTATCCCCTTCATTGAATACCTCGCCTGCAATCAACAAACATCCTCCGAAGAGTTTAAGGATTGGTATGCCAAACAACCTTCCTTATTCCACCATTGGCTTTCGACATTGAGTTTAAAAAAACCAAATCGAAAAAAGGGAGCATAATACGCATGCTATACCAACAGATTGAATATTAAGAGATTAGTAGGTGGTCATTTGATAGATTTATCTTTTTCATTGTTCCTCCCATCATTGCAACAATACGTAATTCCTCCAGAAATAAATAAATCTTAGTTGCCCTGCAATCGGGTAAAGAGTCGCCATTTGTTGGATTTTTTTCATAAGGTGCGTTTATTTTATACCGTAAACTTGGATAAATACCTTAAATTCGCTGATTACAAATGTGCCAATCAACCAAATGATTATAGAAAAAAAACGTTTACTAGAGGATAAAAACCGGGAGAAGCATTGGAAAAAATGGGGCCCTTATCTCGCAGATAGGCAATGGGGAACCGTGCGGGAAGATTACAGTCCGGATGGAGCGGCTTGGGAAAACGTAACGCATGAAGATGCCCGAAGCAAGGCTTACCGCTGGGGAGAAGAAGGAATTGGAGGCATTTCGGACCACAAGCAGAAACTTTGCATCGCCTGGGCATTTTGGAACGGCAAGGATCCCATTATCAAAGAGCGCCTATACGGTCTCACCGGTAATCAAGGCAATCATGGAGAAGACGTGAAGGAACTGTATTATTACTTGGACTCTACGCCCACTCACAGCTACATGAAGATGCTGTATAAATATCCTCAGCAAGCTTTTCCTTACCAAAAACTTTTGGATGAAAACCACCGAAGAGGCAAAAAAGACCTCGAATATGAGCTCATCGATACCGGAGTCTTTGACAACGACGAGTACTTTGACATATTCATCGAATATGGAAAAGAAAGCGAAGATGATATCATAGGAAAGGCAACGGTTTATAACCGGGGTACGGAAGAGGCTGAGATAACGGTGATGCCTACGGTGTGGTTTCGTAAAACTTGGTTCACGGGAGATGAACCTTTTATGCCAAAACTTTCCTTAACACCCAAAAACCGGTTAAAAGCCTTCTCACCTAAAAGCGGAAATTACGTATTTTCCTTCTGCGATAACCCTACCCTACTTTTTTGTGACAACGAAACCAACCGAGAAAAACTATACCACATTGGTAATCAAAAAAAATTCCTGAAAGACGCTATCAACGACTACATTGTCGCGGGTGAAAAGAAGCACATTAACCCCAAAAATACGGGAACCAAGGCAGCAGCCATTTATAAGCTGAAAATCCCAGGAGGAGAAAAAGTGGAAGTGACGTTCCGAATGCAGCGGTCTGAGGAAGAAAACCCGCTGGAGGATGTAGACCAAATACTTCAGGACCGTCAGCGTGATGCAGACGAATTCTATGCAGAACTTCAATCCCGAGTGAAGGATGAGGAGCTTAAAATGATACAGCGACAGGCCTATGCAGGGATGATGTGGACCAAACAGTTCTACTACTACAACGTGGAGCGTTGGCTGGAAGGTGACCCCGGTCGGTACCAGCCTCCGCAAGCGCGGAAAAATGGTAGAAACAGCAACTGGCGCCACCTTCAAAACTACGATATCATCTCCATGCCGGATAAGTGGGAATACCCTTGGTATGCCGCATGGGACTTGGCTTTCCACTGTATCCCCCTCGCAAGATTAGACACGGAATTTGCCAAAGACCAACTTTTGCTGCTGCTAAATGATTGGTATATGCATCCAAATGGCCAAATACCTGCCTATGAATGGAATTTTAACGATGTTAACCCTCCTGTCCATGCCTATGCAGTCCAACGGGTATTTCAAATAGACAAAAAATCCAATAGTGGACAGGGAGATCAAGAATTCCTGGAGAGGGCTTTCCATAAGCTGATGCTTAATTTCACTTGGTGGGTAAACCAAAAAGATGAAAAAGGCAACAATATTTTCGAAGGGGGATTTCTTGGACTGGATAACATCAGCGTATTCGACCGAAGCCACGCGGATAAGTTATTCGCTAAGCTAGAACAAGCGGATGCCACCTCCTGGATGGCCATGTTCTGCCTAAACATGCTGCGTATATCCCTAGATCTCTGTGAATTCAATAGGGTGTATCAATATACTGCAACCAAGTTTTTGGAACACTTTCTCTACATCGCCGGGGCCATGAACAATATCTCGGGTGAAAACATCAGTTTATGGAACGAGGAGGATCAGTTTTTCTACGACGTACTCCATCCCTCGGGGCAGCAAGCTATGGTGATGAAGGTAAAATCCATCGTGGGCATTATACCCCTCTTTGCAGTAGAACCTATTCGCGAAGAGTTATTTGAGAACCTGCCAGAATTTAAAAAAAGACTCGATTTTTTCTTTAAAGAAAAACCCAAGCTGGCTACCCTTGTCTCCAACTGGATACACCCTGGTCACGATCGGCGTCGTCTGTTCTCCCTATTACGCGGTCACCGGATGAAAAGTGTGCTGAAAAAAATGTTGGATGAAAATGAGTTTCTTTCTCCGCATGGCATACGTTCACTTTCGAAATTCCACGAAAAAAACCCGTACTACCTTCAGCTAAATGGCAGTCAGTTCTCGGTAAAATATGCCCCAGGAGAATCCGAAACGACGATGTTTGGCGGCAACTCAAATTGGCGCGGTCCCATTTGGTTTCCAATCAACTACCTTATAATTGAATCGCTGAAGAAATTCGATTTCTATTATGGCGGCAATTTCTCCATCGAGTACCCAACTGGATCGGGAAAATACTTAACCCTCGACTTGATCGCCAAGGAACTGTCCAAACGCAATATTAGTCTGTTTACCAGAGATAAAGATGGTAGGCGCCCCATTTATGGAGACAACGAGAAGATGCAGACCGATCCACATTTTAAGGATCTCATTTTGTTCTACGAATATTTCCATGGCGACAATGGACGCGGATTGGGCGCTTCGCATCAAACGGGCTGGACGGGCTTGGTTGCGGAAATGATTCACAAGACCACCAAAGAAACGCACCTAAACGAGAATGTTACTACCCTATTTAGAAGCTAACCGATCCGAAGCCGGCTGTGATGAAGTGGGCCGGGGATGCCTCTGCGGGCCCGTCGTGGCCGCTGCGGTGATATTTCCGCCCGGATATGCCAACAAGTGGATAAACGACTCCAAAAAAATCAAACGAGCCGATAGGGAGGATTTAGTAGAAGAAATAAAGGAGATGGCCCTAGCTTGGGCAGTAGCAGAGGCAAGCGTAGCAGAAATCGACCAATTTAATATCCTTAATGCCTCCTTTCTGGCCATGGAACGGGCGATCTGTAAACTTTCAATGGTTCCTGATCACCTGTTGATAGACGGGAATCGGTTCAAATCTAGCTTAAGCATACCCTTTGATTGCATCGTAAAAGGAGATGGGAAATTTGTCAGTATCGCTGCGGCCTCCATTTTGGCCAAAGTACACAGAGACCGGTACATGGAACGCTTAGCTGTGGATTTTCCCGCTTATGGCTGGGAAAAAAATGCCGGCTATCCTACTAAAGCCCATCGGGAAGCGATCCGCAAAAATGGCCCCACCCCTTGGCACAGAAAAACTTTCCGATTGCTACCTGAACAACTCACCTTGGAATTAGAAACCACCGGGGGGCGCTGATTTCGGATTCTAGAACAATCCCTCCAATAGGCTGGTTTATTTGAAAAAATCCTAAAGCTTTCACCCCAAAATAATTTTAACCATGTACCCCATGAGACACCTTGCTTTGCTTTTCTTACTGTTTGCTGTGTTACCAAATGCGATTTCCCAACAGGATATACGTAAAGCACAGCCGATCATCGGAGAGGTCCCTCAAAAAGTATCGGACACTTTCATGCCGGTAATCGAGGGCGTGAAGACATCCGTTTGGGTAGAAAACTTGACCATTCCCTGGTCGCTACGCTTTCTCCCGAATGGCGATGCCCTGGTAGCCCAGCGTCCCGGAACCATTGTACGAATACCAGCGGGTACAAATAGCCAGCAAACCTATTTGGAAATAACAGAAGTAACCCACGAAGTGGACGCAGGACTGATGGGGATGGATTTACATCCTGATTTTGAAAAAAATGGATGGATCTATGTGATGTATGCGTACAGAAATGAGCAAAACGAGCTAACCAGTAAAATCGTACGGCTCATACATCGAGGAGATTCGGCGGAAGTGGACCAAATAATCTTTGATAATATCCCGGCATATGCCATTCATCTGGGAGGCAGAATCGCCTTTGGACCAGATGGCATGCTCTATATCGGTACAGGTGACTTGGCTAACCCATATCTAGCGCAGGATTTGACAAGCCTGGCTTCAAAAATCCTTCGAATTACGTCGGAAGGGCGCATACCGTCTGATAACCCATTTCCGAATTCACCGGTATATTCCTATGGACACCGCGTGGTCCAGGGTTTCGCTTGGGATCCACAAACAGGCACGTTTTTCAGTTCAGAACACGGACCATCCGGCGCAGAAGTTGAAGGCGATGTCAGATACCGCGACGAGATCAATTTGGTTCATAAAGGTGGAAATTACGGATGGCCTTTGGTGGTTGGAGCGCCCCAAATAGCCGATTACATAGACCCCATTGCTTCTTGGAATTTGGCAGCTGTGCCACCTGCAGGAATGGTTTTTCATGGCGGAAATCTCTATGTTGCCTCCTTGGGCGGACAAGCGATACTACGACTTGTGCTAGACAGGGAAAATAACTTCCAAGTAAAGAAAATAGAGCGGTGGTATTCCTATGCACCTTCAAGAGGCATCTATGGCCGATTTAGAGACATCACGCTAGGCCCAGATGGGCACTTGTATGCCGTTACTAGTAACACAGACGGCCGCGCACCAGTGCAGTTAAATGACGATAAAATCATTAAAATCGAACTACCCCAGTAATTTAGTACGGAAATCCACTACTTGGTATGCCTACTCTCGATAATCCTGAAAAACAGGATGTGTGCCATCTTTCGGGCGTGCTCTTTGGCGTATATAGCGGTTTCGCCCTCAAAATTTTCATCGATCGTACTGAACCAAAGCTCCAGCCAGTTCCCGAAATGTGCTTGTTCCAATGTGTGATTCACAGCCCGGTCTACCTCTTTATGTACAGGTACTGGATTAAATTTACCAGCACCTGGCCCCGAATTCAGCAGGACCATTTCCCAGAAATCGGTCAGGCGCTCCAAGTGAACTTCCCAATCATCGATGATGGCATTAAAAACAGGTCCTAATCGCTCGTGGTTTCTCACTTTATCATAAAAAGTCCGAACCAGCCTAGACACCTCCGACCTACCTACTATTTGTGTTTTAATTTCCATCTTCATCGCGTAAAATTCCTTGCAATACCTGAAACTCACCTTGGATCCCTCTGGGCGGATCCAAACCCAACAATCGGCAAATTAGTGGATATACATGGATATTTTGAAAAGCGGGGATTTGAAGTCCCGATTTGAATTTGGATCCCCAAGCGTAAAAAACACCATGCATTTCACGAAAATCTGGTAAAAAGCCGTGCTCGCCGAAGCTTTCGGTCGAAAACATCGCTGCCCTGTTCTGGTACCGAACCATATCTGCACCCGTAGCAAGGTAATACCCCAAGTCAGGAATTACCAATAAATCGCCCAACCTTTCCGAATAAGGTGCATTGGAAGCATAAAAACCAGGGTCATCGGGCCTGACCACACGGTAATGAGACCCTCTGGAACGAATCAATTGGGCTGTCGCCTTGGGGTCTGCACCTTCATTGAGGTACACATGGGCCAAAGCCCCATTGTTGGCTACCGTTGCGTCTATCCCCTGCACCAATTCATCCAGAGAAAGAAGATGCTGCTTTGGCACCTCGGCCATTCCGTGATCCGAGACCAACAGTACCTGAATATCCAGCTCCAAGCTTTTCAAGCCCTCCATTAGCGCCCCCAGTTCCCGGTCCAGCTTTTCCAACTTTGGTTTTAACTGGGAATCATTGTGGGGTCCGTATCGGTGGCCTACATCATCCATGTCCGAAAAATACATCGTAATCAGCCTAGGCCTTTCTGGTTCCGGCAACTCCAACCATTCAAAAACCTTTGATATCCTGGAAAGATTGGAAACCTGCGCATCGTAGTTATAAAAGTAGCTGGGCTGTATATCCTGCACCGGTGCTTCTGTGCCAACAAAAAAATAACTGGCGGTCTTCAATCCATGTTGCTCAGCCAGTACCCATAATGGCGTCCCGCCATACCAAAACGAATCCCGCACTGCCTCCCGCTTACTGATGGTGTATGGATAGTCTATTTTTGGGTCAAAGAAAGTATTGTCCACCAGGCCGTGATAGGCTGGCAACATCCCGGTAGCTATGCTGTAATGATTCGGGAATGTTTTGCTGGGAAATACCGGAATTAGCCCATCGGCTGTTACCCCTTCCTCACCAAGACGCACAATGTGTTCCGGTTGGAATCGCTGCGTATAATCATAGCGATATCCGTCCAAGGATATCAATAACACATAGGTGTCCTGACTTTGTGCGGAAACACTTTGTAACACAAGAGCCAAAAACCATACCCAGGAAATAAATCGAACAAGCATAAACAGAAACTAAAAACGATAGACGCTTTTCCCTTCGAAACCAACAACGAAAGAAGTGCCTATGGTTCGGTCTACCAGAAGAACATCCGATACCGGATCAGATGGCTGGTCTTGGGACCCAAAACCTCGATGCCCAATTTTTGAGTAAAATCCCCTTCGTGATCAACGGTATCCGCAATGCCATTCCAAGGTTCCAGGCAAACAAATCCGGCATCGGGTGCTTTGGACCAAATACCAAGCCAACGAAAATCCGCAAACTCCATTCCAAATCCCCTACCGGTCTCTCTATGGCGGATGGACACCTTTGCTGGAGGAAGCACATCCAAAATCAATGCATCATTCAAAAACAGCTCATTCGCTAGCGTAACCCTACCCCCAGACAAAGGCATCCTTCGCTTATTCAGCGATATATATCCGTCTTCCAACGGGTAAAGATGCAATTCGGACAGATTATCGTCATGAAAATCCAGCAGGTAATCCGAAAGCTTTTCTTCATCTACTTGCAGCGGACATTGGAACCCCGGATGGGCGCCGATGGAAAAATACATCTCACTATCCGAAAGATTCCTCACTTTGTAGCTTACTTCAAGTCCCTCTGCCAAGAGCAAATAACTGACCTGAAGTTCAAACAAAAAAGGGTATTTTGAAAAGGATTCCGCATCCGATTGTAGGGAAAAAACAGCGGTGGTCTCCGAGAATGAAACCAGTTCAAACATACGATCTCGGGCAAACCCATGCTGTCCCAACGAATAGCTTTGGCCCTTATAGGTATATTGATTGCCCTTTAGCTTACCCACTATGGGAAACAAAATCGGGGCATGCCTGGCCCAAATCGCCGGGTCAGCCTGCCACACATACTCCTGATTGCCTATTTTATAACTAATCAACTCCGCTCCCTTCAACTGAATGCAAGCGGAACGATCTCCTAAACTCAGCTTAATTTTTTCCACCACTGCCTTTAATTAATATAGGGCAAAAGTACCTATTAATCGGCACTTTTGCCCCATAGTTAGGTCAGTTGGATTGCGTTGCGTAGGGCTGGAAACGCTCCATGATATCCGGAGCAAGGCTCTTTTCTACATATTCCAAAGCGGTCTGATCATCGACAAACATGTGATCCGCTCCAACACATTCTATTAGATTCCAACGATGCAGAACGTCCCTAACCGGACCTTTGGTAGCGGTAATACAAACATCTATGCCCAAAGCCCGCCAACTCAGGATCCATTCCTGTAGTTCATGTGCCCCGGTACTGTCCAAACTAGGAACCGATTCCATGTTTAGAATAACCGTCTTTAAGGTGCGTCGCTTCTTGTCCACCCAACGATCCATCTTATCTTTGATGAATTTTACATTGGCAAAATAAATCGGACCATCCACGCGGACCATGAGTACATCTTCATTGAGCTCCAGATTATCAAAACGCTTGATATTTCTAAATACATTTGTTCCGGGCACCCTGCCCAACTGGGCCATATGGGGCCTCGAAGCCCTATAGACGACCATTACAAGAGAAAGCAACATTCCAGTAATGATTCCGGTTTCTATACCCAACGTCAGCGTCACCAAAAAAGTGGTAATCAACATCGCAAAGTCAGACTTGTCCTTTTTCCAAAGATTGAGAGGCTCCTTGATGTCTATTAGTCCGGAAACTGCCACTAACACGACAGCGGCAAGAATGGCACTGGGAAGGTTATAAAACAGGCCGGTAAAAAACAGTAGAGTAAGTACAATCAAAACTGCGGATATAACCGAAGACATGGTCGTTTTTGCGCCGGACTGATTGTTAACTGCCGTTCGGGAAAAACCTCCAGTAACCGGAAACCCTTTAAAAAAGGACGCCCCGAAATTTGCAATCCCCAAAGCGATCAATTCTTGGTTCGAATCCAGCTGGTAATTTTTATGCTTGGACTGTATGGTCTTGGCGACTGCGAAGCTTTCCGCAAAACCGACCAATGAGATGGTCAGCGCAATCGGCAGTAACGTTCCCCAAACACCAAAATCAAAAGAGGGAAAACTTAAGGTAGGCAGTCCACTTGGCACGTCCCCTACAATCTTAACACCCTGTGTGGAAAGATCAAACCCCCAAACCATCAAAATACCAAAAACAACAGCAATGAGTGGTGTGGGCAACGATGGGTGAATTTTCTTTCCATATTTGATGATCAAAATCCCCGCCACACCAATGGCAAACGTTAGCCAGTGAATATCTTGGATGTTTTGAAAAATAGCGACCAACATCTCCTGTGCATGTTCACTGTTTGGGAGATTGATTCGAAAGAGGTGCTTGATTTGGCTTAGACCAATGATAATGGCCGCTGCGGAAGTGAACCCATTAATCACGGGATGAGAAAGAAAATTCACCACAAAACCGAGCTTTAGAGCCCCCATACCAAATTGGATGAGTCCCACCAGAAAAGCAAGGGTAAGCGCATAAAGGAGGTACTGCTCCGTGGATTCAGGATTAAGGGAGCCGATACCAGCAGCCGTCAATAAAGAAACCATGGCTACAGGACCCACTGCAAGCTGCCGCGAAGTCCCAAAAAGCGCATACAAAAGGAGTGGAATGGTCACTGCATACAACCCGTGTATGGGTTCCAACCCTGCGAGCATCGCATAGGCCATCCCTTGTGGGATCAACATGATCCCAACAGTGATTCCAGCGGACAAATCTCCTTTAAACTGTGTCTTCCTATAATTGGGAAGCCACTCCAGTATTGGCAAGTAATTTTTTATATTCATCGTTTGATTCCGTTAAACCTTAAGCCACCTCTAGCCGGAAGCTAAATTCACTTACAAAAGTCACAAGATGTCACCTTGAAAAAAGTGATAATAGTCACAGGTACCCTTATTATGCGCAAAACATCACCTTTCTCCCAACAGAGCTGACACCTAGGTAACGTATCAAAGGAAGGAGGCTCTTTAAATACTTAAATAACAAGCCTTTCCTCCGGCACAATGGCCTCGTCCTGGTAGCATCATTAACGAAAAATTAAGTAACTTATCAATAATCCTCAGAGCGATAAGGAGAGTGCTGATCCGGTGCTGAGATTTGGAATGAAAAACCCATAAAGGAAAAGGAAACACTGGAACTGCAGCAAAAATCGGACAGTCGCGGTAAAGGCAAAATACGCTTTACAGCCGAAAACGTTAATTTCGCTTACGGGACGCAACCCCTTTGGAAACAGAAGCTCACCATTCAAATCAAAAACGGCGAACGCATTGCCCTAAAGGGCAAAAACGGCGCTGGTAACACAACCCTTTTGAAGTTGATTCTAGGCAAGGTAGAACTACAAGCAAGAACCGTTTTCCGAGGAGACAACAAATCGGTTTATATTGACCAGGATTATGCACCGATTGACAACAAATTGAGTGTATACGAACAGGCAAACATAGAATGCTCGATTCAACTCTGAGAAGAGGACCTTGCCGAAACAGGGCTAGCGGGTATACTAGACTGACACCTCTGATAGCCGGCATCTCCAATTCACAAAAATACCACTGCAGTATTGTACAAGTTTTATCTTTTTGCCATGGAAATTACCATAAAAAACCTTATATTAACAATCGAGTTTTCTTTCAGATACAGGCTGTTGGTCAAATGGTAAGTGAATGGGGGGTACACCCTAACTTGTTTAGGGTGGGATGAAGCGTTATTGAATCCGCTTCTATGGTGTCTTGATCCGAAGGTTTCTGAACGACAAGATTCTCCAAACGGAGGAATCCAACGCAAGGCAACCCAAAAGGTAATCGGGCATTTATGTACATTTTAACCTAACCAAACCGTATGAGATCAGAAAAAAGCAGGAGCCGAAGGAACTTTTTAAAATTGGGCGGCTCGACGGCCTTGGGCTTAGCGGCAGTCTCTTCACTTAGCTGTCAACCTGAAAAATCGCAAACTGAAAACGGCCAAAGTTTACAGCAGCTTAATCCAATCAGGAAATTTCCAGACAATTTTATATGGGGCACCGCAACAGCTGCCTATCAGGTGGAAGGTGCGGTGAATGAAGACGGAAGAGGCGTATCCATCTGGGATACCTACTCCAAAATTCCGGGGAAAATCCTAAATAACGACAATGGCGATATTGCCTGTGACATGTACCATCGGTACAAGGAAGATGTGCTGTTGATGAAATCTATCCATGCTGGTGCCTACCGTTTTTCCATCTCATGGCCACGGGTTTTTCCTAACGGCACCGGAACGGCCAACCCCAAAGGACTTGACTTTTACAACAACTTGATAGACGAATTATTAGCCAATGGCATTACGACCTATGCCACGCTTTATCATTGGGATCTACCACAGGTACTTCAGGATAAATATGGGGGCTGGCAATCCAAAGAAACCTCGAAGGCCTTTGCCGACTATGCAGCGTATATCACGGAGAAAATCAGTGACCGGGTAAAGCACTATTTTACACTCAATGAATTTTATTCCTTTACAGATCTCAGTTATGAAAGAGGTGAATTGGCTCCGGGATTAAAACTGGATCAAAAAAGCGTTGCCCAGGTCAGACATAATGCGGTGTTAGCCCACGGAATGGCCGTACAAGCTATGCGGCAGACAACCCAGTCGCCCATTGAAATCGGAGTCGCCGAAAACATTGTCACCGCAGTGCCAGTCATCGAAACACCGGAAAATATTGAGGCAGCAAAAAAGGCTACCCGTGAACTAAATGCGGGACTTCTGACCGTCATGATGGAAGGAAAGTATACCGAACACTACCTTAAAGGTCTAGGTGTAAATGCACCCGATTTTACAGATGCTGAACTAAAACTTATTGGGAGTCCATTGGACTTCGTGGGCATCAATGTTTACCTAGCAAATAAATACGTGCTTGCGGCAACCAATGCAGACGGTTATGAACTGCTATCTCATGCTAAAAACCATCCTACCATGGCTTCTCCTTGGCATATGGTGAGTCCTGAGAGCATGTACTGGGCGCCTAGGTTCGTCAAGGATTTGTGGGGCACCAATAAAATCTACATTACCGAAAACGGTTGTGGAGCAACCGACACGCTGAGCGATGACGGAAAAATCCTGGACACCGACCGGGTGATGTTCCTGAAAAACTATTTGGCGCAGCTTCACCGAGCCACAAGCGAGGGAATTCCGGTGAAGGGTTATTTTCACTGGAGTTTGATGGACAATTTCGAATGGATATTTGGCTATGGAATCCGCTTTGGACTATTCTATACGGACTATAAAACGCTGGCCCGAACACCCAAACTGAGCGCTGAATACTTCAAGACAATAGCCAAGAACAATATCCTCGTTTGAGGATATGAAACTATTTCAATACACGAACAAACTCACCCTATACGAAATGAAAAAGATTGTAAAGGCTGTATTCCTCTCCCTCCTCGCATTAGGGGCGATCGCTTTTCTTTCATTCAATCTATCCCCCTACCCCTCTGTCTGGATCATTCGGTATGCCTTTAACAAAGAAGCAGTGCGGGTCAATAAGGAATTGGAAAAGCATGTACCAGGTAATATAGAAACCATCAGTAATATCCACTACGATCACAAGGATCCGGTTGCCTTTATGGATGCCTACTTTCATCCGGATTCTGTCAAAGCAAAAGGCAAGCTCCCTGTCATTATATGGACACACGGTGGCGGATTGATTTCAGGTGATAAAAGTCAGGTGAGCAATTATTGCAAACTGCTAGCGGCAGCAGGTTATTTGGTAATCGCCATTGATTACACCATTGCGCCTGAAGCAAAATACCCAACCCCCATACAGCAGTTGAATACAGCATTGGCGTACATTTCATCCAATCCGGATGCACTGCATGCCGACAGCACCTTTTTTGTCCTTGCAGGAGACTCGGGAGGGTCGATGATCTCGGCCGCTGCAGCAAATGTGATCACAAGTCCTTCCTATGCGGAAATGACGAAAATAAAGGCTGGACTCAATCCCCAACAGCTAAAAGGCCTGCTTTTATATTGTGGAATTTATGAAATAGACAACTTAAGGACGGAAGGTGCTTTTGGTTCCTTCCTGAAATCGGTTATGTGGGCCTATTTTGATTCAAAGGATATTTCCAACAATGCCTATGCGAAGACCGCTTCGGTTACAAACTTTCTGACGTCCGCCTTTCCGCCCACGTTTATTTCAGCAGGAAATAATGATCCCTTATTACCACAATCGAAAATACTGGCAGAAAAACTTTCGGCGGTCGACGTGACCACTGAAACCTTGTTTTTTCCCGAAAATCACGAACCGCCCTTGGCTCACGAATATCAGTTTAAACTAGATGATTCCGGTAAACTTGCATTAAGCCGATCAATAAATTTTTTAAACCAACTTGCTCCATAAAAGGCCTGACTAACCCTGTATAATCTAAACAGAAGTGAAATGCGCCGGTAGGTCGGTTTGCGCTGTGATGATCCTCCGTTATCTTTGCGGAATCAGAAAGGAAAAAGATATGGAGACGAATGTTTTTGGAGAACCCCTTATTCCCTGCAGTTTCGACCCACTGACCGGTTATTACAGGAATGGATGCTGCGAAACGGGAGACGACGACCAAGGTACCCATACAATATGTGCGATCGTAACCATGGAATTCTTGCAGTTTAGCCTTGACAGGGGCAACGACCTGATCACCCCACGCCCGGAATACCGATTTCCGGGACTGAAACCGGGAGACAAGTGGTGTTTATGTACAAGCCGTTGGGTTGAAGCCTATCATGCCGGCGTTGCTCCTAAAATCGTGCTGGAGTCCACCCATGAGAAAACTTTGCAGTATGTTTCTTTGGACGAACTCCTACCCTTTGCAGTCAGGACTTCCGGCTAGTTTTTACCATATAAACAGACGAAGTCTCCGCAGGTTGAACCAAGGCTTTCTTTTTCGGGAGTAACCTGAAAGTTAGATACTTGGCTGGCAGAGGAATCGTAGCCGGGAGTTAACCCAAATTAGCGAGCTCCCCGGCTAACGGAAACATTTTGATATACATTCTTCCTCTTTTTGAAAACGAGATGAATTTTTACCGGCACCCCTTTGAGTGAAAATCGGTCATGTAAGCCTATTTGGTTTCAAAGAACCGACCAAACTGGCATGCAGGGCCATTTCGGGTTTAGTCAGTTTTGGATCCCAGTATTTAACGGAACACTAGCTCGTCCATTCTCCTTACCCAGCTACCTTACTGGAGACAAAGCTCGTTTTCACCCATTTCACCCTTGAAATGACGGCTATTTTGAATTCTCGCGTTATCAATGACGACAAGAGGCGGTACTTCCACTTGCTATTTTATACCAACCCCTTTAACACGGTTTCGTTTGCAGTCAAGATTTGATCTACGTGCTCCGACGTTAAAGCCGTCGACAAAAACAAGCTTTCAAACTGGGAAGGGGCGAGGTAAACCCCCTTTTGAAGCATTCCTTGAAAGTACCTACCAAACAAGGTGGTATCACATGTTTTGGCAGACTCAAAATCGACCACGTTTTGCTTCGTAAAAAACAGGGTGTACATACTACCTACGTGGTTAGTCGTATAAGGCAATCCAAGCGATCTTAACGTAGCTTGAATACCAGTAACCAACGTGGTACCAATTGTATCCAATTCCGTATAAACTTCCGGATGACTGTTAAGATGCTCCAACATCGTCAATCCGGCGGCCATGGCTATTGGGTTTCCAGAAAGGGTTCCTGCCTGATAGACGGGACCTTCCGGAGAAACAAATTCCATGATTTCCCTTTTTCCACCGTAGGCACCCACGGGCATTCCACCTCCAATGATCTTTCCTAGAGTACACATATCAGGCTTGACGCCAAATCGCTCCTGTGCCCCTCCTTTGGAAAGTCTAAATCCGGTCATTACTTCGTCAAAAATCAAAACGATACCCTCCTCATCACAAATCTTTCTCAACCCTTCCAGAAATCCGGTATCGGGCAGCACACAGCCCATATTACCTGCTACAGGCTCTAAAATTATCGCTGCCACCTGATCTCTATTTGCTTCGACCAGGCGATAGACGGCTTCCAGGTCATTGTAAGGCGCCAACAGTGTGTCTTTTGCCGTACCTTTTGTCACCCCTGGGGAATCGGGATTGCCCATGGTCATGGCGCCTGATCCTGCAGCTATTAGAAAGGAATCTCCATGTCCGTGGTAATTCCCTTCAAATTTGATAAACTTATCCCTACCCGTGTACCCTCGGGCTACTCGTATGGCAGACATGGTAGCTTCGGTGCCACTATTAACCATTCTAATCTTATCCACACAAGGAACCATTTGGGTGATCAGCTCCGCTATTTGCACTTCCCTTTCTGTAGGCGCTCCAAAGGAAGTTCCATTCTCCATCGCCTTGATGACTGCCTCTCGGATCTTCGGGTGGTTGTGCCCCAAAATCATTGGGCCCCAACTGTTGATCAGCTCAATATAGGAGTTACCATCCTCATCAATGAGATAGGGGCCATCGGCCCTTCTGATAAACAGGGGATTTCCACCTACTGCCTTAAATGCCCTTACGGGTGAATTTACCCCGCCAGGAATAAACTTCTTTGCCTCGTTAAATAGCGCTGTGCTCTTCTTACTTTCCATCCTACATTTATTCAATTACGATCTCACCACCCTCCAACCTCAACATGGGCACGTACGCGTTGTGGGAAGTGCGGGAAAAATCAAAACCAAAGGTGACTTTCCCCGGAATAAATCCACTGGACACAAGGTTCGACTTGAAGTCAAACCCTCGCTGCACATTTAAAATTGAGGTCAGCCAACTCACCATTTCATACCCCAAATAAGCATTCAAGCCTGGATAGGCCTTAAAACTTTCAAAAAAACGGCTTCTAAACTCCTCTGTTTCCGGGGAACTTAAATTAACGGTATTATTTCCAATAAAATGGAAATCCTGTGACTCCATCATTTCATAACTGGCAAAATTAAAATATAGCCAGCTATCCATGACAATGACCGGGATACTTGCACTTTGCGACTCCACCAAGGAAAAGGTAGGCGCTGCAATATTGGGATCATCCGAGAATATCAGCAGCACATCGGCTCCCCCTTGGAATACCCTATCCAAATAATCCCGCATATCCCGACCAGTGACCCGTTGACTATAAACTACCTGAACACCCGAAGAACGGGCAGCCTCTGTAAACCGCCTCTCCAAAAGTTCGTCTCGGTTGGTACCGGCATAGGCCACCGCAACTTTTTTACCCTGAAACCTGGATAGGTATCCGATCAAATTCTTAGCGATAGACTCCGCAGAAGGCCTAAAAAGAAACGCTTCTTCTACTGATTTCAATGATTCTTCTATATTCGAAAGGGGATTGATGAAAGGAATTCCCCACTCAGCGGCTACTTCTCCCATCAACCGTACTTCTTCCGGGTAGATGGGCCCGATAATCACATCGGCTTGCTCAAAGAAAGGATCTTCCAATATCCCTAACAATCTATCTGCATTTCTTTCTGTATCAAAGGTCCTTACCGCTATGGAATGTCCGGCCTGCTTTGCCTCATCTACAGCAAATAGAATCCCGCGATATAGCTCAAATACAAAGTTATTTCCCGGTAGGCTACGTACGCCCGAGCCACCGCTATAATTAAAGGGCAAAACAATCGCTATATCCAGTACCTTATTTTCCTTCCGGCTTCTCGATGCCTCACTATCCTCTTCTTGGTCAGGATGCTTCACTGTACGAAGACGCTGCAAGACTTCATTTTCCTGACTAGAAAGCGATGTCTGTGCCGATAGTTTTTCCCGAAGGGCATATACCAAGCCCAAATTTTCCTCATAAGCGGGAACCTGAAGCATCAATACGCTAGTTGGCACCTCCTTTAGATAAGCGTAAGAGGCACGAAAGGCTTCGCCCTTTATTTGGTTATCAGAAATCTCCGACACTGCGGCTAGTGCATCTGAAAACTTATTCTGGCGAAAATGGCAAAGTGCCATAAGGTACCGGACATTATCGACATCGGAAAACGACCCCAACTCAACCAGGGGAGCCAAGGTAGACTTTGTCAGCTCGTACTGGCCATTTTCAAATGCAGCCCTCGCAAAATGATACCGCGCATAATATGCCAAGCTGCCATAGTCCTCCACGTCCATCACCAGGCGTAATTTCTCCATCGCAGCTTGGTAATCTCCGGACTGAATAAGCAGTCTCCCCTCTTGATACTCATCTGGGAGCTGTTGAGAAAACAACGAAAAGGAAAGGGAAAGCGCTAAGAAAGGACTAATTAAAAAGATCTTCATCGATGACATGGTAATGATTCGTAAGATGATTTAATGTAGTGAACGTCGTGTTGGGTGCTGCGAATTTACGTGATTTTGAAGCAAGAATATAAAAAAAAGCCTGATATCTTCATCAGGCTCTTGGTAATTATTCCCACTCTATGGTCGCCGGTGGCTTGGAACTGATGTCGTATACCACGCGATTGACTCCTTTGACTTTATTGATGATGTCGTTGGAAACTTTCCCTAAGAAATCGTAAGGCAAGTGTACCCAATCAGCGGTCATTCCATCTACAGAAGAGACCGCCCGCAGCGCCACCACCTTTTCATAGGTACGTTCATCGCCCATTACCCCAACAGATTGAATGGGCAGTAAAATAGCTCCTGCCTGCCAAACCTCATCATATAAGCCATGGTCTCGCAGGCCTTGAATAAAAATTGCGTCTACTTCCTGCAGCGTTTGCACTTTATCGGGCGTAATATCTCCTAGGATTCGAATGGCCAATCCTGGCCCTGGGAAAGGATGTCTTCCGATGATGTTTTCCGGAATTTCCAGCGCTCTGCCCACTTCCCGTACCCCATCTTTAAAAAGAGTCTTGAGCGGCTCTACTACCTTCAACTTCATAAAATCCGGAAGACCACCTACATTATGATGACTCTTGATCGTAGCGGAGGGGCCATTTACCGAAACAGACTCGATTACATCCGGGTAAATGGTACCCTGACCCAGCCACTTTACTCCCGCAATCTTCGAAGCCTCCTCATCAAACACCTCTATAAACGTTTTACCAATAGCTTTACGCTTACCTTCAGGGTCAGAAATACCGGCCAGTGCATCGTAAAATTTCTGCTTGGCATCAACCCCGATCACGTTAAGTCCCAGACCGTGGTAGGATTCCAACACCTCCTCAAATTCATCCTTACGGAGCAATCCATTGTCCACAAAAACACAGGTGAGATTCTCTCCGATAGCCCGGTGTATGAGCGTGGCCGCTACGGAAGAATCCACACCGCCCGAAAGCCCCATCACTACCTTGTCTGAACCAATGGTTTCCTTTAACTCGGCGATGGTGATATCGATAAATACATCGGAGGTCCAGTCCTGACTACAGTCACAAATCTGAACCACGAAATTTCTAAGAAGGTTTTTCCCCTCCAAGGAATGGGTTACTTCCGGGTGAAACTGTATTCCATAAGTTTCCTCTCCTTCCACTTTGTATGCAGCAATCCGAACAGAAGGGGTACTGGCGATGATGTCAAAACCTGCGGGCAGCTCCTTGATAGTATCCCCATGGGACATCCATACTTGCGACCCGTGTGTCATCTCCTTAAACAAGGTAGAGTGCATATCTAAGTGACTGAGGTTTGCACGTCCGTATTCTCTGATTTCAGAAGGAGCCACGTTGCCTCCATATTTCTGTGCCATTAGCTGGGCCCCGTAGCAAACGCCGAGTAAGGGCAACTTTCCCCTAAAAATTTCCAAATCCAGATCCGGAGCACCTTCATCCCTAACCGAACACGGACTTCCGGACAGAATGACGCCCTTGATTTCATCGGTAATGGCGGGTATCTTATTGTATGGGTGGATTTCGCAATAAACGTTCAGCTCCCGGACCCTTCTAGCTATTAATTGGGTATACTGAGAGCCGAAATCAAGAATGAGTATCTGTTCTGCCATGCGCAAAGGTAATCAGCCCTTGCCAATTACTAAAAAAAAACGCCAACTTTCCGTTTTGACGTGAATCAACCTTAACCAACGATGGAGGCTAGTCGCCTGATTGGCTATAGATCCAGCGCATCAGTAGCCTCTCCCACAAAATGTGTATTTAATACCGACGCATTTATGCCCCGTTCTCGCAAATACCTGGTGTAGGAATCCGTAAAGCCGTGGGTAAGAAGCACCTCTTCTGCACCGGTCGCAGCAATCGCTTCGTTTAGCTCCGACCAATCGGCGTGATCCGAAAGAACAAATCCCACATCCGCCGCCCTCCTCCTTCTGGCTCCGCGAATATTCATCCATCCAGACCCAATTCCTGTGCGATAAGGCGAAAATTTCTTTAACCAGACGGACCCCATGGCGGAAGGTGGCGCAATTATCATCGCCTTACGGTATTCACTCTTCGGAATGGATTCGGAAACTTTCTCCAATAAAGGAAGATCCAACCCATCGCCATAGAGCGCCTCGTTCGTATTCCAGATGGCGCCGTGTACCCAGGCCGGCCCTATGGAATAATCCAGGTTCCGCATGATCCGCTGTGCCTTGCCCAAAGCATATGCAAATAATACCGAGCAGCGGTCGTTAGCCGCATTCTCTGCCCACCAAGCATTGATTTTGTCAAATACCACGCGCTGATCCTCCCATTGATATATAGGCAACCCGAAAGTGCATTCTGAAACGAAACTATGACAACTTATGGGCTCAAATCCCTCAGACAACCCATCTGCGGCCAACTTATAGTCTCCACTTACCACTTCTACCCTCCCCTTGTATTCCACTCGAATCTGAGAAGACCCTGGGATATGTCCTGCCGGATGGAAGGAAACGTGCACTCCCTGCACCGTGATTCTTTCCCCGTAGCGAACAGTGTCCAAGGAAATATCCTTCCCAAGGCGAAGCTTCATCACTGACTTTGACTGCTCATGAGCAAGGTAATGGGCCATTCCCCAACGAGAATGATCTGCGTGTGCATGTGTGATGACGGCCCGCTTTACTGGCTTCCAAGGGTCTATGTAAAAACCCCCTTGTTCACAAAACAATCCGCTATCCGTACTTTTCAATAATTTCACCCTGTATAATCGGTAACGGCGATACCCGGTTTGGCGTAGTTTAAACGTGCTAAGCGACTTCCGACGTGGTACTCGTCCAAGCCGGATACAGCTACGGATCCCAATTCCGATACGCTAATCAACCCGTCTGACCCAACTGCGTCATCCTTCACAAATACATGCTCCACAGACCCGACTACCAGCTCTGTTCCATTACACTTCAGGGTTTGAACCTCCTCCAATTTACAGGCAATTTTAAGAGGGCTGCGCTTTACAAACGGCGCTGAAAAACCTTCCAAATACTCCTCTTCCAGACCGACTGCCTGAAACTCAGATCCCTCCCAACGCGCACTACTATGGTGAGCTTCACGGTAAAAGGACTCCGTAACGTGATTAAGCGTGAAGTAAGAGGTCCTGAGGATGTTTTCTAACGTATGTCGCACGACAGTATGGGGACGAAATAAGACCCCAATCAACGGAGGACTTGCACCAACGTGTATTATTTGGGAAAATGGCGCCAAGTTGGTAATCCCTGAATTGCTGATTGTACCAATAAGGTGAAGGCATTTATAACCCGTCAAGGTGTTTACAAAATCCCTTCGGAATGATTTTTCCGCTGCTAGAAGGTCTGATTTACTGAAATGTTTCATTAAGATAAAATTGCTTCTTCCACCGAGTCACAATATTTAATATCCAACTTGTCAATGATATTATCGGAGTTATTTTCTATAATCTGCAATTTGGCAATCATAACCATCTTTTCGAACCATTTTTCCGAGGGAAGAATTTTACGGTGTACCTTTAAACCATAGCTATACATCTCCTTCTTCCAGACGAGAAAATACCACTCCATGCTCGGTTGATGAAACGCACGTAGCGCTCTTTTGTCAAAAATAAACTTGCTAAACCTCCCATTCTTGACAAGGCTAGAAATCTTTTCAAAGGTATGCTTAAAGTCTTCGATCGGAACATAGTCCGTCAACAACTCACAAATGATTATTCCGTCATCGTCATTGGTCAACACCTTGGCGTATCTTTCTTCAAACGCCAGGTCGAAGTTTTCCACTACTGACTTATTTAACGTTCCTTTCATGTGTCTATAATTGTTTTTCAGCGGTCACAACTTGTCCCGGTTTATCGGGATGGAATCCCAGTCTGCCGGCAGGCAGGTCGTACGTAGCATCGTATTGCCAGAGTGTGTAGGCTACGTCATGCCTGCCTGTCTGGTAGGCAGGCTCTATTTTATCAGGATTATACGGTTTTGGACTCGGTAAAGATACAGGCAAACTCAAATAATGACTTGGATGATCCATCAGTGAAAAGTGCTTTTTGGGTTCTTACGATGCTTTTCTACTTCTTCTCGCAACTTATCTAGATCTACCTCCAACCGGGTAGCATAGTCGATAGTCGTCTTCATAAGCTCCTGCTGGGCAAAAATCTGCTCTTTAAGTCTACACAACTCGCGGTTCATTTCCACAAGCTTTTCCTCGTACGCTTTACGTAATTTCTCCTTTTCCAACTGAGCCTTTTTAAGCTCAGCCCTGAATATCAAATATGCTTCTGGGGGAGTTCTCATACTCTAAATTTCATTAAATGAACCACGATTGCTGAGGTTCATCTCCATAATTCCAAACGAATAAGTGGGGAGGCCGTGCACACCCTATCGAATAGCTGACATACCACCATCTACTTTCAATACTTGCCCTGTGACCCAACCTGCCTGTTCAGAAAGAAGGTAAAATGCCGCATTTGCAGAATCAGAAGCCTTTCCATATCTTCCCAATGGATGACGCTTAGCCGCTGCTTCCTGCTTCTCGGGAGTGCCAAGCAATTGTCCCGCAAGAGGTGTATCGGTCAGTGAGGGGGCGACAGCATTTACCCGAATACCGCTCGAAGCCCACTCCGCCGCCAAGGAACGTACCAATCCCTCCACCGCCCCTTTCGCACTGGCGATAGATGCGTGAAACCCCAAACCTGTTTGTACGGCAACTGTGCTGAATAGTACTACAGAGGCACCCTTTGCCTGCTTTAAATTTCTAAGACAGGCATGCAGTACCTTCACAGCACCTAGGAAGTTGATTTCGTAATCCTTTAAAAAATCTTCTGTTCCAAGTCGATGGAATGGCTTTAACGTAATGCTCCCGGGACAATAGACAAGACCATGTATCAAGTCGGGCAAATTTTTTAATTCCAATTCAGCAGCTGTCACATCCAGTTTACTGGATCCTGGTTCATTTCTGGAATAAACGAATACGTTTGCCTCCGCTTCCCTCAACAAAGCAGCCAAACTTCCACCGATACCACTATTTCCTCCAATTATTATAAAGTTTTTACCTTTCATCGTAGATCTTAGCTGTCTTAATTATTAATAATTCTAGCACCAAATTGTTTAAAAATCAAACATAAAAAAACCGAAGATGTACTTCGGTTTTTAGATCAAATTTACCGTCACACGCATTTATTAACGGATGGTCTACAGCCACTTGAATGAAATTATTTCTCCAGTGAAAGGTATTTGAGAAATTCTTCCCGGCGCTTTTCTTCCTGTTTAAAAACTCCACTATAAAAGGAAGTAATTGTAGAGCTATTTACGTCTTTCACTCCTCTGGAGGAAACACACATGTGATAGGCATCCAAAACCACAGCAACATCCTCTGTACCCAAGGCTTCCCTGAGCTCGTTTCCAATCTGTACCGTTAAGCGCTCTTGAACCTGAGGCCGTTTGGCAAAGTATTGAACGATTCGGTTTATCTTGGAAAGACCAATAACCTTACCATTTGAAACATACGCAACGTGCGCCTTTCCATAAATTGGAACAAAATGATGCTCGCAATGGGAGTAGAAGGTGATATCCTTTTCCACCAACATTTCACTGTAATTATACTTATTCTCGAACAGCTTGGCAACCGGCTTATTTTTGGGATTAAGCCCACTGAAAACCTCCTGAACAAACATCTTTGCTACCCGTTTAGGGGTTCCTTTCAGACTATCATCTGTCAGATCCAAGCCAAGTATATGCATAATTTCTTTGAAATGCTTTTCTATGAGCTCCATCTTCAGTTCATCATCCATTTCGAAGGCGTCTTCCCGAAGCGGCGTCTCGTGCGACGTAGCAGCATGGGATTCCCCCAACTCCTCGATAGCATTCACCAGATCAATTTCCTTTGTATTCAACAAAATTTCTTTCTGTCTCATATAGTCGAATCGTTAACTCAAATTTTGTGTCAATTTTTTCCCTTAAAATATTCCAAATAACCACAGCAATGTTTTCCGCAGTCGGGTTAAGTTGTTTGAATTCATCGGTGTCTAAATTTAAATTTTTATGATCAAACCTTTCCATAACGTTTGTCTTTATCAGGTCCTTTAGTAATTTCATATCATATACATACCCGGTTCCCGGATCAATAGGTCCGGTCAACTGAACTATGAGGTCATAATTGTGACCATGGTAGTTAGGTAAATTGCATTTACCAAAAACCTCTTTATTCACAGAGTCAGGCCAGGACGGGTTATGAAGTCTATGGGCTGCGTTAAAATGTTCTTTTCTAAATATGGAAGCTGTCATGCGTCTATGGAACAGTATTTGTGATTTTTTTGTTTTAAAAACTATTAACTATCGTTTAACAGAAATAATCAATGAGTTGTAGTTCAATAGATTAGAACTTGGTTGAAATTGTGAGCCACTGCCCGCTTTAAACTAACTGCAAAATAGTACACATAACCATGATCGAAGTACAACTAGTTCCCTATTATTATATTTCTGAAATGAGAATACCATTACTACAAAACTGCCAAATTGTTTTACAATTAGAAAACAAAACCAGTAACACATGATCTTAGTAAATTCCTACATCTGGCCGGTATTTTGGCTTCTTAATTTTGGCTCTTTATCTAATCATGCAAAAACCCCTATCAAAGTAACTGACCCTGCGCCTACCTCATACGAACTGCTCATGGCTAATGCGGGTACCAATATGCCATCGGAAGAGGTTTTTGAGCTGGCCATGCGGGGTTGGCGTAAACTTAAAGACACCCTATCCGCCGACCTGCTAACCATTATTGATTTTTCGCTTCCCTCTACCGAAAAGCGCCTATGGATTATCGACCCGGTACAGGGAAAGCTATTGCTTCATAGTGTGGTGGCACATGGCAGAAATTCGGGAGATTTACTGGCAGAGCGCTTTTCCAACCGACCAGAATCCTACCAAAGCAGCCTGGGATTTTACCGAACGGCCGAAACCTATCAGGGAAAACACGGCTATTCGCTTCGCTTAGATGGTCTCGAAGTAGGGTTTAACGATCAAGCCAGGAATAGAGCCATCGTAATCCACGGCGCAGGCTATGCCGACGAAGCCTTTTCCCAATCTGTTGGTAGACTAGGCAGGAGTCTGGGATGCCCTGCACTGCCCACCGATATAACGGATAAAGCCATAGATCTTATCAAGGGCGGATCCCTCCTTTTCATCTATGGGAACGATGCTGATTACCTGAGTACTTCTGCGTTGGTGGGGCAATCTCTGTTGTCAGCCGGAACCTAAGCCGTACGTAAGGGTCCTATTCAGTAGGTGTAGTACAATCTGTAACAGTTAAAGACTAAACTAGGATGCCTTTCGGGTAATCGGTGTTCGGTATTCTTGGTCTGCCATGCTATTTACCCGTCTTAAATGCAAGGGACGGATTAAGCGCCTTGTACAGGGCTTCATCCCGATCATATAAATCATGCCTGATCTTTGCATTTCCAAGGCTATCAGTCCAGAAAGTCAAATAAAGAATAACAACAGGAATTTGGCGTCTGAGCATCACGGTTTGCTCCTTTCCGCCAAACATGCTGGAGCGAATTCTGTCATCTGACCAAAAGGGCTGGTCGGATAATAGAAGTCGGGCCAGCTCAAAGGGCTTTTCAATTCGGATACATCCTGAGCTGAGCGCTCGATCATCCCGTCCAAACAAATCCCTCGACGGTGTATCATGGATATAGACATTATGGGTATTCGGAAACATGAATTTCACCCATCCCAGTGAATTAGTCGGTCCGGGATCCTGCCTTATGAGATAGGGAAAACTATTGGAAGTCACCTTACGCCAATCTATAGAATACGGATCTACTTCTTTGCCACCGTAGGTAAGTATACGCATCTTTTTGCTTTTCAAATAGCCAACGTTCTTTTTTACCGCCGGCAACACGTCATTTCGGAGAATCGTGGGAGGAACGGTCCAGGTAGGGCTGAATACCAGGTAGGTCATCGGTGCATTGAAAACCGGGGTTTTCCGATACGCTTTGCCCACGATCGCCTTGCTATGGAGCAACGTGTCTTTTTCCTTTATGTAGTCCATGGAAAAATTGGCGATATTTACCAATATCACTTCGCTCACCACGGTGTCCGGAAGCCACCGCAATCGCTCCATATTCACAGAGGCTTGCTTTATCAGATCCTCCGGACGCTTATTCAACGCACGCAACGTAGCATTGCCGAGAACTCCATCCGGGTTTAATCCCAGTTGCCGCTGGTATTTCTCTACGCGCTTTACTAGTAACGAATCATACCGGTGCGGATCATTCGTTGGTTCCGAACTGATCCCTTCCCAGAAATCCAATCGTTCCCGAACTTGGGCAATAATGCGGTGTTCTTCATAAGGTTTTATGGATTTGACCACCGTTAGTTGGTCCCACGAATTGGGTGTGTATTTGGCCTTCTCATAAAACTCCATCATACTGATGCGCATGCGCTTGTACATCGGAAATCCTGGATAAAGTGCCTCGATACTTTTTCTCACGTCACACCCCTCTAACGCTCGCTTTAGCATCGCCAACACTTCCTTTTTAGGCTCTTTCCTTTTCAACTCCCAACCATAGTCACCGTGATCCGGATCAACTTTGCCTAGGTATAGGTGCGAACCAAGTTCCAAGAAAGCATCCGACAGGGTTACATCCAACTGGGCCAGTTCCATGTCAGAGACCGAAAAATTTTCTTTCGCTGCGAGCTCTATCAATTCAAATAACCTGTTAATGGAAGCCAAATGGTATTCCTCCGGAATAAGCCCGTCAAACCGGCTTTGCTGAATAAGATACCTTATTTCATAGGCATTGCAGGTCAATCGTCCTTCGGAAACCCACGCTTCTCGGAAATCCCGTCCAGAATAAAATTCAAGTGCTTGGCTTGGATTGAGCAACTGCACATTACCGGAAAGGACTTCTTGGCTTCCTTCAAACAAATGCCTTATTTCAAAAGAAACACCCGAATCAATACCGGAAGTCTGTGCGTTTACAAAAGAAAATAAAACAAACATTGTCACGATAGTCTGTCCAAAAAAAAACCTACGCAAACTGCTCAATCTGGCCATTTTACACTATGTTCTTATAACTGAAAATCTTCAAAATCTCTTCCAAGCTCCCAAGCGCGCTTTAACATACCGAGAAAAGCCTCCATCCGATGTAATGGGATAAGATTGGGTCCGTCACTTAGTGCCTTTTTAGGATCTGGGTGAGTTTCGATGAAAAACCCGTCCACTCCGGCCGCAGCCGCAGCCCTGGCTAAGTAAGGCGCAAACTGCCTTTCACCGCCACTACTCCCACGCTGTCCCCCGGGCTGTTGCACGCTGTGAGTCACATCAAATACGACGGGGGCAAATTGCCGCATAACCGGCAGAGCCCGCATATCCACCACCAGGTTATGATACCCAAGCGTAAACCCCCGCTCAGTCAAACAAACCTGGTCATTTCCGGCAGCTCTTACTTTGTTTACAGCATATTGCATGTCTTCTGGAGCCATAAACTGTCCCCTTTTTATCTTTACCGCCTTCCCGGTACTAGCGGCAGCGAGAAGCAGGTCTGTCTGTCGGCAAAGGTAGGCCGGTATCTGAAGTACATCCACGACCGAAGCCACGGGAGCCGCCTGATAGCTTTCGTGAATATCCGTCACCAGTGGAATATCGAGCTTCCCTCCTACATCCGACAATATCGCTAATGCCCTTTCCATCCCGATACTCCGAAAAGAAGTCGCTGAGGTTCTATTGGCCTTATCAAAGGAAGCCTTAAAAACGTACAGAAATCCATGACGATCGGCCAGCTCCTTCACCGTTTGGGCGATTTCCATGCATATTTCCAGGCTTTCAATTGCACAGGGACCAGCAAACAATACCGGCTTGTCTGCCCCCAACACAATCCCCTCCCGAATTGTCATGGTAAAGCCACTTTTATTCATTTTCCCATCGTTTTTCATATGATCTTTCTGTTGTCCCTTTCAAAATTAGGTCTTTATACGCGACTGTTACCGCCTTCCTGATCTGGCCCATAGGTGCCTAAACATTAAATAGCCACCCACCTGTTATTTTTTGGGGGGATTGATTGCCTACCTGGTACAAGTAGGCTTACCAAAAACTGACCACCAAAACCCTGACTTCTGACGCAATCAAGCGATATCAAGGGAATGAAGTGCAGCAGATAACTTGCCCTGTACCTCTAAAAGCGTGTCAGCGACCTCTCTGAAAGCTCCCTTGCCTCCTTCCAACGTACATACAAAATCCACCCGGCTGCACACGTAAGGAAGGGCGTCCTTAGGTGCGGCAGAAAAGCCGACTTTGCTCAGCACATCCAAGTCGATGATATCATCTCCAATATAGGCACATTGGTCTAAGCTCAGATTGAAATCCTTGATAACCTGAACGATAAGGTCGAGCTTATTCCTAACTCCGTGGTAATGAAAATCTAAGTTCATCTGTTCGCAGCGCTGCCTAACTACTGCTACGTCCCTTCCTGTGACCGCACCTACCGTGAAGCCATATTTCTTGAGAAACGGAATAATCTGTCCGTCTTTTACCTGAAAACGCTTGTACTCCATCCCCACATCATCAAGAATGATGCCTCCATCCGTCAGCACCCCATCCACATCTGTGATGAGGAGCTTGACCTTTTTAATTTTGGCACATAAAACTTCGGAGAGGACTTGGCGTTTATACATACCCTTAGCGCTTTCTTTTCCATTGAATAGAATACAGGTCGAGCCGCCGCTGCTCGAGATTCCTCACACTACCAGCCTTTCGCAATTTGGTAAGCAGATCCAAGTCGACGTCCGCCACGATTGTAGTTTCCGTATTCAGTGACGCTTCCGCAATAGTGGCATCGTGGGGAAAGGAAAAGTCCGAGGGAGAATAGATCGCAGCCTGCGAATGCTGTATATCCATGTTTTCCACCTTTGGAAGATTGCCAACGGACCCTGTAATGGCCACATAGCATTCATTCTCAATGGCCCGGGCCTTGGCACAGGTACTTACGCGAAGAAAAGCGTTTTTGGTATCCGTCCAAAATGGAACGAACAGAATATCCATTTCCTTTTCCGCCAAAATCCTGCCAAGCTCTGGAAACTCTACATCGTAGCATATCAAAATCCCAATACGGCCGGCATCCGTATCAAAAACCCGAATACCATTCCCTCCTTGAAGCCCCCAGTAGGCTTGTTCGTCCGGTGTAATGTGCAGCTTATACTGCTTTTCCATGGTCCCGTCCCTTCGGCAGAGGTAACTGACATTTCGCAATTTCTTGCCGTCATACTCCGGCATGCTGCCGGCGATGATATTCACATTGTATGAAAGAGCTAGGTCCCGCATTCTGTCGAGAATTTCAGCGGTATATTCCGCCAAATTCCGTATCGCCTCGGAAGCCTCCATATTATTGAATCCTGCCAGCAAGGGAGCATTGAAAAACTCCGGGAAAAGGCAAAAATCGGACTTATAATTGGAAATGGTGTCGACAAAAAACTCCACCTGCTGCATCAAGTCGTCCACGTTGGCAAACCTTCGCATCTTCCATTGTACCAAACCCAGCCGCACGATGGTCTTCTTATTACCGATTAGCTTTTCTTCCTTTTCATAGTAGATGTTGATCCACTCGAGTAGGGTGGCGTAGGCACGGGAATCTGTATCTTCCGGCAGGTACTTGGTAATCACCTTTCGCACGTGGAATTCATTGGCAAGCTGAAAGGATAATACCGGGTCAAATATCTCCTTGTTCTTTACCAACTCGATGTATTTTCGGGGAGTCATTTGATCTGCATACTTGCTAAACCCAGGTATGCGTCCTCCCGCAATGATTGAGCGTAAATTCAGGTTTTCGCAAAGTTCCTTTCGGGCATCGTAAAGCCTCCTGCCTAACCTCAGTCCGCGATATTCCTTGTCCACAAATACATCGGTACCATAAAGCGTATCCCCATTTTCGTCGTGGGTATCGAATTTGCCATAACCCGTAATCTGATCATAGGTGTGGTTATCGCCATACTTAGCGTAATCTACAATCAGGCTCATAGCTACAGCTACCACCGTTCCATTATCCTCCAAACATATTTGACCCTCCGGAAAGGCTTTTACCTGGTTTTGAAACTCCTCTTTGGTCCAGGCCATCGCTTGGTTTTTGTATATACTGACCATGATCTTTCGTATATCTTCGTAGTCAGATAGCCGCACATTTCGTAGCTTTAATCGATGCTCTAATTCCTCTTTTTGCTTGCTCATGATCCAAAATTACTCAATTTTTAACGCTAATACAGAGGGTCCGAATGGCCTGGAATGATTACCCCATCGAATCTCTGAGCCCAAACTTGCGGTACACGTCATTGATTCCACTTTCACTATCTGAAAGGACGACCAGTGTATCTCCCGATTCTATCACTGTAGAACCACTCGGTGTGATGTATTTATCGCCCCGTTGTATCATGGCAATGATCGCCGATTTAGGGAACTCCAGATCCACTATTCGCTGCCCGACCTTTTCCGTACCCTCTTCTATTTTGATCTCTTTCATAATGGCTCTGGGATATTCCTGCATAAAGACATCCGTGGGATTTTTCGGCTTGGCCTTTTCCGGCAACGCCACATGCAGCCATCCCGCCACCGTAGACAAGGTAGTGCCCTGAAGCAAGATGGAAGTAAGTGAAATAAAAAAAACAATATTAAAGATGACATCTGCCTTATCGATCCCTGCAAGTAGTGGATAGGTGGCAAACACAATGGGAACCGCTCCACGGAGGCCAACCCAAGATATGTACAGCCTCCGCCTCATCTTCATCTTAAAAAACACCAAACTGATTAAAACCCCAATGGGCCGAGCGACAAAAATCAGGAACCCTGAGATCAACAATCCAATCCCAATATACGGAACCACTTCGGAGGGATAGACCAATAACCCCAGTGTAAGGAATAATACGATTTGCATCAGCCAGGCCAACCCATCGAACATTTTCATGATTGCCTTTTTATGGATCAGCTCCTGATTGCCCAAGTAAACCGCACAGATGTAAATAGCCAGGAAGCCGTTTCCGCCAAAAAAATCGGTAGCAGAAAACGTGGCAAACATCAACCCGATAACCAACACCGGGTACAAACCCTCAAAATCCAACTGAATTCGATTGATAGCTAAGCGGCTGAGTACGCCAAATAAGTATCCCAATAGCCCTCCTAGAACCATCTGTTTGAAAAACAACGGGATAACTGTCCATAACCCTTTATCCTGATCGACTACCAAACCCAAAAAAGCGATGGTTAACACATAGGCCATCGGATCGTTACTACCACTTTCCAGCTCCAGTGTAGGTCGTAAATTGGTCTTTAACGCCAGATTTTTAGCCCTTAGGATGGAAAACACCGCCGCTGCGTCGGTAGACGAGACAATGGCACCCAAAAGCAACCCTTCGTAAATGGTAAAATCTGTAATCAGCCATATAAATACACCTAGTAGGATCGCGGTAAGAAAGACACCCAGTGTGGAAAGCGAAAAACCCTGCCAAAACACCGGTTTAACGGTTTGCCAGTTGGTGTCGAGCCCCCCTGAAAAAAGGATAAAATTAAGGGATACGATACCTATAAATTGTGCAATCTTGGGATCATCAAAATGGATACCACCAAAACCGTCAGAGCCCGCCAACATCCCGATGGTCAAAAACAATACCAAAGTTGGCACGCCAAATTTGTAGGATGTTTTACCCGCTACTATACTCAGAATTAGCAAGGCAGACCCTATCAATAAAATATTCTCTATAGTTAAATTCATCCAGGGTTTTTAAAATGGGTAGACTCAATTGCCAAATATACGAAACCTTCCCTATCAAATAGGAATCAAACGCCGATTCCAACGATTCTTCTTCCCTAATCAGAAACTAAGAGGTCGATTTTGATTTACTGCTTTGGATTGTCTCAGATCCTGATTACTTTACTCGGAATTTCGTAGCAAAACCTACACCACGATGAATGAACTATACCAAGATATAACAGATGGAAACCTAGGGAATTTTTTAGAACATCTGGAGCAGTTTCTTCAAATCAGCCTCATTGGACTGGGCGAATCCAAACTAACCATTGGGCTTTTGATTTGGCTGATCGTTTCTATTACGGCAATTTTAATCTTGTCGGAACTTGTGAGAAAGTTTACAGTAAACAAGGTACTGGCACGCTACCCACTAGACCTTGGAACCAGAAAAGCCATCGGCACGATCATCAAATACATTCTGATCAGTATTGGCTTTTTCACCATTCTTCAAAATTCCAATGTGGATCTCAGCGCATTGGGGATTTTGGCAGGTGCCATTGGTGTCGGTATCGGTTTTGGTCTCCAAAATATCACCAATAATTTCATCAGTGGTCTAATCATTCTTTTTGAAAGACCGATTAAAGAAGGAGATCGTATAGAAGTAAATGGGATAAACGGGGATGTCGTAAAAATATCTGCTCGATCCACCACGGTTGTTACCAACGACAACATTACGATCATCGTGCCCAACAGTCAGTTTATTGACAATCCCGTAATAAACTGGTCACATAATGACCGGAATATTCGCTTTCACATCCCTGTAGGTGTAGCCTATAAGGAAGATCCTGAAAAAGTCCGTAAAATTTTACTGGAGGCTGCCGCCGAAAACGCGGGAGTTCTCAGTAACCCGCCTTGTGATGTTCTTTTTCAAGGATATGGAGAAAGCAGTATTGACTTCGATCTCAGGGTCTGGACTTCTGATTTTATTAATAAACCACTCGTATTAAAGAGTCAACTTTATTACGATATCTTCAGGCGGTTTCGGGACGCAGGCATCGAAATACCCTTTCCACAGCAAGACGTCCATATTCGATCTGGGGCAAAAAATATGACTGAAACAGGCCATTAAATCAACCCCTTACGTTATATTTATCCGAAAATTGGAGAATAATGAAGCGGAGGATGCTACGGAGCTTTTTTTTAGGTATACTTTTCACAATTGGGATTCACGATGTGAATGGACAAGCTATCTACCGGTTCCGCTTTGAAGAACCTTGGTCCGTGGCGGCACATGGAGGCCCTACGCAATATTTTGGTGATTTGTACTCACTTTGGAAGTACTACGAGGGGGTACAACCGGATTACAACGCAGCCCTTACAGGAAGATATACCTTCGGCACCAACTTAAAGGCGCGGATGGATCTTACCTATTACCAGATTTCAGGACAGGACACCAAGGCAGACCCCCGAAGCGGACGCATACCCCGAGATCTGAACTTTCGGGCCAGAAATTACGAAGCCGCCTTGCTTGTTGAGTATTATTACAAGCCCGTCAAAGTATACAACATTACACGGGAATTTCTCAACCCCTATATTTTTGCTGGAGTAGGCGTATCAACCAACGAACCGTACGCAAATTACCGGGGAGAATGGGTACCATTAAAGCCTTTGCTTACCGAAAATGAAGCTTACCCGGGAGTCGTCATGGTTTTTCCGATGGGTCTAGGCCTAAAGTATAAAGTAAACGTATACATGGATTTTTTCATCGAAGGTAACTACCGCTTTACCGTCACTGACTACTTGGATGACATCAGCTCGTTCAACATGTCCGGATTTTACGAAGATTTGGTAGCCGACTATATATCTGGCGAAAACCCCGATCGTCTTCGTCTATCGGTAAGGCAGGCCCGCTATTTGCTAGAAAATGGTGAGCCTAATGTTAACCTGATCCAATCCAGCCGCGGAGCCCCGCGTCGAGGAAGTGGAGATCCAAGATTGGATGAACCAAATGCCCGGTACGATGGCTATTTTTCGCTAAATTTTGGTGTAGAAATCTACTTTGCCCAAGACATCTGGGAAAATTGGATTTTTCGAAATCGCGGAAAAGGATGGCGATTCTGGTAGTTTCCAATTTGATCATTCCTTCCACCTATCGTCGATGACATACATTGTCATTTTAGAAATGAATGCCGATTATTTTTTTTAATTTTGAAACCATTTTCCAATTACACTTACCAAAATCAAAAATGGCAGATTACAATTTTCGAGAAGTAGAACAAAAATGGCAATCCTACTGGGAATCATCCAAACAGTTTGAAGCAAAGGTAGATGCTACTAAACCTAAGTTCTATTCCTTGGACATGTTCCCGTATCCCTCCGGGGCTGGGTTACATGTCGGCCACCCATTGGGATATATCGCTTCGGATATCGTTACGCGATTCAAGAGACTAAAGGGGTTCAATGTACTCCATCCTATGGGATATGATTCGTTTGGACTTCCAGCAGAGCAATATGCGATACAAACCGGTCAGCACCCGGCCATAACCACGGAGGAAAATATCCGAAGGTATACCGCACAGTTGAAACGCATTGGCTTTGCCTTTGATTGGAGTAAAGAAGTCCGCACTTCCGCCCCGAATTACTATCGATGGACACAGTGGATCTTTATGCAGCTATTCGATAGCTATTATGATTTGCAGGCCGATAAAGCGTTGCCCATCAAATCTTTGACGGAGACTTTTGAGCAAGCCGGAAACACCACCGTTCAAGCGGTATGCGATGATGATACGGAGACTTTTTCAGCGGCAGAATGGGCTGCTTACAGCGAACGAAGAAAACAGGAAATCCTACTAAAATACCGACTCACATTTTTGGCCGAAACGACCGTAAACTGGTGTCCGGCACTCGGGACAGTACTATCAAACGATGAGGTAAAAGACGGTTTTTCCGAGCGCGGAGGACACCCGGTAGAGCGTAAAAAAATGATGCAGTGGAGTATGAGGATCACTTCGTACGCCGACCGCCTACTACGCGACTTAGAAACGGTAGATTGGCCTGAACCGGTAAAAGAAATGCAGCGAAACTGGATAGGTAAATCCACGGGAGCAGAAATGGTGTTTCAGGTGGAAGGTCATCCCTTACAGATAAAGGTATTTACTACCCGTATTGATACCATCTATGGGGTAACCTATCTCGCGTTGGCACCCGAACATGAGTATGTGGAACTACTGACCACAGATACGGAGCGGGAAACAGTGGAAGCCTACGTAGAGACTGCCAAAAACCGGTCTGAGAGAGACCGTATGAGTGATGTAAAAACCATTTCGGGTGCATTTACTGGCAGTTATGCCATCAATCCGTTTAACGGGGAGCGTATACAGATCTGGATTGCGGACTATGTATTGGCAGGATATGGCACTGGAGCGGTCATGGCAGTACCTGCACATGACGAACGTGATTATAACTTTGCCCGTCATTTTAACCTAGAGATTCGGCAGGTCATCGAAGGAAGTATGGAAGAGGGAAGCTTTCCAGGTAAGGGAGGCACGATCATGAACTCCGATTTCCTCAATGGACTGGAGATGCAGGCTGCGATGAACAAAGCCATTGCCTTTTTGGAAGAAAAAAAAATAGGCAAAGGAAAGATACAATATCGCATGCGGGATGCCATATTCACCCGGCAACGGTATTGGGGCGAACCACTTCCTGTCTATTTCAAGGATGGTTTACCTTATTTGATAGACGAAAAGGATCTTCCCCTTGTACTACCGGAAGTGGATAAGTTTTTACCAACAGAAGACGGTGCCCCACCGTTGGGCAGGGCTAAGAATTGGACTTACCAAGTGCAAGGACAGGAATATCCGTTGGAGTTGAGCACCATGCCTGGCTGGGCGGGTTCCAGTTGGTACTTCTTCCGATACATGGATCCTGCTAATGAGCGGGAATTCGTAGGTAGACAAGCCGAGAAATATTGGGGGTCGGTGGATCTGTACATCGGCGGAGCGGAGCACGCAACCGGCCATTTATTGTACTCCAGGTTTTGGACGAAGTTTTTATACGATCTGGGTTATGTCAGTATCGAGGAGCCTTTTCGCAAAATGATTAACCAAGGTATGATTCAGGGAAGATCAAATTTTGTTTTCAGAAAGAAAGGAACCAATACCTTCGTAAGCGCTGGATTGCGGCACGAGTACGATACCGTCCCCATGCACGTGGATGTCAATATAGTCTACAACGATCAGTTAGATCTGGAAGCCTTTAAACAATGGAGACCAGACCTGGCAGATGCCTCCTTTATCTTGGAGGATGGGAAGTATCTCTGCACAGCCGAGGTGGAAAAAATGTCAAAATCAAAATACAATGTGGTGAATCCCGACGATGTAATCGAGCGCTATGGTGCAGACACGCTACGCCTCTATGAAATGTTTTTGGGTCCCTTGGAGCAGTTCAAGCCCTGGAACACAAATGGTATCGATGGCGTGTACAAGTTCCTTCGTAAGCTCTGGAAATTGTATTTTGATACTAACGGACAACTGGCCGTCACCGAAGAATCGCCAAGCAAGGAAGAATCCAAAGCACTTCACAAAGCCATCAAAAAAGTAGAAGAAGATATAGACCGATACTCCTTTAATACTTCGGTATCTACATTTATGATCTGCGTAAACGAGCTTTCCGCATTAAAGTGCAACAAGCGTGCGATCTTGGAACCACTACTGGTAATACTTTCGCCTTATGCGCCGCATATTGCCGAGGAATTATGGCAGCAATTGGGTCATGAAACTTCCATTATCCACGCGACTTATCCAGAGGCCAAGGAGGAGTTTCTCACTGAAGACACGCACGAATACCCGGTATCCATAAATGGTAAAATGAGGGCTAAAATCACCCTTCCACTAGACCTTTCTAAAGAAGAAATTGAAAAGCAGGCTCTTGCCAACGATGCACTTCAAAAGTGGCTCGATGGAAAGTCTCCGAAAAAAATTATCGTTGTGCCTGGTAAAATCGTCAATATAGTGGTTTAAATCCAAAAGGCTTGGGGACATACTCCAAGCCTTTTCTCTAACAAACTTTGCCATGATTAACCGCTGGTTCATTGCATTTGCAGCACTCCTCACCAGTCTGGTGTTGGCATATGCCCACCTGAAAGTTTACTTGGGTTTCCTTCAGGGCAAGCAGCCTTACATCCCCACAGGCATACGTCAATTTCATGGAACAGAACAAGTCATTTCTCCTGTGGGCACACTTATTTTTGGGTTGATTTTTTTGTCACTTGCCATCGCCGCAATGTACTTCAGCGTCAAGTCCAAGCACAGAAAAGTCTTCTTTGTACTGGTTTGTAGCCTACTGGTGATCTGGTTCCGCTTGTTGGCAGGTGCTACCTGAAATCAACGAATCACCTTGAAAACTTTGGTATAGTCCGCATACCTTATCTCAACAAAGAAAAGACCCCCAGGCATGTTATCGAGTACCTCACTGAGGTCTACCTGAAGCATTTCACTATGCAGTACCCAATGTGCACCCAAATGAGGGGAATAGACCCTGATCTGTGCGCGATGCTCGTAGTCATTCCTGCTTCCTACGTACTGAAGGTGCAGAGTCGAACCATTCACCGGATTAGGATACAATCGCCAGCTATCCGACGCGTCTGGCACAGACACATTTACCATTCGAACCTCACTGCAATAGATCTCTTCTTCGTCCGACAAGGCCTTAATACGGTAATAATACCTACCTTTCCGAGGCGCTTTCAGACTGTCCACGAACGCATATGTCCCACTAGTCCCTTCCCCGCTTTTGCCCGGCGCTAGGTAACCGACTACAAGGAAATCATCGATCCCACCATAGGAACGCTCGATCTGAAAACCATATGCACGGTTTCCTTTAGGCACTTTCCATCGAATCGAAACTCCTTTGGTAGGCTTACTATACGTCAACTCCAAAAGTTCAACAGGAAGGGGAAGAGACACAAAGGCCGGCAATTGAAACTCATAGACAAACACGCATCCATATTCATCGGTGATCGCCACTGTATAGACACCATCCTTTAACCCATAGATAGCCGCTTCATCGGCATAAAAGCCATCCGGTCCCGACCATAAATAGGTATATTCACCCGGCCTCACCACGTCCAAAATAATCGCTCCATTGGGATTGATAGTGTCTGTTTGATTGATGGTCACCGTGGTAAAAGGATCTACCACGTCCGTTTCCCGCAAGGTAACAGGCTGGCTGTATGTCGACAAAATCACCCCATTTTCGTCGGTCACCGTCAAGGTCGCCGTCCCGTTTCCATAATAAGTCACTAGCGTATCATAATCGGTAGACGAAATAGCATCCACGCCCGTCATAAAATCCCATCTATAGTAGTAAGATTCTAGCCCCCCTCTAGAAATATTCTCAAAAGATACGGGCGTTTCATCTCCTACCGTGCACTCTTGCTGAAAAACGAAATCCAGTATATGAGGGGTAGTTACACTGATGGACGTGGTATTTCCACATTGTGATTTGCCGTAGCTATTGTTTTCGCAGGTATAACTTATCGAATGGTCCACTTGTGCGGTGGTCGTGTAGATCGTATGCGGATTAAGCAAATTAACGGTCTCTCCACAGGACCAGGCAAATTTGAGATCTTCATCAATTAACGTGATAGTCATTCCGGAACTCGGGCTGATTTCTCCGAGGAAATAGTTGATAAAAATCAGCTGACTCCCTATCTCCAAATCAGCGAGGAGTCTTCCATTGCTTACGTTTGAACCAGAATTGGAGGAGTAGCGTAGGGAAATGTAAACGTCGATAATTTGACCCTGCGAACAAGACCTCACCGTATTGCTTATGGGATTTCCGTTTATATCACTTAGGTAAACGCTTTGTATTGTGAAGTTATTGGCGGGACAATTAAAGTCCTGACATTCCCGCAAATCGGGAAGGTGTGGTTGAAATTGTGCGTGCAATGGGGTAGCAACTGAAATCAGCCAAAATGCGAACAACAATATTTTGACTTCACGATGCATTTTTATCGGAATAAAATTTTATTATGAGTGATATATAATTTTATTTCTCGATTACTGTTACAATAATACAAATTTTATTTTGAATACTCAATACCACTGGCAAGAATCATCCATGCATTTGTCCAGCTGCTTCTGTCAAAAAGAATATGTTCCTATTAGTAAGATCTCTCTTCAAAGACCCATTTTTATTCTCTCCTAAATAGCCTTACCTTTATCCCCGTAAAAACAGGTAAAATGAAAATCACTGAAAATACCGTGGTCGGTCTGACCTACGAACTAAAAGTCACCAATGATGCAGCGCACTCCCTGCCTTTCTCTGTAGAGGTGAGGGATGAAGAGGATCCGTTTTATTTTGTCTTTGGCAATAGCGGTTTACCCGAAAAATTCGAACGTTTACTTGAAAACAAGACAGAAGGCAATACCTTTAATTTTACGCTTTCGGTGGAAGAAGCCTACGGGTACTCCGATGAGGAGTTAGTCCTCACGGTGCCAAAAGCCCAGTTTACAAACGAAAAAGGATTTCAACCGGAAATGCTAGAAGAGGGCAGCTTTTTACCGTTGATAGATGAAGATGGCTATCCGATGCAGGCCAAAGTCATCAAAGACATGGGGGAAGAACTGTTGCTGGATTTCAACCATCCTTTAGTGGGAATGAACCTTCATTTTGATGGAGAAATCTACCGTGTACGAAAAGCCACCAAAGAAGAGGCTGCTCAAGGTTTTGTCGAATGAACAATCCCTATTCCGATAGGGTCATAATCTCGCCTCTAGGAAACACCAATGATACCAAGTCACCTTGGCGGAAAATCCTACGCTCGTCTAATATTATCCACTCCAATCCGGTACCCGTCAAACAGACGGTCAACTGATTATGATAAGGCAGAAAGCAACAGCTCGTTATCCTGCCCGCTAGACCTTCACCGTCAGTAGAAACACGTATGGCGGTGGGCCGCAAAAAACGTCCCCTACCTTCTGGTAGGGGATTTATTGGCGTAAAAAGCGACGCC
This sequence comes from Lunatimonas salinarum, assembly GCF_017811155.1. Taxonomy (GTDB): domain Bacteria; phylum Bacteroidota; class Bacteroidia; order Cytophagales; family Cyclobacteriaceae; genus Lunatimonas; species Lunatimonas salinarum. The sequence goes on along the minus strand of NZ_JACVCV010000007.1, from coordinate 44,996 downwards.
ACGTACCGGTTTTTTGGATGATTGAACAGTTCTTCTACATTTCCCTGCTGTATTAAAGTTCCCTTGCGCAATACCGCAATATAAGGTGTCAGCATCAAGGCATCGCTAATATCATGGGTAACCCATATTCCGGTCACGTGCAACTTCCGAAACACTGCCTGAATTTCAAGCAGTAGCTGCCGCTTTTGGAGGGAATCCAAGTGACTAAATGGCTCGTCAAACAGGAGTACTTCAGGCTCTGAACTCAGTGCCTTGGCAATCGCCACCTTTTGTTGTTGTCCCCCTGATAGCTCCCTAGGCAGTCTCCGGCGCATACTTTCGAGATTAAAGGCATCCAAAAGGTATTCCGTACGCTCCTGCGCATAGGATTTATCATACAGTAGCAACGGTCTCCGGATGTTTTCCTCCACGGTGGAGTTTGGGTAAAGTTTAAACTGCTGATGGACAAGCTGTATTTGATCGTACCCAGCCACAAGCTTTTGGGAGGGATTAAGAATGGGTTCACCGTCGAGCAGCACCTCGCCCCTATCTTGGGTTTCCAGTCCGGCAGCGATTCGCAAAAAAGTACTCTTTCCGGAACCGCTCTCTCCGATCAATCCCAGCAACTGCCCCTTGGCCAACTCCAATGTGATCCCGCTCAACGCCTGTGTATCTTTATCAAAGCGCTTGCTAATACCTCGTAAACAAAAAAAACTCATTTCGCCAGCGAAACTTGTATGCTCTTGGGCAAACTATTGAAAACCAGTTGATAGGAATGATCTACCCAACTTAAAATATCGCTGTCTTTCACGGAACCATCAAAGGGAACTGTATTCCAATGCCTCTTATTCATGTGGTATCCTGGAGATACCGTTGGGTATGCCACTCGGATCTCCTCAGCCCTCTCGGGCAGGCATTTAAGATTAACACTTTGAAACAACTCTATGTCTATTATCGCAAATATCTTTCCTCCTACCCGGAAGCAAAGGGTATCTGCATCAAACGGCGTATCTTCTGTGGTTCCCCGCTTTGCCAAGCAATAATCTCGAAATCGGTGAATATCCATTTTCAGTTAGCTTAGGCCAGCCGCTTAACAATCCAAACAATGAGTGCGGCCAAAAACATCAGGATAGATATTTTATTAATGCCGTGCATCATCCGCAAATTGAAATTTGGCTTGCTTTCCGGGTCGGATTTCCGAAAGACGCGGAAGAAATAATTTCCCACATCTCCTAACTGGAAAAATTCTTTTACACGCTTATTTGCCATATCGCCTTTTTTTCTAGGTTAAATTAGGAATCTACGGACTCAGGTTCTATCCATTGGCCATCCTTCCGAATAATTTCAATCAACTCGTCTACTGCTTTTTTCGAGGGAACGGAACGCTTCACGACCTCTTTCCCCTTATATAGGGTAATTTTACCCTTGCCTGAGCCTACATAGCCATAGTCTGCGTCGGCCATTTCTCCAGGGCCGTTTACAATGCATCCCATTATGCCGATTTTCACCCCTTTTAGGTGGTCTGTGCGCTTCCGAATCATCGCAGTAGTCTCCTGCAAATCAAACAGCGTACGCCCACAGGAGGGACAGCTGATGTATTCCGTTTTGGACATACGGGTTCTTGCGGCTTGAAGTACGCCAAAGCTGATGGTATTATGAAGCTTCACCTGCCGTAATGTCGCCTCCCTGTCCGGTAAAACTATACGATCCAAGCCCATTAAAATCCCATCTCCAAGCCCATCAATGAGCAACCCTCCCACATCGGTAGCAGGAAAAAGCATTTGCTGATCTTCGCCAATTTGCCCATAAGCTACCTTGACTACTACCGGCACACGCACACCAGACTGTATCAGCGAAACAAATGCCCTCCGCAAAGCGGCCATATGATGCTGATTGGAAGTACTCAATATTATGACCAGGTCTTTGCGGTCTCTTAGATAAGGAATGGCTTCCTCCACTTCGCTGTCTTCCAACAAAAGGAAATTTAGGGAACTGTGCCATTGGACCGCGTTGGCGAAATCACCCCACGTATATGCGGGATACTTGTTTACCTTATCGGTTTGACCCGCCCACACGTCTACGTGCTGTATTTCCTTAAGACCATTGGGAAGCATGAAAGAAATTGGGTTCCTGCCGGTAAACACATAATCTGCTCCTTGGTCGTTCATTTTCCATTTATCCAATTCCGGTAGGTAAAAATGCCCAACATGTTTTAGCTCCTTTTCGGTAATCGATGGGATTTTAGACAAATCGGTCACCACTCGCGGCACATTACCGCCACCAAAATTGGCCACCTCTAGGGTGTCTCTCCTATTATAAGAAAAAGGATCAATAGGGTAGGTTGTAATTGGGACAATCGGCTTATGGGGTAGCCTTGCATCGTAGCGGGCAATCAATGCCTTCACCACAGGTGCTTCAAACTCTGGATCCTCCGTTAAGGAAACCCTAACAGTGTCTCCCAGACCATCCTCCAGTAAAGTCCCAATTCCCACGGCAGATTTGATACGTCCGTCCTCCGCCTCCCCGGCTTCCGTAACTCCCAAGTGAAGCGGATAGGGCTTAAACCCACCCTCATCCAGCTTCTGCACCAACAGTCGGTAAGCCTGTACCATGACCTGGGTATTGGAAGACTTCATGGAAATCACGATGTCGTGGTAGTTTTCGTCTTCACATATTCGCAAAAACTCTAGGGCAGACTCGACCATCCCCAGGGGAGTATCTCCGTAACGACTCATAATACGGTCAGAGAGTGAACCGTGATTGGTGCCAATCCTCATAGCCGTTCCGTGTTCCTTACAAATCCTGACTAAGGGGAGGAAGCGCTCGCGTATACGTTCCAACTCTGCTTGATAGGACTCATCCGTGTAAGAGATCACCTCAAATTTCTTTTTGTCCGCATAATTACCCGGATTGATGCGCACTTTTTCAACAATCCCCGCCGCGACCTCGGCCGCATTTGGGGTGAAGTGTATATCTGCTACAAGCGGTGTGTTATATCCCCTAGCCCTGAGTTCGCTTTTTATGGCCCTGAGATTTTCTGCCTCTTTGATGCTTGGAGCGGTAATCCTCACCAGTTGACAGCCACTCTCAATCATTCGAATCGCCTGCTGAACGGAACCTTCCGTATCCATGGTATCAACCGTAGTCATGGACTGCACGACAATGGGATTGTCTCCTCCCACCCAAACATCCCCAATTCGTACCGGAATGGTCTTGCGCCGGGAGTACCCGGTGAGGCTGTTGCAATAATTGATTTTCTCTGTTAGCGTCTTGATTTCCATATTCAAATATCTCCCAACTGGGGACGGATTACAATTTCTTCAACAACAGACTGAGGCGAAAGGTTATAGGCGGACCAAACGGATTCTGCAACATCCTCCGGTTTCATAAAGCGCTCTGCCGGAAGATCCACCCCCTCCCAACTCGCAGTAAGTGTTGCTCCTGGCAATACCGAAGTTACCCGAATACCATGGGGAAGAAGCTCCTGCCGAAGGCACTTGGTAAATCCCAACATGGCCCACTTCGAAACGGCGTAGCTCCCCCCATTTGGATAGGCTGTCAATCCTGCGATGGAACCAATCGAAAAAATATGCCCTGATTTCCGGCGGATAAATCCGTCAACAAATGCCCTTGTTATATAATATGCCGAGAAAAGGTTTGTCTGAAGCGTTGTTTCAAAGTGTCCTTCTGGCTCATTGTGCAGTGCACCGGGCAAAAATACCCCCGTGTTGTTCACCAATACATCGGGAACCACTTGGGCGCTAACCGCATCGGAAAAACGTTTCACCTCTTCCTTCCGCGACAAATCAGCCACACCGGTGAACACCTTGACACCTGGGAACCGGAATCGGAGACTAGCGGACAACGCTTCAAGGTTTTCTTCACTCCGGGAGCAGGTATATAAATCAAAGCCTTCTCGGGCAAACCGAAAGAGGATCGCCCTACCGATTCCTTTGGTTCCACCGGTTACCAATATACTTTTCGACATTTGTTTGCAATTCAATTATTAGTATGACAACTAATTATAAAAAACAAAGTTACAGGATTTATTGGTTTATTTCGCATCAAAACAGGGCAGTAACCTGCATTCTACCGGTATGAACTACCCGGTTAAGTCCTTGTGAATTTCTTCCTTCATACACCATGGTAAGCTGTAGTCCTTCCCCGATTTTCTGTAGCCAATTGATATTCCACACATAATTGCTGCCAACAGTGAGCGCCTGTAACATCTCGTAGCCCGTAGGGGAGTTCGGAACACCGTTATAGGCTATATGGGTGTAGCTAACTTCAGCGTTAAGCGTGGTTTTTATAGCTTTTGCATAACGCACGTTCAAGCCTACCTGATGCAGCGATGCCTCCTCATCAATCTCCGTGTTTGCTACGTTTACCTTTTTGGTAAGGCTGTATTTTAGCGATGATCTGAAAAACGAAGATGGCTGAATGGCCAACTCCGGACCGATAGAACGTTGATAAATACGGTAATTTCGATTGGCCAAAAAATTCGAGGTTGCTTGCCTTAGACCATTGGCGGCCAAAAATTGAAGGTTGATTTGCTTGTTAATATTGTACCTGGAAGTTAACCTGCCATCCTGCTGCTGTAGTTCCTCGAAGCCCCCGGAAAGCAACTGTTTGTGTTGACTGCTGAAGATCGAATAGTCCGCTCCAAACTTAGCGGAGGAGCGGTTAAAAAAGAAAGTAGACCTAAAATTCCCCCTTGCAGACACCAACTCTTCCGGGGCTATATTCCCCAAAAAAGGCGTGATCCTGCTACCTATAGCCGAGGCGGTTATTTTCTTCTCGACCGTCCAGTTAGTAGTGTTTGAAAACTTATGGAGGAAGGACTTCCATCCTTTTTCCGTCCGCCAATTGTCCGGAAATTTGGCATTGAGTCTGTAGTTAAACAAGGTGGTATAGGCTTGGATGTAGTCATCGGTGGGCACAAATACCTTGATGAAGTTCTTTTCCTCCGGATTAATAGCAAGGTAAAACTCATTCAACTGCTGAACGCCATCCCCATTGTCATCCCGCCAGGTATGTGTTCCGTCTCCAGTAGGCACCGGCAAAAAAACGAACTCCCGACGGAGCTCCCGCCCATTGCCCAACGCATAACTGATTTCATTGCGAAGATTGTTATCAAAAAGACTTCCCAAGTAATCCAGCTTACCCATCACGGTAGATTCATCCTGAAGCATCCGCATAAGATGCTCCAACCTGCGATAGGTGAACGTGGACTTGAGATCGTGGTTTCCCATGCGGCGCTGAAACCCGTACTGATTGGTAAACGCACGGGTTTCCGGCGCCATCTCGCCACCTACCGGAAACCGATCCTCCCTCCAAGAGGCCTGCGCAAAGAACGCATAATCCAAGGTGTCGTTGGAACGTACAAAAACCTGATGCTCCAGAAAATTCATGGCAGTGCTTACCAAAGAATCGCGCTCCGTATTCATCACCTGATTCCGATCTACATGTAGTTTGTATCCTGGCACCAGTATAGCTGAACGGTAGCTTAGCTCTCCCTCATACCTGTACCATTCATTTTGAAGAAACCCCACCTTGCTATCCAGCACAAACCCGTCAGTCTTTAGAAATATCCGAGACCCCAAACGTTGATTCAGACGCGCCGCCTGCTGAATTCCCGAAAGAATATCTCCCCGCTGACGAACAGAAAGAGAGTAGGATAGCAACTCGTCCCGGCTCTTCTCCAGCTTTGCCTCCAGCAGCCCGATGCGTTCCTGTTGGGCTTCCTCCAAGCTTTCCGCGCTTAGGCCCCAATCCCGGTCAAACTCTATGTACCTTAACCGGTCTATAAAGGAAAAATCCCTGCTATTGAACTCCAGATCTAATTTAGAATCCAGGCGATAGCCTTTCAGCCAGCTGACAGGACGGTTTTCAGTGAGCAGGCCAGACTTCACTCCGAAGCCCCGGTTGTCGGAATTGTCAAGCTCAGAAAATAAATTTTCATCCCTATCAGACAATGCCACTTCTGCGTAGAAGCGGTCATATTTACCCAATTTGACCTCTGCTCCAGCGGTGATCATTTGGCGTTTGTTCGGTACCGGAAGGGGAGACAAGATGGTAAAATTACCTTGGGAAATCCCATTTTGACGCGGTATATATTCGTAAACCACCCCATTAGCCAGTTGTTCCCGCCTCCGATAGTCTCCTTGACCAGGGATTGTCTCCAGAAAGCTGACGGCAAAAAATGCCTGTTCAGGATCTGTGGAATACTCGTAGTACTCGATCGGTACTCCCTCCTCACGGTACGCGGCTACTTTCCGGTACAAAATCCGGTTAGGGTCAAACGGAATGCTGTCAATTCGGGGAACAGCCGCCAATTCCAACTCATCACCCACTGCATTCAATAACCGCTTATCGGACTCTGAAAGCTCAAAGAAGAGCGGGCGGTTCCGGTCATCCTTTTCCCGATAATAGTTAAGGTAAAAAGTGGCCTTTTCCGACTGTTGAATGTGGTTGGCAGTGAGTATGGACCTGGAGAAGTTCCGTTCCGCATACTCGAAATCAACCCTAACTCGGCTATACTGGGTTATGACCACACTGGGGGTAAAGGTGATCTCTCCTTGATTGTAGTCAATGATATAATCTTGATTAAACCCTCGCCGAAGCTGCCTGCCATCCAAAAATACCTTTTCAGAATTAGCCATCACGATGACAAATCGCTCACTTCCCGGTCCTCGGATTCGGTAAGGCCCCATGACTCCTTCTCGGATCTCCAGCTGTACGGAAGCAAACTTACCTTTGGCAATGGCCAGTGTTGCTTGGGAAGAAGCCTTCCATTGATCATTTACCTGATAGTCTGTAGTAAACTGCAATCCCTGCACGTTTTTATAATACCTCAAAAATTCAGATCGCCGTTGCTGCAACACCACATCTCCTCCAGATAAGTTGAAGTTATCATTATAAAGCTCAATGAGCACATTGTCAAAGTCCTGTATCTGCTGCGTATTCCCTTCCGGCTGAAAAGGGACATTTTGATCATTGATTGAGGCCCTAATCTGCAAATTTTCGGTCAGCTCCCCATCCATCTGAAGGTTTAACGAACTGTTAACGAACACATTTTGTGCGTTGCCAAATGATATTCCCCGGGTAAGGCTTCCTGACTGATTTAGTTTGTCCGAGGAAAACACCTCTTCCCTGAAGTCGAATTCGGGCGATATACTGGCCCGGTTATCCCTAAAATAGGCCATGGAATCATAATCCACTGCCAGGCTCCTGTTTCGAAAGGTTTGATTTAACGCAAAAGGAAACGTTCGATAACAAATATGCAATGAGTCCAGCACGATTCCTTCCATTACTGATATGGTTAACAAGCCCGTGTTCAAATCATAGTAAAATTCATAGTTATTTCCATCGGCATCATTGATGGCTATAGATTTATCATACACCGAAAGGGAATCCAAGGAGATAGGTTGGGAGGATTTTACGGAATACACCCACTCACACGTGGTTTCTTGGGCAAAAGCGCCCATAATCATCGCCCTAAGCAGCATATAAAGAAAAAAAATGTATCTAACCCACCTCATGCGTGACTGAATAACCTCAGGCTAAAGTAATAAAATAAGACGGATTATCCTGATATTAAGTCAGAAGCGGAAATGCCAAGAAAAAAGAGGTACCTTCTCCGGCCTTGGTCTTGAACCATACGCGCCCCCCGGCTGTCTCTACTCCTCGCTTCGCAATGGCAAGACCCAATCCGGAGCCTTCGGACTTAGTACTGAAATTTGGTAAAAAGATTTTATTTTTCAGCTCCTCCGGAACACCTTTTCCATTATCCTTTACTTCAACTATTACCTCTTGGTCATATTGATCTAGCTCAACGCATATTTCGGGGATCCGGGATTTCTCTACTGCCTGAATTCCATTTATGATGAGGTTGGAAATTACCCTTCCAAACAATTTGGAATCTCCCATAATTGTAACCGGAATCTCCTTAGGCACCCGATCCACAAAGCTAAACCTTATATCTTCCCTATTGGCATACAACTCGACTACTTCATGGACCACCTTTCTAATATCCATCCTTTCGGTCTCCGGAAGGGGCATTTTAGCAAATGTGGAAAAAGAGGTGGCAATATCACTCAACACATCTACTTGGTGAATAAGTGTCTTTATCGGCTTCTCCAGTTTATCCGGGTCGTCCAGACGTCCTTCAGCTTGTAGCCGGAGCAAGTGCTGAAGGGTGAGTTTCATGGGAGTAAGTGGATTTTTAATTTCATGGGCTACCTGTTTGGCCATTTCCCTCCAGGCTGATTCCTTTTCATTGGAGGCCAACACTTTTTTACTGGCCTCTAACTTAGACAGCATATTGTTGTACTCACTCACCAAGAGCCCAATTTCATCCTTTGCAGGCCAATGCATGTATTCATTACTTTCCAGATTGGTAACCTTCAGCTTTTGGGTAAGCAGTTTAAAAGGAAGGGTCAGGTGTTTGGATATGATATAGGATATGGTCAAAAAGACGATAAACATTACCATAAAAATGATCAATATATTGCTAATCACGTCTGCTATAAGCTCATTGAGTTCTTCCTCCGACTCAAAGAAAGGTATGGCAATCACACGCTGTATCTGTTGACCTTCGGTGTCCCTAATCCCCAGATAAACCGTCTTATAACTCAGATTACCTACCTTTTCCTGAAGCAGAATTTGGCTATTTTGCGATTCAATAATCGCCTGATAGGCGTGTGGATTGATGTAATCAGAGAGGATCATTTTTTCAAAAATCCTCGGCTGATTACTGGCCAATAATCTCCCGGTTGGCATGTAGATATTTGCATCGGTATTAGTCGCCGATGCCAATGCATAGATCGCATCGATCAATTCATCCCGATCCAGCGGATCTGAAGCCGGAACTTCTAAAATTTTAGCCAAATTATCTCGAATAACCAATGCTTTATCAAAATATTGACGATGGAGGTCTTCGATATAAGATCTACTAAGAAAGCCAACCGCAACCACACTGATTACGATCATGGGGAAAAAGAAAGCGAAATTCAGGTAGAATTGTAGTTTGGTTGCATAGTTAAATTTGAAACGGTCTAAACTAAAAAAAACAGTGTACACAAGTACTGACAACAGGGTGAGCAACAAAAAGACTACAAAAAACATGGCTACGTCTGCATAGGCATAATGTGGTGAATATACAGGAGAGGAAACGACCACTACCTTACCTTCTCCCTGTATAGCTAGGTGGTGATACCCCTGTAAAACAATTCCAGAAGTATATAATTTCGGGTTTGTGAGCATACCTTCTAACTCCTCCAGCCGGTAATTGAATACCCCCGAACTAAACTGTAAAACCTCACCGTCAAAAACCGCATAATCCAACCACCGATCATTTGAATTAGAAGCGTACTTTTTGTCTACCAGTAGCTTTGGGAACACGCTATTGTCCATGATCCGCTGCTGCGTGAGTTCCAACATGATCGTACCAAGAAAATTCGCCTCCCGGTACATACTGATAAATGCGACAAACTTATTCGGACTTCCTGACTGCGTCCCTTTTACATAATACAGGTTCCTTACCGGTGTAGAAAAGTCACTATTCATATACTGGCTTCGGTATTCATCTAACGACAGACTTGATTCCCTATGGGTCAGACTCTCACCCGATCGGTTAAATACCCGCACCACAGACACGAAATTATCTAGGTAATTTGTAAGGTATATTTTCTTGATCTTTTGTTCTACTGGGTCTTTGGAAAGCGAGGGATCTGCCATCCTGCTTTTGATAAAAAGATCACTTCCAATGTTTTCAATGACTTCTCCTAACAGGTAATTACCCATTATGTCATCCTCCAGCATCACATAATCGGCAAAACTCCGCTTAGTTTGTACCGATTGCATGCGGGTATGGTGATATGATGCCGCGCCAATAATCACCGCGCCGATCAAGCATCCAAAGAAAAAGGTCAGAAACGCCTCCAGTCCGATGTGAAACACCTTCTTGTATAATTGCAGGCCTATAATAGTCGCTACTAATATAAAATGGCCCAAAAAAGCAATCAAAAATTCCCTGTCCATAAAAAAAAGGTAAGCGGAAATCGGAATAGAGAGATAAAGAAGCGTATTCAATGCGGCCTTTTTCCCTACCATCCCTTTGTACAATACCATATTGAGGGAAATGATCGTAAACAAAAAATAAATCATCCCACCAATAAATATAATTACCAAACTAATGCCAGTTAGCATGTTAAAGTTTGGCAGCGAATGAATATTGATATTCCACTGAGAGTTTTGAACAATATCCAAATAGAGCGCAAAAAAAAGCCCCAAGCACAGCATACTCAAAAGCAGGGCGAGGACAAAAACCCAAAACTCGGATAACTGCTGACGAAACATCCGAAAAGAGACCAACACTCTTTTGGTCCCCCAATGGATGAAGAGCATCATCAATACCGTAGCGACACAAACCACGTTTAGGAAAAGGTCTCCAAGGCTAGGGTTAAGGGCAGAAGAGGCATACTGACTTGGACTGAATAACTCGGTTTCAAAAAAACCTTGCGGAAAACTGAAAAAGAGCATTAATAAACGGATCGTTGCGAAGATCAGCGCTGTGTAGAAAGTGGCTGTCAGTCGGTGCCCTCTCACCCAGAGTGTCCTAAGGAAACTGCCACCCAATAAAGCCACCAAGCCCAAAAGAGAAAAGAAAAAGATCAGTAGCGTTGAATTGCCTGAATGACCGGCCGATTCATACCCAACACGAAAAAAAACAGAATATAAGTACTCACTGCCATAGGTTATTTTGGTGTATCCCTCTAAAATATCCTCAGATAAAATAAACCGATCATTTCCAAAAACGTCCTGATTGATACCTGCCTGAAGGTATTCATTTTCAATCTCAACGTGGTCTATAAGCGGATACACCTGAAGTACCCAATATTCAACCGAATTCCTGTTTAATTTGCGGAGCTTGGAAAAATAAACACCCTTTTTATTTTCAACAAGCTGATATTTCCGGTTGGTCAAAAAATCTTGAAAAGAAGGTATCATGGTAATATCTGACCAGTAAACCAGCTCTCCATCTAAGGAAAAAAGATAAAATGCATGCTTGGTTTCCGAATTTAGCGTCAGAAAACTCACCTGCTTATCCGGCCGATTGTTCATGAGTAGCTGTATGTAATCCTCGTCAAAATCCCGAATTACCTCGCCCATCTTATCTTCCAGCGCCTTCGAGTATTCGGCTTCTCCACCATCACCGCTCAATACAAAATTTATCGCCAGCACTACCCCTAAAAGTAGAATTGAGACAATGATGACAATCCTTAATCGCTTCAGCATAACCCTTAAACCAAAAAGCAAAGCGCTAGGTAGGCTTTGCTTTTCATTTTATCTTTTTATCACTCACTCAATACGCAGCTCGCTTCTTCATTTTGGCATTTCTATACCAAAAGTATCCGATTATCATCGCTAAGAGATAGGGAGCTGCAAAAAGGTACAGAATACCCATATTAAGACCGGCCCCAACGGTCGTGTCTCCACTGCTTACATTGTTCTCGATGGTGGCCCTGCACATCGCACATTGTGCACTAACATTAGGCAAATATGCTGCCATAAGAAACAACAACAAAGAAATAGATCGAATTAAAAGCTTCATGTATACTTCAACGAGTTAATTAGGCAATAGGTTTAATGGACATAATAAGGGCTGATCATCAAATACACGACCACACCGGTCACTGTCACATAGAGCCAGATCGGAAATGCAAATTTGACGATTTTGCGGTGTTTTTCCAACTTGTCAGCATATCCATAATAGTACGCCAATAAAATGGGAAACAAAGCTACCGCAGCCAACACAATATGGGTAATCAACAAAAAGTAATATACAGGCCTAATCCAACCCTCTCCACCAAAGGAAGTGCTCTCCGCAGCCGCATGATACACCACATAGGATACTAAAAAGATAGCTCCTAAGACAAAAGCCACCGTCATTGCCGCCTTATGCAGACCGATATTCCCACGCTTAATGAAGACAACCCCTGAAAGTAATGCAAAAGTTGCAGCCGTATTAATCACCGCGTTTAGGTGAGGTAAAAAATATACCCAATCAGCACCTACATCCACCTTTGAAGGCATAAATAGCAACAATGCTACCACAACCGGTACAGCCACTGAAATGGCAGTGATCCAACGGAGAATTACCGATTCACTACCTGACGTATAAGTTATTTTACTACTTCCCATATAATAAGACTTTTGTTTCCAATATTAGTTCGTCCACTCCCTCTCTATTCGTTCCACTATAGTATCCCCTTATTCGTCCTAATTCATCTACAAGAACAAACTTATCGGAATGAACAAAATCATCTGGACTCGTGCCACCATCAACTGTTGGCAAAACAAATCCACAACGAGCCAATTCATAGGTTTGTTCACGGGGACCTGTCAAGAAAAACCACCTTCCTTCCTTTGCACCGTGCTGTGCAGCATACCGTGACAACACTTCCGGTGAATCATGGTCCGGATCTATGGAAATCGAATAAATCTGAAACAACGGCTCATCTCGAAAGGCATCCTGCACCCGCTCCATTTCCTTAGACATCACGGGACAGATACTTGGACAACTGGTAAAAAAGAAATCCACAATGGTAATCTTTCCTTCCATTTCCTTCCTACCCTTAGCTAGGGAATCTTGATCCACAAACGTAAAATCCGGAATCACATGCTGCCCTGTCGAAGTGTAGTTACAATCATCGTATGGATCCTCCACTCCATTCTCATAAAATATCGGGATAGAATAGGTATTCGTGGAAAACCCCTTCAAAAACAAGATAATCAATATAGGTATCATCAATATACACAACAATACCAAAATCTGTAAAAACCTCAATCCTTTCATTTATTCCAAGTTAACATCATTAGGTGCTCCGGTCAGAGGGGAAAGCCGCGTAATAGGAAATCCATTCTCCCATTTCTTGCGGCTTTCGCTTGCTTATTCCCTTTCTAAACCTGTACACACGTCAATTGGCAACAAGCTGTGCCTTCATACACCATATAAACAAAAAACAGGTTGAAGAGTCACCCCAACCTGCTAAATTATTTTAGAAAATCCTAAATCGGCCTACCAACGCATGTCCAGGATATCGGCTCCTTCTCTCATCAATGCGATTACCAACCAAACCAAGAAAATCAAGGGTACGATGATTGAATAAAACAAGGGCTTCGCTTCCTCACCCAAGTGCATAAATTCCATCATAATGTAATAGGCCTTTACGATCGTTAGTACAATAAATATCACGTAAAGCAGGATGCCCCGAGGCATGGTAAATGCAAACAAGAATTCTACTGCTGTAATAATGAACAACAAGAGCGCTGTCATCCAGATCTTTTTGATCTTGGCGTTGTCTCTCGGGATTACCTCAAGGGTTCTTTTATTCTCTTGTGAAGCCATAGTATAAATTCGTTAATCGTTAAATCAAATAGAAAAAGGTAAACACAAATACCCAAACAAGGTCTACAAAATGCCAATACAAACCGATCTTCTCTACCATCTCATAGTGCCCTCTCTGCTCGTAAATGCCTACTGCGGACTGATAGAAAGCAAGAAAAAGCAAAAATACACCAACTGTTACGTGAAAGCCATGGAATCCAGTGATAAAAAAGAACAATTGGGCAAAAGGCGCTGGACCATACTCATTTACCACCAAATTTGCCCCATGCACCGTCTCGGAGACAACATTGCTCAGTGAATTAACGTAAGTAAGCAAACTCCCTTCATCTGTTCCATGTATAAAGTGCGTCCACTCCCAAGCCTGACAGCTAAGAAACGTCGCCCCACCCAACAACGTCCACAATAGCCACTTTGTAACATCATTCCGATCATTTCTGTGCCCTGCTTCTACCGCCAATACCATCGTCACGGAGCTGAGAATCAAAATAAACGTCATTAAACCAACAAACACCAACGGAAAATGCCCCCCGTGTACAAACGGAATCGCATCAAAGATCATCTCGGGAATGGGCCAATATTCATTGGAACTAACGAAGTCCGCTGATGCTCCCTCATAAGCCGGATAACTCATTCGGATAGCACCATACGTAATCAAAAAAGCACCAAAAGTGAATATATCAGAAAGCAGGAAAAACCACATCATGAGTTTCCCATAACTAGCTTTCAATGGTTCATTCCCACCTCCCCATACACCTCGTTTTGAGTTGATTTCTATAGCAGTCGAAGACATAATGTAACGTTTATTAAATAATTAATGATTCAGAAGAAGAAACATAAACAAATACAACCAAAGCCCACCCAGAAAATGCCAATAAGTGACGCACATTTCCATCTGCGGCAGATTCCTGGAGTGCACCTGATATCTAAAGGACGAAATTAATACAATAATTAGAAATATCACACCACTGATCAAATGTAATGCATGCAAGCCAGTGAAAATATACAGGAACGAGCCGGAGGGATTGCCCACGAAATAAACGTCCCTGTCTACCAACGCTACCCAGCTGTACCATTGTCCTACCAGAAAAATAAGCCCCAAAACCGATGTAATAACCAACGCCGCCTTTAGCTGATCAAAAGAGTCCTTCTTGGCAGCTATATAAGCCCAATGAAGGCTAATACTACTAAGCACGATAACACCCGAGGTATACCACAAAATATCCGGTAGATCAAACTCCAGCCAATTGCCTTCTGCCTGTCTGACAATATAGGCTGAAGTCATCGACGCAAAAATCATCACTACGGTAACGATAAAAAGCCACAAGGCAAATTTCTTGGGATGCATCGAAAGCGGTTGCTCCGCCTCTTCTATAAATGCTAGTTTCTCTTCCATTACCCTACCTTATCTAGTAAATAGGCTATTTGAACAATCGGCAAATACAGGAATGATCCGAACATAATCTTGAGTGCAGATTTCCTGGAGCAATCACGCATCAGCGAGAAGGTTTGAGCCAAAAACAATACCCCACATATAGTAGCTACAATCCCTGAATTTAGCCCGGTCAATCCAAAGTAGGTTGGCAATAGACCTAAAGGCAAGAGAAACAGCGTGTACACCATTATTTGTATAGCCGTATTTAAATCTTTACCTCCGCCGGAGGGTAACAATTTAAACCCCGCGCGTTTATAATCTTCATCGCTGACCCAAGCGATCGCCCAGAAATGTGGAAATTGCCAGATAAACTGAATGCCAAAGATAATCAATGCTTCGTAGGTTACCGCCCCTGTAGCCGCAGTCCAACCCAATAGCGGAGGCATCGCACCGGGGATAGCCCCAACCAAAACCGCAATAGGGCCTACACGCTTAAGAGGTGTGTAAACGAAAATATACAATACCATACTGAGTATACCCAAATAGGTAGTAAGGGGATTGGTAAATGCCCACAATGTGAGAACCCCAACCACAGCCGTAATAATCGTAAACCACTGGGCTTCCTGCAAGGAAATCAAATTCATGGGCAGTGGCCTTGATTGGGTTCGTTTCATAAGGCGGTCCAAGTCCCTCTCTAAAATTTCATTCGCCGAACCGGACGCCCCACTGATCAAAAATCCGCCTACGATCAACCCTATCAAACCAGCCCAAGAAAAACCAGGAGCCGAATGGCCAAGTACAAACCCGAAAACAGCAGAAAAGGTGACCAAGGCTGAGAGCCTGAATTTTAAAAGATCCGAATAAGCCCTAAGCCTGACGGACAGTAAACTCCAGAATGTACTATCAGATATATTTACACTGTTCATTTTTATCGAGGCAATTAAATCACACGAAACCTTGCGAAATGAATGTGACATGCGAACAGACCATTGATGAAGAACGGAACAAGACCACTTCATCAGGAACCTGCCTTAACTCAGGAAAGGATATATGACCCAAATTCGACCGGGAAATAGCCTATTCATTGTTACAACTACGGGAGCTGGGAAAAACATAAAGAATCACCCAGCTCCCAAATAAATCACTTCTACTGATGTGCTGTTTTGGCTTAGAATTAATACCCAAAGCCAAAAAGATCAACATTTGAAGTTAATGGCTGCCTTTACTTTCATGTGCTACCAACACATTCTCCTCCTCCGCTATGATTTCCCTCTCCAACTTCACCAAACGCTCTTCATGGGGTAGATTGGACTCAGGTGTAGCCGATAGTGGCACAGTTTGAGGAATAAAATCCTCCTTTGCACCTGGCTTAGAGTAATCATAAGGCCACCGATAAACCGCAGGAATCTCTCCGGGCCAGTTTCCGTGTCCTGGATGCAAAGGTGTGGTCCATTCCAAGGTATTTGATTGCCAAGGATTAAGTGACGCCTTTCTTCCTCTATACATGCTATAGAAGAAATTAAACAAGAAAATGAACTGCGCCGCAAAGGTGATTATAGCCGCCGCCGAAACGAACATGTTCAAATCGGTGTACATGTCGGAGAAGGAAAAGGTAGACCAACTGTAATATCTTCTAGGGAACCCGGCTATTCCAATGTAATGCATTGGAAAGAAAACCATGTACACACCTACGAAGGTTAACCAGAAATGTACTGAACCCAATTTCTCGTCCATCATTCTACCAAACATCTTAGGGAACCAATGATATACCCCTGCCATCAAACCAAAGAAAGAGGCTGAACCCATCACCAAGTGAAAGTGTGCTACCACAAAGTAGGTATCGTGTAACTGGATATCAATCGCTGAATTGCCCAAGAAAATACCGGTAAGTCCGCCTGATATGAAAAATGAAACCAATCCTATTGAGAACATCATCCCCGTAGTAAATCGAAGATTGCCCTTCCAGAGCGTAGTAAGGTAATTAAATACCTTAACCGCTGAAGGAACCGCAATAATCAGCGTCAGGAACATGAAGATAGACCCTAGGAAAGGGTTCATCCCAGAGACAAACATGTGATGAGCCCAAACGACAAAAGATAAAATCGTGATGCCTAACATGGAAATGATCATTGCCTTATATCCAAAGATCGGCTTCCTCGCATTGGTAGCAATCACCTCGGAGGTTATGCCCAATGCAGGCAAAAGAACGATATACACCTCAGGGTGACCCAAAAACCAGAATAAATGCTGGTATAATACAGCACTTCCACCCGTATTGGGCAACGCCTCACCACCGATATAAATGTCTGAGAGATAGAAACTGGTTCCGAAACTTCTGTCAAAGACCAATAACAAAGCAGCAGAAAACAACACAGGGAAGGAAAGTAATCCAATTACCGCTGTGAGGAAAAACGCCCACACGGTCAATGGAAGCCTGGAAAAGGACATTCCTTTCGTCCGCAAATTAATGACCGTCGTAATGTAATTAATACCGCCCAAAAGCTGAGAAGCAATGAAGAACACCATCGCTACCAACCAAAGTGTCATCCCAAGACCTGAACCGGGCATGGCTTGTTCGAGTGCTGAAAGAGGCGGATAAACCACCCATCCACCCGAGGCCGGGCCGGTCTCTATGAACAAGGATATAAACATCAATACACCGGAGAGAAAAAAGAACCAATAGGACAACATGTTCATAAAGCCGGAAGCCATATCCCGTGCACCTATTTGGAGGGGTATCAGGAAATTAGAAAAAGTACCACTCAGTCCGGCAGTCAATACAAAAAACACCATGATGGTTCCATGCATCGTCACCAGTGCCAAGTAGAAATTTGGGTCTAACTGACCTGTCTCCGTAATCCATCCTCCTAAAAGCGGACGCAGAAATTCCAAGTTTAAATCCGGAAAGCCTAGCTGAAGCCTAAAGAGAATAGAAAGAAATCCACCTATCAAAGCCCAAAATATCCCGGTAATCAAGAACTGTTTACCGATCATCTTATGGTCAGTCGTAAAGATGTATTTCGTTATGAAGCTGTCTGAGTGCTCATGGTCATGATGATCGTCATGTGTAGAAACACTATGCGCTGATACGTTAGCTACCGCCATATTCTTGTTATTTAATATTACTTACTTTCAACTGATGAAGTTTCCACCGCTAACTGATCTGGGGCAGAAGTTTCTACCACCAAACTGGGATTAGCGTCTACAAAGGTTCGTTGCTCATTGAACCACTGTCTATATTCGTCCGGCTCAACCACGGTGATTATCCGTTTCATTGAAAAATGGCCGCTGCCACATACCTCCGTACAGGCTATTTCATATTCAAATTCTTCATCTCCGAGTTCCGCTCGCATTTCTGCTGTTGTCTTGGTAGGTACAAACCAAAATCGGGTGGGCATTCCCGGAACTGCATCCATTTTCAATCTCATGTGGGGAGCAAAAACTGAATGCAATACGTCCCTCGCACGAATCTTAAATAAAACCGGTTCACCTTTAGGAATCACTACAGACTGAGATGGAAAATCATCTCGGGAGTTTTGATCAGTGAAATCTATTCCTCTAGAATTCGTTGCGTTGATCAACCGATAATCGTAATCGCCTAAAATACCATCCTTTCCAGGATACCTCACCTCCCAAGCAAACTGGTAACCCATCAGTTCTACTTCATGGGCTCCCTCTGGCGCCGGAGAAGTAATGTCAGTCCAAGCCTTCCAGCCAGAGATAACCAAAACGGTCAAAACGACCGCTGGAACAAGTGTCCAAATAATTTCCAGTTTGTTATTATCTGGGTAATAGGTAGCCCGCTTCTTCTCATTGTATTGATACTTGTAACTAAACCAAAACAAAAGGATATGAGTAAGAATAAAAATGAAACCAGTCACTGCCATGGTGATCCAGAAAAGCTGATCCGTTACCACGCCATGCTCAGAGGCTACAGGCAATTGATAATTATCGAACTCTTTTATAGAATACCAAAACATTAAGATACCTGTACCAATTAAAAAGACCATCATCAAGAAGGCATTCACCTTATTGGTATTCCCTGTAAATTTACCTTCTGTTCCCTTTGCGACAGAAATGAGCGTCTGCACCCTAAATACCATCCAAATAACAGACAGCAGAAGAACAACACCTATAGTAATAAGAAATCCGTACATAATAATCGTTTTTTCGGAGAAGATTTAAATGTGATGATGGAGACTTTCCTCCAACATAGGGTGGTTTTTGGCGACAAGCCTTGTTTTGGCTAGATTAGTGAGAACGACCAGCGTAAACCCAGCAGCATAAACCAAAAGCATTCCTATTTCCATAAACCCTAATCCGCCATTGTGTCCCAAAGTTCCAGGCTGAACCATCAAGAAGAAATCCAACCAATGTCCAAATAAGATCAGTGTACACACCAGCTTTAGAAATACACCATGCCTCTTGGAATCTCTTGTCATTAAAACCAAGAACGGAAGAACAAAGTTTAGAATGATATTTACAAAAATAAACCCACCATACACATCACTTGACAATCTTTCAAGAAAGTAAACCGACTCTTCAGGAATGTTTGCATAGTAGATTAACAAAAACTGAGAAAACCAGATGTAAGTCCAAAAAATAGAAAATGCAAATACAAATTTTCCGAGGTCATGAATATGGTTTTGATTTACCATAGGTAAGTATCCTAGATCCTTCAAAAAGAGCGTCACAAGGGTGATCGCAGAAAGCCCGGCTACAAACCAAGAAGCAAAAACATACCATCCGAACAAGGTAGAAAACCAGTGGGTGTCGATTGACATAACCCAATCCCAAGCACTTATAGAAGAGGAAACTGCAAAGAACACTAAAAATATGGCCGCCCATTTTCGGATTTGAAACCAATATTTATCTCCCCCGTTGATATCCTCTTGATTTGATAGCGATTTCAACTTGTTAAAGAAGAAAACCCAAAAACCGAAGAAAACAACCATTCTCACAATATAAAATATCGGAAAAGAGCCTTTTTCCATGGGCCAATAGAAGAAACTTCCCTTACCATCAATTATTCGGTCGTAATTGGCCGCATCGGCTTTATCATACACGTAGCTGTGGGTCCAGTGGAACAGGTCATGGCTAGCGACGAAAAAGGTAACGATCATCAATATAGCGGCTATCGGAAGCCAATGACCGAAAGAGATCATAATCCGTACCAATGGAGCAGACCAACCCGCCTGTGCAGCGTACTGAATGGCAAAGAAAAATACGCCAATGATGGCAATACCTGTGAAATACACATTGTTGATCCACAAATTAGCCCACAACCGTTGTGACCAGTGAAACGCATGCCCTGAAGCTTCGTCACCATGTCCGTGGCCTCCAAAGATACCTGCCAAAATGCCGATCACAAGCAAAACAGCTCCTGCCAAACCGACCATAATGACGGTTTTCCTGATCGCATCGCTAAAATCAAATTTTTGATCAAGATTATAGTTTGTAACTTGTGCCATTATTATTTCTGAATTTCTTGTTTAACATAGTGCACGATTTTCCATCTGCGTTCGATGGACATCTGAGAACCATGGGCTCCCATCCTACCTTTTCCGTGAGTGATCACATGGAAAATATGCCCCTCGGGCAATACCTTATAAGCGCCTCCCTTTAAGTTAGCTACACCACCGATAACCTCACCTACCTTACCATCACCCTCTCCTTGAGCACCATGGCAGGCTGAACAATACTGCAGGTACAATTGGCCTCCTTCTGCCAGCACCTCGTCCGTTAACTCTACAGGGTTCTCAACCAACGCGGCTCCTTCAAGATCAGCTACTCTGAGCCGGTAAGGCAGAATACCGTTTTTATTCCTTGGAACGGTATTGGCTACAGGCTCCCGCATATTCATTCCGTGTGGATTATGAGGGTTGCTATTAAAAAACTCTCCCTTGCCATCCTCCCGATTTGACAGCCATTGGCCTGCGTCCTCGCTTTTGATTTGGGTTAAGGGCTCATATGCAACAGAATGATACATCTGAGACGCATACTCAGTACCAGGATAGTCACCGGATGCACTGCATGAAGCCAAGGCAAGCGAAGCTCCTGCTACGGATAATACATAAATGGACGTTATGAATTTCATGTGCTTATATTTTCTTTTCACCGAACAAATGAAATCTCGCATGATTGATGGTAACCCAGAGTTAGGTGATTATCGTATGCTCAATTCCATCTTTCATAAATTACCTATTCAAAACTTTTATTATTAACCTCGGTAGCACCGGCAGTTTTAAGCACCTCTACGATGGCTTCCTGCTGAAGACTTCCATTCATTGCCAAATCAATCGCCATGACGTGCTTATCATCGGTACTCCTCAAATCAAAAATCCGTGGCTTGCCCCAAGGTTTTAAATTACTCGTAACCATGAAAACGCCCACCATACCAAAGGCCGCTAACAACACCGTCATCTCAAAGGTAACAGGGATAAAGGTAGGAAGAGATGCGAAATTTTTACCTCCAATAATCATGGGCCAATCAAATTTCATCATATAAAACTGCATGGTAAGTGCCAGCGTCGTTCCAAGCATTCCAAACAAAAACGCCGCAATCGGCAGACGACTTCTTCGATAGCCTAGTTCCTCATCCAATCCGTGAACCGGATAAGGGGAGTATACTTCATGAATCCTCACGCCACTACCTCTAACTTGCTTTACAGCATGAAGAAGAACGTCCTCATCATCAAATATTCCAAGTACAAAGTTTTTATCTCGTTCCATGATTATTTAGTTACTTTTTCTGATGAAGACTTCAATACCGATTTAACTTCTGCCATGTTAATAACAGGGAAGAACTTCGCAAACAACAAGAAACACGTGAAGAACAACCCAAAAGTGAACATGTAAACCCCTACATCGGTGATCGTCGGATAAAACATCACCCAAGAAGACGGAAGAAAGTCTCTGTGCAGGGAGGTAACGATAATCACAAAGCGTTCAAACCACATCCCAATATTCACCACAATAGAAAGGATGAATGTGGCAGCAATGGAGGTTCTAATTTTTTTGAACCAAAAAAGCTGAGGGGAAATCACATTACAGGTCATCATGGACCAGTACGCCCACCAATAAGGGCCAAACATCCGATTGACGAATGCATATTGCTCCGCCGCTACGCCGGAATACCATGCGATGAAAAACTCCGTGATATAGGCGATACCTACAATGGAACCAGTGATGATGATTACAATATTCATCAGTTCAATGTGGGTAATCGTAATGTAGTCCTCCAACTTGAATACCTTTCTAGTAACGAGCATAAGCGTCAACACCATCGCAAATCCGGAAAAAATCGCACCAGCAACGAAGTAAGGCGGGAAAATTGTCGTGTGCCATCCAGGGATTACCGATGTGGCAAAGTCAAAGGATACAATGGTGTGTACCGAAAGCACGAGTGGAGTAGCCAAACCAGCAAGGATCAACGAAACAGATTCATACCGCATCCAAGTTTTCGCGGCACCATCCCAGCCAAAGCTCAGGGCGCCGTAAATCGCTTTTCGGATTCCCGTGGCACGATCTCGGATAGTAGCAAAATCAGGGATTAGACCGATGTACCAGAAAACAAGGGAGACTGAAAAATAAGTTGAAATTGCAAACACGTCCCAAAGCAACGGAGAGTTGAAGTTTACCCAAAGTGACCCATAGGTGTTCGGCAATGGCAATGCCCAGATAGCCCCAATCCAAGGCCTACCCATGTGAATCAACGGGAAAAGCGCGGCACATATTACGGCGAAAATCGTCATAGCTTCCGCGGCTCGATTGATGGATGTTCTCCACTTTTGGCGGAACAACAGCAGCACCGCCGAAATAAGGGTTCCCGCGTGACCAATACCTACCCACCACACAAAGTTGGTGATGTCCCACGCCCAACCTACTGTCTTGTTTAAACCCCACATACCAATCCCTTCCCAAAGGGTGGCGACAAGTGCCAAGGAACCAAGCAAAAGCGTACCAACTGCAACAGCCAAGCCTAGGAGCCAACCAACCGTGGGCTTTCCCTCCACTTGCCGGGCAACGTCATTGGTAACGTCCTTGTAAGTCTTACCACCGGTAACCAGCGGCTCTCGTACGGATGAAGTAACCTGCATATCTAAGTTATTAATGATTTAAGCTTCGTTTTTGTCCTTGTTTCTAATTTTGGTGAAGTACCAAACGTTAGGGCTAACGTTAATCTCCTCCAACACGTGATAAGCGCGCTCCTCATTGACCTCTTTGATCGCTGAATCTGTATTCTCTTGAATCTTGAGCAATTTGGAAACCCTTGATTGCGGGTCATTCATATCACCAAACACCAAGGCCTCCGATGGACAGGCAACGGCACAGGCAACATTGATCTCTCCATCCTGTATCTTACGACGCTCCTTCTTAGCTGCTAGCTTGCCTGCTTGTATTCGCTGTACGCACATGGAACATTTCTCCATCACGCCTCGAGCTCTAACAGTCACGTCAGGGTTAAGGACCATTTTGCCCAAATCATCGTTCTGAGCGGTGTTCACACCCGCAAAGTCTTTATTGTCATGGTATTTGAACCAATTGAACCGACGTACTTTGTATGGACAGTTATTGGCGCAATAACGGGTACCAATACACCGGTTATAGGTCATTTGGTTGAGACCCTCTGAACTGTGGGTTGTAGCCACTACCGGGCAAACAGTCTCACAAGGAGCATTATTACAGTGCTGACACATCATCGGCTGGAAAGTCACTTCCGGATTATCCGCCGCCTGTTCCAATTCCTTATTCTCTGTAGCCCCTTGTGGAGAGCTGTAATATCGATCAATTCGAATCCAAGCCATCTCACGGCGGTTAAGCACTTCCTGCTTACCTACAACGGCTACGTTATTTTCCACCTGACAGGCAACCGTGCACGCGCCACAACCTGTACAAGAGTTCATGTCAATGGCTAAACCCCAGTGATGTTGGCTGTACTTGTGTCCAGACCAAAGGGAAATCTTAGAAGGTTTTACAAACTCTCCCTCTTTGTAGATTTCAGGCTTATATCGGCCTGCACTGGGATCCTGCTGATATTCCCCAAGGGTAGCTTCCTGAATTACAAACTCCCTTCCCATATAAGTTTGATGGGTTTGGGTTTGGGCAATCCGATAGCTTTCCGAGGTAAGTTCTATGCTCACGCCTTCTGTAATGTCATAATTGACGAAGCCTTGCGCTGTTTGAAGAAATGGGTAAGCGTTGACTCCCACACCTTCGGCAACCCTACCAGCTATTGTGCGGCCATATCCAAGCGCCAAACCAACAGTTCCATCAGCCTGACCAGGTTGCACCAACACGGGAACGGTGACTGTGATACCGTTCACGGTAAGATTGGCAGTCTTAGTCCCCCCCTCAAACATCTTGAGTCCATTCTCATTTGCCCAACGTTGGGAAACCGTCAAATAGTTGTCCCAAGTCGCTTTGGAGATTGGATCGGGCATCTCCTGTAGCCAAGGGTTATTTGCAAACACCCCTGAACCGATACCCACTTTTGAATAAATCGCTAGTTCTACACCGGCATTATCCGCCTTGTAGGTTCTTCCTATCGCAGCAACTGCACTTTCTATACCTCCTACGGGAGCTACGGCTTCTGAAGCCTCTATGGGTACTACAAAAACGCCATTGTGTAGGCAGGTATCCCAGAACTGCTGGAAATCAGCTGATTCCTCTTGATTTGCGAAAAACTGCTCGTTCCAGTTTGACCGGATAAAGTCATAGTAGCTGCTGCTACTTCCGGACCATTTTAGAAAACTCTCCTGCGCCTGCCGGGTATTAAAAAGTGGCGAGATAGTTGGCTGTGCCAAGCTATATTCCCCTACCTTCGGATTGTAATCATTCCAGCTTTCCAAGTAATGATGATCCGGCGCCACATACTGCACCAACGTAGACGTTTCATTTTTAGCTTCACTCGTAGCCACTGATACCTTTGCTTTACCGATGGCGTCTGCCAAGGCAGCACCTTGCGCCGCATCGTATACCGGGTTACAATTGTAGAATATGACCCCTCCAACTTTGCCTCCAGCGAGGTCTGCTACAAACTTGCTCATTTGTGCATCATCCCCTTTTCTAAAATGGGCCGCCTTCGCAAAGTTCACTGTACTTCCGTTATTACCAAGCAGCTCATTGATCGCATGGATAATGACTTGTACGTTCGGATCGTTTGACCCTGATACGACTATTGAGCTTCCTCTGTTAGCCCAAAGCTCCTCGGCCGCCTTTGCCAAATGGGCTATATCAACTGCTGTACCAGCTACGGAAGCAGCACCTGCTTTTTTCGCAATCAAATTATAAAGCGCCAAAACGGCTAAACCACTCTGAGAAGGCCTGATAGGTGTACGATAATCCGCATTGGCCCCGGTAAGTGAAAGATTAGACTCAAATTGGAAATGACGGGACATCGTCGCATTACCCTTGGAGATTTTTCTCCCTTTGCTATACTGCTTTGTAAACTCAATGGGCGAAATCCATGTACCCAAAAAATCAGCCCCAAAACTGACGATAACCTTGGCGTTGTCGAAATGGTAGGAAGGCAAAGCTTTTACACCATAATACGCCTCACTGGCTTTGGTAATCCCGTAGTTGGAAATTGGGTCGTAGGTTATCACTTCTACGTCACCCATGGCTTCGGAAAATGCAGCGATTGCTCTTTCGGTGGAAGGAGAAAGGATGGTATTGGTTACTATCTTTATAGAGCCCGCACTTCTAAACTTACTTCCTAGCTCAGAATCTAATGTTGCCCAATCGGATGGCTGTCCACCGATCATAGGCGCCGTATAGCGTTGCTTATCATACAAGGAAAGAACAGATGCCTCCACGATGGCATTCGTACCGCCTTGCGTAATAGAGGAGAGTTCGTTTCCATCCACTTTGATCGGACGTCCTTCTCTGGTTTTCACGACCACCGACGCATAATCTCCACCCGAAGCGAAACTGGTGGCATAAAAGTTTGGAACCGAAGGATCTAGATCAACAGGCTTGTTCACATAAGGAATGGCTTTTCTTACAGGTGCCTCGCAAGCAGCCAAAGATGCCGCTGCAACACTAAAACCCATGAGTTTCAAAAAGTCTCTACGGGATGGCGTGCCGTCTTCATTGGATTTGTGCAAAGGAAGGTTTTCGGGAAACTCCCTATCTGCATTTTTCACAAACTCGGGATCATTGGTTAGTTGCTCCAACCCTTTCCAGTATGTCTTTTTAGTATCTTTCATTTCTTTTAGAAAAGATTTTCGTAAAGATTCATTTTAATAGTGACACTTAGCACATTCCAACCCTCCAATATCCTTTACCTTTAAGGCATCTTTGGACTCGGAATGCAGCTGAACTAGCTTGTCGTAATATTCATTACCCTGGGCATTGATTTCGGTATTGCGATGGCAATCGATACACCATCCCATGGTTAACGCACTGTGCTGATACACTACCTCCATCTCCTCTATGGGGCCGTGGCAGGTTTGACATTCAATGCCGCCTACTTTCACGTGCTGGGAGTGGTTAAAATACGCCAAATCGGGCAAATTGTGAATTCTGACCCATTCGATGGGCTTATTATTGTCGTAGGCATCATACAGCTTGGCAATCTCTGGAGAAACCCCTTCCTTTCCACCTACATTCTGAATATGCATATGGCAATTCATACAAATGTTGGCAGAAGGGATGTTGGCAGACTTGCCTATTTCAACACCGGTATGACAGTACTGACAAGGTATTTCATACTGGCCTGCGTGCAGTTCATGGGAATAAGCTATAGGCTGTGCAGGCGCATATCCCTGTTGTATGCCAATCCCGTATAGCCCGTCTATTGCTGTTTTCACTACCAATGCCATCACAATGGTAGTAACAATGACTATCAGCATGTCACTGGTCAGCACTTTTTTGATGCTGCCTTTTTGGTTTATAAATTCTTTGTCCTCAACAGATACCTTATCACTGGTATTCAAGTACTTGGTCAATACGGAGACGATCAAGGCGAGAACCACCAAGATAAGGAGCAAAACCACTATTAAAACACCTAGAATGATGCCCAAGTACTCACTTGGAATCCCTCCCGCTGCACCTGCTGCACCTTCGGCGCCTGCCACGGCATCAACAGCGGCTTCCTCCTTCCCGCCATATTCGATGTAGGAAAGCAAATTGGTCAGGTCTCCATCGCTTAAAAAGTCGTGTGCCGGCATCACAATATTATTATACTCTTTAAAAAGTGCTACCGCCTGCGCATCACCGCTCTGAATCAAAGCCTGTGAGTTTAGAATAAAATTCTTAGCCCAATCTATTGTCCTGCGATCAGTCACCCCCCTTAAGGCAGGACCTGTGTAGCGTTGATCAAGCTTGTGACAGGTTTTACAGTTGGCATTGAAAATGGCCTCACCCGCCTTGATGGCATCTTCACTGTCCGGTACGTCGGGGTGAGCGGCGTGGCTTTCCATTCCGGAAAACAAGAACAGCGCCAACAATAAAGCACCTAGATGAATAGGAACCCCTAAGAATGAGCGTTTGATAGACATAATTTTATTTAGTTTTTCCAATTTTTTTCAAGCACTTCAAAATTCCCCACAAATGTACTACCCAACTTCTATTTTTCAAACTCAACAATTTGAACTACCGAATTTTGGACATTCTCTAAAATTTTCCGTTAAGGTATTGTTTTTCAATTTATTAAACACAGCTTAAGAAATACTTTTATTATTTAGAATAAATATAAATAAACACAATTCGTTAATTAGATGATCCGATTCTTACGAATTCACATTATGAGGTGGATTTCGGTGATATAAGCAGGTGGGCGGGAGGCGTTGATTTTTAATTTCCTAAAAAATCGAGTACCTTAGTTGACATCCAAGTTCTTTCTCGCTACATTTGCATTCCCGTTTCACAGGGTCGAGTGGCCGAGTGGCTAGGCAGAGGTCTGCAAAACCTTGTACAGCGGTTCGAATCCGCTCTCGACCTCTAAAGAAAGCATCCCTAAATGGATGCTTTTTTTTATGTGGTTCTAATTGATAGTCGATTTCTTAGGGGTATTTTTAACCCTTCGATCGGGTTAGTCTTTGGCCGTAGCATTGGATTCCTTTGCAATAAATTGCTCCAATCGCTTCTGGTAATGCTCTCTGCCGTCTTCGTAGATCGGATTAAGCCCTCGTTTCTCGGGAAAGGTCTCCATGTGAAGTGTTTGCGTAGGAAAGGCAAACCTCACCCCCAGGTCATTGGCTAGTTTGATTGCTCCTAGCAATAAATCTTCCCTCGCCTTTAGCTCTTCCGGCCAGGAGGGTACTTCGAAAAATACATAAAACATGATGTCCAAGCTGTAAGCCGAAAGGTTATTGAGATAAATGTTGTAGTAATCCTTTCGGGTACTAGGATGGCGTCTTACCAGCTCCTTTAGACCTTCTACGAACACTTCTATCAGTT
Source organism: Lunatimonas salinarum (assembly GCF_017811155.1). GTDB lineage: Bacteria > Bacteroidota > Bacteroidia > Cytophagales > Cyclobacteriaceae > Lunatimonas > Lunatimonas salinarum. The sequence goes on along the minus strand of NZ_JACVCV010000007.1, from coordinate 16,830 downwards.
CAGGCGGTGTGTCATAGGTGATGGTTATTTGGGTGTAAAATCTTCGGTATTTCCTAAGCCCATGGTTATCGATAGTGGCATCAGCGATCTTTCCATTAGGTATATAGACCAAAGAATTCCGGAAGGTTCTCACACGGGTGGATCGGAAACCCACTTCCTCCACCGTCCCATCGACATCCCCGCTCGTAATCCAGTCTCCTACCTGAAACGGCTTATCTATAAAAATCATCACCGACCCGAAAAAATTCTTAATGGTGTCCTGAGCGGCCAGAGCAAATGCAAGGCCTCCAATGGAAAGACCGGTTAAAAACGGCACAATATCCAACTGTAGCCCATCCTTGAGGATAAACAGCGTACCAATAACGATGATAAATGTCTTCAACGTCTTCCTAACCAAAGGCACCAATTGATCATCCAAGGTTGATGCTGTCTTGGATGCCATACTTTCCAAATAGGAAGACAGCAGATTGGCCAGTTTGTAGAAAATAATGGTGATGAGCAGCGGCTTTAGGGCATTTAGCAACACGACGACCCACGAAACCACTCCAATCGGCAACTGCAGCACACGGATAAAAATAGCTAGAAGCAATACAATCAAGTAGATACTAACTACCCGTGCCACCGGAAGAAGGTACTTCTGGGCGATTTTCCCATAACCCGCACGGATCAGGATGTAGTAAAATCCACGATCTACCACCACGGTAAACACTTTGTGGCTTACCACGATCATGAGGATCAATACAAATAAGCCAACCAATTGCCATAGATGCAATCCAAAATAAAAATCGTTTCCTATTTTAGGCAGTAAGTTTAACAACCTTGCGGTACCAAAGGGATAGGTCTGGGTATGAAGTTCTTTGATTTGGCTGACAGTAAAACTTGAAAAAAGCCATTGGTTTCCGATTTTTTCCAAAAAAACACCGGGTAAACGTTGTTCATCAAAAAAGTACCGCTGCTGATTATTCCTCAGGGAATCGGTGTAGTTTCGGTCTATTGGCACCTCACCAATTTTCACAAAAATGCCTTTTCCATCAAATACCTGCTTCAGCTTTATCGCCAAGTCAGAAACGTTGGCCTTGGGGTTTTCGGATAGATTTAGTGCCTTTCCCGCCAAAACGGGATCAAAAGAATCTTCCTGCAAATTATAGAAAAATGTCAACGTCGTGTGGTAGGGGCTGCTCAGGTTATTATAATCCGTTGAGTCGATGACCAAGGGTATTTGGGCATCAAATACCTGCGCATATACTTGGGCAGGAAAAACCTGTGCTCCCCAAATCAACCCTAAAAAAAACGCTACCGTCTTACGCATAACTTCCTATTTTGTTTGGGACCGTCTCCATCGAGACGCTCCTTTGAAAACTCAATGAATTGCAATAAACCCACAAATATAGCCAAAATAAAAAAGGAAGCCCAACGACTTGCGCTATAAGGGAAGCCTGTACTCTCTTAGTTGGTTTTGATATGCAGTGGCAATGAGGTATTCATTTCTAGCAGCCGCATAGGTGATGGAAATCAGCCCTCCCCCTTCCATAGGCTTCTTGCTCAGCAATTTGCCATTTAGATCTAGTAAATAAACAAATTCCTGTATACGATCTACTATTACGAATACTTCCTTCTCATAACCGAAGGAGAACCATTGAAATAAAAGGTCATCTGACAGGATGGCGTGTTCGAATAAGGGAGACTCTTTCGCATTCAGCACAGATACCTTGTTGAACTCATGTAGTACAATCAAAAAGTCGTCCCTTTCTTGATTGTTGACAATGTGGAAGCGGGTTTCCCGATCCGGCCTAAATAGTTGGCTTCGGTAGGTGAGCTCCCCCTTGAAATTTACGCCTACCACCTCCCCAGCATCGTTTACCGTAACAAGCTGAGAAGCCGATCCGCCCAGGTCGGTAACACCAATCGAAGTAGTAACCCCATTCCCTAATCTGATCGACTGCCCTAATCGGGATTCTCCCCGCCGGTTGAAAATTTCCAGATTGCCATTATTGTGTAAAGAGACCATGAGGTCACCTAAGCCGGGCACCCGGTAATGAGCGGGTTTATCAGCGAGGGGTCCCGTAGTACGTTTGGGATTCCATCCCTCAAGCACCTTGCCCTCTTTGTCCAAAAGGTACAAATCACCCATCTCATTCGCCACAAAATACCGATACTCCTTATTCCCATCATAGTCCACTAGATTGAAGTGGGCTATCTTAGTATTTTCGGGAAGTCTTAGTGGGTATTTGGGAAGGAGGTTTCCAAGCCGGTCAAACCCATAAATACCTTCTGAACAGGCAAATACAAACTGAAGCTTTTCATTTTTAAAGTAATCAATCTGAAAAACCTCTCCCCTTATCGGATTTGCCAATTGACGGGAGAAAACCAAGTTACCGTCGGGACCGATTAGGTAGATGGTGTGACGCTCATCTTGCACCAGATGTTCCAAACTACGGTCAGTGAAGTTACGGAGCGGCTTGGGACCATATACTAAGGGAAAGTTAAAATTAACCGACCCGGATTGCGCCAACAGGGGTTGCGAAGGAGAGGGCGCTACCTTATTTCCATAATCTATATCTACCTGGATACCACTCTCGGTAGAAGCACTCTTTAGCGATACGGTCAGCATAGAAAGCGTACCAAAATTAGGCGCATATTTTTGGAAAAGGGAACTCCAACCGGGACTGGTGCCCCCGATCAACTGCCGGTAAAACTTTGGCATATCCACCCACTGTATAAACGGTACGTCCCCCTTGAACCGTTCGATTGCGGACCGCTTGGATAGGGACTTGCCCCAAGTGTTGTCGTTGTACAAATCATCCAAATAATCTTTCATGCCTCGGAGCGTACTTGCCATTACCATGAACCCGTCCACTTGAGAGACATAGGTCCGCGAAAATCCATCGAAAATTCCGCTGTAATAGTGTAAAGGAAATTGCTCGGTATGGATGGTGTAAATCTCTCTTCCCAGATGGGCATCCCGTTCCATCGGCACAGCCTCATCCTGATTTGCCCGCTGAACAAAGTCAGTAAGGCCGCTCCACGCTTGGTCAGTTTCCAGCAAGGGCACCAACAAAACCCTGTCTGCATTGGCTGCCCCATCCTGTTCCATGATCATATAGATCAACCAGGGAGCTGTATCGTTTAAAAAACTACCTTCTGAAAACGCCCGCTGCAGATCGGAATACACGGTACTTTTAACTTCCCCTAGGCGGGTAGCGGGTAGCGAACCCAAGCGAACATTTTCACGGTCCATCACCCTTAATATAGCGGACCTATTAGTCACAAAATGGAAAAAATCCGGATCCAACGGTCGGGATACCGGTTTCATGGGCGGCCCTCCGGTCCTTAAATCAAATAGCCTTCCGCTAAAGGAAACCGTCCCATCCTGGAAAGCCGGTTCCAGTACTGCGCCATATGGCAGATTGGCCAGATCGTCTACCACTGAATTGCCTGACCTGGAGGAAAAGCCAAGCAGTAATTCACCCCATCCCTCCGAGCCTGTCTTCAAAAGATTCCTTCCATTCGGCTGCTCCATCTCCCCAAACATTCCTGGATATGCCGCTACAAAATCAGCCATGTCGTCCGACTTGGCACTACGTATCGCATCTTCTACCAAAAAGGACGTAAAGCTAGCGACCAATACCTTGCCATAAAACCCATAGGTGATCGGGCGGGTGGCCAACTCGGGCTTATGCTCCTTCAGTATCACTCCGCTGTAACTGCGGGTCTTAGCCCCATTGCCTTCACCAATGTGACGCTCGAGGGAGGAGATTAGCTCCGGCACCCGCTCATCCTCGTAGGCGATGGCAAACAAAAAATCAAACTCTTCTTTTCCTATGGGATGAAGAGATACCAAAAACCGCTGTCCCCTCCAAGTCCTTTCCAAGACCCCACTCTTTCCTGCTAGGCTATCTAGCCGTACCAGTTGGGTTTCCAAACGCTTGAGCGCTGGAATCTCCGCCAAATCCTTCCATATAGGTTGGGACACCAATTCATTCCAAGCCTTCACCGGCTCGTTTGTTTCATACACCCAAATGCTATTCGACGGAATCAACCGATATGGGTCTAACTTAGTCGAAAAAACATCCGTCCGAACTAGGAGGTAGCCCACTATACTGAACAGCAGGATCAATAACAAAACAAGGAAAGTCTTTAGGGTAGTCAAGGAATTGGGGTCAATGATTATTGCTAGTTCCAATAACGAAAAAAATCCCAATAGTTAATTGGGATTTTTTATTAATGGGCACACATTTAAAGGGGATTAGTGAGATCCTATTTTATCGAGTACATCCATCACCTCTTTTACATGCGAGCGGGAAACTTCCAGCAATTGCCTTTCCTCCGCATTCAAATCCAGTTCAATGACTTTCTCCACCCCGTTTTTACCAAGGATCACCGGTACCCCCAAGTAGCAGTCATCAATACCGTACTCGCCATCCAATTTGATACACACCGGGAACACCCTCCGCTGATTCTTAATGATAGACTCTACCATTTGCGCTGCGGCAGAGCCTGGGGCATACCAAGCGGATGTACCCATCAGCTTCACCAATTCTCCGCCTCCAAACTTGGTACGTTCGATGATCGCATTGAGCGTTTCACTATCGATAAGTTCGGTAACCGGAATCCCGGCCACGGTGGTATATCTCGGTAGCGGTACCATGGTATCTCCATGCCCTCCCATCAGGATTGCCTGAATTTCCTTTGGAGACACGTTCAGCGCCTCTGCCAAAAATGCACGGTATCTGGCAGTATCCAAGATCCCCGCCATACCTATTACTTTGGTTCGAGGAAGCTTGGAGGTGATGTGGGCCTGATAGGTCATCACATCCAACGGATTAGAAACTACAATAATGATGGCATCCGGGGAGTGCTTTACGACATTTTCAGTCACCGACTTCACAATGCCGGCATTGGTTTCGATCAGGTCATCGCGTGTCATACCCGGTTTCCTAGGTAAACCTGAAGTAATGACCACCACGTCTGACCCCGCAGTCTTCGCATAATCATTGGTACTTCCTACTGTACGGCTGTCGTATACGTTGATGGGGGCTTTTTGCCAGATATCCAGCGCCTTACCTTCTGCCACTCCCTCTTTAATATCGATCAGAACGATCTTTTCGGCGATTTCCCTGTAAGCCAACACGTCGGCACACGTAGCACCCACGTTCCCTGCTCCAACTACGGTTACTTTAGTCATGATATATCGGTTTAGTTTATGTTTTTTAGGTTTTTAAAAATTTCCGCTAAGATATCAAAGAAAAGCCTTTTTAGGAAGCAATGGTTTGAATTATTCAAACATCTGACCCAGGTTAAAGAAGCCGTAGGAATTTTGGTAGGAATTGAACAAGCGGATGTTATTGCGATTGTAAAACTCCGCAAGGGAAGTAATCATCTTTGCCTGTATTTTGGGGTCGCTTTCGAATACCTCCAAGATGGCATAATTGGGAATCACCCACAGGGACGCTTCCTCCGAATCCACAATGGCGGTATAAATCCGCTTCGATCCTTCCAATAGCGCGTTTTCTCCAAATGCCTCCCCGGAATTGACCCGTAGTATGGTTTCAAAGGAATCTTTGATATCTATGCTGAGGTGGACACGTCCCTTTTCCAGAATATACAGGGCCTGACTGGGGTCGTTTCTAAAAAATACCACTTCGCCTTTCAAGTACTTCCGCTTGTGAATAGCGGGCAGCAACCGAACCAACTCCGAAAAACGAAGCCGCTCAAAAAACTTTACCTTAGCCAGAAATTCAAATTGCCGACGCTCGGACTCTGAATAACTTTTCTTAAATGGATTATACATGCTTGCCCTTCGCTTTTAAATACAATACCTTGCGGGTATAGGAACCCACTTTAAACCTGTCATCCACTCGGTAACCAATGATCCAAGCGATTTCCCCATCGGAACACAATACCCTGACCTGCTGCTTACGGATCAATGGCACCTTCAAATCTATCAAAAAATCGCTTACCTTCTTAAATTGTTTCATTCCCAAAGGTCTAAATCGGTCCCCTTCTTGCCAGGATCGGATAGTGAGCGGAAAACTTAGCGAGTCCTTGTCCAGCATGGCATGCCCAGCCGACCTATCCAGCACCAACCCCTCCGCCGAAACCGTCAGCACATCATAACCCCGTCCGTCCAGCTCAAAGTAAACCTCATGCCTATCCAGCGAAATAGGCTCTAGCTCTTTTGGAATAGACCCCAGCAACAAATGGCTCCGATCCAAATTCAAAAGGTAGTCACCGGATACAAAGTGAACCCCTACGCTCCCCCTATCCATGGCATCCAGAACTTCCCCGACCTGCGCAAAATGAAAGCCATAGCTTCGAAGCCAATAGTAAAGCATCGAGCTTCGGCCCGGCAAATTAATTATTTGGGAGATCTCCAACATTTCCAGGCCCTCTTCCTGCCGAATATGCGTTGTTTTCCACGCCTCCCAAAGGTGAAAAAAGGCCTGCCCGGTATCTTTTATCCGTGCAAAACTTCCCATCAGGGCCTCCGAGGCCCCAAAGAAATGACGACCTATCAGGGGAAGCACCTCATTTCGCAGATAATTTCGTTTATAATCGCTTTGCTCGTTGGTGCAATCCTCCCGCCATTCGATTCCCTCCGCTCTGACAAAATCCGCAATTTCTTCTCGGGAAAAAGGCAATAAGGGTCTTATAAATCCCCCTCGCCTGTCGGCCATACCATAAGCTCCCTCAATACCCGTGCCCCGCAGCAGGTTCAAAAGCACGGTTTCTACCTGATCCCCTGCATGGTGAGCGAGCAGGATCGCATCGGCCCGGCCCTCCCCAAGCAACTTTTCAAACCAATTGTACCGCAAGTCTCTAGCCGCCATCTGCGTGGACACACCATGGGATTCCTTATAGGCCAAGGCATCAAAATGCTTTACCTCAACGGAAATCCCAAACTCGCCCGCTAATTTGCGAACAAAGGATTCGTCCCCGTCACTATCGGCACCACGTAACCTGAAATTACAATGGATAAGACCAAAGGAAGCATTGCACTGTCTTAGCAGATGGGCCAAGGCGACACTATCGATTCCTGCACTGATAGCTAACAGGTAGTTTTTATTAAAATCCAGCAGACCAGATTCCAATACGTGGCGTTTAAATCGCTCCAACATAAACCAAAAATACCATTTTCTGCTAATTTTGCAGCAACATTGAAAATTTTAGCATGAACAAACCGCTCGTAATGCCACTGTTCTTCTGCCTACTCCTTGGAGTAGGGATGGGCATTACCCATGCCCAGTCGGGGTCTTCGGGCGATAATAGGCTGGAAATCCGGCAGGCTTCCCGCCTATTGGGTGGCAGGGGTTTTGAAAGGCTACTTGAAAATGTCATTCTAAAACATCAAAACTCCCTTATTTACTGCGATTCGGCCCATTTTTACAGCCAAGAAAACGTCGCCAAACTTTTTGGAAGGGTCAAAATAGAAGACCAGGAGGATCCGATAGTCGTCACCAGCTTGTATGCCGAGTACGATGGCAATACCCAACTGGCCAAGTTACGAAATACGGTCGTCTTCAAAAACGAAGGCACCACGCTATACACCGATTTTCTAGATTACGACCGAACCTCCGGGGAAGCCAACTACTTCAACAAGGGAAAAGTAGTGGACAGTACCAATGTACTTACCAGCGAAAAAGGACTCTACCAAACCCAATTGGCCAAAATTACCTTTACCGATAATGTGGTTTTGGACAATCCGGACTATGATCTGCGCTCCAATATTTTGTATTACTACACCGAAACCAAAATTGCAGAAACCGAAGGGATCACCAATGTGGAATCCACCGAAGGGAATAAATTAAACGCCAAACGTGGAAGCTTCTATGATACTGAAAACAAACTATTTAAGTTCTACGACGGCGATGTAGAAACCGAAACCAGCAAGGTCTATGGGGAAATATTGCTGTACGATGAACTAAATCAGTACTACGAGGCCATCGAAAACGTCAGCATCTACAATAAGGAACGTGAAATTGAAGTCTTTGGCCAAGAGGGCAAATATTGGGAAGAAAGCCAATACTCAAAGGTCTACGGCAATGCATTGGTGCGCAAATACTTTGAGCAAGACACCCTCTACATGATCGCCGACACCCTTATCTCGCAGGACAGCGAGGATCCTGACCAACGGTTTTTGCTTGCCTTCCCCAACATGCGCATGATCAAATCAGAATTGGCGGGACGTTCAGATTCCATGTCCTACCGGTATGCCGACTCCACTATATACCTCTTCGGGGATCCTGTAATGTGGAATAACAAGAGTCAAATCACCGCAGATAGTATACGGATCCTAATTGCCAATCAAGACATTGATCGGGCCTTGCTAAGGGGAAATGCCTTTGCGATTACAAGAGACACCGTGACCAACTACAATCAGATAAAAGGACGAAAAATGACGGGTTTTTTTATAGACGGTAACATGAGTAAACTCGACGTGGAAGGGAATGGAGAATCACTCTACTTTGCGCTTGAGAACGACACCACGCTGCGAGGAATCAACAAGCTGCTTTGCGGCAGAATCATCATGCATTTTGCCAACAACCAAGTGTCCAAAATTTCACACACCTTAAAACCCGAAGCCTCATTTACGCCCCCTCATATGATCAAAGACGACCAAAAAGCGCTCAAGGGGTTTTTATGGCGCGAGGAAGAACGCCCATCCATGGCCATTATAAACGACTGGCGAACACCAAAAATCCGGGAAGAAAACACCTTCAATTTCTTTGATCGCCCCGATATTCAGTTGAGCTACCCTGATAATGATGAAATACAAAAATCACTGGATGACCCTACGTAGAGATTACATGATCGGCAAAATTTTACCTTTTTCCGTAATTTTTAGGATGTTCAAACGAAGATGATCCTAAAAAATTTTAATAAAGTTAACAATTTTTAACCCAAAGGTATTCCATTATTGGAACCTATTCGGTATTTTTATACGTATATATGGTTGCCATTAAATAACTAAAAATCCGAGGGCCTATAACTAAACTTTACATGAAACCCTTTTTGCCGTTTTTGATCACACTGTTACTGTTTTGTCAGTCTTGGGCTGCGGCGAGACAGGTACGTGTGTTAAGCGAAAAGGTAGAGTTTATTGGCAAAGTAAACACCAAACAACGCAAATCGCTTATCCTCCAAAACGATTCCGATCAGGTAAAAGAATACTTCCTCAAATTCACTCAAGGGAACATCGGGTCTTCTCAGTCCATGAAAGTTTGTTTGGATAATAACTGTTACAATCCCATCAAAGAACCCCACCGCATTAAAATAAAACTGAATCCCGGGGAGATCTTCACAGACCTGTATATTGAGTTTGATTTGGGAATTATTGCTACAAGGGGAACCTTTGACCTGCATTTCTTCAATACGGAAAATTCACGGGATTCCTTCATTATCGAAGGAGTGTATAACGTAGAGGCAAGCAACGAGGATTCCTTTGTACACAAGGATTTTGAATTGGGCGGCGTATACCCCAACCCTACAAACCGGGTGGCCCAATTGGATTACAAGATCAAAAACCCTTCGGTAAGTGCGCGCGTGGTGGTGACCAGCTTCATTGGTAATCCCATCTACGACTTCCGACTGGACCCCGTGCAGTATTCTTTGGAAATCAACGTGACCGACCTAAATCCCGGCGTTTATTTTTACACCATCATCGTGGACAACAAAAACCTTGTCACCAAGAAACTCTTTGTCAATAAATAACCTACCGTGAAAATGGGATAATCCTTCGCCCATTTGATAACGAGTAAATAAACGCTTATATTTGCCGATTCATTATGAAAAACCAATTAAACATCCTCCTAAGTGTCTTTACTGTAGTCGTGTTGATGAGCTCCTGCGGAGAATTCTACAAACTCGAAAAAAGCACCAACTGGGATGAACTTTACGATGCCGCCAATCGATATTACGATAAAAAGGAATACAACAAGGCCATTATACTGTACGACCGGGTACTGCCGGTAATACGTGGCAGTGGCAAGGCAGAGATGGCGGAATTTAACTACGCCTACTCCCACTTTCGGACTAAGAGATACATTGAGGCGGCAGGGTATTTCAAAACATTCTTTGACACCTACAATAGAAGCCCGCTGGCCGAAGAAGCCCTGTTCATGAACGCTTACTCCCTGTACCTGGATTCACCGGACTATAACCTGGACCAACGAAGCAGCAGGGATGCGGTAAACGCCATACAGTTGTTTATGAACCGATTTCCGGAATCCGACTCGTACGAGCGCGCGATGGGCATGATTGATGACCTGCAAAAACGGTTCGAAGAAAAAGCCTTTCAGGAGTCTAGGATGTATTACCGGCTCACCGATGGTCTTTTCCCGGGAGAATTCTATCGGGCATGTATCATCAATTTCCAGAATTTTGCCAAATCCTATCCGGACAGCAAGTACAACGAGGAACTGGGGTTCAAATTGGTGGAAGTTTCCCTCGCCTATGCGGAACGCAGTGTTTTTGGTAAAAAAGAAGAGCGCTTAAAAGATACGATGACCTTTGGGGAAAATTTCCTCAAAAAATACCCCGAAAGCTCCTATGGCAAGCAGGTAACCAACCTGATGAGTAAGACACAAACTGAACTGGAGTCCTACTACAAACTGAAGGAAGATTACGAGCAGCGTACCGCTGAAGCACGTAGGCTGATCGAAGAGGAGGAGGCCCGAAACCGGGAGGCTGCGGGATCACTCAAAAATGCTGAAAATTAAACATTGACTTAATCTATAAAAATGGCTGCTAATCAATCCATTATTACCAGAGACTTGGACAAGATCGCCGAAAAATCCGGCAACCTGTACAAGTCCATACACATCATTTCGCAACGTGCGAAACAAATCTCTTCCAACATGAAGGAAGAGCTGAATAATAAACTCTCTGAGTTTGCCTCCACGGTAGACAATTTGGAAGAAGTGTTTGAAAACAAAGAGCAAATCGAGATCTCCAAATTCTACGAGCGTATGCCCAAGCCAACCTCGCTGGCCATGGAAGAGTTTATGGAAGACAAAGTATTTTTCCGCGACCCCGAAAAAGATCCCGAATCGGAGGAATAGGGATGTCAGTCCAACATAAAAAAATCCTGATCGGAATTACGGGAGGAATCGCCGCCTACAAGGTTGCCACACTTATCCGTTTGCTGATCAAACATGGAGCAGAAGTAAAAGTCGTCATGACCGCTTCTGCTCTTGACTTTATTACCCCCCTCACACTGGCAACGTTGGCAAAAGGCCCGGTTTACAGTGATTTTTACGACAAAAAAACGGGCGTGTGGCATAACCACGTGGAGCTTGGATTGTGGGCTGACCTGATGCTTGTTGCCCCCCTTACGGCCAATACCCTCGCCAAAATGGCTCATGGGCAAAGCGACAACCTCCTAACGGCCACCTACCTCTCTGCCAGATGCCCCATCGTGGTGTCACCCGCCATGGACCTGGACATGTACCGCCACCCCTCCGTCACACAGAACCTCGACACGCTCAGGAGCCACGGTGTCACCGTATTGGATGCGGGCACGGGAGAGCTGGCAAGTGGTCTGTCCGGACAAGGAAGGATGCGGGAACCCGAGGAGTTATTCGAAATACTGTCAGATCTCCTGTCTAACCGCGAACCCCTAGCTGGAAAGCGCGTACTTATCACCGCCGGTCCCACGCAAGAGGCTATAGACCCTGTGCGGTATATCAGCAACCACTCCAGTGGAAAAATGGGCATCGCCATTGCGCTGCAAGCGGCCATGCAGGGGGCGGAGGTTGATCTTGTACTGGGCCCTACTTCGTACACCCCCTCGCATCCCCGAATTCATGTTACCCATGTGAGATCCGCGGAGGAAATGTTTCAGGCTGCAGCCGCAATTCACGAAGCATGCGATATCGCCGTATTCAGTGCCGCGGTGGCCGACTACAGCCCGGTAAAAACGGCGGATCAAAAACTGAAAAAAGACGGGGACTCGTTACGGATAGAACTGAAGAAAAACACCGACATTGCCCAAACCCTAGGGATGCGAAAGCGCCCCGGCCAACTGCATATCGGCTTTGCCTTGGAAACGGAAAACGAAACCACCTATGCACTAGAAAAGCTTGAGCGTAAGAGATTTGACATGGTAGTACTAAATTCCCTCCGCGACGAAGGTGCCGGTTTCCAAAAAGACACCAATAAGGTCACATACCTCGTGGCAGGGCAAGTCCCACAAGTGTCCGATGTGTTGCCAAAGACGGAAATCGCCAAGCAGATACTGGAAATAGCGCAAAAACTGAGGCCTCAATCAAACTAGCATTAAAAACGTATTATCGTTATCTTTACCTTTGCAATTTACATATGCTACACGCCTCTCCGCGGCAGCTTACAAAAGGGATGGGTTCCACCTGACCCTGTAAATGGTAGAACCATCTTATCTAGGTAGGTTAATTATCAAGGATATGAAAAAACGTGCGGTTACATGCTTTTTAGTCACTTTGGCGATTCTTGCCCCACTGGGGCAGCTCACTGCGCAGCAATTGAATTTCACGGTAACCATCAATAGTGAACGGGCTAGGACACAGGACACCGATATCTTTGACAATATGAAGACCGCCTTTGAGCAATTTCTGAACGGGCGGAGTTGGACCGACGATGAATTCAGGCCGGAGGAGCGCATTAAAGGAAACCTGCTTATCACCATCAACGACATGCCACAGGTAGGCGTCTTTGTCGCCACCGTTCAGATTCAAACCGTGCGGCCTGTATATGGATCCAACTACGAAAGCCTGATGTTCAACTTTGCAGACCGAAACTGGACCTTCGAATACCAGGAATCCCAGCCCATGGAATTCAACCGCTATTCCTATTTGAACAACGTCACCTCGCTGCTGGCATTTTATGCGTACGTGGCACTGGGTTTGGATTACGATTCCTTCGCTCCGCGAGGAGGAAATCCCTACTTTGAAATCGCCAGTAACATTGTAGCCAATGCCCAGCAATCCCCACGGCCGGGGTGGAACCAAAGCCAATCGGATAGAAGAAACCGCTATTGGCTTTCCAATGACCTATTTACCTCCCAAGTGATGGTTTCGATACGGGACGCCTATTACCTATATCATCGAAAAGGAATGGATATGCTTATATCCAACCCCGATGAAGCCTTTAAAAACATCCTGGAAGCCATCAAGAAAGTGGGAGAAGCCAACCAAGTGCAGCCAAACAGTATCCTTACGATCAGTTTTATGGATGCCAAATCCGACGAAATAAGCAAGGTCCTGAAAAATGCACCATTGGAAATCAGGCAGCAGGCCGTGGAAGTCCTTTTAAGAGTAGACCCCAACAATGCCCGAAGGTATAACGACATCCTGAAAGGCTGACGTCCAGCCCCCAACCTAACCCAGACGCGATACATGCTGACGCATTTAACCATATCCAATTACGCACTCATCCGCCAACTGGAAATGATGCCCTCCAAAGGACTAAACATGATCACTGGTGAAACCGGTGCGGGAAAGTCCATTATGCTAGGAGCCATAGGGCTGCTGATGGGAAACCGCGCAGATACCAAGGTCCTGTATGACGAGGAGGCCAAATGCGTGATCGAGGGAACTTTCTTTGTGGCACCTTACGGGCTCAAGTGGTTCTTTGAAGAAGAAGAACTCGATTATGATGAAACCTGTATCATCAGACGGGAAATTTCCCCTTCCGGAAAAAGCAGGGCTTTTGTCAACGATACACCCGTTCGCCTGGAGACTCTCAAACAACTGGGCAAAACGCTGATGGACATCCACTCCCAACACGAAACCCTGCTGCTCGGCGCCGCAAGCTACCAGCTATCGCTGATCGACAACTACGCACAGACGAGCAAAGAGCAACTCCAGTATACACAAGCCTACAAGACATTTCTATCTGCAAAAAAAGCTTACGAAAGGCGCTCCAAAGAAGGGCTGGAAATGCGGAAGGAGGCAGATTACAACAAATTCCAATTGGAGGAATTGGACGCCCTCAATCTCGTGGCAGGCGAAATCGCCGAACTCGAAGAACAACAGTCCCTGCTGGAACATGCCGAAGAGATCAAAGCCAAGATTCATGAGGCCATCCAATTCCTGGACCACGAGGAATTCGGCGCCCTGAAGAGCTTGGCAACGGTAGCCCACGCCTTGCAGGATTTGGGGACATTCGGCAAGCATTTTTCGGAATTGCAGGAGCGGTTCCATTCTGCGCTGGTCGAAATCCAGGATATACAAGATAGCTTGGCCAAGGAAGACGACACCCTAGAGGTAGACTTTGAGAAGCTCGACCAAACACGCGAACGGCTCACCGCTATCTACCAGTTACAGAAGAAACACGGATTGGACACCGAGGAAGGGCTTATCCAACTGGCCCATGAGCTCGCCGAAAAGGTATTTCAACTGGATAACCTAGAGGAGGAGTTGGCCCAACTAAATCAGGAGCTGGAGTTGGCCAGGGAAGCGATGATGCAACAAGCCATTCTACTCTCAGAAAAGCGAAAAGCCAGCTTGGCTCCCTTTGCAGAGGACCTGCGGCTATTGCTCCAGCAATTAGGTATGGAGAATGCACAGGTGTCAATAGAACGTAGAGAGACCGACCCTGATACCAACGGGATCGATGCCGTGGAAATCTACTTTTCTGCCAACAAAGGTGTAAAGACCCAACCCCTGGGGCAGGTAGCATCCGGTGGCGAATTTGCCCGCTTCATGTTTGCCGTCAAGTACATCATGGCCGACAAGGTGGCTCTTCCCACACTAATCTTTGACGAGATTGACACTGGTATTTCAGGTGAAATCGCCCTGCAACTCGTTAAGATGATGCAGCAGATAGCCACAAAGCACCAGGTCATCTGCATCAGCCATCTCCCCCAAGTCGCCGCAAAAGGAGAAAACCATTATTTTGTATACAAAGACAATAGTCAGGAGAAGACCTTTTCCAAAATCAAACTGCTCAGCCCGGAGGAACGCCTCACCGAAATCGCCCAAATGATCGCCGGTGCCAATCCCTCTGCCAGTGCGCTGGAAAGCGCTAAGGAATTGCTGGCGGGCTAATCTTTTTCCTAATTTCAGCTACTGCGCAGGAGAATAAGCGGAAATTGATGAAAATTCCTTAGTTTTGTGGCTCCTACTACCAACGCTCATCCAAACTGTAACAAGACATTATGCCTGAAAATTTATTATTGGGAAAAAAAGGCATCATCACCGGTGCACTGGACGAAAACTCCATTGCCTGGCAGACCGCCCTAAAAGCCAAGGAACAAGGAGCCACCTTTGTGCTGACCAATGCGCCTATCGCCATGAGAATGGGAGCCATCAACGAGTTGGCAGCCGCATGTGACACCATCGTAGTACCAGCCGACGCCACCTCGGTAGAAGATATTGAAAAACTATACGACGAATCCAAAGAGTTTTTGGGCGGCAACGTGGATTTCATCCTTCACTCAATCGGGATGTCCCCCAATGTCAGAAAGGGAAGGGCCTACGGAGATTTGAATTATGAATGGGCCCAAAAGTCCTATGACGTGTCGGCACTTTCATTTCACAAGATGCTTCAAGTAGCCGAAAAAAAGGACTTCATCAATGAGTGGGGCTCCGTGGTGGCACTTAGCTACATCGCTGCACAGCGGGCCTTCCCGTTTTACAGCGACATGTCGGAGGCCAAAGCCATCTTGGAAAGCATAGCGCGTAATTACGGACAGCGGTATGGACAATTGAAAAAGGTAAGGGTGAATACTATCTCCCAGTCTCCTACCAAAACCACCGCCGGATCCGGTATCAATGGGTTTGACGACTTCTTTGACTTTGCGGACATGATGTCGCCACTTGGCAATGCTTCGGCTGAGGCATGCGCTGAGTACATCATCACCTTGTTTTCGGATTATACCCGTATGGTGACCATGCAGAACTTATTCCACGACGGGGGATATTCCTTCTCTGGAATTACCCCTATGATAGTAGATAAGTTTCTGTCAAAATAAAATAAGAGCCGGACATCTAACTTGTCCGGCTTTTTTTCCTCTTTTGCACGTAACCTTCCTGAGTATTTTCTCACCCTTCTTTTGAATAAACCATTTTTTCTAGAATTGATTATGTAATGCGCTTTTTGTCAAATTTTGATACCCCAAAGGCAAAAATACGTTTGTCAAATAATTTTGCGTATCTTTACTTTAAGCGTGTAAAATCAGCTCGTTTTGGAATAATGATTAAAACGATAACAATAGACATTATTAACGACAAGGCTTTGAAGCTTATCAAAGACTTGGAACTTCTACAACTTATTCGAGTCCGTAGTGAAGATACCCAGTATGGCCCACACCAAATTCAGCGCTACAAAGGAGCCATGTCAAAACAACCAGTCGATGACATTGATCAGCAGCTAAATGATCTTAGAAACGGATGGGAATAAAGTATATCTGGGAGACAAATACAGCTATTTATTTTTTGCAACGACAGTTTCCCCCTGCCGCTGAGAAAAAATATTGACAACTCCATCAGAGAATAGCCACCTTGTTTCTCTGCCATCACAGAGATTGAATTACTATGTTGGAAAACTTCGAATTGGCAGGACCGAGAAGTTCTCTTTAATTTTATCTCTGATGTTTTGGTGATTGAGCTTGACCAGTCTATCGAACTACAAACTGCCGAAATTCGCAAAGCTAATAAGGTCAAGCTACCTGATGCAATTATTGCTGCTACGGCAATCGTGAATGGACTTACTCTGGTAACTAGGAATATTTCAGACTTTAAAAAATTCCCTAACTACTGTTATCCGACAAAAACACTGCGTGTTTTTGGTCATCTTGAAAAAAATACAATAGCGAGGTTTTGACACCTCGCTAAAATTTATGATGTTTGAAGT
>NZ_JACVCV010000079.1 GCF_017811155.1 Lunatimonas salinarum | reverse complement strand
TCGCTGCGGGAGCATTCGGCGTCATGCTGGTATTTAACATCATGATCAGCTTGGAATTTGAGAAGGATAAGACGCTGCCTTCGTTGACCTTGATTGAGTTGGGGAACAAGGCTTATGCGCAGGGTGAAGGTGGAGCATGTTTAAATTCCTATCATAACCAATCTTATTCCAAAAGATCCATAATTGGAGGGGGGTTATGTATGAATGCGAATGGAGAATCATGTGGGAACCAAGAGCTATGTGAATATTCGGGAAATCCAACAGATTCTTGTACAGACCACGTTTGCTCAGGAGGCTCCAGTGGTTGATAAGCTTATATTTAGTACAATTTTCTGCCATTTATGAATTGGAATAGAGTTGATCATACAGAACACCAGTTTCAGTGTGCTTATACTGAGAATTGGTGTTTTGTATGCAGCTATTTTTACTTAAATGAATGAAATTAATCTGGTGGAAGTATACTGTTTATATTCTAATAAAGTATTCTATTATTTCTTTATATAATTTAATGGGTATAGGTAGAAAATATTTTGTTCTGTTCTTCGCGCTGATAGGTGCTTGTAGTGAACCAGTTTCTGATGATGCAAAGCATGTTAGTGTGATAAAGTTGGATCCCCTGCTTACGGGTAGAAAGGAAACTATAAATTTGAGTGAGATTGCCGAAAGTATTGAATATATTTCTCTGGAAACCAACGAACAGAGTATCTTCGGTCATATTGTAAAACCTAGTGAACAAATCAAATTTTTTGAAAAGGGAGTACTAATTTCGGATAAGAGTAGATTGCTGCACTTTGGCTATCAAGGGGATTATATAGGTGAAATAGGCAAAAAAGGAATTGGTCCTACAGAGTATGCTGATATAAGGGATTTTGCGTTCATCCCTGGTTTGGAGCAAATTGCTGTACTGTCTCCACCCAATCAAAGGGCCTATATCTATGATTATACAGGTGTTGGAATGAAGGATTTTATGGTTGATTTTTGGCCTCTTCACACAGCAAGTCTAGGGAATGATTTGGTGTTTGCCATACCTAAAGGAGAAAGAAAACCAAATGGGCACCATACCTTGATGTATTTGTCCCAAGAAAATTCAGAATACCAAAAATTGCTAATAGATTATTTTGATAAAAAGTCTTCGGAAAGCATCGCATTATCCTCCAATCAACGCTTATA
>NZ_JACVCV010000078.1 GCF_017811155.1 Lunatimonas salinarum | reverse complement strand
CATTGCCAATCCCAAATTCCTTTGCAATTTGAGACATTGTTTTCCGCAAAGTTTTTCACTTTGAGGGATAGAAAATCATTCTATAACTCATTTTTTTTGTATTATTGAGCTATAGAAATAATTTCAATAGCTCATGCAATGGATTTGGAAGAGAGCGGACTGGCCAAACTTCACATTTGACCCTGCGGCATTCGTTCAATTAGAACGCGAATTTCATCGAAATACGGGCTTGATTTTAGGTTTAGTTAGTTCTGTGTCGTCTGACGATGCAGATGAATTAAAGGTGAGTCTTTTGAGCAATGAAGCGCTGGATACATCTAAAATTGAAGGGGAGATATTGGACAGAGATTCTGTTCAATCATCCATCCGCGGTCAGCTGGGCCTACAGACTGATGGAAGAAGGCCTGGTCCCAAAGAAACAGGTGTTTCCCGAATGATGGTGGACCTTTTTAAGAGTTATAACGAGCCACTCGACCAGGAGCGCCTATTCTCCTGGCATCAAATGATGATGAACGGAAGGGTTGATTTGGAAATAGTAGGAGGTTACCGAATTCATAAAGATCCAATGCAGATTGTATCGGGGAGGTTAGATTCGCCTCAAGTTTTTTATCAGGCACCGCCATCACATAAGGTGCCAAAGGAGATGGAAAATTATCTTCTTTGGTTTAATCGAGCTTTCAGCGAAGGAATGCCCACATTGGTTCATGCTGGATTGGCGCACCTGTATTTTGAATTGATTCACCCTTTTGAAGACGGAAACGGTCGAATCGGACGAGCTATTGCGGAAAAAGCCTTGGCTATGGGAGCCAAACATGCGTTAATTACGTCACTTTCAAGTACCATAGAGCGAAATAAAAAAGCATATTATCAGGCTTTGGAGCATGCCAATGGCTCTTTGGAAGTGACAGATTGGCTAGTATATTTTTCTCAAGAGGTATTGAAAGCCCAAGTCAATGTGCAGAAATTGATCCTATTTATTGTGGAAAAGGCTCGCTACTTTGAGGAATTCCGGAATAAGTTGAATGAGCGTCAGTCCAAAGTCGCGCTGCGGCTGTTTCGGGAAGGACCGGAGGGTTTCAAAAGTGGATTGAGTGCCAAAAATTACATTCGCATTAGCAAAACT
The DNA here is from genome assembly GCF_017811155.1 of Lunatimonas salinarum. Lineage (GTDB taxonomy): Bacteria > Bacteroidota > Bacteroidia > Cytophagales > Cyclobacteriaceae > Lunatimonas > Lunatimonas salinarum. Next base: position 62 of record NZ_JACVCV010000078.1, on the reverse strand, counting down.
TCTCCCGCTACTGCAACCAGAGATCTTGCGGAAATGGTAGCCCTCGGAGCACTAAAAAGGAC
>NZ_JACVCV010000077.1 GCF_017811155.1 Lunatimonas salinarum | reverse complement strand
AGGCTTTTTCCATAGCCCGCCCGCATCCATTTATTTGGAATAATAAAGATAAACTCGCCGGCATCCTTAACCACATTCATACCTAACTCCACAAAATAAACATACATGTCAGCGGTCCCAGCAAAAGTTTTGTATCCGGACTGTAGGTAGGGCTTCAGCTCCGAAAAGGCTTCCTGCCGGATGTAGGGCGGATTGCCTATCACCACATCAAAGCCCACAAAATTGCCCGACTCATTCAGCACCTCGGGAAACTCAAACCTCCATTCGAAGGCATTTTCATAGATCTTGTTGTTTTTGATTTCTTCGATCTCCGAATTCAGTTTACTGAGCTCAATTTCAATCTTTTCTATCTTCTTCGTTCTATCTTTTTTCTCTTTGGCCGTTTCGGCAAAAAGTCCGGTTTGCATGGTCAGGTTATACAGTTCCCCGCCCAGCTTGGCCTTGCGTTTGATCTTGGGATCATTTTTCGCAATTTCCGAGCGGAAATCTGACTTGATCTCAGCGATCAATCGCTTCATTTCCCGCTTTTCCTCCTTATTCTGAGCATTGCGGTAGGTGGTCACCGCAAGGCGATAGCCGTCTATGGAGTACTTACTTTTCTTCAGTGCTTCACTTAGGTCCGCGTCGATGGCAAAGCGGCTTACCAGTGAGTTGCCACATTTGATGTTGATATCGATGTTGGGAAGGGTTTCCAGTTCCCGCCGACCTGTGGGGTTTCCAGCACCTGAAAGATCCTTGTATTCATCTCTCACATCCTTGCTTTCGGAATAGCAAACGGGAGAACTGTTGCCTTTTGCCGTCTCCACTTCTTTGTAATAGGCACTTTTTAGCAGCTCTATCCACAGTCGCAGCCGGCATATCTTAACCGAATTGGGATTGATGTCCACTCCAAAAAGACAGTTTTCGATTAAGACCTGCTTCTCATGGAAGAGCGTTTCCTGGATCCGTTGGCTATCTTTGTTCCGATAGTTGTATTCAAATAAATTGCCCTCCAGGTCAACAATCACCAATTCATCGTTGACCACTTCTACGGTATGACTGCTGATGGGATCAAAGTTGGCATCTACCAAGATCTTTAACTCGCTCTTGATGGCAATCAATTCATTCAAGGCGGAAACCAAAAAGTGCCCTGACCCAACGGCCGGATCCACGATTTTCAGGCTGTTGATGATTTCATTGGCTATCTTTCTAACATCTTTTCTGTTACCTGATCGGATCTCTTCCTGTAGGTCTTCCTTTAGTTCTTCAAATGTCCGGCAATTCCACCCCTTGGCTTGATTGAATTTTTGGATGACGACGTTCCGTATCGTCTTCTTACACATGTACATGGTAATGAAGCCGGGTGTAAAAACGGATCCATCTTTGTACCC
>NZ_JACVCV010000076.1 GCF_017811155.1 Lunatimonas salinarum | reverse complement strand
TCTATACAGCATTGGCCAACCTACGATTGTCGGCCATTCACAGCACACCTTTGCGAAGGCGGGGATTTTCAGCACTAAACTTCAATAGAAGCACAAAGCTTGAATTTAGCACTTCACTGTCATAGAAGCACGAAACCCCCGCTTTTGCAAAACGGCTGTTAGCGGTTCGGCTTTCTTTTCTGTCGTCATTATTTAGCTGAATATTCATTGTCTTTACTGAATTGTCGCAATGTAATTTTCAATTTCTTCACTCTCTCCAAATGCAGTTGTCGGATTGTTAAAAGGTGGTCTGTCAGAATTTTGCGGACTTAAAATTTCTCCGTTTTCAACTTCATCGCCAAATGTTGGTGTTTCTCTAAATTTTCCTTTTCCCCTAAAATTTAAAATTACTGCTTGAACTCCTGGAATGATACAAATTTGAAGTCCGGTTTCTTCACTTTCAAAAAAGTCGCTTTGGTTAAGTCGCATACGAACTGTTTTATCCTTTAATAAACTTTCAGGACAGTATCCGTCCCACATATTTGAAATCATATTTGTTGGTTTTAAGTTGTTTCCGAAAGTAAAAAGGAATAATTCAATGTTTTCTCCTTCTGTTTCTATGTTACTTGCAACCTGCCTTGCAAGCTGTAAGAAGTCAAGATATTTTTTTTCAGCGTTGTCATAACGAATATTGCTTAACTGCCGAAAGTTAGTATACGATTTGCTCGCAAAAACGTCAATAAGTCGCTGGTCAAGTATTAAACAAGGATTGCCGTTAAATGATATTTTGAAAAAGTAAAGTAGTTTGCTATAAGTTGATAGTCCAAGTCCTGCAACATTTTTGAAAGTTAGTGTCAGGTCGTTAAAGTCTGTCGTTGTGGGGTTTGTTTTATCTCTTAAAGTCCGCAACACGTTTTCAATGGTGTCAATGTGTTTCAGAATATTTACAAAATGATTTCCACGCATTCCTGCTGTGTAGCCCCAATAAATTGTCTTGATAATTGTTTCTCTCGGCTCGTTTGTTTCAAAAATGTCTTGACGGCTTATTGTCAAAGTTTTATTGTCACCAAACAACTTGTCATTGAGATTTTTTAGCCACTTAATTTCATTCTCCACTTTTGTCCAAGTTGTTCGTTTTGTCGTAAAACATTGTTGTCTTACAGGCAGATTTGAGATTAATATTTTGTAATTGTTAATGTTCATTCGTGTCGTCTTTTAAGCTGACCGCTAACGGGATTCAGCTTGGAGACGGCGGGCATTCGGAGCCACTTCTCTTCCAGCCTACTCCAAACTTCTTAAAGATACTGATTCTCTTATTTACTCGGAACCGCCCGCTGTATCCAAGGTGATGTTAGGCTCTGGCATTCTTTGGGTTATTCCCCAGCTTGTTCCAACACCTTTTCAAAA
>NZ_JACVCV010000075.1 GCF_017811155.1 Lunatimonas salinarum | reverse complement strand
GAACCAATTTTGAAAGAGCTATGGAATTGACTGGGAGTTTTACGGGTATAGGATCATCTCAGGGGGCGAGTTTTTTTTATGGAGTCAATGGTATGGGGGACGGAAATGGGAATATTATCCCCGGAACGGAAGTCTATATTTTGTATCAGCATCTCACAAATAGCCGGCCATCTGGGGGGAGTAATGGTTATGATTGGAGCTATACAGGGAATGTCCTAGGTGTAGGTGGGATCACATATGCAGGATTAGAAAATGCAGTTGCCAATAAATTTTGGTGGATGGATGCTAAGGGCAACTACAATTCCACTACAATTCTTGAAAAAGGTGCAAATGGCAAGTTTGTAAGGGGGGTTCAGGGCTATAGGAACGGATACAATAATGCTTTGAATGCGGCAAGCAAATTTAAGGTTGCAGGTAATATTGTTGGAGGGCTCAGTTTGAGTGTTACATATTTGCAATTTGATCAAGGTCAAATAAGCGGACTAGAAGCAAGTGTGGATGCTGTTTTTGGAGTTGTTGGCTTTTTGGGACCTATAGGTGCTGGTGTAAGTGCTACTTATTTTATTGGCAAGTTTGGTTATGAATATTTCAGTGGAAATACGGTGTTTAATAAACCAAGATAAGCATGAGGTATATGGTTTTAATTCTTAACATGGTTTATTGGTTTCTTACAAGTGTAAAGAACCCTAGTCCATTTTTGGGGGCTGTAATTTTAGTAACATTGTTGATAGGCGTATCTCTTCGAAATCTACTTTTGACCTTCTATGCCTTCAAACCAGAACCCATGATAACGAATAATGGAAGAGACTTCTTAATCTTGGGGGTTGTTTTTATTTTGATGTATTGGTTTTCTACAAAAAAAAGAGACCAAATAGAAGCAGCTCGGGTTGAAGCAACTAAGTTGCAAAGCTGGGTTATTGCGCTCCTGTTCATTTCTACTTTAGTAGCCTTTATTCTTTTAGCTAATGTGAATAGAGAGAAAATATTTAATCAGGTTGATTCGAATTCTTTGAATAAGCTCCAAAAAGAATCTTTAGAGGCCAAAATCCGAAAGTGGTTCAAGTAGTTTAGCTTACAATTCATTTTTATCAACCATAGCTGTTTGAGGATACCGAAAGATAGCATCCTTGCTCAGGTCTTTTTTGTGGATGGACAAAACGGTGACATTCCCTGAACTATTTCAATAGGTAAAATTATTAAAGGATGGTAATAAAGAGCGACTAAGTGAAGTATTATCAACATCTACTATTCAAGCAGTATTTCTATATTCGCCATTTGCAATGGATTAAAGAAGAGCTACTTAGGTGATAATATGCAAGCAATTTTCATCGTTATGCTCAATACGCTGGAGTTTTACCAAGGCTAAAACCTGATAAATTCCAGCTTCAA
>NZ_JACVCV010000074.1 GCF_017811155.1 Lunatimonas salinarum | reverse complement strand
AAAGCTTCTAAACCATATAGCTTTGAAGGTACAAAATATGAACCGAAAATCGACGGATATATCTTGGATATGTCCGGAAAAAAATCTTTTCCAAAATACATTCCACTGAAAACCAGGCGGTTTACTGTTCGGAGCCAGGTCATTTCTCAAGGAATTCACCGCTCTCTTTCCAAACAGTCGTCCTCACCGTTCTCCATTTATTCAAGGAGTCTGTTGAGTTTGTCTCCCGCAATGTCCTGGTCAGTCTCGACAGGGCCGCCGTCACCGGCAGTGCCTTTACACAGGCACGTTACAAGATCGACTGGCGTTTTTTCTACGACCTGTGCGCCATCTGTTCCACGGCCTATGACCGGTTCTCCACGCCCACGTGGAAAGGCTACCGGGTGCTGGCCGGCGACGGCAGCACGCTCAACCTCCCCTCTTCCAAACAGATCAGGAGCTACTTTGGCGTAGAGGCCAGCAGCGTGAATACGTCCCTTGCAAGGATATTCCTTATCTATGACGTGATTACGGGCTTTACCCTGCAGGCAAGGCTCGGCAGGACCAACACAGGGGAGGCAGGCATGCTCGAGGATTGCCTGAGGGACATGCATTCAAGGGCGGGGGATCTCCTGGTGCTGGACAGGAACTTCGGCTATTATACCACCGTACACCAGCTTGCTGCCGCCGACTGGGATTTTTGCATCAGGATGTCCACCGGAATGTCTGCCTTTGCCAAGACGGCAATGGCAGACGGACGCATGGATTTTGTCACCGAATGGTTGCCCAGCCGGTCAGAGGGTGCTACGGCCAGGGCCAAGGCCCCGGTTCGGGTAAGGGTGACCAAGGCCATCCTGGAGACCGGGGAGACCGAACTCCTGGTGAGCAGCCTGCTGGACATGGAAGCGGTCAGCAGCGCGGACATGGCCGAGCTATATGCGATGAGGTGGGGCGTGGAAGAGGGGATAAAGAACCTCAAGCCGAAGATGAAGGTGGAGCAGTTCGGATGCAGGAGGCCAGAGGGCATCTACCAAGAGTTCTACGCCCATATCCTTGCCATGAACATGGTGGCCCTGGCGGGGATGGCGGCCCAGAAGGTGATAAAGAAGAAAACAGCCCGCAGAAAACTCAACTACAGCTACAACTGGAAAAACGCCTTCAGGTACCTCCGAGACATCACCGTAGGCCTGTTCAGCCAGGAATGTGCAGAGAAACTACTCGAAAAACTGGTCGGCAACATCATCAGTTCGGTAATTGCCATAAGGAAAGGGAGAAAGTTTTCAAGGCAAGCCCTGGGTAAGGCCACAAGAATAAACCAATACTACAAATAAGCAAGAAACAGACGCCCAAAAAAATATCGCCCCCAAAAATTGGTCCCATATCCGTGGGAAAGGGAAGACTATGCCCCGAAAATTGACCACC
>NZ_JACVCV010000073.1 GCF_017811155.1 Lunatimonas salinarum | reverse complement strand
AACCCGCATTATGCATTAGAATAATTGAATGGAGGACTCAGATTTTGAATTTGGGAGAAAATTCCGTCCATCCAAGGCCTTTTTTTGACGGGGAGGGATATTTTAAGAACCTGCTTATTGGCATGGTTTACCTTCCAGGCTCCTAATGCAAAGCAATAGGATTTGAGTGTTTTTAATGTTGCCCTGTTATGGTGATTTAGTGCAAAGTGTCTGAACAGACTCATTAAATTATAGGCGACCATGATGAAGCGGAAGGAAGCTTCAGTTGCCCAAAAGTCTTTTAAACAAAAGCTTTCCAATCCAAAATCATCTTTGAGTTCTTTGATCCTGTTCTCGCAATCCGCTCTTGTGTTATAAACATTCCATATCTGGTCGAGAGGAAGCTCAAGGTTGGTAACATAGCAACTGTATCTGTATCCGGGCATATCATCGAAAAGCATTTTTCCTCCAGACTTTGGACGGATATCCACCTGCTTTTTTACGATTATGTATCTCCGCAATTTCCCTTTTTCGTGTGAAAACATCATTTCGGCAATTTCAATCCCCCTGGCCAGTTCTATCCAGTCACTGAGTCCCCAAACTTCCGCTTTTACATTGGGATACATTCTGACAGCCATGATATAATTGTGCTTTTCCTGCTCAAGATAGCTGAGCAGTTCTTCTGTATAAAACCCGCTATCAGCTCTTACAAGGCCTATTTTTTTGCCTTTGAGCGCATGGTTAAAAGTCTCCTGCATGAATTCTTTACAGCTGCTGCTGTCAGCCGTGTTGCCAGGTCTCAGCCATGCATTGGCCACCATTCTTGTCTGTCCGACAAAGGCCATCAAAGGGTGGTGGGAATTCCTTCCGCGCTTGTTGGGATTGTATCCCTTGGCGCTCCCTTCCTGTTCCCCGTATCGTGTAATCACTGTACTGTCAAAATCAACAGTGATATTATCAACCTTGATCTGACCAAAGAACCAGTTTTGAAGAGCAGGGAAAACTTCCGTGTTTCTTTTCTGAGAGAACTTCCCGAAAAACCTGCTGTAGGTGCTCTGGGACGGCATCTGTTCCCAGCCAAATATTGATTGTAGGACTTTATCATACCTGAGCCAGTCACAATGGATATAGCGGCTTGCCCCTGTCCAGATACTGAGCCAGAATGACAAAACAATATCACTTGGATCATAGCCCCGGTTGGAGCCGGGTGTAGGCAAGTCAAGCGTGCCTAAATGCTCTTTGATCTTGGTCTGATCCAGAAACCTTTTCATAAGACTCATGCCGCCAAAAGGAGTTACCGGCTTGTCGGAATACTCAATGGGAAGATTAACCATTTGGGTGAAAATTAGACATACTCAAAATCGGCCTTTTTGAAGAATTTTCAAAGATTTTTAACCGATTTTAAATTCCTACTGAATAATGCGGGTT
>NZ_JACVCV010000072.1 GCF_017811155.1 Lunatimonas salinarum | reverse complement strand
GGTCGTTTTCTTTGTGGATATGTGTAGTTAGAAGGGTGGTGAGGTAGACGTAAGACGTTAGATATGAGATGTAAGATTCGGAAAATTTACGATGCCACTTCCTTTCCAAAACCACGAATCCGAAGCAATCCTAACGTCATTCACGTAACCCAATATATCGCCGAAGGCATACCCGCCTGCCGGCAGGTATCCACCTATATCGTGAAGCGTATATCATTTTATATCCCTTTTTATGAATCCTAAACCACACCAATTTCCTGAGAAAAAAGACCTAAGGTCTAATTTGATCGACATTAGAATTAGGGAAGCTCAGGGCTAGTCTGTTACGTTTTTGTACTCTTTTGTTCTGCGAGAATCGCTTTAAATTGGGAAAGCGATAATACGGATACCTTTGGGAACGGAGTATTAGCCAATATTCTAAAATCCTTGTCTTGCGTTACCAAAAAATTAGCTCCTCCCGCTACCACACAATCACAAAACTTATTATCGTCCTTATCACCTAGCAGATTCCACTTAAAATAAACTTCCGTCTTCTCCACATTTGACAATTCCAGCAAGGCCAGGAGTACTGCATCCGCTATATCCTTGTTCATGTGCTCCTCAATAATTTCTGCATATTCTGAGAGAATGTCGGTAGTTACACACAGGGTAAAGTAGCCGTCCACCAGACTCTTGAAAACCCAGTGATGAGCCGATTTTCTCGAAATTGAAACAAGTAAAATATTTGTGTCTAAAACAATTTTCACAAATTGGTGTCCTCGTAAGGTGTCCGTAGTTTAGTGTCCAGGATTTTGTCAGCTTTTTCATTTGACCAGCCTTTGGTATCCCAAAAGTCATCTGCCAGATCCATTGCCTTTTCGGCAAAATACTTGCCTAATAGCTCTTTGATGGCGATCAAGTCTTTTTCAGGGACTTCCTTCGCAAAAAGGCCTAGAAGCTCCCGTTGAAGGTTACTTAATGGTGGCTGTGCTGTTTTAGGTGTCTCCATGGTGCAATTGGCTTTACAAAGTTTCTAACGATTTATGTACTATGAGGTTTTGACAGGACTGTAGGTGTCTGAGAGACGTAGGACCTAAGGAGACATAGGACGTTTGATATGAGATGTGAGATTCGCAAAATTTGCGACCCACACTGGGTGTAGTTTGCAACTACACCCCGATATTTCTGCCAATTGGCAATTGGCGAAACTGAGCTTCCTTCCCAAAACTACCCCAAGCCCCTTGAGCTAGCTTAAAGAGATTGCTTCGCTCCTGCGTCACTCGCAATGACGGGCTTTGCCGGGTTCCCTTACCCCGTAGGGGTGACATGTTTATAGGCTGGGCTTAGAGATCAATTTGTCCCCCCGTTTTGGCCGCGGGCATGTTCATGGTGCCCTATCACTTCCGCCAAAACCCGGAGATGTCTAGCGCTGCGCAACCAACCGAATTGCCTG
>NZ_JACVCV010000071.1 GCF_017811155.1 Lunatimonas salinarum | reverse complement strand
CTTGCTAACGCTTCGGGGCGTTACCCCCGCACGTAAGGGACTTGCACCCTCTGGAATATTATGGTATCTTCGATACCAGATGCCCATGCCGGGCACACACAGCACCTATAAGAAATTGGCGGTTCAGTGGTTAAATGAAGCTTTGTGCTTCGTATCAAGTTCAGTGGTGGCAGACAGTTTTGTGCTTCAAAATCGCCAACTTCTTATAGCTGCAAACCGTTGTGTGTGATTATAAAAAACGACTGATATGAGATTAAAAATTTGCATTATAATATTGTTGTCAGGACTTTTAAGTGAGACTTTTGCTCAATCAATAGCGCGAGTTGAAAATGTAAAAATTCAATCAAAATCATTAAATCAAGAAAGAGAAATTTTGATTTATACGCCTAATGACTATGATTTGAGAGTACATGAATATTTTAATGTAATTTATGTTTTTGATGCTCAAGCAAGGGAGCTTTTTGATTATACTAGTTCTACAATTCCCTTTCTAACAGATGCTCGTAAATCATTCATAATTGTCGGAATAACTTCACCTAACAACGAGAATATTGACTATAGTAGATTGAATGATTTTTTACCTCCAGAATCAGAGGCGTTTAAGAATAGAGTTGCTAATTTTTATGGAAATGCGGACAATTTTTTAAACTATGTTGAAACGGAAGTTGTACGTTACGTAAATTTAAAATACAGAACGCTAAATCACAATATTGCGGTTGGACATTCTTTAGGCGCATCATTCATTCTATATTCATTACTTAAAAGACCAAATCTATTTCAAAATTATATAGCAATTTCACCAAATCTAGCATATGATGAAAACAAAATAAGTAAAGAACTCTCAAAATTCGATTATACCAAAATACAGAATTCGACTTTCATTTATTTGAGTAATGCAGATGAAGGGGTTGAGTATTGGAAAGAGTGGAAACCAGCTAGAGAAAAAATATATTCATTTTTTAGAGATACGTTAAAGAATGAAAACGTAACAGTTGAAATTGCTGAATACACCAAAAATAATCATTGGAATACATTTCCACCAAGCTTAAATCATGCCTTGGAATTTTACTTTAAAAATATCCAGGAAAAACAAGAAAATGAGTTAAGTAAAGAAAAATTTGAAGTCGTAATAAAAGTCAAGACTTTTGGAAAAGATGATGTCATTTACATATCAGGTAATCAACCAAATTTGGGAGATTGGAGCCCTAGTAAAGTTAAAATGAAAAAAATATCTGACTTTGAAAGAGAAATAGTTTTAACTGTTCAAAGTCCAGCTCAATTCAAATTCACAAAAGGGAGTTGGGATACAGAATTACAAGTTAAGGGAGCGTACAAAAATTTGATAATTAAACCAGAAACGAAGAAAGACTTTGAATTTGAATTAGTTAAAGACGAATAACCACACACAATCGAGTAGACGGCCCCGCCAACCGTTAGGTTAGCGAGGTGCGCCTCTCACACCA
>NZ_JACVCV010000070.1 GCF_017811155.1 Lunatimonas salinarum | reverse complement strand
TACTACTTTACGGAGTTAAAAATTACTTGGTTAGGAGCTCCAAAATTGCTATATTCGGGTAAATATAACGAATTTTAAACCATGACCGATTGAATTAAGCCCATGCTTTCTCAATCGGATAAAAAAAATTTTGATTTTCGGTTAAATATCTGTAAATCAACTGATAAGCTCCAGTATTTTGTCAATTTCTTCCAATCCTGTTTTATCTGTCACCGCCACGACAACACCCCAACAGCTTATGAATACATCCTGGGACTTATGACCTGTGAAAAAAACACGGCAAACATGGAGCGGATGGAAGAAGAGATAGATTCGGCCGAGTACAGGAGATACCAGCATTTCCTGACCCATTCCAATTGGGACCATCAGGCTGTTCTCAACAATGTTCAAACACAGGCCTCGGAGGCCCTCGCGGGCCAAAAGAAAATAAACAAACTGCCTGTGGGCCTTCTCATTGACGAGTCTTCGTCCGTCAAGAAAGGCATTGAATCGGTAGGCGTGTCCCGTCAGTATGCCGGGTCAGTGGGCAAGGTGGACAACTGCCAGGTGGGCGTTTATGCCTCCCTGTGCAACCATACCTCCGCAACACTTGTCCACGAAAAACTGTTTTTGCCGGAGAGCTGGACTGAAGACCCCCGGAGATGTGACAGGGCTGGAATTCCGAAGGACAAGCGTAAATTCAGGACAAAGCCAGAACTGGCCCTTGAAATGATAGACGAATGTGTGGAAAACGGTGTTTGCTTTGACTGGATCGGGGGAGACGGCCTATACGGTCACAGCGGGGCCCTGACCAGGGGCTTGGATGACAGGGGGCTGTTTTATGTTCTTGACGTGCACAGGGATGAAATGGTCTATCTGGAGGAGCCCCCAATAGCCGTACCGGAGGCTGTCGGCAACAGGGGGCGGAAACCCTCAAATCCGAAAACGGACAGAATCCCCTTCCGGCTGGACATCTACAAGGACAGCCTACTGGACCAGCACTGGAAAAAAGTAAAGATCAGAAAAACGGCCAAGGGCTGGCTCAAGCTCATGGTACACACCTGCAGGGTATGGTCTTGGGACGGTCAGGAGGACAAGGCCAGGGAAAGGACGCTTATAATCACCAAAACAGTCGGTAAAAAGCCCAAAATCAAATACAGTTTCAGCAACGGTGGAGTGGATGAATACGAAGCGAAGGATTACGGGTATTTCCAGGCACAGCGATACTGGGTGGAACGGACTTTCGACGATACCAAGAACGAGCTGGGACTTTCCGATTACCAGGTGAGGAAGTGGAGTGGCTGGCACCACCACCATTCACTGGTATTCATGGCCGCCCTCTTTATGATGAAAGAAAGGATCGCAAACGGGATAAACTGCCCCCTGTTGAGTGTCAGGGACCTGAGAATCCTGATGATTGTGCTGCTGTTCGGTACTCCAGAAGATTTTGAGAAAAGATTGGAGCAGATGAAAATCAGACATAAAAACAGAAAGGCGGACATCGATAGGCATTACGAAAATGATAAAAAAACTTAAGTCCGTAAAGTAGTA
>NZ_JACVCV010000006.1 GCF_017811155.1 Lunatimonas salinarum | reverse complement strand
AATACGTGCGAGATTCCATCTGACCGCTTAAAGACAAATTATAAACAGATGAAATTATGCCCCATACTTGGGAACACCTGAGACTCCCGGAAATCTCCATCGAAAAAGCGAAGGAAAATATCGAAAAATGCTTGGACTATTTTGAAAAGAACCTAGTTGGATACACTTCCGACGGTGCCGTTTATAACTTCGCCTACAATGCCTCCACGCCTGAACTGGAAGATTTTGCACTGAGCAAAGTGTCTGCTATACGAACCGGAGGCTGGTTGGTTTTGAAAGATTCCATGGTGAATGCCATTCCTGTCAAAGAGCAGCCCCTGCGTTTGGGATGTTGGGGGCATGGTCCTGATTTTTGCGATGATTACGTTGAAGCGGAAATCAACAAGTTCTTGGGAACAGCCGGAGGTTGGCTGATTCTGAACCTTCATGGATTGGATGAAGAAGGTTGGGGACCTGTTCACGGCGATTATCTTGACAATTTGTTCAAACGCTTGGTTAAAATTGACAAGTTGTCCATACAACCAACGGGTGAAATTGTGAAACAGATTGGTAAAAAGTAACACGCCCGGTCGAGTAGGTAAAGGGAAATCCCACCCCTAAACCTCTCACAGAACCGTACGTGAATCTCTCGATTCATACGGCTCTAATTATGCAGTCGGTTATGGCCAGTTATGCTAGACCAATTTGTACCCCAGTTCCCAGTGATAGTACAGGTTTGGATAAAAAACGGTAACTTGTTTAAGCAATTTAACTGCCTTGACTTTGCTTCTGTAACTGAAAAACAACAATGCACCAAAATCGGCAACTTGGAATACACCAAAAATGGCACCAATAATACACCAGTAAGTTTCCCAATGGGGCATGCCCCATTAGGAAACTGCATTAATTTGCTAGTCTACCAAAACTAGCAGTTTATGAATGTGTATTTGAACAAATTTATGGTTTATTTCGAGACCCACCGCCTTCACAGGGAAGGTTTTTCCATGCGTAAGATCAGTGAGGAACTGGTCCTTGACCGAAGGACAGTCAGCAAATACCTGTCCATGGATGAGCGGGATTTTGAGCGGCATCCGGAAAGGCAAAGCTTCCGGCACAAGCTGCTGGATCCCTACACGGATTTTGTCAGGGAGCGTCTGAAGGCCTTCCGGATTACCTCAGCTGCCCAGATGCACGATTGGCTCAATCAGACAGGCCCACCTTCTCCAAGCTGAATCCCGTTATGCAATACTTTTGAGAAAATCATCTTAAATTTCTTTTCAATGAAACAATTACTTATCTTTAACGTTACTAATGCGATACAGAAGTATGATTATTTCTTTTGGAGATAGAGAAACTGAAAAAATTTGGAATGGGGTTGTCTCTAAAAAACTTCCAGGCGAAATTCAGAATACAGCTAGACGTAAATTGAGAATGATTAACAACTCTATTGATATCAATGACTTAAAAATTCCACCTGCTAACAGACTAGAAAAACTTAAAGGGAATTTAGGTGACTTTTACAACATTAGAATTAATAATCAATGGAGAATTATCTTCAAATGGGAAAAAGGAAGTGCTTTGCATGTACAAATTATTGACTATCATTAAAAAAAACGAAAATGGAAAAAATTAAAAATATTACCCCTGGAGAAATCCTATTTGAGGAGTTCCTTATTCCACTTGGTATATCACAATATAGACTTTCAAAAGACCTAGAGATTCCTCAGACTAGAGTTTCTGAAATTATTAAAGGAAATAGACGAATTTCTGCTGACACAGCTCTTAGACTTAGTGCTTATTTTGGTAATTCCGCTAAATTTTGGCTAGGACTTCAAGATGATTATGATATTGAAAATGAACTTGCTCTTAAAATGGATGATATAGAAAGAATTAATAAAATTCGAAATGAAAAAAGCATTGCATAGTCGAGTAGCTCGACCTGAGCTAAATAGCTCATTTTGAGGCCACTCCCTATCGGGAGGCAAGCTCACTCCACCGTATCCCGATACCCGGAACAGGCATTGCACCCTCTGGAATATTAGGGTATTTTTGATAACAGATGCCCATGCCGGGCACACTCAGAAGCCATAAGTAATGCCGGCTGATATTGCTAAACTTGGACAGCTTACCTTTTAGTCGGCTAGCTAGTTGCATTTTAATTAAGGAAAATAATAACCGCAGGATTGCCTTGCTTGGATCAATGCGGATGGGCATGATAATTCCATGGATCGCTTTTAAAAAAAAGGCTCATTTGGCTAAGAGCTAGTGCTCAACAATAACATCGTACACTAGGATTCATCAATGCGGTACAGAGACGATATACGTACATACCTCCGGATAGCTGGATGGGTGGTTATGAAGATCGTGGAAACTGCGTTCTGACAGATGACGCCGTATATTATTACTCTGTAGGTAGCACTTAGAGGTAACATGTCAAATTAAAAGGGCAACAGATAAAAAAACACCGCATATGCGCCAAAAAGAAAAAAACCTGTACGGTACAGGTTTCTTTGTGACCTCGTCAGGATTCAAACCTGAAACCTCCTGAGCCGTAATCAGGTGCTCTATTCAATTGAGCTACGAGGCCATGCCCAAACGGGAATGCAAATTTACACATTAATCTAGATTACACAATATCCATTTCGATTGATTTGGAAAAAAAAATTACCAAATCCGGATATTAAGAATTATTAAGATCAAATGGCACGGGAATAAAGTAAGATTTCCTAATTTAGCCCGTTCAAATTTTAATACGGATTTCTTAAATGAATAGACTTACATTAATTTTAGTCGCTTTGGCAATTTCCTTTCAGGTAGCTGCACAGGAACGTGAACGGACTCCCATCGGTGGCAGACCAAATATCCCCGGAGATTTCTTTCTTGACTTTGGATTCAATGTGCTAAACAACCGGCCCGATGACTTGGGAACCAGGTTTTTTGCTTCCCGAGTTGTTAACCTCTATTATCAGCCTTCGCTAAATTTGGGCAAAAACTCCGGATTTACCTTTAATCCGGGCTTGGGTTTTGGGCTGGAGAAATTGGCGTTTCAGGACCGGCAAACATTGGTCCCTAACTTAGCCGTGTCACCTGAATCCAGTCAGCTGGTGCCTATATCGTCCATCTACGGAGACAACATTAGGGTAGATGTAAACACCATGTCAATAAACTATTTCGACATCCCATTGGAAATCCGATACCACCTTAATAAATCAAATTACGCAAAGAGCGTCCGATTTGCCATTGGAGGCAAGTTTGGTTTACTATACAATGCGCACACCAAAATACAGGTAACGGACAGCGACGGACTGACCCAGAAGGTGAAAAACCGCCAAAACTACGGTTTGAACCCCATTCGTTACGGAGTCTACAGCCGATTGGGTTTCCCTGGATTCTCACTTTGGGGATATTACGGCCTTAACGGCTTTTTCAAGGAGGATCGCGGTCCCTTTGGCACGAATGCCACTCAGTTTAATTTCGGCCTGTCAGTGACATTGTTTTAGATCAGCATTACTCGCTCCTCGGCGGTCTCACTGAATAAGCAAGTAATAATAAACCATAAAGCAAGTTACAAACCCCAGTAAAAACCCTCCTAAAATCTCTGCGGGCCTATGTACATTCAGCGCAAGCCTCGCAGACCCCACCGCTCCAACGGCAAGAATACCTGCCAACAAGGGGTAAAACAATGAACCTGCATCATAGCGCATCATCATCACGCACAAAATCGCCAATACCCCCGAAAGCGCAGTTGCATGTGCGCTGATCTTCCAAAAGAGCGTGATAACGGTCAGCATGACCAGGCAAAAGGTAACCAAGACAAGGGTATGTTTAATAAGCTGGTCTACGTTTAACCGAAAATAAAAAAAAGCTGCCGTCATTCCATAAAAAACCGTGACCAAGCCAAAAGGAATTACACGTTGCTTTCTATCTGGAAGGTGAAAACTATCTATGGAGTAGGTCAGTCTCATACCCACCATGCTGATCAATGGCACTACAAAAGTGGTCAGCACCACCAAAAGCAACATAGACCATTTGGCCGAGGCGGGAGTAGCCGTAGCTTCGGGTACCAGGTACATTATGATGGCTACAATCAGCGAAGGCATTAATAGTGGCTGAAAAACCACCGAGAGTATCCAAGCTAGCTTTTTATTCACTACAGTTCTTTTCTTAATCGCGCCACAGGAATCTGCAATTGTTCCCGATACTTTGCCACGGTCCTTCGTGCGATATTATATCCTTTGTTGTTCAGTAATTTGACCAGTTTATCATCGGAAAGTGGCTTTTTCTTATTCTCTTCCTCCACCATCTTAGCCAGCACACTTTTTACCTCCCTATTGGACACATCTTCTCCCCCTTCTGTGGCTATCCCCTCTGAAAAGAAATACTTGAGTGGGTAAATACCAAATTCGGTCTGAATGGATTTGCTGTTTGCCACCCGAGACACGGTGGATATATCCATATCAATTTTCTCTGCAATATCTTTGAGGATCATTGGCCGCAGCTTTGTCTCGTCCCCATCGTGAAAAAACTCGTACTGATACTCCAGTATCGCCTCCATCGTTTTCAGCAAGGTCTGTTGACGCTGCTTGATCGCGTCGATAAACCACTTGGCGGCATCGAGCTTTTGCTTCACAAACGACACCGTCTCCTTCAACTTGCGATCCTTCTTATCACTTTTGTCGTAGGCATTAAACATCTCCGAATAGGATCGGCTCACCCTTAGCTCTGGAGCGTTTTTAGAATTGAGCGTAATTTCAAACTTGCCATTTACCTCGGAAAGCAAAAAATCCGGTATCAGGTATTGCGTCCGCATTAGTCCTTCGGAAATCCCGCCGGGCTTTGGGTTCAGTCGTGTTATCATCTGAATAATATCCTTCAGCTCCTCTTCGTTGATATGACATTTCTTTAGAATCTTATCGTAATGTTTTTTGGTGAACTCGTCAAAACAATTTTGGATCACCTGAATGGCATGCTGAACAACGGGGTCTTCGGGATGATCCTTTCGTTCAAGTTGTATGATCAAGCACTCCTGCAGGTTTCGAGCGGCAATTCCAGGGGGGTCAAACCCTTGAATCTTAAGCAGAATTCCCTCCAGCTCATCTTCATCGGTTTCGATATTTTGACTAAACGCCAAGTCGTTCATAATGGCATCCAAATCCCTGCGGATATAGCCATCGTTTTCAATGCTGCCAATAAGCTGCCTGCCGATCAATTTCTGCCGTTCGTCCAACTTCAGGAAATTAAGCTGGGAAATCAACTGCTCGTGCAAAGTAGTGCCACTGGAGAGGGGTAGCTCCCTGGTTTCGTCATCGGGGTTGTAATTTCCGTCGCCCTGCATTTTATAGCCCCCATACTCGTCACTTAGGTATTCGTCGATATTGATGTCCTGATCATCCTTCCCCTCCATGGGATCCGCATCGTTGCCAAAATCGTCCGTAGTATCGTCTAAATCCGCGTCCTTACCTTCCTCCAACGCAGGATTAATTTCCAGCTCCTCCTCGATCCTTGCTTCCAACTCCACAGTCGGCACCTGAAGCAGCTTGATAAATTGAATCTGCTGAGGGGATAACTTTTGAGACAGGACTTGGCTTAAATTCAGTTTTTGCATATGGCGCTGTACCTAAAGGAATAAATAAAATTACAGGACTGATTAGGAAAAGAGCAACACATAATCAGCATTCAAATTTAGGAAATAAGATCAAAATTTTGATAAAAAGCCCATTATATCGTTTTTTTGCATTCTGTTTTTATCAGCATTCCGGTGAATCCAGCATTCCGAAAAGTAAGGACATCAATCAGACCAAACTATGGCATTCAACACACGCACGAAAATAAAAGACCTACTGAAGTTGGCTCCTGAACAGCAGACTGTTACGGTAATGGGCTGGGTACGTACCAGGAGAAGCAACAAACACGTCACCTTCATTGCCATCAATGACGGCTCCTGCATCCAAAATTACCAAATCGTGGCTGATCCTGCATTCATTGATGAGGAGCTTTTGAAAAAAGCGGCCACCGGCGCATGTATCAAATCGACCGGCAAGCTAGTGGAGTCGCAGGGCGCTGGTCAGCACACGGAATTGATTGTGGAAAGACTGGAAATATTGGGTGAAGCAGACCCGGAGGCATATCCCATTCAGCCCAAAAAGCACTCCTTGGAGTTTTTAAGAGAAAATGCCCATCTACGCATGCGCACGAATACCTTTGCTGCCATCATGCGGATACGGCACCAATTGGCCTTCTCGGTGCATGAATATTTTCATCGAAAGGGATTTTTCTACATCCAAACACCCATCATCACAGCATCGGACGCCGAAGGTGCGGGAGAAATGTTCCGTGTATCGGTGCTGGATCCCAAAAACCCACCGCTGAACGATCAGGGAGGCGTGGACTTTACGCAGGATTTCTTTGAACGCGAAACCAACTTGACAGTTTCAGGACAATTGGAAGGAGAACTCGCCGCGATGGCATTATCGGAGATCTATACATTTGGCCCTACATTTCGTGCGGAAAATTCCAACACGACAAGGCACTTGGCTGAATTTTGGATGATAGAACCGGAAATGGCCTTTTACGATGCCGAGGACAACCAAAATCTTGCCGAAGACTTCCTCAAATACATCATCTCACAGGCATTACTCCACTGCCACGATGACTTGGAGTTTCTGGACAAACGTGCCTCGGAAGAAGAAAAAAACAAAAAAGCCGACCAGAGAAACGAGCTCTCTTTACTGGAGCGGTTGAAATTTGTAATCGATAACCAGTTTGAACGGATCACGTATACTCAGGCCTGGGAAATCCTCAGGGAGTCAACCCCAAACAAAAAGAAAAAGTTTGCCTTCCCCATAGATGCTTGGGGAACAGACCTGCAATCGGAGCACGAGCGGTTTTTGGTCGAAAAACATTTCAAAAAACCGGTCATTATCAGTGATTATCCAAAAGCCATCAAATCGTTCTATATGAAGCAAAATGCTGATGGCAAAACTGTAGCTGCGATGGATATCCTTTTCCCAGGTATCGGGGAAATCGTCGGGGGCTCCCAAAGAGAGGAAAACTTGGATAAACTCGTGCGCCGTATGGAAGAACTGAACATCAGCCGCGAAGAAATGTGGTGGTATCTGGATACACGAAGGTTTGGTACAGCACCCCATGCCGGATTTGGGCTGGGATTTGAGCGGCTTGTGCTCTTTGTAACCGGCATGGGAAATATACGGGACGTGATCCCATTTCCCAGAACACCGGGAAATGCCGAATTCTAACGATGGATAGCCACAGTCTAAAAAATTGTGGCTTTCTTTTTGCCTTCATTTCCAAAATGGACTATTTTTATGAGATATGGAAAAATTTTTAAAATTTCTGAAAACAGAGTCTATCGGGGGACAGATTATCCGTTTCTCACTGGCAGGTCTGCTCTTATTTGGAGGCTTTACCAAACTGATTTTGGTAGGAGCACTCGGTCAACAACTCCTTGGGGCCATCATCGTAGCCGCCTTAGAAACTTTGGCCGCTTTTGGACTGATCATCCACTTTAAGCGCCCTGAAATCGGTATTGCCGGCGCAACACTTGCGATATGTGCCATTCTCATCCGGATAATTTATTCCCTAAACTATGTAAAGGAAACCCTACCAAATGCAAACAACTTCCTAAATGCCTTAACGGCATTCCTTGGCATCTACAACAACGGACTGTTCCATATCAGCCTGCTGTTCGGCGCGGCCATATACTGCTTAGGAAACTCCTACAAAGAGTACATCCGCAAACGGCTGACACAACCTTGGCCCCATTAGGCAATCCCTAGCCTTAAAAAGGTAGACGGGATTGCTTCCACCAGATCGGAGGCAATCATACCCCTTCTCTTTGACTCGGACGCCAATTCCCCTGCCAAACCATGATGAAAAACACCACAGAGCGCCGCATGATCGGCGCAATACCCTTGACCTAGGAGTGAACCTATCATTCCTGTAAGCACATCTCCCGAGCCAGCAGTAGCCATATAATGGGTACCGGAGCTGTTCACAACCTGCCTTCCGTCCGGAAGAGAGATCACCGAATTGGCACCCTTTAATACCACTACACACCCATATTGCACCGCAAATTCCCGAGCACGGGACATGCGCTCCAAATGGTGCTCACAGGTGCCTACCAATCGCTCGAATTCCACCAAATGTGGAGTGATCACCTTTCCTCGCAAATAGGTCTTTAAACGAGGATGTAACGCCAGCAGGTTAATTGCATCCGCATCAAGCACAATGGCCCCGCTGAAGCCCCCAAGGACCGCCTCAAGGACTTGTGCCGCACCCAATCCTATTCCCATACCAGGCCCAATAGCTATCGCCGAATACCTATCGAACGCCGGCAATGGCAGGGACACCTCCAAATCCGAGTTACAAGCCTCCACCATCACTTCGGGCAATAAACTTTGAAGGGGTAAAATCCCACAGGAAGGCACACAAACCGTCACCAATCCGGAACCAGTTCGCAATGCCGCCTTTCCTCCTAATGCTACGGCTCCCATTTTCCCCATACTACCCCCAATCAGCAAAAACCTCCCAAAGCTCCCCTTATGACTAAATCGATGAAAGACCTTGTGCAAGGAAGGAATGTCGCAACCCTGTAGGTAATAAAGCTCACTCTCAAAGCAGGAAAAGTCGAACGCATCCATACCAATCGATACTACTGCTACCACGCCACTATACTCCGCATGCTCGGGAAGCAGCAGAGAGCGCTTCGGAAACTGAAACGTCACGGTATGGGTAGCACGTATTGCCTCACCGATGATCAACTCATCCGAAGGCAACCCCGAAGGCAGATCGACGGAAACAATTGGCTTACCCGACTCATTCAAACGACAAATGACGGAAGCGTAGACCCCTGCTACCGGACGGTTAATCCCAACGCCAAATACCGCGTCGATTACCACATCCCCTCCGATCACCATCTCTGCTTGATCCTTCAACCACTTGAATGCTATCCCATCGGGTAGCCGTTCCAAATTCAACTTAAAATCCGTGGTGCCATTTGGCTCCTGCCCTACTATGAATACTTCGGGTAGAAATCCCCGCTGAAACAACAGCCTGGCGATTGCCAAACCATCCCCTCCATTATTTCCTGTACCACAAACAACAGTTACGTGGTTACTCTCTTTGTAATGGAGAATAAACCAGTCTACAAAGGCAGTTGCCGCACGCTCCATCAACGCCCAGGAACTTATGCCCTCCTGCGCGATAAATAAACTATCCAAAAGCTTCACATCGCTACCGGACAATATCTTTTGCATACTGTTAAAACTTATACGGATTGGCTAAAAACGAAAAAAGCCGGTTCAAACGAACCGGCTTAATTAAATCAACAAGGCATTTTAATCCTGTACTTTTCCGACCGATGCATACATTAGCTTTCGGGCGTCTGCCTCTCTGAGTTCAAACTGAATATCAGATACTGGGCCCATCTTTACCTCTTTGTCTGCCTTCAGCGAAATCGTAATTTGATCTCTTTCCGCTTCAGACAGGTTGTCTTTCTCTTGGTTAACCCACTGAATGATATCAGCGGTATTTATCAACACATCGTTTGCCTGAACCCTGGGTTCTTGTCCATACAAGGCCGTATTCTTTGGCTTTCCTAGGTACAGATAAGATATCAAGGTTTTTTTCTGTAACTTCTGGAGTTGGGTAGCTTGAGGAATCTTTTGCTCTACCAACAATTCCTGCTCCCTCAACACGGTGGTCACCATGAAGAAAAACAACAGCATGAAGATAATATCTGGAAGTGCAGAAGTAGGGATATTGGTATCCGCTTTGGTTTTTTTCTTAAACTTTGCCATAATTACCCTCCTATTTTATCAGGTTCTGCAATAGATATCGCCATAGGAATACCTTCTTTCCCTCGATCTTGTAGCTCGGTTTCGGCCGGCGTATTACCTGTCAATGCCCGGTATTCATCGGCGGTGAGTCCAACTCTTTCAGCGTAGATTTCGAAATACGCTCTTTTAACCAAATCAAGTACTTCTAGATATACCTCGTAACTTGTACCGCGGTTTGTCTTTATAGAAACTACGGCACCGCCCGGACCTGGATAATCAGAGGATTCTTGGCTTTGGTCTGAAAGCGCTCTCAGAGATGCTGGAAGACTGTTGTAAAGTGCTAACGCATCCTCATCTGGCCTACCGAAATTAAGGATGAACTTCTTAATTTCGTCAGTTAGTCCTTCCGTGTTCGTCCTGAAATCACCTTCAACAAGCAATTGATCGTTTGCATTGATCAAAATGTTGAAAATGTTCCGCTCATTGAGCTCCACCTCTGGAGGTGGCTGGTTCGGATCTTGCTTCGGAGGCAAGATATTCAATATACCTTTGTCCGATGCGATTGTTGTCGTAACGAGAAAGAAGATCAGCAACAGGAAGGCGATGTCTGCCATCGAGCCTGCGTTAACCTCCTGACTCATTCTCCCTCTTTTACTCGCCATATTACTTAAATAATTTGGTGATCTCTGTAATTACAATTCCGACGATCGCTAATATAAATAGCGCATAAACGGTTATCAACACGCCACCAACGGTTTTAGAACCGGTTTCGGTAATGTTGAAAGGATCTGCAGCATACTTGGGTGCAACCTCTCCGTCTGCCAACGAAAAGGCAACGAAGAAAAGGCCTCCGATCAGGACAACTCCCAACACCGTCTTCAACAAACTTTTCGGATTATCGAATGACTTGAAGAGTGGCATAAGGAGTGCGAAAATCGCCCCGAGTATCACCAGCAAGTACCCTGCATATAAGAATATATCAGTAGTATCCATTTCTATTTTGTGTTCTTAAGTTAAACAATACATTTCACAACACCAAACCGAGGGATGATTACCTGGTCAGTTTGTGTCTTACAAGGATATCTACCAAGCTGATAGATGCGTCTTCCATATCGTTCACCAAAGAATCAATTTTGGCCACACAGTAGTTGTAGAACAATTGCAGGATAATCGCAACGATCAAACCGGCAACCGTGGTCAATAACGCAATCTTGATACCACCTGCAACAAGGGATGGTGAAATATCGCCCGCAGCTTCAATAGAGTCAAATGCTCCAATCATACCGATTACCGTACCCATGAAACCAAGCATTGGGGCTAAGGAGATAAAGAGAGAGATCCAAACCAATCCTTTTTCCAAACGACCCATTTCCACGGAACCATAGGCAATTATTGATTTTTCCACCATATCGATACCCTCTGAATACCTCATCAGTCCTTGGGTAAATATGGAAGCGACAGGACCTTTAGTGCTTTTGGTCACATCTTTCGCAGCTTCTATCCCACCTTCTTCGAGAGCAGTCTCCACTTTAGCCAACAACTTCTTGGTATTGGTAGTAGAAAGGTTCAATGTGATGATTCTTTCCAGAGCAACCGCAAGGCCAAGTATTAAACAAAGCAATACAGGTGTCATGTAGGTAGGATCTCCTTCGATGAACTTGTCTTTGATTACTTGGTGAAAAGTTGCTTCTTCGCCCATCACATCATCATCAGTCATTACAGGCGTCGGAGCGGGGGCTGGTGCTGGAGCAGCAGCTTCCTCGGTTTCTGCTGGAGCAGATTCATCTTGTGCTTTTGTGATAACCGGTGAGAATAAAATTCCGGCAAGCATGAACAAAGCGATTAACTTTTTCATAATGTAGTTTTTAATAGACTTTTAAAGGTTGAACGGTTTCTAATTTCAAATTAAGTTCTTAAAGTTATGGTTTTTTCAACTCAAATTGCAAGCCCTCAGGGGATATTTTCTAATTAAATATTCTGATTAACTCACTTTTCGATTCGGTCAAGGTAGAAACTAGCGGTCATTATTTCCTATTATCTTTAAGTTGAATGGAAATAAACGTTTCTCAGTGGGAGGTATATGATTTCAAATGATACGGAGCAAACTACCCACCAATACGAGTAAAGAACATTTTTTGCAGAGAGGAAGGGATTCGAACCCTCGATACCCTTTAGGGGTATACACACTTTCCAGGCGTGCTCCTTCAACCACTCGGACACCTCTCTGTATAGGCTTATGGTGATGAATAGTGCGACAAATAAAATTATAAAAATCAGCCCATGCAAATAAATAGGTGGTTTATTATCTAAAATTAGCGGGCCAAACAACTTCTACACGGCGATCAAAAAAATACCGAGTTGATAATCAACCGATTCATTTTCCACGCACCTACCCTCCCAATACCGTCATCTCTCCCGCCATGGGCGTTATCAATTTTCTTCTTATTTCACTTTCCGAGGTCTCATTGGCCAGAAGAAACATCAACTTGGTGACCGCAGCTTCCGTAGTAATATCTGCTCCGCTGAGGACTCCCATTTCCTCTAGGTCCTTGCTGGTCTGATAGCGTCCCTGAATTACCCGTCCTCCATTGCACTGAGACACATTAAATACCACTATCCCTGCCTTGACTGCCTTTTGCATCAACTTGAGAAACCAAGGCTCACTGGGGCTGTTGCCAGAGCCGTAGGTTTCCAATACAATTCCCTTCAATCCCTTTATCTTGATGCAGCTTTCGATGACCTTCTCCGTAATGCCGGGAAACAACTTCAACACGATCACTTGGTTATTAATCCCATTTACGTACTTCAGCCGCCTCTCTTCGGTCACGTTGCGGATGGCTGGGAAATTATAATCTATCACTATGCCTGACTCTGCGAGTGGCGGATAATTTTCCGATTCAAATGCATCAAAATGTATGCTCTGAACCTTCTTTGCCCGGTTTCCACGCAAGAGCATGTGGTTAAAGAATATACACACCTCCGGGACAATGGGCTTTCCGTTGATTTTTGAAATCGCAATCTCGAGCGAAGTCATCAGATTTTCCCTTGCGTCAGAGCGCATCTCTGAAATAGGAAGTTGCGCGCCTGTAAAAATCACCGGCTTGTTCAACCCTTGAAGCATGAAACTCAACATAGAGGCTGAATATGCCATGGTGTCGGTGCCATGCAATACCACAAAGCCGTCGTAGGTATCATAATTCTCGTAGATAATGTACGCCATATCTACCCAATGCTGCAGGTTAATATTGGAACTGTCTATCGGCTCCGGGAAAGAAATTACAGTAATACTGATGTTGAGCTGGGTGAGATTGGGGATTTTCTCCAGTATCTGCCCAAAATTAAACGGAACAAGCGCTCCCTGTGCATTGTAGGCCATCCCCAATGTACCTCCAGTGTAAATAATCAGTACGGAATGCTCTATCTCCTGTTGGGAGGCAGTATTGAGCCTTACGATTTTATAGTTCATCGTCGAGGTGATTAAAGACGGAAAGTGCATTGTAAGTGGTTTTTTCAGCGACTTCCGCAAGCTCACAACCCAGTATTTCCGAAAGGTGCTTGGCGATTACCGGGATGTGCTCGGGCGAATTGCGCTTGCCCCTAAACGGTACCGGAGCTAGGTAGGGTGCATCGGTCTCCAATACCACTGAATCCAAACCGATTTGCTTGACGATTTCGGCAACACCACTATTCTTATAGGTGACGGTACCTCCTATTCCCAAATAAAACCCCATCTCTCTTACTTTATTCGCCTGCGCTAAGGTACCGGAAAAACAGTGGAAAATCCCGGTAAGCCTACGGTCATAGACTTCACCGATCACCTCAATCGTTTCATCCATGGATTCCCTACAATGTAAAATGATTGGCCATTGCTTCGTCTTGGCCCACACTGCCTGCATTCGCAAGGCTTCCCTCTGCTCCTCCAGATACGCTTTGTCCCAATAAAGGTCTATACCGGTCTCCCCTATCGCTGCAAAATCCCGACGTTCCATCCACTGCTTCATTTGACCCAATACCACCTCAAAATCGGGATTAACGTCACAAGGGTGCAATCCAATGGTCGGTACGCAAACCCCTGGGAATTTCGCCTCCAATGCAAGCATAGGCTCCACAGACTCCAAATCTATATTCGGCATGTAAATTCGTTTCACACCATTCTCTAGACTTCTCAAGATCATCGGTTCCCGATCATCGTCAAACTTGTGCGAATAGACATGCGCATGCGTATCAATAAATATCATAGGGTTTCTGGCATTAAATTCCCAGGAAAGGCAGCCACCATGAGCCGTAGCTGCGATTTTTCCACTTTACAGGCGAAGGCCAAATATAATAAAGCAAGGTCGCCCAACTGCTAAATAAATAATAACTTTCAAAAAAGATTAAGTCAAAAATCGAAATTTTAGTTTCAGCTTTACTAGCAAAGGCACGAATAAACAGGGCCTGAACCGTGATTTTTATGACCCAACCGCTCAAAGACAGTAGAGGAAAAAAAAACAACCCGATCAAGATAAGTGGAAAAAATGCCATCTGACACGCCAACAGCAAAACCCAATACCAGGAAAGCGACATGGCCCCTTTCGCCCAACGTTTCCTTTGACGCATCAGTCCGGCGAAGGTTTCTATCCCGTTGGTTTCTACCAAACAGGCTTTTGAAACATGGTGTATCGGGCGAAAGCCTATCTGAAAAAGCCGTTCAGAAATGGCCAAATCCTCTGTAACAGAGGTCCAAACGGCTTCAAAACCGCCCACTTTGCGGTAGGCTTCCGCAGATATTAGCATGTTGTTGCCCATGGCCGTGAGGCAGACACCGAAATCCGCCACCACTTTTACGATACCCAAACTCAACCACCACTCTATCGCCTGCATCCGGCCAAACCAATGTCGGTCGCCCACCTTCGTTACGCCGGTGCAAAGCCCGTATTCGGAGCGAAAAGCAGCTACCATTTCCAGCGCCCAATCCCGCGGAACCCTGCAATCTGCGTCCGTAAACAAATAAATCGCTGCATTGGATTCCTTAATCAATTCGGCAAGAACACGCGCCTTCCCATTCTGACCAGGTCGGACTAAATCCTGAAAGATCCTGACCTTGCACTGTGACTTCCCCTGCACCCACCTCGATAGTATCTCTGGACTTCGGTCGGTACTTCCGTCGTCTCCGACGTAAAAAGTAATCTTATCCCTCGGATACCTCAGCTCATCCAACGCTTGAAGACAACCGGGTAGATTGTCCTGTTCATTCCGGGCGGCAAGAAATACCGAAATGGTGGGAAGCTTTTCGATGCGATAAACTGACCGAGAATGGTCTCTAAACCGATAGACAATTCTCCACCAAAGGATCGCATCCTGAAGGACAAGAAACAGGATTCCTATGCCAAGGAAAATCATACCTCCAATGGCTTAACCTGAAAACCTTCTCCATCCAAAAAGGCCAAATAATCAGGCAGCACCTTTTTAACCTTCCTTGCGGTCTTTTCCTGATCGTGAAAGAGCACGATGGATCCTGAACGGGTCTTTTCTTGGATTTTTCTGCAAATCAAATCTTCGGGCAACCGGTCCAAATAGTCGCCTGATAGAATCTCCCAAAGAACAATTTCATAGCTCTCCCTTAAAGTACGTCGCTGATATGCCGTTAACCTTCCGTAGGGAGGTCGAAAAAGGGCAGGAACTACACCGAGATTCTGCGCTAGTTGTTCCTGACACAACGCTACATTTTGCAGGTAAGTGGTAGCGTCTGTGTTCACTCCATTTAAATGATTATAGGTGTGATTTCCGATACCGTGACCCATAGCGACAACTTCCCTTGCGAGTCCGGGGTGCCGGGACACATTTTCTCCTACCATAAAAAAAGTTGCTTTCATATTCCACTTAGCCAGTTCCTCCAACACAAAATCCGTAATCCCAGGTACCGGTCCATCGTCGAAGGTAAGGAAAACCTGCTTATCGTCCCGGCTTCCATGCCATACCACACTAGGGCATAGCAACTGCAACCAAGATGGAATCCGAAAAAAATGCATGGATCAACTAAACCTTAATGTCAGCAACGTGATATCATCTCTCCTATGCTGACCGCTGGCAAAGGCATCCAATACTTGAAAAAAGCCCTTATGAAACTCGCTCGGGTCGTCGCACCAATTTTCGCTTACATAATTTAAAAAGCGGGTATCGCCAAACTCCGACTCCTCCAGGTTGATGGTTTCAGTAAGTCCATCCGTATACAAATGAAGGATAAAATCACTCAAGCCAGATCGAGTACCGGTCTCCAGAAAAGGCAACTTGTCGAATGCCCCCAAGATGGTCGTGCCCGCCTCCAACAACTCTGGGGATTTAGATCCCTTTCGGCAGATGATCGGGGGATTGTGCCCGGCATTAACGTAATCGAGTGTCTTTGTCTTGTAGTTGTAATAGCCTAAAAAAAAGGTAATGAAGCGCTCCCCTACGGTATTTTCGAAAATGGTGAAATTTAACTGCTCCACGATCACTTTCAGATCCGAAAAACTCCTCAATAGGGTACGCAAGGCAGCTTGAAAATTTGACATTAGCAAAGCCGCCGGCATTCCCTTACCGGAGACATCCGCTATGCAAAAAAACACTTCATCTTCCGATTTTTGAATCAGGTCGTAGTAATCGCCTCCCACGGTGCTATGTGGATAGTACGTTACCTTTGCTTTCAGCTTATCCGTTTGTGGAAGTACCGCCGGAAAAAGCATCCGCTGTACACTGCTGGCGATTTCCACTTCCTTGCGAAGACGCTCCTGTTCCAACTGCCGCCTTGCAAAACGTTTGTTTTCCAAAGCCACCACCAGGATGTTGGCCAATGCTTGTGTGAAGTCCAAATCCAACTCGGCTTCCTCTTCCTTTTTGCGAAGCAGCAAGATCGCCAGCATAGCGTCCTTGTGATATACCGGCACATAGATGTTGACTTCTGAAAAGGAATACTCCTCAGAGAGTGTCAAGCTCAGCTTTCCCTTTTCTTTGTTTTCCTCAACTCCGTCACCGGGAATCTCATCCGGAACTCGTTCTTTGATGTTATGCACAATACGCAACGAAAAGCCTCCTGATGAAGCCACATACAACATCAAACTCTTGATATTCAAATGCACCAGACAGGTGAATTTGAATATATTCAAGAGCACAGCCTCTGTCTTGTTTTCGTTGATCGCCTGGGTGATCTCAAGCAGGGCCTTTAACTCCAGCTCCTTTCGTTGATATTTTACCGTTTCAATTGTCACTATACCTTAGTTTTACGCCTAAAGGGCATTGTGTTTTAACAAACCTTTCTTCGTTGCGAGGTAATAATACGAAGCGCCGTTACGGTTCAGGTCAGCCCCGTCAAAGACTTCCTGATCCGGTGCATGGTAGCATTTGATATACTCCTTTATATAGAGCTGACCCAAGACAGCCAACAATCGGTGGTCGTCCCATCCGGTTTCCTCCTTTAATTGATCATATGACTGCAAAAAGTATAACTCGTCCAGTAAATCAAATTCGTCATCAGACATAAGACAACCTTGTTTTTCCACAAAATTAATGGAATAAACCACTTTTTCGCCCCTTCCAAGTAAAATTTCCCCGAAACGCCCCTAGCGCGACCTGTGCCACAAAAAAAGGGTGCAGTATGCCCACCCAAAGGACGTCAGACCAACAGCACGGCTGCCTATACGCCCTCAGGATTGCGGAAAGGACGAGACCTTCCCCGATCAACTTGACTACCCAAACGAAGGCAAATATCCAATATCCTGCTGCACCTGTAGCAAGCAAAAACGGCGAAAACAGAAAACATACGGGGAGGAAAAACCCCAAAAAAGACCCAAATACATGTCCAAAATTACCGTGCAACCTCCATTTGGAAGCCCAACGCTCCCGTTGGGCGATCAATTCGTCCCATGAACGGAATGGCTTGGTTTGCACCAGGGCATCAGGCTTTGACACAAACACCACCGACTCCTTCCCAAAATGGGCTATTATTTTCTTGAGCAAAAACTCATCATCACCCGAGAGGTGCTGAAAGTTCCCCACATAGCCTCCAACTTCAAAAAACGCCGCACGTCGAAAACACAGGTTGGCCCCACTACACATAAGCGGCGTCCCAAGGTGGAAGCTAGCCCCGGTGACTAACTGAATACTCGCCCATTCCGCTTGTTGAAATTTGGCAAACCAACCAGCTGCTGACGCTGACATAACCGGTCCGGCGGCCAATTGAACCTGTTGTTCCGCAAAGGCCTCCACCAACAAACCGAAGGGATTTCCGGCAAAAAGCACATCGGCGTCTGTCGTTACGATCAAGTCGGCATGTGAAGCTTTGATACCTGCCTCCAATGCAGGCTTTTTTCCTATCCCCTCGCTCTGAATCAACTGCCATGAGCAAATAGCGTGCTTTTGAATGAAATCCTGCAAAAACTGTAGCGACCCATCTTCGCTATGATCGTCCACCCAAATCACTTCCCAATCAGCCTCTATTGCGGCAAAAGTCTGATAGGCCATTTGCGCTAGGTTAGCCCGTTCATTCCGAAAGGGCACGACAAGTGCCACCTTGAGATTGTCCAAACCATCCACTGTAAAGGCCTTTCGCCTGCCGGAGTTCCTCCAGGCAAGCCACAACAGAAAAATCATCGCACCATATACTAATACATAAAGTAAAAAGAATGCCTGCAGCATGGAAAGGTCGGATAATTTGAAGTTCAAAACAGGGTACATCGCGTTATTTCCACTAACTTGCCGTGGTGGACAAAGAAGGAAAAAAAAGCGTAAAAGAAAAAATCATCCTTGGCATAGATCCCGGCACCAACGTGATGGGCTACGGGTTAATCATGGTCAAGGGAAATGCCTACGAGGTCATGCAGTTTGGCGTAATCCACCTTAAAAAATACGCCGGACATGAACTCAAGTTGAAAAAGATCTTTGAAAGGGTCACCCAAATTATCGACGAATACCACCCTGATTCCGTCGCATTAGAAGCGCCCTTTTATGGGGAAAACATTCAATCGATGCTGAAACTGGGACGGGCGCAAGGAGTAGCCATGGCAGCTGCATTATCCCGTGAAATCCCCATTTCCGAATATTCTCCCAAAAAAGTAAAGCAATCGGTTACCGGAAACGGAAACGCATCTAAGGAGCAGGTGGCAGATATGATCAAAACCCTTTTGTCTCTCAAGGAAATCCCAAAGCTCTTGGACGCCACGGATGCACTCGCAGTGGCTATCTGCCATCATTTTCATTCCGGACGCCTGCAAACGAGGGGAAGTGGAGGCGGCTGGAAAGCGTTTATTACAGATAACCCAAATAGGGTAAAATGACGTTTAATCTTGAAAAAAAAGCACTATGAAAAAGACCTCAAACCCATCTTCGGTATGCTTTAATCAGTATCAGGTCGCTTTGGAAGACCTGCGGGAGTTGATCGATCGGGCCAAAGCGAAAGGCCTTTTGGAAACCCAACGAAGGGAGATCGTACAACACTTCGAAGGCGTGCACGATCTTGCATTGGAAACCATGCACACTTATTTCCGTGAACAAGGACGTCCACCCTTTTCAGGTTCGAGGGATGCTACCGTTGAGGCCTTTAATGAAGATTTGGTAGACGATGGTCAAGGCTGGCTTGACATGATCATCTGCCGTATCAAATACAACCCGTTGTACCCTGGTGATTATTTGGGCTCTCTGAGCGATAGTGTGGTAAAAAATTACATCAATCTGCTGGAAAACTTCGAAAGAAACTTCAGGGCCAAAACAGAAAAATAAAAAAATTAGCTATCGGCTGTAGCGTTTTAGTCCCAATATACGTCATGGCGTTATCGGAAAGACCGAAATTATCCCAAATACCAAGGATTGATTATGTAAAATGCTACCGTCATGAAAAAGCACCTACCACAAAACCTCCCGTTTCCCTCAATCTTCCTTTACGCATGGATCCTACTGATAGGGGCAGTAGGTTGTCAGGATGAAGTAATCTCTACCTACACGTACACCACTCAGGTTCCTGTGACGCTTCAGGTGAGCTCGTTTAGAAATGCGGAGGTCGTCGTAGAACCCGGAAGGCCGCTGGATAACATCGGAAAGATCTATTTATATGGAGATTACTTATTTGTAG
This sequence comes from Lunatimonas salinarum, assembly GCF_017811155.1. GTDB lineage: Bacteria > Bacteroidota > Bacteroidia > Cytophagales > Cyclobacteriaceae > Lunatimonas > Lunatimonas salinarum. Next base: position 282,756 of record NZ_JACVCV010000006.1, on the reverse strand, counting down.
GCGCCCCGGGAGAAGGGATCCATATCCTGGACAATACCAATCCCGCCTCCCCAAAAAACCTGAATTTCATACCCATAGAAGGAACAGGGGATTTAGCCATCAACTCAAACATTCTCTATGCCGATAACTACATTGACTTATTGGCGTTCGACATAAGCGACCCGAGCAATATCACGCTGGTTAAAAGGGAAGAGGATGTATTTCCCACCATGTACAGCAATCGGGAGGAAGGAATCATCGTCACCTATAAGGACACAGTGATCACCTCGTCAGAGGGACGTATGTCGATAGGCTTTTGGGGTAGACCGGCCTTTCGAAACGATATGATGGCGTTTTCAGGAGCCGAGTCCGCAGGCCGAACGGGTCAAAGCTACGGGCAGGGAGGATCGATGGCCAGATTCACCTTGCTGAACAACCACCTATACACGGTAGACCATTACCACTTACGGGTATTTGACGTAGATGACCCAAAGGACCCCAAATTCCTCACAGATATATCTTTGGGATGGGGGATAGAGACAATCTTTCCTTTTCAGGACAAATTATTCATCGGATCCATGACCGGCATGTTCATATACGACGCGTCCGATCCGGCTAGGCCAAAGCAAATGTCCAGATATGACCATATTACCGCTTGTGATCCAGTGGTAGCGAACGAGACACATGCCTTTGTGACGCTACGATCGGGGGTTGCGTGTAGACTAGGCGTAGACGAACTGCATGTACTGGATATTGTGGATCCTTATCAGCCCAAATTGGTCAAGACATACCCCATGGACAACCCCCACGGGCTGGGACTGTCCGGAAAACACCTGTATATTGCAGAGGCCAATCATGGCTTGAAAAGCTTTGACGTAAGCAATGTGCTGGACGTAAAACCCCTGGAACACCTGACGGAAATCAAATCAATCGATATTATTCCCGGGCCAAAATCCCTGATCGTGATAGGACCGGAGGGCGTATGCCAATACGACTACAGCGATCCCGATAAACTTCGTAAGCTCAGCTGTGTCGCCGTAAATAACCCACAGATTAGATAAAAAATGCGTTGGCTTGTATGCATAGTATGGTTAATCACCCTGCCGCTTTTGGCTCAGGAACGAGGCGCCCCCTACGCACACCACTTGCAATTGGGAGTGTTGCAAGGTTCAGACGAACTCGGCACAAGGATCAGCCCGACCCTCTCTTCATTGCATGGTGTGCAGTTTCATTCCAACCACCTAGTGGGCTTTACCTTGGGATTGGATGTCTATCCACAAGTAGCTATCATCCCCTTTGGGATGGGATGGCGAGGCACCTTAAATCCCGAAAAAAAGACTACGTGGATGGGCGGATTCGACCTTGGATTTGGTTCGATGATATTGGAAGAAAGAATCGTTACAGAATGGAATCAGCATTCTTGGTTTGAAGGGGGCCTAACAGTACATCCATCCATTGGTTTTCGCGTCAAAAACAAGGGTAGAACAGCTTGGAGCTTTTTATTGGGCTACAAACAACAGTCGGCGAATTACTACGTAGGGCAACCACTGCCTGGGAATACCGGCACGCTGCCTAATCAATCAGATGCCTCGGGCTGGAGTTCTTTAAGAACAGACCGCATCAGGTACCGCAATCTCAGCTTTTCGGTTGGCTTGCTGTTCCTATAGATAAGCAAAGTGCCGACGAGGAAATCCCCTGTCGGCACTAACCAAGCCTCCACAAGCCTAGACCCCATCTATGTGAGAGTTATCGGAACATAAATCCAGAAGGCCCCCGTCCTACGGGGATAGTTTTTGTCATTTCTCCTTCCGAATTGACGACCCAAACACTACCGTTGCCCTGCCACCCCGCATGATCTCCTACATAAAGTAACCGGGAAACCTCATCAAATCCCAATCCGTAAAAATCACTCCCGCTAAAAAAAGCGGCATCCAGCACAGTCCCTTCATCAATGGAAACCTTAGCGACGCTGGACTCGCCGTCTGAGGCGGTAATGATAAATGCCTCGCCATTTTCTGCCAACGTAAAATTACCGTTATAGATCGCATTGGCCAGTGGGATGGCGATGGTCTGGGCGATGGAAAATGTGGCGGGGTTCAAGCGATGAAAATAAACATTAGAACCATCTACTGCATACAGATACCAATTACCACGGTGTTGCGCAAAGAAATAGGGCGCCCCCAATGGCACTGCTATCTCCCGAAAGACCTCCTCTGTATCGGGGGCAATTACTGCAATACTTTGGCCGGATGTGCATGCTACCCACACCCTACCGTTTATAAGAGCCATCCCCTCGGGACGACTTGGTACTGAAATCTTAGCTGAAACGCCCCCTCCCTGCTTACCAGGAACCACCGCCACAAAGGATTCGGGACTGTTCCAAAATTCATCATAAGGGCCAAAATCACTGATGAAGAGCTTTTCGCCCGCAACTACTAAGTCCCGGGGGATCTGCAATGTTGGGTCAATTACCGATCCAACATTACTTAAATCATCGCCCCGAACAATCTCCACCTTTCCCGTATTAGCTACCAGATAAAGGAGCTCACCGGCCTCCCTTACCTGCTGAATCAGCCCCGCAAAAGGCCGGTCATTCGTGTTTTCAAACACGTTTGCCTGAACCTCGCCGGATTCCGGGTTATAATGATAAAGCTCTCCATCGTTTGCTCCAAAAGCTCCTTCATTTACAATAAGCACTCCACGTTCAAATCGGCCAAGCGGTCTTTCTATCGGATCATCTGCACAAGAAATGGCAAATACCAACAGAAATAAAAAGCCTACATTTCCAAAAAAGCAATTCTTCTTCATAGTGTAACGATTAGGTTTAGTTCATAATTTCTTCCAGGCATGGGACGAAGCCTCATTACCTGATAGGCTGCATTCATCAAGTTGTATAGTTGAAAGCCGAGGGAGATTCTATGCTGCTTGATCGGCAAGTCATAACGCCATCCGACATCCAAGAGCCCATAGGACGGCAAAGCATTTTGATTATCCATACTGATGTAGCGAGGGCCCACCCAATGTCCGTTGATGAAGAATCCCAAAGCCTCCCATTGCATATTGACACCAAACTGAACCTTGTGATTCGGCGTGTAGGGAAGTTGCCTGCCCACCTCCTGCCCCGTCGCATTTTCCTGCTGTAGGACAATGGCGTTGGTCCATGCCCACGAGCCCGTCAGACCCAATTCCCAGCGCTTTATTCGGTATTTGGCTGAAGTCATGAAATCCAGTCCATGACTGGCCACTTCGCGGATATTTTCGGGACGCCAATAAGCTGCACCGGGCATCCAGATAATCCAATTGTCAACCCGCATCCGGTAGTAGGTAAGTCGCGTTTCCCATTTCTTACCGGTCACTTCATACCGGTATAGGGCTCCTATCTCCGCGCTCAGCGCCGATTCCGACCTCAATTCCGGATTTCCACCAGGCTTCCAAAACCGATCATTTAGCGTCGGTACTTTATAGCTACGCGAAGCAGCCATTTTTCCGATAACGCGATGTTCACCGCCTTTCAAAAGCTCCCAATCCACCCCAATACTTGGCGTGAAAGGAGCCAATTCCTCCCCATAGATCTGCTGTCGGAGGCTAAGAGAAATAGTAAGGGGTTGTACGGGAGAGTAGTTGGTCGCATGGTATACTTCCAACCGCTGTTCTGAGGTGGAATACGTACTCAGATCCCCCCTTAAATGGGTAGCTCTAATCCCGGATTTAAATTCCCATGCGGATCGCAGAGACCAGTCCAGCTCTCCGGCGACCAAAAACTGATCCGTTACGGTCTTTTCGGATCGGTTAAATACCATTTCGTCCCTCACCCACCCGGCCTTTACGTTTAGGTGACTATTTTCGGTACTTTGGTTAAAATCAAGTACCCAGCGAAGGCTTTGATCTGATTGAACGTCTCTGGTATTTGACCCGATTAATGGCTGGATTTGCCGGTCGGCTGCATTCCACCATATCGAACTGCTCAACTGACTCCGCGAGTTCAGCATCCATCGAAAATCCTGGACTATTCCGGACAGTAGAATGGCAGCATGCGCCTGCTTCTCGGTTGGCGTGCCGGGCTTTGCAAGATTTCGATAAGGATAGCGGTTGGCCGCAGCCTTTCGGTATACACGCGTTCTGGATTGGAAACGGCTGTTGGCATACCCCCCGGAAAACTCCTGCCTATGCAAGCCAAAACTGCCCACGCCTCCGGACACCTCCACATTCCATCCCTTTTTCCATGCGGGATGGGAAGTAAGATGCACTGATCCGCCTATGGCATCGGTACCATAGTTCGCTCCACTACTGCCAAAGTGAATTTCCAACTTATCCAATCCGGAAAGAGGAATGACGGACAGGTCCATCTGCCCCAGCGAGGGGGAGTTTATAGGCAGTCCATTCCAAAAAAATGCGTTGTGTCCGGCAGAGGTCCCCCGCATCGTCAATGAACCTACCATTCCCGGACCATATTGACGCACAAACAACCCTGAGTGACGTTGTAAAAGTTCGGAGAGCGTATTTCCTCTACTTTCCCGCAGCACCAAACCATCAACGGAAATGATCTGCTGACCTTTGGCAAACCGATCCAAAGGAACCGAGACGACCTCTACCTGTTGCAGCGTAACTGTATCTGATGGGACCGGAACGATCCCTGCAAACAGCTGTACAAAAAACCCAAAAACAAAACCGAGCATCAATTCCTCCGATATTTAGCGTAAACCACCTATTTCGCTATTCGGATACCCCAATGATTGGAAAAGGAAAAACGATGCCCCTGGCTCATTCGCAGGAATGAACATAAGATAGCACATGCGGACATGAAGCCGATCTATGACAAGGTTTTCTTATTCCCAAGCCTTTCACCCGAAAGCTCTGAATAGTCAAAATCTGGCAGGTCTCCTGGCTTCCTTGGATTTGCTGGCCTTCTCACTTCGTTTGAAAGAAGCAATGGCATAGTGGCACAAATCACTTATCGGTAGGTCCGATACAGGTTACAGTTGCGGGGACAGCTTCGGCATGTAACCGAATTCCCTTTTAATTCTTTACTCTGAACAGAGCGTAGAAACCAAATTTCAGCACAAACATAAGTCAAAAAGAAAGATTTAAAAACAAGCTGCATAAGGAATCTTTTTGGATACGGAAAAAACAATGGCTTATTTTGAAACAAAAAGATCGTTTCCGTGAGGATTTACACTAATCGTTTGGTTTTGATTTGCTGGGTAGCTGTCTGGTTGTTTGCCTGTGATCGGAAAGAGCAGCAGCATGCTACTGCTGATTGGCAGCCTATTCCTGTGCAATTTGCGGAGGGATTCTCCATCCGCACGTCAAACGGCGCCGTGTGGATAGAAATTCACGAAGCTTTTCCAAATGCAACCCGATCCTACCACTACCTCGTTTTACCGGAACAAGCAATCTACACGGATTCCATTTCACCAAAAGGCTTCGACGCTGTAATCACACTCCCCAGCAAACAGCTCGCGTTTACCTCCACCACCCATATACCACATCTGGAACTACTGGATTGTAGCGAGTTACTTGCTGGCTTCCCAAATACCCACCTAATATCCTCTCAACCCCAGCGGCAGAGAATCGAGCAGGGCCTTGTCAAAGAACTTGGTAAAGGAGATCTATTAAATATAGAGTCGGTACTGGATCTCTCCCCTGATTGGATAATGGTATCTACCCTTGGCAAGGACATGGCATCCCTCGACATCTTATCCAACGCAGGCATATCTGTGATACTGAATGGAGATTATATAGAGAAGCACCCGTTGGGAGTAGCAGAATGGATTAAAGTAACAGGTGCCTTAACGGGCCAACTGGCTGAAGCAACCCGACAATTTGAAAAAATCTCGGATGCTTACGCACAAGCCGAAACATTGGTAATAAATAGCGGGATTTCGGTACCCCCCAAAGTGATGTCAGGTGTCATGTACAACGATAGTTGGTATGCACCGGGAGCCGAATCCTGGGTGAGTGTACTGCTGGATCACGCCGGAGGAGATTACTTGTTGAACGAATTGGAAGGCAAAGGAAGTTTGCCGCTGAGCTACGAGTACGTGTTAGACCGTGCAGAGAAGGCAGATTTTTGGATTGGTGCAGCGGACTATACTTCCAGGAAGGCACTTCTTGCCAGTGATAGCAGGTACCAGGCCTTTCTGCCGTTTCAATCCGGCAATATCTACACGTACACCGCTGGAAAAGGGGCTACTGGTGGCCTATTATATTTCGAACTGGGCTATGCCCGACCGGACTTAGTGCTTAGGGATTTGATAAAGATCATCCATCCTGAATTAATGCCGGAACATGTCCTGTATTTCTATGAAAAACTGAATGAAAACTAATCCCCCTTCCCACCTGCTTTTCTGGCTTGGAATCGCTTTACTTCTTCTCCTTTGGTTAACCAATGTGAGTTTGGGCTCCGTTTGGATTCCGGTGCAGGAAATCTTAGGTAGGGCGATAGGGACCCCTTTTTCAAAGACCTCTTGGGAGATTATCATCGTTGACTACCGATTGCCAAAATCCCTCACTGCCATATTAGCAGGCATATGCCTTTCCTTAAGTGGTTTGCAAATGCAGACCTTTTTCAGAAATCCGCTAGCCGGGCCCTATGTACTCGGAATCAGTGCGGGAGCAGGGCTGGGCGTGGCACTATGGATGATGGCTGCATCGCTAGTACCCACCGCGGGATCGGCCTGGGCCCTTGGTCCTTGGCAGCTCTTTTTTTCTGCGGCGTTAGGCGCATTTGGCGTGATGCTACTGATCAGCATGGCTGCTTGGAAAGTAAAGGACAGTATGACCTTATTAATTATCGGATTAATGTTTGGTAGTTTTACTTCGTCAATCGTGGCGCTACTTGCCTACTTTTCTGAGGCAGAACAGTTAAAGCTTTATACCGTATGGACCATGGGAAGCCTAGGCAGTACCGGATGGCCACAGCTGGGCATTTTTGGCTTGGCTACACTACTTGGGATTATTCCGCTGATTGAGTCCATTAAATCCTATAACGGTATGCTGCTGGGAGAAAATTACGCTCAAAGCATGGGCATCCATATCGGGCGACTACGTTGGAAAATGATCATCAGCACCGGTATATTAACCGGTTCGGCCACGGCATTTTGTGGGCCGATAGGCTTTATTGGAATTGCGGTACCCCATGTGGCCCGCCTGCTTTTTCAGACATCCGACCACCGGACCCTGGCGATCGCTTCTGCCTTGCTAGGCGCTATCGTGCTGCTGGCCTGCGACACGATCAGCCAAGTACCTGGATCTGCTCAGACATTGCCCATCAATGTGATCACTTCCTTTATAGGCGCCCCTGTGGTGATTTGGCTGATCGTAAAAAGAAACCTAAGCAGGGAATTTTAACACAAATAATCCGAACAGGATGCAGGAATCCCCCACCCCCATGAAGCCAAAGGAACCCAGCATACGAACAAATAACCTAGAGATAGGCTATAAGTCGGGCAGTCCCGTTTTTGGCAAGCTGAATTTGGCTGTTCGCAGCGGAGAAGTCACCTGTCTGATGGGCCCAAATGGCGTGGGGAAATCCACCCTCGTAAAAACCATACTTGGTATAATTCCACCTCTTTCCGGGGATCTTTGGATAGCCGGTCAACCGATAACGACATACAAACCCCGGGAAGTTGCCCAAAAAGTCGCCGTGGTGTTTACAGACAAAATTGCCAAAGGCAATCTCACTGTGCGGGAAATGGTAACACTGGGGAGGATTCCCCATACCGGATGGCTGGGACAGGTACATAGCGTGGACCGAACCGCCGTAGCATCGGCACTTTCGGACGTCAAGATCAGCCATCTTTCGGACAGGCTCCTGATCGAGCTGTCGGATGGTCAGATTCAAAAAGCACTCATCGCAAGAGCACTTGCACAGGATGGAGAAATCCTGATACTCGATGAACCCACTGCTCATTTAGACTTGGTAAACCGATACGAGATCATGTACTTACTACGGGAATTGGCTATCGTAAAAAACAAGGCCGTCTTAGTCGTTACCCATGACCTGGACATCGCACTGGAAACTGCCGATCAGCTACTCCTTATGATTGATAGCGAAATATGGATAAACGGAGCGCCGGAAGACCTGGTCATCCGTGGAGAAATCAATAAGCTAATGCCTGGAAACGCATACCGGTTTGACCTACTTACCGGAAAAATTGGCTTCAAACACAATGCGCCAATGCCTTCCATCATCGGTCCTGCAACTTGGATCCCTTGGGTACAAAATATCCTAAAAAAACACCCCATCTCAATGGATGAACTTTCCATTGAAATAGCCCCTAATCCATTTTCAATTCAAATCAGGAGGAGATCTACAGTCACAGAAGTTTTTAGCTTGGAAGATATGATTTCATTTTTGCGCAATAAAACCCAGTAATCACACGATTTTTATAATTATATTTTGCACAACGAGATATTTTCACTATCTTTTCATTGTTATAAGTACAAGTATACGCCAACTATTTTTTTCAGCTACCAATACCTAAATGTCAAGTAGGGCTTCATACCCTGGTACAACCAACTCAGCGGTTGTCACTTTTGGAATAATTGTAAGCCTGTGAAGTCTCCTTCAATAACAATACTTAGAGGTAGTTGCAAAAAAAGTCCCATGAAGAAACTGCTAAAAATTGGAATAGCTCTGGTGTCCATCATACTTTTCACCGTGATAGCTGGAATTTTGTATGTATCCTATGCCCTACCTAACGTGGGTCCGCCGCCGCAAGACCTAAAGGTAACCGCCACTGCTGAAAAAATAGCTAGAGGCAAATACCTGGCCTACCACGTACTTCAATGCATTGACTGCCATTCCCAACGGGATTTCAGTATTTTCAGCGGACCGCCTAGAATGGGTACCGAGGCGCAGGGAGGTGAGCGATTCGACCAAACCATGGGGTTCCCAGGCATTTTTATCTCTCCCAATATCACGCCTGCCGGAATCGGTGATTGGACGGATGGAGAACTATACCGGCTAATTACTACCGGCGTTCGGAAAAACGGAGATCCTATTTTTCCCGTTATGCCTTTCGAAAGCTATGGCAAACTGGATCCCGATGACATAGAAGCTGTCATTGCCTATATCAGAACGCTACAACCCACAGCAACCAACCACCCAGAATCGGCTCCTGATTTTCCATTCAATTTAATCATGCGCACCCTGCCGAAGAAGGCCATGCCAGAAAAAAAACCCTTGCCGGAAGACCAGGTAGCCTACGGAAAATACTTAGTGACTGCAAGTGCCTGCAACGATTGTCACACCAAGTCAGAAAACGGCACCGTCACAGGAGAACTACTCGCCGGAGGAAGGGAATTCTTGCTACCGGGAGGTGTGCTTACCTCTTCCAATATAACACCACACGAGACTGGGATAGGCGCTTGGAACCGGGAGATGTTTATCAATAGGTTCAAGAGCTATCAAAATCACGAAGACCTACCGCGGGTGGGCCCGATGGATTTTCAGACTATCATGCCTTGGTATATGTATTCCGGCATGACCGAAGACGACTTATCCGCAATCTACGCCTATCTACGCTCCATAAATCCGGTAGACAACAAGGTAATTCCTTTTAAACCGAATAGTTAGTCCGATCTTTCAGCAGAAACGAATATAAAACACAATCCGGTCAACCCTGTGACGATGCATACAATAGCTAGCCTCAAATAGCCGTCATGTAGCCGCCATCAATCGGCATGTTGACTCCGTTTATATATGCCGCCAAAGGAGATGCTAGGAATGCAACCAAAAATCCGTATTCCTCTGGTCTCCCCAATCGGCCCGCTGGAATGGACAGGATTTTTTGTTCCATCAGTGCCTTCGGACTTATCCCTTTCTTTGCTGCCTGTCCTTCGACCACCTCCATCAGCCTTTCAGTATCAAACGACCCAGTCAGAATTGTATTTACGGTCACACCTTTGGATGCTACCTCACGGGAAAGAGACTTTGCCCAACTGACCACGGCAGATCGAACACTATTCGACAAGACCAGATTAGAAATCGGCTCCTTTACCGAGGAGGAGGATACATTAATGATCCTACCGAAGCCGGCACCCAACATCCCCGGAAGGAGTGTCTGGGTAAGTGTCACATACGATTTAAACAGCAGATCAAAAGCTTGCTGAAAGTCCTGCACTCCTTTTTCCATCACTGTACCCGGCGCAGGGCCGTTGGTATTATTTACCAAAATGTGTACCTCCAAATTGGCAAAGTATTCCTTCACAGTCCTTTCAAACCCTACCGGATCTGCATAGTCCACCACCAGGTAACGATGCCGCTGCCCTGCATTCACCGATAGGGAGGTTAATGCACTTTTCAACTTCTCTTCATTTCTTGCCATGAGAATGACCTCGGCACCTGCATCTGCCAGTTGTTGTGCGGAAGCCAATCCGAGCCCTCGGGAACTGCCGCCTACCACAGCCCGTTTCCCGGCTAAATTAATTTGTATCATAGGTCATTTATTTAAATTCCCGCTTCGGGGTCAACGTTGTTTTTTAACAAAACCTATAAACTTTATAGGGTGTTTTGGTTGATAAATCAAAATATGCGTATATTTGTTGCACTAATAATTGGTATGACATACGAGCAATTTAGTAAATATTCCTTTTTACTGGATCGAACAGCTAGAAGGGTAAAGCAATATGCACAAAGAAAATTCAAACAACAAGCGTTTGACGTAACTGTAGACCAATGGTTAGTACTGAAAAACCTTTCAGAGAGCGAGGCGCTTAGCCAATCTGAATTGGCACATTTGGTATTTAAAGACCATCCCACGCTTACTCGGATTATTGACATTCTCTGCAAAAAAGGATACGTAGCGCGTCTTCCACATCCACAGGACAGGAGAAGTTTTCAGTTATTGCTCACCGATACAGGAAAGGAAAAAGTATTGGAGCTAAAGCCTCAAGTATCAGAAATCCGACAAGAAGCGTGGAAAAATTTGAATCAAGACGATTTCAACGAGTTTAAGCGGATATTAGACACGATCTATACCAATCTGGAGGATTAATAAACAGCCGATGGAAAAATTAGTTGTTACACTAAGTATATTTGCACCAAACTATCATTGCCTTCAAGGGTTTACCTTTCTAATTAAAAAATCAAACAGAGGATGATTACAACGGATATTTGCATTATAGGAGCCGGACCGGTCGGGTTGTTTGCCGTTTTCGAAGCAGGATTGCTGAAGATGCGCTGCCATCTTGTGGATGCTTTGCCACAAATAGGTGGGCAACTCTCTGAAATATACCCTCAAAAGCCTATTTACGATATCCCTGGGTATCCGGAAATCAAGGCCCAAGAGTTGGTAGATAATCTCATGGATCAGATTAAGCCGTTTAAGCCGACCTTCACGTTGGGCGAACGCGTAGATCAGTTGGCCAAACAAGACGATGGTTCCTACATCCTTACCACCAACGAGAAAACTCAGATCCATGCACAGGTGATCATCATCGCGGGAGGGTTGGGTTGCTTTGAGCCTCGCAAGCCTGTGATTGAAAAACTGGAGGTCTTTGAAGGCAAAGGCGTCACCTATATGGTAAAAAATCCCGAGCAATTCCGGGACAAGAAAGTAGTGTTGGCGGGAGGGGGAGACTCCGCTTTGGACTGGACGCTTTACTTGGCCGATGTCGCCAAGCGAGTCACGCTCGTTCACCGAAACGAAACGTTCCGGGGTGCCCCTGATACCGCTGCAAAGGTTTTTGATCTTGCCAACAGCGGCAAGATTGATCTGATCTTGTCGGCAAATCTCAAAGAACTTGGTGGAAATGGTCACTTAGACAGTGTGTATTTGGAAGACAAGACCAAATCTCCCATCAAGATTGAAACCGATTACCTGATCCCTTTATTTGGATTAAGTCCCAAACTAGGGCCGATAGCCGACTGGGGTCTCACGATCGACAAAAATGCCATAGAGGTAGATACTACTGACTATTCCACCGGAGTTGAGCGTATATATGCGATTGGAGATATCAACACCTATCCGGGCAAACTCAAGTTAATACTTTGCGGATTCCACGAGGCAGCCATAATGATGCACTCCGCGTTTAAATTCGTATATCCTGACCAAAAACTAAGTTTCAAATATACTACAGTAAACGGTGTAAACGCCTTTTAAACTCCTCTATTCAAATGATAAATTTCACCGTTGAAGACCATGGCGGCAACCGTCAGTCTATAGAAGCACCGGACGACATGGGATTAAGCCTCATGGAAGTCCTTAAGGCGTCTGACTATCCTGTTCTAGCAACCTGTGGCGGCATGGCGCTATGTGCTACCTGCCACGTGGAAATTCTAGAGGGTCAGGACGCATTGGGACAGGCTACCGACATCGAATTGGACCAACTGGAGGCCCTCCCTGAATACTTCCCAACGAGCAGATTGGCCTGTCAGGTTCGCATTTCGGACCTGCTGGAAGGCGCGGTCGTCAAACTACGTGGTGAAGACAACTAGTCAATAGTGCCTAGACCCGAAAACCGATGACCTGGTTTTCGGGTCTCATCTCCTTTTAATCCTCACCAAAGCCATTTTTCCATTACCCTCTTGAAGGTGTCCTGCCTGACAGGCTTAGACACGTAGTCGTCAATACCCGCCTTTTTACACCGCTCCTCCTGCCCTTCGAGTACATTTGCGGTGAGTGCTAGAATTGGAATCCTTCTCGTAGTCTCTCCATTACGTATCTTAGTTGCCAGTTCATAACCGTTCATTTCTGGCATATGAATATCTGTAATCAAGAGGTCGGGCTTTTCCTTGAGATATAGGTCATACGCATCTTTCCCATTTTCCGCCTCTATTACGTGGAGGGATGGAAACAAATTCGTCAAATACACCTTTACCAACATTCGATTCACCGGATTGTCTTCAGCTACAAGAACCGTTCGGTCTATCACGGTAGGAAGTGCCACACCCCCCACTTCCAACGTATCCACCGTAACCCTTTCCACTTGCCATTTCTCAAACTGACTAACCATATCCATCAGCATAATGGGCTTGATCAATTTTCTCCTACACCCCAAAGAATGGGCAGCAGTAAAGGTCTCCTCGGCCGTGTCTGCCGGGAACACCATACAACATCGAGCCTGTAGCGCGGAAGGAAGCCTTCCAATAAAATGCCTCAATTCATAGGTGAAATTACCCTTCTGATTTCTTTCTACATGGAGAAATACTATACCTGCTTCAGTATGACTGCTTAACCACTCCAATGCATCAGCAAACCCCAAGATACTCGTAGCCTCCAACTTAAGCTGTTCTAGGTAAAACAAAAGCGTAGCTTCCAATTCCCCTTGAAAGCCAACCAACAATGCCGGAGAATAGTCAGGGTAAGCCTTGGTCAAATAGGGATTTTCTTCCACTATTTCAATGTCCGGCAATTCAAAATAAAACACGCTGCCCCGCCCCTCCTCGGATTGCAACACCAACTTACTTCCCATCAAATTTAGTAACCGGTTGGAAATCGTCAATCCCAATCCCGTTCCCCCATATTTTTTGGTGGTAGATGCATCTGCCTGCGAAAATGCCTCAAAAATCATCGCCTGCTTCTCTTCCGGTATTCCGATTCCTGAATCACGGACCTCACACCTAAGTTTAACAAAGCCTCCCCGCCTTTCCGCCACCGAAATTTTTAGGACTACCTCCCCTTGGTGTGTAAACTTAAACGAGTTATTTAACAAATTGATCAGCACCTGTTTGATCTTTATTTCGTCGCCCCGAAATTTATGGGGTACATCCGGTGCGATGTGCAGCACAAATTCAATTTGGTCTTTTGCTGCCTGAAAACTTAGTACATCTGCAATATTCCGAATGACTTGCCTCAAGTTCATTTCCTGTATATCCAACTCCATCTTACCGGCTTCTATTTTAGAAAGATCCAGTACATTGTTGATCAGGTCTAGAAGAACATTCGCTGAAGTAAAAGCAGTGGTAACGTAACGCTTTTGCTGTTCACTCAATGCGGTATTCCCCAACAACTCTGTAAACCCTATTACGCCGTTTAGGGGGGTGCGTATTTCGTGACTCATATTTGCCAAAAATTCCGACTTGGCACGGTTGGCTTGTTCCGCCTCCTCTTTGGCTTCTTCCAGAGCCTTCCGATAGGCAATTTCCGACGTGATATCCCGGACTACAATTATTTTGCCCAATGCTTCGCTACCCGCTCCACCAATAATGGAAATGGACGCAGCATACCAATGCTTTTCCGCTTGAGTGTCCCAAGGAAAAACTGCCTTATTGGAATCGGATGCCCGATGAAGCCCTTCTTCAATGGCTTCCAGTATATGGGGCACGAGAAGAACCTCACCTCCTATCATTTGCAAAAATGCAGGGTTGTAGTTTACCACCTTACCATCTTGATCTACCACCAGCACCCCATCTGCGATACTTTCGAAAAGCGTTTTATACACAATGGGAGTCTCTTTGAAGAGACGAAATCTAACCAAACCCCAAAAAACAAATATCCCCATACCCATAAAGGAAAATGGAATGGGATCCAGTTGTGAGGACATGATACCTAGCAAATGAACTATATACGCCAGTATAGGAAAAATCGCACCCAGCCAAACAAAATAAACCTGGCTGGAGTCCGTCACTGTCCCGAGCAGCAACATCCTGCCTAGATAGACTTGGGCCAATAAAAGAAGCAAAACGGTATATACTTGATGCACCCAATACAAAGGTCCCTTTTCGGTTACCAACACACGCAAATCTCCCTGAACGACGCTGTCGTAAGCGGCGTAAAACAAATAGTGATACTCGTTAAAAAAAACCGTGAGCAACATGACTGCCGGGACAATAAAAAGCAACTTCGTATATTTCGACAGGACATGTCTGGCATTTCCGGAATAAAATAATATGACCAAAAAAAGTAGGGGGCCAAGTGACACTGCTCCGATATACTGGAGCTTAAGAAAAAGCACCTTGTTCGACAGCTCCTCTGAAATCAGCTCGCCCACATAAAAAAAAGAATACAGGGCACAGGAAATCATCAGGTACGAAAAATACCTGACCTCCTTAGATTTCCTTAGCTTATGACTGTTTAATGCAAGCAGCAAAGGAATCAAACCGGAAACCAACATCCAAATTACAAATCCGTTCAGGACCGCCTTTTCACCCATGCCATCGTTACCGTTTATCCTATCCCCTCAATCACAAATCTTCAACAAAATATAAATTTAGCAATAAATCCAACGTCTACTACCCCAACCACATAATAATCTTCGTTAGCAACATGGTAAGAAACAATAAAAACACCTGCCTTTTTTACCTCTCGTAAAAATTCCATCTACATCTAACCAAGAAATTTTTTGCCGCCGTTGAATTCTACTTTTCCGTTCGCTAACTTATGGCTTCCTTTGCCGAACCTGACAGCACTTGAATCAAAAAAAATGACCCCAAATTCCCATGCGCACCCTTTACTCCCGATTAATCCATCCACTTAGCGTCACCGCTTCACCTTTGTTTTGGTGTTTGCTTGCGCTTGCTTGGCTTGCGTGTACTCCTGAACCACCTGCTTTACCTCCCTCCGATTCCGACAATGGAGGGCTTATCCTTCCAGCTGGTTTCGAAGCCCTGACTGTCATCGATAGTGTGGGTATGACACGCCATATTGCCGTCACTGAGACGGGAGACATCTACGCGAAGTTACGCTACTCCAGAGACAAACTTGGTGGGACGGTTGGTATCCGCGATATCGATGGAGATGGGAGGGCCGATTCCGTGGTACGTTTTGGAGACTATGAAGATGTGGGCGGGTCAGCTGTGGGGGTTACCATTCACAATGGGTACCTATACACAAGCACCGTAAGGCAGGTTTTACGAAACAAGCTTGTTCCCGGAGAACTAGTACCTAGTAGCCCTACTGAGGTGATTCTGACCGATAATGATCCCAATGTAGCCCGTAATTGGCACACCACCAAGCCCGCGGCCTTTGACGGACGGGGAAACATGTACATCCCGTTTGGTTCGCCCTCTGATGCGGGACAGGACATCTCTCTTTATGGACCAACAGGTATCCCTGAAGGAAAGGGCCTCGATCCTAGTCCGGAAAGGGAAATGCATGCAGGGATATGGCGATTTGATGCTGACCGGCAAAATCAGGTACAGACCGATGGAGAAAAGTATGCTACCGGCCTAAGGAGCATCGTGGGCATGGCTTGGAGCCCGCTGGACGATCATTTGTATGCCGTTGTAAATGGCATCGATAATTTTCACACCTTATATCCAAAGATTTACAGCGCCTGGCAAGCTGCGGTACTGCCTTCGGAAATTCTCGCGCGGGTTACTGAGGGTTCTGACTTTGGCTGGCCGTACGCTTATTACGACCAACTCCAGGGCAAATACGTATTGGCTCCGGCCTATGGGGGAGATGGCGCCACAGTGGGAAGAGCGGCAGAATTTGAGGATCCGGTAATAGGGTTTCCGGGTCACTGGGCTCCCATGGAAATCCTCTTTTATCAAGGCAACCAATTTCCTGATCGGTACAAAGAGGGTGCATTTGTAGCATTTCACGGTTCTACTGACCGCTCACCCTATCCGCAATCCGGTTACATCGTTTGCTTTGTGCCCATTAAAGATGGAAAAGCGTCTCATTGGGAGGTCTTTGCAGATGGCTTTGCTAGGGTGGACACCGTAGAAAACACCGGTGATGCGGTCTATAGGCCCATGGGACTTGCAGAAGGCCCTGATGGTTCCCTGTACATTTCGGAATCCAACAAAGGCAGAATCTGGCGTGTAATGTACAAAGGGAACAAAAAAACCTTTGGCGAAGCCCAACTGGCCGCAATGGCGAAGCGCACCGAAAACAAAACCTATATCAAAACCCCTATGGAGGGGATTGATAACCTAGACAAAGGAAGCATCTTAGAAGGGGGAATTTTATATAACACCTACTGCGCTACCTGCCACCAACGCAATGGAGAAGGGGATAAAAACCGGTTTCCTCCGCTTGCCCAGTCAGAACGGGTTACGGGTCCCATTGAACCCGTTATAAATGCGATCCTGTATGGAATACAAGGAGAAATCACCGTTAGAGGCAAAACCTATAATGGCTACATGCCACCCCACGAAAACATCCTAGACGACCACGCCGTCGCCTCAATCACTACCTACATTCGGAGCCGATGGGGAAATAAGGCAAGTGCCGTGACGCCAAGCGAGGTGGCCCGAATACGGGCAGATGCACAACCTGCAAATCCTTAAAACAGCCAGCTAATCTATTGATTTCATGGTCTATTGCGGCGAAATTAGCCCTACTCAGAAACAGGAAAGGACGCAGTGGGCCTAGCTCCCGGCATAAGGGTGACGACAAAAATCCTTTGGGGTCTGCCAAAAGCAACAAATCGCATGCGGCCGGATGTGTGATGGCCTTCGGTGTACGCAATTAAGCCCCCCTATTACCCACTAAAAAATACCCTATCCGTTCCGATAGCCACCGAACAATTTTGACGAGAAGATCGGTGCTAAACGTCAAAAATACCCAAACCCTACCCTTTTTTGGTCATAAAGCGTTATCTTCACGGTTTAAATTACATAAAAATATGGCGGCGATTATAGAAACCAAACAAATCCAAAAGACCTACCGGATGGGAGTGGAAGAAGTAAAAGCGCTCAAGTCCATCAGCATGACGATCAATCGAGGCGAGTATGTGGCATTCATGGGGCCTTCGGGATCGGGAAAATCGACGCTGATGAACATCATTGGATGTTTGGATACACCCACCTCCGGCACCTACACGCTCAATCATAAAAACGTCAGTGACATGTCGGAAAACGAATTGGCAGAGGTGCGAAACAAAGAGATAGGTTTTGTGTTTCAGACCTTCAACTTACTCCCGAGAGCGTCCTGTTTGGAAAATGTCGCCTTACCGCTAATATATGCCGGCTATGGCAAAACAGAAAGATCGGAAAAAGCGTTCTTGGCACTAAAGAGCGTGGGACTAGAAGACCGGGTACACCACAAGCCCAACGAACTTTCCGGAGGGCAACGTCAACGAGTAGCCATTGCAAGGGCTTTGGTAAATGATCCCAGTATCATTTTGGCTGATGAACCTACTGGAAACTTGGACTCAAAGACCTCCTATGACATCATGGATTTGTTTCAAGAATTACACCAAAAAGGCAATACCATCATCATGGTGACCCACGAGGACGATATTGCCCATTACGCCCACCGAGTGATTCGATTGCGAGATGGCTTGGTCGAATCGGACAAAATCAACCCAAATCCTACCATTGGCAAGCAGGAAGCGGTTTGAACCTCTTGAAAGCTATTTCCGTAGTTGGTTTTAAGCAACGTACCTTGCAACCGAGGAATCTCCCAGCAATATGCAGTTGAATGACAATATTACCCGCAGCCCTGTGTGCGATAATAGTAACTTACCTAACAGATGAAGATATATACCAAAACCGGAGACAGTGGAGACACCTCACTGCTGGGTGGAAAGCGGGTTTCTAAATCCCACCTACGCATAGACGCATACGGTACGGTGGATGAACTGAATGCCTTTCTAGGGCTATTAAAAGATCAACCCGTAAACCAAAACCGGGCAGATTTTTTAAAAGCCATTCAGGATCGACTCTTTACCATTGGGGCAACATTAGCTACACAGGAAGATTCAAAACAGGTAAAAAAACCGGACCTAGAAGCCTCAGACGTACTATCCCTGGAATTGGAAATCGACCAAATGGAGAGCAGTTTGGAACCGTTGAAGAATTTTATCCTACCGGGAGGGCACACTTCCGTGTCGTTTGCCCATTTGGCACGGACCGTTTGCCGCAGAGCAGAGCGTCGGGTTATCGAACTCCATACCGAGACCCCTGTGGACAATCTCATCCTCCAATACCTCAATCGCCTGTCCGACTACCTCTTTGTATTAGGAAGAATGATGGCAAAAGAATTGAAGATACAAGAAACAATTTGGGCGCCAAGAAATTAACCAAAATGAATAAGACCATCGAAATTCAAATCACCAAAAGTCCGGTTTCAAAATTAGCTGAAACGGACTTTGACAATTTAGCCTTTGGACATACACTCAGTGATCACCTGTTTGTAGCCGATTATGCACAGGGAGAATGGCAAAATCCCCGGATAGAACCGTATGCGCCGCTTTCACTAAACCCCGCAAATGCAACGCTTCACTATGGACAATCCGTATTTGAAGGACTAAAGGCGTACAAAAACGAGGCGGGGCAAGTGCTGGTCTTTCGGCCCGACGCAAACCTACGGAGGCTCAATGAATCGGCCAAACGAATGTGTATCCCTGAATTACCCGAAGAGCTGTTTATGGAAGGGCTGGCCAGACTGCTGGAAATAGACAGGGAATGGGTACCTTCAAAGCCAGGCTGTTCGCTATATATCAGGCCATTTATCTTTGCCACAGACGATTTCTTAGGAATCCGGCCTTCTCAAAAATACAAATTCATGATCCTTACCAGCCCGGTAGGACACTATTATTCCAAACCGGTAGCCGTAAAGGTAGAAACGCAATATAGCCGGGCAATCGAAGGTGGTACCGGATTTGCTAAGGCCGCCGGAAACTACGCCGGCTCACTTTACCCTGCTTTGACAGGTCAAAAACAGGGATATGATCAGCTCCTTTGGACCGACGGAAAAACCCATCAATACATAGAAGAAAGTGGAACCATGAATGTGATGTTTGTGATCAATGGCGTATTGATCACTGCTCCTACTACTACAGGAACCATCCTTAAAGGCATCACGAGAGACAGTGTGCTCATCTTGGCTAGAGAGATGAACATGCCTGTGGAGGAACGCTTTTTGTCTGTAGGAGAACTCCAGGAATCACTGGAAAAAGGCACCCTTCAAGAGGCATTCGGAACTGGAACCGCCGCTACGGTAGCCCATATTCGCCTAATAAACGTAAATGGGAAAGACTTTGAACTTCCCCAAAAACCCACAGATGCGTTTTCCAACAGAGTCCTCCAAAAGCTCGATGCGATCAAGTATGGTAAAGAAGAGGATTTCAGAGGTTGGGTTTACAGGTATTAGTTACACCTTGACGACTATCCCACCTACCACCTGCCGGCTACACTGGCAGGTGGCCACTGAAAAATGAGTATAAGCCCCATGAAGCTTTTCCTTTATACCACCCTCTTGCTTTTTGCGCTTTCTATAGATTTAGCGGGTCAAAGCTACCTTGTTCTCCAAAAAGGACACAACCAAAAGACTCGGATCAGGTACGAGGTAGGGGAAACCATGACCTATAAACTTCGCGACATCCCTTACTACATGACGGACGTAATTCGAGAGATTCAACCGGCACATATACTTCTCGGGGAAAATATCGTTTCCCCAAGGCAGATCGAGGTCATTGACGTGCGTACCAAAGACGAAAGAAACAGCACGCTTCGAAACCTGACACTTATGCCCGCGGGAGCGGCACTGCTGCTGTTGACAGCCGAGACGGTAAACAGCCTGTATGGTGAAGGCAGCATCCAATACAGCAACGCCTCTATTGGCATAGCCGGTGGATTGGTTGGTACCGCTCTAATCATGTCTCAGATTCGTTACAAAAGATTCCGGATCAAAGGTAGTCGAAGCCTGATCGTTCTGACCCAGGAGGAATGGGAAGACAACGCCCGTAGCAATCGTCCCATTCGCTGAATAGATTCAGGTGAATCCACTGAGGGAGATCACCCATGCGTCAGTCCCAATGCCACAAACACCTATATTCCTGTGATCGGGTAGGTATTCCCTATAAATTTTCCGAAATTTGCACTTTAAAAATAAAACAACATACCATGACACAAGACCAGTTGAAAGACTTGAAGGCCCGCGTTTCGGCCTTGAGGAGGTATCTTTGACTACGATCGTAAGAAAGCCGAAATAGAAGAATTTGAAGCCATTTCCGCCCAGCCGGATTTTTGGAACAACCCGGAGGATGCGGAAAAGGTGATGAAGCAAATCCAAGCCCGTAAAGCTTGGACCACCTCGTTTGAATCACTGGAAACCCACCTAGGTGATTTAGAAGTATTGTATGAATTTTACAATGCGGAAGAAGTCTCAGAGGCCGAATTAAAAGCCGAGTTTTTAAAAGTTCGAAAAGACTTGGAAGACTTGGAGTTGCGGAAAATGCTCAGTAGCGAGGAGGATCAGCTCAATGCCATGCTGGAAATCAATCCGGGAGCCGGTGGGACCGAAAGCAACGATTGGGCCTCAATATTGATGCGGATGTACATCATGTGGGGTGAAAAAAACGGATATAAAGTCCGTGAGGTGGATCTACAGGAAGGTGAAGTGGCCGGTATCAAATCGGTAACGCTCGAATTTGAAGGACCCTTGGCCTATGGCTTTTTGAAATCAGAAATTGGGGTACACCGTTTGGTACGAATATCTCCCTTTGACAGTGGCGGGCGCAGACACACTTCCTTTGCGTCGGTATATGTATACCCGGTAGTAGACGACACCATTGAGATTGAGATCAATCCCTCCGATGTAGAATTTCACACCTCCCGATCAGGAGGAGCAGGCGGTCAAAATGTGAACAAGGTAGAGACCAAGGTTCAGCTGACCCACAAACCTACTGGCATCGTAGTGGTCTGTCAGATAGAACGCTCTCAGCTAGCCAACCGGGAAAAGGCCATGCAAATGCTCAAATCTAGGCTTTACCAGTTGGAGATGGAAAAACGAAATGCCGAGCGGGCCAAAATCGAATCCAGTAAAATGAAGATCGATTTTGGATCCCAAATCCGGAATTACGTACTACATCCCTATAAACTGGCCAAAGATGCGCGCACAGGATACGAAACCTCCGATGTGCAGTCTGTGCTGGATGGGGACCTGAACGAATTCATCAAAGCATTTCTCCTTGCACAAAGCGAAGAAGAAGCAACACGTGATTAATCCCCATGCCTTCGAAGGGAACTAGTCCTTCGAAGGCACATTTATTCAATATCCTGAATTTCTACAAAGATCCCACGGGGAGCTAGGATTTACTCTTCATCACACACGCTCTTGCAAGCTTCAAAACCTTCCATATATAACCTGAATTTTTTTCTACTGTGTACCAGCTATTTTCTGTTTTTCAGTAGTTTTAATATGATTATCCCGGAGCTGCCCTCCTATCTGAGCAGTTTAGGTGGAGAGGATTACAAAGGTTACATCATAGCGCTATTTACCCTTTCTGCGGGACTCTCCCGCCCTTTTTCCGGAAAACTTGCCGACCGCATTGGGCGTATCCCGGTTATGGTAATGGGAGTGGTGGTCTGTGTGGCCGTAAGTTTACTCTATCCCATTCTGACTTCCGTGGGAGGGTTTCTCTTTTTAAGATTTCTGCACGGTTTTTCGACCGGCTTCACTCCAACGGGATCTTCTGCCTATTTGGCTGACATCATTCCCTTCCAAAAGCGCGGGGAGGCGATGGGTATTCAATCCCTTTTTGGTTCATTGGGAATGGCAGCCGGCCCGGCTTTGGGGGGCTACATTGCAGGCATTTGGGGGATAGAACCCTTATTTTACCTGTCTGCTTTTATTTCACTGTTTTCTATACTTATCCTTTTCAACCTGAAGGAAACCCTGCAAAATAAGGAAAGGCCACGTTGGAACCACCTAAAATTAAACCGATCTGAATTGGTAGAAACCCGCGTCTGGGCACCATCTCTGATTTTAATCTTCTCAGTATTTTCCTTTGGCGTGGCCCTAACCATTATACCCGATTACTCAGAACACCTAAACATGGAAAATAAGGGACTCTTTTTTGCGGTATTTACCGTTGCGTCGCTGGCCATACGGGTACTTGCGGGTCGTGCGTCTGATCGATTTGGACGTATTCCTGTACTTAAGGCCGCCACACTGACCATGATAGCCGCCATGCTTACAGTGGCCTTTGCGGAGAGCAAATGGATGTTGCTGACCGGCGCGGTGCTTTATGGATTTTCGATTGGTATGAACAACCCCACTATTACAGCCTGGACCATCGACCTCTCGCTCGACCGATTCCGTGGAAGGGCCTTGGCTACGATGTACATCGCCTTGGAGGCTGGGATTGGCTTGGGTGCATTGATATCCGGATGGATATTTGCAAACCAGGCGGAAAATTTCGGAAAGGTATTTACGACCAGTGCAGCCGCAGCTGCTGTCGCATTTTTATTATTATGGTTTATACCAAAAAGTGCCCACATTCCCAAGACCGCATAGGTTTACCACAACGATCGCCGAAATACGGCATGAATCCCTTCCGGATAATAAAAAAACCCCCGGGAAGTATCCCAAGGGCCTAACTTTAAAGGATATACTGCGATAAATCCCGGTTTTGTACCAAGGAACTTAATCTATCCGTAACCATCTCCCGGGTGATCATGATTCTACTATTTGGCATGATTGTGTCCGGTACCTCAAAAAGAAATTCATTCAGCAAATGGCTCATCACCGTATGAAGCCTACGGGCACCGATGTTCTCTACTTCTTCGTTTATCCGGAATGCCAAAGTAGCGACTTCCTGAATGGCTTCATCAGAAAACTCCAAGTAGACTTCTTCCGCTTCAAAAAGAGCGGCATATTGTTTGGTCAATGCATTTTTGGGCTCCTTTAAAATCCGGTAAAAATCCTCTTGGGTCAAGCTGGTTAGTTCCACACGAATGGGAAAACGACCTTGAAGCTCCGGTATCAAATCAGATGGCTTAGCAACATGAAAAGCTCCCGCTGCTATGAACAGGACATGATCTGTATGCACCATCCCATATTTCGTATTAACGGCACTACCTTCTACGATTGGCAGCAGATCCCGCTGGACTCCCTCCCTACTTACGTCCGGCCCGGAACTACCCTTTCCTGATTTGGAAGCGATCTTATCGATCTCGTCGATAAAAATGATCCCGTTGTTTTCAGCCAAACGGATCGCCTCCTCTTTAACTTCATCAAAATCGATTAGCTTGGCAGCTTCCTCTTCCATTAGGATCTTGCGTGCCTCTCGGATGCTTACCTTTCGCTTTTTAGAGCGCTTTGGCATCATGTTATTCAGCATATCCTGAAGTCCTGCCATGCTTGCTTCGTCCATCATGCCGTTTCCGATCATTCCGATTCCCGCAGCGGGTGACTGCTTCACATTGATTTCCACCTTTCGCTCTTCCAGCTCCCCCTTTTGCAGCTTTTCCCTAAATTTCTCGCGTGTTCGTTCATTCAGTTCCTGCTCTGAGGCATGATCGGGATTAAAGCCAGAACTAGAACCTACTGTACTAAACCCACTCCCTTTTACTGGCGGAATCAAGATATCCAATAGGATATCCTCCACGATTACAGCTGCTTTCTCTTTTACTTCTTCGTTTCTAACCTCCTTTACCATGGTAACGGATTGTTCCACGAGATCCCGTACCATCGATTCTACGTCACGGCCCACGTAGCCCACCTCCGTAAACTTGGATGCCTCGACTTTTGTAAACGGAGCTTGGGCTATTTTGGCAAGTCTGCGAGCAATTTCCGTTTTACCCACCCCGGTAGAACCAATCATAAGGATATTATTGGGGACGATATCCTTTTGCAAATCCGATTTTACCATCAGCCTGCGAATTCTGTTTCGGAGTGCAATAGCCACATTCCGTTTGGCGTCGTGCTGACCAATGATGTACTTGTCCAGTTCAGCGACAATTTGTTTGGGTGTAAGATTCTTCATGATGTAATATCTTTGCCAAGGCTAAAACTTCCTTAGCGACTGTATGTTTGTGTGTATTCCGAACAAATGAGCCGATCCGGCAATTTGGTAGGCGGAAACGGCATATGAAAGCGTAAACTCAGGTGTGCGAAACACCCATCCACCAGAGAACCCTCCAAGTCCCCTGCCACTGATATCAGCAAACTCGCGCCGAACCAAATGGTTGTATCCAATCCTGAGCTCAAAGGATTCATGTACCAGCACCTCCGCCCCGAGTACCAATCGCTTAAATAAGCGATCACCAAATCGGTTATCATTCATTAGGGGAACGGTATTTATGTAGGAAGGGCCGCTATCGTGAATCAGGTTTCTCCCCGTCAGATGAAACCGCACCGGCATATTGGGAGCCTTGTAACGAATACCTACCCGCACATCGGGAATAAGTTGGAGAGGCAATTCCGAAATATAATGTGCCAGCACAACCCCTACCCGTTTGGCGGTGATGGCTATCACCAAATGCTCCTGCGGGTGGTGATAGGTAATCCCTAGGTCACTTGCCAGTGCATAAGCTTGGTAGCTCTCTAACAAGGAGCCCATCAGCTTTAAATTCAGACCATACCGAAAGACGCCATTGGTGCCATTCAATGCAGACGTAATGGCAAATTCATTGGCATGAAAAGTTCCAAGGGGAAAACCAACCTCATCGAACCCTTCAAATTCCCCATAGTTTACAAACTGCACCCCAAAGGCTGCTTGCCAACCTTCCTTAGGCTGCCAACCATAGCCTGCTGTGGCAAATTGAAAACCTCCGGGCAAATTGAGATAATGGGCTGAAAGTGCCTCCCCATCAGCGGAATCCAATAATGCAGGATTTGACAGAAACATTAACGGGTCACCTCCCGAAGTGATGTTAACCCCACCCAATCCTGCCAGTCCCGTAAAAGAGGGCTGATCTCCGAATCCAAAAGCCCCTCTGGGCACCTGCCCCAAAAGCGAATGGGAACCGCAAAAATTCAGGGTTCCCAAACAAAAGATCATATAGATTCCCCTAGCAATCACCGGAGGGATTCCGATGACTTTCAAACGTAAAGGGTATCGGATCATCTACAAGCTCATCCAACAACGCATAGTCCAGCACCTCTTGGACATGATCTACGACGTGGAAGGTGATCCCCTTTAAGTAGACATCGTCAATCTCTTCGAGATCCTTCTGGTTCTTCTTGCAGAGTATAATATCGGTGATTCCCGCACGCTTTGCTGCAAGGATTTTTTCCTTTATCCCGCCTACGGGCATCACCTTACCCCGTAATGTTATCTCTCCTGTCATGGCTATCTTCGCCCGTACCTTTCGCTGAGTATAGGCAGATGCAATGGCCGTCAACATCGTAATACCAGCGGAAGGCCCATCTTTGGGTACTGCACCCGCCGGAACGTGAATATGCAGATCGTAATGGTCAAAAATCCGGTGGTCAATCCCCAACTTATCCGCTTTGGATCTTAGATAGGAAAGGGCCGTCATAGCGGACTCTTTCATCACGTCACCTAATTGGCCTGAAAGTGTGAGCTTTCCTCTGCCTTGACTTAGACTGGCTTCTATGAAAAGAATCTCTCCACCTACCGATGTCCATGCCAATCCGGTAACGACGCCAGAAACACTGTTGTCTTGGTAAAGTTCCTTATCGTACACCTCGCCTCCCAATACCTTTCGGATCGTCTGCGGGGTGATTTTCTTCTGATAGGTCTCCTCCATGGCGATTGACTTGGCTACACTTCGGGTGACTTTACCGATAAGCCTCTCTAAATTTCGCACGCCTGATTCACGCGTATAATCCTCAATGATTTTCACGATAGCCTCCCGGCTAAACTGAATATCCTTTCCTTTTAGCCCATGCTCTTTTCGCTGCTTCGGGATAAGATGCCGTACGGCGATCTCTACCTTTTCCTCAAGCGTGTAGCCGGTTACTTCGATAATTTCCATCCGATCCCTCAAAGCTGGCTGCAAAGTCTCCAGCGTATTGGCTGTTGCAATAAAAAGTACCTTGGAAAGGTCGTATTCGACCTCTAAGTAATTATCTGTGAATGAACTATTCTGCTCGGGATCAAGTACCTCCAAGAAGGCGGAAGACGGATCCCCCCTAAAGTCCGAGCTCAGTTTATCAATCTCGTCTAAGACAAATACGGGGTTGGAAGCCTTTACCTTCTTCATGTTTTGCAGGATTTTTCCAGGCATAGCTCCCACATAGGTCTTTCGATGCCCCCTGATCTCTGCTTCATCATGCAGTCCGCCGAGGGACATCCGTACATACCTGCGGCCAAGCGCTTTGGCAATGGATTTCCCGAGAGAGGTCTTACCGACGCCCGGGGGGCCATAAAGGCAAAGAATCGGCCCCTTGAGATCGTTCTTTAGTTTCAAGACTGCCAAGTATTCGATAATCCGCTCCTTTACTTTTTCGAGACCAAAATGGTCTTTATCCAAGACAGCCTTTGCACGCTTCAGATCAAAATTATCGGTCGTAAACTCATTCCATGGAAGTTCCACCATCACCTCTGCATAATTCAGGGCAATGGGGTATTCCGCGGCAGATGGGTTCATTCGCAGGATTTTTGTAACTTCTTTTTCGAAATGGCTCCATACCTCCTTTGACCATTTCTTTTTCTTTCCTCTCTTAAGCAGATCCTCCACTTCCTTTTCGGGCCCTTCTTCCCCTAACTCGGTCTGCAAGACTTTCATTTGCTGTCGCAAAAAGTAATCCCGCTGCTGCTGATCGATGTCGGTATGTACTTTCTTTTGGATCTCACTTTTCAGCTCCAACATCTGAATATCCTTCATCATTAGCTCCAACAATAACGTTGCCCGTTCGATGCCGTCGTTAATCTCCAGCAAACGCTGTTTGGATTCCACGGGAGCATTGATATTGGAGGATAAAAAATGGGTTAAGAATGGGGTACTGTCGATATTATCCAAGGCTACCTGGGCTTCTCGGGGTATCTCTGGATTAAGCTGGAGAATTTTAAAGGCCGACTCCTTTAGGGATTGCTCCAGGGCTTCTATTTCCTTATTGTTTTTTGGAAATGACTCTTCCAAATAATCCACTTTTGCAATAAAATACGGATCATCCGATATTTCTTCCCGTATCTTAAATCGCTTTTTGCCTTGGATGATGATGGTGGTATTGCCATCTGGCAATACGATCATCTTAATGATTTTCGCTAGGGTACCGACATTGTAAATGTCCTGCCAACCTGGGTCATCTTGGTTGGGATTTCGCTGCGCACATACACCAATGAGCTTATCTCCTTTTTGGGCTTTTTTTACCAACCGGATAGAACGCTGTCTACCCACCGTGATGGGGATAACCACCCCGGGAAAAAGTACGGTGTTGCGTACAGACAAGATAGAAATCTCGTCAGCATAATTATCGTCCTTTATATTTTCTTCCTCTTCGTCGTCAGTGATTAAGTGGATAAGTTCGCCATCCCCAGAATAGTCTCCTAACAGCAATGATTGATATAATTGATTTCCGAAATTGCTCATATAGTCAATATGACAGTACTACTGTCATTTTATTTAAAATTTAGGCCTGCGAGCCTGTTCCTTTCTATTAAATAATGTAAACAAGCCCTATGCCAATGTAGCCCGAGACACAAAATGTCAGCAAGCGCATTAAGATATCACTTTAAATTCCAAAAACAAAAGCCCTGACTATACCAATTATTCAAGGGAAGGGCCAAACAGGCTTAGAAAGACTCCTTTACAGCCGCCCAGATATCCTCAGAAACAGGCGTCAAATTGAAACCCAGCCCTAGCTGCCCACGAATAACTTTAAGATATCGTTTCCAATGGCAAACACCATAATCATGAGCAAGATAACCATCCCCACCTTTTGTGCATTTTCCAAAAACTTGTCCGAAGGAGCCCTACCGGAAACCATTTCGTACAGCAAAAACATGACATGACCTCCATCCAAAGCAGGTATGGGCAGTAAGTTCATAAATGCCAAAATCATGGATATAAGTCCGGTGATAGACCAAAATTTCACCCAATCCCAAGAAGAACCGTAAATTTTCGCCATGCCAATGGGGCCGCTTACGTTCTTAGCTGACACTTCTCCAGTAAACATCTTGCCCATAGCCCGGGCGTTCACAATGACTACCCCAAACGCGCGCTCCACCCCCAAGGGAATTGACTCTCCAAAGGTATACTGCTTTCTTACCGGCTCGAGGAGGCTAGCCACCCCAATGCCAATCGTATTATTTTCACTTACCTTGGCGGTCATGGTCATCGGATTTCCGCTTCGCTCCAAGGATACCTCTACCTGCTGATTGGCCTTATCTTTCAGCACTGCCTGAAGTTCATCAAAGTAAAATACTTTCTGCCCATCTAATGCGGTGATTCGATCTCCCTTCTGTATTCCAGCCTCTGAGGCACCCTGTCCAGGCATTACCTCGCCGACTTCAAACGGGAATCGGATTTGGATGAATTTTGACATGCTTTCCTCATTGGAAAACGAGTTGATAAATCCCCTTGGAATAGAAACCTGAAGCCTTTCTCCATCCCTGTCCACTGTGTAATAACCATTCGTACTTAACAGCGCAGAACCACTACTCAGGTCATTGATCGATTCGTATGGTTGCCCATTGATATCGAGTATTTTGTCGCCGGTCTTCAGCCCGATCTGCTCTCCAATGTCATAGGCAACAATTCCATGTTCCAATACCTGATCCCTAGAGTAATACGTCTCTCCTCGGTCATACACCAAAAAGACAAATATAATTATGCCGGTAACCACATTGACTATGATACCTCCAAGCATCACAATAAGCCGCTGCCAGGCGGGCTTAGCCCTAAACTCCCAAGATTGCGGTTCCGAGGCCATCTGCGCCGTATCGAGCGACTCGTCCACCATACCTGATATCTTCACAAACCCTCCCAACGGGATGGCTCCTATAGAGTACTCCGTCTCTCCATATTTGAATCCCACGATTTTTGGAGGAAAACCGATGGAAAACTTTTCCACCCGCATACCAAACATTTTAGCAGCCAGCAAGTGCCCCAACTCGTGCAATCCCACCAAAATTGACAATCCAAGTAGCAATTGCGCCACCATTATTAACGTATCCATATTATTTCTTTGTAATTAATGCTTTGGTAAACTCTCTCGTCTCACGGTCGGTATCGACCAGATCGGTTAATGTCGGTGATTCTATAAAACCGATTTTCGCCATACTCTGTTCAATTAGGTCAGACATTTCCAAAAATCCAACGCGATCCTTCAGAAAAGCGTCTACGACAATCTCGTTTGCCGCATTTAACACACAGGCAGCATTACCCTCCCTTTCCATCGCATCATATGCTAACTGCAGGTTTCTAAAGGTTTGCCTATCCGGCTTTTCAAAGGTGAGGGAAGGATATTCCATAAAGTCAAATCTCGGAAAATCAGCTCTCAGCCTGCTTGGATAAGAAAGCGCAAACTGGATAGGGATACGCATATCCGGAAGCCCAAGTTGCGCTTTGATGGAACCATCCTCGAATTGAACCAAAGAATGTACAATAGATTGAGGATGGACCACCACATCGATCTGTTGGACATTGAGTCCAAAAAGCCACTTGGCTTCGATCACCTCTAGTCCCTTATTCATCATTGAAGCTGAATCTATGGTGATCTTGGCACCCATATCCCAATTGGGATGCTTCAGTGCCTGTGCTTTGGTGACCAACTGTAGAGATTCCCTGTCTAGGCCACGAAAAGGCCCGCCTGAAGCGGTGAGAATAATTTTTTCTATAGGATTATGAAACTCCCCCACCAAGCATTGGAAAATGGCAGAATGCTCTGAATCTACCGGATAGATGTTTACAGCCTTTTCCTTTGCCAAGCGGGTTATCAGTTCTCCTGCAACCACGAGAGTCTCTTTGTTTGCCAATGCAATGGGCTTTCCTGCTTCAATAGCCCGAATGGTAGGCATCAAGCCTGCATACCCAACCAAGGCAGTCAGCACCACATCGATGGTTTCCATCTCTACCACTTGGGTCAATGCCGCTTGCCCGGCATAAACCTTTACCCCGCTTAGCCGTAAAGCCTCCTTTACCTCTTCGTAGTAAGCCTCATTTCCGATCACCACCGCATTGGGCTCAAACTCCAACGCTTGTTCAATCAATAAATCCGCATTATTTTGGGCTGTAAGCACCTCCACCTGAAACCTGTCCTTCTGACTGCGAATCACGTCCAGTGCTTGGGTACCTATACTGCCCGTAGACCCTAAGATGGCTACGTTTCTCTTCTCTGACATTTAAACGATTTTATCACCACACCCACTGTCTTCATGCCAAAATGATGAACAGAAAGCACTGACAAAGCAGGCATTGGCTGACAAATTTACAAGGTTAGCGGAGTTTTCCGGTTTTTTTCGCCGGATTTTCCGATATAAAGTTTTTGGCATTAAATTCGAGCCTCCACAAAACAGCAGGGAAAAAATCACGTTCTTGAGCTATGAAGAAAGCTAAGCGTGAAGGAACCTGAAAATACCGGGATGCCTCCAATAGGGATTGGCATTCTTCACTACCTGTGTGATTCAGGACTTACAGTCGTTTAGAAAAGAAAAAAGCAACCCTTACGGGGCAAAAAATTCGACAATAGATGCAAAGATACTTTACTACTTTGGCGATTGCTGTGTTCGGAGGAATTCTCGGTGCTTGGATATACTTAGCTGCGTTCAATCCCAATAGGTTAGTGGATGGGCTGGACGGAAATAGGGATGGGCGCCTGTGGAATCAACAAACATCCCTTCTGGAAACCGATAGAGTGGAAGCTGATCAAACTCCACCGAGTAGGCCTCGCCAGTTGGGGTCAAACCCTCCGGTTTCCTTTGTTGAAGCATCTGAGAAAAGTACAAACTCCGTCGTATTTATCAAGAATTTCTCCGGTACCGATACCCGAAGGTATAGCATATTCGATTATTTTTTTGGTCAAGGAGTCCCCCAGCAGCGAGTAAGCACAGGATCGGGCGTTATCATATCCAAAGATGGGTACATCATCACAAACAATCACGTGATAGATCGTGCAGAAACAATCGAGGTAGTACACCAAAAGCGTACCTACCAAGCGAGTCTCATCGGAGCAGATGCAAATACCGACATAGCGGTATTAAAGATTGATGCGGACAATTTACCGGCTATCCAAATTGGCAGCAGCCGCGAACTTCAAATCGGAGAGTGGGTCATCGCCGTGGGTAACCCGTTTAACCTAACATCGACAGTTACTGCGGGCATTGTGTCTGCAAAGGAGCGGCAGATCAACATTATGGGAGGGGAGTTTCCGCTGGAATCTTTTATACAAACGGATGCCCCGATTAATCCGGGCAACTCTGGCGGTGCATTGGTAGATGTCGAGGGCAAGCTGGTGGGCATTAATACCGCCATTCTTTCCAGGACCGGTTCGTATACGGGATATGGCTTTGCGGTCCCGGTAGATATCGCCACCAAAATTGCCAATGACCTCATTCAATACGGAGAGGTTCAAAAAGCCATTCCCGGTGTAGATGTGGTGGAAATAACCCCGGAACTTGCAGAGGAGATGAACCTAAAATCCTTGGACGGTGTGATCGTATCCCATGTGATACGATCAGGTGCCGCAGAAAAAGCGGGACTTCGCCGAAATGATGTCATAAAAGCCATCAATGGCATCACGATCACCGGTAAAGGTAGCTTTGAGGAAGTACTTTCCTATTATTATCCGGGGGATGAAATTCGCTTGGACTACCTTCGGGACAATACCAATCGAAGCGCTACACTCACTCTTCAAAACCTATTGGGAGACACCGGAATCATCAAGCGGGAATTTTATACCTCCACATTGCTTGGTGCCAAGCTTGAAAATGTCAATGCTTTGGAAAGGGACCGACTAAACATCGATTTTGGTGTAAAAATATCCGGCATGACCCGTGGATACCTGAGGGATTTGGGTCTGGGTAATGGTTTTGTAATTACCCACTACAATGGTGAACCTGCTAAAGACCCTAACGTTGTAGGTAAATTCCTGGAGGAATTTAGTGGTAGGTTAAGGCTGGAAGGACTCACACCAAATGGACAGCCATTTATGCAATCCTATAACATTCAGTAAAAAGAAGAAAAATCACACCCTCACCCATTGTCAAACGCTGATTTTATTTTCGCTGCAATTTCTTGCATAGCCTCTGCATCAAGTTTTAGTTTAGGCCGTGAAAAATCTATATCAGCCATCGTTCTGAGTGGCACCAAGTGAATATGGACATGAGGCACCTCTAAACCAATTACCGCCACCCCGATTCGGGTACAGTTGATTACTTTTTCCTGCGCAATTGCCACCTTCTTGGCAAACCGCATCAGGTCCGCATAATCCTGTTCCTCCAAATCGAAAATATAATCTACTTCCACCTTCGGAACAACAAGCAGATGCCCTTTAACCAAGGGCATGATATCCAAAAAAGCAATGTTTCGGTCGTCCTCAGCGACGATATAGCCCGGAATTTCCCGGTTAATAATCTTAGTAAAGATGGAAGCCATAGGGTGAAAGTATATAAGTTCACAGGAAGCAAAGGTACGGAAATATTGCGGCAGTTTGACTTTTTTTCAGAGTCGGTTTAAGTCTGCACCAAGTCAGCTAATGAGTGCATGAAAAATCCATTCTGTCGATTTGATCTAACGTAAAAATAACGCAGCTTTAAAAAAATAGGCACTCCAAAGATGTTCCAATCAAGAATTCTAAAGTATATTGCTTAACAGCAGCTAACCAAATTAATTTTTGCGATACAGACCAAGTCAAGTCTATGTTACCTAACAAGGAAAATTTAACACTTCTCCAGCACCTATTGGACCACACATCCGATGCCACGCAGGTTGCCTTGGAAAATGGTAACCTTTTTTATGTAAATAAAGAAGCATCCAAGCGACTTGGCATAAGACCTGAGGAGGTACACAAGTACTATGTCTGGGACTTCGAAGAGATATTTATGGACAGATCTGTTTGGTCGGCCCATGTAAAGGAGTTGAAGCAGATTCCTTCCATGGTGATAGAAGGCACCAATGTAAACCAAGTAACCGGGGATAAATTTCCGGTTGAAGTAACGGTCAAATACCTATGGATTGATAATCAGGGCTATATAGTAGCCACTTCAAGAGATATCTCCGAACGAAAAAAGATACAAGAAGAACTGGTACATACCAATATTTTTTTGACAAGGGCCATGAAAATGGCAGACATGGGCTCTTGGGAGCTAGATTTAGAAACCAAAGAACTAAAATGGAGCAAAGGCCTTTACAAAATCCATGAACTTCCGGTAGATACGTCTGTAAGCATTGAAGAAGCATTAGGCTTTTTCTCGAAAAAAGACAAAATAGCGCTGGGCAACATAAGCGAAACCGTATTAAAAACTGGAAAGGAAGGAGAGTTTACCGGAAAAATACACTTAAAAGGAAGAAGATTCAAATGGGTTAAAATAAAGATCTTGTTGATTCAGGAAGAAAATCATCCAGATAAATTTGCCGGCCTGACGCAAGATATCACCGAAGAGCAATTAGTCAGGGAGGAGATTAAAAAACAAATCGAATTGCAAACCCTCATGATTGATATTTCGTCTACCTACATCAATACAAATATCAAGGACTTATCCCATACCATAAAACAATCCCTTTCCAGAATATCCAAGTTTGTGAAGGCAGACCGCGGATACGTATTTAAATATGATTTTTTGGAGAATACACTTTCCAATACCTACGAATGGTGTGAAGAAGGCGTTACTCCGGAGATTGACAATCTCCAAAATGTCCCTTTGGATTTGATTCCCAATTGGGTTAACCAACATAAACGCAACCAAGCATTTGAGGTGCCTAACATCGATTTATTGGACGATAAACCACTAAAAGCAATCATAGAGCCTCAAGGAATAAAAACCCTGATCACAATACCAATGATTCGCGGTAGCGAATTATCGGGCTTTGTTGGGTTTGACTGGGTACATGAGGTGCACCGCCTTCAAGACGCCGAAAAAAACCTTCTGAAGATTTTCGCTGAGATGTTGATAAACTTGGACACAAAGAGTGCCCTTGAGCGTTCCATGATAAAGGCAAAAGAAGAAGCGGAAAAATCCAGCCGAGCGAAATCTGAATTTTTGGCTAATATGAGTCATGAGATTCGCACACCGCTGAACGGTGTGATCGGATTTACAGACCTTCTCCTGAACACTACCCTATCCGATGTTCAACGACAATACGTGCAGAGCGCCAATTCCTCAGCCTATTCCCTACTGGGCATAATCAATGATATCCTGGATTTCTCAAAAATTGAAGCTGGAAAATTGGAACTAGAGGAAATTGAAACGGATATTATTGAACTAATCGAACAGACGGCAGACATTGTCAAATTTAATACCTCCACCAAAAACCTCGAATTCCTCCTAAACATACAGGTTGATATTCCGAGGTTGATGATAGTGGATCCCATTCGATTAAAACAGATATTGGTAAACTTACTGAGTAATGCAATCAAATTTACCAAAAAGGGCGAGGTTGAACTAACCGTTTCCTTTGAAGTCGACAAGGAAGCCCCTACATGGGGATTTTACACGTTTTCGGTAAGAGATACAGGAATCGGTATATCGAAAGAACAGCAGGAAAAGCTCTTTAAATCATTTTCGCAGGCCGATTCCTCTACCACTCGAAATTTCGGTGGCACAGGACTCGGGCTGGTAATCTCTCAGATGCTTGCCGAGAAGATGGGGTCGGCCATCCATTTGGAAAGTGAACTCGGCAAAGGTTCCACCTTCTATTTCACCTTAAAGATGCCGTTTTTGCCCGAAGATAAGGCTTCAGTGAAGGAATTTTCCAGCATAAAGAAGATCTTGTTGATAGACGACAATACCAACAACCGAAGAATCCTGAGGGACGTCCTTGCTCATTGGGAAATCACAACTGTGGAAGTAGACAACGGGCTAAGTGCACTCCAATTACTTAATCAGGGAGAAGAATTCGATGTGTTGATTGTCGACTTTCAAATGCCCTTTATGGATGGGCTTACTACTATTGCTGAGGCAAAAAAGATTTTTGCAAAGTCAACCGCAAAAAAACCAAAAATATTACTGTACAGCTCCGTAGATGAAGTGCAATTGGATAAGCGATACCAGGAGTTGCAAATCGATGCCAAGCTGATCAAACCCGCTAAAATTTCCGAGTTATTCAATTGCCTCTTAAGTCTAGCTGATGATAAAATAACGACTCCCCAGGAATCCCCCTCGACCGACCACTTTGCCGACTCCCATGCAGAGGACTTGCTGAAGATATTGGTCGCCGAAGATGTGCCTTTGAATATGATTTTGATAAAAACAATTCTGCGGTCACATTTTCCTTCCTGTCAGGTAATAGAGGCGCAAAATGGACAGGAAGCCGTTGATTCCTTTATATTGCACTCTCCCAATTTGATATTCATGGATGTGCAAATGCCCCTAAAAGATGGATATCAAGCCACAAAGGAAATCCGTAAGCTAGAAGAACCCACCGGCTCCCCGGTTCCCATCATCGCCCTCACAGCAGGAGCTCTTCTGAGCGAAAAAGAAGCCTGCTTGGCCGCTGGGATGAACTACTTTATGACCAAACCTCTGGAAAAACAAAAAATACTGGATCTCGTGCAGGAGTTGATCCAAAAGGAGAAATTTCAGAACCGACCTTCTTCCGACATGGAATTTGACTACGATGCACTGCTGCGCATCTTATCTGGAGACAAGGACCTCCTCAAAAGCATTTTGGACCAGGGTTTTATCGAAATCGAACAAATCCTGCAAAAACTGGCAAGCCCAAGCGCGAATTATGAACAGAAAAGTCAAAATCTACTTCATAAGCTCAGAGGACTGTCCGAAAGTTTGTATTTGTACCGATTTGCCAGCGAGGTCAGAGAGATGGAAAAGCAGGAAAGCCATGTCCTAATTCTTGCTGCGGCAAAAAAAACACTAGCATCGTTTCATGACCTAAAAAGCAAAATCGAACAAAAACTGACAATCGCCTCAAGGGAGTAACTCCCCCACGCATACCTATTCATGGGAAATCTCCAAAATCTCGAATTTCAAGATCCCCGCTGGGGCTTTGATTTCAGCAATCTCTCCTTGTTTCTTTCCTAAAAGCCCTTTTCCAAACGGGGAGGCTAGGGAGATTTTATTTGCCTTCAAGTCAGCTTCTTCCTCTGACACCAACGTGTAGGAGACCGTCATGCCATTCTTGATATTTTTAATCTTGACCGTACTCAATATACCCACCTTGGAAGTGTCTAATTTCGAGTTGTCCAGGACACGCGCATTTCCGATTACACCTTCCAACTTTGCGATCTTCAACTCCAAATGTCCCTGTGCATCTTTGGCTGCATCGTATTCAGCATTTTCACTCAGGTCCCCTTTATCCCTGGCCTCTGCAATCTGTCTTGCAATGTCGGCACGGCCCTTCGTCTTTAATTCATGAAGCTCATCTTTGAGTTTCTTGAGACCCTCTTCGGTGTAATACTGTATATTTCCCATGATACCTTTTTATTAACTCCCAATAAATAAAATAACGGTCTCAGCTACGAGACCGTTTCTTTTATCCTCTTCATATGTTAGTGATGCAAAGATATAGGATCCAATATTAATTCACAACGTAAGCGTCCAAAATTTGATCATCCAAGATCCGTCCATTTGCCCGATATTTTCTTCACAAGTACCTGATTGATTTTGAGATAAGATTCGTTGGTCCAGCCAGCCACATGCGGGGAAAACAGGACATTTTTGCGCTCAGTCAACTGCTGAAACGAAATTTTCTGTGCCGTGCTCAATGCCTGCAAACGTTCGTTTTCCAGCACATCCAGCAGGGCTCCTTTCAGAATTTTTCTGGATAAAGCCTCATTTAACGTGTCAAAGCCAATAACCTCTCCCCTAGCCGTATTGACGAGATAAAACGGCTTACGAAACCGCTCCAAGCGCTCGATGGTGAAGTAGTTACGGGTCTCTGAAGTGAGAGGCACGTGAATACTTAATATATCGGCATCGCGCTGTATTTGTTCAAAAGTAGCCTCCTCCACCCACTCATCCCCGTAGCCGGATAGGTATTTATCAAATGCCAATACATTGACATCAAACCCCCTGAGTCGCTTGGCAAACGATTTGCCCATATTTCCGTAGCCAAAAATCCCTACGGTCTTGCCGGACAGCTCCTCCCCCCTGTTGCCCTCTCGATCCCAGATACCATTACGTACCTGAAAATCAGCCTGCCCCAGTTTGTTAAACAACATTAAGATCATTCCTATAGCGTGCTCTGCCACGGCGTCCCTGTTTCCTTCCGGCGCATGATACAAGGCTATTCCATTTTGCTCTAAAAACTCCAAGTCAATATTATCCAAGCCAGCTCCGGCCCGAGCAACAAAACGAAGTTTTTTGGCACCCACCAATACTTCTCGATCGATGGGTGTCTTGGAGCGGATCACCAAGCCGTCGTATGCACCTATACATGCCAAAAGCTCCCCGCGGGAGATATCCGGCCTGTAGTCTACGCCGAACCCCTCTGCTTCCAATAAGGGCACGATACTTGGATGCATTTGATCAATAATTAAAACAGTCATTCCCAGCTTTTTCATACATTCAACAATAACATAGCGACGAAAAAATAAACGGCCAAGCCCAATAAGTCATTGGCAGTAGTGATGAATGGACCCGAAGCCATGGCTGGATTTATCCCCATTTTATCTAGTACGATCGGTGTCAGCGTACCCATAAAAGAAGCCAATAAGACCACCGAAAACAATGCGATAGCGACCACTAACCCAAACTTCAACGGCTGACCGTATAGCAATACCACCGTGACCAATACGAACGTTGCCAACACGATACCGTTCAACACCGCC
Source organism: Lunatimonas salinarum (assembly GCF_017811155.1). GTDB lineage: Bacteria > Bacteroidota > Bacteroidia > Cytophagales > Cyclobacteriaceae > Lunatimonas > Lunatimonas salinarum. Next base: position 244,300 of record NZ_JACVCV010000006.1, on the reverse strand, counting down.
ACTACCAGCACCTTGATAAACCGCTTGGTAACGCTTTCTTCAAAAACCGACTTAGCAGCCAAGGACTGCACTACCAGCGTAGAAGACTGAATACCCACATTTCCACCTGTAGCCGTGATCAGTGGAATAAAGAAAGCCAATGCGGTCACCGCACTCAGTCCCTCTTCGAAAAAGCCGATAAATCCAGCACCCAATAAGCCTCCTACCATCCCGATCAGCAGCCAAGGTAAACGGGCTTTGGAAAGGCGATACACCGAATCGGACTCTACCACATCATCGGAAATCCCGGTCATTGCTTGAATATCCTCCTCTGCCTGCTCCCGCAATAAATCCAAAATATCATCTACGGTGATACGTCCGACTAATTTATCCTTTACATTCACCACGGGCACCGCCTCCAGGTCGTATTTCCGCATTATCTCGGCCACCTCCTCTCCTTCCATGTGGGTAGGTACTGAAATAATGTTTTCATCGTATAGATCCGCGATTTTAGTCTCAGACGCCGCCAGAATGATCTTCTTAAGTGCCACCCTACCCATCAGTTTTTCCTTGTTGTCTACCACGTAGATCGAATAGATCTTGTCGACATTCTCTGCTTGGCGTCTGATCTCATCAATGGTCTGTACGACGGTCCAGTTTTGATTGGCTTTGATAAATTCTTTGGCCATCAATCCACCCGCACTATCATCATCATACCGAAGGAGCTCCATGATATGGAGTGTCTTATCCTTTTTCTCCAAGTGGCCGATTACTTCTTCCCTATCTTTGACCAATAGCTGATTTAATACGTCCACCGCATCATCAGACTCCATTTGATCAATCATCACCGCCAACTCGGAAGGTGCCATCGTCTTGATGACCTTGTACTGAGAGTCCTCATCAATCTCGATCAAAATATCCGCGGCAACCGCAGGGTCAAGGGCTCTAAGCACAAAAAGAGCCTCTTCCATGGATAATTCGTCCAAAATGGCTGCGATGTCTGCCTTGATAGCGTCCTCCATGGAGGCTTTGATGAAGGCTTCATCCTCGCTCTCTATGCTTTCACGGAGCCTTTCTAGATATTCTTTTGAAAGCTCAAATTTCAGGATTGGTTCCAAGAGGCTTGTAGGTTATTGGTTAAGTAAATAAACTCCGGCACACCCAATTGCTCCGCTCTTAGGTCCAGCAGGGGATCCCGGCCAAAATCTTCGCCTACCCCCATACTTTTGAGCGCATTTCGAAGCGTTTTTCTACGGGTGCTAAAGGCCTGCTTTACCACCCGGAAAAACAACTTTTCGTCACACCCCAATGTAGAAACTTCATTGCGCCTAAGGCGAATGACGGCACTATTTACCTTTGGCGGTGGATCAAACACATGGGGTGGCACATCAAATAGGTACTCCACGTCGTAAAACGCCTGCAATAAGACGCTTAGGATCCCGTAGGTCTTATTCCCACTTTTTGACGCAATGCGCTCCGCCACTTCCTTTTGCAGCATACCGACTACTTCACTTACCCGCTCACGCTCTTCAAGCACCTTGAAGAAAATCTGTGAAGAGATGTTGTAGGGAAAATTACCTGCCACCACATACGGCTCGGGCAATAGGTCTCTAACCGGTGTCTTCAGATAGTCTGCATGGATGATGCGACCGATTAGCGCAGGGTATTTTTCGCGCAGGTAGGCAACCGACTCCTCATCTATTTCAACAAGGTGTAGGTCCCAGCCACCCGTAAGAAGAAAATCCGTAAGCACGCCCATCCCAGGACCGATCTCTAGCACGGCCTTGGCTCCGTGATGACCGGTAACAGCCTTCGCAATCTGTTCAGCTATCCGCAAATCTTTGAGAAAGTGCTGTCCCAAGTGCTTCTTTGCCCTTACTTTGTCCATGTTGTGCGTTTTTTCCGTACCGATATCCAAAAGTAAAATAATATTACTGAATGACCACAGGCGATTGGCTACTATCCACCAAATCTACCATCTTCTTGGTAGGCCCCATCGCTGTATAGTCTGACTCTATGAGCTAGGGCTTCGTAAATACCAATATTTTACTAACTTGCACTCCGTTCGTCGCAGGCGGCGGACATTTATATCAGCGCATAATAAACTCTATGAACGTTCGAAAAAACAAGCCGGTAATAGGAATCAGTATCGGAGACATCAACGGAATTGGTGCAGAAGTCACGATGAAGGCATTACAGGATAACCGACTACATAAATTAATCACCCCTGTGATCTATGGACATGGGAAAGCGCTTAGTTTCTACAAAAAGGCTTTAGGACTGGAAGAATTTAACTTCATGCAGATCCGAAACATCGAAGAGGTACATCACAAAAAGGTAAACGTCATCAATGTGGTACCGGACTGCCCCGAGATACTTCCAGGTGTGCAGACAGTAGACGCAGGCAAAATGGCTTTTGCTGCGCTAAGCCAAGCCACCGATGATCTAAAAAACGGACACATCGATGCACTAGTGACCGCTCCACTCAATAAGAACAACATCCACACCCCCGAAAACCAGTTTATTGGACATACTGAGTTTCTATCAGAGGCTTTCGGGGTGGAAAAGAGCCTCATGTTTATGGTTTCCGATGACATGCGGGTGGGTTTGGTCACTTCTCACATCCCCCTCCGAGAGGTTAACGGCCTATTGACTACAGCTAACATTCGCGAAAAAATTAAGCTGATGATGAAGTCGCTTAAAGATGACTTTGGAATTGCCAAGCCTCGGATAGCTGTTTTAGGGCTAAACCCTCATGCGGGCGAAGATGGGTTGCTTGGAGTCGAAGAACAGGAAATCATTGAACCGATAGTAAAGGAGTTCAAGGATAAGGGTTCGTTGGTGTTTGGCCCATTCCCTTCTGATGGCTTCTTTGGTATGATGCATTACAAAAAGTTTGATGCCGTGCTTGCCATGTACCATGATCAAGGTCTGATCCCCTTTAAAACCATTTCATTTGAAACCGGTGTAAACTTCACGGCAGGGCTACCCGCCGTGCGCACCAGTCCGGACCATGGGACTGCCTACGACATTGCCGGAAAGAATTTGGCGAATGAGGGATCGATGCGGACTGCCATCTTCCAAGCGTGCGAAATCCTCAAACAAAAACAAGAGGGGATCGATAGCTCAAATATTTAATCAACGCTTTTTTTTATCGAAAATAAATTTCTAAATTTGCGATCTTAATTTAGGAAAAGGAGGGAAAAGTGAAATTCTTAAAGAATTTTGACATTGATATCATTCGCCTAAAAGAAGGAGAGCATGTTTTCCCTTTTGAGATCGGAAACGATTTCTTTGGACACTTCGCCGGTAATGACGTTGTATCAGATGGAAAGCTGAAGGCCAACGTTGTCTTAAAAAAACAGGCTGGTGTAATCGAGGCGTGGTTTGAGATAAACGGGACGGTAGTTTTGACCTGTGATCGTAGTTTAGACGAATACGATCAACCTTTAAACATCCGCGAGCGCATCCTGTACAAGTATGGGCCTGAGGAGGGCGAGTTGAATGAGGAGATCTATCTCATTACCAACGAAACTGCCCAAATCAATGTAGCCCAGTTTATTTACGAGTTTATCTTGCTGTCTGTTCCAGCCAAACGGCTACATCCCAGATACCAAGATGAAGCCTTCGATGACGAAGATAGCGAGGGAACAATGGTATACAGTAGCGCGGCAGAAGAGTCAGACGAAGAATTGAAACCTGCCAATAATCCACTTTGGGAGGAATTGAAAAAATTAAAGCATAACGAATAATTAACCATAACTGAGAAATGGCACATCCTAAACGGAAAATTTCGAAAACCAGAAGAGATAAGAGAAGGACACACTACAAACTGAATGCTCCTGGATTGTCACAATGCCCAACCACTGGTGAAACCCACTTGCGGCATAGAGCTTTTTGGCTAGATGGAAAGTTATACTACAAGGGACAAGTGATCATGGAAAAAGAGGTGTTGGCATAATAGTCGCTCCTTGTTCCTTTATAAAAGCAAACAGCCAACCTGTACTCAGGTTGGTTTTTTGTGTTTGGGTGCTAACCTGCCAGCAACCTTACCGGCATGATCACTTTTCCAATTCCAGTTTTTCCAGGAATTTTTCCTGAATAATCTCCTGAACCGACCGGTTTTCGATTTTGCTTTCCAACCAAGAGATGATATCTAAGTACAAAAACGCACGTTTTTCGTAGGGGTGCTGCTCAAAGGGTTTTAAACGCTCCCTCAACGCCACGAATGCTGCCTTCAGCTGATAATCGTATATTTGTCCCAGCTGACGGATAAAGGCCATCATCTCTTTTTGCACTTGGTGAAGGTCATCCATTTTTATAAGCACCTTATATACATTTCTAATTTGTTGATCTAGGTTTTCATCAAGACCGGCCTCGTAACTCGCAATCAGTTTCAGGATATGGGCAAAACACTGTAAGTCCTCACTTAAACCAGCACCTGTGTGCTGAATCACCTCATCCAGGTAGGCGATTGCCTCTTGATTTTCGCCGGCACCAAAATAAAGGCAAGCCACTTTATAGTTCAAAACCGCCTGATGATGCAGGTCGAGTTTGTTTTGCAGCGCCAAGAACTCCTTTTTAAAAGCCGGCATAATGGCTTCAATGCCCGCAGAAAACTCTCCCCGCATAAATCGGATATTCAAGGCATTGGTATAGAAATAAAGAAATGCGAGTACAGATCCGTTTTCATCCAACTGGAAGTCCGGAGAGCGTAGGTTTTCCTCAAATTTTTTCAGCACCTCGGTAAAGCGCTCGTAATACCCGAGGTAAAAAAGGGTATCCAGCAGGTAATGATAAGCCTTTAAGTAGTTGCCGGTGGCCACTTTGCGCATCTCTGGGAACTCCTCAAAAAGATCCACCCAGCGCTGCGCTGCACGGTAACATAGGGGGAAATCCTGCACGATGTGATAAAACCAAACCTGTGCTTGGTAGAGGTAGAGTTTTTCATAGAATCCCAACTCCTGAATATCATACTGTGGCATGTTGGCTGCATAAAACGCCTCTATTCTATTTCGGTCCTCTGCATCCTTAACGTATCCCGTTTTTAGGTAAAGCCCATATAATTGTAGCGAAAGGTTGCTGAACGCATTTTTCCGTGCGATCTGTCCGGACATCTCGGCGGCCTGCGCACTCAATGTCTCTGCACGGTCTTGCATACTCCGTGTGATGTGCTGGGACTCGATCACCTTTTCCAACTCCACAATACGTAGGACCAAGGTGTCCAAAAAATACCTATTAGCCACATGCTTTGCCTTGTCCAATACCTTTAAGCTCTGCATATAAAGCCCCTTGGAATACAAAATTCGCGCAAAATCAATCTGCTCATTTAGGTGCAGTTCGACATTCCGATCCGAATAGATCAACCGTAAACTAACCAGAATTTGCTTATACAAGTGAGACTTCAGATTGGCCAGCTGCTTCTTGGCCACCGGGACCTTCTTAAAGAGTAATGCTTCATCGTAATGGGACATCTTGTCCATCACGTCAAAAAGTTGCACAAACTTTGCGTTCTCATTTGCCTCCATCCGTTTGGCAAACAGCTTAAAGCTTCGCTTTTCGGCCGGGGAAAGATTTTTTATCAGCTCAAACAGAAAATCTTTCTTGGAGTTGGATATCATATTCTACACATATTCAAAACACTGATTTTCAATAATTTAAACAGAAAACAAGCCTCTTTGGATATCGGAACATTAAAGATAGGCTAATTTTCGTTCCGTGCGCAAGGATTTAACTTAGATTTTAGAAAACCAACGTACATTATGGATAAAGGACACGTTTTGATTTTTGATACCACCCTAAGAGACGGGGAGCAGGTCCCCGGATGTAAGCTTAACACGCCACAAAAAATTGAGATTGCCCAGCGTCTCGAAGAGCTTGGTGTAGATGTCATCGAGGCAGGATTCCCTATCTCTAGCCCGGGAGACTTCAAGTCGGTAATAGAAATCAGCAAGGCAGTTACGGAGCCCATTGTGTGTGGTCTGTCACGAGGTGTAAAAAAAGACATCGAAGTAGCGGCGGAAGCCCTGAAATTTGCCAAGAGACCCCGAATTCATACCGGAATAGGCACCTCTGACCATCATATCAAATACAAATTCAGAAGCACCCAAGAAGGCATCTTGCAATGGGCAGTGGATGCCGTAGCCCACGCCAAAAAGCACGTGGAAGATGTGGAATTTTATGCAGAGGACGCCGGCCGAACAGACAACGAATACTTGGCGAGGGTCTGTGAAGCCGTAATCAAAGCAGGAGCCACTGTATTAAACATACCGGACACTACTGGATACTGTCTGCCCGATGAATATGGAGCTAAAATAAAGTATTTGGTAGACCATGTGAAGGGTATCGAAAACGTAGTCATATCTGCCCACTGTCACAATGACCTTGGATTGGCCACCGCAAACGCCATTTCGGCCGTGATGAATGGGGCCCGGCAGATAGAGTGTACCATTAATGGGATAGGTGAGCGAGCCGGCAACACCTCCTTGGAGGAGGTCACCATGATTATGAAACAGCACCCACGACTGAATGTCTCCAACCGAATTAACACCAGACTGCTCAATCCAATAAGCCGTTTGGTATCTGAACGTATGGGTATGCAGGTACAGCCCAACAAAGCCATCGTGGGCTCCAACGCCTTCGCACATTCTTCCGGCATTCACCAAGATGGTGTAATTAAACATCGGGAGACCTACGAAATCATCGATCCCCTAGATGTCGGGGTGGATGAATCCACCATCGTACTTACCGCTCGGAGCGGGCGTGCTGCATTGGCATATAGGCTACACAAGATAGGATATCCCGTTACAAAACTTGAACTAGACGGTATTTACGAGTCATTTTTGGACCTAGCGGATCTCAAGAAAGAAATCAGTGACGATGATCTGAGGAATATTATGGTAGAATCCACCGTAGCGCAAAAGCAAGAAGCCTAGAAAGGGACATTTAATTGTCCGGCAAAGAAAAGAGCATCTTTTATCTAAAAGGATGCTCTTTTTTTATTGGTGCATAGTGTCCTGCCCTATGAGCTGCTGCGGGTCAAATCCAATTTTTGGCTATCACCGGTTTCGGTCATTTTATTAGCCTTAACTTCAAAAATCTTTGGTGGAGAGGGACATTTTAAATATTTTTGCCAGTCCGTTTCATCGATAGTTTTTGAGAAACGAAACAAAAACCACACGTAGGATCAGGTAAAAGGGGCAAAAAAGCAGAAATAAACCACCGCATCGTGATCTTAAATTTCAACAGTCGTTTAATCAATCAATGAAGAAAATCAGAGCGGTAATAACCGGAGTACAAGGATGGGTTCCAGAGTATGTGCTAACCAACCAAGAACTGGAAACCATGGTAGACACCAACGATGAATGGATCACCTCCAGGACCGGCATCAAGGAAAGGAGAATTTTAAAGGGTGAAAACCAAGGCACATCGGTTATAGGTACTGAAGCGGTAAAGGGACTTCTCGAAAAGACGAATACACGGGCCGAAGATATAGAACTCATTATCTGTGCGACGGTTACTCCAGATATGTTTTTCCCGTCCACAGCCAATCTGATAGCCGCCAACGTTGGCGCTTCCAATAGTTATGGATTTGACATCTCCGCAGCTTGCTCCGGGTTCTTATACGCCCTCACCCTTGGGAGTCAGTTTATAGAAACCGGGATGCACAAAAAAGTCATCGTGATCGGGGCCGATAAAATGTCCTCGATCGTAAACTACGAGGACCGCTCTACGTGCATTATTTTCGGTGACGGTGGTGGCGCTGTCTTATTAGAACCTACCGAAGAGGAACTGGGGGTAATGGACTCCATGTTGCACTCGGATGGTAAAGGAGCGGACTTCCTCCACATGCGAGGCGGGGGAAGCCTACATCCGGCAAGTTTGGAGACCATCGCCAACAAAGAGCATTACATCTATCAAGAGGGCTCAACCGTCTTTAAGTTTGCCGTAACCAATATGGCTGACGTCAGCGCCAAAATCATGGCAAAAAACCACCTGACAGGAGACGACATATCCTGGCTTGTCCCCCATCAAGCCAACAAAAGAATCATCGATGCCACCGCAAACCGCATGGGAGTGGGTCCAGAAAAAGTGATGTTAAACATCGAGAAATACGGAAATACTACCGCGGGTACCATCCCACTCTGCCTTTGGGATTACGAATCCCAGCTGGGAAAAGGCGACAACCTGATATTGGCTGCATTCGGAGGAGGCTTTACTTGGGGCGCCATTTACCTAAAATGGGGCTACGATCCAAATTAACGAGAATCAACATAAAATCAACATAAAAGATGGCAAGTACCGCAGACTTCAAAAATGGTCTGTGCTTGGAATTCAACAATGACATCGTTAGCATCGTAGAGTTCCAGCACGTCAAACCAGGCAAAGGCCCAGCTTTTGTTCGGACAAAGATGAAAAGCCTAACATCGGGCAAAGTGTTGGAAAAGACCTTCAGCGCCGGTGAAAAAGTAACGACCGCAAGGGTGGAGAAAAGACCCCACCAATTCATCTACGCTGACGACATGGGCTACCATTTCATGGACATGAATACCTTCGAACAAATCCCCATCGAAGAATCACTGATCGAAAGGCCACAGTTGTTGAAAGAAGGACAGCTGGCAGACATCCTTATTCATGCGGAAACCGAAAAGCCTCTGGGCGTGGAATTGCCCCCCTTTGTAGAATTGATGATCACCTATACCGAGCCTGGCATAAGGGGCGACACTGCGACTAATGCCTTAAAGCCGGCTACATTGGAAACCGGTGCAGTGGTCATGGTGCCACTTTTTGTAGAGCAGGACACCATGATTAAAGTTGATACCCGCGACGGTTCTTACTCAGAAAGAGTGAAATAATTGCCCAAACTTTGTTATTTTTTACTAAATTTCAAGGTTATACCAATCATCTGAAACAATAAGCACGCCTACAGTAATCCCTTAAAGGGTGTTGTTTGGGCATAAAACGATAACATATGAAAGCGAAAGAGATACAAGAATTGATTGATTTCATATCACAGTCAGGACTCGCTGAGGTGAAGATTGAGACAGATGAATTCAAGCTGTCGGTCAAAAAGAGTGTAGAGCCAAGTGCCTTAAAGACCCCGGAAGTCTCACCTGCGCCGGCAGTCCCGGTAGCCGTTGCTTCGGCGCCGACCCCCGTTGTTCCGAGCCAGGAGACACCTGCTGTATCGGGAACCTTGGTAGAGATCAAATCACCCATGATCGGAACCTTCTACCGAACTCCAAACCCTGATTCGCCCTCCTTTGTGAATGTAGGTGACACCATCCAAGCGGGTCATACCGTATGTATCATCGAAGCGATGAAACTTTTCAACGAAATTGATTCAGAAGTGTCCGGAAAAATCGTCAAAGTATTGGTCGAAAATGCGTCCCCTGTCGAGTTTGACCAGCCCCTGTTTTTAGTAGACACTGCTGGTTAAACGATTGAAAACCTGAATTTAAAAAAACGTGTTTAAAAAAATATTAGTAGCCAACAGAGGAGAAATAGCACTCAGGATCATTCGTACCTGCAAAGAGATGGGGATCAAAACAGTGGCTGTTTACTCTACCGCAGACAAAGACAGTCTGCACGTCCGCTTTGCAGATGAAGCCGTTTGTATTGGTTCTGCGCCAAGCAGGGATTCTTACCTGAATATTCCCCGCATCATTGCCGCGGCAGAGATTACCAATGCAGATGCCATTCATCCGGGATATGGTTTTTTATCCGAAAACGCGGAATTTTCGAGGATATGCGAAGAATATAACATCAAGTTCATCGGAGCAAGCCCCGAGATGATCAACAAAATGGGAGACAAGGCTACTGCCAAAGCCACCATGGCAGAAGCAGGAGTTCCTACTATACCGGGATCTGATGGCTTGTTGCAGGACTTGGAGCAGGGCCTTCAGGTGGCCGAGGAAATCGGCTACCCAATCATCCTAAAGGCCACAGCCGGTGGAGGGGGACGAGGCATGCGGATCGTAAAGCAAGCAAGTGAGTTCAAAAAGGCGTGGGATGATGCGAGGCAGGAGTCCGCTGCAGCCTTTGGAAATGATGGACTCTATCTGGAAAAATTCGTAGAAGAACCTCGGCACATTGAAATACAGGTTATCGGTGATTCTAAAGGACGTGCCTGCCACCTCTCCGAAAGAGATTGTTCCATACAGCGCCGACACCAAAAACTCGTAGAAGAAACCCCTTCCCCCTTTATTACGGACGAACTAAGGGACATGATGGGTAAAGCAGCTATCAAAGGCGCGGAGGCGATTGCATACGAGGGTGCAGGTACCATTGAATTCTTGGTAGACAAGCACCGCAATTTCTACTTCATGGAAATGAATACCCGTATTCAGGTCGAACACCCTATAACAGAAGAAGTCACTGACTTTGACCTGATCAAAGAACAGATAAAGGTAGCTGCTGGTGAACCGATAAGTGGGAAAAACTACTATCCGAAATTATACGCCATGGAATGTCGGATCAACGCAGAAGACCCCGCCAACAACTTCCGACCTAGCCCCGGTAAAATCGTCAACCTCCATCTACCTGGCGGGAGGGGTGTGCGAATAGACAGCCACGTATACGCCGGCTACGTCATCCCCCCAAATTACGATTCCATGATCGCCAAACTCATCGTGAGCGGTCAGTCACGAGAGGAAGTAATTGTTCGGATGAAACGGGCGTTGGAAGAGTTTGTAATTGATGGCATTAAAACCACCATTCCTTTCCACTTGGCGCTATTGGAAGACAAGGAATTCAAGGCGGGCAACTTTACGACCAAGTTTCTGGAAACCTTCGACTTCTCAAAAGTAAAAAAGACCAACTAATCAAAAAGAGGCTGCTGTTTGGCAGCCTTTCTTTTTCCCATCCTTGCTACGTTTGCTGATTTCAGCAAGCGCCGCCATTCCAATTTTAGCCATTTCTCTACTTGACGCTGCTAGATCCCAACATTTTCCGTATATAAAAAAACGCTTGCTATTTCACCCAAATTTGCTCATTTTAGGGTTTCGATAAATAAACTCACTCAGTCCCGAAAATGCCCAAACAGTTAATCTATTTAGTATTATTTCTTGCTGTTGCCGTTTCTGCCTGTAACCCGTCAAATTCGGATAAGGCCGGAAACCTTCAAGAAAGTGACCAGCTAAGTTATAACTTTCATGTACGCCCCATACTTTCTGATAACTGCTTTGCCTGTCACGGGCCTGACCCCAATACCCGGGAGGCGGGACTTAGATTGGATACCGAAGAAGGCGCATATGCTGCGTTAAAGGAAAACCCGAATGCACATGCCATTGTACCTGGCAAAGCAAAAGAATCTGAAGTGGTCAACCGGCTTTACTCCGATGACCCAAACGAAATAATGCCACCTCCTGAGTCAAACCTAAAACTCACAGAGGAAGAAAAAGAAATTCTGACAAAGTGGATTGCACAGGGCGCAAAATACGAACCACATTGGGCATTTGTTCTGCCGGAAAAACGAAGCCTTCCTTCTGTTAAAAACAAAGAATGGACAAAAAATGAAATTGATTATTTCATTGCCTCTAAAATGGAATCGGTTGGCCTGACTCCTAATCAGCCTGCACAGAAAGCCCACCTGCTAAAACGGTTAAGCCTTGACTTGACGGGATTACCCCCTTCGCTAGATCTTATTCAAGAATATCTTAGCGATGACAGTCCGGACGCCACCGAAAAGGTAATTGACCGGCTGTTGTCAGACCCTGCTTTTGGAGAACGAATGGCTGTACTGTGGATGGATATTTCCCGCTACTCAGACTCGTATGGTTATCAGGACGACAATATCCGCACCCAATGGCCCTACCGGGACTGGGTGATACACGCGTTCAATAAAAACATTCCTTACGACCAGTTTATCACTTGGCAACTTGCAGGTGATTTGCTTCCCGATGCCAATAAAGAAACCATTCTCGCCACTGCATTTAACCGAAACCACAAATACACCGAGGAAGGCGGGGTTATTGAGGAAGAATACCGCGTCGAGTATATTGTGGACAAGACCAATACCTTCACCAAAGCGATACTGGGCTTATCAGCCGAATGTGCACAGTGCCACGACCACAAGTACGATCCCATTTCCCAAGAGGATTACTTTAGCATGTACGCATTCTTTAACAATACCCCCGAAAAGGGATACGAGGGGGATGTAAGCAGATCCAAACCAGCCAAGACACCTATTATGTGGATAGAGCAGGATGACCTGGAAGATGTGTTGGGTTTTGTAAACCACGGCGACACCAGCAGAATCATGGTCTCCGTGATGGAGGATTTTAAAGATACGCTTCGGACTACCTACATTTTGGATCGGGGTCTTTACGACGCACCCAGTCGGCCTGTTACCCCATCTACACCTGTAGCTGTACTTCCATTTGACGAGAAACTGCCGAAAAACCGCCTTGGCTTGGCACAATGGACCTTTGACGAGCAGAACCCTCTCACTGCCCGCGTTTTTGTCAATCTAATATGGCAAGAATTATTCGGTGTGGGCATCGTCAAATCTGCGGGAGACTTTGGTATGCAGGGAGACCTTCCTTCCCACCCCGAGTTATTGGACTGGCTAGCAGTGGACTTTCGGGATAGCGAATGGGATATAAAAGGCTTAATAAAAAAGGTGGTAAGCTCGGCTACCTATCAGCAATCTGCAGAAGTGACCCCTAAAAAACTGGAAATCGACCCTGAAAACCAGTATTTATCTTGGTCACCCCGCATCCGCCTAAATGCGGAACATATCCGTGACATCGTGTTGGCAAGTAGTGGCCTGCTAAACCGCAAAATCGGAGGACCTAGTGTAAAACCCTACCAACCGGCCGGATTGTGGGAGGCATCTACTTCCGGAAGGGGAGAGTTGGCCGTCTATCGACAGGACAAAGGTGATGCATTGTACCGAAGAGGCTTGTACACCTTTATCAAACTGACCTCTCCCCCACCCAAACCGATCATTTTTGACGGGAGTAACCGGGATCTTTGTGAGGTAAGCAGAGGCAGGACCAATACACCCCTACAGGCCTTGGCGATGCTGAATGACCCGCTGGTACTGGAAGCATCCCGCGTGCTTGCCTACTCTCTGGTACAAAGCCACGATAATAAAGAGGATGCTGCGATCACCGAAGCCTTTACCCGAATTCTTAGTAGACCGCCCCATGAACAGGAAATGGAACTGCTGATGGGTTTTTACCAAGAAGAATTTGTGCGATTTACGGAACGGCCTGACGATATAACACCTTTAGTAAGTATTGGAGACTATCCAATAAAAGAAGAAATGAGCAAACCTGAGACCGCAGCCCTAATGCAAGTGGTAGTTGCCCTATATAATTTGGAAGAAGCAATAACAAGGACCTAAAATGGAAAAAGAACGATTAGAAGGCGGATTAAACGAAAATAGACGAAAATTCCTATCCAAAGCGAGCGTTGGATTGGGTAGTTTGGCGTTGGGCTCTCTATTGATACCTGATCTGTTTAAGGGCAGCTCCCAGTTGGATACCGATCGAATTCTGGCAAACGTGCCGCACTTTGCCCCCAAAGCTAAACGAGTGATCTACTTATTCCAGAACGGAGCACCATCCCAGTTGGAATCCTTTGACTATAAACCTACGCTTAACCAGCGAATGGGGGAAGAACTTCCTGACTCCATCCGTCAGGGGCAACGCCTTACGGGAATGACCTCCGGGCAAGCCTCCTTCCCATTGGTAGGTTCGTACCCTAAATTCAAGCAGTATGGACAAGCCGGTGCCTGGGTTAGCGACCTATTCCCTTACACATCCAAAATTGTGGATGATCTTTGCATCATTCGCTCCATGCACACCGAGGCTATCAATCACGATCCAGCACTTACCTTTTTTCAAACAGGGGCGCAAGTGGGTAACCGCCCCAGTATGGGGGCTTGGCTGAGTTACGGACTGGGTAGTGACAACAACAATTTACCCAGCTTCTGCGTACTCCTGAGCCGTGGCAAAGGAAATGGGCAAGGGGTGTACTCCAAGCTTTGGACAAATGGCTTCTTAGATTCAGTACACCAGGGCGTGCAGTTTTCCAGTGGAGAGCAGCCTGTCCTTTACTTGGCCGATCCGGAGGGCATGTCCAAAGAAGACCGCCGAAGAATGTTGGATAAGCTGGCGCAACTAAACCAAATGAACTACGAGTCCTTTGGTGATCCGGAGATAAATACGAAAATCCAGCAATACGAAATGGCCTACCGTATGCAGACAGCGGTACCTGAAGTAACCGACTTAACCAAGGAACCTGATAGCATTGTCAAACTATATGGTCCGGAGTGCCTGGTTCCGGGAACTTATGCAGCTAACTGCCTGCTTGCCAGGAAACTGTCTGAAAACGGTGTTAGGTTTGTTCAAATCTACCATCAGGGATGGGATCAACATGGCAACCTTCCGAGTGAGATGGCCGGACAAGCGCTTGACACCGACCAAGCTTCTGCCGCATTAATTACAGACCTGAAGCAGCGAGGTCTTCTCGATGAAACACTGGTAATTTGGGGCGGAGAATTTGGCCGAACCAACTATTGCCAAGGGCGCTTCTCTGCGGAAAACTATGGCCGTGATCACCACCCTAGGGCGTTTTCTGTGTGGATGGCCGGCGGTGGTGTAAAACCGGGCATTGTCTATGGCGAAACCGATGAATTTGGATACAACATTGTTAAGGATCCGGTTCATGTGCATGACTTCCACGCGACCATGCTGCACTTGTTGGGAGTGGACCACGAAAGACTCACCTTTAAACATCAGGGCAGACGCTATAGGCTAACCGACGTTCATGGACATCTGGTAAACGACATCATTGCCTAACTAACAGGAAAACCCTCAATAACCGTTATTTTATGATTACAGAAAAATGGAAAACAATCGCTGGACAGGTGCTGTTTGCCGCCCATGCGTTTGTTTTGGTGTTGGTTTTTGCCGAGGGCAGACTGGCTATTCCTGATTGGTTACATGTCTTTGGCCGGTTGCATCCCTTATTGCTTCATTTTCCGATCGTCATCCTACTGCTCGCACTGGTTCTACTTTTAGTTCCCCATTGGGCCAAAACCAAAGAAGACGGATTGGAATACGGAGAAAACCTACTGTTACTTGGATGTCTCACCACGGCATTTACCGTAATCGCTGGGCTGTTTTTGTCCCATGAGCCGGGATATGACCAAGAACAATTACTCTGGCATAAATGGTCCGGATTGGCAGTCTTCTGGCTTGCATCTCTATTATATACGTACCTGCACCAACCTTTCCCTGTTTGGCAAAAAGCCGGCATGGGGGTAATCGGAGTAAGCTTGTTGGTATCTGGTCACCTAGGTGCCTCCATTACCCATGGAGAGGGCTTTGTCACAGCTCCACTTGCTTCGGAGGCCCCCTTGGTGGCACTGGAGGATGCAGAGGTTTTCGCCCACGTGGTGATGCCTATCTTGGAACAAAAATGCGTGAGTTGCCACAAAGCTTCTAAGCAAAAAGGAGGGCTACGAATGGACAAGCCTGAATTACTGCAACGGGGAGGAGACTCCGGCCCTGCCTTCGTAGAAAACGACCCGCAAGGCAGCCTGCTTGTGCAGCGGATTTTACTTCCTCTTGAAGATGAGGAGCATATGCCCCCAAAAGGCAAACCACAACTATCCGAAGAAGAAATAGCGCTATTGGAAGCTTGGATCGCCAATGGCTCAGACCTTGACCGTAAATTAGTGGCCTATAGCGATACCAGTTCTATTTTTCTATTGGCAGCAACTAAGTTTACCAATGCCAAGTCCTACGATTTTAAGGCAGCTGATGCCAATACCGTCAAAGGGCTCAATAACTTCTACCGAAAGGTTCAAGCGTTGGGAATGGATTCGCCTGCTTTATCAGTTAGTTACTTTGGTCGATCTGTTTTTGATCCGCAGTCATTGTCCGAACTCAAAGATATCTATCAGCAAACCGTCTCCATCAATCTTAACAACATGCCTTTGAAAGATGAGGATATGGCCATACTTGGAAATTTCCCTAACTTGGAACGCTTATTTCTGAATTTTACAGATATCTCCGGAGAGGGTATCAAAAGCCTAAAAGAATTGGAACAGTTACGGCTGCTTTCTCTCTCTGGAAATGCGCTGGATGAAGCAGCCATTACACACCTTTCCGAGCTGAAAAAACTAACCCATCTGTATATATGGAACACCGGTTTGGAAGATGCGCAGCTTCAGTCGCTAAAATCAGCTCTCCCCAACACAACCATTGAGACCGGTTACAAAGATGACGGCACTGTTTACCAGCTAAATCCTCCAGTCATTAAATTCGATCGTGCGTTTTTCAAAGATAAAATGGAAGTGAAAATCCAGCATCCCATCCAAGGAACGAGTATTTTTTACACCCTCGATGGCACAGAACCGGACAGTAGCAACCACATCCTCTACCAGGGCCCATTGGAGATTACCGAAAATCTAACGCTAAAGGCGAGGGCATTTGCCCCCGGATGGACGGGTAGTGATCCTACTTCTGCGGAATTTATCCAATCTGCAAAAAGCCCCAAGAACTATACCTTAAAATACCCTCCCGCAGACCGATACAAAGGAGATGGTGCCAGTAGCCTTTTTGATGGAAACAAAGCGGTAAAAGATTCTTGGAACCTCAATTGGTTAGGGTTTCGTTTCACACCTTTGGAGGTTGAAATGGAATTCGAGGAACCCACTCCCATATCAGATATGGCCCTATCTATCTGGTATAACAGCGGTGGTTGGATGTTCCCTCCACAGGAAATTGAAATTTGGTCCAAAAAAGGCGACGCGGATGAGTGGAAGTTGGAAACAAAACATCGCCCAAGCCAACCCAAAAAAGAGGATCCAGGTATGCTGACCAGGGTTCCTATTCCTTTTCAATCAGAGGACACCAAATTCCTCAAATTGGTTGCACACCCTATCGCCAAACTTCCCGAATGGCATGGAGCAAAAGGACAACAAGGCTGGATCATGGTAGATGAACTTGTCATAAATTAGAAAAACACCTTAATCAAAAAATCGTTTGGGTTACCCCAATATAGCATTGCAAAAAAGCCGGCTAGACCGTTTACACATTCAGCCTTCCTCCTGGCACCAAAGGAAGGCTATATAATCTCACACCAGATGCGTCGTAAATGGCATTGCGGATAGCAGGTGCGACCCCCACTATCGGTGCCTCCCCCGCCCCCGCGGATGGCAGGTCTTTGCGGTTTATTAAAACCACTTCAATGGCCGGCACATCCCGAAACCGGGGCACCCGATAAGTGGAAAGAAACGGGTTTAACACCTCTCCATCTTTAAAATCCACGGCCTCAAACAATGCCCCACCTAAGCCCTGCAGCACACAGCCTATAACCTGCCCCTCCAAATGCCGGGGGTTGATAATTGCTCCGCATTCAAAAGAAACCACCAACCGTTTTACGGAAACCTCTCCACTGTTTGCGTCGACTTGTACTTCTGCGCAAGTTCCCACGTACCCCCCTTTAACAGTACCACAAGCGATACCAAAACCAGTACCGGGAGACTTTGCCTTGCCCCACCCAAACTTCTTTGCCGAGGCACGAAGTGCCGTGAGTAAGCGCTCGTTTGAAAGATGCTGCTCCCGGAACGCTAATGGATCAATTCCAAACTCGACTGCATGATCGTTCACCTGCGACTCAATCGCAAAAATATTCGCTGTTGATGCCAGCGCCCGATACGAACCTTGTCTCAGAGGCGTATCGGAAGGGATATACTGGTGATGCTTCGCTGCCACATCATAGGGGATTTCGATTCCTGCTCCTCCAGAATTATAATTATACATTTCCCATGCCACGAGACTTCCATTCTGATCCGAGGCCGAGGAAACTTCAATCACTCCTGCAGGCCGCACATAGGCCCACTTGAATTCTTCTTCCCTGGTCCAGATCACCTTTACCGGTCGACCAATCGCCTTGGCCAGTCGGGCTGCCTCTATGCCCGCCTCGCCGGTATGTTTTCCGCCATATCCTGAGCCTGTATCGGGCATGATCACCCGTATTTTTTCTTTGGGCATACCAAAGGCACGCTGAAGCTCTTCCTGCACCCCAAAAGGACGCTGCGTACCTGTCCATACAGTGACCGCGTCTCCCTTCCATTCAGCTAACCCAGCCCTTGGCTCAAGTGGTACGTGAGCGATGTAGTCGACCAAAAATTTACACTCCATTTTCTTGACTCCCGAGTCCAAGGCCGCTTTCACCTTATCCGCTGGAGCTTTTGTGTCACGTGCAGAAGCTTTCAAATGGGTAAAAAGACCATCCCTGGACACCTGCGCTGTTTTTTCCCACTCCGATTCGATCAACGCCAAGGCCAAGGTAGCGGTCTGGCTATCGGGAGCCGTAACGGCTACAAAATCGCCTTCCCTAACTACTCTGACACCGGGTAATGCCGCTGCCTTTTCTGTGTTGACAGCAATCAGCTTAGCCCCATAAGACGGGGCACGTAGCACCTTGCCATATTGCATATCCGGTAATACCATATCGGAAACATAGCGGTGCTTGCCGGTAATAAACAAAGCACCACCTACCTTTGGAATGGATTTACCGGCAATCTGCCATTCAGTAGCAGGAACAAGTGCTACGTTTTGATTTACAGGCTTCAACAGCCTTTGACCTTTAGCCAATGCTGCGTAGCAGAGTTGGGTTCCATTGGTGGGATGGTATACGATACCCTGCGCTAACCGAAGCATTTCCTTGGATATCGACCAATCAGAGGCTGCCACTTCCTTCAACATCTCACGGATGGATGCAGCTGCTTTTCGCAGGATCGGAGCCATCTGAGGGGTGGTTAAGCTACCGTATGTTCCCCTATCGTAGGGAGTCAACTGGGTATCCCCCATGATCAAATGGACATCCTCCATCGAAACATACAATTCTTCCGCCACAGCTTGTGCCAAAGACGTGCGAATGTTTTGTCCTACCTCTACCTTTCCAGTCATCACAGTAATCTTTCCCTCTTCATTCACATGTATCCACGCAGCGATGCTGTCTTCGCCTACCTGAAAACCTAAAAAATCAGCAGCATGCGCAGAAATAATATCCGATGCCACCACAAAGGAAGCTATCCCTAGACCCATTCGCTTAAAAAATCGGCGTCTGCTGATGGGCTGCTGCTTGAATTCAATTTCACACCGCTCGTTTTGCTCCGGATATAAATGGGGAGGTTTCGCTGTCCCGTTCTTCATCTTATCGATTTTTGATTAAGTCCATTTTCTTACCCGCTTGAAAAATCGCCTCCACGAGCTGAGGATAGGTGCAGCAACGGCAAATATTCCCGTTCATGGCATCCACAATTTCTTCTTTACTTGGTGATGGATTTCGCTCCAAAAATGCAGCGGCAGTGACCGTCATTCCCGACGCACAGTACCCGCACTGAAAAGGATCAACCTCGAGAAAGGCCTGCTGCACCGGATGTAGTTCACCATCAAAAGCTAATCCTTCAATGGTTACCACATTTTTGCCCTGTGCAGATACAGCCGGCGTAATGCAGCTTGGCACAGAATTCCCATTAATCATAACCTTACAGGCACCACAAACAGCTTCACCACATCCATATTTGGTACCTGTGAGGTTTAATTGCTCCCGAATAACTTCCAATAGCATGGGATTTCCAGCCACGTTAACGGTATGTTCCTTTCCGTTTATGTTGATTTTCATCTGTTTATAATTTGTCTTTAAGCGGTCAGATGGAATCTCGCACGTATTACAATCGTTCCTCCGTGTGTCGCTTGCGTCGTGCTCGATTTCATGTGTCTATAATTTGTCCCTAAATGGGCGGAACATCCAAATTACCCATTAAATAGCTTAATAACAAGCAAAAAGAATAGGGAGTAAATCACACCCTATTCAACCCATTGCTTGCCTGACTTCCGGGCCAGCAAGTTCAGCCCCACCTCCGCTTTTGCCTTTGTCTCCTTTCATCAACCCACGATAATTATCATACATCTATAAATAAATGCATTTCAAATTAAAAAAATTTTATCTCACATGAAAAGGTAAAAATTTAACCGCATAAAATTGAAATTAAAAACCAATTTAATTAACTTTTCCCTCGTAAAAAGATCATGTATATAACTGGGTTTGGATAAAGCTCTTATCTAAATAGTGTAAGCTGGCTGCGGAGATTTGACCCGTAAAAAATTACCTAATTGAATTTTCTACCATTTGTAACCTGCGACAAAATCATTAATAAAAAGGATTCACTTGAATAACTGAGGAAATCCAATTGTTCTTTTTTTCCATGAACACCAAACAGCAACTTCAAACGCTCAATCAAGTAGTGTACTCAAGGATACAATCCCTAGAGCTACCCAACCCGCTGCGTGAGCGCATCTTGAACGAAGAATTGCCTCAGCACCAAAGGGATTACCTCATACCACTTTGCTACTCACTATCTCCTGCATTTGGAGAAATTGATGAGGAGGATCAAATCACCATAAGTACCGCCATTTTTTTAGGAGCCATGGGTATATACCTACTTGACCCAATTTTGGATCTACAGATGACAGGTTCTGAAATCAAATCACCGCTATGTGACAGCATCCTCGCAATCAGTGCTTCCCAACAACTTTTGAATGAGGTGATCCCTGCAAAATCACGCTTTTGGAATAAGTTCCAAGAACGATTAAGAGACCACTTTCATGAAGTCTCGTTGAGTTCCGTGAAAAAAACCGGTAAAAAGGCATGGAATCAGGCCGCCTATCATGAACTGCTGAAATTCAAGTATTCCCTACTTTATTTGCCCCTAGACGCCTTATTTCACCTTACAAATGAAAAGGCAAAAACCAACTATTACTACCTTCGCGAGGCCCTCTTTTATTTTACCATTGGATTTAACATCCCCAATGAAATCATCGGATTCACCTCTGACACTACTCTTGGTTTAAAAAACTACGCCTGGGTTCACCTATCCGAA
Organism: Lunatimonas salinarum; assembly: GCF_017811155.1. GTDB lineage: Bacteria > Bacteroidota > Bacteroidia > Cytophagales > Cyclobacteriaceae > Lunatimonas > Lunatimonas salinarum. Next base: position 223,410 of record NZ_JACVCV010000006.1, on the reverse strand, counting down.
TACTTGGAAAACGAAAACCTGGACAAACGCCTGTTTACCGCAGAAGAACTGCATAAACTGATTTACCTTAGCGGCATTGCTACAGCATTGTACGATGAAGCCCTTGAGGCCTTCGATGAGTGCCTCTCCACAGTCAAGCCTATGAACCTTCCACTATTTGAGAGAATCGTGCACGAACGAATAAAAGTTACCATCAAAGAAAAGGAAGCTATCAATACCTACCTGCAAAACATTTCGTGATCAAGGGTTCTAACTTTCCGCGATTTTCCCTTTTTCCTGCAGCCTTCAGTGTCCGCTAAAACCTACTTTACCTGTTCGAAAAAATCATCAGATAACTTTTTGAAATTTAGTAGCCTTCGAACAAAGAAAACGCACTCCCCGAGTTAAAGTCACCACGGGTCGTTAATGGCCTACAACCGACCTTACAATTCCATTGATTTTCCTGAAATTCAATCAGAAAAAAACAGGGAATACAAAACTTTATTTCAACATCAAACGTATATCATATTGATATCAAAAAATAATAGATAAAAATGGAAAAAATCGTCACTCCCTCCTCCGGCTATACCGTTTTGGTAAGTACCTTCCTCCTAGCCACCTGCTCTGTACTTTCCTTTGTCTACAAAATTCCACCTGTAGGCATTATTTGTACAATAAGCACCCTCCTTTTACTTCCCGGGTTCTTTACGCTTCAGCCCAATAAGGCAGTTGTTTTGATTTTGTTTGGCGCATACAAGGGGACCGTGAAAGCAAATGGATTCTTTTGGGTGAATCCTTTCATGATAAAGCAAAAGATATCGCTTCGTGTGAGAAACTTTGAAAACAAACCTCTAAAAGTGAACGATAAAATCGGTAACCCTGTCATGGTGGGTACCATCGTGGTTTGGCAGGTGGAGGATACGTTCCGTGCAACATTCGATGTAGAAGACTACGAAAACTTTGTACACCTTCAGACTGACGCAGCGGTACGAAAAATGGCAGGAAAATATCCCTATGATGACTTTGAAGCTGAAAATGCAGAAATCACCTTAAGGTCAGGCGTAGAAGAAGTCAACCATTCACTCGAAGAGGAGATATCAGAGCGGCTTAATCACGCCGGCATTAAGGTGATAGAGGCGCGGATTTCCCATCTTGCCTATTCATCAGAAATAGCCTCTGCGATGCTACAGCGGCAACAAGCCACTGCGATAGTGGCTGCGCGGCGCAAAATCGTGGATGGTGCAGTAGGAATGGTAGAAATGGCCCTAGAAGACCTCAAGCTAAAAGGGATTATGGATTTTGAGGAGGACAAGAAAGCAGCCATGGTGAGCAATTTGATGGTGGTGCTGTGTTCAGACCGTTCGGCAAGTCCGGTATTGAACGTAGGAACCCTAAACAACTAGGATCATGGTGGTAAACGAGCGGCAAAACTTTATGGGAAGCATACTGATGTGGGGCATGATTATGCTGGAAGCACCCACACTCATCCTACTCACGACCCTTCATTTTACCGGAAATCTTGGCGATGAAGGGTGGAAAGTGCTGCTCGTGGTTTTTGGGATCTTGGCGGTCACCTTCTTCTTTGTATTAAGTATCTCGCTGGAGCTTCGGGCTGATGAAACGGGCATTTCCTTTCGAAACCCACCTTTCCTTTACACTTGGAAGAAAATCCCCCTTTCAGATATCCGCTCCGTTACAGTAAAAAAATCAGCGGGGTTGATGGACTATGGAGGTGTGGGCGTACGGATCAGCAAAACCCGAACGGCTTATATTTTCTTTAGTGACCATGTATTGGAAATCCAGCGATGGAGCACCCCTAAAACACTAATTTTCAGTACTCACCGACATCGGGACTTACAGCAGTTAATCGAAGTATGGCAAGTAGAGCAGGATAAATCATGAGCAAAACGATATTCAAGGAAACCCAAAAATTCAAAGATTTATGGATCTGCCTAACCATCTTTCTTACCGCAGTGGTGGCGTTATGGATCTTGGCACAGACCACGCTGCAGGAGGATCTCAACGACTGGCAGGGAGCTTTGGTTGCGGTCTTCGTATTGATCTCAGTGGCTGTGCTATTGTTTGTAATTGAGCTGGATGTGAAGATAGACGAACGACACCTAAGGTTTCGCTACTTCCCCTTGCTGGCCGAAAGGACTTATCCCCTGGAAGACATAGAGAGCCTTTCATTGATAAGGTACAATTCCCTTCGCAAGTTCGGGGGTTGGGGGATCCGAACAAATTTCCAGTATTGGGTGTACAATACGGGTGGAAACCATGGGATAATGGTAAAAACCAAAAAGAAACAATTCTTGTTAGGCACCCAACAACCCGAAGCCGCTCTTGGGGCTATTCAGTGGTTCAACCAGCAAAAACTTCAGCGAAATGCCGAATAAGAAACCCTTTGCACTACGGATAGACGAGCAGATGATGAAGGCTGTAGAAAAATGGGCTTCGGACGAATTCCGTAGTACCAATGGTCAGCTGGAGTGGATTATCCACGAGGCACTGAAAAAAGCCGGAAGGCTCCCCTAAAGCAAATAAACTCCATTAATCATTGACATGGCTTGGCAAACCCTACCGCCTTTGGTAATTTTGTCCAGTCACGCTGCACCACCTATTCCATGAATATACAGGCTATTTGTACCGACATAGACGGGACATTGTTAGATAAGAATCGCCAACTTTCACTTAGAACCAAAGCGGCCTTTTCCCAATTACCAAAGGACTTCCCGGTAATCTTGGCCTCCTCTCGCATGCCCTCCGCAATGACCCACTTGCTCGAGGAATTGGGCAGGCCTTATCAGCCATTGATCTGCTATAACGGAGGATACCTACTGGCATGGGATCAGGAATCCAAACAGATGCTACCGATTGATTCCACTTACATATCTCTTCTACATTGCAAAGAAATTTTGAAGCTGACGGAAAACACCTCCATTCATGTGAGCTTCTACTCTGCAGATGATTGGTATGCCCCTAAGGCCGATCGCTGGACAGAAAAAGAAGAAACTGTCACCAAAGTAAAATCCATCCTAAAATCAGGTAAAGAGGTTTTGGATATATGGGAAAAATCCAATAGCGGTGCCCACAAGGTGATGTGCATGGGAGAGGAAGTTGAAATACAGTACCTTTACAAACGTTTAGAAGAGCTTTTAGGAACCGAATTACACCTATACCGATCAAAGGATACCTACATAGAGATTGCTCCTAAACAAATCTCAAAAGCCAGCGCATTGGCCCTATTGTTACAGAACAAGTTTGATTTCAGCATGGAAGAGGTAATGGCCTTTGGCGACAACTTCAACGATGTGGAGTTGATTTCCGGTGTTGGGTTCGGCGTAGCGGTGGAGAATGCACGCGATGAAGTAAAGGCGGTAGCAAAACACCTGACTGCTAGCAACAAAGCCGATGGCGTAGCTATTGCGATCGAGTCGTTTTTGTTGTAACGTACCCTTTCTCCAACAATGGTTTTAGGGTATTTTACCCTTAGATTAGTCCACTTCCGTCCTCCACCTCCTCCAATGCTCGGGAAAGGAAATCGCTAAAAGGCTTAGCACGCTCAAAAGCCTGCAATGCGAGCATCTTGTACACCCCATTAGTCACTTGATCATCGGTAAGTGGCTTCGAAAGAATAAAGCTCTTATGCCGCAGGTAGTCGATGTAGGGATGATCTGCGGGATAGTCGCGGGGACTGGTTTTGAGTTGATCCCCTTCCAATCCATTGAAATACCCCTTGACCGTGGGGTGCTGTAGCAGTTGATACAATTCCGCACCTGAATAGTCGATTTCCTGTCGAATACGCTTTAAGGTGTCTGCAGGCGGCATCCAAACCCCACAGGCCAAAAAACTGCGCCCGGGCTCCACGTGTAGGTAATAGCCGGGACCCAAACTTTTCTTTCCTCCCACCGCGAAATAAGCTGCCATATTTGTTTTATAAGGTCGCTTGTCCGCAGAAAACCGGATGTCCCGATTTTGCCGAAAAACACAATCTTTGGGCTTCAAAGATTCAAGCAACGGTTCGAATGCAAGCATACCCTGCAGTAATTCGGCTACCTCCATCAAAAAAAACTCCTTGGCATGTAGATAGCGCCCCCTATGACCATCCATCCATTCTTTGTGGTTGTTTTCTGCAAGATCTCGTAAAAAGGGTATCAAAGGACTTTCCATAAGGCATCGGGTACGTTTGAAGATTTTGTAAGATAATTCAGATAGAGTTGAAACCAAGACCACAGGGTTTGGCATGACTCCAAAATGTCTTAGGTAAACATAACATCATTGGCCATCTAGTTGGTTTGGTAAATATGGCTTTTTGACAATCAAAATTTACACTAAAGAAAAGCGAAACCAAAACCCAATCAGTTTTCCAACCTATTTAAGCCCACCATTTGGATTTCCAATTTCGCTACATTTACTTTGTGGCACACTTCAGGCAACTGATTTATACAGAAGAGGGGAGAGAACAGGCTCTTTGAACCTCTGGCAACCTTCCTTTTGCGGAAAGGTGCCAATACCTGCCCGAAAGGGAACGATAAATTAGACTATATGACCCAGCAAATTTCCGGCATTTTCTTTATCAATCACGCGTTTGTACTGGCGTTGTTTTTTTCGCGTGACTTGCTTTGCCAGTTCAACCTCCATCCCTTCGTCAAAACTAAAATTTACCATGTCGTATAAAAATTTCGAGACCCAAGCCGTACGAATTACCGAATCTGCTTCTGACCAGCGCGAGCACTCGTCTCCTATTTACCTCAGTTCCAGTTTTGTGTTCGATTCTGCGGAACAGGCCCGGCAGATGTTTGCCGACGAAATCCCCGGAAACATCTATTCCCGCTATGCCAACCCGAACACGAGTGACCTGATAGCCAAGGTGTGTGCGGCAGAAGGCACCGAATCGGGCCTCACCACTGCCTCGGGCATGGCGGCTATGTTTGGCAGCATGGCAGCACTCTTGTCCCAAGGGGACCATATTCTCGCGTCGCGGTCTCTGTTCGGATCCACGCACCAACTGCTTACCCGTGTCTTTCCCAAATGGGGTATATCACATACCTACGGGGACATCAAAGACATCGCACGCTGGGAGGAGCTGATCCAGCCCAATACCAAGATGCTGTTCATCGAGACCCCTTCCAACCCAGGATTAGAAATCATTGACCTCGCGTACATCGCAGCCATGGCAAACGCCCACAAGCTGATTCTGGTGGTAGACAATTGTTTCGCTACCCCTTACCTACAGCAGCCGGCCAAGTGGGGTGCACACATTGTGACCCACAGTGCAACCAAGTTTATCGACGGACAGGGTAGGGTTCTGGGAGGGTTGATTTTAGGTCAGAAGAAATACATCGATGAGGTCCAGTTTTTTATGCGGCATACCGGACCTTCCCTCTCACCCTTTAATGCTTGGGTACTGGCCAAAAGTATGGAGACCTTGGCGGTTCGTATGGATCGGCACTGCGAAAATGCATTGAAAGTAGCAACCTACTTCCAAGAAAGTACCGATATTGAATTCGTTAAGTACCCATTTTTACCTTCGCACCCGCAATATCACTTGGCGAAAAAGCAAATGAAACACGGAGGCGGAATCATTACCTTGACGTTGAAAGGAGGCCTTCAGCGAGCAAAACGTTTTATTGACCACCTGAAAATGATCACGGTAACGGCCAATCTGGGCGACAGTCGCAGCATCATCACGCATCCCGCCTCTACCACTCACAGCAAGCTGACCGAAGAGGAACGAGAGCGGGTGGGCATCCTAAACGGCCTGGTTCGCCTATCGGTAGGGCTGGAACACGTCGATGATATAATACAGGACATAGAACAGGCACTAATAAAGTCCAGGTAGACGGAAACGGACAACGGTAACTGACGGAACGGCAGATCATTGGTTTCATGGCACAGGAGACGGCGTTTAAAGCCACCGATGGGAATGCAAAACCCATTAGGGGAAAAGACGACTACTTGGGAGCAAGAAATTTAGGGACTCTTCTGGCCTTTGTACCTTGTTCAAAGGCGTAGGCCAACTCTATCAATACCGGCTCGGACCATGCGGTGCTGAAAAAGGAAATTCCTACCGGAAGCTCATCAATCATACCCATGGGTACCGTAATACTGGGGTACCCGGCATGTGCTGCGGGTGAGGAACTTCCGAGATGGTAATAATCCCCGTTGGTCCAGTCCGTTTTCCATGCAGGACTTCCGGTAGGTGCGATGATGGCATCCAAGCCGTGTTCTTTCAGGGCTTTGTCTATACCGTTGTCCTGACTGTTTTCACGGAGTTTGTTCAATGCCTCCAGATACTGAGGGCTGTTCAAATCTCCTTTTTCCAAGGCAAGTTCTAGGTAGTGTTGATTATAATGGGCCAGTTCTATGGGATCCTGCTTGTTGAACTCAATTAGCTCCTCTAGGCTTTTTATCTTTGCGTCCGGACCCAAGGAGCTAAAATACTTATTCAGCCCGTCTTTGTATTCATAGAGCATTACCTCGAAAGAATAGGATCCGGTTCCGGGAGGCGATATTTCCTGTAGCGGAATAATTTCAGCTCCCTGTTCCTTCATAAACGCGATGGCTTCTTCCATAAGCTGATCCACTTTGTAGTTGATTCCAGCGGTTGATTTCATCCAGCCGATTTTCTTTCCTTTCAGACCATCGGCCTTTAAGAATGGAGTATAGTCGGTCAGGTATCTGCCATCACTGTCGCTGGTTTTGTGATCGGCGGGGTCCAGCCCCACCATGGCACCCAAGCTGATGGCGGCATCCCTCACCGTTCGGGTCATTGGGCCGGGTGTGTCTTGGGTATAGGAAATGGGTATGATACCGGACCTAGAGATCAAGCCTACGGTCGGTTTGATGCCCACAATTCCGTTGGCAGTAGAAGGGCATACGATGGACCCGTTGGTTTCTGTACCGACCGCCATTACGGCGAGGTTTGCGGAAATGGCTACTCCAGACCCGGAACTACTCCCACAGGGATTCCGGTCAAGTATGTAAGGATTTTTAGTTTGCCCTCCCAGCCCACTCCACCCGCTGCTGGATAGTTGCCCACGAAAATTTGCCCATTCACTCAGATTGGCCTTACCGATAATTACTGCCCCGGCTTCCCGTAGCTTTTTCGCCACACGACTATCCTGCAATGGCTTGGAACCTTCCAGTGCCCTAGAACCTGCGGTGGTATGCATCCCGTCATGGGTGTCAATGTTGTCTTTCAGCAAAACGGGGATACCATGCAAGACTCCCCTTTTCTCTCCTTGCCCGCGCATTTGATCTAATTGTCGGGCGATATCCAACGCATCCGGATTGACTTCCAACACAGAACGAAGCTCGGGGCCGTTTTGATCGAGCTGCTCGATACGTGCCAGGTACGCACGGACTACTTCCTCAATAGATAGGCTACCATCATCGTATTTTGCTTGAAAATCAGCTATCCCCCATTCCAAATAGGGGAATGAATCCGCTTCATAGGCATTCGCTACCTGAGGATCCTTTGGCTGGCACGCCCCCCAGGTAATGAGCATTGCAAGGGTAAGCATTAAGAAAATAGGTGAGCCAAAATACCGGTGGTTTGATGGCAATTTTGTAGTGTTTTGGTTGTGCATGGTGTATTCGTTATGACGTAAACCCAAACTTATTCGTCAATAAATGCAGGCTAAAATTGCGCAGAAACCCGCTTGAAATACTCCATGCTTTCCTTTACTTCCGGCAGGCTGTTTTCCCAATTATGTTCGTACTCTGCGGAGAAGACCCCTTTAAATCCCTGCCGATGGAGCTCGTGAAGGACGCCTGCCACATTGCAGGTCCCGGTTCCCCAAGGCACATCGTGGGCCGATCGCACGCCACGGGCATTTAGATCCTTCATGTGGAGGCTGTGGATACGGCCTTCTAATCGTTGCAGGGCATCAATGGGGTCTACGCCAGACCTTATCCAGTGGCCAATGTCGGCACACACGCCCATAAGGGGACTTCTCCCTTCCAACAATCTGGCCGGAACCTCCGGATGCCAATAGAAGGAAGGCACGGGGTGATTATGCAGGGCCACTTTGATCTGGTGTTCTTCGCAGAGTTTTTCCACTAGGTCTAGCTGATTGGCTCGCGGCTCGGTGGTGATCACTTCAATGCCCAACGCCTTTGCAAAGGCGAATACTTTGGGCCAATCCTCGTCGTTGGGACTAACTACTCCATAGGCGACAGCTTGTATGTCGTATTTGGCAAGCAGGGATTTTATGAGGTTCAGCTCTTGTACGCTTGCCGTAAAGGCCGTAGTAGCCTCACCGGTCTTGGAGATCTTTTGCCCCGGATAAAGCTCCACATACTTCACTCCTATGCTGTTCAATTTTTCGAGGGCCTCTTCAAAGCTAAACAGCCGAAAGGTGTATGCCTGACTGCCTAGTTTCCAATCTTCTGGGATACTGCTTTGGGCTTGGGCCATAAAGCTTGCTAAGCAAAATATTACGGAAAATAACGTTTTGAACATATGTGGCTTCATAATAAATGATTACTTTAACAGGGTTTTAAATTTTATATTCGTTAAAATTAGCCAAATTTCCCAAAGCACCAATCACCTATGAAGTGGAAAACAAAAACCTTTCTTCTAGCGGTCGCCTTATTGGCCGCTTCTCATTTGCAGGCTCAATCAGACCCTTTTATGAAGGAGTTCCTAGAGCGATGGGAAGGATCTAAGCGGTACATGCTGACCATAGCCGAGGCATTGCCGGAAGAACACTATGACTTTCGCCCCACTCCGGATGAAATGTCCTTTGCTGAACAGCTTATGCACATCGCGGTAACGGTGGAATGGCACATATTCAGCCGATTTGAGGGCCTGAATACGCCCTACCGGACAAAAGATTACCAGGCTGGAGGTATGACAAAAAAGGAGATCATCGAGGTGCTGGAAAAAGAAATGGATAAGGCAGCGGGACACATTGCCCAATTTGACCCGAGCCGACTGGGAGAAATCAATCAATACGGACAGCTTCGCCGTACCGGTCGGCAGTTTCTGTTACTAGCCGCCGATCACATTGCCCACCACCGAGGTCAGTTGGTCGTGTATTTGCGTATGAATGGCATCAAACCACCGAATTATATCCTTTACCAATAAATCTATATAAATTGCATTTCCTCAAAAACCCAAAAAGTATGTTTAGATCCATCTTGCTGGTAGCCTGCCTGCTGGCTCAAGTTCATTTTTCCGGTGCTCAGACTGCCACAAATAAGAAGTCCCTACCACTCTCGGATGGCAGTCCGGCGAGTGTGGGCATGTCCCCGGCACGAATTCAGCGCATAGATGCCATGTTAAAGCAGTCGGTGGACAACGGCGACATACCGGGCGTGGTGGCATTAATCGCCCGTAATGGAAAGATAGTCTACCATCAGGCCTATGGCTCAGCTGATGTGGCATCGGGCAGGGCATTGAAAAAGGACGATATTTTTCGCATTGCCTCTCAAAGCAAAGCGATCACTGCTACCGCTGTCATGATGTTATGGGAAGAGGGCAAGTTCCGACTAGATGACCCCGTGTCTAAGTTTATTCCGGAATTTAAGAATCCACAGGTGCTTCAAAACTTCCGCTATGCTGACACCAGTTTTACCGCGCGTCCAGCCAGTCGGGAAATTACCATACGCCATCTCTTGACCCATACATCCGGATTGGGTTACGGAGTTATCGACGGCGATGAGCGGATGAAGATGCTTTATGCCAAGGCAGGAACCACCGATTTGTTTAGCACCGAAGATGTGTCAATCAAGGATGTGGTCATGAAGCTTGCCAAACTTCCGCTGCATCATGACCCGGGAGAAAAATACACTTACAGCATGGGGTTGGATGTATTGGGCTACCTCGTGGAGGTGGTTTCAGGTATGCCTTTTGACCAGTTTCTACGGGAGCGGCTGTTTGACCCACTCGGAATGCAGGATACGTGGTTTTATTTACCGGAAAACAAGGCAAATCGCCTCGTCGCCATTCACCACCGAGTGGATGGCGTGTGGAAAAACTATCCGAACACCTTTTATAATGTGAATTATCCCAAAGAAGGAGCGAAACGATTCTTCTCCGGCGGAGCAGGTCTCTCGAGTACTGCAAAAGATTATGCTACCTTCCTGCAAATGTACCTAAATGGCGGAGAACTGAACGGGGTACGAATCCTCAGCCGAAACACGGTCGCTATCATCATGGCCAACCATGCGGGTGATCTCTATGGCGGAGGAAATGCCCATTATGGGTTGGCGTTTGGCGTGCTCACCGAAAAGGGACAGGGCCGTGGTGGCGACCTCAGTGAAGGAACTTTTAATTGGGGAGGCTATTTCAATACCCAATATTTTGCCGATCCAAAAGAAGGATTGATAGGCGTTATCCTGAAGCAGACACAAGGAGGAACCGGGGATCAAACCGGATGGAAGTTTAAGCAAATGATGGGCGCAGCGATCGATGACTAAGGCGAAAAAGGTAACAACGGGGTAAGTGGAAAAACCATTTTTACCTATCTTTGTGCCCTATGAGCGAGAAAAAATTTAAACGGTATACCGTTACCTCCGCCCTGCCATATGCCAATGGGCCCCTCCATATCGGACATTTGGCAGGGTGTTATATCCCTTCCGATATTTACGTACGTTACTTACGATCCATGGACCGCGACGTGGCCTATGTATGCGGATCCGATGAACATGGCGTAGCGATAACTATCAAGGCTAAAAATGAGGGAGTAAGTCCGCAAGAAATCGTGGATCGCTACCACGAACTGATGAAGGCCAGCTTTCAGGAATTTGGGATTAGCTTTAACCATTATTCCCGTACTTCGGCGGCGATTCACCACGAAACCGCCGGACAACTATTCAAAGATCTTTACGATAAGGGAGAGTTTGTAGAACAACAAACCGAACAATATTTTGACGAAGAGGCGGGCCAATTTTTAGCAGACAGGTACATAGAAGGCACCTGCCCCAAGTGTGGCTACGAAAAGGCCTATGGAGATCAATGTGAAAAATGCGGTTCCTCGCTAAGTCCTACCGAGCTGATAAATCCCAAATCAAAATTAAGTGGCAATTCCCCCATTTTGAAAGAAACCAAACATTGGTTTCTGGACCTTGGCAGGTACGCTGGTTTTTTGAAAAAGTGGATCCTCGAAGACCATAAGGATGATTGGAAAAACAACGTGCTTGGACAATGTCGCAGTTGGCTGGAAGCGGGGGATGGCTTACAACCCAGATCCATGACCCGAGATATGGACTGGGGTATTCCTGTCCCACTGCCGGAAGCCGCGGGAAAGGTGCTCTATGTGTGGTTTGATGCGCCTATAGGATATATTTCCTCTACCAAAGAGTGGGCCCGGGAGAAGGGAATTGATTGGGAACCCTATTGGAAGGACAAAGAAACCAAGCTGGTTCATTTTATTGGCAAAGACAACATCGTCTTCCACTGCATCACTTTTCCGGCCATTTTAAAAACCCATGGAGATTTTATCATCCCTGAAAATGTTCCGGCCAACGAATTTTTAAACCTGGAAGGAGACAAGATTTCTACTTCGAGAAACTGGGCTGTTTGGCTGCACGAGTATTTGGCGGATTTCCCTGGCAAACAAGACGTGCTTCGGTACGTGTTGACTGCCAATGCCCCAGAGACCAAGGATAATGATTTTACGTGGAAAGACTTCCAAGCCAGAAACAACTCCGAGTTGGTGGCCATATACGGAAACTTCGTGAACCGAGCTGTAGTCCTCACGCATAAATACTTTGAGGGAAAGATCCCCCATCCGGGAGCACTGTCTTCCTACGATCTCGAGGTATTGCAGGAAATGGCGGAGTTTCCGCGGCGCATCAGTCAATCATTGGAGCGCTTTCGCTTTAGAGAAGCTTTAAGTTTCGTGATGGACCTAGCCCGTCTCGGCAATAAATACCTGGCAGAGATGGAACCCTGGAAGGAGATCAAAAAGGATGAAGTACGTACCGGTACTATCCTGAATGTGGCCTTACAGATTGCAGCGTCATTGGCCGTTGTTTCGGAGCCATTTTTGCCTTTCACGGCTGCCAAACTTAGGGAGGCTATGGATTTGGCGGATGCCAAGTGGAAAGATGCTGGAAGGCAAGACCTATTGCCTTCCGGTCAGGCACTGAGTGATCCTGGACTATTATTTGAGAAGGTGGAGGATGATGCCATCGATGCGCAGATAGAGAAGCTATTGAACACCAAGCGTAAAAACGAAGTGGAAGCAGCACAAGCAGTCCCTATGAAAGAAATCATTGTATACGATGATTTTGTGAAGCTGGACATGCGCATTGTACAAGTGCTAGAAGCAGAACCGGTCAAAAAATCCAAAAAGTTACTGAAGCTAACAGTAGAAACCGGCTTAGGAAGGCGTACCGTATTAAGCGGGGTAGCGGAGCATTTTTCACCGGAAGAGCTAATCGGCAAGCAGGTTGTAATGCTTCTTAACCTTGCACCTCGAAAAATGGTTGGCATTGATTCTGAGGGAATGATCTTGATGGCAGAGGATGCGGATGGAAGCCTGAAGCTGCTGCAACCCCATCGGCATGTCAAGCCTGGTTCGGTCATCAGCTAAAACCCTCTTCTATGCCATACCTTTATCCATCCAGGATGCTAATCGGCGAACCGATGTGAAATTAAGGATTGGTTTTATGTCATGGTTAGGTTACTACGTATTTGGCATGCCATTTTCAAAAAATATTTCCACCGAATAGTACCATTCATGAACTTTGTCAAGCGTTCCTTGTTATAATAACTGGGTATCAGTCCGTTAAAATGGTGATGAATAATGCATTTTGGGTCGTTCTATTGGGTATGTTTTATGCCGAAACAATTACGTTGGAGGATTTAAGGTGGAAAAACAGGGTGCTTCTTGTCTTTCCGGATGCCGAGCAGCCTTTGGCGCTGGATTGGGAGATTACGGATAGTCTCCGCATGGAATTTGAAGAACGAGACTTGTTGTATTTTGTATTTCAAGACAGCCTATTGACAAACTCAACGCACAGGTTCGATCCTGCCTATGAAGTATCGTTGAAAAAAAAATATAGACTTGGAAGTAAAAATGTATGTTGGGTGCTGATTGGAAAAGACGGTGGAACGAAGGTTCGCCAGGAAGGCGATGGCCCAAACTGGGAAGAGCTCTTTGGTATCATTGACGCTATGCCGATGCGGGCTAGGGAACTCCAAGAAAGAAAACGCCCCTAACGTACCTTTTCCAAGTATTCCGCCAATAAAGGCAAGGAATTATTTTTTGATGCGACCTCTTGTAGGTATTGAGCTGCCAATGCATTATCCCCACTTAGGAAATAATAGATTCCTTTATTTCGGAGTGCATAAAGATTGGTAGGATCGAGAGTTAAGCTGTAGTTAATATCCGATAAACCAGCCTCCAATTCGTTGCTGTACAGGCGAAACAGCCCTCGGTTGTTATAAAAATAAGGTTGATTGGGATTTAACAAAATGGCTTTTTCTATTTTTTCCAAGGCTATTCCGTATTCCTTTTGTTCAAATCGGATCAACGCCTCCAAATTGTAAGCATTTGCTTCCCTATCGTTTAATTTTAGCGAAGTTTCTACGTCCTCCAAGGCTTTTTCGTGCTCTCCTTGATAATATCTGATAGTGGCCCTATTTACCCACAAGTCTGAGTTATCGGGCTCCAGGGTCAACGCACTTTCAAAAGCGCTAAGCGCTGAATCGTATGCGTTAAGCTCGGTGTAGGTTAGTCCAAGCACGAAAAAACCCTTTGACGCAAAAGCTTCCGTTTGGGTAAGCCTTTTGGCTCCTTCAAGTGCTTTGTAGTTCTCCCCAAAATCCAGGTGGGCAAGTGCCTTTTGATACAAAGCCTCGTCATACGAAGGATCAATGGCTAATGCCCGCGAAAAATCACTGATGGCCCTTTCCGGATTTGCCAACCGTAGGTAAGCGATCCCCCTATTATAGTAGGCCTCCGCGTAGGCATCATCTACCCGAATGGCTTCCTCATAAAACTGTATAGCACCCTGTGTGTCTCCGTCCTGTAACTTTGCATTTCCCTTCAATAAAAAACGACCCTTTTTACTTTCTGCTGTATCACAGGAGAAAGCCGAAGCGAGGATTAGGGCAACCCAGAACAAATGAGGTGTTTTGGTGAGGTACATGATGACACTAATTCGTTTGATTGTCCTCTCCTAACAAAAAAGAATAAGGTTTGGTGCTGTCCTTGAGCTCGAAAATACGCTTCATTATAGCTAAAGTTGGGATGATCAGGATCATACCGGCTACTCCCCAAATGGCTCCGCCCACCAATAACCCCACAAAGGTCACAAGCGCATTTAAGTTGACGTTGCTTCCAACAATCTTGGGAGTAAGCACATTGCTTTCTATCAACTGTATCACGACAAATGACACTAGCACCGCAAAAGGATATAACAAGCCATCCATCGTCAAAAAGGCAAAAATAAAGGGCAAAATAGACCCCAAGAATGGCCCCAAATAAGGTATGATATTCAATAAGGCGGCAAACAAGCCAAAAAACAACGCATGCTTCACCCCAATGGCGTAAAGCGCAGAAGTATTCAGCACTGCCAAGATGGCCATTACCTTCAGCACGCCTAAAATATAGTACTGCACCACCTTACGCAGCGAGCTTATGTTGGCCTTCACTTCCTCCCCATCGTGCTCGGAAAATATCCGCGCAATAAATTCGGCCAAATGGTCCCTATAAATAAGCATAAAGAAAATAAAAACAGGCACCAAAACGACGCCAGAAAGCGATCCGATGGTACCTAGGAGGAAATTTGATACGGTTTCGCTATTTGACTCCAGGAGTTCAAACAGTTGAGTCTTGTCTACCCCTTGCCGAACACCTAAATCGGCACCAAACGTTTCCGTTGCAAATCGATCCACTTCGGCCAAATAATTATTTAATCGATCCGTCACATCTTCAAAGTCCTTAGAAAAGCTCCTTACCTGCAAGATCACCAGAACAATCAAACCAATGATAGCTGTAATTGAACTCAAAAGTGCAATTACCGCACTGAGCGTTCGGGGTACTTTCTTAGTTTCCATCCAATTACAGACAGGAATCATCAGCATCGCGATGTAACCGCCGATAGCAAGTGGAATCAGGAGACTTCGTCCCAGAATCATGATAAAAACGATGACGATAATCAACAAAAGGATAGAAAGCACTTGTAAGTAGCTGGGAATATAAGATTGCTTCATCTTAGCTTTGAATAAACGGTAAGAACCACTGTCAACTATTTTCCAACTAAAAGATAATCATAAATACTGACAATACACTTTTTTTTACCAAATGTAATGCCAAGCAAGTCGAAAAAAAGAACTGCACTCCTACTTAGAATACTTGAAGGATACATTCTAGGGCTGACTCCATTCGGTTTGGTTCCTTATTTGAGAGCGAGGGCGATTTACCTTATGGTTTCTTAATGTAGGTGATTTTTCCTATTTTTGGCTTATTGCGATATAAATACAATTCGGGTGAACAAAGAAAAATGGCGGCTGATCATGCTATCTCTCGTGGTAAGCGTGGGATTGATGATCTTAAAATTTTACTCCTACTATGTCACAGGATCAACGGCCATTTTAACAGATGCCCTGGAAAGCATCGTCAATGTAGTAGCGTCTTGCTTTGCAATGTACAGCATTTACCTCAGTTCACTGCCCAAGGACAGCAATCATCCATACGGTCACGGAAAGATCGAATTTTTCAGTGCAGGTATTGAGGGAATCCTTATCGTATTAGCAGGTGTATTTATTATCTATCAAGCCATCTATACCCTTTTCTTTCCTGAACCGCTCTACGCGCTTCCTATCGGGATGGTGTTGGTTGGAGTTTCGGGAGTGATAAATGGTGCGCTGGGAAATTTGCTGCAGAATAAAGGAAAAAGCCTGAATAGCATCACCTTAACTGCCGACGGAAAACATCTTACTACCGATGCCATCAGCAGTTTTGTCCTTATCTTGGGCATTGCTGTAATCTATTTCACGGACCTTTACTTTCTGGATAGTGTTTTTTCGCTGCTTTTCGCCGGCTATATTATCTATAATGGTTATAAGCTGGTGCGTCGTTCTGTTGGAGGGCTGATGGATGAGAAAGACCCCATGGCACTGGGGATGGTGGTAAAAGTCCTAAACAGGCACCGAAAGGACAATTGGATAGACATCCACAATATGCGGGTACAGCAATATGGCGGGGACAGCCACATAGATTTACACCTCACGCTACCCTATTATTTCGATTTGGTCAAGGTTCACGACGAAGTCCATCGGGTTGAAGAAGTGTTAGAGGAAAACCTCCCCGGGTACGTGGAAGTTTTTGTCCATGCAGACCCATGCATCCCGGAATCCTGCTGCAATTATTGTCAGATCAATGCCTGTCCTGTGCGCAAATTCCCTAAATCCAAGCGAATCAAGTGGGACGAACAAAATATGGCCAAAAACCAAAAACACTACCATGAGCTTACTTCGGCAATTCCAAATTCAGCAAAATCATAAATGGTTTATCGAGAATGAGCGAATCTGATTTCATACACGATTTCTCCTACCCACTTTTGTACAAAATGCTCATTATCAATTGAAACCACTCCCCAAATAGCTGATTTAATTCTTTTTCATAAATCCGAATTTATTTTAAAATATTTTCAAAAAATAACCCCATTATAAATCATTTTTAAATCAAACAATCATTTAAACAGGCTTCTTTGAAAAATTATATATTGTTTAAATTAAACCAAACCCAATAATATTAAGCATAAAATTGCTTTTCACATATTATTTTCTTAACTTAACCACAAATAAATGGTAAAACCCTAACAGTTGAACGCCATGAAAGATAAACAGTTTACCCTTCTAATCGCAGTCACAGCGATTGTATGGTTGGTGATAATAGGAATTATCATCATATAGCGCACGGACGATCTAATAAATCTGTATTTGTTTCCCTAACCTTTTAAAGCCTGTTAATCGTGTTTTTGGAAATAAATTTTTAGGGGCACGTATAATGCCCCTTTTTTTACGAAGTCGCCAATAAACCCGCCCGCCGAAGCAATGCCTCCGGCTTGGGATCTCTCCCTCTAAACCTACGGTAAAGAATGGTAGGGTGGATCCTACCTCCAGCACCCAAAATGTGCTCCTTGAAGGCAGAGGCAGTCTCAGGGTCAAATATTCCCTTTTCCACAAAAAGCTCGAATGCATCTGCATCCAATACCTCAGCCCACTTATAGCTATAGTATCCTGCTGCATAGCCACCTTGAAATATATGCGAAAAGGAGGTACTCATCAGGGTTTCCGCCACAGCCGGGAGCAGTTCAGTCTTCGCCATGCTGCTTTTTTCGAACGCCACAATATCAATCAGGTCATTGGGAGAAGAGCTATGATAGGCCATATCCAATAAACCAAAACTGATTTGCCTTACTGTCTGATAGCCCTGATGGAAATTAGCCGCCAGTTTAAGCCGTTCAATTAGGCTATCGGGGATTTTCTCTCCTGTCTCATAATGGGTAGCAAAAAGGTCTAGGCATTCACGTTCATAGCACCAGTTTTCAAATATCTGGGAGGGTAACTCCACAAAATCCCAGAAAACACTGGTACCTGACAAGGACTCATATTTTCCATTGGCCAACATCCCGTGCAACGCGTGCCCAAACTCATGAAAAAGGGTGGTCACCTCGTTGAAGGTAAGTAAAGAAGGCTTGGTTTTGGTAGGACGGGAAAAATTACAAACAATGGAGACAAACGGCCTCTGATCGCCGGTGGCAGTTTTTCGCTGCCCTCGATAGGAGGTCATCCATGCTCCATTTCGCTTTCCCGCCCGAGGGTAAAAATCGGTATATAATACGGCTACATGATTTCCCGTGAGATCCTTAACCTGGTAGGCATTTACCTCTGGGTGATAAACCGGAATGGCTTCGTTCTTTTCAAATACAAGCCCAAACAGCCTATTGGCCGTGGCAAAAACACCTCTCACCGTATTTTCCAACTCAAAGTAAGGCTTGAGCAATTCATCGTCCACCTCAAATTTCTGCTTTTTGAGCTTCTCCGCATAATAAGCAAAATCCCATTTCTCCAACTGCTCAAGTCCGTCCAGCTCTTGGGCAAATTGCGCAAGCTCCTTCACTTCCTCCTCTGCTTTGGGTTTTGATTTTTCGAGCAGTTCATGCAAAAAAGCAAGCACCTGCTCCGGCCCTGAGGCCATGCGTTCCTCCAACACAAAGTCGGCGTAGCTTGGGTAGCCAAGCAATTTTGCCCGCTCGTTCTTAAGCCGGATGATCGATTGGATGATGCCTCGGTTATCCAATTCATCTCCTTTGCAGCATTTGGTATTATAGGCGAGAAACAACTCCCTTCTCAATCCCCTGTTTTCGGAATAGGTCATAAATGGAACATAGCTCGGGAAGGCGAGTGTAAAGATCCATTTGCCCTCCTTGTCCCTTTCTATTGCGGTCTGTGCCGCCGCTTCAATAATGTTGGCCGGCAAGCCCTTCAAGTCTTCCTCGTGTTCGATCACCAATTCGTACCTATTGGTTTCCTTCAAAACGTTTTCTCCAAATTGTAACCCCATTTTCGAGAGCGCCTGATCGATTTCTCGAAGCCGAACCTTTTCCGTGGCGGAAAGCTTCGCACCATTTCGAATAAATGACTTGAAGGTCTTTTCAAGCAGTGTCGCCTGCTCCTCATCCAGCTCCAACGTAGCCCTTTGCCTATAAACGGCTTCTACTTTCTCAAAAAGCGCTTCATCCAGTAGGATGTCGTTGCCGTATTCGGAAAGGAGGGGTGATATTTCCTTGGCAATCTGCTGAATCGCATCGGTGGTCTCGGCGGCATTGAGATTGAAAAAGATGGCGGAAACCTGAGCCAACCGACTACCGGCAGACTCCAATGCCTCAATCGTATTTTCAAAGTTGGGATGATCTTGGGATTTTATTTGACTAATTTCCTCCTTCGCCTCACGGATGGCCTCCATTACAGCAGGCAAAAAATGTTCGTCTTTAATCTGACCAAAAGGTGGCGTTTGGAATGGTGTTTGAAATATTTCCAACAATGGATTTATCATATCTTTAGGTAGCTTTGTATCAGTCTCACAAAAATAACAAAATAAAAAGAGCATGTCCGCATTAATCAGACCTAATCCAGGCGAATACAACCCTTTTTACCAAGGGTACATGGATCACATGGAAGGTTTTTCCATACGGGAGCGGCTATCCATACAGAGCTTTCTACTAGAAGAGGTCTTAGAGGCGTTGGATGCCGAAAACGTGGATAAACCGATGGCGAAAGGAAAGTGGACTTATAATGAAGCGATCGGGCACCTGCTGGATACCGAAAAAATCATGCATTACCGAATACTGTCAATCACCCGGGAACCTGGCATAGCATTACCTGGCTTTGACCAGGACTTGTACGTGGCCAGTGGTAATTTTATAGGCTTGGAAGTATTTCATTCTAACCTAAATGCGATTGCTCTTAATCGAAACCTCCTCCGCTTTTTTTTGGATGGCCTGAACGATGAGCAGCTAACTCTTACCGGAACCGTGGACGGCCACCCCATATCCGTGAGGGCATTATATTACATCATATGTGGACATATGCAGCACCACCTGCTTCTTTTTAGGCAATACCTGTCCGCGTGATGTGTGATAAACATTACTGATTTGAGTCCATTTCATCCCGTAGTTTTGCAATGAAATCAAATAACACAAAAAATGTCTAAAGCGAAAAGTTTCTCAGAATTGGTAATGGGGGACACCCCTATATTGGTAGATTTTTTTGCAGTATGGTGTGGCCCTTGTCAGATGATGCAGCCGATATTGCAGGAAACCGCCCAACGAGTGGGAGATAGGGTAAAAATTGTAAAAGTAGATGTAGACAAAAACCCCATGGCGGCCAACAAGTACCAGGTGAGAGGCGTGCCTACCCTGATATTATTTCACAAAGGAAAAATACTCTGGAGACAGTCCGGTGTGGTTCCGGCGCATCAACTGGCAAAAGTGGTAGATCAATTCGTACACGAAAACGCGTAATCCTATGACGGATTCTCCCGCTTCTTAAAAGACCATGTCAGGTGAAATGTCGCCACATGGACACCCTCCTCCGTAACCCCTTTTACATGCATGGTGAGGGTGCCTGTTTGACCCGGCTTCTGTAGTGTTTTCAGCATGGCTTTCAGACTTTCTCCATCTTCGCAAAAAAACCGAGTGGTTTGATCTGCCTTTTTGTGAAACTGAGCTTCAAACCCGGTTACCAACATGGAAAAAGACCCCACTCCCGATAGGTGGTACATGCACAGTATTCCAGAGGCCAATTCTCCCGCACCGGATAGTGCGGCAAAGTATATCGAGCGAAAGGGGTTTTTGGTACTCCACCGAAAAGGAATCGACAACTCACACCGCTTGCTTGTCAGGTCTGTAATTTTCACACCCCAAAACCATATCGAAGGCAACTTCGTGAGAACAAACCATTTAAATTTCAAAGGATTTAGCATATCCTTGATGAATTTCTCCTGCTTCCTTGTCATGATTTCAATATTAGGTCCACAAGCTGGTTTCCCGGCATATACAACTCCTAAGGGTTATACTTTTGGATTAAGGTTCCACCGAGGGTAGTTGGAAGATCCGAATTCCCTACCCCGTTTTTATTTAGAAGACAAATCTAGGCAACATTCACCCAATCTGGCATTTTTTTTGGTAATTTGCTTTCAGATTAATGGATGAAGTATGTATAAGAAAATTATTGCCCTTTTTTTTCTGGGATTGATGGTGTACGGATGTGCGACAGTCCCTTTAACCGGCCGAAGGCAGCTCAGTATAGTAGGAAACAGTGAGATCTTGCCACTGTCGTATGATCAGTATTCCACCGTGATCAAAGATAGTAAAATTGTCACCAACACACCTGACGGGCAAAAGGTGGTAAACGTAGGCAGAAGGATTGCTTCTGCGGTAGAACAGTACCTTAAAGACAATAACTACCAAGGAATCACAGAAGGTTTTTCATGGGAATTTAATCTAATAGAAAGCGAACAGGTAAACGCCTGGTGTATGCCTGGAGGCAAGGTAGCCTTCTATACTGGTATCATGCCAATTTGCCGGGACGAAACCGGTGTGGCGGTTGTGATGGGCCACGAGGTAGCCCATGCTATTGCAAATCACGCAAGAGAACGGATGTCACAGGGCTTGGTAGCAAACGGTCTGCTGGGGGGAGTACAAATGGCTATGGGGGAAAACCCATCGTTGACCCAAACGATATTTTTACAGGCCATAGGATACGGGGGTCAGGTCGGTATGTTGAAGTTTTCGCGAGACCAAGAGTTAGAGGCAGACAAGCTTGGCTTGATATTCATGTCCATAGCGGGGTATGATCCACGAGAGGCCCCCAAATTTTGGGAGCGAATGAACGCAGGAGCGGATAGAGCGGATGTTCCGGAATTTCTTTCCACCCACCCCGGACCTGACCGTCGGATAGACCGACTGAACGAACAAATGGCAGAGGCCAGCGCCCTTTACGAAAAAAACAAGCGCTAGGTAGCTTCATGAAGACCAAAGCAAGGCATATACCTTGCTTTGGCTAATGCCTTTTATTGAAACTTCTCAACCTTACTTGGGTAAACTTGCGTTTGGTATCAAGGGGAAAATCGCCTTTCATCATCCAATCGTAATAACCCGGCTCTTCCACCAAGACCTGTTCAATGGTTTTGCCCTTCAACTTACCGAAATTAAAGACCTCCTCTCCTTTGTCGTTGAAGATAAATCGTCCGGCTAAATCTACCATCTTTTCGTTGAGTAGGTTGTGCAGCTTACGCATATCGTTTTCCATGGTGCCCAACAAGTTTCCTTGAAGATCCTCGACTGCTTCCCCTTGATAACGGGCAATCTGTGCCTTAAACACTTCGTAAGATGCAACCGTATCCGCCTCAGCGCTGTGCGCATTTTCCAAACTTTTACCACAATAGAACTTGTATGCAGCCGCCAGGTTTCGTTTTTCCATTAGATGAAATATTTTCTGAGAATCCAGCAGATTTCGCCTTTCGATATCAAAATCCAAGCCCGCTCTTAAAAACTCTTCCACCAGTAACGGGATATCAAATTTCAACACATTAAACCCTGCCAGGTCAGCCCCCTCAAAAAACTGGAACAATTCACTGGCAATATCTTTAAATTTTGGCGCATGCCTTACATCCTCATCATAGATACCGTGAATCAGGGACGCTTCCTGAGGAATCGGAATAGTGGGGTTAATTCGACTCGTCTTTGTCTCCTTGGTTCCATCAGGGAATAATTTAAGGATGGAAATTTCCACAATTCGGTCCGAGGAGATGTTGATACCGGTAGCTTCCAAATCGAAAAATGCCAGTGGTGATCTTAGGTTTAGTTCCATGAACGTACGTATGATTAAAATAGCGGCCTTTTTTTACCGTCGCGGCCATGTTGACATATTTTTATACAAATATAGGATTTTTGCGTGGACTTTTACGTATACCTACCGTGTTACCTTGGGGACTATTTTTTTGAAACCAAGGAATGAAACCCAAGTACAAACCGTTGTGATAGTGAACGCTTACATTTAGGTTGCCGATGTTACACGCTCCTTTCGGTCTGAAAAATGATTTTCGGTCAGGTGACCCGGCAGGAAATATTCCCATGCCTGTTTAATCAGCTATCGATGAGCAATTTGGATCGGATTTGGATAACTGTGGATAAGTGGGTGTATAAAATGTTTAAAACCTTTCGTGTAAAGCAGGTACATTTGTTCTTATGGCAGAAAGTAATTTGAGTAAAGGAGAGCGATCCCTTGTGAGGCGTAGAGTACCTGATCCGGGAGCGGCACTGGGAAAACTTCCTCCACAAGCAGTGGATTTAGAGGAGGCGGTTTTGGGGGCATTGATGCTAGAGAAGGATGCGCTTACCGCCGTCGTGGACATCCTTTCCCCAGACAGCTTTTACAAAGACTCCCATAAAGTCATCTACGAAGCCATTCTTGACCTGTTTAACGAGGGCGAGCCCATCGACATTCTCACCGTAACCAACCAGCTCCGAAAAAACGGCAAGTTGGAACTCGCGGGCGGGGCCTTCCACGTAACCGATTTGACCAGCCGAGTCTCTTCAGCAGCAAACATTGAATACCATGCGCGGATTGTGACCGAACAGGCTATGAAGCGCAATATGATCAAAATCGCTTCTGACATTCAGCGTGAAGCATTTGAGGACACGACCGATGTCTTTGAGTTGCTAGATAAGATGGAGCAGTCACTTTTTGAGCTATCGGAGACAAACATAAAAAAGAATTATGCCGATATGCGTTCCATCATGCGGGAAGCGATCGAAGAGTTGGAGAGCAAAAAAGGCCAAAAAGATGGGTTGACCGGTGTACCGAGTGGTTTTACGGCTCTCGATCGGGTGACAGCAGGGTGGCAAAAATCAGATCTAGTGATAATTGCGGCCCGTCCCGCTATGGGAAAAACAGCCTTCGTGCTTTCCGTACTCCGAAATGCTGCGGTAGACCACAACCGTCCTGTTGCTATTTTCTCATTGGAAATGTCCTCCGTGCAGCTGGTCAACCGATTGATCTCATCGGAAGCAGAGCTGGATTCGGAAAAAATCAAAAAAGGCAACCTGGCGGATTATGAATGGCAGCAACTGATTCATAAGACCAGCAAACTTTCTACCTCGCCCTTATTTGTCGACGATACCCCCGCTCTTTCTATCTTGGAATTGCGTGCTAAATGCCGGCGGCTAAAGGCCCAAAATGATATTCAACTTATCGTAATCGATTACCTTCAATTGATGTCCGGGGACAGTAAAGGCGGGAATGGAGGCTCAGGAAATCGGGAGCAAGAAATATCCAGCATCTCGCGCGCGCTGAAGAAAATCGCAAAAGAATTGAGCGTGCCAGTGATCGCGCTGTCCCAGCTTTCTAGAGCGGTAGAGACCCGTGGGGGGGATAAGCGTCCTCAACTCTCTGACCTTAGGGAATCCGGAGCGATAGAACAGGATGCCGATATTGTTATGTTTTTGTATCGCCCTGAGTACTATGGAATCACCGAAGATGAAGATGGCAACAGCACGGCCGGTGTAGGAGAAGTGATTATTGCCAAGCACCGAAATGGCGCGCTCGAAAATGTAAAACTCCGATTTATCGGTAAATACACCAAATTTACAGACTTAGACCTGAACACCCCTTATATGCCTCAGGACGCATTATATGGAAACAGATTTCCAAGCCGGGCCGGAGGGTCTGATTTTGATCAGGGCAATATGATCCGTATGGGCAGTAAAGCAAACGGTCCCGGGATGCCCACCTCGGACGGAGATGGGGATGATTTTGCCGCTGGGTTTGGCAACAACGATCCCGCGCCATTCTAACAATAGCGTTTAGGGCTATTCCATGGCCTCGCAAGTGCATCCCCCTCAGCTAAGGTCGGGGCTTCAGTCTTCGTGTTCAAGCTGAAAGTTCAGGTAAGCGCTTTTTAATTCCCGCTCGGCGTGATGATTTTGTTGGTTTTGAGCCAAGCTGATTCCTTTTTTATATATTTGCGCTGCCTGTTCCAATTCTCCCAATTCGGTGAAAAACATGGCAGCATGAAAATAAGTGGGCAGGTATTCCGGAAACTGATCCAAAAGCAATTTAAAATATTCTTTTGCCTGTTTTTTGTGATCATTCTGGTATTCCAACGCTAGTGCGTAAAAGTTAAAGGGGTCAGAAGGATCCTCTTTTACAAATCGGAGCAGTTGCTCAATGCGGTTTAAATTGGCCATGATTCTTTTTTTGAATTAGCTTCGTATTCGCTAAATTCACGAAATTTAAAGAAAGTAATAAATTTTGAACATGAAAATTCTCGTTTGTATTACCCATGTGCCGGACACCACATCCCGGATACAATTTGCGGAAAACAATACCATATTAGATAAATCAGGTGTACAGTTTGTAATAGGCCCCTATGACGACTACGCCTTGGCGAGGGCGGTAGAGCTGCGGGATCAGACAGGGGGCAAACTAACCGTGCTAAATGTAGGCGAAGCAGAAACAGACCCTACGCTCCGCAAAGCACTGGCTATCGGCGCAGACGAGGCAATCCGAATAAATGCCGCACCTTCGGATGCTTTTTTTGTCGCGCAGCAAATTGCACATGTGGTGAAAGAACAAACATTTGACTTGATTTTAATGGGTAGAGAGTCGATCGACTTCAACGGAGGGATGGTACATGGCATGGTGGGTGAGCTATTAGGAATACCCTCGATATCTCCAGTAATGAAGCTGGAACTGGAAGGATCCCGCGCGAAACTGGTAAGAGAAATCGAAGGCGGCAAAGAACATTTGGAACTTGAACTTCCTTTTGTAGCTGGCTGCCAAGAGCCCATCGCCGAATGGAAAATACCCAATATGCGGGGAATTATGTCAGCTAGAACGAAACCATTGAATGCCATCCAACCGATAACAGCAGAGACGGGAACCAAAACCCTCTCCTACTCCCTACCACCGGCCAAAGGAGCGGTGAAGTTGATCGACAAGGACAACGTGGAAGAACTGGTGAATTTATTGAAAAACGAAGCGAAGGTACTTTAATAGACTGATAGAATGGCAGTACTGGTTTATATAGAACAGGAAGAAGGAATCATCAAGAAGTCATCCTTAGAAGCAATCTCCTACGGAAGAAAATTAGCCGACTTATTGCAGACAGAGGTCAAAGCAATTGGCCTAGGAACTTTCGCCGCCGGCGAGTGGGACAGCGTAGCCCAAGCTGGTGCGGAGCATGCCCTTCACGTAAATGATGCCCGCCTAAACGCTGGAATCATACAAGCACATGCAAAAGCAATCGCGCAGGCATATGAGGCTACCACTGCCAATGTTTTGGTACTGGCAAAATCCTCCTTGGGTGATGCTGTAGCCGCTAGATTGTCTGTAAGACTACGCGCAGGCCTGGTGTCAAATGTAATTGAATTGCCTACGCTTGAAAGTGGATTCTGTGTGAAACGGAGCATCTACACTGGCAAGGCCTTCGCCGTCAGCGAAGTGACCACCAAAAACAAAATTTTGGCTATCCGAAAAAACACGGTGGAAACATTGCAAGTAGATGGGAAGATTGACGTTCAATCTTTCGAAGCGGTACTAGACGATTCAGATTTCAACGTTAAAATCACTGGAACGGACAAGGCTACCGGTGAGATCTCCCTCCCCGAGGCAGACATTGTCGTGTCAGGGGGAAGAGGGCTCAAAGGTCCCGAAAACTGGGGATTGATCGAAGACCTGGCCAAATCACTAGGCGCCGCTACTGGATGTTCCAAGCCGGTTTCAGACATGGACTGGAGGCCTCATCACGAACATGTGGGGCAAACAGGAGTGAAAGTGTCACCGACCCTATACATTGCGGTTGGCATATCTGGTGCTATTCAGCACCTAGCAGGTGTCAACTCCTCAAAAAACATTTTGGTTATTAATAAAGATCCGGATGCGCCCTTCTTTAAAGCTGCAGATTACGGAATCGTTGGAGATGCCTTTGAAGTTCTTCCAAAATTGACGGAAGCCATTAGGGCACAAAAATAAACGCCTGTGGAAAACGCAATAGAGTTAGAAATAATTGGCCTCACGGCAAGTCATTCCCAATCTGGATCATTTACGCTGGTTCTTGGCGAACTGGATGGTAGGCGAAGGCTTCCGATAATCATCGGGATGTTCGAAGCCCAAGCGATTGCCATTGAGTTGGAAAAGATTACGCCCAACCGCCCCATGACGCATGATCTGGTCAAATCGTTCTCAAAGCATTTTGACTTTACCGTGGAGTATATCCTGATTTCTGACATGCGAGAGGGAGTATTTTATGCCAAAATCGTATGTCAGGGGCCCTACAAGCGTGTTGAAATTGATGCCAGACCGTCTGACGCAGTAGCCATCGCCGTACGCTTTGGCGCACCAGTATATTGTTCCCTACCCGTAATGGAAGAAGCGGGCATCGAGGAGGCTGAAACCAATGAAAGTACCGGGGGAAAAGCCACTGAAGAGAGGGACATCCCCTCTACGAAAAAAAAGGAACCTAGCCTCAAGGACTATTCACTTGAAAAGTTAAACCAACTCCTTGAAAAGGCCATTCAAAATGAGGATTATGAAAAAGCGGCCCGGCTTAGGGACGAAATCAACCGAAGAAACTGATTCACTTTGCATGGTACTCATTTAGCATGATGAAGCGCCTAAATTAATAAAACAGATGGTGCTTACACACTTACTCAAAGCGCTTCTGCTCTAACATATGGAATATATCAGAGGACTACTAGGGATTGCCGTGCTATTGGGTGTTGCAGCCCTGTTTTCTGTCAATAAGAAATCTGTTGATTGGAGACTTGTGCTTATAGGGGTTTCATTACAGCTTATTTTTGGATTCCTAATTACCAAGGTACCTTTTGTAGCGAACCTGTTTGCTGCGGTAAGTAGGATATTCGTACGGTTTTTGGGTTTTTCAGAAGATGGAGCCACGTTTCTTTTTGGAGATTTGGCTACAGACAGCTTTGGGTTCATTTTCGCCTTTAAGGTACTCCCTACCATTGTTTTCTTTTCTACCGTATCAGCGGGCCTTTATTATTTAGGCATTCTCCAGAAAGTTGTTTTTGGGATTGCGTGGGTCATGTCCCGGACGATGAGACTTTCCGGTGCGGAGAGTCTCTCTGCCGCCGGAAATATCTTTTTAGGTCAGACAGAAGCGCCTTTATTGGTCAGACCATTCATACCGACCATGACTCGGTCGGAGCTGATGTGCCTAATGACAGGGGGAATGGCTACCATTGCCGGAGGCGTACTGGCAGGTTATGTCGCCTTTCTAGGAGGAGACAGTCCCGAAGAACAGAGTCGTTTTGCTACCTATCTCTTGGGAGCTTCCATTATGAATGCGCCAGCCGCGATTGTAATGGCAAAAATCATCCTCCCCGAAATAAACCGGGAAGGGGTAAATGATAAATTGGTAATCAATGCGGAAAACACAGACGTAAACCTGATAGATGCCATGTCGAGAGGCGCCTCAGAAGGACTCAAGCTCGCATTGAATGTAGGAGCGATGTTGTTGGCGTTTATAGCAGTGATTGCTGCAGTAAATTACCTCTTGCTGGAGGTGGCAGGAGAGCTCACTGGCATCAACCCATGGATTATCGAGTCCACTCAAGGCCAATTCAAGGGATTATCCCTAGAGTATCTACTAGGGCAACTTTTCAGAATATTTGCCTGGGTAATTGGTGTGGATTGGCACGAAACGTTACCGGTAGGTTCTCTTTTAGGTCAGAAAACGGTCATCAATGAATTTGTAGCTTACCTGGGTTTAGCCGAAATGAAGGAGGCAAACATGCTTTCGGAGCGCGCCGTCACCATTGCCACCTACGCACTATGCGGATTTTCCAATTTTTCTTCCATCGCTATACAAGTAGGCGGAATTGGAAGCATCGCTCCCAATCAACAAGGCAACCTATCCAAACTCGGCATGCGGGCACTCCTTGCCGCTACGCTAGCCTGTTTGATGACTGCCACCATTGCAGGCGCACTGTTTTAATGGGACTAGGTGCCTCTCCCTATACGCTTGTAAGAGGCACCTAATCCTAGCACTTATTCGTTTATCACGATTTTCTCGATTTTATCTCCCGCCCGAATAGCATCGATGACCTCTAGCCCCTCGGTAACTTTACCAAAGCAGGTATGATTTCGATCCAAATGACTGGTATTATCCCTGCTATGACAAATGAAAAATTGCGATCCTCCGGTATTTCGCCCAGCATGGGCCATGGAAAGAACCCCTCTATCGTGGTATTGCAATTCACCGTTCAGCTCACATTTGATTGTGTAACCTGGCCCACCGGCACCATTTCCAATGGGACAGCCTCCCTGAATTACAAAGTTGGGAATGACCCGGTGAAAGGTCAGCCCATCATAGAAACCTTCCTTAGATAGCTTTACGAAATTTTCCACGGTATTAGGGGCATCTTCGTCGTAAAAGCTCACTTTCATCACCCCTTTGGCGGTATGTATTTCTCCTGTTCGCATGTGTTATTGATTGTTTTTGAAGATAAGTCAGCATCCCAACCAAGGCGCCATCTTTGCGTTGATGAACGTCATCGGCGGTATTTCTTTCAGCTTATTTTGGCAAAATTAATCATTTATCTGGATTTGGTCCGGAATTATCAAGCCTGGTGAAATGGAAAATCAGAAATTGGTGTATAATTGTAATTGAAACCCGAACTACTTGGTTCTAGGAGAGTGCCAGTGACCCATGCGGTACCACGCTGCATAATCCCTGAACCCCAGACAAAGTAGTTAGTAAACAAACTAGATCTTCTGACACAAATTTTATTCCATTGGAAAAGAAAGACTCTGCATTTGGCAAGCATGCTATTCCGGATCAGACACTTAAGGTAGAAGGCCCGCAATTATTTGGACATCCGAAAGGGCTGATGACCTTATTTTTCACAGAGATGTGGGAGAGGTTCAGCTATTACGGAATGAGGGCGCTCCTGATCTTGTTCATGACCGCACCCTTGGTTAATGGCGGCTTGGGCATGGATGACGTCACCTCAGGAGCTATCTACGGGTTGTATACCATGGGTGTTTATTTGTTTGCCCTTCCCGGTGGTTGGTTTGCAGACCGGCTTTTTGGATTAAAGAAGGCCGTTTGGTATGGAGGAATCATCATCACACTGGGCCATTTTACCATGGCACTACCAGGTGTGGTTCACCTTATTCAAGGAGGAACGGCCTCCAAAAATGCACTCACCGGATTAGACTTATACTCATTCTACGCTGGATTGGTACTTATCGTAATGGGAACCGGGCTGCTCAAACCCAACATCAGTTCAATTGTAGGCAAGCTTTACCCAGAGGGCAGCTCCAAAAGGGATGCCGGATTCTCCATTTTCTACATGGGAATTAATCTTGGGGCGCTAATAGCCCCCATTGCGTGCAGCACATTGGCCGTCTATGACTGGCATTTAGGTTTTGGCTTGGCCGGTTTTGGCATGTTACTGGGTTTGGTTCAATATCGAGTCACAGGACACCACTTAGCCGGCGTAGGCGAGGCACCTCAGGCCAGAACCGCCGAAGAATTGGCCATCAAACGAAATTTAACCCGTTGGTCGTCGGCTATCGTGGGAATGTTACTTTTTGTGTTGCTTTTGCTTTTTGGAGGAGTTTTCTCCATCGATGCCCCAAAAGTAGCAGCTGCATCCAACAACATTATTCTGATAGTCGCATTACTCTATTTTGGATATTTGGTCCTATTCGGAGGCCTATCTGTAGTGGACAAAAAGAAAGTGGGGGTTATAGCGATTCTATTTGTTTTCACCGCCTTGTTTTGGTCTGGATTTGAACAAGCAGGCTCTTCACTGAATCTGTTTGCGGAACGTTTTACAGACCGCAGCGCATTCGGTATGGAGATCCCTACAGGATACTTTCAGTCTATAAATTCAATGTTCATCATCCTTTTCGCTCCATTCTTCGGGGCTATGTGGGTTTGGTTGGGCCGTAAAAATCTCGAGCCTAGCTCACCTTTGAAATTTGCGCTTGGCTTGCTCTCTTTGGCGATTGGATTTTTGATCATGTATTTTGCTGCCAAAGTTGCAGCCTCTGGTGAAATGGCAGCGCCCACTTGGCTCATATTGACTTACTTGTTCCATACCTTTGGCGAACTGAGCCTAAGCCCGGTTGGTTTGAGCCTGACGACGAAACTCGCCCCGGAAAAATATGCGGGTCAGCTGATGGGGATGTGGTTCTTATCCATTGCAATGGGCAACTTGATTGCAGGAAGAATTGCCGGGGCTACCAGCGGAGGATCAGCGGAGGCATTGCAAAGTATGCCCGACCAGTATTTACGTATCGTTTGGATTACTGCAGGCGCAGGTATACTGCTCTTTTTCCTTAGCTTTCCCATTCGCAAGCTTATGGGAGAGGTTAAATAAAAAAAGGCTTTGGCAAACCATCTTGCCAAAGCCTTTTCTTAAAATTAATGGACTAAAAGGAAGTTTAATCCTCTTCCTTCTTAAAATGCGTACTTCTAAAGTCTATGGCGGACAATCCAGCACCAAGTCCTACGAGTATACAAACGATTGTCCAGAACAACTGAGCTCCGGAAGCTATTGGAGCACTGAAAATTTCTAACAGCATATCATGAAAGGTTTGATTTTCGAGGTAAATTTAATTTTTTTCGCAAGTTAACACAGCCTTCCTTTATAACAAAGAAAGCAGGCCGGTTTAAAGGTCCTGCTTTACAATTTTCAATAGCTAGCCGAAGGGTATTTCGGATTCTTTTCAGAAATCATCTTCATCATCCTCTTCCTCTTCGCCGTCATCAAAGTCATCCTCTAATTCGTCGAAATCGTCATCGTCAAAGTCCGTAAAGATGTCGTCCTCTAGACCGTGATCTTCGTCCTCATCAAAAATCTCGTCATCAAATTCGTCAGCGAACTCATCTTCTTGATCATCAAATTCGTCAAAATCGTCGTCGAAGTCTTCCATTTCAGTTCTCGTTAAAATTAGCGCAGGTACTTGTTTCACCCGCTAAGTAATGAAAAATTACTTATTAACTCAATACGACAAACTGATTTATTTTTTCCTTCGAATTTTCACCGGAAATGGCATGAAGCGCAAGCCACTGCCGTTCCAGCAAATTTGCCCATGTTTCCATGTATAGAACGACATCATTCCGGTTGTTTTTGGAAAGTTGTTTACGGCGCTCCGAAGGAATTTCTGCCAAAATAACCGGATCAGAGAGCCCTTCAAGGTCGCTGAGGTCATCCAGCGAAAGTCCTGCCTCAAGCAACTTACTGATCATCAAGTCCATCGGGAAGCCACTCGTGGGACAATAGTCTCGGAGCTGTTCATTCCAATCGCCGACACCCTGCATGGCTAGGCGATGAATATCGCCCTTGCTCAGGCTAGTGAGCTCCTGGGCTAAATTCCCACAATTACAGGCACCCATGTGTCCCCATTGGTAAGGAGTTCCGTTTTTGAGGCGCTGGGCGGTTTTGCGAATGCTACTAATTAATTTTGGATTAGGTATAGCCATGGCGTAAAGTTCTGTTTCAATAATAAAACAGAATTCACGAAAAGGAGTTTTGAAGAGGCAACTATTTTTATCTATTAATCGGGTTTTTCACCACTCCCAAAAATGGATTTGATGTATTGTTTGATGAGCGGCTTGGAAAGGTACTTCTTTACCTGTTTGTATTCATTGGCCTTGTTGATGTCCCTTTCATCTACTGAACTACTCAAAATGTAAATCTCAGGATCTTCGTGTTGTGGGTCAAACACCTCCAAAAAATCCCAACCGGTCATCTCAGGCATATTCAAGTCCAAAAATAAATAATGTGGCTTGATTTTATTAACATCCCTTAGCGCATCTTTCGCATTGTCAAACGTAAATATTTGGCAAGGAATCTTAATATTTTTATGTATGAGCTTTTCAGTGACGAATGTACTTATGGGATCGTCGTCGATAAGGATAATTTTGACCATTGAATTGCAAAAAGGTGTTTTTGAAAAGCATTTAATTAAGTACAAAAATAATTATTAAATTTTGAATTGCTATTGAATCCAATATTTTTTTTTGATCGAAGCGTTGCAGGTCTTTCCTAGCATCCCGCATTTTCTTAACTTATTGGGTGGTAGATCCCACCTGCTGCCGTAAAAACACTGGACGCAGCCCAATGTACCATCCTTCTCCATTTTAATTTTGCTGAATTTAGCGCTATTTTTGACTGGATTAATTGCGATTTTCGGTTTAAAAGCAGCAGGGCTCTTCTTACAAACCCAGCGAAACGGTGATTAGGAGCAGAATAGATTCGATATACCCAAAGATGCTTTGAAACTAAAAATCAATGCCTTATACCATCGTAAGATCCGAATAGGAAAATCATAAAGCAGCCATCCATGAAACGCCCAGACTTTGAAGATATTTTTATGGAATTAGCCGTGAATTTGGCTAAACGCTCCCACTGCATCAAAAAGCACGTGGGTGCGGTACTGGTAAAGGATACCCGGATTATTTCTATCGGATACAACGGCCCACCTTCCGGGACCCACAACTGCGACGAAGAGTTTCCTGAGGAGGGCTGTAGCAGGGATAGTAAAGGAAGCTGCTCACTTGCATTGCACGCCGAACAAAATGCCATTTTGTACGCTGTTAAGAATAAAGCCACCGTAGAGGGCTCCACTCTTTTTGTGACATTGGCACCCTGTCTACCTTGCGCCCGGATTATTTATTCTATGGGTATCGAAAAAGTGGTTTTTTTGTATTCATACGCAGAGTATAAAGGGCTACCTCAGGATGAGGGACTCGAGTTTTTAAAAAAATTTGGTATTGATGTCGTGAAATACGCCAAGCCATTGGAAAAAGTGGATCCGCTTATTTAGCGCTCTACCAGAAGTTTACCTCTACTTCCAATGGTACCCCAAATTTTTCCATCACCGCCTTTGCGATGGCTTGGCTAAGGTTCACGATATCTTGCCCTCTCCCCTGACCATAGTTAACAAGGACCAAGGGCTGCCGATCGTGGACACCTACCGTACCCCAACGCTTCCCCTTCCACCCACAGTGCTCTATCAGCCACGCAGCAGCAATTTTCATTCCATCCTTCGTGGGAAACCCCTGCAAAGTGGGATGATTATCTTTCAGCGATTGATATTGTGCTAACGAAACCACTGGATTCTTAAAAAAACTCCCTGCATTTCCTATACGAGACGGATCTGGTAGCTTCTGCCGTCTGATAAAGCTAATCGTCTCACTCACAGCCGTCAGGCTAGGTTCTACATACCCCAGTTCGTGCAGCATATCCTCCACATTGCCATAAGTGAGGTTATATACAGGTGACTTGGACAATTTGAAAGTCACATAGCATATCACGTATCGATTTTTTCCCTGCCCTTTAAAATAGCTATCCCTGTACCCAAAAGCACATCCTTTGGAATCGAAAAAAACCAACGAGGTAGTTTTCTTGTCTATGGCCTCTAAACTATGAAAAACATCCTTAACCTCCACACCATATGCGCCAATGTTTTGAATGGGTGCAGCACCTACCGTCCCCGGGATAAGTGACAAATTCTCTACCCCTCCCCAACCTTTTGCAACGGCGAACATGACAAATTCATGCCAATTTTCACCAGCTCCTACCCTAACCAACACATGGTCTTCGGTTTCTTCCACCACTTCCCTTCCCTTGATCCCTATCTTGATGACCATCCCTTCTAGATCGCTTGTCAGCAGCACGTTACTTCCACCGCCTAAGACCCATACTGGAATCGCCCGTTCATCACACCAACGAAGTACCTCGGTAAGATCCTCAGTTGAATAAACCTCGGAAAAAAAACGGGCACACTGATCCAGCCCAAACGTATTCAACTGCCGTAACGAAAAATCTTCCTGTATCTGCATGAGGCACGAAATAAGGCAGTTTTTACGGATTTTTAAAGCATAAATAGAAATTCTTTGTACCATAAAATGATTAGGTGTCGGATAGGGTCACTTCCAAGCCCCACTTAACAGTCATCCCCCATCGCTTAACTCGGAAAAAGGATCTTTGCGATATAATGCTTCTGAATCAAATTAGTTACCCACAATACCGGTATATTTGAATTAGTATATCTCGAAAAAACATTACAACGTCAAATGAAGGAAATGATTATCAATGGCGTGCGCATCCGCCCGGGACAATCTATTAACATTGATATTGCAATTGCCCGGTTACCTACCCATACACTGATCGATCTGCCCGTATTTATCCGAAGAGCAAAAACCGACGGCCCTGTAGTATTGATCAGTGGCGGATTACACGGCGATGAGATCAATGGGGTGGTCACCGTGAAGCGCATGCTGGAGGAAAATCTGTTCCGACTGAGCAGAGGATCACTTATTTTTATTCCTTTGGTAAATGTTTATGGTTTCTTAAGCAATTCACGGACGTTTCCGGATGGCCGAGACCTGAACAGAAGCTTTCCTGGCAGCAATAAGGGCTCTCTTGCTTCTCAAATTGCACACATCTTGACCGAAGAAATCATTCCGATGATCGACTTTGGCATAGACTTTCATACTGGAGGAAGGATGCTGAGTAATTTCCCACAGGTTCGGGTGGATTTTAAAGACACGAAGGGTCTAGAACTTGCCAAGGCATTTGGCGCCCCTTTTATTCTTAATTCTCCGCACATTGACCGCTCATTCAGAAAGGAGGCTTTCAAAATGGGAAAGCACATCTTGGTTTTTGAAGGAGGGGAATCTATGCGGCTGGACAACCAATCCGTGGAGGAGGGCATACAATGTACACGCAGGCTCCTTCGCTACCTAGAGATGATAGAAAAAGATGGCCCTGTAGCAGCTTCCATGATGCTCCAAGAAAGCTCTTGGCTCAGAGCCCGCGTTTCGGGAATCTTCATGCCTACCGTTAGCATAGGTGACCAGGTAAAAAAAGGACAAATATTGGCAAAAATATCAGACCCTTACGGACAAGTAAAGGTACCGGTAAAAAGTATGGCAAATGGCTTTGTCATAGGACTGAACAACCAACCTGTGATCAACGCCGGCGATGCGCTGGTGCATATAGGCCGTCCCTGAAAAGGATAGACAGAGGATCTTTCGACTCAGCTACACCTACTATGGAGCTCAGGTAGCCCTGATTACATTGCGCAGTCACTGCCGAAACTTCGCTGTTTTTTCATCCATCGTGACATCGGAATCTTTGCGAATCTGCATGCGGTAATAAATCAATACTTCCTCCGCACCGGCCTCGAAAACGGCATTCTGGGCCTCCTTCGCGATAGCCATCAATTTCTCCTGCGGCCCTTCCATAACCGTCTCAAACGGCGTCACAGTGTGTTTAATACCAGACGCTTGGATCACGGCTATCGCCTTATCTACCAGTGCATAGCTGTCCAAAGATTTGCCTTTTGGAACAATTTGAATGCCAAGATTAATGAGTGTCATATGATTTCGATTATCATTAGAATTTAAGCGGTTCCTATCAATTGCTGACCTGACGAGCCATTCGGATCCTGCATGCATTGCCGTCCAACAGGCACATAAAGACCACTCCTAACGGAAAGCATCATTGATTAAATTGGTTCATCGTCTGCTGAATCCCCACGGTACAAAAGGATTCTGTAATCTGAATAGCCCGATCCATTATAAAAGGAAGCTCGGCCAGTTCGGGTTCGGGCAACCTTCCCAGCACATAATCTACTTGCCTGCCCTTCGGGAAATCATCCCCAATGCCGAATTTAAGCCTCGCATAAGACTGGGTTCCGAGGATTTCTTCGATGTTTTTCAGTCCGTTGTGCCCTGCGGAAGATCCTTTGGGGCGCATCCGAAGCTTACCAAATGGAAGCGCAATATCGTCCACAATGACTAGCAGGTTGCTTAGGTCAATTTTAAGCTCCTTTAGCCAATAGCTGATCGCCTTACCGCTCAGGTTCATATAGGTGGTAGGTTTTATTAAATGAATCTGCCTTCCTTTGTGCTTGTAAAAACTCGTAAAAGCGAGTCTGTTTGACTCCCAGGCGATCCCCTTAACATCTGCTAGCCTATCTAGGGTGAGGAATCCCACATTATGTCGCGTTAATTCATACTGAGGCCCAATGTTTCCCAGCCCTGCTACCAGGTATTTCATGTGTCTATAATTGATTTTTCAAAGGTCACACATGGAATCTCGCATGGTTGCCCCGATAGCTATCGGGGCATCCCAGTGTGTGACGGGTACGTCGTGCTCGATTTCATGTGTCTATAATTGATTTTTCCTATACGGGGGAATAACAAAAAAATCCTGCCTCCGTAAAGAAACAGGATTGAATTTGATTTTACCGCTAGTAAATTAAGACTCGTCTCCGGCCTTTTTGCCTCTGAGCGCCCTTGGAATTCCGATGGTTACGATGGTTACGTTAGGGCTGGTTAAAATCTCAAAATTCTCACCCTTCAAATCGCCTACCTTGGAGGACTTACCTAAATCCAACGAAGAGATGTCTACCGGTATATTATCCGGCAGATCCTTTGCAAGACCTTTTACGGTGAGAGTTCTGGTTTTTATTTCCAATTTACCACCTTTCATAATACCAGGCGAAGATCCTGTGATGGTCACCGGTATTTCCATTTTGATAGGCTTGTCTTCGCTGTAAGCCAAGAAGTCAGCATGAAGAATCATTTCACTTACCGGGTGATATTGGCTTTCTTTCAATACCGCCTTTATTTTGGTACCTTCAATGTTCAAATCAACCATGTGCACCTCTGGGGTGTAGATCAAATCTCTGAACAAAATAATAGGAGCGTAAAAGTGTATCTGCTCTTTGATACCTGGACCATACACTACACAGGGAACATTTCCCTCTTCCCTGATTTGGGTAAGTTCTCTGCCGTCGAGATTTGCTCTTTTAAACCCTATAATCTCAATTGATTTCATAAATATTAAGCTATAATTGTGTAAAATAATTTTCTCTTTTTTTCTAAAGAAACAGTGCGCTTATTGACTCATTGCCCGTTACAGCATGGATTGCCTTAGCAAACAAATCAGCGACAGTCAGTACTTTAATTTTTGAGGATGCCTGCTTTGAGGGGATGGTGTCCGTAATTACCAACTCAGAAAGTACCGAATTCTCAATATTCTCATAGGCATTCCCAGACAAAACCCCATGGGTGGAAATAGCCCTCACCGAATTGGCCCCTTTGTCCATAATGATCTGCGCTGCTTTGCAAATCGTACCCGCAGTATCTACCAAATCGTCCACCAGCACCACGTCCATCCCTTCTACATCTCCAATAATCTGCATGGAGGCAACTTCATTGGCCCGTTTTCTATGCTTATCACAGACGACCATTTCTGAATGAAAATACTTGGCATAAGCTCTGGCCCTACCCACTCCTCCCACATCGGGAGAGGCGAAAATAAGGTTGCCAAGATCAAGGCTTTTCAAATAGGGCACAAAGATAGCTGATCCATTTAAATGATCCAAAGGAATATCAAAAAACCCTTGGATTTGTCCTGCATGCAGGTCGCAGGTCATTATCCTATCGGCTCCCGCAGAAGTGAGGATATTGGCGATGAGTTTTGCAGCAATGGAAACCCGAGGGCGATCCTTTCTGTCTTGTCTAGCATATCCGTAATAGGGAATTACCGCACATACTTTGTAGGCACTCGCCCTTTTGGCTGCATCAATCATCAAGCACAACTCCATCAGATTATCCGCCGAAGGATTGGTCGACTGAATCAAAAAAACGTTGCAACCTCTGATGGATTCGTCAAAACTGGGAGAAAGCTCACCGTCACTGAATTTGCTGATGGTTAACTTTCCCAAGTCCTGACCGTATGCTTTCGCGATTTTTTCTGCTAACACCGGGGTATTGGTTCCGGAGAAAATTTTTACCTCAGGCATGGGATCTTTGTTGATTGTTTTGTGGATGGGTTCCTAGGAATGAAGAATCAAAGGTAATAAAAAAACCTTGCTTAAAGAAGCAAGGCATTGTGCGCACGAGAAGATTCGAACTTCCACACCCGAAGGCACCACCCCCTCAAAGTGGCGTGTCTACCAGTTTCACCACGTGCGCAGCACTCTATTTGGGTCAGCAAAAGTAGAAAGTAAATCGCGGTCCTGCAAGTGACCTCAAATGATTTTGCGAAAAAGTATTCATGGTCCCAGCCCTTCGAAATCACCCAGCCAAAGGCCCAGATAAACCAACCTTAATTCCTATTACCTAACCTTACCGGATAGTCTACCGTCCCTGGCAAAGGAAACCGATTCACGGGATTATCACCAATCCCAGCTTTTCCCACATTTCGTTATGAAATAAAATTGGAACAAGCGAGTTGTCTGGTGCTGACCCCATCCGAACAACTACTAAACCCTGACTTGGAACAATCTCAACGAATTGGCCATCTTTACCCAACCCAGCAACCAAATCCCTCGGAGCATTATCTGCCAATGGCAAATTAAACAAATTTGGCAGCCCTGGAAACCTAATCGATCCTTTCCCGTTTAGCCACCAAAGGTATCCATAGGAGGGATTGAGATCCTGTGAAGTTTGGATCATTTGAGTATAATACCCCGTATCGGATAGGACTTCAGTAGTGCCCCAAGTTCCCTTATTAAGAATCAACAGTCCAAATCGAGCCATATCCCGGGCTGTGCTCCAATAGATCTGATTGAATCCTTGAGTAACCCACTGTCCACTCATACCGGTCACGGAATGAATTTTTCGACGGGTATATTCATTATAGCCCATACCGGCGGCATTCTCAACGACCTTTCCTAGCAATGTATACGGCGCATTGTGATAATACCACTGATTCCCAGCATCTGAACCATAGGTTAGACATGCAGGAAGCGTGCAATCCAGATCATTTATTTGGTACGACAGCCCCGTTGTCATGGTAAGTTGATTTCTAACTGTAATCAATCGCTCCCTTTCTGCGGTCATGCTGGTCCAGCCACTTCCCAAATAGTCGGATGTAGGATCATCAATACGCAAAAGTCCCTCCTGCTGCGCAATACCGACTAGCGTAGCAGTCAGTACTTTGCCTGCCGACGCCCAATACCATCTCGATTCTTTATCAAATGAATCGTTCCCCAAAACATTCTTTCCAAAGTATGCTTCAATTGCAATTTTACCGTCCTTTAGGACAATAAATGCCCGTGTGTTATTACTCTCCAAATAGGCAAAGAGCTCGGATAGCTTTGCGGTATTCCAACCTAACTCATTGGGAGAAATACTCTCCCACAAATCAGCATCCTTTGGAGGGAAATAGATCGTAGGAGGACTTGGAAAATCGGCTATATTTTCGTCGTATGTAACGCAACCATAAAGGATAAAAGCTCCCAAAAGCGCAAACTTGTATTTCATAGCCCATCTTTCCATAGCCATAAATCAACTAATCTCATCTGTGGATTTCAATTTAAGACCCTACCACAACGTCTCTTACAGAGATTTTTCAATGTAGCTAAAAACCTTCCATTCTCCCTCATAAAACTACGTCCTAGCACACTTTTACAGCTGTCATCTATTTTTGGGTTAACTAATGTCCGTTAGGTTCACAATCTGACCCTTTTCGATCCGAAAGATGGATTTTCCGGTCATACATAATTTTTTCCCCTGAGAGAGGCCATTAGGCAGGTCTACCGCCAATACGGCCTCGTAGTCAATTTCCACTTCATATGTTTCCCCTAGTCGGACGATGTGGTTTATCTTTTGTTTCCTCGATGAAAAATAAGACTTCGCTTCCTCAGCTTGCCGCCGAAAGGCGTCGACACCCTCTAACCGAAGGGTAATATCTCCGCCCTGTATATTCACAAAGACCATATCGGACGCCATCCCTGCAGTCATTCCTTCCACATCATACGCATTGTATGCAGCTATATAATCGTGAATAAGCTTTTCACCTCGATCCATACCGCTTCATTAGGTTAAATTTCTTCCAAAACGGATTCTCCTGTGCCTTTGTCCCCGGTAAACCATCGCCAAGCCTCAAAAAGGCGGATTTTGCCATTCTCCATTATTTCCGGACGGGAATGGCATATTCCGCTATTCAGCTCTCCCTTTCGATTTATCTGATGATAGCACATCGTGATGTTGCCGTCTCCGTCCACTTTTCCCATCAAATGACCCTGTACGATGTCGCCTCCGGCGTAGGATGAAGTAAGTGTATCCCCTGACTGCTCGTACAAAAAAACGGTATCCGCGGAGGTCTCTCCATTAGCAGTATTGCTTACCGGCCGGAATTTTCGGTTGTTATAGTTTATCATCATGTCGCACGAAGAATTCAACTCTGTGGATGATAAAGATATAAAAAAAGGGAGTGATATCGACCACTCCCTCAAAGCTTGTTTAGTACATTGCGTTCCTACTTGGCGTAATTTACCGCGCGCATTTCCCGTATTACGGTAATCTTGATCTGTCCAGGATACTGCATTTCCTTTTCGATGCGCTGGGAGATATCAAAAGACAGCTTCCCCGCGGTCGCGTCATCCACATTGTCCGCATCCACAAGCACGCGCAGTTCACGGCCTGCCTGCATCGCGAAGCATTTGTTGACCCCATCAAAGCTTAGTGCTAAGTTTTCTAAGTCTTTCAGACGCTTGATATAGCTATCCATGATTTCTCGACGAGCACCCGGCCTGGAGCCGGAGATAGCATCACAGGCCTGTACGATCGGCGATAGCATGGAGGTCATCTCAATTTCGTCGTGGTGGGCACCAATCGCGTTGATTACCTCAGGATGTTCCTTGTATTTCTTGGCCAATTCCATACCCAAGATTGCGTGAGGAAGCTCCGCCTCTTCTGGGTACACTTTTCCAATATCGTGAAGCAAGCCGGCCCGCTTGGCCAATTTGGCGTTGAAGCCCATTTCCGCGGCCATGGTTGCACTCAGCTTGGCCACTTCTCGCGAGTGCTGTAATAGATTTTGGCCGTAGGAAGATCTGAAACGCAGCCTTCCGACCATCTTAATCAGTTCGGGGTGCAAGCCGTGGATACCAAGTTCAATACAGGTTCTTTCCCCGATTTCGATGATCTCTTCGTCTATGTTCTTTTCAGTTTTGGCAACCACTTCCTCTATACGGGCCGGGTGGATCCTACCATCTTGAACCAACCGGTGCAACGACAGCCTAGCAACCTCCCTACGCACCGGGTCAAAGCCGGAGATGATAATTGCCTCAGGTGTATCGTCCACGACAATCTCCACACCGGTGGCAGCCTCCAATGCCCGGATATTCCGACCTTCCCTTCCGATGATCTTACCCTTCACATCGTCGCTTTCTATATTGAATATGGATACACAGTTTTCGATTGCGTGCTCTGTCGCAGTACGCTGAATCGTATCAAGCACGATTTTCTTGGCCTGCTTCGTGGCGGTAAGCTTGGCTTGATCCAAGATGTCCTTGATGTGAGAAGATGCACGGGTGGTAGCTTCATCCTTCAGCATTTCGATTAGCTGCTCTCGGGCTTCTTCTTTGGTGAGCAAAGCAACTTTTTCCAAGTCGGTAATCCGCTGATTGGTCACCCGATCCAATTCTTCCTTTTTCACCTGTACGGCATGCAGTTGAGCACTGAGGTTTTCCTTTTTACTATCCAGCTCGGCTTCCTTTCGCTTAAGCTGCTCCATCTCTTTGGAGAGTTGCTGTTCCCGCTGCTTGAGCTTGTTTTCATTAGTGGAGAGAACGCTTTTCTTCTTGTTTACGTCCTCCTCAAATTCAGCTTTTAGTTTCAGGTATTTTTCCTTGGCTTCGAGGATTTTATCCTTCTTGATACCTTCGGCCGTAATCTCTGCCTCTCTCAAAAGGCTCTTGGCCTTATCCCGGGCTTCTTCCTCTATTTTTTTACTGTTGTTTTTGGTAAATAAACTCGCTAAAAGCGCACCAAGCAGGATACCAATTACTCCCGCGATAATAATGTATAATGACATTCCCATAGGTATATATTAAGTTATCCTACCGGAAAAATCTAGGAAAAGCCAAGAAA
Source organism: Lunatimonas salinarum (assembly GCF_017811155.1). Lineage (GTDB taxonomy): Bacteria > Bacteroidota > Bacteroidia > Cytophagales > Cyclobacteriaceae > Lunatimonas > Lunatimonas salinarum. The sequence goes on along the minus strand of NZ_JACVCV010000006.1, from coordinate 181,021 downwards.
GAGGGTACTGTTTAATTATAAAATGGCAGATAATTCTGCATTGATTTGGGTGAGGGTAGCTTTTACCTGTTCACTACCTTGTGCATTCGATTCATTCAGATCCATTGCCTCCACCATGCTGTCAAAAGCCACCATAGCGAGTAGGTCTTGTCTGTCATCCAAGCCAAATTCCTCCCTGTATCGTTTGAGTTTTTCATTGATCAACTTTCCCGCACGCCTGATTTTGGCCTCATCTTGGGCCTTCACTTTCATAGGATATTCTCTATCTCCTATCTTGATTCGTATCGAAAGTGTCTCCATTTATTCAGACAAATAGGTAATTACTTTATCAATTTCCTTTATATAATTATCAATCTTTCCTCTCAATTCAGCAGACTCTATATTTTCTACCGGTATGTTCTTTACAATTTTACTGATTTTTATTTGATTTTTAAAATCTTCGAGAAGATCATCCTTCTCTTTTAATTCGGCCTGAACTTCCAAGAGATCCTTTCGGAGCCCTTCATTCTCCCTTTCGAGCATTTTCACCTTGCGGATCACGTGCCCAGCCAGCCTTTCCAACCGTTGAAGTTCCTCGAATACCATACATTTATTTTCGGATATATGCTCCCGCTTCCTTTTCAAACACCTGCATCAGCCTACCCATAGTCTTGTCGATCACCTTGTCCGTCAGGGTCTTTTCGTTGTCCTGCAGGAAAAAACTCAATGCGTAGGCTTTTTTAGAGGCCTCAATCTTATCCCCAGTATATACATCAAACACACCGATACGCTTGAGCAAGGACCCACCGGCCTTTTCTGCCAAGGACTTCAGAAATGCGAAGGACACGCCTTGGTCGATCACCAGAGAAAGGTCCCGGCGGACTTCGGGAAACTTTGAAATCTCCTGAAACTTCTTGACTCCTTGCGAAGCAACGAGCAGTGCAGTCCAGTCCAACTCCGCATAGTAAACCTCCTGCTTTACCTCCGCCAGCCGGGCGATGGAAGCAGAAAGCAACCCCAAGCTTCCGATCTCTCGTTTTCCCAGCATCAGTTTCAAACCATACTCAAACGGCCCCTCTTCGACCATCTCTACAGAAGGCTCTCCTACGTTAAGCTTTTGCAGTATCACCTCCACCACGGCATATAGCTGTGAAAACTGCACCGGTACCGCAGGTGCCAACCAGCTTTCTGACGTTTGATTTCCGGTAAGGAAAATCGACAGGTTATTGTTCTCGCGATACCCCTCCCCCTCTTTGCAATAGACCGTACCGAATTCAAAGCACTTAAGATCTTTTTGTCGGCGATTGATATTGTGGGCCAATACTTCCAACCCGGTAAAAAGCAAGGATTGCCGCAGCACCCCTAAGTCTTCGCTGAGCTTGTTCAGAATGACTACGCTGCCATCAATATCCAAATGCGGCACCTTTTCGGCATAGGAAGCCTTGGTAAGGGAGTTGGTGATGATTTCGCTAAAACCCCTACCAGACAAAATCTCTGTCATACGGTATTGCAGACGGTTGCCGTCCTTGGCGGGATGGTTGGCCAGAAAATCGGAATGATAATCCTCCGCAAGGGGAATGGCATCAAAACCATAGATTCTCAAAACTTCTTCTATAATATCCGCTTCCCTGGTGACATCCACCCGATAGGGTTTCACCAAAGCGACAAATCCAGCTTCCGTTTCTTGGGTTACCTCAATCTCCAACCACCGAAGGATCTCGTGAATCTCTTCTTTGGGAATCTCCTTCCCTATCAGTCGGGTAATATTTCGATACTTTACAGGCACTTGATGATCTTGCACCGGATTGGGGTAAATATCCACTATCTGTGAAGAAATCTCCCCCCCTGCCAATTCCTTAATCAGCATGGCTGCACGCTTCAGGGCATACACCGGCATATTGGGATCGGTTCCCCGCTCAAATCGGAAGGAGGCATCAGTCTTCAGTCCATGGTATTGACTGCCTCTTCGAATGATATCCGGAGAAAAGCAGGCACTTTCCAAAAACACATCCCTAGTCTCATCCGAAATCCCGGAGCCCAATCCACCGAAGATCCCTGCGATACACAATCCTTCCTCGTTATCGCATATCATCAGTTCAGACCCAGAAAGCTTACGCTCTTTTTCATCCAAGGTGGTAAAAGGTGTTCCCTCGGGCAGTCTCTTTACCAAGATTTTGCCGCCTTGGATCTTTGAAGCATCAAAGGCGTGTAGTGGTTGACCCAGATCGTGGAGGATGAAGTTTGTCGCATCAACGACGTTGTTAATGGGCTCCAAACCGATGGCCTTTAGGTAATCCTGCAACCAAGCAGGCGAAGGCGCCACTTTCAACCCGGAAATGGTCAGTCCGGCATACCTAGGACAGTCGGAAGGATCAGCTACCTCCACTGCAATAGGAAGGGCTTCGCTGTCAACCCGAAAGTTGTCAACGGAGGGCAGGTTCAAAGGCCTTCTCATCAGCGCTTTGAGGTCTCTAGCCACTCCCAAATGAGATGCGGCATCCGCCCGATTCGGAGTGAGACCAATCTCCAACACCTCCGCACGGGAAATGTTGAAAAACGTGTTCGCTGGGGTGCCATTGGGCAGGTCAGTATCTAAAACCATGATGCCATCGTGGCTGTCGCCCAGTCCCAACTCGTCCTCTGCACAAATCATCCCTTCAGAAACCTCCCCGCGTATTTTCGCCTTTTTGATTTGAAAAGACTCTCCAGAGGAAGTGTATAGTGTGGTGTTGACAGTAGCCACCGCCACCCTTTGCCCTTTAGCTACATTTGGTGCACCACACACGATGGGGACAATACCCTTACCTATATCTACGGTGGTCACACTTAGTTTGTCCGCATTCGGATGGGAAACACAGGTCAATACCTCTCCGATCACTACCCCCTCCAGACTTCCGGGGATGGACTCATAGGTATCTATTCCCTCCACCTCCAATCCCGAAGCCGTTAGCAAGGCTGCAATCTCTTCGGAGGAATGGTCGAAGGACATGAAATCTTTTAGTCTATTTATGGAAATCTTCATCTATATAAAATCTTCTTTATGAGATTATTACCATTACCTTCACAAATAGCATGTCAAGCAAACCGTATACCGGGGTATCCCAGTCCGACGGCTTGGATTTCACCTATCCCAATAATGGTAACCCACAAATTTAAGAGAAACTTGAGTTAGGACGGGCTATTTATCGTAATTTTTCTCCCCAGCGGGAATAGGGATTTCCAGGATATTTTCCCTCGGAGGGATGGGACAGGCATAATCGGGATTATAGGCACAGTATGGATTATAGGCCAGGTTAAAGTCGATGGTGATCGAGCGCTGACCGTCCTGCCTGAGATTCAGGAACCTGCCTCCACCATAGGTATCCTCTCCGCTGGTAGCATCCGCAAACGCAAGAAAAAAGTTTCGTTTATCCACCTCATTGGCAGCCTGAAGAAGCAACAAACGAACTTCCTTTCCATCCAGCTGAAAAACTGCAAAAGAATGGCGCACGTATTTTTCCACCGACCCGTCTGTGAGTGGTATTTCCACCATTTTCTTGGTTTCTAGAGGCTCCAACCGGGCTTTCACCAAATAGGTCTGATCCACCGGGTAAAACTCCAGCTGCTCCAGTTCCCGCTTTTGAACCTCGGTAAGTGGGGACTCTAAGTTAAATTTCAGGTATTTATATTGACGCTCCCGCTCTGCCTCTATGCGCTCTTTATATTGCTCCGGGCTTTCGCCTCCCCCTAACAGCATGTAGATTAGGGATCCAAAGACAACCACTACAATAAAAAGCAATACACCGTTTTTTTGACTCATATTTTTTTAGATCAATCCTTCATCCGAAAAGCTAAAATAGCCAACATCTGTGAATATCACATGGTCAATGACCGGAAGCTCTAAACTTTTGCCGGCGTCTACCAATCGGCGGGTCAATCGTACGTCCTGTTCGGAGGGTTTAAGTTGTCCGGAAGGGTGATTATGCACAAGAATGAGGGCATTGGCAAAATGGTCCATGGCATGTTTAAAAATCACCTTGGGATCGGCCACCGTGGCAGATGAGCCTCCCTTACTGACGAGCTGCTTTTTGATTACCATATTCTGACGGTTAAGCAATACGGCATAAAAGTACTCCACTGTCTCATCCATCAATTCTGGCTTCATCAATTGATAGATATCCGCCGAAGATTGAACCTTTACCTTCTTTTGAGGATCGTGGCTTTTCCTTCTACGCCCAAGTTCCATGGCACTGACAATGGCAATGGCTTTCGCTTCTCCGATTCCTTTGAAGCGCTGTAGGTCCTTGACCGATAACTTTGCGAGTGTACTGAGGTCATTCTCAACGCTCCGGAGAATGTTTTTAGACAGATCTACCGCACTCATGGACTTAGTGCCCGAACCTATCAATATGGCAATTAGCTCCGCATCGGTCAAGGAGGACTTCCCCTTTAGGAGCAACTTTTCCCTTGGCCGGTCTTCCTCTGCCAAGTGAGAAATGGGTATGGATGAAAAATGGTCCATCGGAAACTACATTTGGTATATGCCCAGGGCTCGGAAAACACGTCTATCCTTCTGTTCAGCCAATCTATTCGCTCCAAAGCCGGAATCAATGCCAAAATAAAAAAATATGATCCAAAAAAAAAGCCCCGAGAACGGAGCTTTTTCACTTTATGTGCAAGGCTTAAGCCAACGAATTTACCAGTTTGGTAAGTTTTGACTTTTTATTTGCCGCATTGTTCTTATGGATAACGTTTTTCTTGGCCAATTTATCCAACATAGAAGACACTTCTTTCAACAACTCCTGGGCCGCTGCTTTGTCTTCTGTATTTCTCAACCTTTTGATGAAGGTTCTGGTTGTTTTGGCTTGGTACCTGTTTCTGAGTCTCTTTACTTCGCTGGAACGAATTCTTTTAAGAGCCGATTTGTGATTTGCCATATATTGATCTAATTACTTGATTGCGTTAAAAACCACCCTGTATAGGAAACGGAATGCAAATTTAACACATTTTATATTACGTGCAAAAATTATTTCAGCTAAACATGGGATATTTTCCACAAAGGCCCATTCAGCCATCCCAGTACATACCCTAGGGTATTTTGACCATAACGAATAAGTACCTATATTTAACCTCGTTGGGCCATTTTTCTGCTACAAATGAAGGTACTCGTCCTATCGATGGCACTTTGGAGCGCATCATTATCGGCTATACCCCCTTGGGGGTTTTACGCACACCGCCTGATTAACCGGCAAGCAGTTTTTAGCCTTCCTCCTGAAATGATCCGGTTTTACAAGTATCACCTTACCTATATTACGGAAAATGCGGTTAACCCTGACCGCCGAAGGTATGCTGTGAAAGGAGAGGCCGAAAAACATTTTCTGGATGCGGACGTATACGGCGACAGCGCGGTCTATCGGCTACCTCGCTATTGGCAGCAGGCTGTAGAACAGTATAGCGAAGACACCCTCAGGGCACACGGCATTGCCCCTTGGAGTACTTATCACACCTTCTTGCAGCTAATCCGCGCTTTTGAATTGGTAGACACCAAAAGCATCTTGCGGATTTCATCCGACTTAGGACACTACGTGGGTGATATCCACGTGCCCCTCCACACCACCAAAAACTATAACGGCCAACTCACCGGCCAATACGGCATCCACGGTTTTTGGGAATCCCGCATTCCCGAACTGCTGGCGGATGATTATGAGTTCTGGGTAGGAAAGGCAACTTACTTGGAACAACCGCAAATCGCTATCTGGGATGCCCTCATCCGTACCCACGAAGCTGTGGACAGTGTATTACAATTTGAAAAATCCTTGAGCGCATCATTCCCTGAAAACCGTAAGTACAGCTACGAGGAACGCGGAGGGATCAACACACGGGTTTATTCCAAAGATTTTACGCATGCCTACCACCGACTGCTAAACGGACAGGTGGAACGGCAGATGCGCCAAGCCATGAAGATGATTGCCGACCTTTGGTTTACCGCATGGGTATTGGCAGGACAGCCCGACCTTAACAAAGCGGATCAACCGGATTCCCAACAAACACAAGAAGAAAACTACCAGCCTATAGAGGAACTCCGGGGAATTAGGGGACATGACCCGTGATGACATGTTCTTAGGCGCCTACTGAGACTTCTTTGCCTGACTTCAAGTAAGCAGTGATGCTTTTTGCCATGCGCTTAAAGGTGTCCACAAATACCTCTTCGTCTTCTTCCAAGAGCGTGACGCGAAACCCACGTAAGTCGGAGCAAAAGGAAGAAACCGGGACCACACAAATCCGTTCGGATGCCAATAAGTTGTACACAAACCGCTTATCATGGGGCATCTCCTTTTCCCGGAGCCAGGCATCCAATAATACCTGAATGCGGGCATCCTCTACTGGGAGGCGCTGCCCGTCGTGCAGCAAATTTTCATCGAAGATAATGGTGTTGTAAAAAGCTCCCTTGGTCCGATTGAATTTAATTCCCTTTACCGGAGATAAAATATCCTCCATCAATTGACTACGCCGTCCAATTTTGGCGTTGGCTGTTTTTCGGTACTCCGCATACAGTGGATGCTGCATAATACGCGGAATGGCCAATTGCGGAAGAATGGTGGAGCAGACTTCTATCATCTTGGCATTTTCCAGCGTTGCACACAATTTGGCAAACTCTAACGACGCATTTTTGTTGTAAAACTCCATCCATCCACAGCGGGATCCGGGCCAGGGAAATTCCTTGGAGATCCCCTTCATAGAAATCCCGGGAAGCTCACCGATCACTTCCGCCAAACTGATGGCTTCATAGCCGTTATACGTGATGTTTTGGTAGATTTCGTCTGCCACCAACAGCAATCTGAATTCCTTGGCGATCTCCACAAAACGCTGTAAAACCTCCTTCGGGTACACCATTCCCGTAGGATTATCCGGGTTAATGATCAGGATGCCCACAATGCCCGGATTGTATTTTACCTTATTGTAAAGATCCTCCATATCTGGGTACCAGTTGTTGTCCGGGTCCAGTCGGTAGGTGATTGGGCTGGTGTTAGCGTGCGCAGCCTCTGCCGAACTGTGGGTGGAGTATGCCGGTGAGGGGCCAATGATTCGTGCTGTGGGTATCAAAAACTGGTACAGCTTGGCTATTGCGTCGCCTAGTCCATTGAAAAAGAGGATATCTTCTGCGTTGATCTGTGCTCCATTCTTGGTATTATTGAGTCCTGCCAAAAACCGTCGGGTTTCGAGCATGCCTTTTGAATCGGCATAGCCGTAGGTATGATCTTTACTTACCAGATCAGCAACGATCTCCTTCATCCAAGCGGGAATCTTATTGCTCTTTTGGATAGGATCTCCAATATTTTCCCAGGTCATATCATACCCAAGCGCTTCGATTTGGCGGGCCTTCTTTACGATTCCACGGATTTCGTAATTCAATTCCTCAGCTCCGGGCCTAAGCAGTAACTGTCTCATAGTATGTCGGGTGAAGGCAGGGAACAACCTGCCCGCTAGGGTTTGGTTATTTCAGATTCCTGTATTTGATCCGCTTCGGAGAAATGTCTCCCAATCGCTTTTTCTTGTTCTCTTCGTAATCGGAGTAGTTGCCTTCAAACCAATAGACTTGCGAATCCCCTTCGAAAGCCAGTATGTGAGTACATATACGGTCCAAGAACCAACGGTCGTGGGAGATGATCACAGCACAGCCGCCGAAGTTTTCCAATGCTTCCTCCAATGCCCGCAAGGTATTTACATCCAAGTCGTTGGTAGGTTCATCCAACAATAGCAAATTACCGCCCTTTTTCAGCGTGATTGCCAGGTGAACACGGTTTCGCTCGCCGCCGGATAGCACGCCCACCTTCTTTTCTTGATCTGCCCCGGCAAAATTAAACTTGCCTACATAAGCCCGCGCGTTCATCTCCTTATTCCCAAGCTTGATAAATTCGTTACCCTCCGATATAATCTGGTAGACCGTTTTGTTGGGATCCAAGGAATCGTGTTCTTGATCTACATACGCTAACCGGACGGTTTCGCCCACTTCAAAATGCCCCGCATCCGGCTTCTCCTGCCCAGTGATGAGTTTGAACAAGGTAGACTTTCCTGCGCCATTTGGACCAATTACACCTACGATTCCACCTTGCGGCAGCGAAAAACTAAGATCCTCAAACAAAAGCTTTTCTCCAAAGGCCTTTGAAACGCCGTTTACTTCAATCACTTTGGCGCCCAGACGAGGTCCCGGTGGGATATAGAGTTCCAATTTGGCTTCCCGTTCCTTTGCCTCCTCTCCTACCAGCTTCTCGTAGGCATTTAGCCTGGCCTTACCTTTGGATTGTTTTGCCTTGGGAGACATCCGGATCCACTCCAACTCCCGCTCCAGTGTCTTCTGCCGCTTGGACTCGGTCTTTTCTTCTTGTTTCAGCCGCTGTTGCTTCTGATCCAACCAGCTTGAATAGTTGCCTTTCCATGGGATCCCTTCTCCTCTATCCAATTCCAGGATCCATCCAGCGACATTATCCAGAAAATACCGGTCGTGAGTGACGGCGATTACCGTGCCTTTGTAATTCTTCAGGTGCTGCTCCAGCCAGTGTACCGACTCAGCATCCAAGTGGTTCGTGGGTTCATCCAAAAGCAGCACATCGGGCTCCTGCAGCAAGAGACGACAAAGGGCGACGCGACGCTTCTCGCCTCCCGAAAGGTGTTTGACCTGGGCGTCGCTTGGGGGAAGACGTAGCGCATCCATGGCCTTATCCAGCATCACATCCAACTCCCACGCATTACAAGCATCCAGTTTCTCCTGTACCTCGCCCTGCTGCTGTATTAGCTTATCCATTGCGTCCGGATCCTCCATGAGTGCCGGATCCATAAATTTCTCGTTGATTTCCTCAAATTCCTTCAGCAGATTCACCGTATCCGCTACCGCTTCTTCTACTACTTCCTTCACGGTTTTTTCCGGATCTAACTTTGGTTCCTGCTCCAGCATGCCTACGGTGTATCCCGGCGACCAAACCACTTCACCTAAAAACTCCTTATCCATCCCCGCGATGATTCGAAGCAGGGAGCTTTTTCCTGAACCATTCAATCCTAAAACACCGATCTTGGCCCCATAAAAAAAAGAGAGGTAAATATCCTTTAACACTTTCTTTTGGGGAGGATACACCTTGGAAACCCCCGCCATAGAAAATATTATCTTCTCGTTACTCATATCTTTTTGTCTTTGTTTTTACCTTGGCAACAAGGCACAAAGATGGTAAAAAATCGCCTTTCTTAGGATAAATGAGGCATATTTAATTAATTTGCAGTTTAGAAAAATCACCAGTAAAAAACGAACCCGCATACCACCATGGAACATCCCTATGGATACATTAAGGACGATAAAGTCTACCTAAAAGGTTTCTTAGGCCAAGAAGACAGGGTGATCGGCGAAGTAAAAGAAAACGAGGCCTCTACGATCCAATATTTTGAGGCTAGGTTCCAAATGATACGGGAGAAAGTAGAAAAACTCAAACAGGATATCCAGGAAAATCAGAACAAAGGTTCTTTTTTGATGAAACTTATCCACCTGAAAAATTCCCTGTACAGCAGTGATGCACTTGGTGATTTCCCCGCTCTCATTTCCGATTTGGAAGAAGAAGAGAAATTCCTTGAAGAAATCATTCAAACTAACCGTGAACGCAACCTTGAAATCAAGCATGGGCTAATTGAGGAAGCTGAAAACCTCATGCACAGCACCGACTGGAAGCAGGCCTCGGAGGATTTTAAAAACATCAAACTACGCTGGCTCAAAACTGGCCCGGTGGAGAAAGCCGTGGAGCAGGAAACAGAAGAACGCTTCCAACAAGCTCTGGATGTCTTTTACGGAAACCGCAAGAATTACTTTGACACCTTGGCGTTGCAGGCTGAACAAAACCTAAAAACATACGAAGACCTCCTTGTCCAAGCCCGTCAGGCCCATGATTTGGCAGATGTGAAATTGGCTTTCGAAATCAGCAAAAAAATCCAAAAGCAATGGAAGGAAGCAGGGAGAGTACCCGCCGACAAGCGACAGCCCATTTGGGATGAATTTTCAAAATTGAATAACCGGATATTCTCCAAGTACAAACGCGTGATGCAAAGCGGTCCCACGTTAAGCCCGGGACTTTTGCTGCGTAAAATGGAAAAACTGGCACAAGAGATGCGTATCCTTTCCAAAGGACCTTCCTCCCCAGCTACCATGGCGGAGGCAAAACGTCTGCAGGCCGAGTGGAAAAAATTACCTCCTAAAAAGCCCCGAAACGCACAACAAAGCATCAAGACTTTCGTATTCTCAACGGATTTGGTGTATGAAAAATCATTTCTTAACAAGCTCTGTCACTCAAAGTACGAGGATTTTGACGGCAAGTCCACAGAAGAAAAAAACATTATCAAAGCCGGGATATTGAAAGACTTGATAGCCCGGGATCAGAAGGAGTTGGACACTGTAAAAAGCAATGCAGAGAACTTTCGAACCAACGAAAGGGATTTTGACACCATCTTGCAGCGCAAGATCAATAGCTATATCCGGAAGATGGATGTAAAAAATTTCCTGTTGCGGGAACTATCTACGCCATAAACCGTTTAGCATTAAATCGTAAATTAAGACACCTATTTTTGCCAACCCGAAAGGGACCATTCTTAACTGTGTATACTATGTATTGGACATTAGAACTTGCCTCCTACTTGGAAGATGCACCTTGGCCCGCCACCAAAGATGAATTGATTGACTTTGCCATCCGTTCCGGCGCTCCGCTGGAAGTGGTCGAAAACCTTCAGGAACTGGAAGACGACGGGGAGCCCTATGAAAACATCGAAGAAATCTGGCCGGATTACCCCACCAAAGATGATTTCTTCTTCAATGAAGACGAGTATTAAAAATGAAAAACTCCCAAGCTAACCCTTGGGAGTTTTTTTATACCTTAAAAACCTCATTTAATCGAATCGCTCCCTGCCTGCTTACCGGGATTCGTTGTCCAGACCGCAAAACCAGGTGCTGCCGGTTTTTTTCATAAGGTTCTATTCGGGTCACTTCGGCAATGTTAACCATATAGGAGCGGTGTACCCGGACAAACTTGTGAGGATCCATTGATTCCTCAAAATACTTCAAGGGTTTTAGCTTTAAATATTTTGCCTTCGCCGTTACGATGCCCACATAATCGTCCTCCGCACACAGGTACTGAATTTCCGGGACGGGGATTACATCGACCTTATTCCCCGTCTTCACCACGATTCGGGAAAGGCCCTCCGGATAAAACATACGCAAAGCACTCCCATCCAACTGTCCTGTACCGGCCTTCCACTTTTGTTTCCGAAACCGATCCAACGCCTGCGCAAGGCGTTCTCGGCTATAGGGCTTTAATAGGTAATCCAATGCCTGTACTTCAAAAGCCTTCAGTGCATATGCGTCGTAGGCCGTTACAAAAATGATCTCAGGCGCATCGTCCAGCAGCTCCAACAGCTCGAACCCATTGATCTTCGGCATCTGAATATCCAAAAACACCAAGTCGGGACGGAGTTCTTGTACCCCCTTAATCCCTTCAAATCCGTTGAGGAACTTTCCTACCACCTGTATATCTGGGTGGTCGCGGAGAAACTCCTCCAGTACTTCTTGTGCCAGCGGCTCGTCATCGATGATTACTGTCTTTGTCATGGGCCTTGGGAATTTGTAGCGTTGCAGTAAACCGGTTGTTTTGAAGCTGATATTGCAACAGGTCATTTCGTCCGTAGAGAAGGTAGAGCCTACGGCGCACACTATCCAAACCAAATCCGGTTCCGGGAGGCTGAAGGGAATCTAGGTCACAAGGATTAGATACGACTATATGCAGCACACCCTGAACCTCTTGCGCCTCTATGCGAATGACAACCGCATCCACCACTCCGTACAAACCAAATTTAACGGCATTTTCTACCAGCGGCTGCATCAATAGCGCGGGCAACACCCAACCTTCCAAGCCTTCGCCCATCACCATGTCTACCTGAAGGCGATTGCCAAATCGGATTTTTTCAATATCCAAATATAGTCGAATTCGCTGCCACTCCCTATCCAATGGCTCATTCTCAGCTCCATGCTTCTGAATCGACAGCCGAAAAAAATCGGCTAATTTCAACAGCATTTGTCGGGCACGCTCTGGATCCCTGGACATTAACGCGCTCACCGAATTCAGGCTATTAAACAAAAAATGTGGCTGCAGCTGCATACGGAGGTGCTGAAGCTCCGATTCCCTCAAAAGCCGTTCGGTCAACATCTCCCGCTCTTTGACCGCCCAACTTCGCTCCCGCTCTTGCTGCCACAGTATCCACAAGGACATTCCATAAAACAACAATAGGACAAAGGCCATACGAAGCGGCAACGAATGCTCGACAAAACCCAGGTAATCCCCCTCCCCCCAAATCCACTGAAGCATGATTTTACCCCAAAAAACGACTGCCAGACCCAGAATAGCAGGAAAACTCAGCGCCGGCAAATACGTGGGACCGGAAAGCCGAAGAAATGGATATACCTGATAAAGCAAGAAAGTACCCGCTGTTACCAAGGCTGCGTGAAGGCCACCATCGACAAGAATATATTCGTCCAGCCCACGGTAATATATGAATAGCAGAATGGCTGCCACGGCCAATACACCAAAAAGCCCCGCATAAAACCACCCACTTCCACCCTTTGTCACCGTATTCCGGATCAGACTATCCATGCTAATAACTGCTGACTTCTATCCCACCGAAAATAACGGTACCCGTAAGGATGAGCTTCTTACCACTTTCGAAAGAAGCCATATGAGGCAGCCGTTTATCTTCTACGCCAGCAGCAATGTTAGTGACTCCAAAGGAAACATCCCAATGCGAAGGCACGATCAACTTAACCCCCCCCATGACCACCGACAAATCTATCACAGCAGGCCCCTCCAAGTCGGCATGGCTGAGATCAACATCCGTGCCTCCGAATATGGTGGTAATCTCTCCTCCCTTAAAGGCCTTTGAGATACTTTTTCGTTTGATTCCACAAAAGACCGCTTCTACGTTTAGGTAGTCCGACGGATCCCCTTCCTGCTGTCTACCTGCCTTGCCGGTTCGCAGCTTTCGTTCAAACCGATCGTAATTGCCCTCCCAATTACCAATTTTTCCTTTTTTTTTCATTAACAGAAAAATACCCAAAACAATCAATCCTACCGGTAACAGCATCTTCTCAGCACCAAAAGGAAGCACATCGTTGTTTCGAAGAAGGAAGAATGTACCGATACCAAGAAGGACCAGGGAGGCTGTGTTTGTAAAACCATGTTTGAACCCAATGACCACTCCCAAGGCCAAAAGTATCATCGGCCATGAGAAAATCCATGAAGGGAATACCACTCCAAATTGCTTAAGCAGAAGCGCGGTGCCTATGACCAAAACGATCACACCAAGGGTACGTTGGTTATCTGATTTCATATGTCAATAATTTACGTGAGCGGACGTGACTTAGCGAACACCGACAAAAGCGCTTGAGATTCCACTGGCAAATATCCCAAATCAGGAACGTTGCCTAGCAGGCGTTGCGGTGCAATTGATTGAATGATGAGCTAAACTTAGGCATTCCCATGCAAATCCCCTCTCGGAAATAGGCCATGCCTGCCAATATATCGGTAAATACCGGATTTCCATCGGTGAGCAACACACCTAATTAGCTAAATCTTACGCTTACCAACCAAAAACTCCGCATAACGGAGATCCTCAGGAGTCGTAATCTTGATATTTTCGGGATCTCCTTCGACTAGGTGAACCTGCCAGCCCTGATGTTCATACACCGTCGCATCATCGGTAAAGGCATCACTTTCTTCAACCAAAAAAGCGCTCTTTATCCGGGTAACCTGAAAAGTCTGAGGGGTTTGCACCAACCGATAGGCCTGCCTGTCTTGATACACAGATTGCCCGTCTGCCCCTACCCGTCTTAGGGAATCTTTGAGAGGCACCACAGGGATGGCACTTCCTGTGCTAGCAGCCTGCTCAAAGCTTTGCCTTATTATTTCAGAAGAAACAAATGGACGCACACCATCGTGAATCGCCACCAAACTTTGCCCTTCAGGCACTGCGCTAAGACCGTTTCTAACTGATTGGAACCGGGACTGACCACCGGCGACCACTTCGTGAGGTATGCGAAACCCATACTGCTTGGAGAGATCCCTCCAGAATCCCATGTCTTTTTCTGGCAAGACCAGTACCAGTTGCATGGTTTCGTCGAAAGAATGAAAGGCTTGCAAGGTACGCATTAGGATCGGCACTCCACCCACTGGTATATATTGCTTGGCGATAGGCGATCCCATACGCAAACCGCTTCCTCCGGCAACTATTATGACTGATCGTGTCATTTTTTTATCAGGTATTCTGGTCAGTAATCTCTTTCTTCCTTTACTTTTGGCTAGCCTGGTATTTGCGGCTTACTCGCTCAAATTTAGCGAAGGCCTACACATGGCAAAAAAAACGCAAACTAACCCAGCTATATCCTGCTGCTTTGGGCTAACACACGAAAAAAGGCGCCCTAGGCGCCCTCGTGAATTAGAGTATCAACATGGCATCTCCGTAGGAGAAAAACCGGTATTTTTCCCTGATCGCCTCTTGATAGGCTTTCATAATGAGATCGTATCCGCCAAATGCCGACGTAGTCATCAACAGTGTGGATTCAGGCAAATGAAAATTGGTAATCAATGAATTGGCGATTTTAAACTCATAAGGAGGAATGATAAACTTGTCGGTCCATCCGGAACTGGCCTTCAGGCGACCATTCGCTGTCACCGAAGACTCGATGGTTTTCAGAGAAGTTGTCCCTACTGCTACCACCCGCTTTTTGCTATCCAATGCCTTGTTCACCAAGTCCACGGTCTGTTGGGGTATGTCGTAATTTTCCGAGTCCATTTTGTGTTTGGTGAGGTCTTCCACGTCTACCTGTCGGAACGTTCCCAAACCAATGTGTAGCGTAATCGGACTTACCGAAACCCCTTTGATTTCCAATCGCTTGAGCAGGTGCGGGGTAAAATGCAATCCGGCAGTAGGTGCAGCTACTGCGCCTACGTGCTCTGCATATATCGTTTGATAGCGCTCACGGTCCGAACTGTCTACTTCACGCTCTATAAAATCTTTCAAAATAGGGGTTTCTCCCAAAATATCGATGGTTTTAAAAAACTCTTCGTCCGTACCGTCAAACAGAAACCGGATAGTCCGGCCTCTTGAGGTCGTATTGTCGATTACTTCTGCTACCAGGTCACTATCGCCGAAATAAAGCTTATTGCCTACTCGAATTTTTCGGGCCGGATCTACCAATACATCCCAAAGTCTGAGTTCACGGTTTAGTTCCCGCAGCAAAAACACCTCTATCTTAGCACCCGTCTTTTCTTTGTTGCCATATAGACGAGCAGGAAATACTTTGGTGTTGTTTGTCACAAAAACATCTCCGTCATTGAAATAATCAATGACTTCCTTGAACACCCGGTGTTCGATTTTTCCGGTGGATCTGTGCACCACCATTAGGCGGGATTCATCGCGATTTTCAGTAGGGTATAGAGAAATAAGTTTTTTGGGAACTTCAAATTTGAAATCTGATAATTTCATGTGTCTATAATTGTTTTTCAGTGGTCACATGGAATCTCGCATGTTTGTCCCGATAGCTATCGGGGCATCCCGGTGTGTGACGGGTAGGTCATGCTCGATTTCATCTGTAAGATATTAGGTATTTGTTCTAGCTTTTGTCTCAGTCATAAAAAATGCAAAGATAGCAAGAATATTGCCTAATTGTATCTATATTGCCAAATAGTTTTATTTCAACTTGTTAAGTGTGATGGTATTTCGACTAATCTGGGAGAGCTTTCGCTTTGCCATGCAGGCGCTAAAATCAAACCTAACCCGCACTGTGCTCTCTTTACTAGGCGTTACAGTCGGCATTTTTGCGATCATCGCCGTTTTTACCTTGGTAGATTCTCTGGAGAACAACATCAAAAACAGTCTTTCTTTCCTAGGCAACAACATCATACGGGTAGACCGATTCCCATTTTCTTCAGGGCCTCAGGAGTATCCCTGGTGGAAGTACTTTCGTCGACCGCCCGGAACGTATGCGGAATACCAGTTTCTGAGCGAGCGGCTGAAAAGTGCCGAGGGAGTAACCATTTTTGCCGAGGCAAGAACCACCGCCAAACAAGGGAGCAATGCCTACGAGCGGTGTAATTTACAAGGGGTAGTTTTTAGTCACAAAGACGTGTACGAAACCCCCATAGGAGAAGGACGGTTTTTTACGGAACTGGAAATCAACGCCGCTCGCAATGTGGCTATTATTGGTGTCAAAATTGCAAATGCGCTGTTTCCGGGACAACCCAGTGCTATCGGGCGCGAGTTCAAGGTGAAAGGTCTTAAGTTTACGGTGATCGGTCTATTTGAAGAGGAAGGAGAAGGGCTGTTCGATGCACCTTCCAAGGATGAAGGCATTCTAATCCCCTTTGGTGCATTTTCAAAATTGTACAATGTGGGCAGGTATGGACTTGAACCCGTTATAGCTGCCAAGGGATTTGATGATGACCTGGAGTTGATTGCCTTGGAAAACGAAATGGCAGGATTGCTCCGGGCCAAAAGAGGGCTGAAGCCTACTGAGGAGGATAATTTTGCATTAAACAAATCGGAATTTATCCAAAACGCCATAGGTTCCATCTTCTCCGTAATCTCCGCTGCAGGATGGGTTATCGGTGGATTTTCCATTCTAATCGGTGGCTTCGGCATCGCCAATATCATGTTTGTTTCTGTAAAAGAACGAACGAACATCATCGGCATCCAAAAATCACTCGGGGCCAAAAACTACTTCATTCTATTACAGTTCTTGTTTGAAGCCGTTTTCCTGAGTTTAATTGGTGGATTGGCCGGCCTAGGGATTGTATATGCGGCTACCTTTGTGGATCTAGGGTGTTTAGAACTAATTTTAAGCATTAAAAATATCCTGCTGGGTTTGGGACTTTCATCGGTGATCGGAATACTTTCCGGCATTGTGCCCGCCACAATTGCAGCAGGATTAGATCCCGTAGAGGCTATTCGCTCCGCATAACCCAAAGAATCCTTTTTCGTGGATGCTAGACGTTTAACATGAGAAGTTAGACTCCCAAAATTTGAGAACCATTTCTTTCTTTTTGAAAGCACGCTGTCGGCGGGGTGTGTAGGGCGCTGTCCCTGGTTTAGGTTGCGACTACCCTCTATTACCCCGGACAATTTGCCATTGGCCAACCCACCTCCGATGTCCACTGCTTTTGGACACTAAAGCCCATCCCCCAAAAAAGCAAAACATACCGGTCGTCTGTAGCGATCATGAAATCAACCCCATTTTGGCCGGTTTAACTTTCTATCGCTTCTTGATTGAGTTTTTCGCTACCACGGACCTTACGTCTTCGCCGGAAAGAATTCAACAATATCCCGTATATTAAGCACTCGAATACCCTATCATCCTACATGCCGACTATCTCTTTACGTCTTTTCATTCTCCTTTTGCTTTACCATATGCTTTTTACGCTGGTTTTTCACCATTACCTGATGGTGCATGGAGGAGATTCAAGGGCCTATTGGGAGTTTTCCATTGGGAACTACCGCCCGGCATCGCAATGGATGGATTACTTTGAATACGGTAATTTTTTCATGCAATGGCTTAATTATTTCCCAGCCAAGCAATGGGGGTTGCCCTATTATGTTGGCAATATGATTTATGGTCTTTTGGCATTTGTGGGGTTTGCCGAACTGCTGCGTCTGGGGCTAGCGCACTGGGGATGGAACAGCAGCAGTAGGTGGGCAAACGGATGGATAGCAGCGCTCTTCTTGCCCGGTATACATTTCTGGACCGCAGGCGTGGGCAAAGAAGCCATTCTTTGGATAGGAACCATCTGGGTGCTGAAAGGTTTGGCAGGCCCTTTTAGAAATGGATACTGGACACTTTTGGGAATCTTCCTAGCCCTAATGACCCGTCCCATTCACGGGGCGCTGCTAATTGGCATGGTTCTTTTTTTCGTGATCACCGACCCCAACGTCAGAAGTGCTCCCTATAGGTGGTACCTTTGGTCAACAATAGGAACCGCAGGCATCGTGGCATTGCTAATCTTGCAGAGACAGACTCATCTCCCCGCTTTTAGCCTGCAGGCCTTGGCTGATTTCCTTTCCAGTCAACAACGGTTCTTGGAAAGCTTTGGGGCTTTCAGCTATGTGCCGATGCATGAGTACACTTGGCCTGAACGCTTATGGGCCGTTTTGTTCCGTCCCCTGCCTTGGGAAGCAGTGGGAATCTGGCAATGGGCTGCTGCACTGGAAAACAGCCTCCTGCTGCTAGCTTTTATTGCGGCGATAGTGCGCTACTGCTGGTACCGCCCCCACCTCCATCTTCCACGTTTTCTAACTATGGGCTTACTGCTTACCGGCGGCATGCTATTGATTTATATGGTAACATTAAACAACCTCGGGATTATCATGCGAATGAAAAGTATTTTTACACCCTTTATTGGGATTCTTTGTGCGCGATGTATCGTATTTTCAAAAAAGCATCCTACATTTGATCGGATTTAGTTGTTTTACCCGTTAATGTCTCTACGCAACGTTGGGCAAGTCACTTTTCGTCATATCCCTTGATTTTGAGCTGCATTGGGGGCGCTTCGATAAAATACCAGTGGAGGGACAAGAACGTTATTACGCCCTGGCAAGGGAAGCGGTTCCGCGATTACTGGATATCTTTGCCGATTTTGAAATATCGGTCACCTGGGCCACGGTGGGCATGCTTCTGGCAGAGAACCGGGAAGAATGGCGTACCTATCAGCCCAGCCAACTACCACGTTTTACTTCGGACAAATACTCTGCCTACCGATGGTACGAACGAAGTCCCGCCTCGGACAAACTCCTTTTTGCACCGGAATTAGTAAAACGAATTGCTACCTACCCCCGACAGGAAATCGGATGCCATACCTTTGCTCATTATTACACCCGTGAACCCGGTGCCTGTACAGAGAGCTTTCGGGCGGACCTTCAAGCTGCCAAACGCATCGTAGCGGACAAGTTGGGCCTGGAGATGCGGTCAATGGTATTCCCCCGTAACCAGTTTCACCCAGAAGCCATTCTTATCGCAGGACAAGAAGGCTTCCGTTTTTTACGGACGAACCCTGGGGACTGGTATTGGAGGGATCCACATGACAGTCAACTTACCAAGCGCCTCTTCCGTACAGGTGATGCAGTAGTTCCGCTGGGGCGCAAAACATCATACCCCTTGGCAAATATCCAAGATGAAGGTGACGCGGTACAAATTCCGGCATCTCGGTTTTTCCGTCCCTTTCAGCCACGGGTAGCTTGGGTAAACCACATGAAGCTTCAGCGCATCATACGGGAGATGAGTTTAGCGGCACAATTGGGGGAAGTTTACCATCTTTGGTGGCATCCCCATAACCACGGCCATAATTTTGAACAGACCTTTACTGAACTCCGCAGGTTATTGGCCCATTACCGTCAGCTACACGAAAAACACGGGATGATTTCAAGGGGAATGGGAAGTATTTTCACTTAAGCCAGCTGCAAAAATGCAGGTTTAAGATACGGCAATCTTCGGGCATCTCGAGCAACTGAGTACCCAGTACATCCTCGTACTAAACCTTCCCGTTACAGCAGCGAAAGGTACTGTTTTCTCTCCAGGTCTACCAACCGAAATGCAGTTTATAGATCCTTACTCCCATCAACGCTGCATTTCTATTTCTTCGGGCGAAATACATCAATAACCTCCTGATTTGCTTCTAAGTAAGGCCCTCCAATCAAATCTATGCAGTAGGGCACCGCTGGAAATACCGCATCCAAGCACTGCCTTATTGCAGCCGGTTTTCCGGGAAGGTTGACAATGAGGCTTTGGTTCCGGATACCGGCAGTCTGCCGCGAAAGAATGGCCGTAGGCACGTACTGAAGGCTCACCTGCCTCATCAGCTCACCAAAACCAGGCATCATCTTTTGACACACTGCCTCAGTGGCTTCGGGGGTTACGTCACGAAGGGCTGGTCCTGTACCGCCTGTTGTCACTACCAAGCAGCAGCCTGCATTGTCACACAAGTCCATCAAGGTATTTTCCAGCTGATCCTGTTCGTCTGGAACTACCCGATATACGGGTTCCCATGGAGTCGTTAGGTATTCTGTCAGCGTCCGGATGATTTCCTTCCCGGAAATATCTTCGTACACGTTTGCTGCTGCCCGGTCGGATGAGGTGATAATTCCTATTTTGATACCCATGCCATTTCGTATTTAGGGTTCAAAGAAAGGGATTTTTACCTCAGATCAAAGCGCCACCCCATTCCATCTTGAAACAAAATCGTTCATCTAAAATCCATTCAATTTGTCTACAAACAATTTAATAAAATCAACGTGCTACTTGAACTTGCTAAAAACCACTAAATTTACACCCCTACCTAAATAGCTTTGGAGAATTATTGATTTTCGTACAACTTTGTTAAGTAAAAAAACGTTTACCCCAAAGAAAAAATTTGTAACATGCAGAAAACCTTTCTTTTACTCGTCGCCTTTATGGCATTCTCCGCGGAGCTGATTGCACAGCAGGAGTTCAAGATTGTCACCATCGTCGAATCCATCGTTCCCATGGGGATCGGCAGGTCAAGAATCGTCGACAACCAAGCGGAAACCAACTACGAGGAGTTTACTACCGAGCGTACAGATGGCAAAAAGAGTGATCAACGTGAAATCAAGCGTTCGGATCTGAGAGTGGACGAGATAGAGGAGACCAAACTTCTGAATTTCTTTAGCGCTACAGGCATTAATTTCCAAAATATCGCTTCAAACGATGCGATCATCTCTTCCAAGATAAATACCATGCTTTCGGAGGGATGGAAATTGACGTTTGTGACAAGCGGAGTAGAAAGTGACTCAGGAGCAGATGACGGTCAGGGGATCTTTATTACCAGACTGTTTTTTTCTAGATAGCGGATATAGGTTTATTATATCGGGTCAGCATCCCCGTTGGTACCGAGTCTTCACTTGCGACAGGTATTGGCTGGAAGGAACGTTTGGCCTTTACGTTGCCCGCAGCAACTGTGGAAACAGCCACTGATGTTACCGTTATCTACAGGCTTGGACGGGCAATGGTGTGCTAGGACCAAAGAACTGTGGTTTGAATCGGTACTCCATCTAAAATTCTATTGCGCCATGTCCTGAAAAATCCACGGAAAAATGGTTATATTTAGCAATAAACCAAACATAACCTGATAGATGTGGTATTTAATGCTTTTTCAATGGCTAATGGCCGACCCAGCCCACGCTCTTACGCCCAAATTTGAAGCACAGCTACTGGATAGCAACGTAGCTATTGGCTATGGACTGGCCATAGGCGATGTGGATGGAGATGGCAAACTTGATATCCTCCTTGTAGACAAAAAAGAATTCGTATGGTACCGAAACGGCGACTGGAAGCGCTTTGTAATGGTCGAAAACCTAACTGCATTCGATAATGTGTGCATTGCCGCCGCCGATATCAATGGCGACGGACAGGTTGAAGTAGCCGTGGGTGCACAATGGAATCCAGGAGAAACGTCGGATCCAATCAAATCCGGGTCTGTGCACTACCTAGTCCGCCCCGCCGATCCCACCCAAAAATGGACCCCCGTGCGCCTTCACCACGAACCCACCGTACATCGCATGAGGTGGGCAAAAGCCGGCGACAAGTACCAATTGATCATGGCTCCTTTGCACGGTCAGGGCAATAAAGGTGGGGAAGGAGCAGGTGTCCACATCATCGCCTACGAGGTACCTTCAGACCTGACCGGACCATGGACCTACTCCGTTATAGACGATTCCATGCATATGACGCATAATTTAGACGTTTTTCCCGAAGAAAACGGGGATGCTGTGTACATAGGGGGTAAAGAAGGAGTAAAGGCATTTCAGTTTAAAAACGGTAGGTGGACAGCTCATAGTGACGGGGCTTGGTTGGTTCAGGGACATTCCTTCGGAGAATTACGTATTGGTACCGGCTGGGATGGTCAGAAGTTCCTCACCGGAATAGAACCGCTACACGGCAACTTGCTAACCACCTACATCCCAAGTAATGGTACCTTTAAAAAAGAAAACCTAAAACGTTCCCTAGTAACGGATCAGCTAAATCAAGGGCATGGGCTGGCGGCAGTAGACCTGTTAAATCAAGGGCAGGATCAACTGGTGGTGGGCTGGAGAGAGAAAAACACAACCGGTAAAATCGGCATTCAACTTTACATCCCAAATGGAACCAAGGGTTGGGATCTGATCTGGATTGATGAAGGCGGCATGGCATGCGAAGACCTCCAAGTAGCCGATCTCAACGGAGATGGTAAATTGGATATCATAGCGTCCGGCAGAGCTACGAACAACCTGAAAATTTACTGGAACAAAAGCCACTGAGCGACATCCCCATGCGTAGAACACACATAAGCTACTTATTCATCAGCTTGGTATATCTTTTTATTGTGCCAAGGCTAATGGGGCAGGACCTATCCGGAGAAGCTATGGCTTTCCTGGAAACATTGGATCCCGCACTAAAACAAAAGGCCACCTTCCCTTTTGACCATTCGGAACGGTTTAATTGGCACTTCATCCCGAGAGACCGAAAGGGTGTAAATTTTCACGACTTAAACGAACGGCAAACCCAGGCTGGCCTGACGCTATTGAAGGCATCACTCGGCACACAAGGTCATCAAAAAACGCAAGCAATTATTGAGCTCGAAAATGTACTTCGGATAATCGAAAACCGACCGCCAAACGATTCATATCGAGATCCTGAAAATTACTACTTTTCCGTTTTCGGCACACCCCATCCATCCGGTGAGTGGGGATGGAGGTTTGAAGGACATCATATATCACTTAATTTTTCCTCCCTAAGAGGAACCGTCATTTCCGCCACTCCTACTTTTTTTGGTTCCAATCCCGGCATTGTTCAGGTGGACCTTCATCGGGGCAGACAAGCACTTGCACTGGAAACAAACCGGGGGTTTTCATTTCTGGAAACACTGGGTGAATCCCAAAAGTCCATAGCCATCTACACCGACAAAGCTCCCAATGACATCCTTACTGCCAACGACCGGAAGGCGTCCCTCCTACAGCCTGCCGGACTTAGCTACCGACAAATGACCCCTACCCAGCAAAACATGCTGGAGGATTTAATCGGCATGTACCTAGCCAACTATACCGACCAAGTACGGGATCAACTTTGGGCGAAGGTGCGCGAAGCAGGAATAGAAAACACCTATTTTGCTTGGGCAGGCAGCACCACCAATGCAATCGGCGAACCACACTACTATCGGATTCAAAACCCCGCCCTGCTCATAGAATATGACAACGTACAAAACAATGCCAACCATGTGCATACGGTAGTTAGGGATCTAAAAAATGATTTCGGAGACGATCTGCTCGGAAGCCATTACCTAAACGGACATCCCCATGTAGCTGAATAAGTCCTAAGCATACATACAGGACTGTAACCACGTGGCGTTCTACCCGATAATGTACCGCTCGATCAATAAGATTGAACCAACCTCCCTTTAAGCATCGTCATGAAGCAGCCTTGTTTCCAAACCTAATTCATCAAATAACTTACAAAACCCTATGAAAAAGATTATTGCGTCCCTTTTAATTCCGCTATTGATGAGCCAATGCACCCCTCCGGAGGAAGAACAAACGCTCCCTATGCAGATAGCCAACGTGTATGGGTTTCACCAATTGAAGGATGTGGCTACGATTTCCTATACTTGGAATGTTCGCCGGGACAGTGCCACCGTTTTGACCCGCGATTGGACCTGGGACAGGATCAAAGGTGAGGTTTACTATTCCGGACCAGACACTACCGTTACGTACCAGATCGCCGAGAAATCCTCGGAACTGGACGCGATAGACCAGCGATTTATCAATGACAAGTATTGGCTAATGTTTCCCTTTCAGCTTGCTTGGGACACTGGGTACCGCTACGAGGTGACCGAAGGCCAACGCTCGCCCATTCAGGGAATACAGGGCACCAAACTTTCAATCATCTATAACAATGCCGATGGTTACACACCAGGGGATGCGTATGATCTATTCTTGAATCAAAACCTAGAAATCGTCGAATGGGTATTTAGACGGGGAAATGGCCCGGAAGGGCGGGCCGTGACTTGGGAAAATGTCCAAGAATTTGAAGGCATTCGTTTGACACTGGATCACCAAAATGAGGCGGGGGAAAAGTTCATTTGGTTTACCAATGTAAAGGTCACCAAAAAATGACTCCCCGGACATTTTAACCCGCCATAAACGGCTTTTTCCTACACATGCGGCCGCCCAACATACTTTGGTCGCGCAATAACGATTAGGTTTGTATAATTACTCCCTTGAAGATGCAGACCTATTCGAATAAATTGCTACTAAACACGAATGCTTCACCCATGAATAAACGATGCCTAGCACTTTTTGCCACCCAACTGCTGCTGGGAATGTACAGCAGCCTTATGGCCTTTCAATTCCCAAGTCCTCTCTTGGCAGGTGACGACGTTACCCTACACGAGGACGGTAGTTGGTGCTGGTTTCAGGACGACCGGGCATTGCTGCTTGGTGACCGGGTCATCTTCTCGGGCGTCACCTCAGAAGGAAACAATACCGTCACAGAATGGAACCTCAAAACCAACCAAACACGCGCTGTGAATCTTACAGAGGGGATGCTTCCTGCAGATGACCACAATGTAAGCGCGCTGATGTTGCGGCCTGACGGAAGGTTTTTGGCGGTGTACGCCGGACACTCCATCGACTCTCTGATCCGCTACCGCATTTCGGAAAAACCCGGAGATATGCAGGTCTGGGCGCCTGAACAAACCTTTAAAACCAACGGAAGAGTCTGCTATTCCAACGTTTACCGGCTTAGCGACACAGGAGAAACGTTCAATTTTTACCGTGGCAACGAAAACAACCCACATTTTTTGATTTCCAAAAACGACGGAAACACGTGGGAATTTGGTGGCAGGCTATTCGAGGATTTCGGTAGGGCTTACCTTCGGTATACCTCGGATGGAAAAAAGCGGATTCACTTTATTACAACCGAAGAACACCCCCGCCATTACAACAATAGTATTTACCACGGGTATTACGAAGACGGAAACCTCTATAAAAGCGATGGTACCTTGGTGGGGCCTATAAGCAGAACCGTAAGTAGCCCCTATAAACCGACAGATTTCACCAAGGTATACGACGGGGATGTATCCACGCGTGCCGATGTAGCATGGACTAGCGACATCAAGCTGGATGCTCAAGGACGGCCCTACATCGTTTTTTCGGTAACCAAAGACCCCATCACCAAGGGAGAAACACGCAACACCTCGCTGGGAGGTTTTGACCACCGCTACCACCACGCCTATTGGGATGGCGCCCGATGGGTGGGTCAGGAAATTGCCTACGCCGGCAGTCGTCTATATCCTGGTGAAAACGAATATACCGGGTTAATCAGCCTACATCCAATGCGTTCGGATATCGTCTATATATCCGCAGACGTAGACCCCAAAACCGGAAACCCGTTGCTGATAAACGGCGAACGCAGATACGAGATCTTTCGGGGTACCCGTACCAAAGATAGCCAATGGGAATGGACGCCTGTAACTTATCAATCCTCCGAAGACAATATCCGGCCCATAATCTTGGCAGACCAGGAAAAAGAAGTGGTGCTCTGGCTCAGTGGTCGGTACACTACTTACAAGGATTATCAGTTAAACGTAAAGGGCAGGGTTCGAATGCAGCCGCCCTCTCTTCCGGAGCAAAAAAAAACAGCCAACAGTCAGAAACTGATCACTTTTTTAATCAGTGAAGATCCAAACAACTACGAAGCGACGTGGACCGTCCCTGCTTTTGCCAATCAGTTGGCAGAAGATCGCGGCTATCGCTCGCAGGTACTATTAGGTTCCGGTCCTAGGGAGGGTTATGCATTCCCAAACAACCGGCACATCACAGATGCCGACTTGCTCATCGTATTCATGCGTCGAGTTGGCTTACCTAAAGAACAGTTGAAATTGATCAAAAACCACTTGGCAGCAGGAAAGCCCCTGATCGGAATCCGAACAGCAAACCATGCATTTTCCATTCCCCAGGAAACGCTGGAAACGGGGCATGAGGCCTGGTGGGAATTTGTTCCAACCATACTGGGGCATGAAAACAGGGGATATGGCCCGGCCGAAAGCCCCACCCATGTGACGGTCAACCGTAAAAACCGTAAGCACCCTATCGTAAACAAGCTACCCATAAGTGAATGGAGCAGTCAGGGGAACATTTACTTGGTAAATCCGCTGCTTGAGCCAAACACGACCATCCTGTTGGAGGGTGTATCCGATGGTCACCGTGAGCCGGTGGCATTTTCTCTAGGAGTTGGCAGGAGCAAGGTGTTTTATACCTCCTTGGGTTTTCCGACGGATTTTTCCAAAACTCCATTTATTCAACTGATCTATCAAGCAATAGACTGGTCACTAGAAAATAACCCCTGATACCCATGTCAAAAATAAATCTCATCTTCCTTTTTCTGCTTCTCATTACAGTGAATAAAAATTTTGCCCAGCAAAACTTCATGTGGAAGGCCGGCATCAGCAAGGTCGTCATCACGCCGGATAAGCCCATGTGGATGGCCGGATATGCAGCGCGCACCACCCCGGCAACAGGTACCTACCAAGAACTCTGGGCCAAAGCTTTGGTACTCGAAGATCAGGCTGGCAGGCAGTCGGTATTGATTACAGCCGATATCTTGGGATTTCCCAAAAAAATGTCAGACCGTATCCGACAGGCACTTAAACAGAAATACGGCTGGGACTACAGTCAGATTATCCTAAATGGGAGCCATACCCACTCGGGTCCGGTGTTGGAAGATGCCTTGTATGACATTTACCCATTGGATGAGGAGCAACTTACCCTGGTCAAGGACTATTCTCGCTGGCTTGAAAGCGCGGTGATCGGGCTTGTAGACGAGGCCATGGCGGACATGGTGGCCGCAAACCTATCAGCGGGCAGCGGAGTGGCACGTTTTCAAGTCAACAGGCGCAATAATTCCGAACGCGACATTATAAACCAAGTAGCACTTTCGGGACCAAATGATCACGCCGTACCGGTAATAAAAATTGAGGCGCCAGGTGGTGACCTATTGGGAATCGTGTTCGGCTATGCCTGCCACCCCACTGTATTGGATCATTATTCGTGGTCGGGAGATTTTCCGGGGTATGCACAGATTGAGTTGGAGAGGTTATATCCCGGGGCGGTTGCGCTGTTCTTTCAGGGAGCATCCGGAGACCAAAACCCCATTCCACGCCGAAGCTTACCGTTGGCCAAGCAATACGGTAAAACCTTAGCGGCAGCCGTGGAGCGGGTACTCGAAGAAGAAATGACATCACTTACCGCAGAAATCCAGACTGCCTATACAGAGATCCCCTTGGCATTATCACCCGCACCAAGTCAGGCAGAACTCACACGTATGGCAAACGAGCAGTCGGGATACATGCGCCGGTGGGCTGAGCGCATGCTTACCGAGCAAACCATGGGAATAACACCCATATCATCTTACCCGTACCCCCTTCAGATCTGGCAGCTTGGCGGACAACGGATTTTCAATATGGGTGGAGAAGTAACAGTAGCCTATGCCAATGAGCTCAAAGCCGCCTACGGACAGAACAGTTTCGTCATGGCCTATTCCAACGATGTAATGGGCTACATCCCCTCTGAGGTGATTTTGGAAGAAGGTGGTTACGAAGGCTATTCTTCACAGATGGTATATGGTCTGCCGAGTACCTGGGAAAAGGGCATTCAGCAGCACATTTTGGAGGCCTTCGACCGGCTGGCTGCGGATCTTGGCATGGTACCCAACCCTTCGGCTGACTAACCTCTTGGAATAAATGCGCAGATCAAGTCCCTAACCAACAGTGAGCGGCATACGGGTAGATGCAACCCAAACATTGCGTCATTTACCATCTGCCAAAGTCCGCGGCAATCTATAAGTCACCAAAAAAAACTCAGAATCAATTATAAACACATGAAAATCACACACCAAAGCATCGTAACTCCCTGCTTGATAGTTGCCATTTTGTACATTACCTCCGCTCTAAATGCAATGGCCCAAGGAGAATGGGAAGTCCTTTTTGACGGAACAAGTATGGACAAATGGCAGGGGAAATCTGATCAGAGCTTCCCAGGTCACGCATGGAAATATAAAGACGGCATCCTCTATCTGGACGGAAAAGGAGGAGACATCATGACCAAGGAAACCTACGGTGATTTCGAACTGGTATTTGAATTTAACCTGACCGAAAAGGCCAACAGCGGCATCAAATATTTTGTAGGTCCCATCGTGAACGAAGAAACCGGCAAAACGATGATCAATGGTCCGGAATACCAGATCATAGACGATTTTAACCATCCCGAAATAAAAAAAGACCCGAATGGACTAAGTTCCACCGCGTCGGGATATTTACTTTACCAACCCAAAAACAAAGTCTTGCATCCACACGGTGAGTGGAACAACGGTAGGATCATTGCAAAAGGAAAAAAGGTCGAGCATTGGCTGAATGGAGTCAAGGTAGTTTCGTATACTAGAGGCAGCAGGGACTTTTTGAAGCGCAAGGCCCAAACCAAATTCAAATCGGATCTCAACTATGGTGAACTGGAGCGCGGTCATATCCTGCTAACAGACCACGGAGATCAGGTGTATTTTCGGAATATAAAGATCAGGAGTTTGTAGGTGAGGGCAGTGTGATGTCAGGTTTGAGATTAGTCGAGATTTAAGACATAAGACTTGTGAAACTTACGAGATCGCCCCATTATTAAAAAGCGCTCTAAGTATAGTATGTCGGATTTGGGTTTAGATTGCCTGCGCTGGGTGTAGTTTGGAAAAGACTCACGAAGTGGTGAGACGTAAGACGCGTGTACTTCCCTAAATAACGTTTATCGTTTGGTGCAACATGCATTCGGTATTTCCATCCCCGCAATCAGGGATTTCGTCCCTTGAAATTGGTGTTGGTAATGGATTGCGGTATCCTTGTAGCGTGAAACGAAAACAGCGATATCAGGAAAAACCCCACACCCCATACATCAAAGTAGTGGTACTTCTGTTATTTATCCGATTGGTGCAGGAATGCCATCCTTGGGCACAACCCTGCATTTGCCCGGTGTTGTCTTTCCGCCCCATTTCCCATCTTTCCCCAGAAACCCATTCAACGCCCCCCCATAGGAACCCAAGGATCTCATGGACCAAGCCCAATAACGATGCAACACCATAAACTCCAGTTCCCGCAAATTGAACGGTGGGTGCTGATCTTCGTCTTTGTGACGATTATCCTCAGCAATGTGCTTAGCTCATCCAACCTTAACCCCTGGTCGGATCTTTCCCTTTACTTCGCCAAAATCCTGATACCGATGGTGCTGTTCGCCTCGGTATCCCTGATGCATTTCTGGCTGATTCCCAAGTACCGTCAAACCAGAAAAAAGACCAAACCAATCTTGCTATCCCTACTCCTATTTGTGCTTTCTTTGGCACTGACCGCCATGATTGGGGCAGGGTTTGATATAAGCGAACGCATTTTTCTACCTGCCTACTTCGGCGCTATAGTTACCTACTTTGGGTACCTGGCATTCGCCTACATGGCGGACAAGATTTTTCTCTCCCCGCAGCCTAAGGATTACTCCCTCTATAACTCCATTAGAATTGGAATTATATACTTGTTTGTGCTGCTCTTTCTGCTACAATTCAAGGAACTGGTAGCTCCCTTTATCGTTTTCTGCTATGCGGTAGCCATCCCAAGTATCGGCTTTACCATCGTATACCATTTCCTGTTGATCTACCGAAATAGGCGATCGGGCAATCTCCGAGAAGCACGGATCTACCATTGGATCCTACCCGTTGGAATCATCTTATTGAGCGCAGCAATTTCCGCGACGTTTAACTTAGGTCCAGACATGGTGTTTTTTGGCATTGGCCTAGCGCTTATAGTGGTAGTCATCGTGATCCCCCTGTCTACGATGGTCTTTGACAAATACGAAACCTACCTCGGGAAGATCCATACGCTGACCGCAAAAGCTGACCAATCCACTGCCAACCTCTCCTTTCTACGCTCGCAAATAAACCCGCATTTTCTGTTCAATGCTCTGAATACCCTCTACGGAACCGCACTTCAGGAGGGGTCGGAACATACCGCTACTGGGATTCAAAAACTGGGAGATATGATGCGCTTTATGCTGCATGAAAACAACCAGGAAAAAATCGCTGTAGAACGGGAAAAGGAATACCTAATCAACTACGTAGACCTCCAAGAACTTCGATTCAACGGGCAGGAAAACACCTCCATTACGTTTAACCGATCGACCGACACCTGCAAAGGCCAAATCGCACCGATGCTTCTTATTCCCTTTATTGAAAATGCCTTCAAACACGGAATCAGTCTGCAGCACAAATCCTGGGTAAACATCAGCCTGCGCTGCCTGGCCGGATCGGTCCACCTGGATGTCACTAACAGCATGCACCGAAGTAAATCCGATGACCCCGAACACAAATCCTCCGGCATTGGGCTTCAAAATGTCCGACAACGCCTGCAACTGCTATACCCCGGCAAACACGAGCTGATCATTCGGGAAAACGATTTGGAGTTTTTCGTACATTTGAGTATTCAACTGTAGCCCCCCGCCCTATGCTGTCGGCCGTAGCCATTGACGACGAATACATGGCCTTGGAGGTGATCAAGTCACACGCTTCCAAAGTGCCCTTTATACACCTGAAAGAGGTATTTACCGATGCCATCAAAGCCTTGGAGTTTCTGCAGGAGGAACCGGTAGATCTGCTCTTTTTGGACATCAAAATGCCCGACATATCCGGCATGGAAGTCGCGGCCCTATTGCCCAAAAAGACGTTGGTTATCTTTACGACGGCCTATTCCGAACATGCGGTGAAAGGATTCGAATTGGATGCCACCGATTATTTGCTCAAACCCTTTTCCCTGGCCCGATTCCTGCAGGCATGTCAGCGCGCACGCGAATGGCATGACCTCAAGCATGTGCCGGAAAAAACATTTCTTTTTATCAAGACCGGCTTTGAGCAGGTGAAAATACGGTTCGAAGACGTCCTCTACTGTGAAGCGCAGGGAAATTACGTGACCTTTCACCTTTTGCAGGAGACCGTAGTAGGCAGGACGACACTGGTGGAAATCGAGAAGCAACTACCCGCAACCTTTGTAAAAACACACCGTTCATTCATCGTCAATCTTGCCCAAGTACGCAAGGTAGAAAGGCACCAACTAACCCTGGCGGATAAAGTGGTTCCGATCAGCAGCACCTTTCAGGAGCTGTTATCCGCCGAACTCAGCAAGTTGAATCCGGCAGGATAGTAGACTCTTGTAAACGATATAGGTTCGAGGTATGGATGGCTCGTTATTTTTTAATCTCTCCGAAAGGCCTTAAAGGCATTAATCAGGCCATTGGTAGATCCATCATGGGAGGCTATTGGTTCTTCATTCTCCAATTCCGGCAGGATGGACTTTGCCAGTACTTTACCCAATTCCACACCCCATTGGTCGAAGCTAAAGATATTCCAGATCACCCCTTGTACAAAAATCTTGTGCTCATACATAGCAATCAGGGCACCTAAGGTGGATGGATTGATCTTTTTCACAAGTATGGAGTTAGTGGGCCGATTGCCTTCAAACACGCGGTGTGGAGCAATCCTTTCGATGGTCTCTGGAGACTTACCCTCTTTGCGCATTTCGGCCTTTACCTCTTCGAGTGACTTACCATTCATCAGCGCCTCTGTCTGTGCAAAAAAATTGGACATCAGCTTGATATGATGGTCACCAACTGGATTGTGGCTGACCGCGGGTGCGATAAAATCACAGGGAACTAACTGCGTACCCTGATGAATAAGCTGGTAGAAGGCATGCTGCCCGTTCGTTCCCGGTTCACCCCAAATCACCGGACCGGTAGTATAGCCAACCCGCTTACCGGTACGATCTATGCACTTGCCGTTACTTTCCATGTTTCCTTGCTGAAAATACGCCGGAAAACGGTGCATGTACTGATCGTAGGGCAGGATGGTTTCGGTGGCTGCACCTAAGAAATTGGTGTTCCATATCCCTATCAGGGCCAAGATCACCGGTAGATTCTGTTCAAAGGGCGCTTGCCGGAAATGATTATCCATGTCATGTGCCCCCTCCAGCAATTTCCGGAAGTTGTCAAATCCGATGGCACAGGCAATGGTCAGACCTATGGCTGACCAAAGGGAATAGCGGCCCCCAACCCAATCCCAAAATCCAAACATGTTGTCGATATCAATGCCAAATTCCATCACCGCGTTGGAATTGGTGGAAAGGGCGACAAAATGCTTGGCAATCTCCTCTTCGTTATGGGCATTTTCCAAAAACCACTCCCGGGCCGTATGGGCATTGGTCATGGTCTCCTGGGTGGTAAAGGTTTTGGAAGCAATAAAAAACAGCGTAGTTTCCGGATTTACCTTCTTCAATACCTCCGTAATATGGGTGCCATCTACATTTGACACAAAAAACACCTCCAAATTGGGGTTTTGGTAGGGCTTCAACGCCTCCGTAACCATTACCGGCCCCAAATCACTCCCACCAATCCCAATATTTACCAACGAACGAATTGATTTACCGGTATACCCCTTCCATACCCCCTTGGACACCTTGTCGGCAAAAATTTTCATCTTGCCAAGCACTTGGTTCACATCCGGCATGATATTCCGATCATCTACGTAAACCGGCGTATTGCTTCGGTTGCGAAGGGCCGTGTGCAGCACAGCGCGATTTTCAGTCCCGTTGATGGTCTTGCCCGAAAACATCGATTCTATCGCCTCCGAGAGCGCAGTTTCTTGGGCCAGTCGTAGTAGCCCCTGCCAAATCTCGTCGTTTATGCGGTTTTTGGAAAAATCCAACAGAATATCCTTGAACCGTACATGGTATTTTTCAAACCGAGATGCATCTTCCTGAAAGAGGTTTCGAATGTTGATTACTATTTCGGATAACTGACCGAGAACCTTCCATGCCTTGGTTTCGGTGGGATTAATATGTTGCATAGTTTTCTCTTTTTCTAACAAAATTTATCGACAGCAACGTGCAAAGGGCCTAAATAGCCTTTCCCAAAACACTCGAAATCTACCTTCATCGAACTGGTATATGCCATGATTCGTACAGAAAGGTCCGCAAGGTTACGATTGTCTGCAAGTATTTGTAGCATTTTCGTCCAACACCGCTGTTTCGCGTACGCAAACTAGGCCCAGCCTGATTGGATGCGTAAAACTATAAAAAAAACAGGGCTGCTAAAAACTTTTCACAAACTTGCCGCAAGATACGCCATCCCGCTTATCCGTGCCAAAAAACAAGTAACCTTCCAAATCCGATCCAAGTCACTTAAAAGCACTAAAAATGACCATCGAAGAAGGGCAACAATTGATCCGCCCTTCCAGAGGTCGACCCTTAAAGCCAACTTGGAAATCTACCCAAACCTCTCCTCCTTATCGATGCAACCGTTATTTGTTGGGAAACTTTGTCCTAATACATCGAATTTGACAGCCCTAACGGAAATATGCTTTAGAATCCGGTACCTGCTGACCGCGCTAATCCTTCAGCGCAAACGCCAGATAATAATCTCCAGGATCAGTGCCTATCTTCCCCCCACCTGCGGCAATGACCACGTACTGCTTGCCATTCACGGCATATACCGCCGGGGTGGCATAGCCTGCCGCCGGTAATTTGTATTTCCACAGTTCCTCTCCAGTCACCTTGTCAAACACACGAAAATACTCGTCCTTAGATGCCCCAATAAACACCAGACCTCCCGCCGTCACCACCGGTCCGCCATAATTTTCTGTTCCAGTTTTGGGAATACCCCGCTCCGTGAGTTCCTTAAATTCTCCGAGAGGCACCTGCCAGCTAATTTCTCCCTTGTTTAAATCAATCGCACTCAGAGTTCCCCAAGGGGGCTTAACGGCAGGATATCCATCCTGATCAAAAAACCGATGATACCCCGTATGCGTGTAAGGAACCGCTCCGAGATTTGACTCCATGCCCTCTTCGTGGGCATCCACTTCGGAGCCCTCCTGTCTGTTGATGTACGCCAAGACCGCTTCCCTTTCGGCCTCCTTGAGGTGCTGAAAGCCGGGCATTCTTCCCTTACCTTTGGTGATGATGTCCACCAGTTCCCCGGACGCCAATCGACCGCCCACACCGATCAACGAAGGGTAGTCACCGGTTGGGTCCCCTGCCATGGCGGGACCGTGGCACATTCCGCAATTGACCATATAAACCGACTTGCCCAAGCCGGCGCCCGCCTGATCGAACGTAGGAACCATGGTGTGAATCCAAGGCATCTCGTTTGCATTTACGTATAGCCAACCGGAAGTTGGGTCAAACGCAGCACCACCCCATTCGCCTCCCCCATCGAATCCCGGAAAGACAACCGTCCCCTCCGTACTGGGAGGCATGTACATGTGACCATAGCGTTTGCCTTTAAGCATCTCCCTCACATAGTCCCCAGATTCTGGAGAGATATCCGTCACTTCCTCATCCGTAAACACCTGCCGGGCAAAAGGCGGAGGCAGCACAGGCAGTGGCTGGGATGCAGCGGCCACCTCGCCCATTAGATCCGACAACGGAACATCCATCTCCTCGATAGGGAAGAGGGGGTCTCCCGTCTCCCGATTAAAAACAAACACTCTTCCGGTTTTGGTGATCTGCGCCACGGCATCGACGGTCTTGCCGCTGTGAACCACCCGAACCAAATTGGGAGGTGCGGGAAGATCCCTGTCCCACATGTCATGCCGAACGGTCTGATAATGCCAAATCCGTTCCCCTGTGGCGGCATTGAGCGCAATCACCGAATTGGAAAACAAATTATCTCCAAGGCGATTCCCACCCCAAAAGTCAAAGGAAGCCGAGCCCGTGGGGACAAACACCATCCCCCGCTTTTCGTCCAAGCTGAATCCGGACCAGCTGTTGGCTCCTCCAGCACGTTGGTAAGAGTCTACAGGCCAGGTATCATACCCATACTCCCCGGGTCTTGGGATTGTATGAAATACCCAATCCAGCGCTCCAGTAAACGCGTTGAAAGCTCTCACGTATCCCGGAGCGGCATCGTTGTTTTCGGAAACCCTGGTTCCCACGATGATTTTGTCCTCAAAAATAATCCCGGGAGAGGTAGAAATGACGTACAGATCCTTGGCCCAATCACCGAGCCCCTCTTTCAGCGAAACCTTCCCAGAATCCCCAAAATCCCGCACCAACTGACCGGTCTGCGCATTCAGCGCAAACAGAAAGGATCCTGCGGAAAAGAAAACCCGGTCTCCCGATCCATCCCGAAAATACGTTAGCCCCCGGTTGACGGTTATAGGAACTTCAAAATCCTTCTTTGGGTCAAACTCCCACAGAAGCTTCCCCGTGCCTGCATCCAGCGCAACGGCTTTCATCGTAGGCGTACTGCCGAAGAGCACGCCATCCACAATGATGGGATTGCACTGAATCTGCGTATTTCTTCGTTCTGTCAAATCCCCGGAACGAAAGGTCCACGCCAGCTCTAAGCGATCAAGGTTTTTCCGGTTAATCTGATCCAAATGAGAGTATTGAGAACTGAATTTGTCTCCGAGACTAACCTCCCAATTTTCATGGGATCCGATGCCTTCCTCGGAGGAAGTGCCGCAGCCGGAAAAGAGCCAAGAGAATACCAGACAGGCAAAGCAGGTAGGGGAAATGATCTTCATAAACAGTAAGGTATGCAAATAGAGGTCTTTGGATTTTTGACAGCTTAATTTAAGAAAAAGTTGATTCCTTTTGACAAATCATCCACTTTTATGCGCTCGTCGTGAAAGAACCCGAAAAACAACAGCTCGGGCTGGTTCCCGCGGAGAACTGACCAAGCTGAAGACCACGAAACTTCTGACCGCTGAAAAACATGAAATCGAGCACGACGCAAGCGACACACAGAGGGACGACTGTAATTCGTGCGACCTGCCTGCCGGTAGGCAGGGATTCCATCTGACCGCTAAAGAACAAATTATAAACAGATGAAAAAATTCGTAATATGGCGTCATGCCAAATCCTCTTGGGACCATGCTTTCCGGAGCGACCACGAGCGGTCCTTAGCCAACAGAGGCCTTAGTGACACCCCCGAAATGGCCACTAGATTACTTAAAAAAGGGATCAAACCCGACCTAATGGTAAGCTCGGACGCCGTCCGAGCCTTGGACACGGCGAGGTTGGCAGCATCTATTTTCCAATACCCAAAAGAAAAAATCATGGCGTTAGCATCCATGTACCACGCCGGCACCAAGGGGCTCTTACATGCCATCCACCAGACGGAAAATAGGCATGAAATCGTGTTTTTCTTTGGACACAATCCCGGAATGACGGACTTGGTGAACCACTTCGGTGAAGAACTGGATAACCTGCCTACTTGCGGGCAATTCGGCTTTCAATCATCCGCGGGCGCTTGGAACGAAATATCACCGGAAAACACCCGCTTTTGGTTTTACGACTTTCCAAAATCAAAACTCCCGGACATCTAACAGCACCCCCGGAAATTCGTCCAAATGATCCAGCAGGTAATTGACCTTTGCAGCTGTTTCTGCAGGAGTACTTAACTGATTGGTATCCTTGAATGCCTTAAACTTTTCCAACTGACTGAATCTCTCCTGTGAGGCAGCCCGGATTTCACCCTGCATCGGCGTATCTATGATCCCAGGGGACAGCGCGATGTACCGGATACCATAGCCTTTTAAATCGGACTCCTCCTGGGCCACCAAGGTAAACTGGTTTAACGCTGCCTTGGAAGAACAGTAACTGGACCAGCCATCCACGGCCTTTCTTGCTGCTCCGGAACTCACGTTGATCACGACTTTTTCTGGGGTACTGTTTCCGTATTTTTCAATGAAAGCATTGGTCAAAATGGCCGGCGCCACCGTATTTACTAGGTGGACAGTTGCTATTCCCAGAGGAGACAAGTCTCCCATGGGACCAATTTCACCGATCCATCCGGCATTGTTGATCAACACGACGCGCTGATAACTACCGGATGGAAATACCCTATCCAAGTTCCCGATCAGGGTTTGGATATCACTGAGATCCAATTGAATTGGAAAGAAACGCTCTGTGGCTTTCTCCTCCGATCTGGAAATGCCCACTACCTTTGTGTCGGGACGCCGCAGCAACGATTCTACCAGCGCTCTCCCAAGTCCTTTGCTACTTCCTGTTACGATGTATAAGCTTGTTTGCATACCAATGCAGTTGTTATGTTGAATAGGAAATATCCCTTTCATTTTAGCGCCAACACTTGATCTTCCTTGTCAAGCGCCGAATTATGTTGCGCTTTTAGCAATCGTTTACTGATGCGATGAAAGCGCCAGATTAACATGATCGCCGTAGCAGTCAACCCCGTAAGCAGGCCTATCCAGATGCCGACCTCTTCCATACCAAATGGAAAGGCGAGGATATAGCCCAAAGGCAACCCGACTACCCAATAAGCGACTAGTGTTACCAAGGTCGGCACTTTCAAGTCAGACAGGCCTCTCAGGGCGCCCAAGCCCACCACTTGGACACCATCAGAAAGCTGAAATATCCCGGCAATCACCAACAGCACCGCCGCGGTTTGAACAACCCCCGGATCGTCAATGTAAATCAACGGAAGGTAATTGCGCAAACCCACAAACAAAACGGCAAAAAAGAACATAAATACCGCTACCATGCCAAAAATGGAGAAACCAACCTCCCTTAAAGCAAGAATATCCCTTCTACCCAATTGGTTACCGACTCGGACCATGGCCGCTGCGGCAAGTCCCGAGGCCATCATGTAGCTGACGGAGGCCAAATTGATCGCTATCTGATGTGCCGCCAGCGCATTCACCCCTAGCCAACCCATCATGATGGCGGCCGTGCTAAACGCTCCTACCTCAAACACAAATTGAAAGCCTGTGGGAACCCCGATTTTCAACATGCGGCTTACCATACCCCGGCTTATTTTCGCAAATCCATAAATCAGACTGTAGGCTCGGTATCGACCAGATTGTTGAACATAAATATAAATAACTACCGCCATCATCACCCGGGAAATCAGCGTAGCCCACCCGGCACCATTTAAACCCATGGCAGGAAAGCCGAGGTTACCGTATATCAATACCCAATTTAGAAAGACATTGACTGCATTGCAGGCAAGTGTGATCGTCATGGCCTGCCGTGTCTGAGACAGCCCTTCGATGAATTGCTTAAATGTTTGGAAAAACATCAGCGGCACCAAGGAAAAAGTAATGATCAGTAGATAGGGAATGGCTAATGCAACCACCTCTACCGGTTGACCCAGGTGATTAAGACCCGGTGACAGCCCTAAAACGAACAAAAATAACAGGATACCGGACACGATATTGATCCAGAATCCGTGTTGGAAAATCCGGGAGATTCTACGCTTCTTACCCTCTCCATCCGCTACCGCCACCAATGGCGTGATTGCCATGGATACCCCCGTCCCAAACATGAGGATCAAAAAGAATATGCTATTTGCCAGGGAGGCCGCTGCAAGTGTTTCCGCACCCAAGCGGCCCACCATAATATTATCTGCGACCCCCACAAGAACCTGTCCCAATTGGCTCAGCATAACTGGATAGGCAAGCTTTATGGTGACATCTAAGTGTTTTGTATAATTTTGTAATGCCATGTCAATGTAAAGGCCGTGCTTAAAGCCTGCCTTCCTCTATCAATATTTTTTCCGTCTTTAATATGCCCGCCATGCTGATGGCATCGGTAATTTGGCCCGACATCACCATCTGAACTGCCTCCACAAAGGGCAGCTTACGGATTTGCAAATCCTCCGTCTCGTCAAAGTCTGTCTCCCCCTCGGTAAGATCTTCCGCGATAAATACAAAACCCACCTCATCAGTAACCGAATTAGACGTGTGTATCCTCAAAATATTCCGCCATCTCTTGGCCGAGAGCCCGGTTTCTTCCTTTAGTTCCCGCATCGCCCCGGCCTCCAAGGTGTCGGAAATTGGACTTCCGCCCATAGGAATCTCCCAGGAATAGTCGTCAAGGGTATACCGGTACTGACCGATTAGCCAAGTATGCAATTCCTTGTCCAAGGGAATGATCCCTATGGCAATGTTTTTGAAATGAACTTGACCGTAAATGCCGGAACCTCCCTTGGGATTGATCACCTGATGTTCCTCTACCGTAATCCAAGGATTGGTGTAGATTTCCGTTTTCGAGAGGGTAGTCCATGGATTCTTCATGAGTTAGTAGTTTACGTAGGCAGCTTCGCCTGACTGCACGAATGAATAATGACAAAAACTGCTTTTTAAGCAGTAAAAAAGGTGACCATTTGGCCACCTCTGTATGAATGCTTCAACTTTGTCGTTGTTGATTATGCGGGAATGGGCAGCACCTTGCTGTCTTTGAAAGTAGACAGGATCACCATGGACTGCATTGAATCCACCTCTTTGATTTCACTGACTTTTTCCAGCATTAGTTTCTGGTAGGAGGTGATGTCTTTAGAGATGATTTTAAGAATAAAGTCGCCGGTACCGGTGATGTGATGACATTCGATCACTTCCGGAATCTGGTCTATTTCCTTCATAAAAGCCTCGATGTTTGACTTGTTGTGACCCACCAGACCTACGAGAACAAAGGTGCTAACACCTAGTCCGATTTTCTCAGGGTCCAACTTGGCATGATAGCTTTTGATAATGCCACTTTGTTCCAACTTCTTCACCCTCTCCAAGGTAGGCGCGGGGGATAGACCGATATCCTTTGACAATTGGGCATTCGTGATTTTTGCATTGGCTTGCAAGATCTCCAGGATTTTCCGATCTATCTTGTCAAATTTTACTTTTACGTAATTATCCATGTTTTAAAGAATTTACCGAATTATATGCGGTGCAAAATTAATCTATTTTAAATTTATTTTAAAGGTATTTACGAAAAAAACGTCGGCACGGACGAAATATTGTTACAAATTTCGCTATTTAATCAAAAAAAACAGCTCCAAGCCCCAATATTTATATACAAAAGTCAAATTTCCTGCTGAATTAAAGAATCAACTCAGCGAAAACCCAACCTATAACTTATTCTTTTTAATAAAATCCCTGGCTTCTTTGTGGGCGGGATGCTTCCTCTTGGCTAAACTCTTGACCTGATCAAAGTATCCTCTGGCTTTTTTTTTGTCATTTTCGGCTACTGCGATCTTTCCAAGCTGTATCAACGCATACAAATGATAGCC
Organism: Lunatimonas salinarum; assembly: GCF_017811155.1. GTDB lineage: Bacteria > Bacteroidota > Bacteroidia > Cytophagales > Cyclobacteriaceae > Lunatimonas > Lunatimonas salinarum. The sequence continues at coordinate 140,857 of NZ_JACVCV010000006.1, read as the reverse complement.
GCTTTCTTGGCTTTCCGACTCTTCCCCGAAAGAAATGGTCTTTAGATAATATGTTTTGGCGGCATTTACTTGACCAACTTTATCAAAATACTGTGCGGTAAAAAACGCTGCATACCGGCCACTGTTAGACTCATATCCCGTCCATCCTTCGTCTATCCTTCGCAGGATTTCCAATGAAACATCTTTGGCCTCTTCTCCCCGACCCACAGCATAAAGTTGCCGCGCAAAGAAGCGGTGAAAATACGGGTTGTTTGGATATTTTGAATGCAGGTAAGACGTAATACTCAGCGCTTTAAAGGGTTGTCTCTCCTCCGAAGCATACAACCGAAAAAGAAAATACTGCGCCTCTACCCGGGCATAAAAAGCATTTTCAGCTACGTCTTCCAACTGCCTGATTCCCAAATCTTTATCCCCCTTTGGAAACAACACCATCACCGGTCTTAATAGCGGATAGTTTTTCGGAATCCAAACCGAAAAATAATTAAACAGCGCATCACCTAATAATAATTCCGGATTCAACTCATCCTCTCCCTTACTTAACTCCAGATACTTGAGGGCGTTCTTGCCAGCAAATGTCGCCTTGGTCCAACTCTCGCGTTCACTATGCAATCGGCCTTGAAAACCATAAGCCCCCGCCAAAAAAAAAGCTGCTTCTTTATTCGTCGGATCTCTGTCGTACATGACTTTCGCCTTCTCGATGGCCAGGTCCATATACGCCAAAAATGACGCATCATGAACTTCATTTTCCGTGTCTACGGCTATCTTCCACCATTGACTTAGCCCCATTAAAAAATAGGGAAGTGGATGTTCCGGATAGGTGTAACGCAAAACCGAAAACCCGCGTTCCGCCGTTTCGAAATCGAAATTATACATGCTGTTCACGGCATCTGTAATCCGAAACTGCAACGAACGGTCCAACAACAGGTACTCGGCACTGCCACCGATATTGGTAAAGACACTATCACGTTGCATTTGACCCACAGCGACGAGCATGAAGCCAATCGCTAGGGCAAAGGTCATTACCGCCCTACCCATGATTCGGCTTACCGACAACTGATCTATTTTTTTGGCGTCCTTGGCCGTCACACACATACCTCCGCTTTTTGGTCTGATCAAATGCTGTAACAAAATTAAAATCCAATAAATTTCACAAGCGGAAACTTTTTAAATGAGAAGAAGGGTTCATCTTCCATTTATCTGGATTGGAATAAAGAAAAAACAAGCCTATCTACCCCGATCCCCTTGCAGGAACCTGAGCAAATAGACTTGATTGGCAATTATATTAAAAAATTAACAGCTTACCTTTTATTTCTTTATCGATTCTCTAATGCGAGGAGATTGATCTACATTGACCATTGTTTCCTTCCATGCGTCGTAAGCCAAAGAATCAGGAATTTCTACATCGTCAAACGTAATCAACTGTCCCGGTTCTACTGTTCGCTTGAGGTAGGCCTCACTCATCAGGCCAATGGGGACATGGTTAGGTTGCTCCGCGATGCTGATCGCCTCGCCTCTTACATCCATGCTTCCAATGCCTTTGGATATGACCGATCCGCCTTCCAACCGACGTTTAGCAATTGTACCAACTGACGCATGCGGCACGCTGCCATTGTCCAATAGGATTTCATCACGATGGAGCAAATCCAAAATTGTACCAGGAATTTCGAAGAAACAGAGATGGGTGGGTTTATACAATAAATAATAAGGGCCATCACCCAGCTTGTATGTCTTCAACTCAGGGGCCAAGTCCTCCTGATGGGTAGCTGTGATAAATACGCCGGGAGGCGATTCACGGGAGATGATATAATCACTGATTACTTTTCCGGCATTCACTGCTTCCTGGGCCAAGGCAAAAGCACCCTCTTGAAAATCATGGGTTTCGTACCCAATCATTCCTCGCTTTAAGATGTCCACTCCCAGTCCGTTCGCTACCAATGCCTGCTCTATCTGCAACTTCGTACCGTCGGTAAAAGAGGTAACAGAGCTTAAACTATACCCTTGTTTCTGCGCCCAAAACAACATGTCCTCCAAAGAGGGATTTTGATTTAGGAACCCCTTAATATTTCCATAGACGAGCGGCTTAAAGCCCATTTGCACCACTTCTTTGTTCAACGCAGCTAAGACTCCCGGTTGATCCCCATTCGCCTCGGTAATCACCCCTCTCTTGGAAAGCCAAGACCCAGTCAATACCTGCGTATCTGCATCCATCGTTACTACGGGCACACCATAAGTAAATGCATGCTCTATCACTCTCGTCGAATATATGGGGTCTCCAGTACTTACTACCAGCACATCAGATAGCTCCAGAATCCTATCGATGTCATTGGTCAAGTATTCTTGGTTTACACCCAAATCCTCGATAGCACCCTTTCTCCTAGTAAGAATCTTGGAGATAACCATGTCCTTACGCCTTGCGATCAACTTCGCCAACCCTCTGCTGATACCTCCTGTACCAACGATCCCCACTCTGATTAATTTCCCGAAATTGTTTTTCATAGCTGTTGTGTTTTTTAAAAATTTGTTCGTAAAATCACCGATGTAAAGGTAAAGAAAATATTTTTTCAAACACCAAATTTCTGTGTTTAAAATGCAAAAAAAATAATTTAAAAATATTTCATGTTAAAACTTTAGTTTGCCAATAAATCAGAATGTCAACCAAATATTTTTAAATGGATATTTGTTACAGAATAATATCCCGATTTTTATTAATTATATTTACTATAATTTTTTTTCTATCCGTTAATTATTTTAAACGAGTGTTTCGGCCCTAATGTGAAAAGATGGGGATTAGGCACAAAACATTCGATCAAAAACCTGCAACCCTCCTGCCCTCCCGACGTGTACGCTTTAAAATAGGTTAAAAAAACCGTTATTCCTGAATATTTTTTTATTTTCGCTTTTCCGTATTAAAGCAGATTCACATGTATTCATACTCCAAGGTAAACAACCTTACTGGCTGGGCCGTATTTTTTATTGCTACATTGACTTATGTGTTAACGGTGGAGGAGACCGCCAGCTTTTGGGATCCCGGTGAATTCATCGCTGTTTCGTATAAGTTACAGGTCCCTCACCCTCCGGGTGCCCCGTTCTTCCTTTTGATATACCGCATGTTTGGATTTTTGGCATTGGGAGATGGGCTTCAAGTGGCCTATTGGATGAATATCGCAAGTGCCTTATTTTCCAGCTTTACCATTTTATTTCTTTTCTGGACCATTACCTTGTTGGGAAGAAAGGTAATTCAGGTGAAGAAAGGGGAAGAAACAATGGGACAAACCGCCATGCTGATGGGGGCGGGGATTATAGGGTCTCTTGCCTACACCTTTTCAGACAGCTTTTGGTTTTCTGCAGTAGAAGCGGAGGTTTATGCCATGTCATCGTTTTTCACCGCCATCGTAATTTGGGCGTTTTTAAAATGGGATGTCATAGAGGATCCTCAGAAAGAAAACCAATACATGGTATTTATTGCCTATTTGGTTGGTCTTTCCATCGGGGTTCACCTGCTCAACTTGGTTACCCTTCCGGCGCTTGCGTTGGTCGTATATTTCAAAAAATACCCCACGCCTACCTTATTGGGTGGAGTTGCTGCCTTTGTTTTGGGTGGCGTAGCATTGGTTATTATCAATAACATCATCATACCAGGATTGCCAAGCGTAGCAGGTTCTCTTGAGATTTCTTTCGTCAATAGCCTCGGATTACCCTTTGGTTCAGGCATTATTTTCTTTGTCATTGTTTTCGTAGGTGCACTGATCGCCGCAATCATCTACTCCATCAATCACCAAAAGGTCATCCTAAACACCATCCTGCTCTGTCTTACTTTTATTCTCATCGGCTATGGTTCCTATGCATTGATCGTTATAAGAGCCAATGCCGACCCGGTCATTAACGAAAACGACCCGAGAGACGTACTTAGCTTTGTGAGCTACCTAAAAAGGGAACAATACGGCTACAGGCCGCTGATGCACGGTCAGTATTTCACAGCCGATGTGATTGATCAGAAAGAAGGGGCGCCTGTTTATGCAAAAGGGAAAGAAAAATACGAGATCGTTGACTATCAACTCGTCAGTGTATACGATCCCAGCAAGACCACCCTACTTCCCCGTATCTATTCCACGCAAGAACGGCACCGACAGATCTATCGGTCTAAACTGGGACTACGAGAGGGAGAAGAACCCACATTTGCGGACAACATATACTTTATGTTTACGCATCAGTTGGGGCACATGTATTGGAGGTATTTTATGTGGAATTTTTCCGGCCGGGAAAGCGACCTCAGCGATGCCCCGTACCTCAGCATTTGGAATACCCTGACTACCGATTTCCCTGACTACATCAAAGAAAACAAGGGGCACAACAATTATTTCATGCTGCCGCTCATTTTAGGGCTTATCGGCCTGTTTTTTCAGGCAAAACGTGACAGTAAATCCTTTTGGGTCACCTTGATGCTCTTTTTGATGATGGGCGTAATCTTGGTACTGTACCTGAATTCCCCACCCGTGGAACCCAGAGAGAGAGATTACATCTATGTGGGTTCCTTTTACGCATTTGCCATTTGGATCGGATTCGGCGTGTTGGCTTTGGCGAGTCAACTTAGAAAGGTAAACAAAAATGCGGTAACCGCTGCATTTATCGCTACAATGGTCTGCCTGCCCGTTCCCATAATCATGGCAGCCCAAAACTGGAATGACCATGACCGGAGCGACCGCTTCTTTTCGGTTGATTCGGCGAGAAACTTTCTGGCTTCCTGCGAACCGAACGCTATCCTATTCACCGGAGGAGATAACGACACATTCCCATTGTGGTATGTGCAGGAAGTCGAAGGGTTCCGAACAGACGTCCGTGTGATTGTGCTCAGCTATTTCGATACCGACTGGTATGTGCGCCAGATGGAACGTCCGGTTAACAACTCCCCCGCCCTGGATTTTACCCTTGAGTTTGACAACTATAAAAAGGGCACCAACGATGTGCTTTATGTGGTAGATAGAAACTTGGAATCCATTCCTTTGAAGGATTACCTCCGGCTACTGAAAAGCAACAGCGAACTCTTAAAGCTCGCCTCAAATTACTCTGGAAGTCTTTACACCGTACCGTCCAGAAACCTTACCCTGAATATTGACACCGAGGCCATCACGGCGGAGGGATTGGTTCCTCCCCAGTTTGAAGACCTAATCATCCCTCAGATGAACATCGGTGTAAGAGGAAATTACATTACCAAAGGCAGTTTGATGCTACTGGATCTCATTGCTACCAATGACTGGAAACGCCCGATCTACTTCAACAACACCTCCCTTGCAACCATCGGCTTCGATCTAAGTAGTCATGTGGTCATGGAGGGGCTAACTTACCGCCTGCTGCCCGTACAGAAACCGGATAACCAAGAAGAACTGGTAAACACCGACCTGGCCTATCACAATGCAATGACGGAGTTTTCCTACCGAAATATGAATAAGCCCGAGAACTACTACGACGACGAATATAGGCGCTTTACTTCCAATCATCGAAGTGTACTGAACAGCATTACCATTGCGCTTATAGATGAGGAAGATACCGTGAGGGCTGCCGAAATCATGGATCTTAGTCTTGAAAAATTTCCACATGAGGCCATCCCATATGACTTGGCAAGTGGCCAATCTGTACCTTTGTTATTTGAATTGGGCAAAGACGAACAAGCGTTGGATATTATCGAAAAGATGTCCGACAAAGCCATTCAAATGCTTGATTTTTACGATCGTACCAGTCGGGCAATGGATAGAGAGGCCAGTATCTCCGTGGAAATGTTACGCTATTTCATCCCGGTGCTTAGAGAAAGAGGCTATACGGAACTGTCTACCCGTATCCAAAATGAGTTTGAAAGACTTCTCGGCCCAACGGGAAGCATACCAAGCCTGAACCGCAGGTAATCATCACCTGTCCTGTCAAGGATCAAGGCTGTCTTACCCTCCGGGGAAAGATAGCCTTTTTTATTTGGTCAAGATATAAAACAGATCCAACGCCTGATCGGGACTATCAAGCAGCAGGTAATCTTCGTGTCTGATGTCTGTGACTCGGTCTCCTTGCTGTTGACGCAACCTATTGCGATTCAACCTATTCAGAATTTCGTAGGGAAGTTTGAGTATGCTAGCCGGAAGTCTATGCTGGAGGTTAAGCACATCCCACCGCATAATTTTGTTTACCGCAATCCTATTTGCCTCATGGTAGGCCATGACCTTGGCATTGCCACCGATTCCTTTGGCCTCAACCCCGGTAAAAATTGCACTGCAGAGATCCACTAATTCCGCGGGGGTATATTCCCTTATATGCCAAGGGTTTCGGGAAAGACTGAAATGGATATTAGGGGTGGAGATTATCGCCTTGCCTCCCGGTTTTAATACCCGGTAAATCTCTTCCAAAAACAATCTATCTTCCCGGATATGTTCGATCACCTGAAAGCTGACAATGCAATCAAAGGCATTGGATTCCAAAGACTTAAAGGGAGGAATCACCGATTGTTCAAAAGCATATGACGGAAACTTCGATCTCAATCGAACAATCACCTCGCCTATTTTGTCTAATCCCAAGTACGAATCCGCCTTCGGTGCCAACACTTCCACCCCCCGACCTTCACCACAGCCTATTTCCAACAGCTTGCCCTGAACCCATGGCAAAGCAGCAATATAGGCCTTTAGGAGGCGTTGATGAATAGGGTTATCACTTACCAACTTATCGGAGGCGATTTCCGTTGTATAGGTAGCCATTTAAAATTTTGTTATTTTGGGCAAAATTAAGGTTATTTTTAACACCGACGACAAAAAACAAAGACGTTGACTATGAAACACATTATTCCGGGGCTGTTTTTCGCACTATTGACCAGCACGCTAGCCGTGGGTCAGGTCACACTTGGAGAGATGAACCAAAACTTGCGATATTCGCGGTATTCGAGGATTGCGCTAAAAATCATCCCTCTAAAAACTGGCGACAGGGCATTCCGACTTCAGCTGGTAGCGGATAAGATCGAGGAAAATCTGGATTTTGAAAATTACCTCTTTTCCTATATGGTTGTTTCGGGCTTCCAAGAAGAAATTTCGGATGACATGGTCATTGCGCTGGATGCAGAATCGCTAAAGAAGGACACCAATCGGCACTTTGTATTTGAGGAGGAGGTGACCATTCCGGCCTCCCAAGACGCCGCCTATGCAGTCTTCATGGCAAAGGATGCCCGTCAAGGGGACGAATACATATACCATATCGATTTGATCAGTCCCTTTGTCACTGACCACCCGGAATTTGCTGCCTATTTCGGTAATGACGTGCCCTTTGACCAACCCTATCTAAATGTCGGCGAATCGCTGCTGTTTAAAGGAGGTAGAAATGTCAACTTACATCATTTTTATTACCCACAGGAATTTCCGGTGCCCCTTCCTCCCATGGAAACCAAACCGGCCCCCGTGCCGATGGAAATTGAGGTGGAGTACAAAGGCGAGTTTCTGATAAATGTACCCCAGCCATTCGAAGACAAGGGATATTACTTGGTGCAATCAGACACCAGTTCATCCACCGGTCTGCTAGTCAAAACCGCCCACAAGTCATTTCCTCGCGTGTCCACCTGGGAGGAAATGGTACAAATGGTCACCTATATTTCTACCCGCCGGGAACATGAAACCCTGCTACAAGCAGAAAACAAGAAGCTCGCGCTGGATGAATACTGGATCAGAATGACCAAAAACGAGGAGAAAGCGAAAAACCTTATTAGAGAATATTTTCGGCAGGTAGAATTTGCCAATATTCTCTTTACCGATTTTAAGGAGGGTTGGATGACCGACAGGGGCATGGTTTACATCATTATGGGCCCTCCACAGGAGGTGTATTTTCAGGCTGACAGGGAGGTCTGGAATTACCTTTCAGGCAACTCCAATTCAAAAATAACCTTTACCTTTGCGCGGATCAAAAACAATTTGACGCCAAATTACTACACATTGAACCGATCGAGGGCCTATCAGCCGGAGTGGTTTAGAAACATCACAGCATGGAGAAACGGAATAGTGGCTTTTTAATCAATAAGCAGGAAAGCCAAAAAGACTATATTTTTGGGATACGGGCGGTCATGGAAGCGCTCCATGCAGGTCAAGACATTGATAAGATCCTTGTGCTCAAGGAGCAGAAGAACGAACTGACCGATGAGTTACTTCAACTGGCCAAAGCACACCGAGTACCGGTTTCCCGGGTGCCGGACGGCAAGCTGAACCGCATTACCCGCAAAAACCATCAGGGAGTGGTGGCTTACATTTCTTCCATTGCCTATGCATCACTGGACAATGTGGTTGACGGGTGTTTCTCCAAAGGAATATCCCCTTTAATCCTGATCCTCGACCGAATTACCGACGTCAGAAATTTCGGTGCCATCTGCCGCACGGCAGAAGTAGCCGGTGTACATGCGGTGGTGATCCCGGAAAAGGGCAGTGCACAGATCAATTCCGACGCCGTGAAGACCTCCGCGGGAGCCCTGAATTTTTTGCCTGTATGCAGGTCGAGAAACCTCTACTACACGGTAAAAGACCTCAAAAAAATGGGATTAAATGTGGTCAGTGTCACCGAAAAAACGGACAGGGAGATGTATCAGGCGGATTTTTCCGCCCCCACCGCATTGGTGATGGGTTCTGAGGAAGACGGTATTTCGCAGGATTTGATGAGTATCAGCGACGAGTTTGTCAAAATCCCCATGCATGGCCACGTAGATAGCTTGAATGTATCGGTGGCCACGGGGGTAGTGATTTACGAAGCCATGCGGCAACGAAAATAATTCGTCTTACCAAAAGGGATGCAAATGGAACACTTGGCCATCATGTCCTTTTTACTGCTGTTGGGAGTTGTCATTTGGGTTTTCAGATCCCATAGAGACCAACTTTCAAAGACAGAACAGCTACAAGTCAAGGTGCAGGAGTTGCTTGTACAAAACTCCATCCTATCCCAGGAAAAAAAACATCTGGAAGAAAAACTGCGGGCGCAACAGGCAGAAACCCTTCGACTGAACGACAAAAATGCGCTGGCCTTTGAGCAATTGGCAAACCGTATCCTCGAAGAAAAATCCAGGAAGTTTTCGTTGCAAAACCAAGAAAACCTGGAACGCATCCTTCACCCTTTTGGAAAGGAGCTGGAATCGTTTCGCAACAAGGTGCAGGAGACCTATGACAAGGAATCCAAAGAGCGTTTCTCTTTGGAGCGAAGGGTCAAGGAATTGGCAGAGCTGAATCAGCAGATCAGCGAGGAGGCCCGAAACCTTGCCAATGCCCTGAAAGGGAACGCCAAAATCCGCGGCAACTGGGGAGAAGCAATACTGGAGACGATTCTTCAAAACTCCGGTCTTGAGCCGGGTCGGCATTATTACCTGCAGGAATTCTTAAAGGACGAAGCAGGGGGCTACCTTTTAGGACCCGATGGAAAACGGATGCAACCGGACGTGACGATCGTATACCCGGATCAGCGAAAAGTACTTATAGATTCGAAAGTCTCCCTGCTGGACTACGAAAGGTACTTCAGTGCCGAAAACACGGAGGGCAGAGAGGCTGCACTAAAAAGCCACCTTAGGGCTATCAAAACCCACATAGACCAACTTTCGGGAAAACAATACGAGTCATATTCGAAGGTTTTGGACTTTGTGATCATGTTCATACCTATGGAAGCTGCCTATATGACGGCAGTCCAAGCGGATCCCCAGCTTTGGGAATATGCGTATAAAAAGCGCATATTGATGATCAGTAGTAGTAATCTGATAGCCGTCCTGAAAATGATCAAAGACCTCTGGATTCGGGACGACCAAACCAAAAACACCCTGGAAATTGCCAGACGAGGAGGGCTCCTTTACGACAAATTTGCAAGCTTTTTGGGAACTTTGGAAGATTTGGGCAGAAATCTTGAACGGTCCTCTGAGGCCTACGATCAAGCCATCAAGCAACTAACATCTGGCAAAGGAAACCTCATGAGTCAGGCCGTGAAATTACGCAAAATGGGCGTTCCCTCTAAAGCGCCACTTCCGGAAAAATTTCAACGAAAACTAGAAGAGGAAGGCTAACCCTTGCCATCCAGCTCATAAAAACTCCGATCCTTTTTCCTTCGCTCCATTGAGAAATTCCCTAAACTTATGCTCCTCGCCCAGCTTGCAAATCAGCAATACGTTTTCATTTTCTGTAACAAGGTAGTCCTTTAGTCCTTGCACCACCACCAAGCGCTCCGGATTACTTTTTACGTAGCAGTTTTCGGCATCAAACAGGAGGGCATTCCCCTCAGTCACATTTCCCTGCGCCGATTTGTTTTTAAAATCATACAGCGTACGCCATGACCCTAAGTTAGACCAGCCAAAATCTCCAAGTACCACATAGACGGCATCTGACTTTACCAACACCCCCGCATTAACGGAGACGTTTTTGACCATACTGTAGGCTTTCCGCAAAAACCCCGCTTCTTCCGGAGTACCATAGTAAGCGTCCCCTTCTTCAAAAACTTCCGACATCTCGGGCATATGGGTTTCAAGAGCGCGGATGAAGCTTTGATTTTTCCATACAAAAATGCCCGAATTCCACAGAAAATCCCCGCTCTCCAAAAATGTTTGGGCCAGCGCCAAATCCGGCTTTTCCGTAAATGTTTTTACCTTTTTGGCCCGATCCGGAGTGCCGTCCAGGTATTGAATGTAACCGAATCCAGTATCCGGGCTATGAGGCTGAATACCGACCGTTATGAGCCGATGATCCGCTACGGATGCCTCTAAGGCTGCATCCAACACGTCAAAAAAAGCCGCATCGTTAAAAATCACCTGATCCGAAGGGCTGACAATAACCGTAGCATCAGGATCCAGCTGCTGTATGATATAGCTGGACAAGCAGAGCGAAGCAGCGGTATTTCGACGCAGCGGCTCCGCCACAATCTGACGTTCTTCCAGTTCCGGCAGTTGTTCTTGCACCAGCTGAACATGCCTTTTCGAGGTAACGACTAAAAAACGATCTTTGGAAAACCTAGCGGCATACCTGTCAAACGTCATTTGCAATAGCGTCCTACCGGTTCCCAATAGGTCCAAAAACTGCTTTGGTTTCGCATGCCGACTTTCGGGCCAAAGCTTTACTCCCAAGCCCCCCGCAAGGATCACAATATATGGCTGCCTACCCATAGGATTATACGATTCCCTCTTTCATCAGATCATGTATGTGCACGAAGCCCCTGAAGCGACCCGCTTCTAATGCGACCAGTTGGGTAATATTAAATTCTTTCATCTTGTTCAATGCCCGGATAGCATAATCCGACACGGCTATGGTTTTTGGGTTAACAGTCATAATATCTTTCGCCTTCACTACACTCAAATCCGGATTTTGAACCAACATACGTCTGAGATCGCCGTCGGTAATAATTCCACGTACCTTTTCTTCCTGATCCATCACTACGGTGGCCCCCAGGCGCTTGGTGCTTATTTCCAATATCACTTCCCTCAGATCCGCTTCTAGACCGACAGCAGGACGTTGATTTTTGGCCACCAAATCTCCTACCGTCATATAAAGCTGCTTGCCTAACGCACCCCCGGGGTGATAGCGTGCAAAGTCCTCCGCCGTAAACCCTCTGGCTTCCAGCAAACAGACAGCAAGTGCATCTCCCATGGCCATGTGAACCGCCGTACTAGTGGTCGGGGCCAGATTATTGGGACAGGCCTCCTGCTTGAATCCAGCGAACAGCAGGTGGTCTGCGTGTTCTGCCAGGTAACTTTCTCTTTGCGATACCAGCGCAATCAACTTGGATCCCAACCGCTTCAAAAGAGGCACTAAAACCTTTATCTCCGGTGTATTCCCACTTTTCGAAATACAAATTACAACATCTTCCTGTTTTATCATACCCAAATCTCCATGTATGGCATCAGCGGCATGTAAAAACAAGGCAGGGGTGCCGGTAGAATTCAACGTGGCAACAATCTTGCTGGCGATGATTGCGCTCTTTCCGATACCGGTCACGACTACCCTCCCCGAGGTGCCTAAAAGTACTCCAATTACCTCCTCAAACTGCTCATCAATGTACTCAACTAGCCCATTGATCGCCTCGGACTCGTTTTGAAGAACTTTTATAGCACTAAATTTAATATTTTTTGCTAACTTCAATTTTGCTGTTGTTTATCATTAAATTTGTACAAAAGTAGGAAACAATTCCTACATGCCTGCATGATAATAACGGTGTAAATCCTTAAATGAGTGACGGAGTGGATTCTACTGTAAAAGAAAATTTAAAGAAGATTTTTGGTTTTAACCAGTTTAGGGGAAACCAGGAAGCAATCGTCGATAATATCCTGAAAGGCCACAATACCTTCGTGATTATGCCGACAGGCGCAGGCAAGTCGCTTTGCTATCAGCTGCCTGCTGTGATAAAGGGAGGGACGGCGATAGTGATATCTCCGCTTATTGCCCTGATGAAGAATCAGGTCGACCAATTGAATTCCTTTGGGATTAATGCCCATTTTCTCAACTCCACGCTGAGCAAATCGGAAACAAACAAAGTGAAAAGCGAGGTCACTGCCGGTAAAACGAAACTCCTCTACGTGGCTCCTGAATCCCTTACCAAAGAGGAAAATATTCAGTTTCTAAGTAATTCAAACATCAGTTTTGTAGCTATAGACGAGGCCCATTGCATCTCGGAATGGGGACATGATTTCCGCCCTGAATACCGCAAGATCAAATCCATCATCAGTCAGGTAGGCACAAACCTGCCCGTGATAGCGCTCACCGCCACTGCCACGCCAAAGGTACAGCAGGACATCCAAAAAAACCTGCAGATGGAGGAAGCGGATCTGTTCAAGTCCTCCTTTAACAGAACCAATCTCTACTACGAGGTAAAACCGAAAATAAAAAATGAAACCAAAAAAGCGATCATCAAATACATCAAATCACACAAAGGAAAGTCCGGAATTATCTATTGCCTAAGCCGAAAGAAAGTCGAGGAAATTGCCGAGTTATTGAAGGTAAATGGCATCAACGCGGCTCCCTATCATGCAGGGCTGGACGGAAATGTGCGCATAAAAAACCAAGATGACTTTCTGAATGAGGAAGTGGACGTGATCGTGGCCACCATTGCGTTTGGCATGGGCATAGATAAACCGGATGTACGGTATGTCATCCACTACGATGTGCCCAAATCCTTGGAAGGTTATTATCAAGAGACCGGAAGGGCAGGCCGGGATGGACTAGAGGGGCACTGTTTGATGTTTTACCGATACGACGATATCGTCAAGCTGGAAAAATTCAACAAAGACAAACCTGTCAATGAGCGGGAAAATGCCAAGATCCTTCTTCAGGAAATGGCGGCCTATGCCGAAAGCTCCGTATGTCGCCGCCGTTTTCTGCTGCACTACTTCGGAGAAAAACTCGACAAAGACTGCGGGTTCTGTGACAACTGTAAAAAACCCAAGGAATCCTTTGATGGGCAAGAAGACATCCTGATGGTCATTGAGGCAGTACGAGATACGCAGCAACGGTTTAGCTTAGACCATATCGTAAGTGTACTCCGGGGAGAACTGAACGACTACGTGCGTAGTTACGGGCACGACAAGTTACCTGCGTTTGGGAAGGGTAAAGATAAAGACGAAGTACACCTTAAGACGGTGATCCGGCAAGCCATGATCTTTGGACTGCTGGAAAAAGACATCGAAAATTACGGAGTAATCCTGCTTTCCGTAGATAGTGAGGCATTTTACAAGAAGCCCTATCCGGTGATGATCAGCAAAAATCATAATTTCGAGGAAATTGCGGACACCGTTTCTTCGGAGGAAATGAGCAACTTGGGCAAGGCCTATGATGAAAAGCTATTCGAACTGCTGAAAGCAGAGAGAAAGAAAGTAGCCAAGCAAAAAGGGCTTCCGCCCTACGTGGTATTCCAGGATCCCTCGTTAGAGGAAATGGCCACGGTTTACCCTACTACCAGGGAGGAACTCGCCCAGATCAACGGGGTAGGCATGGGAAAAGTAGCCAAGTTTGGGGCCAGCTTTTTAAAGTTGATCGAAAACTACGTGGATGAAAACGAAATCATCACCGCCTCCGACGTGGTAGTAAAGTCATCTGGCACCCGATCCAAAGTTAAAATCTCGATTATCCAGCAGATAGACCGAAAAATCGATCTCGATGAAATAGCCAACAACCTAACTATCGGAATGGGGGAACTGTTGCACGAAATAGAACAGATCATCTACTCCGGGACCAAGCTTAACATCAATTACTACATACATAACATCATGGACGACGAACGAGAGGATATTCTCCATGATTATTTTATGACGGCTGAGTCAGACAACATCAGGGAAGCGTTAGGGGAATTGGAAGATGAAGATTTTTCCGAAGAAGAAATCAGGGTCTACCGGATCAAATTCATTTCCGACCACGCAAACTAAACCAAAGAATAATGAACATTTTATTGATCGGCAGCGGTGGCAGAGAACACACCTTTGCTTGGAAAATTGCGCAAAGTCCGCTTTGCGAAAAACTGTACATTGCACCAGGAAATGCGGGAACGAAAGCTTTCGGTGAAAACGTAGCGATTCATGTCACCGATTTTGTCAAAATGCAGGACTTTTGCGTGGCAAATCACGTGGAGATGGTTGTAGTAGGCCCTGAGGAGCCCCTGGTAAAAGGTCTCAGAGACCACTTTCAAGCAGATGACCGCACCAAACACATCGGCATAGTCGGTCCGGGAAAAGCGGGAGCGGAACTGGAAGGCAGCAAGGATTTTTCAAAAAAATTTATGAAAAAATACGGTATACCTACGGCGGCCTACGAGACATTCACCAAAGAAACCGTTGAGGAGGGTATCTCCTACATCAGGAAACAGCAACTACCTGTGGTGCTAAAGGCAGACGGTCTTGCAGCAGGTAAAGGTGTGTTAATATGCCCCAGCCACAAGGAGGCCGAATCAGAGTTTAAATCCATGCTACTCGAAGCGAAGTTCGGTGCTGCCTCGCAAAAGGTGGTAGTGGAGGAATTTTTGTCGGGTATAGAACTTTCGGTATTTGTGGCATTGGATGGGTCAGACTATGTGATCCTCCCGGAAGCGAAAGATTACAAGCGGATAGGTGATGGCGACACCGGACCAAATACCGGCGGAATGGGTGCTGTAAGCCCTGTTCCCTTTGCCGATGCCGATTTCATGCAAAAGGTGTCTGAACGGATTGTCTCACCCACTTTCAAAGGATTGAAAGAAGAAAACATTGATTACAAAGGATTCATCTTCATCGGCCTGATGAATCAGGGTGGAGATCCGTTTGTAATCGAATACAATGTACGAATGGGTGATCCTGAAACACAGGCAGTCCTCCCTCGTATCAAAAGCGACTTCGTAAGCCTCCTCGAAGGCATCGCCAAGGGCAACCTAAGAACGTATCAGCTCGAACTTGAGGATTTTGTGAGTGCCACGGTGGTGATGGTAGCCGGTGGCTATCCAGGAGACTACGAAAAAGGGAAACCAATAACCGGATTAACCAACACAGGAAACGACAGGGCTTTGGTGTTTCACGCGGGAACAGCCCTAAACCAATCCGGTCAGGTCATAAGCAATGGCGGACGGGTACTGGGCATTACCGGTCAAGGAAACGATTTATCTGCTGCGTTGAACAGTGCATACCGGCGAGTAAACCAAATACATTGGGAAGGTGTCAACTTCCGAAAGGATATCGGTCAAGATATCCTCCAATGGGAAAAGACAAACGTAAATGACTAAGAGGGAATAGTCCCTAAAAAATAGATATATGGCAGGATGTAGTAACTGCTCTACCGGAACTGAAAAAGTGGGGGGGTGTCAAAACAACGGCTCCTGTGGTACGAGCGAATGCAATAAAATGAACTCATTCGACTGGCTGTCTCACATGGGGCTACCGGAAGTAGATAGATTTGATATCGTAGAGGTAAAGTTTAAGGGTGGAAGGAAGGAATATTTCCGAAATGTAGATTACCTGCAAATGACCACCGGCGATCCGGTGGTGGTGGATGTACCGAATGGACATCACATCGGATACGTGTCGCTTCAGGGAGAGCTCGTACGCTTACAGATGCAGAAACGAAAAATCAAAAATGACGACAATATCCTTCGAATTTACCGGGTAGCGAGTCAAAAAGACCTAGACAAATGGCAGGAAGCAAAAAACAGGGAACTGCCCACCCTCTACCGAAGCAAACAGATCATCGATGAGCTCGGCTTGAAGATGAAGCTCTCTGACGTAGAGTACCAAGCAGACAACTCCAAGGCTACCTTTTATTATTCTGCCGAAGACCGGGTGGATTTTCGGGAACTGATAAAGATGTTGGCCTCCGAATTCAAAATACGCGTGGAAATGCGCCAAATCAGCCTAAGGCAGGAAGCCGGACGTCTGGGAGGCATTGGTGTCTGTGGCAGGGAACTTTGCTGCTCCACCTGGATCCACGATTTCAAAAGCGTAACTACATCTGCTGCGAGGTACCAAAACCTTTCATTAAATCCCAGCAAACTTTCCGGACAGTGCGGGCGTCTGAAATGCTGCCTCAACTATGAGTTGGATAGCTACATGAGCGCCCTCAAGGATATCCCTCAAGTGGACAAGCCCTTGCTCACCGAAGCCGGAAATGCCAAGCTGCAAAAAACGGACATCTTTCGAAAGCTGATGTGGTTCAGCTACAATGACGACAACAACTGGCATTCCATTGACTGTGAGCGAGTAGCTGTCATCATGGAGATGAATGCACAAGGTAAAATGCCCTTTAGCCTAAAACAAGATACTGCCGCCGACAGCGCAGATGTATTCGAAAATTCCAACAAAGACTTAGAGGCGCTGGACAAGAAGTTCAGTCAGTCTAAAAAGAAGAAAAAACGAAAGCCCAGAAAACCGGGCACCGGTGGCGACGCCCCTCAGCCTAAGTCTGCCGCTTCACCCAATGCCCCCCCCCAACCTAAGGAACGGGAGAGGCCGCCTCGTAGTAAAAAACCAAACCGGAACCAAAACCGACCCCGACCAGAAAATTCACAAACGGTGGCACCGCAAACCACCGCAGGAACCACTCCCCAAGGAGGAGAGCAGCGACGTAAAAAGAGGAGAAATAACCCTAACAGAAAGCGGGGCAATTCAGGTTCGCAAAACAACGATTCTTCCAATGGTGCTTAGGCTCATCCCCTTCTTGGTCTTGCTTACGGTATTGTCAGTTTTGGTAGGATGTGACAGCGATCGGCTATACGAATCCTACCACGACTTTCCCACGCCCAGTTGGCATTTGGAAGATTCCGTAACCTTTGAGATTTCCGGAGTGGCGGAAGATCGTGTCCTGCCTGTGATTTCGGTGCGCTTTACCGATCGATACGACTTTCACAACTTGTACCTTAAAATGGTGCTCAAAGACAGCTCGGACAGCACGATCAAAGACACACTGGTAAATATCAACTTGTTTGATTCCAAGAGCGGGAAACCCCTTGGAACAGGATTTGGCAATCGTTTCACCAAGTACGACACGCTTACTACTTCGGGTTCGGAAATCATTAACGCGAAAAAAGTCCAGTTCATCCAATACATGCGAAAAGAATCTATAGAGGGAATAGAATCCCTTGGGCTTAAGTTGATCCGAAGTGGTAACTAGTCGGATGTAGGAGGTACCCTCAGGGTGACTTATGCCCCAACTTTGTCTGTAAGATATCTTCCCTATCCACCCAATACTGCCTGCTAAAAAGGTAAATGAGGTTCCAACTCTTTTGACGAAGTAGTCTAGGTTGGTATACGAGAGATTCCTTGGCCCCCGAGGCATCAAAAAAACGTTGATCATCTGTCAGTATGGCGGCATTTACCCGTCCTTGGTCAGCAACCTGCAAGTCCATCACTTTGGGGTAGTGGTTTTCTTCGACAGTATGGCTACCATAAGTGCCTTTGAGCAAATCTTTCAATGCCCACTGCACATCAAACTGAGGAGGTAATAGGCGTGAAACCTCCAAGCTGCCTTGTGCACAAATGGTTTCTACGTAACGTATGTAGTCCCGCAGCAATCCGATACCTCTGTTTGCTGTTTGCGAATCTTTGAAATCAGCGGAATCCATGCTGGTGACCAGGATGACTTGCTTCTTTGCCCGGGTGACCGCCACATTTAGGCGGTTTTCACCGCTCTTACGGGCCAACAAGCCAAAATTAGCGGTAAATTTTCCTTGCGCATTTCTGGCATAACCAACCGAAAACACCACGAAGTCAAACTCATCTCCCTGCACATTCTCAATATTTCGTACGGTCACTTCATCCGTCAGCAACCCCTCCGCTTCCAACAACTCCAAGATGAGCACCATTTGGAAATAATTAAACGTAATCACGCCAATTCGACTACCAACCTGCTCGGCCCTCAGTCCCTTTACTTGCAAAACTACTTCCGCTGCTTCAACCCGATTGGTTTGGTTTTGCCAAATACCCTGACACTTCACCAAGCGAAATGGCATTACCTGCTTATTAAGTGATTCCATTTCGGGTATCATGGCCAGCCTTCCCTCGTAAAATGCTTGATTTGAAAAATGAATCAACGGAAGGTATTGACTTCGATAATGGGTGGTAAGCCAATACACCGGAAAGTAACGTTCTGCCATTTCCAGTAGAGAATCCAACTCCAGCTCGGGAAGATCTTCCTCGGACTCCAAGCGTACCTTGTACAAGTCTATTGGCTGAAGCTGCTTGCGATCACCAGCTATTACCACCTGTCGACCACGCAGCATGGCCGGAAGCGCTCGCTCAAAATAACACTGAGAAGCTTCGTCAAAAATCACCAAATCAAAGTATTGCTGCATTGGAAAGAGTGCCGAAGCAGTTTCAGGAGAAGTCAACCAACACGGCATTAGCTTAAAAAGCTCTGCGTGGTAGACTTCAACCAACTTTTTGACCGGCCAAACAGCCTTCTTTTTGGTCACCTGATGGTTTAGATCCCGGTAAGTTACCAGGTTATTGAGCCGGTTGTACTCCAGATTTTTACATACCTCCTCCCTCAGCCTCAACTCAACAATAAACCGGGCAGTCTTATCCTTCTCCTCCACTGCCTGTTGAAACTCCTCAATGAAACTGCGTACATGAGGTCCATTGATCTCTTTCAATACCGGATACTTGGTTTCGATATAGTCTATCCAAGCGATCTTCAGACTGTCTATAAAGATGGATTCCAATGCATCTATCGAATAGTCCGGAAAGGTATCTGCCAACTTTTTCATCAGATCGAGATGTGTCGCCGAGAGCCTGCTCTTTAACGCATCGTACCGAATGAGGGCATCCAAATCCTGCCGGATAGTCCCGGTCAATGGCAGCAGCCTATCTTCGTCGGGTGTGCCCAATAAGTGCTTTAACTGGACATCTGAAAAACAAGACCGCCACCTAGGAACCTGCTGCAATCCCCACTTATTCAGCCTGACCAGCTCCT
This sequence comes from Lunatimonas salinarum, assembly GCF_017811155.1. Lineage (GTDB taxonomy): Bacteria > Bacteroidota > Bacteroidia > Cytophagales > Cyclobacteriaceae > Lunatimonas > Lunatimonas salinarum. The sequence continues at coordinate 121,475 of NZ_JACVCV010000006.1, read as the reverse complement.
TAAGCGTGGAATAAAACCGACCATAGCTGATGCGTGGACTATAGATATAGGAGGGCAAAATACCTAAATCGGACATGATAAAGCGGGCCCTCACTGCACGAACGAGCAAATTGACTTCCTGATCAAAAGCCTCTATGGAAAACGGTTTTCCGGGCAATTTTATCCAAGGTTTCTGCTGCAACAGGGTATACTGGTGATTGAGATTCAGGCGGGTTTCAAGCATTTCTACCAATATACCTATCCCTTCCTTATTCTTCTTAAGGTCATTAAGCTCCAGCAGGTTTAAAATATCCCAAAACTTCTTGGATTCCCACCGGATACGTACCCGTCCCCACCAGCTGGCCATAAGCGCTTCAAGCTGTAGTGCCTTCCCAAAGATATCCTCTACCTCCCCGTCCTTGGTATGCCATTCGATCCCGGTGGATTGAAACAGCTTGTGTATGGTATCTGATTTGTTATCCAACCAAAGTAAATCGAAATCCGTCTTTGGAAATTCCATCAAGCGCTGCATCCGGTCAAAAACGGGCTGATCCTCCATTAGCTGCATCAGTTCCGCAAGCCGATCCCGGTGTTCAAACGACTGATAAATCAAGCTGAAATCAAAATTCTCTCCCAATAGCGCAAACAAATCCTGTTCGGCAGCCCGCTTCACCTCGATGATCTCTGAGAGGGTCGTGTGGAAAGCCCCCAAATCGCCAAGTTTAAATCCGGCAAAATCCACCCGATGAAACCAAAAGGACGAGTGGTAATCGTACTTCTTATAGCTGGGATGAAAAACCCGAAAGTCTTGAATAAATCCATCCAGGTCGTTAAATGAAAAGCCCCTGAAATGCCCCCCAAGACCAATGGTTTCCCCGTCAGAGGCCGCCTGTAGATACAACTGTTTGATGGGAAGGGCACATTCACGCATGTCATACAACGCCTCTCTGTACTCGTCAAAAAATTCCCGGTGCTTTTCGATCACCCGAGCATGTAAGCTGAAGGAACGCTCCAGTTGAATGGCATTTATCGAGCGATTAAGCTCCTGATAGTTTTCCAGAGATGCTATCTGGTGGGCTATCTTTTTGTACAGGCTTTTTCGGTCTCCCCTAAAATCATGTATCAGTGCGGCAAAATTGGCAAATCCCTGTCCAGCCAATCGGGCGTAAACTACGTCCAACGCAGCCCGCTTCTGGGAAACTACCAGCACCTTTTTGCCCCTAGATGTAAAATCGCCTACCAAATTACATATCAATTGGGATTTGCCCGTCCCAGGGGGACCCTGCACCACGCAAGACATTCCCTGCTTCACTGCCTGCAAAACCTGCTCTTGTGGTGCATCTAATGGAAGTGTATTGTAAGTAGTATCCTCTCTAACTGGCGTAGTGGAGGGCTCTATGCTGGCAAAGCGATCCTCAAACAGCGCATCCAAACTCCTATGCTCGGTATGTGCGATAAGTTGGGAATAATCGTCCATTAGAAATGAACTCTTCTGAGAAAACTGACCCAGAACAGCGTAGGGCTGCAACTTGAGGATTCCTATCTGAAATACTTCTTGAAAATAAGACCGGGACTCTTCAAAAAAAATTTCCAACCGATCCTGATAGATTTCACGGTTGAAGTTAAGCACAAGTGCCTTGTGGAGGTGGTGGTACAGGTCAGTTCGGAAGCCTCTAGGATCCTTGGAAAAATCCTCCAGAGACTGTTCCAGCCATTCCTTGCTCAACGTCTTACCCTCTGCCTGCGCATAGGCCAGCAAAAATGCCGGATTGATAAAGGGCTGTTCACCTACATGCTTCCGCAGATACCATACATTGTCTTCCAACTCCAGCGTAACCGGAAAGAAAATAAGCGGACACCGTACCAGCTGCTCATTTGAAAACTTCCCCTCCACAAAGGGCCAACCTACAAACAGACTGCGCTCCCCGCTTTCCTCCTCCATAAACCTCACCTGATGATACAGGCGCTTCAGGCGTTGGGAAAGTCGGTTGACATTTTGATCACGGGCATCATTTCCCACAATCAGGGGGATATTTCGCTTACGTCCGAGGAGCTCAGTGATGTAATAAAATGCGGGATGATTGTTCAAAAAATGAAAATCCTTCAAATCGATCATCTGCTGCTGAACCAATTTGGGCAAAAAAATTGAGCGATTGTTTGACGAAAGATCAACCAACCTGTTTTTGTATACCTGAAAAATATCCTGTAGCATAGGCAATTACTTAAATGGGGAATCCTTTTCCTTGGCCATGTGGTTATAGACAATGGTATCCATCATTCCAGGCACCCACTTGTTGAGAAAATGTGCCAGTTTCCCTTCCCGGGTCAGTACCAAATCCCTTCTTCGCTTGAGGGTAGCCACTAGTATGGCTTCGGCTACTTCCTCTGCACTCATCATCTTGGTTTCATCCCGTGGCGACTCCTGCTGCGCCGATCCATCCGCGGTCAATGCCTTGTTACGGATATTGGATGCGGTGAAGCCTGGACAAGCCACGAGCACGTGCACCCCCCTTTTCATTACTTCCGTTCGAAGCGACTCAAAGAAACCGTTCATGGCAAATTTACTGGCCGTATAGGCCGTTCGGGCAGGAGTACCCCGAAAACCGTTGATGGAAGACACCGCGATTATAGAGCCTTTTCGCTTCAGGATTTCCGGCAAACAGGCCTTTGTCAGGTAAACTGCGCCCCAAAAATTGGTATCCATCACTTGGTGAAAAACGCTTAGGTCCAGATCTTCAAACAATGCCCGCATGGAAATCCCCGCATTGTTGACGAGTACATCGATCCTTCCAAAGTGGCTGATTGCTTCCTGCGCTACACGCTCATTTTCCTCCTGATCAGCCGCATCAGCCATTACTCCATACACCTCTATACCGGCTTCCTGTAGCTGAATCAAGGTATTATCTAGCCGAGCTTGGCTTCTACCCGTAATGACTACCTTGGCGCCAGCTTTGCCAAAAGCAAAGGCACAGGCCCTTCCGATGCCAGAGGTGGCTCCTGTCACAATGACTACTTTGTCTTTCAGTTTCATGAGGTATTGATTCGTATATCGAGCTAAATTAGAAAATATTTTGAGGAAATCGGTTGGTTTATTGAGCGGATTCAAAACCAAGCTTGCAAATAGGGCCCTTAAATCGGCTTTTCTAGGTCGGCAACACGGGAGGTAGACGAATTCCGACAAGAAAAATGTAGATCAATTCAGTCCATCGCCTAAATTCCATAATTTTGCAGCCTATGTCGCGAAAAATGAAAAACCAAATCCTCAAAGGCCTCACCATTGAACGGATTGCCTCTGAGGGAAAATGTGTGGCACACTATGAAGGCAAAGTGGTTTTTGTACAGCAGGTAGCACCGGGAGACATTGTAGATGTACGGGTGACCAAAGGAAGAAACAGCTACTTAGAAGCAGAAGCCATCCACATACAGCACTATTCCCCCGATAGGTCCGAACCCTTTTGCAGTCATTTTGGTGTGTGCGGAGGCTGCAAGTGGCAGCATATTTCCTATCCACTGCAGCTTAGTTACAAAAGACAGCAGGTCATTGATCAATTTGAACGCATAGCCAAAGTACCCATTCCGGAAGTGCTGCCCATCATCGGAGCCTCCGAAAGTACGTATTACCGAAACAAGCTTGACTTCACCTTTTCCAGTAACCGTTGGCTGACCAGCGAAGAAATCGCCAGTGGCGAGGAATTTGAGCGTAATGCCTTGGGTTTCCACGTTCCCAAACGTTTTGACAAAATCGTTGACATTAGTCATTGCTACCTACAGGGAGGGATCTCCAACGAGGTGCGCAACAAACTCAGGGATTATGCCCTGGCAAAAGGGTTTAGCTTTTACGACCTTATTAAGCAACAAGGGCTACTCCGAAACCTGATCATCCGCAGCACCCTTAGTGGCCAGACAATGGTCATCGTCCAGTTCGGTGAAGAAAACCCGGAAGCTATTCGGGATGTAATGGCATTTCTACAAGGGGAGTTTCCAGAAATCACTTCGCTGCTATACATCATAAACCAGAAAAAGAACGAAACCTTCCATGATTTGGAGGTGCATACCTTTTCAGGCAAACCCTACATGGAAGAAGAGATGGAGGGACTGATTTTTCGGGTAGGTCCCAAATCCTTTTACCAGACCAACCCCGCCCAAGCACATAGACTCTATGAGGTGGCGCGGGAGTTTGCCGGCCTTACCGGTGATGAGGTCGTTTACGACTTATATACCGGTACCGGCACCATCGCCAATTTTGTTGCCAAAAAGGCCAAACAGGTGATTGGCATCGAATACGTGGAAGAGGCCATCGCTGACGCAAAAATCAACGCCACCGAAAACGGGTTGACCAACACGTTGTTTTACGCCGGCGACATGAAAGACCTGTTAAATGCGGATTTTATTGAGCGCCATGCCGCTCCAGATGTGGTGATCACTGATCCACCCAGAGCTGGTATGCACGACGATGTGATCCAAACCCTGCTCCAATTAGCCGCTCCCAAGATCGTGTATGTAAGCTGCAATCCGGCCACACAGGCAAGGGACGTAGCCCTGCTATCGGAAAAATACGATGTGCGCGCTGTACAACCTGTGGATATGTTTCCGCAAACGTATCACGTGGAAAACGTTGTCCTATTAACTAAAAAGCCTAATCTATGAGAGACGAAAACGATCCCGAACTTAACGGCAAATACCTAGGGACCATCAGTTCCGATTTTGTGAAAATTTGCGACACACTAAAGGAAGCCTCCTACCAGGTGCGGTCTCGGAAATTTTCGGATTATCCCATCTTTCCGATAAGCAAAGTAGCACAACCTATTGGGCAACTCCTGCTGGATCAGCAAAAGGCACAGACGGTATGGAATTATTACATCACCTATGTGGATGAATTTGTACAACGAAAACTGATCAAAGAGGATGCCTTGGAACACTTCAAAAGCACCTACAAGGATCCCGATGAGTATTGTTGCCTTTTTGTGGTAGACGAGGAGTTTACGAATTTCCTCTACATCCCCTATCCCAATGACTAAGCATCACTGGGCTTAGGGCTACGAAATCAGAAATGCTTCCAGCCTTGGGCCTTCAGGGGTACAGCCGTACCGCTTTTGGTGACAAGTTGTTTTCCTTCTTCAGGGGCATTCACGTGGCCGATGAAGTGAATATCCGGATGCTTTTCGAGTTTGGCGTAGTTGCTTGGGGAAATGGTAAACAGTAATTCGTAATCCTCCCCCCCATTAAGCACCGCAGTGACGGGATCCATGTTGAATTCCACCGCCACATCGTAGGTTTCCTTGTCTATGGGAAGTTTGTCTTCGTAAATGGTGACTCCCACCCCCGAGGCCTTGGAGATGTGAAATAGTTCGGAGGCCAAACCGTCCGAAATATCCATCATGCTGCTCGGTACCACACCCAGATCCCTTAATTCGTGAACGATATCCATGCGGGCATCCGGCCTTAGTTGCCGGCTGGTGATATAGGCATACTTATCCAAGTCTGGACGCATGTCTGGGTTGGCCAAAAAAACCTGCTTCTCGCGTTCCAGGACCTGCAATCCCATCAACGCCCCTCCCAGATCTCCGGTAACGCAAATGATGTCGTTGACCTTGGCGCCGGAGCGGTAGACCACGCTCTCTTTGGTTGTTTCGCCCAATGCCGTGATGGAAATAACCAAGCCGGACCTAGAGGCAGTGGTATCACCTCCTATCAGGTCCACGTTGTAATGTTTGGCGGCCAACTGAATCCCCTGGTACAGTTCTTCAACCGCCTCCACAGAAAATCGATTGGAAAGGGCAATGCTGACAGTGATCTCCTTAGGCACCGCATTCATGGCAGCCACATCGCTCACATTGACCGCTACGGCTTTGAATCCCAAATGCTTCAAGGGGCAATAGGACAAATCAAAATGCACCCCCTCTACCAACAGATCAGTGGTAACCACCCGGTAGCTGTCTCCACAATCAATGACAGCCGCGTCATCGCCCACTCCCTTGATGGTCGTATCGTGGTAAATTTCGATTTGCTCCCGCAGCCTTTCGATTAAGCCAAACTCACCCAATTCACTGATTTCTGTACGTTTAGACATCTTCTTCGCTCGATTTTATCTCTTGACATAGCTCCACCAGCACGCCGTTGGCACTGGCTGGGTGCAAAAATACAACTAATTTATTATCGGCACCCATTTTGGGCTTCTCTGAAAGTAAGGTAAAGCCTTCTCCGCGCAGGCGCTCCATTTCCGTATAAATGTCCTCCACTGCAAAGGCTATGTGGTGCATGCCTTCCTTGCCCCGCTGTAGAAACTTGGCGATCGGACTACCTTCGTGGGTAGCCTGAAGCAGTTCTACCTTGCTCTCTCCCACTCGAAAGAACGAGGTGATCACCCCCTCAGCCTCCACGGTTTCCTGCTTGTAGGGCCCTTCCCCGAGCAACTTCTCAAATAGTGCATTGGAGGTCTCGAGGTCCTTTACGGCGATACCGATATGTTCAATTTTCATGTGTCGGGAACGTTATGATGCTTAAAGGTAAAGGATTATTCATTGTTTTAATACTCCCCTAAAACGGAACCAGAGGTTTAACTTAGCATTGCAAAAGCTGATTTTGGAATTACCGTGTTTAACTTTACACCCAAATGGCGTTGTTTCATAGGAGTTTTGGATTTTCGGTCTAAAAGGGGGAGAAAATGAGTTTCACCTGATCATTGACCACAGAAGAAGTACTTTCCTGCAATCTATTTAGATCTTTCTTGAAGAAAAAATAGTCGCATAAATCCTTTTCAATGAATCCATATCCTTCGCTGTAATCTTTGGGGGTATTTTTGGTTATACCATGCTACAAAAGAAAGCACCTCGTCGATCTGCTCATATAGGATCAATGCTTCTTTCAAATCCTCAAAGGTTTCAAGCCAATCAATTTCCAAATCCGGAAAATGCTGTGTCAGCCAAAAAATACGCTATAAGCGTTGGTAAACCTCCCTACCCACTCAGGAAGGTCTATCCAGAAAAAAATACCGATTCCAGTTGAATGAAATGAATTTTTCAACCAGTATTTCGGTTAAAAAAGAGCGTAACCGTTAACTTTGTGTTACATAACCAATCAACTCATCTATGATTACCGTTTCAGAAAAAGCGAAAGAGCGTATCTTGGAATTAAAGCAAATCGAGAACCGAGCCGACCAAGACAATATCCGAGTGTCTGTGAAAGGTGGTGGCTGTTCAGGGCTGATGTATGATTTGGGTTTTGACAGTCAGCTTACCGACACCGATCAGGTATTTGAGGATAAAGGCGTTAAGATCATCGTTGACAGGAAAAGCCTCCTTTATTTGGCAGGCACTACCTTGGAATTTTCAGATGGCTTGAACGGAAAAGGATTTCAATTCGTAAACCCCAACGCCAGCCGAACCTGTGGCTGTGGCGAGAGTTTTTCCGTTTGACACATCGGCGCACTTCGCTTACGAATTCGCGGCGGAATCCGGCACATATATATTGAAGGCCAGACTATTTGCCATTTTTTAGGCATTCTGGCCTTTTTTCTTGCATGCCAACACCCTCGCCCATTTACAACACGTTAAAAAAAACCACCCTATCCACATGCCAGAAGAAACAAAAAAAATCACGCTCCATGGTGTCCACTGCGCGCTAGGAGCTAAAATGGTTCCATTTGCAGGCTTTGATATGCCTGTGCGGTACACCTCTGATATCGAGGAACACAAGATGGTCAGGGAGAAAGTGGGCGTGTTTGATGTATCCCACATGGGAGAATTTTTGGTCACAGGCCCCCAAGCCCTCGCGCTTATTCAGCTAGTGACCTCCAACGACGCCGCTACGCTACGAATAGGCCAAGCCCAGTATTCTTGCTTCCCCAATGAAACAGGGGGGATCGTGGATGACCTGCTGGTCTACAAAATGGACGAAGAGGCTTACATGCTTGTCGTGAACGCCTCCAACATCGAAAAGGATTGGGCTTGGATCAATCAGCACAATAGTATGGGAGCCGAGTTGGAAAACATATCTGACCAAATCTCCCTATTTGCCGTGCAGGGACCACTGGCAAAAGAAGTCCTGCAGCCACTTACCGATGTGGATCTAAACGCTATTCCCTTTTACCATTTCGCTGTAGGCACCCTCGCTGGAAAAAACGACGTCATCATTTCTGCCACTGGATATACCGGAGCGGGTGGATTCGAACTGTACGTGAAAAATCAGGATGCATTGGACGTCTGGAATGCCGTCTTTGCTGCCGGCGAAGGCGTAGGAATCAAGCCTATTGGCTTGGGAGCCAGGGATACCCTACGCCTAGAAATGGGATACTGTCTGTATGGAAACGACATCACCGATGAAACTTCCCCCATAGAAGCCGGGCTGGGCTGGATTACCAAATTCACTAAGGATTTTATCAACGCCGAGCAACTGAAAAAGCAAAAGGAATCCGGTGTGAGCAGAAAGTTAGTAGGATTCAAGTTAGGGGAAAAAGGCATTCCTCGTTCCCACTATCCCATTCTAAACGCCGAGGGCGGCGTGATCGGAGAGGTAACCTCCGGAACCCAATCCCCAAGCATGGGTATCGGCATAGGGTTGGGCTATGTGGAAACCTCCTACGCCAAACCGGGCACCCAAGTAGCCATCGGCATCCGGAACAAGACCATCCAAGCCACTATTCAAAAACTGCCCCTTTTGGCGCAATAAATACGTCCTTTACAAAGATGAATTCATTGGAAATCTGTTTCAGTCCCGAACTGATACACCTGCACGACCTCCGCGGAAAAGCGGTGGTCGTCGTTGATATTTTCAGAGCGACCTCCACCATGGTCACTGCCTTGGCAAATGGGGTGATCAGTATCCGTCCGGTCGAAGACCTGGAATCCTGCCGCTCATTGCAGGAAAAAGGCTACGTAACTGCAGGTGAGCGCAACGGACATAAAGCGGAAGGATTCGAATTGGGAAATTCACCATTGAGCTACCTTCATAACACCTACGCAGGTCGACGTGTCGCCATGACCACGACCAATGGGACCGTAGCCATAGAGCGTTCCAAGGGCCATGCCGACGAGATCCTGATCGGGGCATTTTTAAACCTAAACGCCACTGCCACCTACCTACTTGAAATTAATAAGCCTGTCTTGATACTTTGTGCCGGCTGGAAAGGGAAATTTAACCTCGAGGACTCATTGTACGCAGGTGCATTGGCATCCTTGCTCCAGTTTTCCTATGATTGCGACGGTACGCTCGCCATGGAAACACTGTACCAACATGTACAGGATGACCTGTCGGGATTTCTCAAGAAAGCATCCCACGCCAAACGACTTCAGAATTACAATATTGAAGCAGATATTGACTTTTGTCTTACTTTGGACAAATACAATTTGGTTTGCAAACAGGTAGGTGAAGAAATTAGCGCACAAAAAAGCCCTCACCACTATTAGGATAGGGTGAGGACTTTCGAATTTTTTACATTCCCTAATTACTTCGGCAATATGACCGAATCAATTACATGCACAATGCCGTTTGTTGCTTCGATATCTGCGGCAGTGACCGTTGCATTATCGATCATGGCTTTTCCGCCCTTAAGGGAAACGGTTACTTCCTGGCCTTGTACGGTTTTTGCTTTTTGTCCATCCTTCAGGTCTGTTGACTTCACGATACCTGGAACCACATGGTAAGTCAAAACAGCGATCAGCTTATCCTTGTTTTCAGGCTTTAACAACGACTCCACGGTTCCGGCAGGAAGTTTCGCAAATGCTTCGTTGGTTGGTGCAAACACGGTAAATGGCCCATCGCCTTTCAACACATCTACCAAATCCCCCGCCTTCACAGCGGCTACAAGGGTAGATAGGAAATCCGTACTTGCTGCCAAGTCAACGATGTCCATTTCTGCTTTTTCTTTTACGGGCTTGTCAATGCCGTCATTGGCCATCAATGTTACGCTTGTAAACAGGGCCACTACAAATGTACTCAGTAATTTTATCATGATATTATATTTGGATAGTTACAACACCTTTAACACCTGATAAAATCAATTGTTTGATTTAAAAAAAATACAAAAACACAAATTTTTATTTATTTAACAAAATTCAAACGTTAGACCCGATATTAGACCTGTTGATGTATGTTTTAACCGAAAAAAAAATATTATTTGTTTATTCATTTAGGTTATTTCGTTAAACAATAATTTTAGCCAGCAATGCAGGATTCCTACTGATTGAAAATCCTTTCACTCCCAAAATGCGTACTAGGGAATAACCTTTTCTACGATTTCATGCGAACAAGTATTTTCGTTGCTTTAGTATTTTTTTGGCTTTGGCCATGCGGTACCCACTACCTACAGGCCCAGGGTATTCGGGGCAGTGTACTTTCCGAGCAAGGGTCGCCCCTACCCTTTGCCTCGCTACTGATACGAAATACCGGGGAGGGGGCACCCGCAAATGAACTCGGCATCTATGAAATCCGGCTCGCACCGGGACGTTACGACATCGTGGCGCAGTTTCTCGGGTATGCCACAGAGGTAAAAACTGTAGAAGTTCCTTCTTCGGGCTGGGCAACCGTCGATTTTTCTCTAGCGGAACAAACCTATGCGCTTCGAGAAGTGGTGGTCAGTAATAAACAGGAAGATCCGGCGCTCACCATTATGCGCAAAGCCATCGCCAAAGCCAAGTTTCACCGCTTGCAGGTACAGGAGTACACATTCAATGCCTATATCAAAGGCACCGGACAACTGACTAACATTCCCTTCCTGCTCAGAAAAGAAATGGAGAAAGACGGCATCAAGGCAAACGAAGCCTATACCAGTGAGTCCGTATCGCGGCTGACCTTTCGCCAACCAAACTACGTGGAGGAAACGGTGATCAGCGTACGATCTCAGGGAGAAAGCAACCAAACCTCGCCTGCACCCTATATCGGAGCAAGCTTTTACCAACCTAAGATCAACGAGGCCATCTCCCCTTTAGCGCCTGCGGCTTTTGCCTATTACCGATTTCGATACGAAGGATCGTATTTGGAGGAGGGCTTGGTTATTAATCGTATCCAGGTCACACCGAGGTCCCGTGGCGAGCGGGTTTTTGAGGGATACATCCACATTATAGAAGACCTTTGGACTATCCACAGCGTGGACCTTCGTACCTCTCTGCTGGGATTCCAGATTGACGTGAAGCAGCTTTATAGGCCTGTGGCCGAAAACGTGTGGATGCCCGCGACGCACACCTACCGCTTTTCCGGCAAGTTCTTTGGGTTTGCCGGAGAGTATCACTACCTGGCTTCAACAAATGATTATGAAGTAACCCTCAATCCGGATCTGGCTACTGACCCCACCCTTATCGATGAAAAGGTCGATCATGTACCCGATGACATCCAAAAGCTGGATAGGAAAGCGTCTGCCTTGGATCAACTCGCCGAAGCAGATAAGATGACCGGAAAGGAATTTCGAAAACTGGTTAACGCGTACGAAAAAGAAAGTTTAAAGGAGCAGAAAAACCCCGAAGTGGCGGTTGAACGGCATTATTCCGTTGACTCGCTTGCCTCCAAACGAAGCCTGACCTACTGGGACAGCATCCGCCCGGTAAAACTTACTGAAGCCGAAATTAGGGGTTACCGAAGGGATGATAGCCTGGCAATGATCGAGACCGCCAAGCTGGCCAAAGAAGACTCGGTTTCGGCCAAAGCCAAACGGAACTTCACTCCTTTTGACATTCTAACGGGTGGACGCTACCATTTCGGCAATGGGCGTTCCGCCGGCTTTCATTCCAATATCTCCCGGTTTTCCTTCAACACCGTAGAAGGATTTAAGGTAGGCTTGGCGGGGTTCTACCGATTGGAAAAATCAGAAAAAATGGCCGACTCCGCTACGGTCCATCGAACGTCTTGGAATTTCCGCCCTGAAATTCGATACGGGTTTGGCAGTGAACAGCTATACGGTACGTTGGACGTGCGTAGAGCGATCACGCTGGGACGAAAGGGGATGACATTTGGGATCACCGGTGGCTCCTATGTGTTTCAATTCAACCGGGATAACCCTATTTCCGAGTACGTGAACATGGCATATTCCTTACTTTTACGGCAGAACTATATGAAACTTTACGCACAGGACTTTGTCGAAGCTTATTTTTTCCATAGAGTACATGATGGCATCACATACAGGTCTCGGTTCACCTATGCGGAGCGTAGGCCGCTGGAAAACCAGTCAGACTACAGTTGGCACAGCGATACCAGACGGACCTTCAGCGACAACCGACCTGAAAACATCGAAGCCACAGCTGGGGCCTTTGACAGACACCGTGCACTGTTGTGGCAAAACAGCGTAGAATGGCGACCGGGACTGAAATACCGCATCCGAAATGGACGCAAATATCCGCTATACGGATCCGCTCCCCTCGTCAACTTTTCCTATACCAAGGCTTTTCCAAGGGGGGATCGGCTTACCGCTGCATCCTTCGACTGGGTAGAAGCGAACATCGAACACGGAATCGATCTCGGAGTGAGTGGAAAGCTACATTTTAACTTGACGGTGGGAACTTTTATCCAGGAGGAAAATGTGTTTTTTGCAGATTACAAGCACTTTGGAGGAAATCGTACGCTCTTTGCCAACATGGGCGTTACCTCCAATTATCGGTTTATGGATTACTACCTATACAGCACCAAGAGTCACTACACAAGTGGTATTGTGCACTACCAATTCCGGAAGTTCCTCTTCACCCAGCTTCCCATGCTACGGTATTCTGGCCTGCGGGAAAACGTTTTTTTCAACTACCTAAAAACTGCGAACTCTCCGCACTACTGGGAATTGGGGTATTCGCTGGATAACCTGTTTCGCATATTCCGGGTGGAAACCGGCGTGGGATTTGAAAACCGAAACGCGCTACGGGGCGGGATACAGTTTGGCATTGCCAGTTTCATCAACATCAGCATGAATGAATGAAAAGAAAATCCTTCAACCCATATGGGGTAGGCTGAAGGATTTGTAAAAAGGCGCTTATCAACAAACCTATTCGATTTGTCAGGAGAAACTCGCATTGATCTTTTCCAAGGCTGGAGCTCCAGGATTCAGCTCAGCGGTGTCCAATTGATTCAGGGGCTTGTCGACGGTATGCAGAATATCGTGCAAGTCACCGTATTGGGTTTGAAGGTATAGCAATCCAGTAATGATCTGCTCATTTATCCTCGCCCGTTGGATAGCCTGCATGGCAGACACCCTATCCTGTGGATCCCAATCCGTAGCCACCTTTTCCAATTGGATCACAGAACCATCATGCATGGTCACCCGTTTGGATGTACCCGCCTCGTAGTCCACGTTGATTTCCGATTGACGCGGCACAATATCCAATTTGCCGGTAGCTTCGATGTGGTCGCGGACAAAGTCATAGGACTTGGTGGAACCCACGTTGTTGTTAAATGTCACGCAGGGCGAAATGACATTGATAAAGGCAAATCCTTTGTGGTGGATAGCCGCCTTGATCAGGGGCACCAATTGTCCCTTATCGCCGCTGAAGCTTTGAGCCACAAAGGTAGCACCTAGCTCAACCGCAAGGCTGGCCAAGTCAACCGGCTGGAACGGATTGATGGATCCGGACTTGTTTTTTGATCCCAAATCTGCCGTTGCTGAGTCCTGCCCTTTGGTGAGGCCGTAACATCCATTGTTCATAACCAGATACACCATATTTAAATTGCGGCGGATGGCATGTACAAATTGTCCCATCCCGATGGAGGCGGTATCGCCATCTCCGGAAACCCCAAAATAGACCAGGTCCTTGTTGGCCAGATTGGCCCCCGTGGCAACGGAAGGCATACGGCCATGAACGGAATTGAATCCGTGGGAATTGCCCAGAAAGAAAGCAGGTGTTTTAGAGGAGCACCCGATTCCGGAAATCTTGGCAACCTTATGGGGCTCTATGGAAAGGTCAAAACAGGCCTGCACGATGGCGGCACTGATACTGTCGTGACCGCAACCTGCGCAAAGGTTGGAAATGGCACCCTCGTATTCCTTCAAGGTATATCCTATATCGTTTTTGGGCAGCTTGGGATGCCTGAATATCGGTTTTACAAATGTCATAAGCTTATGGGGCTGGGTTAATATGGGCGGTAATCGTCTTTGCTATAAAATCAGCGGTAATGGGCATTCCGTCAAAATTTAGGACAGGAACCAGCTTCTCGGGAGCTATCCCCAGGTCCAGCATCAGCAGCGATCGCAGTTGCGCATCGCGGTTTTGCTCTACGACAAACACCTGTTTGTGGGAGGCGATAAATTCCCCGACGGATTGATTAAACGGAAAGGCTTTTATGCGTATCGCGTCCAGGTCAATCCCTTCCTCTGCCAACAGGTCCCTGGCCTCCTCAGAAGAGTAGGTGGAAGTACCATAAAACAACAGGCCGTACTCACTATTTCTGCCATCTTGGTACACCTCAGGAGCAGGCACCAGGTCTCTGGCCGTCTCCCATTTCAGGAGCAGGCGTTCCATGTTTCGTTGATAGGCCTTGTTATCCTCTGTGTAGACCGCATATTCATCCCGCGACGTACCCCTGGTGGTAAAGCCACCCTTAGTAGGGTGGGTACCGGGAATGGTTCGATAGGGTATGCCATCTCCATCTACATCCAAATAGCGTCCAAACCTACCCATGTTCTCCAACTCCTGTTCAGAAAGCACCTTCCCCCGGTTATACGCTTTGGTATCATCCCAAGTGAAGGGCTCGCTCATGTGATCATTCATTCCCAAATCCAGGTCGGTCATCAACACCACCAGCGTCTGAAGGTACTCGGCCAACTCAAAACTTTCGGCCGTCATGTCGAAGCATTCTTTGGGGGTAGAGGGGAACAAAAGTACGTGCTTTGTGTCACCATGGGAAGCATAGGCAGCCAGCAACACATCCGACTGCTGGGTTCGAGTGGGCATACCGGTACTCGGCCCTGCACGCTGCACGTCGATAAGCACCGCCGGAATCTCGGCAAAATAGGATAGGCCGATAAACTCGTTCATCAGGGAAACACCCGGACCGCTGGTTGCTGTAAAGGAGCGTGCTCCATTCCAATTGGCCCCGATCACCATTCCAATAGCAGCAAGTTCGTCTTCTGCCTGCACAATGGCATATTTCTTCTTTCCTGTTTCTTGATCTACACGAAGCTTGGAGGCATATTTTTCGAATGCCTCAGCCACAGACGTGGAAGGGGTAATCGGGTACCAGGCCACCACCGTGGCACCCCCGTAAACCGCTCCCAATCCGCAGGCCGTGTTGCCATCCACCAGTATACGGTTGCCAACCAGTTTCCTTCGCTCCAAATGAAAATCCAAGGGGTACGCAAACTGCTCCATCACGTAGTTTACGCCTAATTTCAATGCCTTTACATTGGGTGCTATCAGCTTTTCCTTGCCTGCAAATTGCTCTGCCAGCAGCCCCTCCAACACCTCAAACTCGATATTCAGCAACACGGAAAGTGCGCCGACGTAGATGATGTTTTTGAACAGTTGCCGCTGACGAGGGTCGGAAAAATGGGTATTGCACATCTCCATCATCGGTATCCCCAAATAATGGATATCCGGGCGGATGAAGTCCTGATGCATTTTTTTGGTGCTATCGTAGATCAGGTATCCACCAGACCTAACGCTTGCTATGTCCTGTCGTAAACTTTGGGCGTTTACTGCCACCATCAAATCCACGCCCTCCCGTCTGCCCAGGTAGCCTTTTTCGCTAACCCGCACCTCATACCAAGTCGGAAGACCCTGTATATTGGATGGAAAGATGTTTTTCGGTGTGACGGGAATACCCATTCGAAAGATGGCCTTGGCAAAGAGGAAGTTTGCGCTGGCAGAACCTGTTCCATTCACATTGGCAAAACGGATGACAAAATCGTTTACCTTTTTCTTCGTCATCACGGCGCTTACTGTACTACTCATAAATTGCTGGCTTTGGTAACACTGTAGAAAAATTTCTGCATATCCCATGCAGAGGTGGGGCATCGCTCGGCACAAAGCCCACAATGAAGGCATACATCCTCGTCCTTTACCATGACCCTGCCGGTCTTCAACGTGTCGGACACCAAGATATCCTGGGTAAGGTTTTCGGCCGGAACCAGCAATTTTTGCCGGAGGTCCATTTCATTGTCGTTGGTGGTAAACGTAATGCAAGAGGTGGGGCAAATGTCCATACAGGCATCGCATTCAATACAACGGTCTTCCTTAAAGACCGTCTGTACGTCACAGTTTAGGCAGCGTTGTGCCTCTTTGAATCCGGTGGGCAGGTCAAAACCCAATTCTACTTCTTTCTTCCGGTCCACCAGCGTCAGCTCTTTGGCGGCTTGGGGTACAGCATAGCGGGTATCTCTCGCCACCTCACTGTCATAGCTCCACTCATGGATGCCCATCTTGGTACTCATCAGGTTGGTGTAGGGAGCCGGACGCTGTCGCACATCCTTGCCTTCGCAGAATAGGTGCATAGACACGGCGGCCTGGTGCCCGTGCGCGACGGCCGTAATGACGTTTTCAGGCCCAAAGGCCGCATCTCCCCCAAAAAACACATTCGGATGCGTGGATTGAAAGGTTACTTTGTCCACCACGGGCATTCCCCAGTCATCAAATTCCAACCCCAAATCACGCTCAATCCAAGGAAAGCTGTTTTCCTGTCCGATGGCTATCAAAACCTCATCTGCCTCGATAAAAACGTCCGGCTCCCCGGTAGGAACCAGTTGCCGCTTGCCCTTCTCGTCAAATACAGCCTTGACTTTCTGGAACATCATCCCTGCCAGTTTTCCATCAGCCATCTCAAAGCTTAACGGAACGTGGTTGTCAAATATCGCTACATCTTCATGCATAGCATCCTCCTTTTCCCAAGGGGAAGCCTTCATGGTGCTGAAGGGGCTTCGGACCACCACCTTCACCTGTTCTCCACCCAAGCGTCTTGAGGTGCGGCAGCAGTCCATGGCGGTGTTTCCTCCACCCAATACGATTACCTTTTTGCCGATTTTATGGGTATGCTCAAAGGCCACCGAGGCCAACCATTCGATACCGATATGAATGAAGGCATCGGCCTCTTGCCGCCCCGGCAACTTGGGGAGGTCCTTCCCTCTCGGTGCTCCCGTTCCAACAAAGACGGCATCGTAACTCTTCTCCAACACTCCCTTGAGACTGTCCACATAGGTCAAAAACTGGGTGTGAATACCCATATCCAAAATGTGGTTCACCTCTTCATTCAACACTTCTTCGGGCAACCTAAACGCTGGAATCTGGCTGCGCATCATGCCTCCTCCAGCTACCTGCTCGTCAAAAAGATGGATCTCGTAGCCCAAGGGGGCGAGGTCACGTGCCACGGTCAGGGAGGCCGGCCCTCCACCGATCAAGGCAATTTTCTTTCCATTGGAAGGAAACGGACCCTGGGGCATGTATTTCCTTACATCACCCTTGTTATCTGCAGCTACCCGCTTGAGACGGCAGATGGCCACAGGCTCCTCCTCCACCCGCACCCGGCGGCAAGCGGGCTCGCAGGGACGATCACAGGTTCTTCCTAAAACTCCGGGAAAAACATTGCTCTCCCAATTGACCATGTAGGCTTCGGTATAGCGCTCGGCCGCAATGAGACGAATGTAATGGGGAACCGGTGTATGCGCAGGGCAGGCGTATTGGCAATCCACGACCTTGTGGTAATACTCCGGATTCTGGGTATCGGTAGGCTTCATAGTTATTTTGGGTTAAAGGGGCAGAATTTATCCTACGCCCTCTCTGCTAATTGCGCAATTAATTTCAAAAATTAAACAAGCGAAAACAAATTATCTTCTAACTTTTTATTTTCAGTTGGACTAAGTCACAGACTACCAATAGGAGAGGGATCGGACAAATAATGTCCCCCGTTTTCGAAACGAACCAGTTCATCTCTATTTATAAGCCGTTTGCATTCGATTCCGGCTCGATTCGAATCAGATCTTGGATTTCCCCCACCGAAGTCTGCATACGTGCGAGCGCATAGGCTTTTCCCAGATCATCTATGGCGATCGAATTGACATAGGTGGGGATACTGCCATCGGAATAATAGATGGCTCCATGGTCTGTATAGCGGTTTTCAGACACCTGGTAGGTTATCAAATGGAGATTCTCCAATCCTTTGGCACCGCCTTTGGCAATCTGACGCTCACCTTCTAGCCGTTTGCCATCGCGAATGACGGGGCCACCTGTAAGGTAATACAGCGTATCTCCATCCGGACCAAACTGCAGGCCCAAATACCCGTAGGAAAACTGGTCAAACATGCCCGAACGTTTGGAAGGCAAGGAACACAGCCGGTCGACCAGCTCTAATTTACGTCCTTTGGGGTCAAAGCGAAACAAGTAACCCGAATTGCCATGGGTGCCATAGGCCACTCCCTCCCGTTTGTGCCAAAGTACCTTTCTCCAATTATACCCCATGCTTCCGGGCTGGGTAGGGTCATACTTACCAAAATAATCGAGCCTCAAATTCACGTCATCCAACACCTGAAGTGGGCCGCCGACTTTTGGATCATAAAAAAGAATATCACCCTCCGCATTTGACAGGTAAACAATTCCCGTATCGGGATCTACCAACAAAGAACGGCAGAGCACACGGTAATCCTTACCTACCTCTCCGGCTTCCCCTCGCGCCGACACCGGGCCGATTTCCCGAAGGGCTCCCGTAGTCAAATCCAAATGCACAAACATACCTGTGGGCCAGGAGATTGCGTAGATCTGACGAAGATCGGTGTCCATCGCCATGCTGAGGATACCTTCGCTATCGGGCATTAGCCCCAGGCGTGTAACCGCGCCAGTTTGTAGGTCGTAGGACAGGAAATGGCCTCCCGGATACAACCCATACCCCTCTGGCGGATTTTGGGGCAGTCTTTCCATCCCCTCTATCATCTCATAGAAGCCTACATGGGTGCCAAAAAACAGCTTTCCATCCGCCTCATAAAACTCTACGTGGCTTTTCCCCTGTGGGATGGCCCTGCGGTCCTTTTCCCCACATACATCGGTCAAGTCTGCCAGAAAAGTGATGGTGTCGGTTTGGGGGTCAAAGGAATAAAGCTGTCCGCCCACATCCAACCGCTCGGAAGAGAGATTATAATACAATTTCCCGTCACTGGCCTTGCTTAACGCGAGGTAGGTGTCGTGTGCGTAGGGAAATCCAGAATAAAAGGCTTTCGCCCGCATTTTTTTTTGCGACATGTTGTGATAAAAAAGGAGGATTAAGCCTGATGTCTGGCAAGTGCTTCCGAATTGGCCTGAATCTTTTGGATGGCGTTGGCGATATCGTCCATGTCCTGCCTGCTGCCCAGCAAAAGGCTCTGAAAGATCCATACACCAGTTTCCTGACATAGCTGGTCTGTCTCTGGACATTGATTTTTCGCTATAAAAGCCTCGAAGTCCAATTCCTTGGCCTCATACATTTTTTGGTAATTCTTGGATTCGAAGGCATCTTTCAGGTAAAGCTTGTCATTCAGCGACACATAGCCACTGGAACAGGGAATTCCCTCTGCCTGCAAGGCCTTAAGGAAAACTTCCCTGGACATACCATGAAATGCTTCCCGGTGGTAGCGGAACGGGAAAAGGTGGAAGGATGCCCTGGTTACTTCGGGGTAGAGCACATAGGGGCTAATTCCCGGAATCCCCTCGATCTTGCCACGCAGGTACGCCGCATTTTGACTGCGTAGCAGAGTTTCCCCATCCAGTCGGGGCAACAAGGTAAGCCCAATGGCCGCCTGGTACTCGGAAAGGCGAAGCTTGGTTCCCGCCAAGACCGCACTGACATTGGTTACGCCAATATTGCCGTAGGGAAATCCATAGGAATGATAGGAAAAACAACGATCCATAAAATCATCGTCGTCGCTGACGATCGCCCCCCCCTCTCCCATGGGAAGGTTTTTGGAATTCTGAAAACTAAAGCATCCGGCATGGCCGATGGTGCCCGCCTTTTGGTGATTCCATTCCGCCAGCCAGGCTTGGCAGGCATCTTCGATCACCACCAGGTCATGGCGCTTGGCTATATCCATAATTTTCCCCATATCAGCTGGTAATCCGAGGATATGAACTGGCAATATGGCCCGTGTGCGAGGGGTTACTTTTTCTTCTATTTTGGTGGCATCCAGCTGAAAGGTCTCCGGGTCTGAATCCACGAAAACCGGCATCGCTCCAGTCTGCAGGATAGCTACGATGGTAGCAATAAAGGTGTAGGAAGACACGATCACTTCATCTCCGCCCCCAATTTTGGACTGCACGAGCGCAGCTATCAGCGCATTGGTACCATTGACCACGGTGAGGCATCGTTTTGCACCGAGTGTTTGAGCCCATTTGGCTTCAAATTCTTCTACTACTTTATCCCGCGACCAAACCCCACTCCGAAGCACCTTAAGAACCAACTCCTCGTCCCTGTCCTTATCCCATTGCGGCCACTTGGGCCAAGGGGAGGTACGTATAGGTGTTCCGCCAAGTAGGGCAGGCTTCGTTACATCGCTGCTGCTGTGGGTCCAAGGCGCAAAGGAGGAAAGGCCTGCTACCGCTCCTGCACCGATCAGCGCGTTGGTTTTCAAAAACTTTCTTCGGTCAATGGGTTCCATCATGTGGGTCATTTACTGTTATTAGCAACAAGATACCAAATTTCAAATGGGATCGAAAAGAAAATAACCTAAACGGTAACGGATAACCTGTGGAAGGACTGTAGCAACAAACTTCTTCTGCATTCATGGTTCGGAAAAGAGGGAACCGATCATCCGAAGGGTACCCGCTACCAGTTCGTCACCTCCCTCCGGCCCAATCAGTGTACTGGCGGGGATGGCTCCATAGGCCCCACCTGAGATTGACCTACGGGTGGGCAGGTAAGTGCCGGATCCCGCGAGCTGTACGACAAAGGTCTGTACGGCTGAACTTCGCGCTTTCATCTGCATGCCATAGTCGAGGTAAAGTTCGAAGGGATTGGTGGCAAAAACAGCGTCACCGATACGAAGCACCTGCACCTCGATGGGTAAGGTGGGATCCATCTTTTCCTGTTCAAACCGTTCGGCCACTGCCTTACCCCGCTTCATATGCGTATGGGCAGCCGTAATCTCCCGGTACCAGCGGGTATTCTGCATGCGCGCAGGCTCGCTCTCTAAATCGTCCTTCATTTGAATAAACCGCTGCCCCCAGGTTTCTGCATCCTGTAGTGCTTCGGCCACATCTGCCTCCGACAGCAAGCGCCGGGAAAGCGGCAATTCTTCCATGGAATGTCCCAGGCGGGGATTCCAAGAAATGACTTCCTGCATAAGGGGAAAGATAGCAGC
This sequence comes from Lunatimonas salinarum, assembly GCF_017811155.1. Classification (GTDB taxonomy): domain Bacteria; phylum Bacteroidota; class Bacteroidia; order Cytophagales; family Cyclobacteriaceae; genus Lunatimonas; species Lunatimonas salinarum. The sequence goes on along the minus strand of NZ_JACVCV010000006.1, from coordinate 100,279 downwards.
TACTCCGTCTGCGATACGCAGGGCTATCTGCCTGCGGTGGCCCATACTGCCCCTGCCTGTTTGCTCGGGGGCAAAGCCCAACAGCTCCTGCATGCGGGATTCCGCCCGCTGCCCAATCATGATATGCGGGGACTGATCTGCCGCGGCACTGACCTGGGGCAGCACATAGAGATCCGCCCCAAATCTATCCCTCAATTCAGCTCGGGTCTCGTGCCAAAAATCCGCAGAAAGCTCATACGAGTGTTCACTGACTTGAGATGGTACGGCCAGGTTGACTATCATGCCGGTTAGCTGACTGTCTTCGCTCCAGAAAAACATGAGGTTGAGACTGTGATCTTCGTGGCCCTCTATATGCGAAAAGTCGGGACTGTTCGTGTTCCCATACATCTGCGACCTACCGGATTTAAGTGCCTGAAGTCGGTTGCCCCCCACCACCGCATGGGACAGCCCAAAGCTCATCCCTCCGGGGCGCCGGGACTGCCAGGCCTCTACCGCTGCGTCCGCGATTCGATCCGCTGCAAAGGCCAGGTAGGCAGCCGGTGGCATCGCCTCGGCTCCCGGCGCCATGGCGTTCAGACTTACCCCGTAAAGCTCCTCCACGTCCATTTCCGTGGAAACCAAAGGTGCCGCATGCGTGTGGGTACCGTTTAGGATAATCTGTTCGGGTGCCAGCTCGGGCAATCGCTGTACCACACGTTGTCTCACTGCTTCCCGAAGACTGCCCTGCCCCCGCATACCGTCGCCAATGGCAATCAGGTCGCAGCTAATCCAGATCACCCGAGTGGTCTGTCCCGCCGTAGAAGATTCCAGCGCGAGGGCTGTTGCCGTTAACAGATCCATCACGCCTTCGGACACCCGTGCGTAAAACTGACCAACGATCAACACCGGCCGCTCCGGTGTGATATCGGAACTTGCCCACCCTACCTGTAACGGTGAGGACTGTTCCCCCTGGGCAGAAAGCTCCGGAAGCGAAGCCAAAAGCATCACACCTGTGAAAATAATATAGAGAAAGCTGCGAAAATAAATCGTATCGGTAAACATAGGTGTCAAATTGGGTTTGCGTAGGTTAACTCGCTACATTTAGTATAGAAAAATACACGAAGCGCTTCAAAAAGCCTATGATTAATTGAAAAATGATGGTGTGGCCAGGGGAAATGTCTTCAAATACTTCTACTGCCTGCCTGCATTTTCCCTTTAGGAATATCGGCAGCAGTAGATCCATAAAGGAGGCCAATGCTCTATTGGTTTCCCACCAACCCCTTGTCCCAAGCAACCTGCATGCAGTAGAAATGGTAACCAACCCTTCAGAAATCTGTATTAAACACTTCACCAACCCATCGATCCATTTCGCTAATCGGGGAATTTTCGCCGTAGATCAACTGATGATTTGCGAAATACTACCACCAATTCCCTCTGCTAGCATTGGCAGCACGGCAAAAAAAGAGGCTCCGAACTAATCCGGAACCTCCTTTTTTTAAACTATTTTTCAGACAGAGCAATCCATCAATTACCGCCGTCCCACCAGATTCTGGTCAACCAGGTGTCTCCACCCATGCGCGCGATAGCATTGTCACGGGCTTCTTCGTTTACACCTGTTTCACTTGCCGGAAAGGGCTGACGACGTGGAATCTGCCCGGAAGCAAAGTTACCGGGAAAATTCACCGGAGTCAACTCGGGATATCCGGACCGCTTCCAGTTGTTCCATGCCTCCACAAAGTTGGCAAACATGCTGGTGGTAGCCCAAATCTGCTCATTGATCATCTGCAGCGAGGCCTCTGTCGTGCTCACATCCAGCGGATTGGCGGCAGCATAACTGGCTGCAGCAGAGGCTGAAATGGTAGCTCCTCCGAACTTACCCAGAGAGATCATCGCAGCTTCTACGCCATTTCTGTAATAATCCGCCGCTGATCCGGAGATCAAACCCCGCGCCGCGGCATCTGCGAGCAGCAACTGCACCTCCGCGTAGGTCAACACAAAAACCGGTGCGTTACGATCACGGTAAATTCCAGTGGGGCGGGAATATGCGCCTATTAGCGCTACATCGCCACCTGAACCCGTCGCTCCGGGAAAGTCAGGGTGCGTAGTGATATCAAAATCACCGCCCGCCAAGTCGAACCCGTTGGGCAAACCAATCTGAACGGCTGGATCGTTGTTTCCTACTACCACACCATTACGGTTGGCTGCCAATCCTGCAGGTGGTACTTCTGCCACTACAGCTAGGCGGGGATCATTGCTCGACTGCAAGAAATCGATCATCTTTTCAGACCAGCGAACTTCGTAGATATCATCAGGTACATTCAGGGCGTTTGCACTTGTATTCGAATAGCCATTTGCTTCGTCCGAAGGAACCAGCGCATCGTCATCGGGAGAACTGAAAACACCCCCCGAAATCGCCCTCTGGGCCCAGGTTTGTGCCAGCGTCGGATCGACATTTACCAAACGGAGCGCCATTTTTAACATAAGGGAATTTCCAAATCGTCGCCATTTTTCAATGTCGCCATCGTAGATGATATCATTTAAGATCGCGTCTCCGGAAGGACTAAGGGCATCCACGGACTCAGCCAACAAATTTAGCATGCCGATATAGGCTTCTTCTTGACTATCATAACCGGGCTGCATGATTCCTTCCTCGGCTCTCAATGCTTCGGAGAAAGGAATATCACCATAGATATCGGCAAGGAATGACAAGGTGTTCACCTTGAATATCCCTCCTACCGCATTTAAATTGGTCAGGTTCCTCTCTTGTGCCAAGCGCTGTAGTTGGTTGATCCTAGAGGCCGTTTCAAAGCCAGTAATCCAGGCGTTTTGGATATAGGAAACGGTACTCCCAGAGATCACATACTTGTCACCGTTCGAATAATAGTTTGCTCCACCGGTAGAGGTAGAGGCCAATGCCTGTATCCACATGCTCTGAAAGAGGATGGCACCTGTATACCCAGTGGTCAGGTTACCGTAACCATAAGATGCCGTCGGCAACAACAGGTTTGGATCAAACACGTCGGGACCGGGCCTGTTGGGATCGGTATTTACTTCTTGAAATCGCTCGTCACACGAAGTGGCAAACAATACAAAACTTACTATAAATAGACCTATATACTTTTTCATCTTTAATTCACTTTGAAGTTTAGATTGAATCCGATTGACTGAACGGGAGGCAGTGAGGTACCTTCAATTCCTAGGAAATTGATATTGGAACCAAAGGTTGCCTCCGGATCAATGTTTTCGGCTTTTCTCCACAAAATTGCGAGGTTACGCCCAACGATGGACGCGGTAAGTCCCTTAAACACCGGAACATTATTGAACCATTCATCTGGAAAGGTATAGCCTAGGGTTAGCTGACGTAATTTGATGAAATCCCCGTCAACCACACTTGTTTTGGTAACATTTTGTACCAGGGCTTGGTAGTAATTTTCAGCAGGCGCTGTCACCCCGTTGGTAGTTACCCCTCCTTCTCGTCCCACGAGCGTATTCTGGTGTAGCCCTCGGAAATGAGAATAAAACTCGGTTGCCGAAAGGACTTTGTTGCCGAAGTTGTAGTCTACCAAGAAGGAGAATGACACACCCTTGTAGTTAAATTCGTTATTCAATCCACCGTAATGGGTCGGCAAGACTGAACCCCAGTTCTTCAGTTCTCCTCTTAACGGCAGGCCTGCTTCATCTACCATGATATTGCCACTGGCATCATACTGATAGTCAAATGCCCTGATCTGCGGACCAGGCAATCCGGGGACATAAGCCGTTACGGCATTCCCCAGTGTCGCCCTGTTTTGGCCCAAATTGATGGGGGTGTTGGCAAGGTTGGTGCTGAGCACCTCGTTTCTCACATTGGTGAAGTTCAATGAAGTTCTCCATGTAAATGCCGGCGTCTGAATAGGCGTACCTGACACAAACAACTCCAGCCCCCTGTTATTGACGGATCCCGTAGCGACAACCGCCGAACTGAATCCGGACGCAATGCTGTAGCTGGCGTTCATGATTTCATCTCGTGTGGTTTTGGAGAAATAGGCAACATCAAAGGTAAGTCGGTTATTGAAAAAGCTCAGATCCACTCCAAGTTCCACTTCGTCGGTAGTAAATGGCTTTAGAAACAGGTTAGGCAGTCCTAGCGGAGAGGAGCCCGCCGCCACTCCGCTGATGGAGTTTGCTGAACTGTAATAAAACTGCGTCTGATAGGCTGCGAAAGGCTCGCCACTAGTCACAGCATAGGAAGTCCTGAATTTACCAAAGTCCAGCGCTGGGATATTCAGGAATTTATCAAACAAAAACGCACCGGTCACCGATGGTGAGAAAATGCTGTTGTTATCCACAGGAAGGGTACTATACACATCGTAACGACCCGTAGTGGTCAAGGTCAGAAAGTCCTTGTACTCAAATGCCATGGAATAGAACCCGGATAGTACCTCCCGCTCGTTATATCCGTAGGACCGGTTAAATACCTCCACGTTAAACGGTGAATACAAACCGGGGATCACAAATCGCTGACCTCCCACACCTACAGATTCAAACCGGTTATTGCGGAATGTCCCTCCTACCAATGCATCCAATCCAACATTATCATGCAGCTGCACATCCGCACCAAAAAGCGCATCCACGTTCAGTTCCGAGCGGGTAGAGAGTCCTCTCCCATTTAGATTACCTTTCAAGTCAGGCGCATATGCCAATCCGGTGGGCTCAACGGCAAAGAAGTCGTCATTTGAAACGTCACTACCTACCCGAAGCATGGTATAGATTTTAGGCGTAAAATTATAGGTGGCGGATAAAGCGGAAATATTACGCTTTCTACCCAAGTCATTTATACCCCTATTGGCAACAAAATACGGGTTGGTAACGAAGATATCGTCGCTGAACACAATTTCATTTCCGGACGCATCATACCCTGGCGCAAAGATGCTGGGAGCAATGTTTGGCGCCAAAAACAGGAAATTGTTTGGATTTTGAGGTCCATCACTGAGACGTGGTGCATTGGTGGTTCGCTGGTCAATGTAGTTGATCATCGCAGAGATATTAAATTTATCCGTGATGTTTTGATCTACATTCAGGTTAATACTCAGTCGGTCATTTCCACTGTTCGGCACAATCGAGTTGGACGCCACATTGGAAACAGACATCCTAAATGATCCATCCTGACCTATTCCTTTTGAAACAGCTACCGTGTTAGTGACGTTCGTGCCTACATTGTAAAAATCCAAGTAGTTTTCGCTTGATGGTTGATAGGGATACTGATTGCCGTCGTAGCCGATTACCGAACCGCCCATACGTTCGCCCCAAGCAAATCTACCGGTAGTAGTCGCATCAGCAACCGTCTGTGGTCGCTGCCCACCTCTACCTTGGCCGAATTCATTCTGGAAGTTCGTGAAATCCATCGGCCGGTCGGCCATCACATTCAAGTTATAGGTAAGCGACCAATCTTGGCCCTTCTTAGCTCCTTTCGTTGTGATCAAAATCACCCCATTGGAAGCCCTTGCGCCATACAAGGCAGAGGCCGCCTGACCCTTCAATACCGTCATCGACTCAATATCGTCAGGACTCAGGTTACCGATACCGTCACCGTTGTCCGAACCACCCCATTGGCCAGCGGCACCACGCTGTGTATTATCCATCGGGATACCATTGATCACAAATAACGGAGATCCCGTACCTGAGATACTGGGCAAGCCCCGAAGCACGATGTTAGATGAACCTTGCGGGCCACCGTTGGTACCTTTGACTACTAATCCAGCTACTTGGCCAACCAGGGAATTAGCCACGTTTGGCTCACGGGCTTTGTCCATCACATCGCTATTGACCGTAGTAATGGCATAACCCAGCTTGCGCTTTTCTTTGGTCAAACCTAGGGCAGTAACCACTACCTCACCTAATTCACTTGCTTCCTCAACAAGCGAAACATCCAACTGGCTGCGGTTACCAACGGTAAACTCTTGATCCGCAAAGCCAATGTACGAAAACACTATGACCGTACTTTCGTTTACATTGATGGAATACTTTCCATCCATATCCGTGGTAGTTCCTGACTGCGTACCCTTTTCGAATACCATTACGCCTGGAATAGGCATATTGTCAGACTCACTAACGACGGTACCCGTCAATGTCCGACTTTGGGAGTAACCTTCCATACACATCATCAGTGTAAGGGCCATTCCCAGAAGGATTGATAATTTTTTCTTCATCACTAATCGTTTAAGTTAACATTACGAACACAATAAATACTATCCAAATCAGCAGCTATCAAACAAAGGAAATTTTGAATTATTTGATAATAACGAAACACTATCTTTTTAACCAAAATTAAAATCATCAAAAATAATTTTACCCTATAATAGCATTCATTAGATAAATCTTGTATTACTAAAATCAAAATTACCTAGCTTGAACAGGAATTCAAAGTGTGAAAATAAAAAAATTTATTTATTCTAATCCAAATTATTAAAAATATACAAAAAAAGAAAGCCAAAAATACATCGAATAAATTTTAGTGTTTCTTACAACTAACGAAGGATGTTTCCGAATACCACGATTTACTTTAATAAAATACGCATCACAGAAACTTCACGTTTCATTAAAGACAGCGATTTATTCAGCCAAAAAAAAAAGAGCAAGAGAGAAAAATCATTCTCCCCTACCCCCGCTATCCACGATCTTCTAAAACTCAAAAAGCCCCATTTAAGCCAATCTGAGAACGGGTAGTTGACCGAGGAAGACATTATTCGCCGCAGTAAATCATCGGCTTAACGGATTGCTTCATTCAATAATCGCTCCCACTTTTTACTTAAAACAGCCTCGCCAATGACATATGATCAATGGTAAACATGTATAATTCGTTTTGAGCTGACAGAGGCTTGTGCGACCCTATCAGCTAGGTAAATCAAAATTACTTATAAAGTAAAGCAGCAAATGGCTGCGTACCGTTCTATCGGTTAAAAGAAGTATTACCAAAAATAATGGGTGGGAAACTTTAACTCGCGAATACCGAAAAAAGGAAAAACAGCCTCCCGCTGCTCCAAAAGAAGGGAAATAGATGAGCTCAGTAAAAACTGAACATGGGTGACTCTTGGCAAAAGTGGAACACCCCAATCGAGAAATTGGACACCGGGAACCTTAGCGGTATTATCTGAAAATGATGGGAAAGGGATGTGGGCTCTAGCTGACAGTGAGGTACCTGACAAAGTAATTTTGTCAGGCTCGTCACTGCGATATCCGGTCCGGTATTCAGTATAATAGATCGAAAAACTACCCCTCACAAAGAATAGGAGAAGGAAGAAAGTGCAGATAAAGCGCTTTGCGCCCTTATTACTACCAATGACCATAAATGCTATACAGTAATATTTAAACCTCAATTTACATGCCAACTAAAAAGCAACTAATCCAAAAATCAATGCCATAACACAACGGGGCGATTCAACAGTGTTCTAAGCCCCAATCGCAACCATACTTTAAGCCTCAACCATGCCATTGATTTATTACCGCCCCAATCCTGACGTCCCAAACAAAGTTTTAAGACCAGGCCCCTTTAGTCCATTTCACACCTTAAAGCGTATATGTGGTAAGTAACCAGACACACTATGCGATCCCTCCTTCCCATTCTTTTTTCGGCTCTTGCCGTTTTCCCCCTCTCTGCTCAGGAAAACCCGGCACATGTGAAAGTGTATCATGAACAAGGAAAGTTTGGTGGATGGCCTGCCAACTGGGGGGTGTGGATCTGGGAAAACGAAATCCTCGTGGGCTTTGCTCAAGGGGACTACGAGGATCTAGGCGAAGAACGCCACCACCTCGCAAGAAACAAAACAGAGCGACACCTGCTGGCCAGAAGCAAAAACGGCGGGATATCCTGGACCGTCGAAGATCCCGGAAAAAAGGGCAGTCTATTGCTCCCAAACAATGGGGTATTTCATGGACAACTCCGCACAGACGTGACTCCGGAAGAGCCTATCCAACTACAGGATCCCATCGATTTCCTGCATCCGGATTTGGCATTCACCGTGCGCACCGACAATATCCACGCCGGTCAGTCCCGGTTTTGGTACTCTTATGACCGGGGGCAGACTTGGAGAGGACCGCACCTGTTGCCCAATTTCGGAACTCCGGGCATCGCCGCCCGCACAGACTATCAGGTGTACAATAGCCGGGAAGCCCTGCTATTTGTAACTGCCGCCAAAGAAGACGGTAGAGAAGGCCGGCCCGTGGCACTTCACACCGATGATGGGGGCCTGACCTGGCGCTTATTGTCTTTCCTCGGGGATGAGCCCGAGGGTTTTGCTATTATGCCTGCTAGCGTAAAACTCAGTGATCAGGAACTGTACGTTGCGGTGCGGCGGAGGGAGGCTGACAGGCGTTTTATTGGAGCCTATCGGTCTTTGGACAAAGGAAAAACCTGGCAACAGGAAGCCGACCCCGTCGAAGACTGTGGCATCGGGAATCCACCTGCCTTGGTACGGCTTCAGGATGGCAGGCTATGCCTGATTTATGGATATCGGGCCGAACCTTACTCTATCATGGCACGGCTAAGTAATGATGGCGGCAAAAGTTGGTCTTCAGACTACGTGATCCGATCGGATGGCGCGAGCCGGGACATGGGCTACCCCAGGGTTGTGCAAAGACCGGACGGCAAGCTGGTTATTCTCTATTATTTTAACGATCACAACAGTGGTCCCGAGCGTTATATCGGTGCCAGTATTTGGGAACCACCCTTGCCCTGACAGGGTGGCCTGTGACGCCCATTTATCCCGTTTACCTGTTTTTTTTTCTGATTATGCGCATCCGCGTCCTTTCAAAAGCGGTGTTAAATCTCCACTTCGCTGACCGCTCCGCCTTCGCAAAAACGGACACCGGGCAAAAGGGTTGACTATACGCCTTAAATTGCGTACCTTGAGGCTCTTACAAAACCTAAAATCTCATGCAAGCATCTCTGACCCGCGCCCAAAGGATCAGCACGTTAAAAACAACCACAGGCTGGTTGGCCGCTGCTGTTGTTTTCCCCATACTTATCCATTTCATACCTCCGTATCAGGGCATACCGATTGGTGCCTATTTACTGCCCATGTTTTACATACCGCTCGTCGCTCTTTGGCTTAGCGGCTGGCGAACTGCGATTGCCATTACCGTACTGGCTCCGTTGGTGAATTTTTTATTGACCGGTAGTCCCCAATCCGGCATCATGGGCATGCTGACCCTCGAAGTTTTGTTGTTCACGGGAGTCGCAGCCCTATGGATGAATACGGGGGTGCGTTGGGCGGCAGGGCCTCTTAGCTACTTAGGAGCTAAAATTCTTTCCTCCACCCTGCTGATCCTGTGGCCCATCCTTCCGGCTACGCCTTGGGAGTTCTTTACCAATTCCCTTCAGAATGGGGCACCCGGAATACTCATCCTTTTTTTTATTAATATAGCGCTGGCAAAATTCGCCCCGAGGCAGAGATGAACCATTCCAGACCGGAGTCCATAGTCGATTCACCTATAGCCGCTAAGCCTTTGGTAGATTTGTCCACCATCAGCGCGGCCATACGGTCCTATCCTTTTCCGAAGGCTGACCTGATATTGGGCATAGCACGCGGGGGAACGTTTCCTGCCATACTCATCGCGCACGAGTTGGGTTTACCTTTCCGGTCTATACAGGTTAATTACCGAAACGAGCGCAATCAACCCCAGCGGGAAGCTCCGGAGTTCCTTTCTTCACTTCAACTACCTCCTCTTTCCTCCCATGCTACCATCTTATTGGTGGATGATGTCAGCGTGACCGGCAAGACGCTGGATAAAGTAAGGCAGGCACTACCGGATTATCATGTCATTACCTTGGTTCTGAAAGGAAAGGCAGACCATGTGCTCTTACCCCACTTGAACACCTGCGTGACCTGGCCCTGGCATGCCTCTCAAAACATCCTGCCCCATGAAGGTTAACACGCTACTGCTATTCATTCTTCTTTTATTGCCGGGATGGATCTCTGCACAGGAAAAGGACAGCCTACAGGTAGACCTGGATCCAGTAGTTGTAACCGGAACCCGCGTCGAGATGCCCAAAAGAAAGGTAGCGGCTGTCGTCACCGTCATAGATCGCGCCACATTAGAGCAATCCGGACAAATCAATATACTCCCGGTGCTGGTACACCGAGTGCCGGGATTTTTTTTGAATGACCGGGGAACGACCGGGTTCGGAGTGGGGCCAAACTCCGGAGGAAATATCAGCATTCGGGGCATCAGTGGTTCTCCCAATAACCGGGTATTGGTGCTTATCGATGGGCAACCACAATACATGGGCATCTTCACCCACCCCATTGGGGACTCGTACGCCACCTCCGATATCGAACGGGTGGAAGTGCAGCGTGGAGCCGCGTCCTTGCTCTACGGATCTAACGCCATGGGCGGAGCCATCAACCTGATCACCCGGAAATCGAATACCCCCGGGTGGCAGGGAAGCGGTAACCTGGCCTATGGTTCATTCGGGACGCTGCTCGCCAACCTTCACTCCGGATTCCGATCCGGAAAATTCCACAGCACCGCATCTGTGAATAGAAATCAGACTGCCGGATTTCGGGAGGATGCCGCAGACAGCTTTGAAAACACCGCCTTTTACCTAAAAAGCGGATACGACTTTAGCCAAACCTATCAATGGTCTTCGGAAGTCCAGCTTTCGGACGCAACCTATTTTCAACCGGGAACGATCACAGCACCACAACAGCACGACCGTAGGGAATTTCTACGAGGCAGAATCGCTACCTCTCTGAAAACCAATCACGGTCCGGTATCCGGCGCCCTACTGCTTTACCACAATTTCGGAGACCATCGCTTTGATAGCGGATACGAATCCAAAGACCAAAACCAAGGCATTACCTTTTTCCAAAACATCACCCTTTTGCCCGACCAAGTAATCACCGTGGGATTAGATTACAAACGCTTTGGAGGAACTGCGTTTAACGAGACACTTCCTCCCCCTGCACGTGTGGGATTGGGTGTACAACATTGGGTGCAGGAAACAGATGTGTATGCACACATTCAGCAAACCTTTGGCGACAAGCTGCACCTAAATGCCGGACTCCGACAGGTGCGCAACTCGCAGTTTGGAGATGCTACGCTGCCGGGAGTTGGACTTTCCTGGGAAGCGGGCAAGGGCAGTACCCTGAAGGCATCCTCGTCCAAAGCCTTCCGGAGCCCCTCTGTGGTGGATCTGTTCCTGTTTCCGGCCTCCAACGATGCGCTACGGCCGGAAGAAATGTGGAACCATGAAGTCGGAATCCTGCAGGAACTCATCGAGCAAAAACTATTTCTGGAAGCCAATCTCTTTCTGGCAAAAGGCGACAACCTCATCGCGGTGAATCCCATGGAAACCCCCGCTAGGGGTAGAAATATCGGGAGCTTTACCAATCGTGGACTGGAATCCCAGATCCGTTTCACTCCCTCCGAAGGAGTGGAGTGGATCCTGAATTATTGCTTCCTAGATGCGTCGGAAAACGTTCTTTTCGCGCCCGAACACCACCTCAATTCACAGGCAACGGTACGGACCGGAAAATTTCACCTGTTGCCTTCTATCCAATACCTGGCAGGGATGAACATCAGTCCGGAACCTGGATACCCAACCGCAAGCTATACCCTGGTAAACCTTCGCATCGGCTACGCCATTACTCCAAAAATCAGTGCATACCTCGCGGGAAATAACCTGACAGACACCAGCTACGAGGTAGAACGCGGATACCCCATGCAGGGAATCAATATCATGAGCGGAATCCAAGTAAAAATATAAACAATAAGCCTTATGGAAAATCGAGACAACAAAAACAACCGGAGGGACTTTCTCAAATCATTGGCAGGTCTCACAGCCGGCATGATGCTTCCACTGACAGCCACCCCCTCCGGGCTTGGTGGTTCCGAAATCAATTCGACAGCCGCCAGAAATGTAGATCGTTTCGGGGAACTGCTTCCGTTGCGAAAATTTGGACGAAGCGGAAAATCCATCACCATGTTGGGGCTGGGCGGTGCCCACATCGCTCGGATGAGCGACGCCGAAGCGGAAAAAACCATAGAGAAAGCACTGGAAGAAGGCGTTCGCTTTTTCGACAATGCGGAATCCTATGGAGCGGGTGAAGGCGAACGCAAATATGGGCGCTTTTTGACACCCAAATACCGGGACATTGCCTTTATCCAAAGTAAGACAACAGCCCGAGACGGAAAAACCGCACAGGCACATCTGGAGGGAACCCTGAAACGGATGAATACCGATTACCTCGATCTTTACTACATCCATGCCGTCACCAGCCCGGCGGACGTAGACGCCAGACTGAAAAACGGGGTGCTGGATGTCCTGGTGAAAGCAAAAAAGGAAGGAAAAGTTCGCCACATTGGCTTCTCCGGGCATTCCGATTTCAACGCCCACCTACGCATGCTGGAAGTCACCGACCTGATGGAAGCCTGTCAGATGCCCATCAATGCATTTGATCCAAACTATAAGAGTTTTATCACCAATGTGCTGCCAATTCTTTCCGAAAAACAGATTGCTCCGGTTGCCATGAAAACCCTCGCTAATGGAGGTTTTTTTGGCGGTACCTCCCATTTCAACCACGGCGACAACGCAAAAATCGTCCCCGCCGTGTTGTCTATTCAGGAGGCCTTGCATTTCTCTTGGTCCATGCCCATCAGCACATTGGTCACCGGTGCGGATAACGCAGCGATGCTATTGGAAAAAGTAGAACTAGCCCGAAATTTCCGCATGATGGATGAAGGCAAAAGGCAACAACTGGTGGAAAAAGTAGCCAGCTTTGACGGAAGACTCGTAGAGTATTATAAAGTATAATGCACAGGTATTTCGCTATTCTCCCGACGGAACCGGTATAGCTACACCTGCCGGTATGGGTGTGCCAAAATCCGGGCTTCCGTCAGCATGCCAGCCAAACCGCTGGAGGCGGACGTCCCGATTCCAGCCCGGCTGCGCGGTTTTCTTCGAGTGATACAAAATCCAGTCTTCTGTCCCATCAGGGGATTTGGCAAAGCTGCAATGCCCCGCACCAAGGACTAGGTCGTTTCCGATAAATACTGGCCCTTTTTTCAACCAGCTTTCCGGCACCATTGGATCGGCTCCTTCCCGCAGGGTCAGTTGTCCGAGCCGGTATTCCTTCAGCCAGGACTCCCGGGTAGAATAAACGATAAAGGTCTTTCCGTTTCTTTCCAGCATTTGGGGGCCTTCGATGAGGTTCAGTGGACCGCCCGTTTCCCAGGGCTCCACGGGAGAGGTGATTTTGACCCGATTACTGGAGATTGTATACGGATTGCTCATCTCCGCAATGTACAGGTGTTGTTGGGTTTTGTCGGTATCTCGGTTTTCTTCCCACCCCGACCAAATGGCGTACATCCTGCCTTTGGGTTGCCAAGGGGTAAGGTCAATAGCCCAAACAACGGAAGCTGAATCTCCTATATGATCGCCCGTATACAGCATGCCAAGGTCTTCGTAGGGACCAAAGGCATCCCTTCCTACTGATCGCAGTACGCCGGAGCGCTGATGGATAAATGGGCTGCCTGACTTACTTCCTGCTGCATAATAGATATACCAGCGACCCTCGATAAAATGAATTTCGGGTGCCCAAATATTGGCACTGTTCCAGCCCGAGTCCGGCGATTTCCACACCTGCACCATCTCACCCTGATCGGTTAACTTGTTGGACTTGGAAATGGCTATTCCACCTCCCTGACTGGCACAATAGTAGTATTCCCCATCTTTCTGAAATACCCAAGGGTCTGCACCATCTCTAATGGGGTTGGAGAACGTTGGTTGAGCAAAACCCGAAAAATTCACCGCTAATAACGTAACTAACAATACACTGGAGAGCTGCCTTACTTTGAGCTGTATCATATGAGGAGTTGGTTATCGCTTCCCTTTTTTGCCCCTACGAAGGGCGAAAACTACGGGTACCAAGTTCGATACCCGTAAATTAAACCCAATGCAGGGTAAATTAATCCTCAAAATCAGGAATGGTGATGCGCTTACCCCCATTCATGGCCGATTCATGGGCACAGATTCCCGCGCAGGTATAGTTTGCCGCCAGGGCAGCATCCACTGCGGAATCCCTTCCCTCTATAATCGCTGCCACAAACTCCTGCACCAGGTGTGGATGAGAACCTCCATGACCTGCACCCTGCAAGAAAGACACGTGGTTGGGATCATCAATCTTTTCGCGCTTGGTAAAATGCTTGATCGGTTCGATCAACAGCTCGTCCGTATCAGGCACCTCGATGCGCTCTGCATCTTCTCCTCCCGGGAATATCACATGGTGTTCATCGGCAAGCTGCTCCCATTCGAAAGACATCTTTGTTCCGTACACGTCATAAGACTCTCTGTACTGCCGCACCACATCAAACAGCGAACGGGTAGCTTCTGCCACTACGTCGGAATTCTTGAGGGTAAATGTGGCCGTTTCTACGGCAAACGGAGAACCATAACGCTTGGCCAAATCCTCGGAAAGACGTCCGGAACCGTGGCAAACTACCGTCTCTGCCTTGGTGTTGTTGATCCTAAGCAGGGGAGAAATCGCATGGGTACCATTCAGCATGGGCGGGAAACCCTTCCAGTATTCTGCCCAGCCTTCCATACTCATATCCTGAATATGTGATCCGCGCACAAACTGTATTTTGCCCAACTTGCCTGTTTCTGCCAAGTTTAGGCCATAGAGAAACTCCCGCGTATAAAGGGCGGTCTCCATCATCATATATACCTTGTTGACGCGCTTCTTGGCCTCCACAATGGCCTTACAATCCTCCACGGTCATTGCCATCGGGATCGTACAGGCAGTGTGCTTATCCGCATTAAGGGAGGCCAAAGTCATCTTCGCATGCTCCGGCACGGGGGTTACAATGTGTATCGCATCCACATCATCGCGCTTGGGCACATCTTCAAAATCAGTGAAGCACAAATCTCTGTTCAGGTTAAAGCGGGTGGCAAGCTCATCGAGCGTCTGTTGGTTACGCGTACAAATACCCACTTCCTTGATATTGGGGTGGCTTTGGTATATAGGGATAAATTCCTTTCCAAAACCCATTCCTACGATGACTACGGTTATTTTTTTGTCGCTCATGTTAACTTGTTGATTTTTGGTTTGTCGTTCGATTATTTTGCAGCCCAGCGGATTGCGTTCTTTAGCAGTTGCTGATAGGCTTTCAGATCATGAGATTCCCCATCGTGGCCCAGTGCAATACCCACAATGCGGGCATGGGGGTGCTTTACCACAAATACGGAAGGATATTCCTCCGGCTTTTCGTTTTTGGCAGTGGCCAAAATTTCTATTCCGGCCCCATTCGGGTCTACCTTGTGGTAATACAGTTCATCCTTTAGCGTAAATTTGGCAGGTACGCCTTTCATTACGGGATGTTTTTTATTGACCGCCGTTACGTCAAATGGACCATATTTATCGTGCCCTCGGGATCCACCACTAACGAGCTTTAGGTTATATTCCGGCCAGTCGGCCCAGTTGTACCAGAGCGCGGCATGCCCCAGCACCAGTCCTTTGCCGCTTTCGGCAAACTTCATGATGGCTTCCCGGGTTTTTGCATCCTTAAAGGGCTGATTATTGGTCAGGTAAAGCACGTCGATCTTATCCAGGTAAGAAAGCACTTCATCTGTTTTGTCGGTATAGGTAACATCGGCAAAGTCTTTGTCCGACAGGGTGGCAACGTCACTGCCTTTGTACCAGCGGTCAAAATCGTGGGAGGCCCCTCCTCCAACCATCAAGACGCGAATGGCCTTTTTGGGAGGATCGGCCTTTACCTGCGCAACTACCGCTCCCCATACTAGCAGCAAAAACATAAGTCCGGGGATCAACAAACGATTCCAGCGCAAATGAGGGGTTATTTCAATGGGTATGATGTTCATCTTTATCGTGTTTTAGGGTTTATTAAGGTTTTTCTACCACCATTATCCCGTTCATCATCCGCCAATGTCCTGGAAATGTACATACAAAGGGATAGTAGCCGGGTTGGGATGGCGCCGTGAATTTCAGGGTATATACTTCATTGGGTGCCAACATCTCGGTCGCAAACAATACTTCCGGCATTTCGGGAACGTAATGCTTTTCCGAAGCCTTTGGATCCCGAAGCATGGCATCCGCTGCCTCACCCACTTTCTGTAGGCTATTGGGCCTCAAGATCAGTAGATTATGTTGCATACCATCCCGATTGTCCAGCTCCAGGATGATTTTTTTTCCTGCCTTCACCGCAAAGGTATCCAGGTCAAATTTCATCTGTTCGGGAACTACCTCCAACCAGATGGTGGTGGCGTCCTGCTGAGGGGGCTGAAAATCGATGCTCTTCGGAATTCTCCCATAGCGGTTCGGAATAGTGGCGAACTCGACGGCACATGATGTAATCTCTTCTCCCGGAGGAGTAGAGGACCCAAAACGCTTGCTGACCATATCGGTCCAACCAAGGGAAATCGAGGAAACCATTAATGCCAATAGGCCTTTCCATGAAATCAGATACATAAACAGGTTAATTTAATTCAAGTGTCAATTGTGGAATATTGCCTTCAAATGGGAAATCTTTTTCGTATTGCCCGATATTGTCCGTACCGCCTAGGTCACGTCCAGAACGGACACTTGGATGCAAATCTTGGTTAAATAGACGTAAACCGGTTGATTCTCCGAGCAGCTGTTCGTCCAGGTACAGTGCTGCCCTTCCTTTGGAGTCCAGTGTAGCATTCACCACAAAACTGGAGGGCAAGGGCTTACTGCCTGATGTGACTTTTGTCTTTTTGCCGTTTTGAGAAATCTCCCACACCAAGGTGCCGTCCTGCACATAAAGTGCGTAGCCATGTTGTCCGTTTCCGTGAGCTAGAATAACCCCTGATATTTTTTCATCCCGACGATCTGATACTGTAGCACTCACTCGTATTTCCTTTCCGGATACGGCGGGTGAGTGGTTTAGATAGCTTCGTCTTCCAATTTCGTACCGTTCGGACGTTACACCAGCCAGCAGCCGGGCAGCCAATCCACCGGTAGCTTTCCCTTTTGCCGCTTCGGAAAAAGATGTTCCGTGTGCGGAAGCTGCGGCAAATAGGGCACGCACCAACCAGTCGTCTTGAGCGTGGGTATCGTCCTGTGCGGCTTGTAGAAGCAATCGCCCCACTGAAGGTGTTGATGGCAAATCGGCCAACTCGAGGAACGCATGCATACGGACATTCAGATCTGGATCGCGGAATACACCGGCGTTTTCAAATGCATTAACTGTAGCTTGGGTTCGCGGCAACGCGGCCATGGCTGCCTTTCTAACTCCCGGGGCGGGGTGCTTTAGCGCTTCTGAAACAGCCGCAACGGCCTGGGCATTATTCCCGTCAAGCATCCCTAACCCGTGAAGGGTCCAAATGGCATGTAATGCGGCTCCATTTAGTCCAATTTCATCGACATTTCGATCCCCCACCAGAGCTATTAGTTCAGGCGCTACAGCCTTGTTTTTAGACTCGACCAACAGACGTTGGGCTGTCATTCTCCAAAATAAATTGGTATGTGAAAGTGCCGCCACCAATCCTTTTGTATCAGACTTGGAAAGGCTCATCGGCTTGTAGTCCGCGGCATTCTTGTAGACCACTCGATAGATTCGTCCATGGTTCGTATCTCTAAGTTCGCTTTGAAAGGCATTTCCCTGCCCATGCGGTTGATCCTCAAAGGGCAATACCATCCGGGAAGGTGCCTGCCGCTCCACAAATACATTGTGCTGTATGATAAAATTGTACCAGTCGGCAATCCAAACCGCACCATCAGGGCCTACCTCTGCATGGACTGGGCCAAACCATTCATCGGAACTCGCAAGCAGGTTCCAGCCATCTTTTTCCTGAAAGCCGGCACCTAGCGGCTCGATGATGGCATTGTGGGTCAATCGAATCGTTGGCTCGTTGACAAAGGCCACACGGTTCCAGTATTCTTTGGGAAAGGCCCGGGCCGTATAGAAATTGATACCGGCAGCCGAAGTATATCCACCTACCACATCCACTTGTCGTAAATTAGGCGTCATGGCATGGGCGTCGTAATGGCCGTCTATTTTTTGTATGGGCTGAATCTGGAAAGGAGGCTTCACGTCGTTTTCCCCCGGCGCCGGCAGCGTTCGCTGAAGGTATTTGGCGGGAATGGAATAGTAAGCCGCATGGGTATTATTGGCCGTGGAGATAAACACATTATGATCTTCGGTAAATCCAAGTCCCCAAGTATTGTTACTGGAACTGGCCAGGTATTCAAAGTCTGAGCCATCCGGATTAAGACGATAGAGCCCTTGAGGAAACGTCATACGCTTACCGTTGACGGTACCGTTAAAGCCCGAATAGCCCGTAACTCCCCAGATTTTATTGTCAAAACCGTACTTAAGATTGGAAGGTCCCGCATGGGTATCGTTTTTACCCCAGCCGGTCATGATTACTTCACGCACATCCGCCACATCGTCCCCATCTGTGTCTTTCAGAAAAACAAAATCAGGGGCCATGGAGACGACTACCCCGCCATTGGCAAAAACCATGCTGGTGGGGATATTGAGGCCGTCGGCAAACACGGTAAACTTGTCGGCACGCCCGTCCCCGTTAGTGTCCTCACAGATTTTGATGCGGTCGTTAGCAGCACCATCTGTCTCTTTGAAAGTGTTGGGATAATCTACCGATTCCACCACCCAAAGACGGCCCCGTTCATCCCAGGCCAAGGCTATGGGGTTCAGGATATCTGGCTCGGTGGCAAAAAGGGAAATTTCAAAGTCTACTGGTTTTTGGATCAGCTTCTGAGATTCTTCGGGTTCCAAGGCCGGCTGAATGCGGGGCACCTCGTATCGTTTGGTAAAGTCAGAGATCGGCTCGTCGTATATGGACACCTGAGGAATATCCAAGGCATCTACGAGCGCAATCACTTCATCTCCCATTGCCCACTTCACGCCATTCGCCATTAGGTCCAAAAAGCCCTGTTGCTTCCAGGTTCGTTCGTCATGCCCAAAGGCAGTATAGAACACCCTGCCTTTACCTATTTTACGAACCCAGGTGTATGGTTCTTTTTTGCCGTTCTCTTCCCTCACCATGAGTAGCTCCATGTCCGGGTTGATGCGCTGATGCACATAAGTTTCGTCCCAGGTAACAAACGGTTTTAGGCCTTTCATTACGGGGTGGGATGGATTTACGATGGTGGCGGAAAATTCGCCCTCTCCGTGAGAGGCAAACTGTCCTCCGATGGTTTCAATGTACCAATCTGAATTTTTGAAGCATCCGGTAGCGGAGTGGAGTGGGATAAGGCCTTTTCCGCTTGCCAAAAATGCCTTCAGCGCATCCTCTTGGGCCTTTGGGAGCACCTCGTGGTTGGCATAGATCAGCAGTGCGTCGTATTTGTTCAGGTTTTCCTGTGTCAGGTCTTCCACCCTCTCGGTATAGGTAAGGTTGACACCCTGACTGAATAAGGCCGTGGCAAGCCAAGGAGCATAAAGCCCTGAATGGTGATGTTCACTGGGATGTCCTAGAAACAGAAGCTCGGCCCGGCGGGGAGTGGTATCAGGCTCCTCCGGTGGGTATCCGTAACCGGCAGGAGCAGCACAGGCGCAGAAAACGGCAATCAATAAACATGCGGCTATAAGAACTCCGTTTCTTGGCCGCCTATCAAGAAAGGCAGGGTACTTTTTGGTTATCATGGGCTAGAAAAAGATGGATTTTGGGTTTGTTAATCTAAGGACTAATCGATCAGCCTAAAGATGCGCTTTCTTTCTTCGAAATACAAATCTCCATGCGTGCTTTGCATCTGAAGCCTTCTCTTAAGCCGTAAACTACACTAAGATGCCCTATGGAACCAACTTCTTTTTTACCTATGTCACCATGTAGGGAGGAGTGGTTCAGCAGCGATTGTTATCAAGCCTGCCTCTGCCCGTTAGTTACAGTCAGCATAAACACCGGGAGTTTTTTTCAATACTTTTTCCATACCGAGGCAACCCTTTGATTTACCGGCAGCGTAATGAGAGCAAAACAAACCAATTATATACACATGAAATCGAGCACGACGCAAGCGACACACGGAGGAACGATTGTAATACGTGCGAGATTCCATCTGACCGCTTAAAGACAAATTATAAACAGATGAAAAACATCGTATTGATCTTCGCATTTATCGGACTTTCACTGACCAACCTCAGCGCGCAGGAAGCTCCTGAGACGCTCTTCAACGGCAAGGTCTCCTTCTCCAACCTAGGTGTATTTGTAGACCCCGGTTTCCAGATGACCCAGATTGCAGGAGAAAATACAGGATATTTTCTCTTTCGGGGAGGGGTGACATTCGGAGACAAACTCAGCTTCGGAGGCTTTTACGGACAAATGATCAACGATATCCGTCCAGCCTCCTTTGAAAACATATTGCCTCCTCGGGCGCATATGGATTCATACCAGGCAGGAGGCTTTATAGAATATACCCTACAAGCGTCTAAAATGGTCCACCTGACCTTCCCGCTTGCCTTTGGCATGATGGAGCTGGAGGTAGATGAAGAAGGAAGAGACTTTGACTACGAGGAGACCAAAACCCTCTTTGTAGAACCTGGTGCACAGATTGAGGTAAACTTGCACCGCTTTGCGCGGCTTCATGCGGGATTGGGATACCGAATGATGACCGGATCAATTCAAGATTATCCGGGAGTGCCAGATGCCGGCAATGCCCTAACCTTTCAGATTGGCCTGAAGATGGGCGTATTCAACTTCAACCAACTAAAAACACCCTAACCGATGAGAAAACTAACGTCGATACTGCTCCTTATCGGGCTAGCTTCCTGTAACTTGGATGACAATACCTCCGGCCCGACCAATACCAGCGTCGCTTCCCTTACCGATCGCGTGACCATCGCCTCCGGCCTACGGGTGATCCAATTTATTGAAGACAACGAGGACAAAACTTCCAGGTATGCTGGATTTGTGTTCCGATTTGCCGCCGATGGCACGGTGACAGCAAGCCGGGAAAGCATGGAAATCGCTGGAACCTACCGGGTGTTCCGAGACGATGGTGAAACCGAACTAGCTATGACCTTTCCTTTCAATACGCTGCTAAATGAATTTACCGACGACTGGTATTTTCGTGGAGAAACGAATGACCGGATTACTTTTGAAGACGACTACGATGATGATCTAGACCGCCTTGTCTTCGGATTCTAATACCTAAAAATGCTTCTAAACCAACTTATAAACTATCCATATTATGAAAAAGCACCTTGCAGCTTTCGCACTATTTCTGCTGACGGTCACTACTACATTTATGGTGGCCGCACAAAGCACAACCGAACCCCAGACATTGTTCCAAAAAAAGGATCCTATCAACACGGAAGACCTGAGGGTTCTGATCGCTCCTTCGATCGGATTTACCCAACTGGATGGAGCAAATGCAGCACTTTTCAACCTGCGCACCGGTGTCACCATTAAGGACCAAATCTCCCTGGGTGCCTATTTCAGCACCTCGCTCAATGACATTAGGCCCCAGAGTGAAACGGCACCAAACGTCTACATGGATTACTGGACAGTGGGAGGATTTGCAGAATATACTTGGAACGCTTCCAAATTAGTGCACTTGACCTTCCCCTTATACTTGGGTTATGGTGAAGTACAAATGGACAATGAGATTGGTGATGCTGGTCTAGGTGAAGCCAATTTCTTCCAAGTAGAGCCATCAGCCCTGGTAGAAGTCAACCTGCACAGAGCAGTCTCATTCAATGCGGGGGCAGGTTACCGAATCGTAGGAAACATGGATTACCGTAACTTCGATCAATCGGACATCTCTGGCCTGACAGGATATATAGGATTGAAATTCCGTCTTTTCTAACCAAAAAATCGCACTGAAAATGAAATACTATGCCCTGATACCACTCATTGCCGTGTTGTCATCATGTAGCCTTACGGAAGATACGAATCCTGTTCCGGCAGAAGTTTCTTTGGTGGAAAATTTGATCACCACAGATCCAAGCTCCCCTGAACCTACAGATACCCTGACAGCGAATAACCCAAGTACTGGAGAAGCCTGGCGCGTCAGCCTGATGATAGAAGACGGATTTGATATCACCAAAAACTTCCAAAATATCCTACTCTTTTTTGAGGAGTCCGGGAGGATTGAGGCCAAATTGGGAGAGCAATCTCTATTCGGACGATGGTACATTGAAAGAGACTCTCCGCGAGATGAATTGTACTTGGATTTCCCAAAGGGCACCATCTTGGAGGAACTTGATGATGACTGGTACATCGTTCGCAGAGATGACTCAGAAATCGTCCTCGAATACGATGATGAGGAATATGATGGTAAACTGGTTCTCGTACGGGAAACCGAACAGCGTAGCATTGCCCCTCCCTACCAATCCCTAAAAGAAAATGCCGAGGCACTATTCGCCAAAATGACTGGATCCAACTTCGGCATCGATAGCTTCTTGGATGGCAATCGGGATAAAACCCTGCTATTTAATAATGCCCAATTGGTATTTGGCGATTGGGGTAGCGTAACGGTCGAGTTGGACGGTCAGGAGCTGGTATCTGGAATTTGGCTCGTGGGATTTGACAGTCAGTCGGTTTTACTGGACCTGGATTTCCCATCGCAGGTTTTGGGGAGCTATTTGGATGATGAGTGGCTATTACAGTACCTGTCCGATCAGCGCATCAACTTGGTGGAGAAAGGGAAATCTGACAATAAAGATCGCCTCCATTTGCGTAAAAAATAACCTGCCAAGGGCAAATTATTCCCAAAAGAGCATAACCCCCGCTCTTTTGGGATTTTTTTTACCGCTTCTGAAATAGACTCCGTCTATGCTTTTATGGCGCAAAAATTTAATTGAAGAAACGCCTAGCAGAGCAATCGAAAGCTTGCGACCTCCATGCACTAATCATCCGGTACCCCACCATATATCCACGCCAATGTCCCTTGGGAAGTAGGGTCTTTTGTGAAAAACATTGGTTTGACTTTCACCCGAAAAATCCGCTTTCTCCAAAAACAACAACGAGCCTCTCATTTTCAACTTTATTTCACCTGGTGTATCTTTTAATCAAAATTAATCTCTATATTTCACCAAAATTTAGACCAAAACATTTATCATAACCTAGACGTTACGAAAGAGAAGTCCATGCTTTTTTCGGTATTGCACTCCGCCCTCCGTAGCACACGGTTTTCACCCATTAAACACGACAACAGACCAATGTCAAAATCAACACTCCTCCTACTTTTCTTATCAGGGCTTCTAACCGCACTATCTCCGGTATATGCGCAGCAGACCGATAATCCCAACCCGGACAAAGCCAAAGTTTACTTTATGCGTGTTAGCGGCACAGGGGCTCTTGTGAATTTCAAATACTTTCATGGCAATCACTATTTGGGAAAATTCTCAGGCCCCAATTACTTCGTATACGAAGTTGAACCGGGGGAACACCTGTTTTGGGTAACCTCGGAAAACAGAGATTTCATCGAAGCCACGCTGGAAGGCGGAAAAACCTATTTTATTGAAGTAAGGCCAACCATAGGGGGCGTAAAAGCCGCAGTAAAAGTACTGCCCATCGATCCCGCTGATACGAAACGAATGAAATTGGTCAATAGGATGATTTTAAAAAAACAGCCTATGGTATTTGATGACGCCAAAGTAGCAGAAGACAGGGAATCGATGGACTTTTTTATCCAAAACGGATTGGAAAAGTATACCAGCGACAAATCCAAAGGAAAAACCGTTGCTCAATTAACGAGCATACATGCGATAGACTAGTTCACTATTTTAATAAAACGAGTGGCGGCATGAAGCGTCCTTCAAACCGTTCGTCCTCTTTACATCCAATCCTCTTAACTAAAGGCGCTTAGCAATGCATTGCCCGCCTGCTGATAGGACGGTCTGCCGACAAACAAGGATTTGTGCTGACCACGTAAGAATCAACTATAAACACATGCAACATCGTATCTGCTTACTGGCAATAGGGTTACTTTTCGTCGCCCATGGTGTGTGCTTTGGCCAACAGGAAAGGCCGTACGCCAGGGAAAAATACGGCACTTCAACTCAAGGCAGCGCCTCTATCGGTGGCGGCATAGGGCTCCTCTACGGGGGCTTTGGATCAAGATTTACCTATCATCCAGTGGACGAGTTGGGCTTATTTGCAGGATTGGGGTACAACTTGGTTTCGCTAGGCTACAATGTGGGTTTTATGTATTCGTTTCCCAGCCAAAAGCAAACGACTTTTTTTGTTACCGGAATGTACGGTTACAATGCAGTAATCCGGATTACCGGTGTGGGCGGGTTTCAGGAAAGTTACCGTGGCCCAAGTACAGGCGCTGGACTTCGCTTAAATTCCAACCGGAGGCGCGGGCAATACTGGGATTTCGGATTGCTTTTACCATTTAGGAGCCATGCCTTTGAGGAGTCCTTCCGGATTGCCCAATCCATCTCTGACATCAAAAATCTTCCACCACTCCTATTTTTTGCGGGCTATCATATCCCTCTAAATTCCGTCAGGCCATCCGATTAGTGGAAGATATCATTCAGTTTTCAATAAAAAGAAGAATACCGCCCTCATCCAAAACCTTTAAATCTTCATCAAATTTGACCTAGCTTTACCCACCTAATCAGAAGCTTTGGTGAAAAATAATGTTTAGCCCCCTAAAATGTATCGTTCAAATCTTGTATTAAAAGCAGTATATCAAAAGACTGCACAGGCTAAAATTGCCGTCAAAAACACCTTTTGAGGTGGTTCTTCCAGGCAGAGGGTTTACATCTCCACTGATAGGAAAATCCCACTAGCAAAGTATGTTAAATCCATTATTTTACTTTTTCAAACATCTCCCTAGCTATTTTAATAGCCTTTTCCTGATTTAAACTCGAAACGCTGATGTGTTTTTGAAGGGTAGGCCATTTTCCGGTTTCGGATTTGATTAAATAAATCAATTCAGATTGAATAATTTGGTAATAACTTCTTGTTTCGGTTTTGGTGTAATCAACAAGAAGCGGAAATTCAAAAACATATAAATCCAGTTCTACAGATTCAAATTCACCTTCTTTTACAAAGTAATTGCCGAGTGAATCTGTCAATCCCTTTGAGAGTCGAGTGAGGATAGAATCCGAAGCATATCCTACATAAATGTATTCAGAGCCTGATTTGATCACAAAGATTTTTGCTTGCTGCGATTCCAAACTTGAAAGATACTGCTCCTCTGATTTGCTTGTTATCCTGATTAAGTATTTACTCTCTGCATTGGGAGTTAAGGTTGTTTCGCCTACTTTGAAAATAGGGCGTTGAACCTCTTCTTTTATAAAAGAAATTAAGTAATTACTATTCCAAAAATCATTCATCTCATTATTTGTTTCTGACATCTGTTCTATTTTCGTCACAGCTACCGTATAAGCATTAAAACTTTATCTATTCACTCAATCATGGTTATCAATAAACTTGTATATTTTCAATAATACTTTCATTTTAAAGAATTAAATTCTGAATTTGTTCAGAAGCATTTATAATCCGCTCATTCTCTATTCCGAAAGGTAAATGAATTTGCGTCAGAAATAAAATAGGTCAAAACTATCTTTTCAAGAACTCTCGGCCATGAAACAACAATATGGGATTTCCATGCAGGCGTTGGTTTACAGAGCCAAAGATCTTGGATTGATCTCTGAGAATTACCTCAAACAGTTTTATATCGTATTTACCCAGTTAGGATACCGGTCCAGTGAACCTGTAGCATATGAAGGTGTAGAGCATTCGAATCGGTTTTCCCAGCTCTTGTTCAGGGCCCTGGCAGAAGAATTTATTAGTATCAGCAAAGCAGCGGCATTGAAGAATCAGAAGTTGGCGGAGTTTAGAAAGGAGAACCTAGTCATTTGATGAAAATTGCTGTTACTGATGCATGTATTTTTATTGATCTAATTGAATTGGATCTTATTTCCGATTTTTTTCAATTGGACCTTCCGCTTCACACGACAGTTGAAGTAATAAATGAATTGTTCCAAGAACAAAAAGGCACAAAAAAAGGCATCTAAAGGATAGCTAAAATATTGATTTTTAATAATTTCTATGCGTTTAGAACAAGAAGGGCTGCACTTTGTTGCGACTCGGTTTCCTTCTTCTCGTAAACCCTGACTACTTCCTTCATGGCAGCTTTTACCCGTTGATTGGTCTCGGCAATTGCACTGTTCTTAATGACAGTGTACTTACCGTCATTAACAGTTTGGAATGATATTTTAACTCTTTTGCTTGCCATTTTGCTTTATTTCAGATTACCGAAGTAACGGAAGTTTTGAAACTGGTGTTGTAAAGTTACAAAATTATTTTCATTCAGGCTAACACACCTGTCGGGGTATCCCGCAAAGATCAGCGCATCAATACTCTCCTTATTAGCTTCAGTTGCGTCTAGAATAACAATTCCATTTGCTTTTTTATCCGCATGATCAAACTCATCTTGGGTGTAAATCTCACCACACCAAATAAATTTGGGCATCTTTGTAATCAGGATGTTATTCTTCAATCCAATGTCCAGATCCGCAATTTTAGCCACATGATTTTTGAATGATCTGCTGGAAGTTAGATAAAATCTAAACACATAATCGTGCCCAAAATCATACCCAATATTCACATCTCCTAATACCTGAATTACCAATTCCTTTGCAACAACCGCTTCAAGATAAATTTTTGGGTATAGAGGAACTACAATCGAATCAATTTCAAAATTGGAGCAATCCTCATCCTTGTAGTGCTCACCTGGTCGTTCCAAATTTATCAATCTGTATGGAATCAGATTGTCATCCTGAACCACATATCGAGAAGGTATTGAACTTGTTTCTATTCTACCTATATCTGACCCCTTTATTGCTTTCTGACTTTTTTTAATCTCCTCCCATTCATTTGTATTCCCATAATGCTTTCCAATGGCAATTATCACATGTCCAATATGTCCGCTTTGCAACCCAACAATTACCGGGATTCCTGATTCCAAATAACTATCAATAATCTCGTATAGCGATTTACCATAAGCATCTAAAGCATAAATTCTTGTCCCGAACCCAAACTCCTTTAATGCAAAAGAGATCTGGTCCATAGTCAGACCATTCGAAGGCAGTTGTCTCTGATAGGAAAATCTTTCAAGTGCTTGATGAATTTTCGCAGGCAAGGCAGGTTTATACTCTGGATACTTATTTCCAAAATATTCCATCAGTGCCCAAATAGTTGTCTCAGCACATTTGATTGTTTCTCCATCCTGAGAACTATGGGGAAATCCATCAACAACTAATTTCACCCCATAAACAAGGCAATCTGCTTTACAGCTGCAAATTTTATAGCCATATCCCTCAAATGCTTTTGGGTTAATCATTGACCTTCCAAATAAAGCATTGATGGTAGGCCGTAGTACAAAGAACCCCAGAAATTTATTGTTCAGTTCACCATGCCTTCCCGGATCAAGAAAATCATTATGCGAAATTTCACCGCTGAATAATGAAACTCTGATACAATCCCGTTGATAGGTATAATGCTTGGATGAATAGTAGTGGTAATAACTATCCCTGTAAACCTTATCAACATATGGGTATTCAATTACACAATATAAATCCTCTTTCAGCTCATCTATCAGTTTAGCAATCTCGGTTTCAATTTCGGGCGAAACGAATTTATCGTCAACATCCTTCAAGAAAAAAACATCAATTTTTTCAAGGATAGCTTCGACCACTTCATCAATTGGTGAAATCTCAATTTCAATACTTGTGTTCATCAACAAGGAAAATTATTACCTAACAAATATCATGAAAAAAAGTTAAATTGATGCACCCCAAGTACACCCTGCCCACATCCATGTGCTTCCAGTAGGTTTATTCCGTTTGTTCGTACTTCACTCTCTTCATTCACCCACTTCCTGCACCACACAGCAAGAGTAGCCCGTTGCTCCATTCCGGAAAGCTGCATTCGATACCGTGCCACACTTGCTTTTCCCAACGCAGGTAAAGCGGTGTTCGTCAGTCGTTCCGTTTTGTTCCGCAAAAAATAAAAGTATACTACATTGTCGTTTCCACGAAGTCCAAAGTTGCTCTTGGTTTCCATTCCCTAGCACCTTCTTCCGATTTAAGCCCTACCCTATTTCCTTTTTCAACGGCTTTTTCAATGCCATAATCGATCCTGTTCCCGGTTTTGAATTATGATCCATGCAAATATGGGAGCAGCGGTCCACCCGCCAATGGTACGCTTCGCCTGTCAAAAAAATGGGGCTTTCCAGAGGAATCCTTCCGCAATTTTTTTGCCCGGCCCTTGTCTTGGGTATCCTCGCAGCCCCCGATTTCTTAGGCATAATCAAATTTCAAACCTTAAACAGTAAACGTCATGTCACAATTTGAAATCGAGGGTGACGTGCTTTTCACAATCTGGGATAATTAAATTTGCGAGATTCAATGTGACCGCTGAAAAGCAAATCAAATCCACATTAAAAAACTTACATTGGCAAAGGAACCCAGGTCAAAGATCTAAACATCATCCGGGTGTCCATCTCCAGGGAAAAATTGGAGGAAATCCTCAAAGACCACTTGGTAGATTACGATGGCAACGAATACTTGGTATTTGAAGTCGCCTCGCTAAAAGAGCCAGACCAATCAACCCATACGGCCTATATCAGCAAAAAAGTAGCTGAGCCGAAAGGCGGTAAGGCTCGAAAGACGAAAGCTTAGAAAAAGCCCTTTGGGGCTATTTTTATAATTTAACTTAGATTAAAAAGAGTTAATTCCGGATTTATACCACAAAAAATTAGGGCTAAGTTTTTTTTAATTCTACTGGGACAGATCTAACATCTGCTGAGAAAATATCTAAGCTAAAAGGATGATTTTTAGCCTCAATAGTGGGAATTTTGCTCCTAAGGTTTTATTTTGAGCAAAATAAAAATTATGGCTATTTCTAAAAAAGCAGGTTTTTTCCTTGGGACTGCCGTTTTCCTTGATGCCTTTGCTACAGGAGGAAGTGCATCACTGACAGGATTAGGGATTGCCAGTATTCTCACAGCATTGACAGATTCAGGGGTTAATATTTTGGCAGGAATTTCGGCTCATCATTTTTCCAAAGAAGGGATTACGGAACCAAACCAACAACTAGAAAAAGCATTCCAGAAAGCCGTAGAACAAACCATTGAATCAGTAAAAAAGGATTTTATAGAAGGGAATCATCTAAATATTCCATGGTGGCGAATGCAATCCCTCAAATTTGGATTTGAAATCCCTTCCTATGATGAAAATTTTACCCTTCAAAATTCCATAGAACAAAATTTTTTTGTACCCCTTTTAAAATTTCTGAACGATGAAAAATTAATCAAAGAAATTTTAACGAAGAACCAGGAACTTAACCCATCTGAATTTATTGAAATGCTTGTTGAAAAGAAGAAAATTCAACTTCCCGAATTCAGGTCGGATCATCAGGAAGGATTGGTAAAAGCCCTTGTAGAAGGGTTTAAAGATAGGTTTATGTACCACTTTGTTCAAAACCTAAGTAAAAGCGAGCCTGCTCGGAAAGCCTATCAAATCCAACTTTTGCAGGCTTCCGTGAGTTGTTTGTCTAAGATTGATAAAAAAATAGACGGGCTTTTAGATTATGCTGAGTATTACAAAATATCACTTTTGGATATTGACCAAGACATCAGGATACAAAATGAATTACTTTTAAAGGGTTTTCAAAAGCTTCAATCCGAATTTTTGAATCAATTTTCTTTAAAACTTATATCCTACCGAGACAAAAAAATAGACATTAGAGATCAATTCCGTTTTGAAACTCTTTACACCACATTTCAAGGAAGAATAAATGAGTTAAATGTGTTGTCTGACTTCCTGTTTGATAATAGAATTTTTCTATTTTATGCGATAAGTGGTCCAGGAGGGGCCGGAAAAAGCAGATTAGCCAATGAATTCTGTCTTAGGGCTGCCACCTCTCGGTGGATTTGTGGCTTCTGTGATAAGGACAAAAACAGCCAGTTTAATTGGGACTCGTTTAAACCTATTGCACCTACCTTGATTGTTTTTGATTACATAAAGGGTCGGAAAGAGGAAATCTCCAAAATCCTTGAATCTTTATCCTACTTGTCAGAACAGAATTACTTTGAATATAATGTCAGGGTTTTACTTTTGGAAAGGGAATTTGATGAAGATTTAAGTCGTATCATTTTTACATCTAAAACCAGGACCCATTATTTTACTTATTATCAAAACGGAAAAGAAGTACCTCTACACCTTGCGGAAATGGACGAGGATGACAGATGGCAGATAGTATTGCAGGTAGTCAAGGAGTCG
Source organism: Lunatimonas salinarum (assembly GCF_017811155.1). Taxonomy (GTDB): domain Bacteria; phylum Bacteroidota; class Bacteroidia; order Cytophagales; family Cyclobacteriaceae; genus Lunatimonas; species Lunatimonas salinarum. The sequence goes on along the minus strand of NZ_JACVCV010000006.1, from coordinate 70,075 downwards.
AATGATCCAGAGGTAATTGATTTCCTACTTTCCCAGAAAACAGCCATATTGAGAGAATTGGAAATACAGGATCCTGAAAAAAGGCCGCTCTTCGCATTTTTCTCGGCGGTAGCGATAAGAGAAGGTGCCAGTATTACCGGCTGGAACACCAACGACAACCTTAAATTTCATTTACAAAGATTGGAAGATAAGGTTTGGAACCAGCTTGATATTTGGAAAGATGAAAGTTCACGTTTAGCTCTTAAAAATCTGATCTGGCTTGCAGCAGTATGCGAATTTCTTACTTTTAAAGATTTCGAAAGGATTAAGGAACTTCCCCCTTTTAAAAGATTGGGGGCTCGCTGGGAAGAGGAGTCTTTTTGGAAACAATTAGAATCTTTATTTAGGATGGAAAATTCTGAATCCTCCGAGGGAAAATTTCCAGGGTTAAAACCAGACTTGTTAGCTGAATTTTATATTTCCAGCCATCTTTCCAACCTGTATGAGAAGCCCATGTTTCATTCATACCTACCCATTCTTTATAATTCTGTTTGGAATATTCGACCTGAACGGGTATGGTGGATGAGCTTCCTTACATTTTCAAACTTTTTGGATGAAACTTTTCCCGGACTAAACCACTATATTAAATGGGTTTCTGAGACTGAGATTTTGGAAAACCATTATGTGGGAATGCTTTTTTTCAACCTTGCAATACATTACCAAAAACAGCACCGATTAGAAGAAGCTGAAGAATTTTACTTGAATGCCACCAGGAATGGACATATAGGTGCGATAAATAACCTTGCTTTAATATATCAAGAGCTTAATAGGACAAAAGAAGCCGAGGAATATTACTTAAAGGCAATTGAAAAAGGTGATAAGTTAGCGTTGAACAACCTAGGCATTCTTTACCAAAACCTGGACCGCTTGGAAGAAGCGGAGAAATATTATCTTAAGGCCATTGAAAAGGGATATGAAAGTTCGCGGATTAACCTAACTATTCTTTATCAAATCCAAAACCGAATGAAAGAAGCTGAGGAATGTTGCCTAATTGCTATCCAAAAGGGAGTAAAAGGTGCATTGAACATTATAGCTAACCTTTACCAAAAATTAAAAAGATTTGAAGAGGCCGAGAAATCTTACTTTAAGGCGGTTGATAATGGAGATTTATTAGCATATTTCAATCTTGCATTTTTATATTTCAACCAGAATAAGTTGGTAGAAGCAGAAAAATATTACCTCTTGGCACTCGAAAGTGGTGATTTTGGAGCACTGAACAGCCTTGGGGTTTTATATCAAAAACTGAATCGTTTGGGTGAAGCCGAGCAATATTTCCTCAAAGCAATCAAATTTGGAGATTTTGGTGCCTTAAACAACCTTGCAGTTCTTTACCAAGGCCAAAACAGGTTAAAAGAATCTGAGGAATTTTACCTTAGAGCAATTGAAACAGGACAGGTAGGTCCACTATTCGGCCTTGCAGTTCTTTACCAAAAACTGGACCGAATGTTGGATGCGGAAAAATACTATCTTAAAGCCGATGAAAAGGGAATTATTGCCGCGAAATTTAATCTTGCTCTTCTTTATGAGAAATTGAACCGGTTGGAAGAATCGAAAAAATACTATCTCGAAGCCATTGAAAAAGATGATGTAGCTTCATTAAACAACCTTGCACTTCTTTACGAATCTCAGAATCGGTTGGGAGAGGCGGAGAAATTATATTACAAGGCAATAGAGAAAAAGTATTTAATAGCATATAATAACCTTGCATTTTTTTATTGGAAGAAAAACCAAAACAAGGATTTTTCTTGGAAATTGTTTGAGTTTTATTTTGAAAAAAATTCAAGAAAAACCTTAAATGAATATGTTCAAAAATTAATTATTTCAGCTTGGGTTAAAAAACCTTTTTATCAAGAGAATCGATCGGTAATTTTCAGGAAAATAACGTTAAATCAACCAGAACTAATTCGAAATTACCTATTAATTTATTACCATGATCACTCAAATTTTCTTCGCAAGGAGTTGGAAGGAGGGGAACTTTTCAATTTTTTTAGAAAAAATTACCAGGTTGAATATTTCGCTATATTGTATTTCTCAAGCCCAGACGATCTTTCCCTTAAATCAATACCCCTGCAACTTAGAAAAAGATTTGAAGAACTAATATCAGATATAAGGGAGAAAAGAAAATTCTATAACAATATTCCTACGGATAATTCTTGAGTTTAAAGGGCTCATGCGCCGATAGTCCTCCTCTTTCCCTTTGAACCCATAACGGTAAACTCCTGGAATTCAAGAAGCCCAACCAGTTCCCATAAAATGGGGGGATGACATTGCAGAAGAAATTATTAAAATAAAATATGACAGATAAGATTACCCAGTTTTGTGACTTATTTGTGACTACCCCAAAGAAAAAGCCCTGTAAATACTTCATCTACAGGGCTTTATACTTTTCTTTTGCAGAGGAGGAGGGATTCGAACCCCCGGAACCTCTCGGTTCAACGGTTTTCAAGACCGCCGCGATCGACCACTCTGCCACTCCTCTAATTCAGTCGAATTTCTCCAAAAGCTTTTTACTCCTTTTGGGAATGCAAAGGTAAACCCATTCTTTGATTTTTCAAATGAAGGCCCCGGTAATTTTTTTTAGGCCCGAAAGACTTTCCCCTTCTACGCATTACCCTATTGATTTTCAGAGGCAATAAAACACCAAGCCAAACTTGGTAAGAAAAAAGTACGCGCTTTTTTTCCGACACCCAAATCCAACTGCACCATCCAGCTCGTACATGCCCCCAAACCAAACAAACTTCTATCATGATTACATCCCATTTTTCAAAAACCCTCCTGGGCGCACTCGCCCTGGCTGCGGGCCTAAGTCTTACAGCCTGCAACGACGACATCATGCCTACCGTAGAAACCCCCGACGGCCCTACAGGGACTGCCCCGGAGGTAATGTTCACGGCACTAACCAATGACAACCGCCTGATCAGCTACCAGGCGCGAAACCTGGCCGATCCCATGGATATCCGTAGCATTACCGGACTGCCCACGGACGAGATGATCATCAGCGTAGACTACCGACCCGCCACCGGCAAGCTCTATGCGCTCGGCAGCAGCAGCCGCCTATACCTGATCAACGAAAACTCCGGCATGGCCACACCACTCGGTGACGGCCCCTTCTCCCCAGCGATCATGGGAGATAATGCCTCCATAGACTTTAACCCCACCGTAGACCGAATCAGGCTGGTGACCGCCTCAGGCCAAAATCTACGCCTGCACCCAGAGCTGGGGACGGTCGTGGCCACCGACGGAAACATAAGCGGCGGCAACAACCCCCAAATCGGTGCTGTTGCCTATACCAACAGCATGGCAGGTGCTTCCTCTACCCTGCTCTACGATATTGACTTCGCCACCGACAAGCTCTACATCCAGAATCCCCCAAATGACGGTGGATTGGAAGAAGTAGGTGACCTGGGAATCGACTTTATGGGCATGGGCAACTTTGACATCAGTCCGGACAATGCCGCGGCACTGGCCGTCACCCAGCACGAGGATGAATCCAGACTCTACACCATTAATCTCTCCACGGGAAAGGCCGAATGGGTAGGGAAATTTACCCTCCCAGTTGTGGGCATCGCGTTTAAAACAAATCCCGTCGCCTACGCAGCTACCACTGACAATAAATTGCACCGCTTCGATCCTACCGCGCCATCCATGAATCCCGTGGACATCACCGGACTAATGGAAGGCGAATGGATTGCAGGACTTGACTTTAGGCCAGCAAACGGTGCCTTGTATGCCATCAGCAGCAACAGCAGGCTGTTTACCATAAATACCGCCAACGGAGCAGCAACGGAAATCGGTGACGGACTATCCCCAAGCCTAATGGGCGAGAGCTTTGGGTTTGACTTTAATCCCACCGTAGACCGTATCCGATTGGTAAGTAACACGGGACAAAACTTGAGATTACACCCAGAACTCGGCACAGTGGTAGCTACCGACGGGGATTTAAACCCCGGTTACCCCATGGTAAACGGCGTCGCTTATACCAACAACTTTGCCGGAACCAGCAGCACCTTGCTTTATGTGATCGACTCCGAAACCAACATGCTGTACACGCAAGACCCACCAAATGACGGCGTATTGGTACCTGTAGGTCCATTGGGGGTAGACATTCACGCAGATAACGGGTTTGATATAGGAGGTGATTCGGACAACGGATTTGCGCTGCTGAAAGTGGGCAATGCGACAGCCGTGTACGGCATAAACCTCAGCACCGGCATGGCTACCAAGATAGCCGACTTCGCCATTGAGCCCACAGCGATGGCCGTAGGGCTAGGATTCTAAAAAAAAATTGGCATTGAGAAATTTAGCATGGCTCCCGAGATAGACTTGGGGGCCATGCGCTTTTTCAGCTGTAGCAGTGCCTAGCCTTCCTGCACCAACGCATAGGTTTGCAGTCCAATTTCCAGTTCCTCGTTGGTGGGCACTACGAGCACCTTCACCGCGGAGGAAGGATCCTGAATTTCACGCACCCCACTACCCTGCCGGTTTTTGAACGGATCCAGACGAATACCCAAGTAATCCATACCCGAACACACGGCCTCTCGCATATCGGGGTCATTCTCGCCTACCCCTGCCGTAAAAACCAAGGCATCCAATCCGTTGAGTACCGCACAATAGGCCCCCACGTACTTTTTGATTCTATAGGCATACAACTCGTAAGCGAGCCGGGCATCTTCCTCCCCAGCAGCAATGGCCTTTTTCACATCCCGCATATCGCTGTAGCCACAAAGCCCCAATAGACCACTTCGCTTGTTGAACATTTCGTTCACTTCCTTGACGGAAAATCCCCTTTCGCGGATCAGGTGAAAAATCACCGAGGGATCTATGTCTCCGCACCGGGTGCCCATTACCAGACCGCCCATTGGGCCCAACCCCATGCTGTGATCCATAGAAACCCCACGGTCAATCGCCGTAATGCTGCATCCATTGCCCAAGTGGACAGTGATGAGCTTAGCGTTCGGATTATTTAGTAGGGTCTGCGCCTTTTTGGCCACGTATTGATGGGAGGTGCCGTGAAACCCATAAGCACGGATGCCCTGCACTGTATAGAGCTCCTGTGGAATGGCATACCGATACGCTCGGGATGGCATGGATTGATGAAAAGCCGTGTCAAAAACAGCAATTTGCTTCGCCCTTGGAAACAATTCCTCGGCGACCTCAATCCCAAGTAGGTTGGGTGGGTTGTGAAGGGGAGCGAGGGAAATCAGTTCTGCTATCTTGGACTTGACCGCATCCGTGACCAGGGTCGTGGAAGCAAACTCTTCACCCCCATGCACCACTCGATGGCCAATCGCCGAAACCTCTGCCAAACTATCCAACACCCCCGCCTCTCTGTCGGTCAACATGGCCGTTACCTTCAACAGGGCAGCCTTATGGTCTGGAATGGGCACGTCTACGCGAAAAACCAATTCCTGGCCACCTTCTTGCACCGTATGGGTCAGGGAGGACTTGGCCAACCCGATGCGATCCACTAATCCCACACATAGGGGGGTCTCGGCAGGCATGTCAAAAAGTTGGTACTTGAGGGAGGAACTCCCCGAGTTGATCACGAGTATCTTCATAGTTTTCGTTCTTTGTCCAAAAAAAAGTGCTAATCCTGCGCCTGAATGGCGGTAATAACCACCGTATTAAACACGTCATCAACCGTACAGCCTCGGCTTAGGTCGTTTACCGGCTTGTTCAAGCCCTGCAAAATCGGGCCAATTGCCATTGCTCCAGACTCCCGTTGCACCGCCTTGTAGGTGTTGTTTCCCGTATTTAGGTCCGGAAAGATAAGTACCGATGCATTGCCCGCCACCTCAGACTCTGGCATTTTCTGTCGTCCGGTTGTCGGGTCTACGGCGGCGTCGTATTGTATGGGCCCTTCTATCTTTATTTCGGGATGGGACTCCTTCACAATCGCCGTTGCACGGCGCACCGTCTCCACGTCATCCCCGGTACCCGAAGCGCCGGAAGAGTAGGACAGCATGGCTACCCGTGGCTCAATCCCAAACTTCCTGCTGGTGTCCACCGAAGAAATGGCAATTTCGGACAGCTGCTCGGCAGAGGGGTTGATGTTGATCGCACAATCGCCAAAAACGGTGACCCGATCCGGTAAGCACATGAAAAAGACCGACGAAACCAGCGAAATGCCCGGCTTGGTTTTAATGATTTGCAACGCAGGGCGGATCGTATGGGCGGTGGTGTGAATGGCTCCCGACACCATGCCATCGGCGTGCCCTTTGTACACCATCATGGTGCCGTAGTAGGCCACATCACTCATCAAATCCCGGGCTACGCTGAGGGTCATATTTTTTGCCTTACGGAGTTCATACAAGGTGTTCACGTAGTCTTCAAAATACACCGCATCCACCGGATTGATGATTTGGCAATTATGGCGATCAAGGCTCAGCCCCAATCTGTTGATCGTTCCTAGGATTTCCTCCGGATCACCCAGCAGGGTGATATTTACCACTTCCTGGCGCACCAAACGGTCTGCTGCCTTCAGGATGCGTTCATCTTTACCCTCTGGCAATACAATGTGCCGTTTCCGCTGCTTTGCCCTACTCACCAGTTGGTATTGAAACATTCGCGGCGTAACCCCTGTGGGCTTAAAGGAAGCGATCTCTTTTTCCAGGCGGTCTACATCAATAAACCGGCGGAAAGTACTTACCGCATGATGTATCTTCTCGACATCGTCCGGCATGATTCGGGAGTGGATCCCAGCCACTTTGGTGGCTGCATAAAATGACGGCTCCTTCACGGCCAAAATTGGGAGTGTATGCTCAGAACCCTCTATCAGTCGAAGGACCGATTCGGGGACTTCAAAACCACCTGTCAGGACTACTCCGCCAATCTTCGGGTAATTTTTGGACAGATCGGCCTGCAAGGTAGCCAATACGATATCGGATCGGTCGCCCGGAGTGACCACTAAAACATTTCGCTTGATGTGCTGCAAAAAATTGGGGACTTGCATGGCCCCAAAAATAAAGTGATCGGCTCGGTTTGCGAGGTGACGTTCTCCAAAAAGCACCGTAGCCCCCAGGTAATTTTTCACTTCCTGCATGGTGGGGCTCTTGAGTTCTTGGATCTTGGGTATAACGGCAAGCAGCACCGATGGAGGAAGCTGACTTTGGAGCGCTGCCCGTACACCCTCCAAATTTTCTCCGTCCACTTTGTTGACAACCACGGCAACCACTTTCACCTTACGGTCTATAAAATTCCGCAGGGTCACCATGGCCGCACTGGAAATCTGGGCGATATTTTTTTCATCACCGGACAGTACGATGATCACCGGGGCACCCAGATTTTTGGCGATGGTCACGTTCGCGTCAAATTCAAAGGCCGTTCCCTCTCCCAGAAAATCACTGCCTTCAATCACCGTAAAATCGTAGTTGGCTTCTATCTCCTTTTGCCGGCTGATGATCGTATCGATAATTTCATCTTGATGACCCGACTCAATCAGCAGATTTGCTTCTTCCTTGGTGTAGGCATAGGATCCCTTATATTCAATCGGGAGTTTAAAGTGCTGTATCAAGGTGTCGATGTGTGGATCCCGCTTTAAATCCGGATGCTGATTTACAATGGGTTTAAAATACCCTACGCGCTGCGCCTTGGCCAGCAGCATATCTACTAGCCCCAATGCGATAACTGACTTGCCGCTAAAAGGCTGGGTAGTGGCGATAAAAATACTTTTGTTAGGTTGCATGTAATCGTTTAAATGTAAGGCAAAGCAAATTTTTGGCAAATCCCCCTCCTGACCAACACCCCGTCAAATTTACGGTATTTTGGGCAATCCCCCACGGTCATCCGCGGATGAATGGCCTATCCGCGGGAAATTCGCCGCTTGCGACGTATAGCAGCCTTGTCCAGACTTACGTTGATTTCAAATCCTACCAATACGATGATGGAGGTAATCCAAAGCCAAAGCATCAGCGCGATCATAGTCCCTATGGAACCATACAGCTTGTTATAGCTGGCAAAATTGTTTAGGTAAAAGGTAAAGGCATAAAAACTGAGATTGATCAACAGTGCAGCCACGATCGATCCGGCAGAAAAGAAATGCCACTTGTCATGCACCACCGGCGCAAACCGAAAAATATAGGCTGTGGCAATCAAAAACAGCAATAGAAGCACCAGAAACTTTAGGGCGGACAACGAGTAATAGTACAGCGTATTATTGACAAATTCGTAGGTGGACAAGCGATACAACATCCCGCTGCCAATAATCATGATCAATACCGCCACACAAATGCTAAGGACCAACACCATGATAATACTTACCGCAATTGCTCTGGTATATAAAAATCCCCGGCTTTCCTTTGTTCTATATACCGCATTGAACGCGTTCATCAGAGAAATCACTCCATTCGTCGCCAGGTATAGGGCAAGAAAAAAGCCCAGCGAGAGAAGGCTTTGTCTCGGCTTGCTCACTATATCCATAATGGTTGCTTCCGCTTCCTGATAGAGTGATCCAGGCATGATTTCCTGAATAAAGAGCAGGATGTTTTCCGTTGTAACGGCCCCGACAAAAAACTGCACGTAGGGAATCACATTAAGCAAAAAAAGAATCAGTGGAAAGAGTGCGATGGTAAAATTGAAGGCCATGGCACTTGCTCTTTCAAATATCTCATCTTTTTGGAGTTGTCGAAAAAAAATCTTTCCTACATCATATAGGTTTTGATCCGGATTGCCAAAGTGGACCGTCCGCAACTTGATGGCCTGCTGATGCAGCTTGACGGCGATATCGTGCAATGGCTTTCTCAAAGGTGCTATTTCACGCAGTTTCGTTTTCGAAATAAGGGCGCAGCAGTTCTAGCAGATTTTTCGGAGGCCGACATGGCTTGTGGTTGGCGGTCCGTAGAAAGGTAAGCAACGTCTGCCCTTGGTTGATCAATCGACCTTCTTCGTTATAGATATCGTAATGAAAGCAAATCCGCATACCCGGCATTTCTTTGATGTGCGTATGGATGGTGAGCAACTCATCGTAACGCCCCGGCCACAAAAAGCGCGTATGATTTTCCAACACAGGCATCATAATGCCCTCTTCCTCCATTTGACTATATGAAAACCCGATGTTTCGCATGGCCTCCACCCGGCCCACCTCGTAGTACATGGCATAGTTACCGTAGTACACATATCCCATTTGGTCGGTTTCCGCATACCGTACTCTCAGGCTTGTCTGTGATGAAAACATGGCTCTTTTACTTATATATTTTCGACCTGTTTAAGGCATTTTGGTACCTCCTCGCATTGTTCATGTGGTCTCTCAAGTTGGTGGCAAAAGCATGGTACCCGGAGAAATCTTCCTTTGCACAAAAATACAGGTAATCATGCATTTCATAATTAAGCACGGCGTCTAGCGCGGAGATTTCGGGTAGATTTATCGGGCCCGGAGGAAGGCCTACGTGCCTATAGGTATTGTAAGGACTGTCAATCTCTTTGTGTACGTTTAGCACTCGCTTGATCTCAAAGTCTCCCAATGCAAACACCAAGGTAGGATCCGCCTGCAGGGCCATATTGATCCGCAACCGGTTGATATAAACCCCTGCAACCTTTGGCCTTTCATCCGCCTTTGCCGTCTCCGCCTGCACAATAGAGGCCAAGGTAGACACTTCTTGTTGGGTCATCCCCAAGGCGCTGGCCTTTGCCTTTCGTTCTTCTGTCCAAAACCGCTCGTATTCCTTGTACATCCGATCGATCAGCCCCTCGGGACTAACGTTCCAGAATACCTGATAGGTGTTGGGAATAAACAAGGAGAGCAGCGTCTCCTTTTCAAAACCATACTTCGAAATCAATACCGTATCTCGCAGGAGATTCAGAAAGTCCTCCTTGTCCATTTCCAGATTCCGCGTAATCTTCTCGGCTAAGTCCGTGTCTAACCGAACATTATTGAAAGTCACGTTAACGGCTGTTTGCCTGCCGGAACGCAAAAGATTTACCAACTCCCGGTTGGAAAGCCGGGGAGCAATTCGGTAGTGCCCGGGCATAACGCGGTCTTGGTACTTCATCACTTTCGCCACAAAACTGAAGGTAAGCAGGTCCTGAACAATCCCCTGACCGACGAGTTCGTCCCTTACAGTCTCAAAATCAGATCCGGTGCTGATGTAAAAACTCACCGGGGTATCTCCCTCCACTAGCGTGTTAGGAGAAAAAAAGGCCTGATAAAAATAAAAGGATAAGGACGCAAACAGCACCGAAAATGCCACGATCCCAACCATTAAGTATTTACTTCTCTTTTCTGAAACCATTGGATTTTAGCTCGACATATTATTCTTTATCAACTGGTTAACGACCAACCCAATCGCTGCTTGCCCCAACGATTGGGCACAAATATAACACGAAAAAGCAAGAATGCCCCACCGGTGACCGGGATGTCGGCAGGAAAGCGTTGCTGCTAACTCAGGGATTTTGGTCAGGCCAACCCACCGGGTAAAACGAAGACCCCACACAAATTGTATTTTCATAAGCAACCTAGGTTGATTGCTTTGATTTGACAAATAAAAATTCTACTTTTCGCCAAATATATAGACCTTTTGCTTTATCCAGCAATGGGTTACCCAAACCGAGCTTACACATGCCCGCCGAATATCTAAGACTTTACCCGGAAAACCCGGATCCCAGAAGGGTGAGAAAAATCGTTGATGCCCTAGAGGCAGGTGCGGTCATCATCTACCCAACGGATACCGTATACGGCTTGGGTTGCGCCATTTTCAACCAAAAAGCCATACAGCGAGTAGCTCAGATCAAAGGTGTAAAGCCCGAAAAACACGACTTCTCCTTTATTTGCTACGATCTAAGTGATATTTCCGAATATACCCGAACCCTTGGAAACCGGGTGTTTAAGTTGATGAAAAAATCCCTGCCAGGGCCCTTTACCTTTATCTTGGAAGCAAACAACAAAGTCCCGAAGCTCCTCAATAACAAAAAAAAGACCGTGGGTATCCGCGTGCCGGACCACGCCATCCCGCGGCTATTGGTCAAAGAACTGGGGCAGCCCATCCTGACTACCTCGATCCGAGATGAAGACGACGTAATAGAATACAGTACAGACCCTGAATTGATATACGAAAAATACAAAGACCAGGTAGATATTATAATCGATGGTGGATATGGGCACAATGTTGCCTCCACCGTGGTGGATTGTACCCAAGATGAAATAACGGTTTTAAGGCAGGGATTGGGTGAAATCGACGAATATCTCTAAACTGTCAAGCGACTGACAACGAGGAAAGTGCCCATTAAACAAAAAAATAATGCACATTGTCCGGACCGACCTTTTTTACCTGCCAAATCTGGCATATTTTTGTTTGGTAAAAGATTTTGAGGAAATCCGTATCCCTCTGGAAGACAGATACGTTAAACAGACATATCGAAACCGCTGTGAAATTTTGCTTGCCAACAAGGTGGAAAAATTGAGTGTGCCGGTGAAGGGTGGAAAGAAAAACCACCGATTTGAGGCCGTTGAGATCGATTATGCACAAAAATGGCTGCACGTACACCTCAGGGGAATACAGAGTGCCTATGGTAAGGCGCCTTATTTTGAGTATCTATTCCCGGACCTGGAGGGCGTGTACAAAAAAAATCGCCGGTTTCTATGGGAACTAAACTTGGATTTACTGACAATTTGTCTTAGATTTCTAAACATTCGCGCCAATTTGGTCATGGAGGATGAATCGGGGCCATTTATTGAAGCAATGGACTTCAGAGGGGTCTTAGACACGAAAAAGGAGGGTTTGGAACTGGAATTTTACCATCCGGTGCCCTACACACAAGTCTTTGGCGTAGACTTTGTTCCTAATTTGAGCATCATCGATTTGTTGTTTTGCCAAGGTCCGGAAGCCAAATACATTTTAGACCAATCGGTAAAAAAGAAATTGAACAATACATAAAAGTATTGTGTTTTTAAAACAAATTCGATACTATTAAACAACGATTTGAAAAGCTGATAAGAAAGGATATAAATGGAAGCAAAATTTTCAAATAGAGTCAAAGAGGTAATCTCCCTCAGCAGAGAGGAAGCATTACGTCTAGGTCATGACTACATAGGCACGGAACACCTTCTGCTGGGCATGATTCGCGAAGGAGAAGGTGTAGCTGTTTCCATTCTGAAAAAACTGGGCGTAAACCTGGATGAATTGAGAAACGCCGTAGAACGGGCCGTCAAAGGTACCGCAAACCATACCGTAAAAAATCTGGCTAACATCCCCCTTACGCGGCAGTCTGAAAAAGTATTGAAAATCACTTACTTGGAAGCAAAGATTTTCAAGAGTCAGCTGATTGGTACGGAGCATTTGCTGCTGTCTATCCTTAGGGACGAAGACAACATCGCCACTCAAATCCTCCAAAAATTTGATGCGAACTACGATTCCGTAAAGGAAATGTTGGAATTTCAAACCGATCAATCTCCACGATCCGGTACAGAAGCGGACGACTCGGACGATGAAGGGTCCAAGTTGTTTGGATCCTCTGCCGGTTCTTCCTCCGGTGCGAAATCCGGTACGGCAGAGAAGTCCCGAACTCCGGTACTTGACAACTTTGGCCGAGACCTCACTCGCATGGCGGAGGAGGACAAGCTGGATCCCATCATTGGCCGGGAGAAGGAAATCGAGCGGGTGGCGCAGATACTATCAAGGAGAAAGAAAAACAACCCCATTCTTATCGGTGAACCGGGTGTGGGTAAAACCGCCATCGCAGAAGGTCTTGCGCTGCGGATCATCCAAAAGAAGGTATCCCGCGTGCTTTTTAACAAGCGTGTAGTTACCTTGGACTTGGCCTCCCTAGTGGCAGGCACCAAGTACCGTGGACAGTTTGAGGAACGCATGAAAGCTGTGATGAACGAGTTGGAAAAATCACCAAACGTCATTCTCTTTATCGATGAGCTTCATACCATCGTAGGTGCCGGTGGGGCAAGTGGCTCCTTGGATGCCTCGAACATGTTCAAGCCGGCTTTGGCTAGGGGTGAAATCCAGTGCATTGGCGCGACGACCCTAGATGAATACCGCCAATACATCGAAAAGGACGGCGCATTGGCTCGACGTTTTCAAATGGTAATGGTGGATGCCACCTCCCCGGAAGAAACCGTACAAATCCTGCAAAACATCAAAGACAAATACGAGGATCACCACAACGTGATCTATACACCTGAGGCCATTCAGGCGTGCGTGAATCTTTCAGACAGGTACATTTCAGACAGATTCCTCCCGGATAAAGCCATCGACATTTTGGATGAGGCAGGTGCGCGGGTACATATCAACAATATCCATGTGCCTGAAAACATCCTCAGCCTCGAAGAAGAGGTAGAAAAAATCAAAGTGGAGAAAAATCGGGTGGTGAAATCCCAAAAGTATGAAGAAGCAGCCCAACTCCGTGATCGTGAGAAAAAATTGCTGGAGCAACTGGAAAATGCGAAAGCAAAATGGGAGGAGGAAAGTAAAACAAAACGTTACATCGTAGAGGAGGACAACGTGGCCGAGGTGATCGCCATGATGACCGGTATTCCTGCCAAACGAATTGCCCAAAATGAAGGCGCAAAACTACTAAATATGGGTGCGGAGCTCAAAAACAAGGTAGTAGGGCAGGAAAGTGCCATCATCAAGCTCACTAAAGCGATTCAGCGTACAAGGGTAGGCCTTAAAGATCCAAAAAAACCAATAGGCTCCTTCATCTTCTTGGGACCTACCGGAGTGGGAAAGACTGAACTGGCCAAAATGTTGGCTACGTACCTGTTTGCTAAAGACGATGCATTGATACGAATAGACATGTCGGAGTACATGGAGAAATTCAGTGTATCTCGTTTGGTGGGAGCACCTCCCGGCTACGTGGGATACGAAGAAGGAGGCCAACTAACTGAAAAGGTACGAAGAAAGCCCTACTCAGTCGTTCTTCTGGATGAAATCGAGAAAGCCCACCCGGATGTATTCAACATTCTCTTGCAGGTGTTGGACGACGGTATCTTAACCGACGGTTTGGGACGCAGAGTAGACTTTAGAAATACCATCATCATCATGACTTCCAACATCGGTGTCAGGGATTTAAAGGATTTCGGTGCAGGCATCGGATTCTCATCCAAGGCAAAAGAGGAAAACATGGATGATGTCATGAAATCTACCATTCAGAGTGCCCTGAAAAAAGCATTTAGCCCAGAGTTTCTCAACCGATTGGACGATGTGGTCATCTTTAATAGTCTGAGCAAAGAACATATACATCAGATCATTGACATCAACTTGGCCAAGCTGTTCAAACGCATTACCGACTTGGGTTATGCCATCAAACTGACCGATAAGGCCAAGGATTTTCTATCTGAAAAAGGATATGACAAACAGTATGGTGCACGCCCACTTAACCGTGCCATACAAAAATACTTGGAAGATGCCATTGCCGAAGAAATTCTCAAGGGAGAGCTTTCCGAGGGAGATGTCATCACAGCGGATTACACCGGTGAAGGCGACGAATTGTCCATTAGTGTGGAACGAAAAGAAAAAGCTGACTAAAAATATCGGCTAATCCCATTAAAAGCGGAGCCTTTTGGTTCCGCTTTTTTTTATCTAAACGGCCTCAAGATGAAATCGAGCATGACGCAAGCGACACACACTGGGTTGCCCCGATAGCCATCCGGGTAACCGTGCGACCCGCCAGCCGGTAGGCAGGGATTCCATCCCGATAAACCGGTACAAGTTGTGACCGCTTAAAATCAATGATAAACAGATGAACCAGGGCTTGGCGTTTCCGCAGGTCATCGGGAATCCCTTGCTTAACAACAGGAAATCCTCCTATTACCCTTTAATTCAATAGCTTCCCGCATCAGACAGTACCTCGGTTGGGAAGGTAGTACCAGATTCGTTCATCTATCTTTACGAGTTGGAAAATAAACTACAGGCACATGCAATTCTACATCGACTTAATTTGGAAATTTCTTTTTGCCCTGTCAATTTTTCCCTTTTTGCTAGCAGAAAAGATACAGGAAAAATATGAAGTACGGATCGACCCTCAAGTAATTGACACCTTGTTTTCCCATCCCCAGACAATGGGAAAACTGGACAACAAGGAGATAGATGAGGCAAGTGGTTTGGCAGCTTCTTGGGAACACCCTAACCTGCTATATACACACAACGATAGCGGGGGAAAACCAAATGTTTACCTGATCGACTACAGCGGAAAAAACCTTGGAAACATAAAATTAAAAGGTGTGGACAACCGAGATTGGGAAGACATCGCCGTAGGACCAGGCCCTAAGCCAAGCACTTCCTACGTGTATGTAGGTGAAATCGGAGACAATCAAGGGAAATACGCCCATATCAGCCTCCTTCGGTTTCCGGAACCTTTGGAGATAAAAGAAGATATGGAAATTACACCAGAAGTGTTTCACCTAACCTATCCCGATGGCCCCAGAGATGCAGAAACGCTGATGATTGATCCGGAAAATGGAGACATTTTTATCTTATCGAAGCGGGACTCCAGCAATACCTTATACACCTTACCAGCCAACAAACTCACGGCAACCGGTCAAAAGCATGAATTGGAAAAAGTCCAAAAACTACCAATCACCATGTCTGTAGCGGGTGATATCTCCAAAGACGGTAGCCACATAGCCATAAAAAACTATTGGGTGATTTACTATTGGCCCAGATTGGAAAACGAGCATATTGCGCAAACCTTGGCCAAAGACCCTGTTCTTATACCCTATAAACCAGAACCGCAAGGGGAAGCTATCGCATTCCTGCCCGACGGTTCTGGTTATTTTACACTCAGCGAAAAACGGATGAGAATTGACCCGGTACTATACCGGTACAACCGGTTACCCTAACACCGCTGTTCCTAATGAAGGGATTTGATAACCACGGGTTGAATCTTTATTGTTTCCACCTCAATATCCCTTTCCAACGCATTGGTTTTAAAGTTTTCGATCACTTCCAGTACATCGTAATCGATCACCTTGGAATTCGACCCATCAATGACCACCTTCGAATCACTAGGAATTTTATTTAGTGCTGATATCAATGCCCCCTTGTTTAAGAAGCTCACCTCTTCAGAGAGCACAATGTGATACACTTCGGCATCCTCATCCTTACGCTCTTCATAGAAATAGGCATTCTTGTAATTTCTCATCAGAATGTATACGATGCCGATGGCCATACCGATACCGATGCCTTTAAGCAAATCGAACAATATGATCCCCATTATTGTAGCCACAAAGGGCAGAAACTGATCCCAACCTAGGCGGTACATGGTTTTGAAGAGGGAAATTTTAGCCAATTTGTAGCCTACCAAAAGCAGAATCGATGCCAGACTCGCTAAAGGGATTAGGTTAAGCAAATTGGGGATAATCAATACACTCAGGAGCAATAGCAGCCCATGAAATATCGCAGATACCTTTGACTTGGCACCTGAACTGACGTTAGCAGAGCTTCGCACGATAACCGCGGTCACCGGAAGGCCACCGATCATCCCATTTACCATATTCCCGACTCCCTGTGCAAACAATTCCTTGTTTGGAGGAGAGATACGCTTGTATTTATCAATTTTATCTGCTGCCTCAAGGCTAAGCAGCGTCTCCAAGCTGGCGATGATTCCAATCGTAATGGCCACCATCCATACCTCTGGATTTAAAAACCCAGCGGGATTCAAAAACATCAACTGGTCTACTAGGCTACTAATACCGGAAATCTCAGGTAATTTCACCTTGTCTTCCATGGTAATATATAAGTCCTCCACGAAAAATTTAAAGAACTTGTTTAGACCGATACTCGCCAATACCGCTACCAATGCCCCTGGCACTTTTCCCAATAGGGGGTGCTTTTGAATCATTGGCTTTTCCCATAGCAATAAAATCCCCATGGAGAGTAAAGCCACAAATAACGACCCGTACTCAATCACATTGGTAAAAAGCAACTTTAAAGACAAAACCGCATCGATATCATTCACGAATGGGGCATATTCCAAAAGTGTGTCGGTATCCGCGACACCAAAAGCATACGGAACCTGCTTAATAATCAGAATTATCCCAATACCGGCAAGCATCCCCTTGATGACCGACGTGGGAAAATAATAACCAATCACACCGGCTTTAGCCACTCCCAATGCGACCTGTATTGCGCCGGCCAAAAACACTGCAGTAAGAAACAAATCAAAAGCTCCCAAGTCTGTAATGGCGTTCAGTACAATTACCGTCAGCCCCGCCGCCGGTCCGGATACCGATGTGTGTGAACCCGACAATGATCCAACGACGATACCACCAATAATCCCAGCGATAACCCCGGAAAATAGCGGTGCGCCCGAAGCAAGGGCTATCCCCAAACACAATGGAAGAGCAACTAAAAAAACGACTAATCCCGATGGTAGATCTGCATCAAGGTTGGCTAGTAAACCCTTTCTATTAGGCATTATAAACTAAATTTAATTGGTAAAACAAAAGAAATCTATTCAGCTAGTCTCCCTTTCGATTCGAAAAAGAGGAAATCTATCCCAAAATTACACGCATTAACGGCAATATACCTAACCGACCAAATAAAAATGGCTTCTCGACATATATCTCGAAATGAGATTCCAGTTTTTGAAATAAACTAAAATTAACGGTGATTACACTAAAAACGTTTCACCTTTCGTATATTTTATTTTCCTGTGTAATTGAAAGGCGTGATTTTCAATAATTCCGCTTTAATTTCTACCCCCACCGAAAGGGAATGGATAAAGGCCTTGATGCGTTCTTCGGTAATGGGGGTATTGGTCCTGGTTAGATCCTTCAACGCCTCGTATGGCTTGGGGTACCCTTCCCTCCTCAATACGGTTTGGATCGCCTCAGCCACTACCGCCCAGTTTTCCTCCAGATCGGCATCCAATGCCGCCTTATTAAGCTCCAGCTTACCCAGTCCTTTGAGCAACGACTGAAAAGATATGCTCATATGGGCCAAGGGAACGCCGATCACCCGCAGTACCGTGCTATCTGTCAGGTCTCTCTGCAACCGACTGATAGGAAGTTTTGCCGCAAGGTGTTCAAGCAAGGCGTTTGCGATCCCAAGATTACCCTCCGCATTCTCAAAATCAATGGGGTTTACCTTATGGGGCATTGCCGAGGATCCTATCTCTCCTTCTTTAATCTTTTGCTTAAAATAATTCATCGCTACATACTGCCATATGTCCTTGGATAGGTCTAACAGGATAGTGTTGATTCGCTTGAGCCCATCAAAAAATGCCGCTAGATGATCATAATGTTCGATCTGTGTAGTTGGGTAGCTGCGGTGCAAATCCAGGTATTTAGCGACAAAATTGTCTGCAAACCCATGCCAATCATAACCCGGATACGCCACGAAATGGGCATTCATGTTACCCGTAGCGCCACCAAATTTACCGGAAAAGGGCACCTGTGAGAGTAGTCCAAGCTGCCCCTCCAGCCGAGCAACGAACACAGCAATCTCCTTTCCCAACCGCGTGGGCGAAGCAGGCTGTCCATGGGTTTTGGCCAACATGGGAATAGCCGACCACTCCTCTGCCCGGGTGCGAAGTGCTTCCAGCACCTCATTCAGCTCCATAAGAACGGAATCTCTCCATCCATCTCTCAACATCATGGGAATCGCTGTATTATTGATATCTTGAGAAGTAAGCCCAAAATGAATAAACTCCAAATGGCTTCCCAAACCAAGCTGCTCAAACCTAGATTTTAAAAAGTATTCAACAGCCTTTACATCGTGATTGGTGGTCCTTTCTATCTCCTTAATATACATCGCATCGGCCTCCGAAAAGTCCGTAGCCAATTTTCTTAATTGGGGAAAAATGGAATGATCGACCGCCTCTAGCTGGGGCAGCGGCATTTCACAAAGTGCAATGAAATATTCGATTTCAACTTTCACCCTATATTTGATTAGGGCAAACTCCGAAAAATAGCCTCTCAATGAGGCCGTTTTGCTCCCATAACGCCCGTCTATAGATGAAATTGCAGTCAAATGATTTAGTTCCATGATGTTGCCTTTGCTTCCCGTTAATAAAAGAAATGCAAAAATAGGTTTTTATTCCGAATTTACCGGCTACATCCAGTAACGACGACCGCCCATACTAAATCTAAATTGCTTATTTCGATATCCCTCTCAAACAAAAAGGCCACCTTCGGCTGACCCTATTACAGCCAACCAAAGGTCGCCCTTTGCCCATCTAAGATGTATTGAGGGGGCTCCATGCCCCCTAGCTAACACTCAATGAGTAGTCGCCAAACTAATAATTCGGGTAATTTCGAAGGAGCTGAAGACTTAGTCGGTTTTCCGTACCGGAAGCATTTTCCTGATAGCCGCGAAGCACCAGGGTGTAGATTCTTCCGGCCATAATGGAAATGTCATTGGCCGAAACGAGTTCTTCCTCTCCGGACTCCGCATCCAATATACGTAAAGTAAACCGGCCCGAATCGATCGCCTTATAAGCACTGACGTCTCCAAAGGCCTGATCTTCAAAAACCGCTTCAGTCTCCGAACCAACCAGAAGGTGTACCTGCGGCGCGTCCGGCGATAGATGTACCAAGCGAAGTAGTGCCTTTTCCGGCCCGGGATTCACCAACTCATCCTTTACAATAATTGGCTGAAACAAATCCTGCTGCTCAGCAAGAAAAACGGAATAAGCTTCGCTCGCCTTTAGATTCACCACAGTATCCAGCAAGCTGCTCGAAGTACCGGGATTACGGAATGAAAAGTTCCTTTCACCCGTGTAGAAATTCCCGTATTCAAAGTAGCTGCCAAATGTAAAAGGGTTGGTGTTATACACCCGACTATCAACGGTTATGGAAATCGGATCGGTCTGAGGTGATCCGTGATAAAAAGACACATACGCAATGGGTGTCACTTCCGTAAATTGCTGCTCATCCAGGCAGGAACTAGCGCCTATGCCCAATAGGAACCACATGAACAAATTCAACCCACTTTTCTTTAGGGTCTTAGGGCGATTATTAGATACAATCATCGTTGGATTTAGTTAGTTTTCTGCGCCAATACGAAGAAACCGCCCAAAACGCTACAACTAAAACCCGAAAAATATATTTTTTTACCAGAACCTTTGGTTGCTTGCCATGGTTTATGAAATGAAAGAATCGTGAACTGCAGGAAAAATTCCTAATTCTGTAAATAAACCGTAGGTTTGCGTATAAATCAGCATCGATCACCCTAATATACAGCCGGAATGCTTTTCAATCTATTTTCCAAAAACTCCAAAAATACCAGCGAAACCTCTCCCTATCTTACGCTAAAAGTAAGGGAAATCATAAAGGAAACTCCGGATGCTACTACGATCTATTTTGAGCAACCTGAACCGCATCTGGAATACAAACCAGGGCAGTTCCTCACCGTAATTGTAGAACTAAACGGAAAAGAGGAGCGTAGATCGTACAGCTTAAGTACCTCGCCATTCGTGGATCCCTTTCCGGGAATTACCGTAAAACGCCTCGATGGGGGCTTGGTATCCAATTACCTAAATGAGCACATCCGGCCGGGTAAAAAAATCACGGTGATGAAGCCCATGGGTAACTTTACTTGTGACTACCATTCCAAACACCAAAGAAACTATGGAATGATTGCTGCAGGAAGTGGCATTACCCCGGTTATGGGAATTACCAAATCCATTCTGATCAACGAACCGGCATCCAAGGTTAATCTTTTATATGGGAGCAGGGCAGAAGACCAAATCATCTTCAAACAGCGTTTAGAGGAACTTCAGAGGGAGTACCCAGGGCGTTTGGAAGTAACCCACCAGTTAAGTCAGCCTTCGGAATCTTGGCCCGGAAACAAAGGGCGAATAACCGCCGGATCGATAAAGACGTTTGCGGAGGGGATGCTCCATGAAGGCCCATCGGAAGGACTATTTTACCTTTGCGGACCCAATGAGTTAATGGAACTAGCGACCGAAACGTTGCAGAATTTGGGCATCGGCAAAGAACAGGTCCTATCGGAAAACTTCTATAAAGCGCCCGAGACGCAAAATGAATCACAGGTACTGGAATCTGCGCCGCTGCACAAGCAGGTGACTATCGTACTGGAAGGTGAAACCTACACATACGAGGTGGCTCCGGGAAAAACCATCCTAGAGGCAGGGCTGGATGAAAATATAGATATGCCTTACTCTTGTCAAAGCGGGTTGTGTACCGCCTGTAGAGGACGTTTGATTTCCGGAGAGGTTAGCATGATAGAGGATGCCGGCTTAAGTGAAAATGAAATCGCACAAGGCTATATCCTGTGTTGCTCGTCAAAACCGAAGTCGGGTGATATTAAAATTACCATCGAATAATTCAATCCATGAGTACACCCAATCTGTTAAAAAACGAATTTCGGGTACTGGAAAGAAATGTACTGATACTTACAGCAGTGCCGCTACCGCTATTTTCGTTTGCCTATCTATATACCACCGGTGGATCTATGAGCTTGGATTTGCCGGAGCTGCCCGTTTTTCTAAGTAGGGGCATGTTAGTTGTTGCCATCGGTCTATTGATCCTGCAGACTCTAACGTTTAACCGGCAGGTTCGTAAAGTCCGTGTGCAGGAAACCCCGATCCAAAGCAGAATAAAAGCGTATGCGGCGGCCTCCATCGCCCGGTTTTGGATGCTTTTCGCGGTCGGAATACTTTCATCCATCGGGCTTTTACTATCGGAAAAACCTGGATTTACCATTGCTTATGCCGTCTGTCTTTTATTCGTATCGCTCGGAAAACCAACCCCTGACCGTATTGCTAAAGCCTTAAAGCTAAAAGGAGAAGAGAAGGAACAGGTGTACGATATAAGGCGAAGGGATCCTTAAACTGACACCCATCCAATATTAATGATTGATTCGAAGTGAACCTGAGCGCATACTGCCCCGGATGGTTGTTTGAGACCCATTATCTATCTGCAAGGATTTTGTCCTAGAGACATCTCCCACCCGAAGTGACCCGCTACCCGCAGCCATATCGAAATTAAACTGCCGAAGGTCAGACACCGTTTCCACGTCAATATTCCCAGAGGAGCCCTGAAAAAACGTCTCCTCACCCAAGCCAGCCTTGCTGATTTTGACATTACCTGAAGATACCGTTACGCTTCCCAGTTCTCCTATTTGGTCTAGGCGGACATTTCCAGAAGAAATTTTCACCTGTACCAAACCACTCAATTTTTTACCCTTTAGCGACCCGCTGTTTGCACTGAGCGCTACGTTACCGGTCACATCAGAAAGATCCGCCTCACCCGAGGTGAGCGCACACTGTACATCTCCTTGCACCTCTTGCACTTCAATCTTCCCTGAATTTGCCTTCACTACCAAGCTACCATGTACCTGCTGAATTTTTATCATACCAGAATTTACGGTTAGCTTGGTCTCCGGAGAAATCACGTTTCTGACCGAAAGGAGACCTGCGGAATTTTTACCGTCAATCCGGATGTTTTCCGGACCCTCTAGGTGGATAAAGCGCCTTTCCTGGGGAGAAAATGACTTTGATTGGTTCTTATAGGCCAGTTTCAGGGTGTTGCCAAGGGTGACCATGAAAAAATTACGTACCCCATCCTCTGACTTCCCAAACATGGCACTTAGGCTCACGTCTTCCTTGCCCGACACACCAGTATACACAACATCCACCCCTCCGATGTCCATCTCCAGTACTTCAATCCCAGTAAAGCTTTTTTCAATTAACTCCTGAGCATACAACTGCGTGAAAAGGGCAAATAATACCCCCAATGCAACGCTTGTTTTAACTTTCTTCATCTGCTGGTTTCAATGTTTTATGATTCAATCTCATCCGTTCTGCCACCGAAACGGTGTTGTTCTACGTTTAAAACGTAATCCCAAACGCAACGGGCCTAAGTTCCGGCCCTAGGCCAGGATGAAACAATTGGGTAAAGTCATAGGTCGTGAAAAAGGTCACACTCCGAAACCCTATTTCCCCGCGAATGCCCGCCCGGAAGTTGTTGAGGTACGATCCTGCTCCTTTTTTTACCTTGCTTCTCCCGGAGCCTTCCAGTTCCCTATAAACAAATTTGCTGCGTCCCCCGAGACGGTATCCCGCATAAGGCCCTATGCCAACCCTCATGCCTTCTCTGCCTTTTCCCAGCTTTTTCCCAAAATCGTATTTCAGGAGGGTCATAGCGGTAAGATAAGAGGCAGAAATCTTGCTTTTAAACCCGTTCACATCGGGTCTAGGGAGAAAATCCACCCCTAACTCCGTCGCTCTAGGCTGAAATTGGGTGTTGTTGAATTTGAAATTGTACCAGTGCACCCCGAGTCCAAAATCCCAATAAGTGCCTTGTGAAATCTTTTGACTGGCCATCCAGTTAAGATTTACATTCCAGCTACCCCAGCCCTTTACAGAATACGGCTGGACGGGTGAAGGAATAGCCCCTTCCCCAAAATACGAGTTGATACCTAGATCGGTACTGAAATAGGTACGAAAATCGGGATCTTTCTCATCCTTAGGATCAGATTCTAGCTTCACTTTGGTTTTAGACCCCGATTCGTCCACAATCAACCGGTACCGCCCTACGGTCACTTCCGTCTCGCTGGGACCTTCATACACCCGGACGATCTCCTTCTTTCCGTCCCGATATTTGATTTCCACGACTGTCTGCTCACCCTCTCCCTCCGGAGGAGTCAGTTCCAGTTCACGGATGAGCTGATTTACATCCATCTGCTGCAGGCGCTCAAAGTCTTGAGGGTTGTCGATCACAAAGACGAGCTTTCCCGAACGCCCAAACTGTACGATAACACTGTCACTCATGACTTTGTCTTTTGACTCTCCCTGAAACGCAAACAATTGCTGGTACAACACCATTAGGATAATTGCTATTAGGTACTTTTTCATCTGTCTATAATTGTTTTTCAAAGGAAATATGGAATTCTGCCTACCGGCAGGCAGGTCGCCTGTTGCCCATACGCTAAGGCAGGCCCACTAAGCCAATCTGCCTTAGGAGTGCCTGTTTTCCTATCACCTGTCCTGACTTTCTTTTCGATCCTTAGTTAGAGAAATCCCCGATGCAAAGAAATTGTTTTTAACATCCTGCAGCTCTGCAAAACCCTTATCTACTTTTGCAATGATTCCCCCAAGCTTGCCAATACCTCCCTCAATCCCCTCAATCAAGGCTGGCTTTTCGGAAGCAAAGGCATATCCATTGGACACAATCCGAATAGTCACCTCGCTGTTGTCTGCCATTTCCTCACTATGCGAATCCATCAATAACCTCAATTCTTCATCCTGGTCCGCATTTGCCTCGGCTATAAAATCTGTCGCAATTACCGGATCAAGGAGTTCTACGGTGTCTATCCCGGTAATATCCCGCCGGGCATTTTCCGCCAATTGTGAATCCGAAGGCTTTGGCAAAGGCTTTGGAAGCTCTTTACTGACCGTTTTTGCTGTTCTACTAGGCCGCAACGGTTCAATCGGATGCTGATTTTGCTCCGCAATCGGAACAATAACCGGCACATCAAATGGCGCTTCGGTAAGCTGCGTAACCAGGGGATGGTTAATCCCATGGTCCCGTTCCAGTAGCCCTTTCATGCCAAACACAGCAGCTATCAACAGTGCCATAGAGGCCGCATACGGAAGCCATACCACGCGTTTGGGCTCCGAGTTCAATTTCGCATCCAGCCGCTGCCACACCTCCTCTCTAGGCAATACCCGGTGATTTGCCAACTTTTCCCTAAATAAGCTGTCTAACTCCTTATCCTCCATGATTTTTCTCCTTTTCATATTCTGCCAATAGCCGGCTGCGCAACGCCGCTCTAGCCCGACTCAACTGGGACTTAGAAGTACTCTCCGATATGCCCAATAATTCTCGGATTTCCTTATGCGAATACCCTTCTACTGCATATAGGTTAAAAACCATGCGGTACCCAAGTGGCAATTCATCGATTAGCTTCAATAAATCCTCGCTCTCCAATCTGCCTCCTTCAGGCTCCAAATAGCCATCCATTTCACCTTCTTCCAACTGAACTTCAAATTGAAACCTCCGATTACTACGGATGTACAACAACGATTGGGTCACCATAATCCTCCGCATCCATCCCTCAAAACTCCCTGAACCCTGGTACTGAGGTAGGCATTCAAAGATCTTCATAAACCCTTCAATCATGATATCCTCTGCGGATCCATAATCCTTCACATAGCGCCGACAGACGGCTAGAAATTTCCCGGAATACAATTCATAAAGCGCTCGTTGGGCCTTTCGATCTCCCCCAAGACACTTTTTGATCAGATCTGCTTCCGAGTAAATCCTTCTAACAAACATTACAATGACGATTCTAATTCTATAGATGCAGCTTGCCCTCAATAGGTTGCACGCAGCTGAGGAATTTAGCAAGAAAACATAGGCAAAAACACCTAACTACCTAATAAACAGCCCTATAATTAACAACAATTTCCAAAAAACTCCAAACCCCTTCCTTTACTTCCACCGGATTAATATGATTGTCCCTATCAAAGACATTGGCAAAATACCCATCATCTTCCACCGTGAACACAGAATACTTACCGACCGGCAGCTCAATTTGAAAGGTACCGTCGGATTCGGTCTCCAATTCAGCCACCTGTTCGGTCAGTATAGATCCTATCAAAAAATCTCCTAGGCTCACCTGATCCAGCGTAGTAAGCGCGTGGATCCTAAGAGTCCTTGTTACGCCACGTTTTGCCTGGGCCTCCTTGGGCGCCGCCATCCCATCTTCCGAGACCTGCGGCATCAGGTTACCCTCTACCCAAAAAACCTGTCCACGTAGCCCTTGAGTAGTCGGTCTATGAGCCCTACAGCCGACCAATAACAACACCAAGGCTACCAAAAACCAAGTCTGTGACGCTTTCATCCTCCGGAGCATCAGATACCGGAAAACAGCTCAAATGACTCCATGTAAGCCGGAATGATCGGATTCCACTGCCGCTGACTTCGCAGGAGCCCCGCAAGGGCTTGGGTAGACTCAGCTTCCCCATGTACCAAGAAGGTCATCTTAGGTCTATGAATAAAACCCTCGCTCCACTCCATCAACTCGTTTTGGTCCGCATGGGCTGATAATCCTTCAATAAAATGGACCGAAGCCTTCACCGGAACGTCCACTCCGTAAATTCTACAGGTCTTGTCACCGTCCAGCAACTTTCTGCCCCGGGTCCCTTCCGGCTGAAATCCGACAAATATCACACTATCGTCCTCGTTTGGAAGACGATTGTAGAGATGGTGTAGAATCCGACCACCGGTAGCCATACCACTTGCTGAAATTATAATCGCATCGCCCTTTAAATGATTTAAGGACATGGACGAATCCTGCGTTTTGTAATAATGTAAATTCCTGTGCAGGAACGGATTCGCATCAGATTCATCCAAAAAAGGACCTAAATGATGATAATGGGAGAAGGTCTTATACAAATGTGTCACGTCAATGGCCATGGGGCTATCCACGTAAATGGGAATCTGGGGGATGGTTCCCAGCTTTTGCATCCGATGCAAGAGGTACAGAATCATCTGTGTACGGCCTACCGCAAAGGATGGAATTACGGACACGCCTCCCCTCATGTAGGTATCCTTGATAATTTTGGCCAGTTGAACACTGACCTTGGCGTTTTCATTCACCCGATTTCCGTAGGTAGACTCCATAAAAAGTACATCTCCAAACGGAATATCTGCAGGCGGGTTAAGAATGGGATCGTGATACCTTCCCAGATCACCGGAGAAAACAATCGCCTTTTCTTGGTTTTGACCCTTGACCTTAAGCTTTAAAATAGCGGCTCCGAGGATATGGCCGGCGTTGTATGCGGTGACCTTTAGTACCTCGTGAAGGGTATACTCCTCCTCAAACCGAAGCGGCTGTAGCAGCGGAAACACCCGCTCAGCATCTTTGATAGTGAAAAGTGGTTCGGGCTTCTTATGTTTTGAGTAGCCTTTCTTTTGCGCATAGGCTGCTTCCTCTTCCTGCAGCTTGCCCGCATCCATCAAAAGGATCTTTACCAACTCCAACGTAGGCTCTGTGCAATAAATCGGACCAGAAAAACCTTCCTTCACCAACTTAGGCAAATACCCGGAGTGATCTATGTGGGCATGGGTAAGCAACACCATGTCAATGCCTACGGGATCCACCGGAAAAGGACCCCAGTTTCGCAGCCGGTAATCCTTCATGCCTTGAAACAACCCGCAGTCAACCAGCACCCTCAAGGCTCCGATCTGCAACAAAAACCGTGAACCCGTCACGGTACCAGCACCGCCCAAAAACTTAACGCTCACATCCATAATTCCATCATTGATACATCCGCTTATTCTCCTCATCTGCATGCCGGGCAACCGGAAATTATCGCCATCGCATCACCCCGCTTGGTGCAGTCCGGCACCCACAAGATAATTCCAGTAGGAACCTGATACATCAAATATACAGTTAATACCTCAGAGGCTAAGGTTGCATAAAGTATTTATCCCGAAATTTCGCCCGGCTGAGACTATCTGCTCGGGTATTTCGCTGCGTGCCTTCACAGGTTAGGCAAAGTAGCCCCTCCTCGTTAAACACCCAATGATTTCGTCCATTGATATCCCGGTTTTTATACCCATTGGTACTCACCGTATTGCGAAGGATGGGTATCAGCGTTCGATCCATTACAAAAGGATAATCATATGGCAACAATAACGTCTGCCGTAAATATTGCCCTCGGTACTTAGAAAGGTCTGGAAATCCCAGATGACTTCCAAAAGTCAATATGCTATCCGCCTGATTGTATTCGTAGGTAACATCCTCCGCATTTTCCATTGCCTCACTCTCGGTTCTGCCTTTAGAAGTGAAATTTTGCTCCAGCAGTGCCGCATTACCGGGATGGCCCTTGAGGGTAAGAGAAACACTCCCGATTCCCGTGTCGGACGAGCTGCGGCGGGTCGACTTGATGAGCAATGTCTCTTCTGGAAGAGGCACCCGATGGTCCAACTCCAAGCTCGCTTGCTCTTTGAACTGCCCTATCAACTTTGGAAACTGAAATGCACTGAAAAGGATACTCAAAATCCAAACACCGAAAATCACCAGGCCAAACCGGGCATCAATCAAGCTTCGCTTGATCAACACACTTATCCCCAGAAGCGTAATTACCATGCCCGGAATGATAATAACCATTGCCGCGGATATTGCCAGCCATAACGGAAACACCTCCACGAAGGCCTCGACAGGAATGCCTTCAAAAACATATCCCCAATCATTATCCGTTAGTACTTCGGAATAGACCCCTAAAAGTATCAGGGGAGCCAAGGTGATTACCATGCCCAGAAAGAAAATCAGCAACCCGAAGATCACGCGTACAAACTCCAACAAAAATTTCCCAAATGGACCCAGTGCCCTTCCAAGCCCATTTAGCACGTATCCGATGACCCGAAACGGCAGGAGTATTACGCGCTTCAGGGCGGACTCTTCTCCGCTCTCCTCTGGCTTGATATTTTGTTGGATAGTTGTTTCAATGTTCGATAGGGTAATGGCTCCCCCTTTCATTTCGATGCGTTCGGTGATGGACTTTGCCATAGGGGTGATAATCCAAAGAATTAGGTAAAGCACGACACCGGCACCACCAGCAAACACCATGGCGACAAAAGCCAAACGAACCCAGATGACGTCTATGTTAAAATACGCCGCTAGGCCACTGCCCACTCCACCCAGCACCCGATCATCTGGATTGCGGTATAGCTTCTTGATGTTCTTATCCTCAGGTTTTTCATAGGAAACAGGTAAAATAGCCCATAGCAGCCCGTAAGCCAGCACTGTCCACCAACCCAAAGAAATCTGGAAATTAAACGAATCACCGAAAATGCCGAAAGGAAGGCTGCCGAATCGTAGCCCCCCACTAAAAAGCAACAAGATAGCTATCAAACGGGTCCATAGGGGATCGATAGAGAAATAATGCGCAAATCCGGCACATACCCCGCCCAATATCTTTCCATTTTGAAACCGCGTAAGCTTCTTATACGCTTTATTTGCCTGCTGATCATTTGGCGTGATATACTTATAGAAGTCGTTTTCGGCAGCAACCTGATCTTCGGCGGCTGTTTCTTCCACCGCTTCAAAATCCGCTATCGTTCCCATTTTCTCAATCAGATTACCCACATCCTCGGCGGTGATCACCTGCTTGTTATTCTTTAAATTACTTAGAAAAATCTCAGCAATCCGGCTTTCGATATCCGTGATGATCTCATGGTTATCTTCATAGTGAGAGAAATGCTCGTTAATGGCATCCAGGTACTTTTTCAACGTAGTGTATCCATCCTCTTCGATGTGAAACAGGATTCCGCTGATATTTATACTTAAGGTCTTCTTCATCGGAGTGAAAATTTATGTGCAATGTTTACTGATCAGATGGTTGGCGGCCGGATGCATGGTTAGCCAGAATGGAATTTACAGATACATGCAGCTTTTCCCAAGTTTCGGACAGCCCCGTCAGAAAATCCTTCCCGGTATCTGTGATGACGTAATACTTTCGTGGAGGCCCTGCGTCAGACTCCACCCACCGATAAGTCACCAAACCGGAGTTTTTGAGCCTGTTTAGAAGGGGATATAGGGTTCCCTCTACAATAAGTAAATTTGCAGCCTTTAATTCCTCCATCAAGTCGCTTGCATATACCTCCCCCCTTGAGATAATATGGAGGATGCAGCATTCCAATATTCCCTTCCTCATTTGGACTTGGGTGTTTGACACATTCATAACTTCGCCTTTTATTTGAAAATTTCATGCAGTGTCCCTGTCTCTCCCCGATCCTATGAAATCGAGCCTGTCTGCCTACAAGGCAGGCACCACAATAAACCGGGACATGTCATGACCATTAAGAATCAAATACAGACACATGAAAAACAATACCAAGTTTTTCCGTAGTACTATGTAATACCATATATTACCCCATAACCAATTACCTTCCAATCCAAAAATACGCGTCCAAACGGCATTTGGCGCAGGTTTCTAACGAAAGTTGGATCCAAAAAAAATTCCGCACACCCTAAATCACCTACAGCCAAGTGCATTCTGCCGGATTTATTGTATTAGCAATGAACACAATTGTGTCCGTAAATGACCACTTGATCAAAAAATGGAAATAATTTCCCACAGAATATTTATCCAAACCCAAAATCCTCTTATTTTGCGTCTTGGGAAGTGAATTAATCAGATGATTATCAGGGGGTATTTTTATATATTGATTTTTGCCACAGGAGTTTTTCAAACGTACGGCCAGGGTATTGCCCCTAAATACTCCAATGAATTCCTTAATATTGGTGTAGGTGCCCGCGCATTGGGAATGGGGGGAGCCCAAGCAGCCATCGTGCGGGATGTAACAGCGGCTTATTGGAACCCGGCAGGGCTCATCGGCGTAGCACACGAACAGGAGTTTTCACTAATGCATGCGGAATATTTTGCGGGAATCGCCAAATACGACTACGCGGCATTTACGACCAACATACAAGAAGATAATCAGATCGCTGTTTCCGTTATTCGGTTTGGCGTAGACGACATCCCCGATACCCGATTTCTTTACGATGCCAACGGCGCACTCAACTACAATAACATACAGTTTTTCAATGCGGCAGACTATGCCCTCATCCTTTCCTATGCCCGGGACATTAGCGACCGGTTTAAGCTGGGCGTAAACACCAAACTGATCCACCGGAACGTGGGCAAATTTGCCAGCGCCTGGGGATTTGGCCTCGACGTAGGAGGGATTTACCTGCATAATTCCTGGCGCTTTGGCTTGATGCTGCGGGATATCACGACTACCTTCAATGCGTGGTTTCACCATGCCGACATGGTAAGGGAGATCTACAATCAGACCAACAATGAAATACCTGTAAACAGCATCGAATTGACCCTGCCGAGAGCCATTTGGAGTGTAGGCAAACACGTTGATATCAACGACCTCTTGGATATGGTCGTGGTACTAGACCTGGACATGACCTTTGACGGCAGAAGAAATGCCGTTCTCGCCACCGACCTCGTCAGTGTAGACCCAAGGTTGGGATTGGAGTTGAATTATAAAAAAACCGCATCACTCCGACTGGGTGCGGGCAATATACAGCAGGTTCGGGACTTTGATCAATCCACCTACACCTCCCTACAGCCAAGCTTTGGGCTGGGTTTTTTGGTAAACAGCAAAGTTCAGGTAGATTATGCGCTGACTGATATCGGCAGCATTTCAGAGACACCCTTTTCCCACGTTTTCAGCGTTAAGGTGAGCTTGAACCCCTTGAAATCGAATTTTAGGCTAAACAAAGGTTGGGATACCGGCGCAGACAGATGAGAACCATTTCATTCATCGTTCTTTTTTCCTTGTGTATGGCAAGTATTGCCCATGGTCAAAACAACCAATGGATAAACTTCAACCTGGATTACTATAAAATCCCAACGGCGTCCAACGGGATCTACCGACTCAGCTACACCACCCTTTCTGCCTCCGGAGTCAACATGAACACTTTGGATCCTAGAGATATTCGGATCTATCACCGAGGCCAAGAGGTGGCCATAGAACTAGAAGGCGATGAAGACGGCCGGTTCGATCCTGAAGATTACCTCCAGTTTTTCGGACGAAAAAGTGACGGAACACTGGACAGGCAGCTTTACGATAATCCTGACGACCTGCCTAACCCTTACTTCAATACCCACAACGATACCACTGCCTTCTTTTTGACCGTCACACCGGGAAGCCGCGGTAAGCGGATGCCATTGCGAAGCCTACCCGAGACCCAAATACCACTAACCTCCGCATATCAACGGGAAGAAATTCTTGACTTTTCAGAAAATTACTTTTTGGGAAAAACCTATTTCCCCAACGTAAGGCTTTCCAAATACGATGAAGGGCAGGGCTGGACCAGTTCCAACATCGCAAGAGGAAATAACCGTGTCATAAACCTAAACAACCTGGGAACCGTAAACCCAGCCAATGCACCCTCGCTGGAGATAAGCCTACTAGGGCGATCAGAAACGCTGCACCGTACCGCTGTCCAAGTAGGTCCTTCTCTCGCCTCACTAAGACCACTAGGGACCTACGAATACGAAAACTTCGAAACTTTCAGGCGAACCGAACCCCTTTTGGCAACAGATTTCAGCTCAGAAGGAAACTTGGTCGTGCGGGTAGCTTCCATGGGGGTCGACGGTGAAATAGACAATATATCCATCAACTACCTCAAAGTAACCCTAGGTGTAGCTATCCCATCCGGTGACTTCGAACAGCGGCTATTTCACTTCAGACCAGGTGCTTCCAGAATTTCCCTACAGGGAATTTCCAACAACTACCTGGCTTACGAGGTTTCAGATGTGTATAATGTCATCAGGCATGAAGTTCGACGAACCGGAAATCTGCTGGAAACCGCGGCAGGAACGGCTGGAAAGCGAAACGCCCTGCACATCCAACAAGCGGAAAACGTCATAGAACCCAATGTGTTGGAACGAGTGAGGTTTCGTAACCTATTGGCCCAAGCGGCCGACTACCTGATTATTTCCCATAAGCTACTCACTCGGCCTGCCAGCACCTATGGAAATCCCATAGAAGCTTATGCCGCCCATCGGGCAGGACCCGCAGGCGGAGGATTCGATACCCTCACGGTCAATGTAGACCAGCTGTACAACCAATTTTCCTACGGCGAGAAATCCCCATTGGCAATTCGGGAATTCCTGAAAGCTTATTTCCCCCTGCACCAGCCAGAGCACTTGCTGCTGATTGGCAGGGCTTTTGGCATCTACAACACCCGCCGGGCAGGAGGCGTAAATTATTTTTACCGAAACAATCCGGCAATATTTGATTTTCAGGACTTGGTTCCTGTCTATGGATATCCTTATTCGGATAATCAATATGCGCTAGGTTTGGAGCCGGGCTCTCCGCTACGGCAAGATATAGCCGTTGGCCGATTACCTGCGCGGGTACCCCAGGATGTAGCGAACTACTTGGATAAGATCAAAGAAAAAGACGCCCTAGGCGTACAGGAGCCTTGGCAAAAAAACCTGGTACATCTCAGCGGTGGCCGTTCCGCATTTGAACTAGACCGCTTTTTTACCTTCTTGTCCGGGTTCAAGGCCGTCGCCGAGGACATTTACCTCGGTGGCAGTGTTTTTACCTTCCGAAAGCGATCCAATGCAACCGTTGAACTGATCAATATTTCAGATCAGGTGAATGAAGGCGTGTCATTGGTAACCTTTTTTGGCCATGCGGCACCTTCAAGTACCGATATCGATATCGGCTTTGCCGGTATCGATGAGATGGGCTACCGAAATAAAGGCAAATATCCCGTACTGCTACTGAACGGCTGTGATGCGGGAAATGCCTTCGGAGCAGCCTATACCTTCGGCGAAGACTGGATCAATACACCGGATCGGGGTGCCTCCAACTTTTTGGCACATTCGGATATCGGCATTGACGTATACCTGAGAAGGTACAGCGAGTCTTTTTATGCCAAAGCCTTTGCGGACTCCTCGCTAATCCACCAAAGTGTGGGCAAAGTGAAGATCGAATCTGACAAGCTCCTTTACGACCGGTATGGCACCTCCGAGGTAAATCAAAGCCACGCCAATCAAATGATCATGCTTGGTGATCCTGCTGCGAGAATATTCCCTGCTACCAAGGCCGACTATGCGTTGAATGCAGAAGAGGTCTGGCTGGAGGGATTCAACGGAGACCCCTTAAGTTCTTTGTTGGACTCTGTAGAACTTTCCTTTGTAGTCCGAAATCTCGGTATCGTAAACTTGGACTCCATCGAAATCAACGTGACCCGCCAATTGCCGGACGGCAGTTCGGTCGTTTACGACACCCGCCAATTTGAAGCGATCTTCCGTAAGGATACGGTATTATTAACCATTGGCAATACCGGTGTGAATGCCTTTGGAGATAACTTATTCACCATCGAAGTAAACAGAAGGCGCCAAATCCCCGAACTGACCTATGCAAACAACACCATCATGGTCAGCAAATACATCCCCATGAGTGGGACGCTGAATCTCGTCCCAATCGATTACGCCATTGTAAACAATAGAAATCTAGAAATCATCACACAAATACCGGGAAAATCCATTGAGGAGCGAAATGTGGTCATACAACTGGATACCGCAGCCGACTTTTCAAGTGCTTGGCGAAGGGAAACCCGTATCACCACGGCCAACCTAGCCCGCTGGCAAGTAGACCTGTTCCAGCAAATCCCGCCCAGAGACTCGCTAACCTACTATTGGCGTACGCGGTTTTTGGAACCCAAACCTGGAGAAAACGCGGATTGGACAGCCGCCAGCTTTTCGTATATCCGAAATGGTCCGGAAGGATGGACACAACGGGAGCTTCCGCAGTTTGAAGGAGCACAACTCCAGAATATCGAAATAGACCAACAGCAACGCGCCTGGAAATTCGAAGACAAACAGCTCGCTATTGACCTTTTCACCTTTGGACCTGAAACGGAGGGAATGGATCCTACCAATATTCAACTGGTGATCAATGGGGTCTCCTACATATTGGATCAGGCCGGTCGGGTGTGTTTCCCCGGATCCTTGGGGCTTTTGGCTTTCCAGGACAAAACATTAGAGCCTTATCTGCCTATCCCGCTTACCACGGCCGAAATCCTGGATCCAAAAGCCTGCGGCCGGTCTCCTCAGATTATCCAAAACATCCGGAATCAATGGATCACCGGGGCCGGACAGACCATGTTGCTGGATTATATCAACACCCTTGCCCAGGACGATTACGTAATCATCTTTTCCATCGGCAATGTAACCTTCTCGGACTGGTCAGAGGAGGTGATCATGAAGATGAAAGAAATCGGTGCCAACGAGGCCACCATCCGTAACCTACGGACAGGAGATCCCTATATACTCTTTGGGCGAAAGGGCATGCGCCCCGGCGATGCGATAGAGTTGGTACCCAATGACGAGCGAGAAGAACCGGCAAATGCCCAGACACTGCGTTTTGATACGGTCCTAAAAGGATACTCTCCCTTCGCCAACATCATCTCGCCTTTGATCGGCCCATCTTCCCACTGGGTCTCCTTCTTCAACCATATTCTTGAAAGAGACTATTTCAATCCCAACCTCTCCCACATAGACTTGGTGGGCATTACCCCCGAGGGCGGCGAAATCACGCTCTACCCAAACCTCCAAACCAGTCAGCTTGATCTGAACGCCATAAACCCTGCTGAGTATCCCTACCTGCGGCTCAAATATGCGATGCAAGACCCAAACGCCGAACTTCCGGAGCATTTAGACAAATGGCAGGTAAACTACACCGGAGTACCGGAAGGCGTACTGATCCTGAAAAGCCGGCAAGATCAAATCAACCTGTTCGAAGGCCAGGAATCCGAAGTCTCCTTTGAGTTTGTAAACATCTCCAAATTTGACTTCCCGGACTCCCTCACGGTCGAGTACAGCTTCAACAACTTGGACCAACGGCGCATAGAGCGATTTAGTATGAAAATCCCCGCAATCAAGGGTGGGCAAAGCCATACGTTTACACTCCCCTTTGACTCCAGAGGAAAAGCCGGGAAAAACTCCGTCAACGTATCCGTCAACCCAAGAATTTTCATGGAACAACGCTTCCGAAACAACCTCATGGACTTGCCAGCGTTTTTTCTGGTAGCCGGCGATGACCTAAACCCCATCTTAGATGTACATTTTGACGGGGTGTATATCATGGACGGCGACATCGTATCCCCTACGGTAGTGATTTCAACCATGGTAAAGGACGAAAACCGGTTTTCACTAAAAAAAGACACCGTAGGGCTGCAACTCATGCTAAAACGCCCCTGTGAGGGCTGTGAATTCCAGCGAATCAGCTTTAGCAACCCTCAAGTACGTTGGTTTGAAGCCACGGAAAACAGTGACTTCAAGATCGAATTTCAGCCAGGTCCGCTGGAGGACGGTATCTACACGCTTCGGGTCAATGCCAGTGATGTGGCCGGCAATATTGCCGGAGAGCAACCCTATGAAGTATCCTTCGAAGTAATCAATGAAAGCCAGATCACCAATTTCTATCCCTACCCAAACCCCTTTAGCAGCAGCGTTCGCTTTGTCTTCACCGTCACCGGTGCGGAGGTACCTGACGAGATCAAAATCCAAATCATGACGGTCACCGGAAAAATCGTCCGTGAGATTTTTCAAGATGAGCTCGGCCCGATTCGGATCGGCAACAACCTCTCGGAATATGCCTGGGACGGCAAAGACGAATTCGGTGACCAACTGGCAAATGGGGTATATATCTACCGGGTATTGGTGCGGAAAAATGGGCAATTCATGGAGCATCGGGCCACCGCTGGAGACAAGGCCTTTAAGCGGGGCTACGGCAAGATGTACCTCCTACGGTAATCACACCAAAGGCATCTAGTGCCCGCAAACTGCCAGTTATACGAATAAATCCTTCCCAACCACCTGACAGCGGATAGCTCGTCCATCCAAGGCGTAGCCAAAGCGAATACACGGCGGCTTTCTTTTCACTCCCCTCAAAGAAACAAAAAGGGGTCTCCTGATGGCACGTGCGTCACCGAAACCCCAAGGATACGCTCGCTAATCCATTGTGCGGCGTAGGCCATGCCTGCGTCTTCGCTCACTTCATGTCCCAGCACCACCAGCGAGGTATTCGCCCCCAAAGCCTTCCCGTCTCTCACCCGCTCCACGGTCTCCCATTCCCTGGTCTCGCCGCTGAGAATGACATCCGGTTGATACTGTCTTATCGCCTCAATTTGCATCTTGCTGTCCATAAAGCCAAATGCCATATATACGGATTGACAGGGCTGATCCATGGCACCTATCACCCGGACTTGTTGGGCACGCAGCCCCTTTTTGACATGGGAAATCAATGCACCAAGCGACACGGCTTCCGGAAGGTTAATTAGCCGAGGGCTATTCGGATCGTAATACCCCTCCCAACCAACACGTATTAGGTTTCCCATGATGATCCCATCGGGAATTGCCCGGTGCCAGTGATCGTGAAACCGCCAGATAGCGATCTTGTATTTTTCTAGTAGGCGCACTTTTTCCCGGTAGACAGGGTCCTCTTGAAGCCAACTTGTCTCATCTTGGTGGTTGTAAAAGGGAGTTTCGTGTGCAATGATCAGGTTGGCACCGGCCTGCGCGGTGGCGTGGATTACTTCTATCGTTGGAAACATGGTGGTAACAATACCGGATACCGGCTGATGCGCAGACCCGGACACCAATACATCAACGGTTTTTGCGAACGGCGATTGGGGGATATCTCGGAGAATAGTATCGATGACCTGCTGCACCGTGATCTCCAAAGGCGCCGAATTATGAGCTGCTGCCAAACAAGTCGGTGCGACAAAAAGCGCACCCACCCCCCTTCCTGCGGAAACAATAAATTCCCGTCGCCCAGGCATCTCTGCCGAGCCATTAAGTTTACTCATCGGTTTACGTTTAATAGGTTTGTCGGAAGGAAAATTCACAAAAAATTCCGCAAATCCCAAACCACCCGGCAAATTAGTCGATGGACTGAACCCATCTTACGGTCACGAGCAACTGACCGACATGGCGCTGCAAGTGCTCCGCTGCGTGTACCAATAGCCCAATCTGCGTGGTAGGTATACGCTTCCTGCCAAGGTACCTGGCGTCGGTCAGCAGGCTTTCATCGGTGTGGCGAAGCATGGCTATGGCTTCATCGATTTGCTGCTCCAAATGGCGGATATGGTCTGCTACCGTCTCCAAACCTGCCCGTGGTGTCCCCTCCAGCTTGAGATAGGTAAGTTGCTCTTCCCGCAGGGTCTGCCCATAGGCATAGGTGAAAAGCCGATCGACCACTCCAGCCATGTGCTGCAGGTGAAATCCCACCGAAGCCAGCCCACCGGGTCTTTCCCACAGCAGGTGGTCGTCCACGTCCTGCAGGTACTTGTTAGCGTCTTCCACGGTCTGCAACAGGGCATGGGCCACGGGTTGTAACAAGGGAGGCACCCCTTCTATAGGGCCGCACTGCCATACTTCGAGGTTGGGAGAAATTGGTTTGTTTTGCATGGTTGATTGGGAGGTTATTTATTTCTTTGTTCCTTACCTTAATTCTTTCTAATCATTTCACCAAAACCATTGGTACAACAGTATACATAAATTTTCCAAATATCCTTCAATTAACTGCGTCTATCGTTTATCTTTAGGCTGTAGAAGTCAACTACTACCCGAACACAAGCCCATGAATCAACGAAGGAATATCCTAAAAGGTCTTACCCTATTGCCTGCCATGACCGTTTTGCCGCAAGCTTCAGATGCCTCTCCAAAACGAAAAAGCAATTTCCGATATTGCCTGAATACCAGCACCATTCGGGGTCAGAATCCGGGAATCGTAAAGTACATCGAGATAGCTTCCAAAGCCGGTTACGACGGGATAGAGCTCTGGGTGGAAGACATCAAAAAGTTCGTTGATGAACAGGGGGCTCCTGCCCTCCGCAAGCTACTGGAGACCAATCGCCTCAAAGCAGAAAATGCCATTGGCTTCGCTCCGTGGATGGCGATGGACGAGGCGCGAAGTGCAGCCGGATTCAAGCAAATGGAGGAAGAGATGAACATGCTTGCCGCCATTGGCTGCCATCGGATCGCAGCCCCGGCCATCGGAAACGACGGACCCATCGACTTATTGGCTGCCGGGGCAAAATACAGGCGCCTGTTAGACCTTGGCCGAAAAACAGGAGTCCGGCCCCAATTGGAATTTTGGGGTGCCTTTAAGCCTTTCCACCACCTGGGACAGACACTCGCGGTGGCTGCCGCCGCAAACGATCCCGATGCCCGAATACTCGCAGATGTCTATCACCTCTTTCGGGGAGGATCCGGCTACGACGGACTCAAACTCCTCAACGGTCAGGCCATCGAGATTTTTCACATGAATGATTACGTGGACTCCATCCCTCGTGAACAACAGGAGGATAAAGACCGCGTGTACCCGGGCGACGGGGCGGCACCGATGACGCAGATTTTGACCGATCTTCAAAATATGGGTGGGGAGAAAGTGCTTTCCCTGGAATTGTTTAACCGCACGTATTGGGAACAGGATCCACTGGAAGTGGCCAAAACCGGACTTGCCAAAATGAAAGCGGCCGTGAAAGCGATCGGCTAAAGAATTGCCATTAAGGGCAGTTTGGGCCATAGCCATTTGGGTCACCCGCCAGAATCCGCAGGTACCTTCTGCCGTTAAGAAGCGTGTGACCCTCTGCATTGGTCGTGAGATCAAACACCCAAACGTCGCCATCTGCAAATTGAAGTTGGAGTTTTGCGCCACCTTGAGGGGTAGCCATTACCTCCCAGCTACCTGACCCTTGTTGCTTTCCGGCAGCATTTCCTGAAGCTCCTCCCACATCAATGGACAGGGAGGATTGGGAAGAATACTGAAAGTACCCGTCAGGACACAACGTCATTTGGACTTGGGCGCTAGTTCCCCCGGACAATCCGCTGGAATAAGATTCCAAATAGTACAAGCTGCTATGATTTAGCTTTTCTCTCCAAGCTTCCACTAAGCCAACATCTACGGTATTCACCGTCGTAAACTCAAAACTT
The DNA here is from genome assembly GCF_017811155.1 of Lunatimonas salinarum. GTDB lineage: Bacteria > Bacteroidota > Bacteroidia > Cytophagales > Cyclobacteriaceae > Lunatimonas > Lunatimonas salinarum. Next base: position 30,640 of record NZ_JACVCV010000006.1, on the reverse strand, counting down.
CGGGCCAACTTCACGGCAGTGTCTTTAAAGGAATCTTCATAAGAGGAGGCATTGGTCGCCGCCAGGATATTGACTCCGAATCCCTCGCTGTGAAAAACCGCAATCCCGTAGGCCTTGGCAGCATCCCCTTCAATCACACCCTCGAAAATAGTCCCGAACGACTGCGCATCTAGCTGTTCAATTTGTCCGGCAGCTTGTAGGGAGATCGCCTCTCCTTCCTGCACTCCCTGCGACATTTCCCGCTTCAGTTCCTCTATAGAATCATAAGAGTTCAGTGAAAGGTACATGAACCCGGCAACTCCCTCAGACACCAGAACCAGCCCATCTTCGACCTCCTGCCCCATCCATCCCTCCGGAATGGTAAAGGAGATTCCATACTCACCCAAATCGACCCTACCCGTTAATTGAGCATGGGCTGAAAAAGACGCGAGGATAAACAGGAAACTTGCGGCACCGCGAAGGCCGCTAAAAGAGGTTATCTGGGAGATCATAGTTATTTCGTAACCGATGTGCACACAAAGGTACAAATTAACGATTGAATAGGTTTCATTCTCACTAAATGTAAAACAACACCCAAACCATCACTGTCAAAAATGCGAGCATCGGGCCAAGAATGATAAAAAACAAACCACCTAGTCTAAAATCCTTCTGCTCCACCAACCCGGTGCTGTAGGAGATGGCGTTGGAAGGAGTGGAAACCGGTAATAACAGTGCACAGGAACAACTAATCGCCACCATAACCGGAACAGCGATACCGTATGAACCTGGAAGCGAGGCGCCTAATGGCACCAGAATAGCTGCCGCGGCCGTATTGCTCATCACATTGGAGACCAACACTGCAATGATGCAAAAAATAATCACCACCCCTATGACATGAATCGGCAATGAATTTACCTTTTCCATGACGATAGCTGCCAAACCCACATCCACCAATCCTATCCCCAAGGCCAATCCTCCGGCTACCAACATTAAGGTATCCCAGGGTAGGGTACGTACCTGATCGGCATGAATCACCTGTGTCATCGTCAGCAGGACAATCGGAATTGCAGAAGTAGCAGCAACCGGTATTCCGTGAAATGGTTCCGTCAACCACATCCCCACGGTTATCAATAAGGTTATTATGACCGAATACCGCTTTGCGGGATCCACGGACCCTTCCCGTTTGGGCAATTTTTCCAAATCCAGTACCACCTCCGAAAAATCGTAACGACTGCAAAGAAACTTCCAAAACAGCCAGACCAAAAACAATCCGGTGGGAAAACCTACCGCCATCCATTCGATAAACGTGAGGGAAATCCCCTTCTCCTGCAAAGCCCCCACAGCAATGGCATTGGGAGTGCTGCCGATGATGGTGCCTATACCACCTACCGATGCCGAGGCAGGAATCGCCGTAAGTAGTGCCTTCGAATAAGGCGAGGCCTTTCCCAAAAGATGCACCAAAGGAAGAATCGAAGATACCATCATGGCAGTGGTTGCGGTGTTTGACATAACCATACTGGCCAGTGCAGTCATCATCATCAACCCCAACAACAACCGTTGTGGTTTACTACCAAACCTTCTGACCGTAAATCGAAACAGCTCCCGGTCCAGCTCTACCATACTCATACCCTCGGCAAGAAAGAATCCACCCAAGAGCAACCAGATCACATTCGAGGTCCAAGTATCCAAAAACAATTCGGGGGAGGCGGACTTTTCAAATACGTAATCGGTACTGAAGCCCACCAACATCATGGCAATGATAAAAATCCCAACGGCAAAAGGAGGCAACGCCTCCGTCACCCATAGACCAATCGCCAATACCGTGATAAAAAATACATAATTCACCTCTACATCATATTCCAACTGACTAAAAAAGGAGGTAATGATAAGTGCGATGACAAAATTCCCAAAAAAAGTAGACGTATTAAAAATCCAATTCAACCGAAGTCTCCTGTACCACTTGATTGCTGCATACCTGGAATCGCTATCTGGCATAGTCCTTATTTTACGGTAATCACCCCACTGTTTATCAATAATTCACTGTCTGTATCGGCAAGTTGCCATCGCGTATCAAAATACCCCTCGGCCAGCACTTCGTCCACATGGCCTTTGTATAGCCGAAAATCCTTGAAAGTACCCAACTTTTGATGTACCTCGCCCACAAAATTAAAACCTGGAGCCCTACTCCCGCCCCACCAAGGCAATCCGGAATTCACGACTACGTACTGGCCGTTGTGGGGATAAATATACAATAGCCCATGATCCTGATCCTCAGGATCCAAATGCATAGGCACCGATTTCTCCATCTGCCGAATGATGGAATTGGTCTCCTTGACACCGAATAAGACCAGATTACTGGAAGCGAGATCACTGGGACGAACTTCCTTATCGGCTAAGATGCGCGGAAAAAACATGATCCTCCCCAAAAACTCACCCCGATAAGCCGACCAATTAGCTGCTTCGTATGCCTGCTGACGACGACGCACCAACTCTTCCGAAGAGGGATTGTCCGCAGTGCCGTATACATACACGTGCCGATCCGAAAACCCCGCGAACACCGGACCGGACTGACCCGGACGCTTGATGAGTCCTCCCGCTTGCACCAAACTGCCCACTCTCCAAGTATTACCATCCCTGTAAAAGGACAATTGCGAACCGGGCAACAACCGAAGGCTCTTTCCATCTATGGAAATATCGAGCTGTTGTTCCGTTTGTACCGCCGGATGATCCTGGAGATGCAGCGTAAATTCCAATACGGAATCTGTGGTTACCGAGATCTTTTGCCCGGAAAGGATGGATGCCTCAATGGACGCCAGACTTCCGGGAACTAGCTGATTCAGTTCTACCCAATAGGCCTGGTGATGGGTAAGTGACCTTGTCCTAAAGGCCACTTTCTCTGGAAATGGATCACGTTTGTACCGAGAAAACCAGTCAAAAATCCGCCCACCGGCATAGGCATTCACCCAACTATCGTGTTTTACCCCCTCGTATTCTTCAGAAAACACCAGGATACCTTTAGCCTGCATATCTTCTACCATCGCCCTTGTGCCGGAAATAGGTACCACCGGATCGGCATCCCCGTGAAAAAAATGAACCGGAAGATTCAATGCATTGCCGACCAAATCGGTGGCACCGGCGGGTGGTGCGGGGCATACCGGTGCTATCGCCGCCCAAATATCTGGCCTGGTAAGTCCCAACCAAAGCGTGCCCCCTCCCCCCATGGACAATCCGGTAAGGTAAATCCGATCTTCGTCTATCCGAAACCGTTCCTTTACATCCTCCAACACGGCATAAACGTCTTGTTCGACAATACCTTGATAACCGGCAGTGCCCCTCGCAAAAGGTGCAGCTACAATATAATCCACATTATCCCATTGGGGGAAGTACCTGCTAGCCTCCACATCTGTTTCGCCTTCCGCATTGCTCTTTCCAAAAACCCGCCTTAACGCCAAACGGTGGTTCGAACCGGCTCCATGAAGCATCATTACCAGCGGGTAATCTTTATCCTCCTGAAAGTCGGCGGGAAGATACAGTGCATAGGGCTGCTCGGTATCATCGGCCACGCTGTGTATAGTCAACACCTGTGGCCCGGCTTTCAGCTTTTGAGCCTGTAATTCCAAAGCTACCAACACAAAGAATAAAAGGAAAATACATACAGGTCTTTTCATAATCATGACGACTTAATCCCAATTTGATCCAAGTCTGTCAAATTTCGTGAATTTATGCGTAAGTTGAAACCGAGTGCAACCCTTAATTTTCGGCTTTCCGGTTTTCGGCACACCACCTTTATTGAGAGAGATGTGTATTTTTGTCGGATGAATGGAAACATCTCTATTTTCGAAGCACTGGGCGAAGAAAAAATCAAAAGGCTCGCTACAACCTTTTACATCGAGGTAGCAAAGGAGGAATCCTTGCGGAAATTATACCCACCGGACCTACAGCCCGCGGAACAAAGGCTCTTTTGGTTTTTACTGCATGTATTTGGTGGTCCATCTCCCTATTTGGAAAAAAGAGGCCACCCGATGTTGCGTAGACGGCATTTTCAATGGCCCATAGATGGTGCCATCCGTAATACTTGGCTAAACTGCATGTTTAAGGCCATAGATTCGGTACCTATGGAAAATGAGACTAGAGAGGCCTTGTTAGCTTATTTTGTAAAAGCCGCAAACCATATGGTAAACAAATGATTAACTGACTTCTCTAAAGGAATAAACTTCGACCTTTGGTCAAAATACCGACCTTCACCGATATTTAATACATACGGGTGGGAAATTTGGTGTATCTAATGCCTATTTGACTAGCAACAGGCACCCTAAAAGTGGCAATATCCACTCTTAAAATTGAATAACAAACCTACCTGCCCTTTGGAAAGTGGAGACAAATGAACCCTGCGAGGTACCTATTTTGTTAAATTTGAAAAACGAAGGGACTATCTTCTAAGGTCGCGAACTGTTGAAGGCATGAACGACTGTAATCGACATCACAGTAGGGGTATGTATTTTGACAGATCTTTGCCAAAAAAACGCTCGTTTTATTAATCAAATCGCCAACGAAACATGGAGTGGAAAAAAGAAGCAAAAAGCTGGGGCATCGTATTAGGTACATTCGCCATACTGTATTTCACCGGACTCATCACACCCATCATGGGTGGACTACAATCCCTGATTCTCAGTACCGGATTGATCAAACCAAAAGTGACGCTTGAAAACAAGGAACAGCAAGCTTTTGACTTTTCTGGACAGTTCTTGGATACCGACGGAGACCGTGTAGGTCTATCACAGTATCGTGGAAAAACCCTCTTTATCAATCTTTGGGCTACATGGTGTCCACCTTGCCGGGCAGAGATGCCGCATATTTCCGAACTGTATATGAAAGTAAATGGAGATAATGTCGCATTCCTGATGATTGCGCTCGACGATGACTTTGAAAAAAGTAAAAAATTTGTCTCAGAAAAAGGCTTTTCCTTTCCCATCATTCACGCTGCCTATGGCCTTAACCCCTCGCTGAGAAGTCAGGCCATCCCCACTACCTTGGTCGTAAGCCCGGAAGGCAAAATAGTCTTTTACCAAGAGGGAATGAGCAACTTTGACACGAAAGAGTTCAGAGACTTTCTAACCGGAAATTTCGACTGATTTTTCTCTCGTGGGGCAGTGCAGTATGTGGCAAACCTAAATTATGGCTTCCAGAATAGCCTTTTTGGGGAGTATTCCGTAATACCTATTCTGTGCCCCTACTTATGCCTGTGTTATCTCGAATCGCCATCCTGTTGAAATACCTATTAATAGGGCTAGTATTCATCGCCATCCTCGGCGCAGGCTATTTTCTGGCGCCGACCCTTTGGAACAAATGGGTGGTTTACCCCCGAATGGACCGAGAGATCATGGCGCTTACGCAGCAATATCGTCAACCCCCACAAATGATTGCCGCGCCTAGCTATCAGGGCGCACTCCATGCCCACACGTTTTGGTCACACGATAGCCGAGGTGTATTGGATGAAATATTACCTGCGGCAAAGGAAGCAAAGCTTGACTTTGTGTTTTTCTCCGATCACAAACGAAATGCGTTGGATTCCTTTCCCCGCTCCATCCGAGGCATTCACGAGGGAATTCTTTTCGAACCGGGCACAGAATCGAACCTACTCATGGTAAACCCTCTCCGTGAAACCGTGTTGGATTGGGGCCGGCATCAGGATTCGTTGATTAAGGAGGAGACAGAAAATGGCGGGCTCGTTTTGTATTTACATACCGAACGGGATCACGACTGGGGAAATCCCCATTATCAGGGAATGGAAATATACAACATTCACACCGATCTGCTAGATGAAAAAAGTATTTGGCCATTTTTGCTGAACAGTATGGTTAATGGAAAAAAACACAAGCACTGGACCTACCGGGAAATATTCGATGAGCAAACGGATATCCTTGCGCTTTGGGACTCGCTCAACCAACACCGTAAAATTATCGGCTATGGTGCGCCAGATGTACACAATAATCAAAGTCTGAGGGCCCGGTACTTAGCAGATGGATTGGTAGAATGGGTGGGGCCAAACGCAAAAACCATCCGAATCGTGCAACCGGGATGGAAAGAAAATTGGTTATTGGGAGATCCCGATGTGGGTGGATGGTCGTTCAAATGGGAACTGGACACCTATTTTCACTCCTTCAAATACGTTCAAACCCATATCTTTACCCATGAACTAAGCAGCAAGGCCATCAAGCAAGGCCTGGAATCCGGCAACGCCTTTGTCTCTTTCGAAAACCTACTAGAGGCCGAAGGATTTCAATACCTGGCCCTTGGACCAAACCTAGGCGTGACGGGTATTCTCGGGGATTCCATTCCCCTTCCTCAAGTCTCCCAGCTCCGAGCAGTGTCTCCCTACCCGGTAGATTTTCAACTTTTTAAAAACGGAGAATTGATTGACAACAGCAAAAACGGATACGAGTACGAACACAGCATCTCAGAGGCTGGAAATTACCGAATAGTTTGCCGCATCACGTTAAATGGAAATTCCGTACCCTGGATATATACCAACCCTATTTATGTCTATTGATTTTATTTGTTTTTCCGGCCCTAAGGGAATAAAGGTATAATTCTTCCACTTTTTTTCTGGCCCATTCTGTCTTTCGAAGGAACTTTAGACTGGAAGATATGGAGGGATCGTGCGTGAAACAACGTATCTGTATTCGCTGCGCCAGCCCATCCCAGCCGTAGACTTCATATAGGTGTTCCAAGATTACCTTTAGAGTAATTCCGTGCAGCGGATTGTTTGGCTGCTGTTTGGGTAAACCAGATTCTTCCATGGTCAAAATTAGCAAAAAAAGCAGCTTATAAGATGAAACGGATGTCCGATCGCTAAAAATCCCAAAAGACCGTTGCCGAAATTCGCAATTGTGTATTTTTGAATTCAAAAAAGCGGGCCTGATTTCAAAAAGGCAAGTTAATAATCGCACAAACTATAGGTTTAAAACAAAAGAAATCCATACCCGTTAGGTAGGCATCCTTCGAATAGGGAATCAACGAGTAAAACCATTAAACCGAGCCTGGCAGTCACTAAAGGAATGCCTGCTTACCGAAGAACCGGCAGTAGTACGCAAAATAACAAATACATGGAAAAAGTTCGCATAGCCACGCCCGGAGATATCCCTATGATTCAAGCGATTGCGCAGACCACCTGGCCTGTGGCGTTTAAAGATATACTTTCCCAAAATCAGATAGACTATATGCTGGCTCGGATGTACGGAAGCGATGTCCTTTCAGAGCTTATCGGCACGAAGCAAAACATTTTTCTCCTGGCCTTGGACGCAATGCTACAACCTGTTGGATTTGCTGCCTACGAACTGAATTATAGGGGGGGGAAACAGACAAAAATCCACAAACTATATGTGCTTCCCAGTGCTCAGGGACTTGGAAGCGGAACGGAACTTTGTGCGGAAGTTGGCCGACAGGCCATGAAAGTGGGCAACGACAAACTCACGTTAAATGTGAACAAATACAACCATACGGCAATCTCATTTTACGAAAAAGCAGGCTTTCAAACGGTAAAAGAAGAAACAATCCCAATCGGAGAAGGATACCTCATGGAGGACTTTGTGATGGAAAAACACCTCCTTTAATGCCGTGACGGCAGCCGGGCCAAATTTACCCAAAAATCCTCCACCAATTCCATCACCTTACTGAGGTCGTTTTCAGAGCTCGATTTGGTCACGTAACTACTCGCATAGTTTTGATAGGCAAACAAGACATCTTCCGGAGCCGCGGAAGTTGTCAACATGATTACCGGAATATGCTTTAGCTGGTCATGAGACTTGATAAACTGAAGTACCTCATGCCCATTTTTCTTAGGCAGGTTTATATCGAGCAGAATTAAATCCGGAAACGCACGGGCCTCGCAGTGTACTAATCCACTCAAATATTCTATGGCAAGCTGACCATCCTTCTGATTTACTAACTTTACCGGCACAGAGAGTTCTCCCAAAGCCTCCGAAATCATAAAGATGTCCCCCTCGTTATCCTCAACTAGTAAAATCCTAAGCTCATTCATACCACACCAAATATAAGAATATTAAAGAGAATATTAACTTAAAAAACCAATAATATTATCAATAAATCTACATTATAGTAGTTTAATGCAAAAAAAACTAACCGACAGCTAGCCTCAAAAAACAAAATTATCCACGTCGTAACTTGATCTTATTTTTTCAAACCCACTAAAAACCAATTGATTAAGTAACCCTTACTTGTATCTCCACCCCCTCCAATTTCCATATTGGAAATGTAAATAAAAATCATGGCCTTATATGACTTTTATCACTGATTACGTCAAGTCTCTACCTGTATATTTACCGTATAATCAAGTGAAGGTTAAAAGAAATAACAGGCCAAAAGAGCGAAAAAATAAAATGCCGATTCGCCGGTGTGCCCCGACGGAGAGGCGACTCAGGTTATTAAAGTTGGTTAGGTTTGTAGAGGAAAGGCTCCGGTCTGTTGGCCGGGGCTTTTTTGTTGATTCATACGGCGGAAATTCCCGATATCCGTTTATATTTACTTTAAATAGGGCAATCTCCAAACCAAATAAACCATGTACCGCATTATTTTCACACTTTTCTTCCTAAACTTCGTCGTTGGGCTGACGGCTGCGCAGCAATCGCTTAAAGTCATAAGTTACAATATTTGGAATGGTTTTGACCATGGCAAAGATCTCGAAAGGCGGAGTCAGATGATCTCTTGGCTGAACAACGAGGATGCCGATGTCATTGCTTTCCAAGAACTAAATAACTTTACACAAGAAAGCCTGGAAACCTTCGCTAAGTTGATTGGCCACTCCTACGCAGTCATATTGAAAGAAGAAGGCTTCCCCATTGGCCTTACATCAAAGCAACCCATCAAGTTAAAATCCAAGATGTTGGGTGGATTTTGGCATGGATTGCTTCACGTAGAAACCTACGGAATAGACTTCGTAGTTGTCCACCTGAGTCCGCATGACTGGAGGTTCCGAAAGCGAGAGACCAACCTGATCCTAGACTACATAAAAGGTAGCATACAGGAACCTGGTCAGAAACGTTTCATGGTACTCGGTGACTTTAATGCGCACAGCCCTTTTGATGTATCCTTTGACCGACTAAATCCGGAAGTATTGGCCTTCCACCGCAACCACGATGCAGAGCGATATGCCGAAAAGGGAGGAGAAGCTTATCAGTCCCTTCGTATGGGCAACTACGACTACAGTGTCATGGCTAGTTTCTTATCGCTTCCTTTGATTGATGTGGTAGAAAAATTCACTTCAGAAAACGCCCGTTATTCCTTTCCCGCTCCGGTCATTCAGGATGATCCCCTCAAGGAATCCATGGATGGACTGCACCGACGCCTGGATTACATTATGGTGAGCCCAGCCTTAGAGCTCTTCTGTATTTCAGCTGAAATAGCCAATACCGGTACCACTACCCGTCTTTCGGACCATTATCCTGCCATCGCTACGTTTGATTTTGCCCAGCCTAAGCAATAACAAAAACAACCCTCGGATCCATGCCTACCGCTCTAATTTTAGCCGCCGGAAAAGGGACCAAAATTTGGCCTTATGATACCTTTAGACCCAAGTGCCTCCTTCCGGTAGCCAACACCCCCCTTCTAGTTCACCAAGTGAACACATTAAAAAATCTGGGAATAACACGGATTATCATTGCAGCGAACAGCGAAAACCAAGCCATCACGCATCTTTTCCGGGAAGAGGCAGCGGTAGAGGTATCTCTTGTGAGGGAGACGGAAGGTACAGCCGACACGCTAACAAAGGCCTTTCCCAAAGACGTAAACGAACCGGTTTGGGTGCTCTATGGAGATTGCTGGATCGACAAAGAGGACCTTGCACTGCTAAAAGATACGGGACCAGCAGCTGTCCTGCTGACCAAACATGGAGAAACCTCTCGAAACCACATTGGAGCCTGTATGGAAAACGGCCTATTAAGCGCCGTGGTAGCACATTCCCGTGAAAAGACCACCCATCATTTTCTGGCGTTTTCCCTCCATGCCAAGTACCTACCCTTTATTACCGCAGCACCCTCGCGATTTCCCAAAGTGGATGTAGGGATGATGGTTCCAAAAGAAACGTATCTTGAAGCAGGCCTCATCCGGATGCTTGAGGCGGGCATTACCATACGGACGCTGGAAGCCCGGAATTTCGCATTGGACATTGACAAACCATGGCACTTACTTGAGGCCAACCGAACCGTTGCCGGTCAAATTTGCGCTGAGATGACGAGTAATCTGTTACTAGATGGAGCTACCATAGACCCCTCCGCTAGTATCAAAGGAAAGGTTCGACTGGGCAAAAACTCCAGCATAGGCAAGCACGTAATCGTTGAAGGCAACCTGTGGGTGGGGGATGACACGGTCATTGACAATGGTGCCTTCATCCGTGGGGAGTCTGTCATAGGAGATCAATGCGAAATCGGATATGGGTGCTATATAGAAAAATACAGTGTGGTAGGAAACGGGTGTAAGGTGCTCCATGGCGCCGAATTGTGCGGGGTGCTTTTCCCAAATGTATACCTCTACCATTACATGGAAATCGCCGGGATGGTAGGAGAAAATACCGACATTGGTGCCGGGACAGTATGCGGTTCTCTCCGCTTTGACGATGGGTTAAGTATCCAAACCGTAAAGGGACGGAGGGAAACACTCACCCACCAAGACCTGGCAAACGCCTGTTACATTGGCGATCAGTGCAGAACGGGCGTTAATTCGATATTGCTTCCGGGTGTTAAAATGGGCAATGAAAGCATCTTGGGACCGGGCGTTATCCTCTCCGAAGACCTGGAATCCGGCAAAATTCTGCTTTTAAAACAGGAGCTGACTAAAAAAGACTGGAACACCGACAAATACGGGTGGTAAACGCTAAAGCGCCCCTTCACCTTTTTTGAGATAGAAATAAGAAATCGCCGCTGCTCCGGTATCAGCTAGGGGAAAGGCATACCACACCCCTTCCAACCCAAATACCATAGGCATAACGAAAACCAAGGGAATAAGAAATAGCCCCTGCTTACTGAGTGCCAAGAGCAAGGCCGGCTTTGGCTTACCAACAGCCTGAAAATAAGCACTTCCAATTAAACTAAAAGCAAGAAGCGGTGTAGCCATGAATACCCGACGCATGGCGGGAACAGTCTCTTCAAGTAGCAGTTGATCGTTGGTAAAAACTTCAACGAGGGTTGCCGTAAAAGCCAGAATTGCCACAAAGATACCCAATGCGATCAGGCTGGCATAGCGTAAAGCAAGGCGAATGGCCAGGTGGACACGGTCCTTCTTTCGGGCCCCGTAGTTGTATCCAACGATAGGCACAAAACCCTGTGTAATCCCAAGTACCGGAAAATTAGCGAACATCATAACCCGGTTGATGATGCCATAAACCGACAAAGCCATTTCTCCTCCATGATTGAAAAGCACGTTGTTGAGTACGATAGCCAATACGCTCACCGTGCCCTGCCTGGCGAGTGTGACCGAGCCCAAAGAGGATATCTCTTTTAAAATGAGTAAATTAGGCTTAAGATATTTAAGCGAAATCTTCATTGAGGACCTTCCATACACAAAAAACCATAGGGTATAGCCTGCACTTGCCACATAGGATAACGTGGTGGCCCAGGCAGCCCCTGCCAGACCCATATTCAGCACAACAATAAAGATCGGGTCCAAAATGATGTTACACACCGCTGGCACGATGAGGGTGAACATGGCAACCTTAGGGTAGCCTTCGGCGCGAATCACATTATTGCTCATCATGGCCCAAGCTAAAAAAGGAACACCATACAGGGTTATGGTAAAAAACTCTTTGGCTGCAATAAGAACCTCTCCCTTTCCGCCAAACAACTTAACGATAGGCTCCTGAAAATACATCCCGAATACCACGAAAATCACTCCAAGAGTCATCGTCAATCCAAGCTGATTTCCGAAGGTACTATATGCCCTTTCGTGGTTGCTGTCTCCGAGGGCACGGGAAATCATGGATGCCCCTCCCACCCCTATGGCCATGCCAATGCTGGATATAAGGAATGAAATTGGCAACACGACCGTAATCGCTGCAATACCTAGAGAACCTACAAACCGCCCTACGAAAATGGTATCCACGATTCCATAGATGGAGAGCACTAAAATCCCCACGGCGGCCGGAACGGCCTGCTGAAACAGCAAGGAACCGACAGGGTCAGTCCCAAATTTTGAATTCCGTTCCCCCATGGTGTTCCCTGCTATAAAGTCCGATGATTTAGATTAAACGGTGAAACTAACCAATTCTTGGTGTGTCGAAAACAAAAAATGTCCCAACGGTCTAAAAGGATTTGGTAAACTCTATTTTTATTCGCAATTGGAGGTCACTGATCACTTTAAAGATCTCGGCGATGGTAACCCGCTGTACCTTAGTCAATCCAGGTACCTCGATGTAGTTCTGGGGTTCCTTTCCTTCCTTAATGATTCGGGCGGCTTGGCACTCCAGTCTGAGTGCCATGAGATAATAATAGGCGTTGTACCATTCTGAATAGGTTTTGCCGTCGAGCACTCCCTTTTCATGAAGTATCTTCAGTCGCTTGCCGGTATTGGTTTCGAAAACCCCTTCCCTCAGCGCATAGATCCGAATGGCCTCTACCATCGGACTCATGGCCCGTTTTATATCAAAGACTTCCACCCCCGCTACCTTGAACGTCTTGATGTTGTTCAGCCATGTAAGCTGGGGATTAAATTGTAGCGCATTGAGCGCCATATTGTAGAAAAATCGCTCCAAAGGATTTTCAAGTTGCTCCGCCATAAAGGTCTTTAGTTCTTCGAGTAGCGAAATTTCCCCATATAAAGGCCGGCAATCAAAAAACAACGCATATTTCATCACCGTATCGGGTGAGGACTCCAAAAACCAGCCTTGGTAATTCTTCTTCCAATGGGAAAGTGAATGCGTCCATTTGGGATTTTGAGCCATAAAATCTCCCTGACAGTAGGCAAAACCAATAAAATCCAGCCTAGTGGATAGCTCTTTGGCAAAACTCAAAAAATAGTCGCGCACTACTTCCCGTTGCAGATTTCCCTTATCCTCATAGATAATGGCATTGTCTTGATCCGTTTTCAGGGTCTGTTCCATCCTACCTTCGCTTCCCATCGTAAAAAAAACAAACTTCGCAGGAGGCGGCCCCATCTCCTTAAGCACATTTTCTATCACGCGCACCATAATGGTATCCGCAACCGTAGAAATGATCTGATTGACTATTTCCGCCCTCACCCCTCGCTGTATTAATTTGAACACCATTTTGGGCACCCTTTCCCATTTCTTCTTAAGTTCCTCCTTGTAAACCGCTTGCTTGACAGACTGAATAAATAAAAATGGCGACTTGGACGGCTCCGTAAGGATCTTGTTTCTACTGATCAATCCCATGTAGCCGTCAGCATGCTGCACCAAAAGATAACGCGTTTTGGTTCTGAACATCAATAAAAGCGCCTCATAGACATAATCGTCCTGATCAATCGCCACGATATTTTGATCCATCACTTCACCTACCGGAGTAGTTGGAGGCAAGTTCTTCGCCAAAACGCGATCCCTAAGGGTAATGTCTGTGACAAAGCCGCACAATTGCTGCTTGTTTTGGCCAATAAACACACAGCTGATTTTCTCTGAAGCCATGTGGGCGGCCACCTCGTGCACCGGCATATCCGGGGGAAAAAGACGAATTTCCCGAAGGCGTAATTCACTGATCTTCTTGGAATAAAAATCATCTATTCCAGCTGGAGTTCTCTGGGACATCTTACAGAATTAAACCATCAAATTAATCACTTCCCGGCCAAAAATCAATTTAAAATATGCTTTTTAATTCGAACTATTGGTATTTAAAAAATCTTATTTTACCTTTGCAGCACCTTTTTAAAAAGGGGATAAATAGATACAAATAGGTATCCATTATCCGTTAGAAAGGCACTGATTATGATGATCTAAGCTAGTGCCTTGTTAAAAAGGCCAAAAAGTTTGGAAATCAGGGTCCTGTAGCTCAACTGGATAGAGCAACTGCCTTCTAAGCAGTAGGTTTCAGGTTCGAGTCCTGACAGGATCACAAACTAGTTCCGCGAACGCGGCAACACTGTGTTTTCAAAGACCCCAAAAACCGATACCGTCGGTTTTTCTGTTTAGAATGATTCCGTAGCTCAGCTGGTAGAGCATAACACTTTTAATGTTAGGGTCCTGGGTTCGAGCCCCAGCGGGATCACTTGAATAAAGGACTGCTCCAATCGGCAGTCCTTTTTTTTTTACCAAATCATGAATCAGGATTGGATTTATCATTTGAGGCGAGAAAGTTTGCTTTAAGCGAAAATTTCCACAAAAAATGCATTAGCCTTATTTAAGATTTATTAGTAAATTTGAACAAAGCAAGAGTCCTGTTGCAAGACCGCATCCGTAGCCTATCAAGCCGAAATTCACCTAATATAATTTAAACACAAAACAAAATTGTGAAATTAAACAAGGCTTAGCATTTAATATTCAAAATAATACCTAATCCTGCACCCTAAAAATACCTCTGCTTGCTTATGGTTTTTGGGACACAGCAAAAAGGAAATTAACGATATCTTCACAAACCTGTAAAAAAAACCGAATGATCAGCGAAAACTCGTTAAATTGCAAGGAACTATTGCGAGTGGTCGGTGCTGAAGAGTATTTTGCGCAAATTTCAAGTATCAAATGCTGATAGAAAAATTCGTTCAATTTTTTACCCGAAAAACAAATATCCTAATGGGTACGCCGTATTTTCAGTATGGCATGATTTTGTGTTTTTCGTTTTTGATACGCCCTATTTCTGGCTACCCACAAACAGAGATGGCCACTCAACTCAAATCACAGATAAACGCAAAAAAAGGATCGGGCACGATTGAAGAAGTTGACCTACTTAATCGCTTAGCGGAAGAGTTGTATAACTATTATCCCGATTCGACCCGTTACTATGCCTTCATGGCGTTGGCTCTGGGAAAGTCGCTAAACTACTCCGAAGGGGTCATAGATTCCTATAGAAATTTGGGAGGCTTTTATAACAGGGTATCGAATTATGACAGCGCACTCTACTTTTTAGACCTAGGGCTGAGGGCTGCTAAGGACCACAAGTACCCCAAGGGACAGGCAAACGTTTTATCCACGAAGGCCCGCACCTTTGAAGATTTGGGATATTTTTCATCTGCGGTAGAGTATTATCTACGATCCTTGAAAATCAAGGAGGAAAACAACCTTACCGCTGAACTCCCCAGTACCTTAAACAATCTTGGCCTGTTAGCTTCTACAAATAAGGAGTACGAAAAAGCATTAGCGTATTTTCAACGGGCATTGGAAATCAGAGAACAACATAACCAAACCCAGAATCTAGAGCCACTCCTGACCAATATCGCTTTGGTATACAAGGATCAAAAAAAATACGATAAAGCGTCTGAGCTTTTGGAGAAATTGAAGAGTACGGTAGAAAAGTCGCAAAACACCTACCTACTTTCGGTTATCAACCATAACCTTGGACAAATCGCCATCGCGGAGGGAAATTTTGCGAAAAGTATTGAATATTTGAACCTTGCCTTAAAACTGGACAAGGAAATGGATGACTACGAGGGCATCAGTGCCGATTTGTTAGGCTTGGCACGCGCCCACGTTGCGGCGTCAGATTATAATCAAGCATTCTCATTATTACAGGAAGCACTTTCCATCGCCGAAACCAACCAATTAAGGTCGCTACAAGGTGAGATTCATGAATTGATCAGTAAGATTTACGAAGTACGCAAAGATGGCATGAATGCGTTGTATCACCACAAAATGTTCAAAAAGATACACGATGGCATATTCAACTCCGACTCGATTAAGGTTCGTAAAGACTTAGAAGAGCGGTACCAATTAGAACGGGAGGAAGCTGATTTTATCCAGCAACAACGTGAGCGGGAATTGGCCATGGAAAACGAGGCCTCACGGCTAATCCGAAACGGAATCCTCGTACTGCTAATCATCATGACGCTGGCGCTGATCATTTCCATCCGGTCAGTGAAGATACAACGCAAAGCTCGCCTACAGGTCACCAGACAAAAAGATGAACTGGAGCGATTATACAAAGAGACTTCCGCACAAAAAGAAGAAATAGAGAGCATTGCCAAAAATTTGGAAGAGGTGAACAAAACGAAGGACAGGCTCTTCTCTATCGTCAGTCATGATCTCCGATCCCCTATTAACTCCCTTAACAGTCTGATGCAGTACACGCTCGATGAGAACCTTTCTCAGGAAGAGTTTTTACAAATTTCTTACAAGTTAAAACACGAGGTGGAACATGTCCATTTCACCCTGTTGAACCTGCTTCAGTGGGCAAAAACCCAAATGAGGGGAATAACCACAGCCCCTTCCGATATACTGATTAGCGAGCTGATTGCAGACAATCTGGACTTATACAGCCCCATTGCCCAAAGTAAGATGATCCACATCGAAAACAAAATACCTTCAGAGACCACTTGCTGGGCTGACCGTGACCAAGTCAACTTGATCATCAGAAACCTGATAAATAACGCGTTGAAATTCACACCAAACGGAGGAGAGGTAACCATACTTGGAGAAGATACCGGTGATGGCACGTGGAAATTTTCCGTACAGGATACCGGTATAGGAATGGACAGCGATACCCTCGAAAGGCTTTTTAAACCTGATTTTCAAAGTAAAAGATACGGAACTGCGGGGGAAAAAGGAACCGGACTTGGACTAATTTTGGTAAAGGATTTCGTTGAAAAAAACAATGGAGAACTAACCATAAAAAGCAAACAAGGTGTGGGAAGCACCTTCAGCTTTACCCTTCCAAAAAGGAAATAAGCCGTTCTTTCACGAGTCCCCTTTAATTCATATAAATATTTTTATATATTAGGCAACTAATACAACGTTGGTTAACCAACCTATTATGAAAGAAACAGCATTTATCCGATTTAAGATAAAAATGGCGATTGCGTTAACCGCGGTCCTATTGCTCATCTTTATCAAAAGCATCATAGACAAACAGAATGTAGCAGAATTGGAAGAAGCCTTTATATCCGTTTACGATGATCGGCTTGTGGTGCAGGAACACATCTTTTCCATTACCGAAATGGTGTTCCGCATGCGCTTACTCGTGTCCGAATGCGCCACTATGGAAGAATACCTCGCGGTGAAAGACGAAGTGATCGACTACCATAACCGGATTCTGACCGTAATAGAAGACTTTGAAACGACCAAGTTAACCCCTAAAGAGGCCGAGTACCTGGCAGAATTCAAAGATTTGATCACCAATAAGCTAGAGATCCAAACTTACTTCGACACGGATCAGAGTGCAAACCACGATTTTGAGGCGTCTGTAAGTAGGTTTAATTCCGATTTTGAACGTGTCTTAACCGATTTGAGGGGGCTGTCAAACATCCAACTGGAAGAGGGGGCTAAACTGACCGTACGATCGTATGAAATCAAAGCGCGTTCAGACATTTGGTTAAATTTTGAATATGCCGTGTTATTTATCCTTTTGGTGCTGATTGGCATCTTAGTTTTCACCTCCAAATCTGTCAAGAAATCGAGCAAGGTACACTCTTAATCTTTTCTGTGAAAGAGGGCCGTTCCTACGAAACCGACTAGAAAGATCACGACGGTACCAAATACAATGGTCAGATTGGCGTGGAAGGGACTTCGGAAAGATACCCACCCACTTCCATCCGGAATCAAAGGGGAGAGGCTCATCCAACCAATAATCAGGACGCCCAATATCACTCCTATCGCAGCATACTTCTGACGGATGTTTTTACCCACATAAGCGAGGAGAAAAAGCCCCAGAATGCCCCCGCTGAAAATCGCCGAAAGTGCCCACCAAGCATCCAGTGCGCTTGTGACCCCGTTAAAGGCGAGAGCAACCAAAATACTCAACAACCCCATTACCAAGGAAGCTACTACCAACGTGGTCACTTCTCCCTTTTCGCTAATCTGTGGGTTGACATATTTTTTGATATGGTCTGTCAAAATCACGGTAGCAGAACTATTCACACTAGTAGATACGGTGCTCATGCCTGCCGCAAAGATCGATGCGATCAGCAACCCAGTCATCCCTTTGGGAAGACCGTTCACGATAAAATAGGGAAAAATCTTATCGGCATTTTCCCCAACCGATAGATGGCTCGGAAGCAACTCCGGCATAGCTTGATAGTAGGCAAACAAGGCGGTCCCAATAAAGAAAAAAAGCAAGGAAACCGGCACGTATAACAGACTTCCCATTAGGGTGGACTTTACCGCCTCGGCTTCATTTTTGGCACTCAAATACCGCTGAACGTAATTTTGATCCACACCAAAATTCTGCACATTGATAAATAATCCATAAATGAGTATCAGCCAGAATGTCGATTCCGAAAAACTAATCTGAAAACTTCCGAGACTAAACTTTTCCTGTGCTTTGGCTATTTCAAACATTTGACTGGGACCCTCCGGCATAGAAAAAAGCAAAATTCCTGCACAGGCAAGCGCTCCGGTAATCAGTATAATGCCTTGAATGGCATCTGTCCAAATGACTGCTTCAAACCCTCCCAGTATGGAGTAAATAAGTACGCTAATACCCGTAATCACGATAACTACCGGTATACTCCAACCAAACAAGGCATTCATTGGGAGGGCCAAGAGGTACATGATGGCTCCCATCCTAGCAAGCTGCGTAAGTAGATAGCAAATGGACGCATAGACCCTCGCCCAAGAACCAAACTTCGTCTCAAGAAAATAGTACGCCGAGGGGCTTTTGATCCCGCGATACAGCGGCACAAAGAACTTAACCGCCAACCACGCTGCGAAGGGGATGGACAAACTAAAGACGAAGCCGTTCCAATTGCTTAGGTAGGCATTTCCCGGCAGGGCCAGAAAACTGATACTGCTCACAAAAGTGGCAAAGATAGACATCCCGATTGCCCAGGAAGGCAACTTACCCCCTCCGGTAATAAAATCGTTTGCAGAACGCTTTTTGTAATAAAACGACGCCCCAAAGAGCACAATCGCAAGCATGTAAATCAAAAATACGGCTAAATCAATCAGTGGTAAATCCATCCCTTTTCCTACTGTTTAGGTGTTGTTTATACGCCCTCTATACTTTCTACATTAGCCCGAAGCCTATCCATATCAGCCGGACCAAATGCTGTGTGCGGAAAAGCGAGAACATTTTGACAAAGCCCTAACAAATGCATCGCCCCTTTGAGCCCCTTCAAGTAACTGGATCCGTAGGTGCCCAGTGAATACACTTTTTCAGATACCTCCATCACCTTGGCCTGTAATCGCAGCGTGGTTTCCCGATCGTTTGCCTTGGCGGCGTGGTACAGGTCCACATACAGCTTTGGAAACATATTCGCCCCTCCACTGACTCCGCCATGGGCCCCCATAAGTACAGATGAAGCCATCATTTCTTCGGGTCCTACAAAAATTGAAAACTCCGGTTGCGCACGGAAGGCGTAAATCAATGCATGCAGGTACCCTGCATTGGCCGAACTGTCTTTAAAGCCAATCACATTGGGATGCTTGGCTACCTGAACCACGGTTTCTACACTGATCATGGTTTTGGTGTGCGAAGGCATGTTATACAAAAACAAGGGCAAGGAGAGCTGATCCGCCAATCGCTCAAAGTAGGTCACCAGTTCGGGTTGGGAAAGCCCAAAATAATACGGTGGTGCTGCTACCACGGCCGCCGCGCCCGCCTGCTTGGCATAATCGGTCAGTGCCAAGCTTTCATTGGGAGCGGTATCGGTGATTCCCACCAATACCGGCACCCGCCCACCCACTAGAGAACAGACTGCCGATATGAGTTGACGCCTGAGTTCATAGGAGAGACTGGTACATTCCCCGGTGGTGCCCAATACAAAGAGTCCGTGAACACCTGCCTCCAACATGCGGCCGACGAGTTTTTCCAGTGCAACCAGGTCAAGGGTATGATCATCCAGCAGGGGAGTTGCCAAGGGAGGTACAATTCCTTCCAAGGGCAGGGCAAATGGTTTTTCAGACATGAGTGAAGTATAATCTTGTGATTTGTTTTTTTTAAATTGATATACTGCGTACAGTATGCCTTTTACAGCTTTGATGGGTCGATGACCACGTATTTGATTCCTTCCCGGTTGTACGTATAGGTGATATGGACCAAGCCATCCGATGATTGGATGATGGCCGGATAGGCATAACCCGAACGAATAGGTTCGTTTTCCAAGGTCATCACGGGCAGCCATTCCTCGCCGTCAGAAGACAAGGCCAGGTTGAGGATGTTCCGTGCCTTGGGCTCTTCTCCCTCCCGTGTGCTGTGGTTGTAAATGAGCAAATGACGCCCATCCGACAGGGTAACGGCATCCGTTCCGGAGCTGGGGTTCGGCAGGGAAGTCGCCGTCATCTCCGACCAAGTACGTCCTTGATCGTTGGAATAGCTGGTGGAAATCACGCCCTGACGTGTGCGGCACAAGATTTGAAGCGTCCCGTCCCGGTGGGTCAGAATACTGGCCTGAATGGCATCAAATGCTTCCCCGTCATTGATCGGGCCGATAACTTCCCAGGTAGCCCCATTGTCTCGGCTTACCTCAAAATGGGTCATCCACTTCACATCCTCCCCCTCTACAATCTCCACACTGGAAGGGTTGATAATGGTACCATCTTCCAATTGAACCGACTTGTTTTTGATGGGGCCAAGTAGGTGACCTATCTTGGGGTCTTCTCCCAGCTTGATCGGACTGGACCAGGTCTCACCGTCGTCTTCGGAAGTCATCAGCATGCCCCACCAGTCCATGGGACTTGGTCCAACCTTATAAAACAACATTAGGGGACCGTCCTTGGGGAGAAACAGCACGGGATTCCAGCAAGGGTACCGCAGTGTATCGTTCTCAACTCCGTTCGCTACTTCTTCCGGCCAAGTCCAGACGCCGTCTACCAGCCTGGAAACCCGAATGCCCACGTCTGGGTGCTTTTCATGCGTCCCTGCAAAAAAAGCCGTCACCATCCCGGAGGGTGTTTCTACGATCGTAGACGCATGCACCTGCGGTGTGGGCTTATTATCCAGACCGTAAATCAGCGCTCCCCGCAGGTATCCCTGCTCTCCTGGAGTTACCAGCGGAGGCAGATAAAATTTACCGGTAACGTCATTGGGAGCCGGTGCATCCGTACGTTCTGCACCCGTGTGCTGACCCGAGCCGCAGGAAAAATGCAGCGCAAACGCCGTCAGCATACAGCCTATGGTTAATTTCTTCATTGCTTTACTAGGTTTATTGCGGTAAAGACGGCCCTGCTCCACAAAGAAAGCAGTGCCGACTTTACCGCCTGTTTGCTGATCATCCCAGCGGATATCACGCAGGCATCCGCCTACTGAACTGTCTATTTGGCGTTAAATACCACACAGCGAAACCCGGATCCCGAGTTCCTGAAGTGCGGCAGCCTTTACCAGACAAGCTTCCAACGCCTTTTGCTTGCTGTCGGCGTACACCACATGGATGTGATTGGCTTTGTGCTGGGCCATCATCTGGTTTTGGGTCACTCCCTCCAAGCGACCATGCATGATGGGCCACTGTGGCGTTGTCATGTTCCACCGACGCTGCGTCTCTGCCTTAGGTAAGGAGACCACCTCTCCGACACCCAGGTCGGCATGAAGCGCATCGTCCATTACGTAAATACGGCTCCAAACAATGTGTCCGGGACGGCTTACTCCCTTGAGACTGCCCCCTCCTAGTCTGAAATACATGGCCGGTTGCCGCTCGCTGGAAGCCCCTTTATAACCGCCTACAAAATGTGAGGGTGGTGCAGCACCGGATATTAGGAACACCCAGATAAAATCGTCTATCCCTTCTCCTATAAAGTGTTCTCCCCAACGGAGATCATGCAGCGTGTTGTCCCCTACCATTCCCAATTCGTCCCAAAGCTTGTAAGTGATCAGGCTGTCCAGTCCGGCACACTCGTCTACCTCGTTGAAATGAGGCAAGGCCTTGCTGGGGAAAAGCTCCCTACCTGCTAAATCATATGCCGGTGGCCTATGGGTATTGTTCAGTAATCCCTCGGTCAGATCACTGGCAGGAACGAGGTCCTTTAGCCCCTGCTGATATTGGATACCAATGGTGTCGCAGCCAAATTCATCTGCCAGCCGCAGGGCAGCGATGTACATCTTGCACTGGTCCAAGGTCTGCTCCTTGGTAAACTCCGCATCGCCTTTTCCCCATTCAAAAGTCATTCCTTCCCGTATCAGCCACGCCAAGACCTGCTCTGCTTCTTCGTCCTTCACTTCCCGCATAGCTGCATATAGGGTGGACTGGCTCAACCGCTCTTTGAACACCCCGGTAGGGTGCAGCAAATGATCGGGAATGATGGCATTGAACATCCCCATGCAGCCCTCATCGAAAACACCCATAATCGCCTTATTCTGGCGAAAACGCTGGGCAAACTCCCTACCCTTTTCGGATAATTCAGGAGAAATGGAAGCTGCATCAAAGGCCCTGACATGGCTCACATCGTGGGAGATCTTACCCGTCTCCAACCATTGCGACAGCTTCTCCATAAAGAAGGCATCGCCAAAATCCTTACTCCAAAGCGTTGAATAACTGACTCCTGCTTTGGTCAGCGAGCCATTCAAATTGAGCATGCCCACCAAACCTGGCCATTGTCCGCTCCAATTGGCCAACGTGAGAATGGGCCCCTGATGGGTCGTCAAGCCGGGCAAAACGTGATGCGAGTACTGCCACACACTTTCGGCAACTATCAAGGGCTTGGTGGAATCCAACATTTTAAACACCTCTATTCCCATTCGTTGGGAATCAATAAAACCGTGCCCCTTTTTTTTGTCAAAAGCATGGCCTCTAACCACAGAATAACCCATCCCCACCAAGACTTTCTCCAGTCTCGCTTCCATATCTGCTTGTGCCTGCCAGCAGGTTTGGTTGGCCGCTAATCTCAAATCCCCACTCGCTACCAGGTATATCTCTTTTGTAATGCTCATTGTATGGTTGATTTCCTATTATATGCCACTTCATTTAGGTAGTAATACGTTGCAATCTCCAAAATGTACCCCCCAACGGCACCATGATTTTTTTTTGTTTTGCACAGGTTAGCGAAGCGGGTTTTCATACCAGATGATCCCAAGTCCCCGTTTGCTGCCATCGCCTCCTGTTTCTTCACAGGTCAGCACATCTAGATCACCATCTCCATCCATATCCAGCAAAACCACAAAATCATACTTGATCCCAGGCAACCCGCTAATATCAATAAACTTCGGATAATCACTTTGAAATGCCGTAACCGCCAATACACCCGAACGCTCCTCAGCCCCTTCAAAGGACGCTACAAAATCCAAGATTCCGTCCTCATCGATATCTGCTACAGCCACCGACTTGCCCCTCCTTCCGCTAAACGATGGATAGGCTATGTTTTTCCTATTCCAAGATCCATCCTCTTGGTAAAACAACGCCCAACCGTTTGGCAGGTCTGGTACAATCACCATGGGGAGGCCATCCCCGTTGAATACTTGCGGGGAAGTCATTCCAAAAAACATGGGCTCTCCGTCCCGCAGACCGATGTAGTGGTTTTCCCATCCCTCAGGTTGGTGTGCTGAATCACCGGGATTTTTGAGCCAACGCAAGCCCCTCATGTCCCCGTAGCGATCGGTAACCAAAATATCCCAGATATCGTCACCATCCATGTCAAGGGTCTCGATAGACATGATCCATCCGGCACCACTGATAGGATGATATTTCCAATCCGCCATATCCCTGGGATTCTCCGGTGCTTCCAGCCAGCCGAGGCGTCCGTTTGGATCTTTAGAGCCCACAATCAGATCAACACCCTGATTTCCGTCCACATCGATGGACCGACCAAACATCCAACGGGTCATCCCTACGGTGACTGGAATGTCCTGACTGATCCACTGATCACTTTGAAAATAGGCCTCCCCGTCTGCGGGAGCCCAGTGAATGGTGACCCGCTGATGCTTCCCTTCCGATAAGGTCACCAGATCCATGAACCCATCACCGTCCAGGTCAACGGCAAACGCATCCTCCACATCGGGAGAGGATACCTCTACATAGGTCCAATCTCCAGCTTTCTTACCCGGATTGATGTAAAGCCCGCTCACGCCGCCTTCCTCCCAACCGGAAACCATATCTGGAAAACCATCCCCATTGACGTCCGCCAACTTGGCCCCATCGGCTCCCAGCGAGGTATCGTCGATGACGTGCATTTTCCAAGAGATGGGATTTAAAGGATCCCCAGACTGGGCAAACAGATCAGGCAGGGGCACTAACAGCAGTGGTATACAATAAAGAAATGGCGTCATGGGTCACATTGGATTAGGGTCAAAGGTCTTTTTTTTTACCTACAATCGCCTAGCATCTAGGAAGCCTACGGTGAAGTCCAAAAAAAAGCCCGGCAATCACCACCGGGCCTTTGGATAATTAACAGATTACCTGAGAAAAAAGGCTATTCCCCTTCTTCCTGATCGTCTTCTTCCTCTTCTTCAACTAATATATCCATGGCTTCTTCCGCCCAAAGTACAAGGGCTGCTCGCTCCTCCTCACTAAGTTTGGCAGCAGCATGCATCCACGTATAAATGGGCATGGGCATGGTCTCTTCATTCACTTCTATGGCCAGGTCATCCAACAGCGCAAGCTTGTCCAGCATTTCCAAACTTTCCCAATGGGAGAAGTTTAGCGCTTCCCGCCCTTCCCGTACATCCTTGGACACCAACCAAGAGGAGGGCGCAAGGTAGGAATACCAAGGGTAAACGGTTTCATTGCTGTGACAATCGTAACAAGCTGTACGGATCAGCTTGCCGATATTTTCGTTAACCAAGCCACTCTGGATTAAATCTTGGGAGTTATCGGCTTCAACCGGGGGCAATTCGTTGGGCACCAATTGAACTCCAACACCTGCCACTATAAACCCGATTAAGAGAATCCGTCCAACCTTCATTTTCCTATTTTTTCTTTTTGCCGGAGCTCCACTCAGTAAGTGTAGCCAAATCCGCCTCACTTAGCTTTCCTTCCGGACGGTTTTCCAAATATTTCTTGGGCGGCATGTCTCCGTTGACCACGACTTCATTGATCTTTTTCATCACAGCCATTTGTTTGGACTTCTTGGATGCCTCAAACGCATCCCAGTCCAACTTGGCCTTCCCTTTTTCGTTTTTGGATTCGGCGTTGTGGCAGCCATAGCATTTTTGGTCAACTACCGCTTTTACATTGGCCGGCATATCCGGCATGACAGCCAAAGGCGATTTGTCGACTTCGACGGCCGTTCTTGGAGTGCCCTGAAAGAAAAGAAGGCCCAAAATGGCCAAAGCTGGAAATAAGAATAATTTCTTCATTAGGTGTGTTTTTTGGTTATTACACGGAATTTCCACATTTTTTTCGGTTTGCGCAATGGCAATGGATAGAAAAAATTTATTCTCAAGCAATTTCCCGTAGTTTGACGCAGCTTACAGGTTTATCCAAAAAGCCATCTTGCTCCAAAACCGCCCATGGTTAGGAAGACGTTATTTTCCACATCAGAATAATTCAATGTGTCCTAAAATAACGGAATACCCCAGAGTAGCGGAAAGATCTCCTCGAAATTTCATAGCGCCTTATCCAGTCGCTGATTTGTATGGATACGAAAAATGGCATCTTATGTAATTTCCCGAGAGGACTGCTTGTATTTTTTCCTATATTGACTTTCTGTTTAACGCAAATTCTCTAGACACAACCAATTCGCAACATCAATGAGTAATATTCCCATTAATCGAAGAAACTTCATTAAAGGCAGCAGTGCGTTGCTTGCCCTTACAACTCTTGGTGCCCAGGCAATGGAGTTTGGCACACGAAAGGACCCTTATCGGGTGGCCCTGATCGGCACCGGATGGTATGGTAAAAGTGATCTTTTTCGACTTATTCAGGTAGCACCGGTAGAAGTCGTGGCCGTAGCTGATC
The DNA here is from genome assembly GCF_017811155.1 of Lunatimonas salinarum. Lineage (GTDB taxonomy): Bacteria > Bacteroidota > Bacteroidia > Cytophagales > Cyclobacteriaceae > Lunatimonas > Lunatimonas salinarum. Next base: position 4,738 of record NZ_JACVCV010000006.1, on the reverse strand, counting down.
CGGACAAAAACATGCGGGATCAAGCGGCAAACCTGATTGCCACCCGACAAGCTTCTGGCAAAAAGCCCCAAGCCTACAACGATCACCAACAGCTACTCCGGGAACACAAACCAGAAATCGTACTCGTAGGAAGTCCAGATCATTGGCATGCCCTGCACGCCATCGATGCTATAAAAGCTGGCGCCCACGTATATCTCCAAAAACCCATTTCGGTAGACGTGATCGAAGGAGAAGCCATTCTGGCCGCCGCCCGTAAATACCGCCGGGTCGTGCAGATCGGCACACAGCGAAGGAGCACACCGCACCTTGTGGAAGCAAAAAAAAACATCATCGACACCGGCATGCTGGGCAAAATATCCCATGCCGAGATGTGCTGCTACTACCACATGCGGGCAAATGGCAATCCGGAAATAGCGCCTGTGCCCGACTTCTTTGATTACGACCGATGGGTAGGGCCCGCCCCCAAACTCCCCTACCGAGGCCTGCCACACCGACGCTGGTGGCGCACCATGATGGAATACTCCAACGGTATACCCGGCGATATGTGCGTGCACATGTTTGACGCCGTACGCTGGATGCTGGACCTGGGCTGGCCAAAACAGATCTACGCCACGGGTGGAATCTATGTACAAAAAGGGGGGATTTCCACCACTCCTGACACTCAGACAGCCACGTTTTCATACGATGAGCTAGATTGCGTGTGGAACCACCGCTCTTGGGGCACTCCACAAGATCCTGAATATCCATGGGCCTATAAGATCTATGGCGAAAAGGGCACCCTCAAAGCATCGGTAATGAAGTATGAGTTTATCCCCCATGGACAGGGCGAAACCATTACCGGAACCGCACTTTATGAGCGGGAAGAATACCCAGAAGACCTGAACGAGGAAGGTATGGAACTACATGCAGCACCAGCCACCCGCAGGCAAATGATCAACTTCCTGGAGGCAATCGAAAAAGGAGGACTGCCTGTAGCAGATGTGGAACAAGGCCATATCTCTACCGCCAGCTGCATTCTTGCCAATCTGTCTATGGAACTAGGCAGGCCGCTGGTCTATGACCCCAAGGCCATGGTAGTGGTGGGTGACATGGAAGCAACCAATCGCCTTCGCAGGCCTTACAGAGCGCCGTATCAGCACCCCGATCCCAGGACTGTATAACAACAGCGCCACTCCGGCCTATGCCAAACCGGGCACAGGCCGGAATATTTTCCATGAATCAACCCAGAAACCCATTTCAACCATGATACGATCCCTACTGAGGCTATTACTGCTCTACTTTTTCTTCCTGCCTCCAACCGAGGCACAGCAAACCCGCCAAACTTCCATTGAAATACGGGGAGAGAAATTTTTCATCAATGGAAAACCCACCTACGAAAAACGGAAATGGAAAAAATACCGCATCGAAGGACTCCTGATGAACTCCCGGATGGTTCAAGGAATCTTTGACGACATGAATACCCGCACGGTCAGCCGCTGGAAATACCCCGATACAGGACACTGGGACGCAGATCGCAATACAGATGAATTTATACAACAAATGGAATCCTGGCGAAACCATGGGCTGCTCTCCTTTACCCTCAACCTACAGGGAGGAAGTCCCGAAGGATACTCACGGCTACAGCCCTGGCATAATTCAGCCTTTACACGCCACGGGGAACTGATCCCCTCCTATATGAAAAGGCTGGAACGCATTCTAGATCGGGCGGACGAACTAGGCATGGTCCCCATGGTGGGATTCTTCTATTTTGGGCAGGATGAGCGTCTGGAAGATGAAACTGCCGTCATTAGGGCCGTGCGAAATGTTACCGAGTGGCTGCATGCCAAAGGATATCGAAATGTGCTGATCGAAATCAACAACGAATCCAACATCCGCTATGACCACGATATCCTGAAGCCCGACCGGGTCCACGAACTGATCAAACTAGCCCAGTCCATCGAAAAGGACGGCTACCGCTTCTATGTGAGCACCAGCTACGGAGGAGGATTTATTCCCCTACCAAACGTGGTGCAATCAGCTGACTACCTCCTGCTGCATGGTAACGGCGTCAACGATCCCGACCGCATCGTGTCCATGGTAGAGGAAACCCGGACCGTGAAAGGTTACATCCCAAAACCCATCGTGTTTAACGAGGACGACCATTTCGACTTTGACAAGGACTGGAATAATTTTATTGCGGCTGTTTCCGTTTATGCTTCTTGGGGATACTTCGATTTTCGGATGAAGAACGAGGGCTACGAAGAAGGATATCAGAGTGTGCCGGTAGACTGGCGAATTGGTTCTGAGCGAAAAAAAGCCTTCTTCGAACTACTAAAAACCATTACAGGAGGACAATAGAAAGAGCAAGTAATCCAACGCAGGTTTTCGCACTTACTTTACGGCTACATGACTCGTATCCCTTATAGCAGCCATAAAACCTTGAAAATAGCGTAGGTTTCCGTATACCGGGATTCCATCCCTATCCATAAATAAGGACCAGGCATAACGTGCACGCAAACAGAAAATCGTCAATATAAAACGGATCGAATTGAGAAATGAATCGCCTAACCCTTTTCCTGATCGCATGGATTCTGCCTTTCACTGTTATTCAAGGATATGCCCAGATCAGCTATTCAATCAAAGTAGAGACGGGATTATTAAAGTATCAATACAACACAGTAGACGTTGACCCCGGGCCAAATTGGAAAGGTTACTATTTACACAAACAAAATGGCATCGACTTTAACATCATAAATGGAATAGAAGTGAATAAGAAGCTATTTGCAGGAATTGGAATTGGATACATAAATGTCGAAGGAACAAACGGATTTTCGACATTTTCGGAAGTAGAATATTTGCCCTTAAAAGCCAGACTGACGCCACTTGTCAATCTAAAGATTGGCTACAGTCACCTTTGGAATCAGTATGAAAACGGCACGGGTACCGGTCTTGGAGAATTTGGAGTGGGATTAAATTATCGATTGGCAGAAAAGATAGGTGTGTACGCAAAATCTGGATTTACCGTAACCCAGCAATCATTACTTATTCCTATCAGACTTGGTATTCGAATTCGATGATACGATTCCCATCTGCTTACAGCTTACATAAGAAGTTATTTATCCTCCTAATGCATTGCTCCTCAGATTTAACCAGGTTTGAAAGAAGCGAAACAGATGACATAGCAGATACCTATCACTAAGCACCTAAATTGGAACAAGGTTAGAAACCGCATCATGCTGCCCTTTTGTATATCGACACAACTACGAAACCCGGAAGTCTATGAAAAAACTCATCATTACCCTCTTTCTAATTGGTAGCTGGTATATGGCACCTTGCCAAACGAAAAATAAACATACGGCCTTCATGGAAGATTTTTCCGGTGAATCATCGGCGTATTTCCGTTATGGTTCTACCGGAAACAAATCTCCTTTCAAATACAGTATGGGAGTCCCTTCCCCCACGGAAACCGGAACCAACATCCTTTCCTTTAAGATTGACCCTAGCGAAAATGCCGGGCCAGGGAAGGGACCGGAAATTATATCCACAAAATTCACCCATTTCGGCACCTATGCCACCCGCCTCAGGGTCCCGGAGGTAAAAGACATACAACCGAATGTCGGTGCCGTAGTTGGTTATTTCACTTATCACGAAGACAGTCTACAGGGGCTAAGTGAAATAGATTTTGAATGGTTACTGGCTGACCCAACTGTGATTTACATAGGAACATGGACAGGTCCGCCCGGAGAACTCAAGCGGGTGGGCAGGATCATCAACCTTGCCGAAGGGATTATCTACAACACCAGTTACCGGGAAAACCACACCGGCATAAGGGAACCTCTGACAGGCCTTCAAGACCAACCCGAAACCATTTCCGCATTGAAGGGATTTGACGCCTCCAAGGCATTCTACACCTATGGTTTTGATTGGTATTCCGAACGAATTCGTTGGTGGATGATTCACCCGGATAGCGGTGAAAAAATTATCCTGTGGGATTATCAGGGAACGATACGGGGCATACCACAGCACGCTTCAAAGTATAGGATGAATTTTTGGCACACCAAAGATTGGTCAGTTGAAACCAATCCTCTATCGCTCGAACCACCCTTGCACCCCTACGAACTGGAAGTAGACTGGATGTCCTACGAACCGTTAAAATGAAATCGAAAGTCTAATTACCATTCCCACAAATCAGATCTCATTTCTCTTATCCAATAACTTCATTTCCCCTGAACGCAAAAAAGCTTCCCAATCGTCCAGAAGGCTTTCCAATAATGCGGCGGTGTTCCCGCAAATGGCGGTTGAATAGGCTTTAAACACGTCCCCATACATTGCCGAAGGCGTACCTGCCGGCCGGCAGGTTTCAATTTTATATCGCGAAGCATATATCGACTTTATATCGCCGAAGGCATATATCAACCCCAGACCCTCTCCATACCTTCCCGGCAGCCGATAAACGACAAAAGCCCCTGGATCACTCCAAGGGCCATGTAATAATGTGGCGGCGATCCCGACCAGTCGGGACAGGCTCTACTCTCCCGTACGCCTAGGCGTACCAGTACCATCGGCGCGGCAGGGCTTATCCGCCCAGGCGGATCGGGATGGGAAGAGGTGGGACCGATATGTCCGAAAAGCGAATACTCCCGCAACACCCTTTTGAACTCGGCGAAACCCTGCCCGCCAGGTATCCGTCCCCCTACAAAGCCCCTTAAACGCAAAAAAGCCCTTCGATTTCACGAAGGGCTTTTCAATAATGTGGCGG